>JAHBVJ010000012.1 GCA_019637615.1 Anaerolineae bacterium | reverse complement strand
GCAGAGTTGCGCCTCGATTAGCCTGAATTAGGGTTGAAGAACTTGGCTAGAATGGAGTAAAGATAACAAGAGGCGTTATCAGAGAATCCTATGACTCAAGAGGCATTAGATCAGACGTATACAAGGCGACCAAGAAAAAAATGGCTTACCGCAGACAATCTGACATGGGCTATCTTGCTAACCATGCTTGCTCTATGCTGTGTCTGCGCGGGTACAATATATTTTTACCCGCGTTTTGGATACGATTGGGCAGTAAGCAAAGTAATTCCACCTCCACCAAATAGCACTCTCATATTCCAGACCACAAAAACCGCGCAATATAACTATACTGAAACATTTAGAGTCTATAGCGTGTCAGGTTCGTTGGTGGAAACTTTTCAGTGGTTGGTCTCGCAGGGTGGGATTTACTTTTACGAAAAACCTGAAGCTAACGCAACCTCGTTTCATTCAACCCTTATTGATCCGTTCAAGCGCACCGAATTTTTTCTGTTGATCGGAGCAGGAAACATATCAGGTCTATGGGAGGTTGATGTGCTACCTTCCTCCTGCTTTGAAGTCGAGATGTATATGAATGCTAACGTTGTCACTAGTCGCTTCGGCATACCGCCTTCGCAGCTTCCAGTGGATAAACGCATTATGATTACCAAAGCCTGTGGCAATTGGTAGAGGAAATTGGGGAATTGAATCGGGCACACTATTTCATTTCGGACAGCGCGCGGTCGATGCCCACCTTGATACAGCGCTCGATCAGGTGCTTGACCTCGTAATGACGGGCGTATTCCTCTTGATCGGCGTTGTGAAACGAGAGCATATCCAACATGCTGTCGATCATGTGCAAGCCTTCGGCAGTACCCGCCGCCGGGAAGCGCTCCAGAATATCGAGACGTTCGTTGACCTCTTTGGTCTTGGTGCGGACGAGCAGTAGAATGCCCATCTCGGCTTGCAGATTGACATCGGAGCGGCTGGCATATTCACGCTCGTACTGGCGGACGCCTTCTTCAAAGCCGAGACTGGTGATCTTTTCCCACAGCATGACGCGGTCGCGCAGTTGGCGGAAAGCAGAGATCGAGCCATTTTGCGAGGCTTTGAGCAGTTCTTCATCCAGCAGCGGGCCAATTACTTCTTCATCCAACAAGTCGGGATTCTTGTTCAGATAATCGGCGGCGAGGGCGTTGGTCGGCTGTTTAAGGAAGGCGTACAGCAACTTCAGCAGCGAAACGCCTTGTATCACGCTCTCATAGATGGCTTTCATTTCCATCGGTTGCAGTTTAAGACGCGTCAACCCAAATTTCCGGGCACCGATCACCATCGCGGCTTTGTTGGCAAGTTTGCGGAGTGGAACATCGTTACCAGCGGAGACATTGCGCGCGATCTCAGCTTCGAGCCAATTGAGCAAGCCATCATCCGCGATCAGGGAAGAGCGATTTTCGAGATATTGGAAGCTCTGGTCAAGGCTCGGCATGTCCACGAAGCCCTTGTAGAGCGGCGTCGGATCGAGCAGACTGGTGCGCATTCCGGCTTCTTTGCGCAGTTGGGCAACGAGCGCCATGACCGTGGCATCGGCAAGGTCTTGGGTGGTCTTATCCAGCGACAATTTGCCCGTGCGGATGGATAAGAGCGATTTTTTCTGCGCAGAAGCCAAGCCGCGTACGGTGCGCGCGTCGGATTCCAGAATATCCAAGCCTGCCACCCAATCCCATGCGCGTTCACGGCGGAGTTGATCGCGGCAGAAGCTGAGGACGGCGAAAAACATCGCGTTGAATTGATCGGGCGGGGTGCTGCGCGGAGTGACGTGCCCTTGCATCAGCGCCCAGATTAATGTGTGCGCGCGCGACGCATCGGCAGGTTGTGGCGGGACGGGCGGCAGGCGCAGCACCATACGGCTGGTTTGCCAACTGGTGATGGCCTGTGCTTCACCGACATCGCGCAGGGTGGTCAGGAATTCACGCACCCGCTTTAACTTGCCGCGCGCTGAATAGAGCGTCATGGCACGTTCTTCGACATCTAAGAATTCTGAAAATTCGGGAGATTGCCAATCGGAGTCTTGCACGGCCTCTAAAATCTGGTCACCGCGATCCGCACGGAGGATGGCTTCCATTGTCGCGTTCATCCAGCGCAATTTGCTGGTGTCCCCCGCCCGCACGGAAAATGCCTGCGATTGGGTGGGCGGACGACGACTGCCACCGATCAGGTACGCTACTTCAGGGTCGTCGGGATGCATGAATTTGAAGTAGCCAGCCTGTTCACCTTTTTCCAAGAATTCGAAAATATCGAGCATACCGTAATTGGAAAACGAGAAATCGGGGAATTTGTATTGGATGGCAGGCAAGATTTGACGATATAGCAGTGGTTCTTCCGGGCTACGTTCGGCAACCAAGACACTCAGATAATGGTAAATTGCATTTATTCCGGCGGCGGTCATGCTCACCTCAACCTGCTAAAAAGGAATCATTTTCACAACATTTATGAAGCACAAGCATCTAGATTGTTCTCTATTATCGCATAAGGCGCGTTGAGGTCAACTTTGCGTTGGGGTAAGGCAGAGCTAACGTCCGTGGCACGCAACTTCACTGGAATGTCCAGTCGCTCCTCGAATAAACGGGAAGCCACCGTGCGCGCAGCGTAGAAGCAGTGAATGTTTTTATCGACTACAAACTTTCGTGGAAGGCGCAGGAAGTCGCTTTATCCTAGCGGCAAAGCGAGTAGGATTGTCTCCATTTCCTCACGGGTGAGGCCACCATGATGCCCGCGAAACGCTGGATAGTCGTTGACGGGTTCCAGCCACCAGACTTGCTCATATTTGTGCGGCAGGATGACGAGATTGCCCACGCGCTTCAGGAAGGCATCCGACACAGGCTGTGCCGCGAAGAAATTCTGATCGATCAGCGTTTGCGTGCGGTAGATCTCGGCCTTATCGCCAAGCACGCGTTGTAGAAGTGCTTCGGCCTCGTCAATATGCTCTGGCTTGATGTGCAAGAACATATCGCGTGCGGAACCCGCTGGTAGCAATGGTTCACCGCGTTTGTTCAGGCGGGAAAACGCCGCGATCTCCGGCGCGACCAAGCGAAGGTTAGTCAGGCGTTCCGGCGAAACTTCGATCTGACCATGATCGGCGGTGATGAGCAGCAGCGTGTTTTTGACTTTGCCCGCCAACGCTTGATACAGCAGGCTGTCCATCGTGCGCAGGAAACTATCTACCTCCGCGTCAAAGTGAGGAGAGCTTGGCCCGCGATGATGCCCGATGGTGTCGATGCCATCGAAGTAAAGATAGTAGTAGCCTTTGCCGGGTTGGTTCGTGATCGCTAACACGAGTTCCGTGAGACCTTCGGAAAGGGTGCGGAAAGGAACCACCGTCGCGCCTTTGCAGATCACATCGGAAACGGGTGAAGGCGTGAAGGACATGCTCTGGAAGACGCTGGAGGCGACATTCGCCTCATTCAAGCGTTGATAAACGTTGGTGGTGGGGAAGAAGGCTTCCGGTGGCAGCCCTGAGCGCCGCAAAGAATTGCGCTCTTTGTCGCCCATGAAGGAATACAGCAGCGGCGCGATCAGACGATCCACCTTCGGCTCATACATAAACCACTCGTAGATGCCGGAGATTCCATTAGGCAAACCAGTATGGATGGTGATGGTATGCGCCGACGTGGTGGATGGAAATTGGGTGGTCAGCTTGGAAACCACGCCTTGATCGAAGAAACGCTTGAGGAACGGATATTTATCTGCGTAGCGTTCCAGAAAACGCCAGCCAAAGGCATCGATAAAGCACAAGATCACCTTGTCGTACTGTGTCGGGAGATCGCCCAGCACATCACTCGGCAAGCCGGACGCGCCCGCACCCGTCAACAGATATTCAACGGTTGGTGGAATCTGCGCGAAACTGTACGACGCATACAATGGCTTGCCGAAGCGCTCGTTTAGCGCCGACGCGTTGACGGCTTGCACAGAGCGTTGGTTGATCATGTGGCAAGCTCCTCGGCGCGCTGACCGGTACGCGTGAAGGTGATGCCCTTCAATGTGTAGTGATGATAATGACCATCACGGAAATCGCTGAACTCGATCGGATAATCAGGGTCATTGTCTTCAATGAAGCTCGTCGCGCCAGTGGCACGCCACGTAAATTTGAAATTGCCAACTGCTAACTCTAGCTGATCGTCTGCGCGCTTGATCTCGCATTTACCAACACGGTTATCGATGTATGTGCCAGCGAACTGATCGAGCTGCTCGGCAGAAAGCGTCACGAACGTTGGCGTGACTTCGGGGATGCCCAGCGCACGGCGCGCGATGGCGAACAACGTCTGCTCGGTGTTGAAGCCGTTCCAATTGCATAGCAAGGCGATGGTCAGCCCATCCGCAGGCAGGTGCATAAGTTGTGTGTTGAAGCCGTTGATGCCGCCGGAATGCTGCACGCCGCGATGCCCGCGATACTCGATCACCGACCAACCGAGACCGTAAGGGTACGGAGTGCCATCGTTGAGAATGGTGGGCTGATGCATGGTGGCTAGGGCGTCGGCACTGATCAGGCGGCCTTCAAAAAGCGCCTGATTCCAGATCAGTAAGTCATCGACGGTGGAACCGAGCGACCCCGCCGCATAGGGAATTTGCATGTTGAGAAAGGGCGCGTTCAGGAAGCCATCGGGCGTTTCGACGTAGCCGCTGGCACGGCGCGGGATGATCGGCTCGTTGTCCAGATAATACGAATGCTGCATCCCCAACGGCTCGAAAATATGCTGCTTGATGAATTCGCCGTAAGACACGCCCGATAACTTCTCGATAATCAGGCCGAGCAGATGATAAGCGGAATTGTTGTACTGCCACTGTGCGCCCGGTTTGAAGTCGAAGGGCAGATTGCGGAAATGTTCGACCAACGCGGGTGGCGTGATCGCGGTGGTGGAAATTTTCTCGAAGAAGCCGGGCAGGTCGGTGTAGCTCTTGATGCCGGACGTGTGGTTGAGCAGTTGGCGGATGGTGACTTCGTGCCCGCTGGTCGGGTAATCTGGCAGGAAGCGCGTCAGCGAATCATCGAGGTTGATCTTGCCCTGTGCTTGCAACAGCATGATCGCCACCGCAGTGAACTGCTTGGTGATCGAGGCGAGGCGGAAAACCGTGTCCGGCGTGATCGGGATGTCCCATTCGAGGTTAGCGAGACCATAGCCTTTGCGGTGGATGATCTCGCCATTTTTCGCGATTGCCAGAGCGAGGCCGGGGCTGTGCGGCTTTAGCTTGTCCGCGATCAGCGCGTCAACGGAATCGAGCATAAAAAAGCTCCTTCGATGGAGGAACAACTATAGGTGCGACTTATTTTAGCTGATGTTCAGGCTGCCAAGCGAAAGGCCGCCATCCACCACGAAGGTTTGCCCCGTGGTGAAGTTGCTAGCGGCACTCGCTAGATACAAAGCCATGCCGAGTAATTCTTCGACGTTGCCAATGCGCTTGGCAGGCGTGGCTTTGCTCACCATCTCGTTGAGTTGGTCATTACCCCAGATGGCCTGACTGAACTTGGTCTGGATGAATCCCGGCGCAATGGCGTTGACCTGAATATTGCTGTGCGCTAACTCCACCGCCAGCGATTTGGTCATCATGATCACGGCGGCTTTGGACATGCCATACACGCCCATCCCCGGCGTCGGCATCAAACCCGCAATCGAGGCCATGTTAATGATCTTGCCACCACCGCGCGCTTGCAGATAGGGGACTGCCTCGCGGATCAGCCGGAAATAGCCGCGCAGATTCACGTCGAAGATTTTATCCCACATGCTGTCTTCGGCGGTGAGCAGCGGGCCGAAGTGGGGATTGGTAGCAGCATTATTGACGATGATATCGATGCCGCCAAAATGCAGCACGGCAGCTTTGACCAGCGCAACAATCGCTTCGGGATCGCCCATATGCGCCGCGACGGGATAAGCTTCGCCGCCAGCGGCAGTGATGGCCTCCGCGACGGGCTGCAACCCGTCCAGTTTGCGGCTGGCAAGTACCACCCGTGCGCCCGCTTTAGCATACACATGGGCGAGTGCCTTTCCGATGCCGCGCGATGCGCCCGTGACGATGGCGACTTTGCCGCCGAGGGAGTAGAGATCAGATGAAGTCATATCGCACCGCGTCTTTTATTGGCTGCCGTTAATCTCGACGTTCGCGCCAATCGCTGTGACAGGAGTCGCAGTGCCAGAGGTGCGTGATCTCATCGAACAGCAGCCCGTAACCGCAGTCGGGGCACTCGACGCGCGATTCATACTCTAGTTGTTCCTTGAGTTCGGCTACCCAGCCAAAATAGGCGTGAATCTGGGCGATCTTCTTCTTGGCTTTGCGCTTGCCGAGCTTTTCGATCAGCCATTGATCAGGATTCTTTTTGCCTTTGCTGTTGTTGCAACCGTTTTCGCCGCAGCATAGCGGCAGCATGTTCATTGCCACCGTGCCGGGGCAGTCGGGATCGGTCAACGGCACCCAATGATCTTGCGAGATGGTGTGCCAGAGTCCGCGTTGGCGTCCACACACTGCACAGGAGAAATTCCAATATTCCTGCGCACGTTCCCAGTCCAAACGCGTGAAGGTGTTGGGCAAACTGCGGCGGCGGGCACGATAGCGCACATAAGGCATCTCGCGCAACTGCTTGAGAGGCTTGGCGGGCGGCGCATCGACAGTAAACCGATCTCCCCACAACATCGAACTCAGTCCGCGTAACCACGTACCCGGATTCAGGAGCGATAGCCCCGTTTGTGCAGAAGTCGTCAGATGATCGGCTGTGCGCTGCATAACTCGCTAATCCCTTTACTTGGTTTGTTTCGGGCTAGATCAAGCACGCTGCTCGTCTAGCTAGTTCAATCTATTGGTTCGGCAATATGTCGCGGCGGCGGCGTGCCACGTAAGCGTCTAATTCTTCTTTGATCGCCGGATCAAGCGGTGGTTGCTCGTACGCTGCCAGCACGTCCTGCGCCTTTTGATAAGCACGATCAGCAGCGGTCAGCGAACCACTTTCCACCCAGTTACCGTAATTCTGCCAATCGCTCAACATCGGGCGGTAGAAGGCATCCCGATAGCGTGCCATCGTATGCGGCGTGCCGAAGAAATGCCCGCCGGGGCCGACTTCATCGATGGCGTCCAAGCCCAAGGCATCATCGTCAATGGTTGGGGCGTTCATCATGAAAGCGTCCAGCAGTTGCAGCACTTCCACATCGATGATGAACTTCTCATATCCCGCGATCAAGCCCGCATCCATCCACCCCGCCGCGTGCAACA
This sequence comes from Anaerolineae bacterium, assembly GCA_019637615.1. Taxonomy (GTDB): domain Bacteria; phylum Chloroflexota; class Anaerolineae; order Aggregatilineales; family UBA2796; genus JAHBVK01. Next base: position 193,123 of record JAHBVJ010000012.1, on the reverse strand, counting down.
CGTAATTGGCGTGTCCGAGCATAACGGGCCACATCGCGTTCATCGATTCCCAACCAGCTTGCGCGTCAGGCGCTTTGGAATTGGCGACATTGCTGGCACGGTACGGCAGGTGATAGCGCCGCGCTAACTGCCCACCGATGAGCGATGCCCACGCACCTTCCGGCGTAGCGAAAGCTGGCGAACCCGTCTGCATATCGACATTGCTGGTAAACGCGCCATAAACCACTGGATTGCCGGGATTGAGCATCTGTGTGTAAGCGATGCCGAACAGCGCTTCGGCGTTTTGCTGGGCAATCGCGCCCGCCAAGGTGATCGGAGCCATCGCGCCTGCCAAGGTGAACGGGGTGATGCTTACCGCTTGCCCCGCCTCGACATAGCGTGTCATGCCGTCGATCATGGGCGTATCGAAGCGCAGGGGGCTGTTCGAGTTGATGATCGTCATGGTGACGGGATGCTGCCGGATACGCTCGTGACCGCCATGCACAATGGCAGCCATTTCGACGGCGTCGTGCGCATGATTGTAGCCAAGCGCCGATGGCATGATGCACTTATCGGCGTAGATGTGCTGCGCAAGGTACAGATCGAGATGCCGTGTAGCCTCGTGATGATCCTGATTCTCGCAGATGAAGCCGCCAATGTTGTGGATCACGTTGAAGGATTGGCTCAACTTGATGAAGTTGACCAGATCAGCGTAACTTCCCGCGCGGCGTCCGCGCTTAATATCCGAAGCGAAACCGGGCGCGCTGACCGAGGCGAAGATCATATAGTCGCCGCCCATGATGGTATTGTGGGCGGGGTTACGGGCGTGCAATGTGAATTGGCTTGGCGCGGTTTTGATCTTCTCTTGGATGAAGCCGCGATCAACACGGACGCGTTTGTTGCTGTGATCGACCTTCGCACCGACCTGCTCCCATAGAGCTAGGCCGCGTGGAGAGAGGAATTCAATGCCCGTGTTTTCCAGAATACGGAACGAGGCGTCCTCAATTTTGCTCAATTGGGCTTCTGACAGCGGCTCAATCGGCGGGAGCGGGTTGCGCGGCTGCCGGAACGGCGTCTCAACCGCAGTTGTTGTCGTAGTACGTCCTGATCGGCGGCGTGGTAAAGCCATGAGCGTGCAGTCTTCGGTAACCCAACCCTAGAACAACGTGTGTACACCTATTTAATCACGTTTACGCATACATGCAAACTTTTCTCAAATCGAATTCAAACCATTTGCCAAGAATAGAGCATACACTTGCACCGCCTACAGCCGAATTACGACACGGCGTGGGAACAAACAAGCGATAGCGCAGTAGCCACCAGCCTGATCGCGAGCGCTCATGTTAAAATCAGATTATTCAACAACGATGAGCAAAACCGATGCCAACCTATCCGCCGATATTTCAATTCAGCCAGAGCAGTCTGCAAGATTTCACCGAGTGCCAGCGACGTTTTCAACTGCGCTACCTGTTGCAGCAGCAATGGCCCGCGCCGATTGCCGAGCCAATCGAGGAATTTGAACACGCCGACCAACTAGGAAGGTTATTTCATCTCAATGTGGAACGTTATTGGCTAGAAGTGCCGCTAGAGCATATCCCGCCCTCATTGCTAACGTGGATGGGTGCGTTTTTCGACCATCCGCCGCAAGATTTACCGGGCGAGATACGTCGTCCCGAAGTGCGCACCTCGGCGCTGGTGCATGGGCAGCGGGTGACCGCGACGTTTGACCTGCTGGCCTATGAGGAAGACGGGCGTGCGGTGATTGTGGACTGGAAGACGAACCATAAAAAACCAATGCGTAGCTATTTGGATCGGCGGTTGCAAACGATTCTGTATCCGCTGCTACTCGTGCTGACGGCGGAGCAGTTGATCGGCTTCCCGCTGCGGCCAGAGGACGTGACGCTGGTGTACTGGTTCGCCAACGCGCCAGAAGAACCGGAAGTGTTCACCTATTCACAAGCCCGCTTTGAGCAGGATATGGATTATCTCGGCGCGTTGTTCGCACGGATCGAGGCGATGACGGACGATGTGTGGCCTCTAACACCCGATGTACGCAAATGCCGTTACTGCGAATTTCGCTCGTTGTGTGATCGGGGTCGGGAGGCAGGTGCCGTCGATGAACTCGATGATGAAGCCCAGTTTGATATCGAGTCAGCGGCGGAAGATCAGGATGAATATGTGTTGTGATACGCGGGCACTATAAACAGTCCATCCCGCCGGGGTTGGGAGCGGGATGGACAGGGGAGAGAGGAGGCACTCAAATCTGGGCGAAACTGACGCGTAAATTTATAGTAAAGTTGTCAGTTCGCACGCGCCGGTATTACGACGACTGGGCACGTGGTCTTTTGTAGTACGCCATCGGTGACGCTTCCGACGGCAACCTTAGTCATACCAGTTCGTCCATGGGTTACCATGATGATAATGTCGTAGCCTTGTTTAGCTACGTCCACAATTCGTTCAATCGGGTTGCCTTCTACCACTTCGGCATTTACATCATAGCCTGCTGCTTCGAGCCAATCAGTAACTCTCTTCAGGTAAGCTTTTCGTGCATCAACTTGGTGAGGGTCAGCAATCTGCTGGATAGGGGGCCAATTCGCATTGGCTTGTTGGTTATTCTCCCGCACGACGGAAGCCAACGTTGCAACCTCACTCGGACGATTCTCCGCCATTACAGACAGCAGTGTAATAACCGCACCGCGAGGTGCGATTTCCAAAAGATGATCGAGCGCCTTTTCGGCTACTTTAGAGCCGTCTAAGGTGACGAGTATCTTTCGATATGCCATTTACCCCTATCTCCCTCTCCACTCCCGTGTGGTTCGTGAACACTTATAGGTATACTCGAAAATAGCTGCACATAGGTCATATGAAATACGTGACAAATATCACAAACTATGCAGAAAGGATTCCAGCGCTCATGACTCTGATACTCAACGAACATCCTCATCGCCGCTTTAATCCCCTGAAGCGCGAGTGGGTTCTGGTGTCGCCACACCGTGCTAAACGACCGTGGCAAGGACAGATCGAAGCCCCACCGGCGGACACACGTCCGATCTACGACCCTACATGCTATCTGTGCCCCGGCAACATACGCGCCAACGGCCAGACAAATCCATCTTACACTTCAACGTATGTTTTTGACAATGATTTTCCGGCTTTGTTGCAAGATACGCCCGGAGATTCGTATCATCCGCATCCGCTCATTAATGCGCAAGGTGAACGTGGGATGGCGCGAGTCGTGTGTTTTTCACCCCGCCACGACCTGACCTTGGCGGAAATGAACACCGACGAGATTCGCCCTGTTGTGGACGAATGGCGGCGGCAATATGCCGATTTGGCGACACAACCGCACATTGGCTATGTGCAGGTTTTCGAAAATCGGGGCGCGATGATGGGCGCTTCCAACCCCCATCCGCACGGGCAAATCTGGGCGAGCGAGAACTTGCCGCAGGAGATCATCACGGAGGATGCTTCGCAGCGGGATTACTTTAATGAGCATGGACGCTCGCTGCTGGCAGATTATCTCGAAGTCGAATTGAAGATCGGGGAACGGCTCATCTATCAAAATGACAGCTTCGTCATATTGGTGCCATTCTGGGCAGTGTGGCCTTTCGAGACGATGATCATCAGCAGGCGACACGTCACGCAGATGACCGACTTCAGCGAAGCGGAAGCAGATGGGTTGGCGGACGCGCTGCACCAACTCACGGTGCGCTATGACAACCTGTTCCGTACGTCGTTTCCATATTCGGCGGGCTTCCATCAACAGCCCGTAATCGCTGGCGATTGGCGTCATTGGCACTGGCACGCGCATTTTTACCCGCCGCTGCTGAGGTCGGCTACCGTACGCAAATTCCTCGTTGGCTACGAGATGCTCGGCACGCCACAGCGCGACATCACGGCGGAGCAAGCGGCGGAACGCATCGGATCGCAGAGCACGACGCACTATCGTTACGAATCAGCATCGCCCGCGCCATGATCTCGATGGGAAAAGCCCGCGAGTGGCTTACTGCAGCGAGGGAGCAGGCTGCGTAGCGGCGACGGTCATCACCCATGTGTGTGCCGCGCCCGCCGATCGCAAGGCGGCTGCCACACGTTCCGCATCTGCCGGATCAACCAGCGCGATCATGTTGCCACCACGCCCTCCACCGGACAGTTTGGCTCCGAGCGCGCCAGCCTTCATGGCAGCGTGTACCAGATCATCCAACAGCGGTGAAGAGACCGTGAGTGCGTTTAGAAACTGATGGTTGAGGTTCATCAGGTGACCGATCCCGATCAGGTAGCCCTTTTCGATGTGATTTTTGGCCTCGTGAACCAACTGCCCGATCTGATCGATTAGCGCGCCATAGACAGCATGCGCTTGCTCGACCAGACCACGCACTGCACTCACTGTCTCTTTGGTAGAAGCTGCCACGCCAGTATTGGCAATCACGAAGGTCAGCGGCTGCCCAACGCCGAAGGGCTGCGGCTGCTGACCGCGCACAAAATAGACAGGCGCGTTCATCACGATCACAGTGTTGTCGATGCCGCTGGGCGTGCCGTGGTGCATCTTCTCAACTTCGTAGACCAGCCCATTCAGCACTTCCTTGTCCAACGGCTGACCGAGCGCGTGGCTAAGGGCGCGGATGAGGGCGGTCGCCGTCGCTGCGCCGCTGCCAAATCCGCTGGCGAAGGGGATGCTTGACCACAATTCGATGGTTAGGTCAGGGATTGGCGCGTTGAGCTGGCGTAGCGTCAATTGAGCGGCGTAGGCCAACGCGTGATCGAGCGTTTCAGCCACTGACTGTACTTGCAAGACTTGATTGAGATCGCGCGCATGAATCGACAAGCCACTGCCGGACGGCGCGACTGTCGCGGTGGCAGTGGCTTGCAAAGTGTTAAAGGGGACGGCGATGGCGGGTTGCCCATAGACCACCGCATGTTCACCGAACAATATGATTTTGGCAGGTGCCGTATGCTGCATTATCACCGCATCACTATTCGCTCGACAACGGGTATCACATAAATGATAACACCCGATGCCAGAACGAACAGGATCACGCTTGCCAGCAGCGGCTTGTCCTTGAGCAGCACTTCATCGGGCGCGCCGCCTTCACCCTTCACATGGATCAGGTACATGTAACGGAACACGCCGTAAATCATGAACGGGATCGTGAAAATCATCAATTGACCGCCGAAGCTGGTACGCGCTTCAATGGCATATAACGAATACGACATGATGCTGCCTGTCATCACCATACGCAACATATCGTTGAGCAGGTCAATGTTATATTCTTTGAGGATTTTGCGCGTGCTGCCTGCGTCACTGCCCATCAGCACTAGCTCTTGGCGGCGTTTACCTACCGCGAGGAACAACGCCAACATGCCCCAGCACAGATACATCCACGCGGAGAAATTGGTCACAGTGATGACAACCACACCTGCGACGATGCGCAGAATGAAGCCGCTCGCCAACACCAGCACATCGAGCACGACGACGTTTTTGAGATAGAACGAGTAAGCCAAATCCTTGAGGTAGTACAGCGCGATCACAATCGCCAACGGCACATTGAAGAACAATGCCCCCCCGAAAGCGATGATTGGCAAGATGATCGCCGCGATGCGCGCAATTGGGATCGGCAGTTGGCCGCTGGCAATCGGACGGAATTTCTTCTTGGGATGGGCTTGATCGCGCTGGACATCGACCAGATCGTTGAGGACATAAACCGCGCTAGACATCAAGCAGAATAGACCAAACGCGATCATCGCATTGATCAAAGGTTGAGGATTGTTTAACGAAATCTTGCGGTCAAACAAGACGGGAATAAAGATAAACCCGTTTTTTATCCATTGCTTTGGGCGCATCGTACGGATTAACCCACGCAACCATGCGGGCAAAATCCGCCACAAGATAAATGAGTTGCTGATGGAACTCTCCACGACGTCTCCTGCTCACTGTGCTTCCGACTTGGATATTCTACAGCAAACCGGAATGATATGCTGAACGCTAATTATGCTGTTACATGATTGAGTCGTAGGATTCGTGCTGATAAATTCACGCTGATATTCCTCAAAATAGGTTCCGGCCAGCGAATGATGGTGCCAACGGAATTCACGTTTAATTCACGATGGATTCCTACACTATCCACAAGTGTAAGGTACGTGCTGACAGCGGGCGCGACATCATGATGCGCTGTACATCGGCCTCTGCACCACATCGCTTCACGCAACTATCAGAGGGGTATCATGCATATCAAGCGTTTTTCACTGATCATATCCGTATTCGTCGTGGTTATGCTTGCGTTCAGCGCACAGGCCAGCACCGTCAGTTACGCTCAGGATAGCAAGATCGCTGCTCATAAGGCCACGGTCATGCAATTTATGGATGCTTTCGCCCACAGCGATAAGCTTGCCACGCTCGACTCGATCACTGCCAAGGGTTATGTAGACTATTCGCCACAGGGCAAAACCGATCTCGCCAGCATCAAGGCAGGGGCGGAGTCCTTCATCAAGGCAATGCCGGACATCAACTACAAAACACTGATCGTGATCGCAAACGAGGAATGGGCGGCACTGCGCTATGAGCAGACAGGCACATTCACAAACGCCCTCGTCAGCGCGGATGGTAGCAGTCTGCCGCCGACTGGCAAACCCGTGCTCCTCACTGGCAACGTACTCGTCAAGTTTGATGCTGAAAGCAAGATCGAAGCAACATGGGAAGCCTACGATCAACTTTCGTTCGCGGTGCAGTTTGGTGCAATGCCCGCTATGGATGGGGGAGCCGCCCTACCGCCACCCGACGCTTCGATCTGGCAAATTACACCCACCTCAGCCGATGCGATGACTGCAATGGAAACGCAAATCAAGGCAGTGATCGATCAGGCATGGAACAAGGGCGATCTAAGCGTGGTAGATAGCGCACTTGATCCAGCGTGGATCGGCTATCCCACCTATGCTAATCCACAGGCCTTCAAGGACGACATCACGAATTCGCGCGCGGCGATGCCCGACATTAAGGTAACCGTTGATCCAATAGTAATCGAAGGCAATTGGGCAGCGTTCCATCTGAGTTACACGGGCACGTTTACCCATGATCTCACCGTACCGGGTATGAACATCAAAGCCACCAACAAGCCCGTCTCCCTCGAAGGCATCATTTTCTTGACTACCAATCAGGCTGGTAAAGTCATCGCAGAGTGGGACGAGTTCGACAATTACTCCTTCCTCGTGCAAGTCGGCGTGATCCCCGCGCCTGCTAAGTAAGACTTGCCTATGCCAAACCGTCTAAGGTGGTGCAGCCAACATCGGCTTTAGACGGTTTGCGTAAATGAATTATCGATCTGACCGATGAGCCGAAAGCCGTGTTTAAGCGCATCAGGAATGCAGGTCGTTTCAACGAAGTTTGACCCCGACCTTCAGCGCGTGAATGAGGATTGACATTTGTCCATTTCATGCTAGAATACATCAAACTATGAATACTCAGGTGTTTGAAACCACGCCGTGAAAATAACAGCGCAGGGAATTTATCCTATGCGCTGCTTTTGCATGTCGTGGTTAGCTTAGTCTAGGGGACTGCTAGCCGAGCGAATAGACAACTGAGTTCCGCTTACCTACTCGACTGATCGATTGGTCTGCATTCAAAACTTATATGCCGCTTATTACCGTTCGGTTCTGCTACTAGCGCTAGGAGGTACGCCTTGGAGGCGAAAGATTTCAGTGCGCTGCGCATCAGCTTGGCCTCGCCAGAACAGATCAAGTCTTGGTCTTATGGTGAAGTGCTGAAGCCTGAAACGATCAATTATCGTCGCCTGCGCCCGGAAAAAGATGGCCTTTTCTGTGAAGCCATCTTTGGGCCGACGAAGGATTGGCAATGCTACTGCGGCAAGTATAAGAACGTCCGCTATAAGGGCGTTATCTGTGATAAGTGCGGCGTCGAAGTCACGCGTGCGTCCGTTCGTCGTGAACGCATGGGGCATATCGAACTAGCTGCTCCCGTCGCACATGTGTGGTATACCCGCCGTGTACCAAGCTATTTGGGTCTTCTGTTGGATGTCAGCCGTCGCAATCTGGATCGTGTGCTGTACTTTGCTCAGTACGTGATCACGACGGTAGACGAAGAAGCCCGCAGCCGCATGATGAAGCGGTTGGAAGATGAACTGAAGTCGGCGGAGGCTGACCCCTCTGGCGAATTCGAATCGAAGATGGAAGCGATCAAGCAGTCGCGCGATGTCGATCTGGGCGAGTTGCAAAGTGAAATTGATCGCATCAACAGCACGTATAACGAAGAGCGCGATCGTCTGACTGAAGAAGTCATGCGGGAAGCGCAGAGCCTCCAGCGCCGCATCGAAGTCACTATCGGTCAGACTGCCGCCAATGCCCTCATCTTCGAGGCCGCTGGTGAGCTGATCGTGGACGCGGGCGAGACGATTGATAACCGCACGCTTAGTAAGGTGCAGTTGGTCGTTACGCAGCGCCTGAGCGAAATTCAGGCCGAGATCGAAGAGCGTCGTCAGGATGAACTTGCCCGTCTGGATACACAGGCCGACAAGCGCACTTCCGCCGCCGCCGAAGAGATCGAAGCGCTGCAAGACGAGCGTGCTGGCAAGGTCAGCAAGGCGCGTGTTTCGCTGCACGAGATGCGGCAGGAACTCGGCGCGTTGCAAACCCTGATGTTCGTCGGTGAGGCGCGCTATCGCGAACTGCGCCAGAAATATGGCGGCATCTTCAAGGCCAACATGGGCGCTGAAGCCTTCTACGAGATTCTCCAAAACATGAATCTCGATAAACTGGCGGCGGAATTGTGGGTGGAAGTCCGTACCACCAAATCCAAGCAGCGCAAGAAGAAGGCCACCAAGCGTCTGCGCGTGATCGAATCGCTGCGCAAGAGCAACAACCGCCCGGAGTGGATGATCCTGACCGTGCTGCCCGTGATCCCGCCCGACCTGCGCCCGATGGTGCAGTTGGATGGTGGTCGCTTCGCCACGTCAGACCTGAACGACCTATACCGCCGCGTGATCAACCGCAACAATCGGTTGAAGCGGCTGCTTGAACTCGGTGCGCCGGATGTGATCGTGCGCAACGAAAAGCGTATGCTGCAAGAGGCCGTTGACTCGCTGATCGACAACAGTCAGCGCGGCAAGGCACTCAGCCGTCGCGGTCGCCGCGAACTGAAGTCGCTCTCCGATATGCTCAAGGGCAAGAAGGGGCGCTTCCGTCGCAACCTGCTTGGTAAGCGTGTGGACTACTCCGGTCGTTCCGTCATCGTCATTGGTCCCAAGCTCAAGCTGCATCAGTGCGGCCTGCCCAAGACGATGGCGCTGGAACTCTACCGTCCCTTCGTGATCAGCAAGTTGGTGCAGTACAACTACATCAGCAACATCAAGGGTGCCAAGCGCATCATCGAGCGCGAAAAGCCCGAAGTCTGGGAAGTGCTGGAAGAAGTCATCAAGGAACGTCCAGTGCTGCTCAACCGTGCGCCTACGCTGCACCGCTTGGGTATTCAAGCCTTCGAGCCGATCCTCGTGGAAGGCAAGGCCATCCAGATTCACCCCTTGGTGTGCGCGGCCTTTAACGCGGACTTCGACGGCGACCAGATGGCCGTTCACGTACCGCTGTCTAACAAGGCAGTCGAGGAAGCCCGCTCGTTGATGTTGGCGACCAAGAACCTGTTGAAGCCTGCGGACGGTCAGCCTATCGTTGGCCCTGCCAAGGACATGGTGCTTGGCTGCTACTACCTGACCATGGATCCGACGGCTGAACTCATCACGCTCAAGAGCCGTGCCGAAGATTTCCGCCGCCTCGAAGATGTCAAGGGTGTTGGCGTCAAGCTCGGTATCGTGCGTAATTCGTCTGGTCAGTTTTGGGTCAACAAACACGAACTTGATGTCGGCAACGAGATCAAGGTCTACGTCAAGAGCGATCCGCCACCCGGCACCAAGGGCAAAGGCACCTCGGCTGAAGTCAACCTGCTCAACGCGGTCATCGCGGGTGAGGTCGATGCGGCGTTGTTCAACGCGGTCGATTTCAACAAGCTTGCCGCCAAGAATAAGGACTTTGCGACTCAGCTCGAACTCGCGAATGTATCCGAGCGTCGGCATGTGATCGATATGGACGAGGTGGAGTATCTCTACGGCCTCGGTCTGGTTGGTCTACACACGCCGATTCTGCTGGGCAACTACAACGACGCGAGCGATCCGCAGCCCAAGCCGGAAATCTGCACGGTTGGTCGCGCCATTTTCAACCGCATCCTGCCCGACGAACTGCGCTTCGTGCAAGACACGATGGGCAAGAAGCAGTTGCAGAACTTGGTCGCCAAGTCGTATACACGGCTCGGCTCTGACCTGACGACCGACGTGGTGGATGCCATCAAGAATATCGGCTTCCATTACGCGACCATCTCAGGCACGACGATTGCCGTCTCCGACCTGACCGTCCCGCCTGAGCGTGAGGACATTCTCAACAACGCCAATGGCGAGATTGAGCGTGCCGAGCGTGACTATCGGCGCGGTCTGTTGACGGAAGAAGAGCGTTATCAGCGCACCGTCGATACGTGGAAAGACGCGCGTGAAGATCTGGGCGACATCATCAAGGATACGCTTGATCCGTTCGGCCCCGTCGCCATCATGGCGATTTCCGGCTCGACGAAGGGCGGTTTCGGCCCGATCACGCAGTTGTCCGGTATGCGCGGTCTGATGACCGACCCGTCAGGGCGCATCATCGAACTGCCCATCCGCAGCCACTTCCGCATGGGCTTGACGGCGCTGGAGTACTTCATCTCCACGCACGGTGCTCGTAAAGGTCTGGCTGACACGGCGCTCCGTACCGCCGACGCAGGTTATCTGACCCGTCGTCTGGTGGACGTTGCCCAAGACTGTATCGTGAACCGTACCGACTGCGGCACGGAAGAAGGCATCTGGATCAAGAAGTCCGACAACATCGCCGGACAGTCCATGCAAGAGCGCATGGTCGGGCGTTGTGCAGCCAAGGCGCACTATCATCCGCAGACGGGCGAGATGATCGTTGACCGCAACGGCATGATCGAGGAAGAAACAGCGGATGCGTTGGTCGCGGCTGGCCTCGAAGATGTCTACGTCCGCAGCCCGATGAGCTGTGCGTTGATCCACGGCATTTGCGCGTACTGCTATGGTCGCGACATGGGTCGTGGTGAGATGGTCGGCATCGGTTCGGCGGTAGGTATCGTCGCCGCTCAGTCCATCGGTGAACCGGGCACGCAGTTGACGCTGCGTACGTTCCACACGGGTGGTACGGCGCAAGCCTCCGGCGACATCACCAGCGGTCTCCCCCGCGTCGAAGAACTCTTCGAAGCGCGCAAGAAGCCGAAGGGTGAAGCCGTCATGACCGATATCGATGGTGTCTTGCGGCTCGTCAAGCAAGATGGCATCCGCGTGGCGAAGGTCATCAAGAGCGAAGTGTTCAGCGAAGAGCACAACATCCCCATCGAATGGGAACTGCAAGTCGAAGACGAGCAGGAGATCAACGAGGGGCAGGTGCTCGCGCACCAGATCGGCAACGAAGACGAAATCGTGGCGACTCTGGTTGCCAAGACGACCGGCACGGTGCATATCGAAGGGCACACGCTGTACATCCGTTACGAGCGTCGTGAGGAGCGTGAGTATCCGCTGCCTTCGACTTCTCGCTTGACTCCGGCGGCCTTTGATGGCGCGCAGGTCAAGGCTGGTGATCAGCTCACGGAAGGCGCGAAGAATCCGCACCGCATTCTGCGCATCAACGGCGAGATGGCTTGCGCCAACTACTTGCTGTCGGAAGTGCAGGACGTGTACCGTAATCAGGGCGTGAACATCGCGGACAAGCACTTCGAAGTGATCATCCGCAAGATGCTCGCCCGTGTGCAAGTGACGCGTAGCGGTGACAGTGAACTGCTGCCCGGTGAATTGATCGACCGCCTGATGCTGATCCACATGAACGATCTGCTCATCGCGGAAGGCAAGGAACCCGCAGCGGGCGTGCCAGTCCTGCTCGGCATCACCAAGGCCGCGCTCAACACGGATAGCTTCCTCTCGGCGTCCAGCTTCCAACACACCATCAAGGTGCTGGCGGGTGCTGCCATCGAGGGCAAGGAAGACCGTCTGTACGGCCTCAAGGAGAACGTCATCATCGGTAAGCTGATCCCCGCCGGGACGGGCTTCCACACTTACCGCGACCGCGAACTGATCGCACCGACCACATCGCTCGAAGCGCAAGGCGCGCTCGATCACGATGCCGAGGTCGATCTCGATGCCATCTCGGACGTGCCGGAAATCGGTGAAGCTGGCGATCTCAACGTAGACTAACGACTAAACGTTAGAAATGTCTATAGTCAAGGGACGGGTGGATAACTCGTCCCTTTTTTATTTTATATGCTGCGACTTATTATTCTCATAATTACAATCTTTAATCAATTATATACAGAAGAGATAATTCTCATGGATAATCAACCACCTCCACCGACACAAACTCACCGCGACTCGCTCGTTGAGCGGATTGAACCGATCGTGAAATCTGTGGAGCAATTTGGCACAACTGGTGAACGAATTCTCAATGACTCATTATATAAAGCCATGCCGTTTTTACTAAAGCATTTAGTGAATTTGGCTGGACTAACTGCTTTTCTGACTATTACAGGGTTCTTTACTATACATAGTTATTTGGCAAAATACTCTACACTAGCCACACATAATGTTAGTGCGACGCAATATTTATCGGCAGGTCTCAGTATGCTGGTTACATTAGCTATATTTATCTGCAACAATATAGGGTTGGGAGTTATAGTTGGGATTGTATTAGGAGTTTTATTTACTTTATTTAATCGATTTATAATTTCAATTGATATATATATCTATAATATAAAAGAGAATATTGAAAAGGCTTTAAAAGAAGGAACGGGATTACGAATCAATTTGTATGAATCCCTTACTTTAGATTTTGGTATTATATTTCTGCGAATCGCAAAAGTACTGCTTCAAAGTTCGAAAATACTATGGAAATCTGCGTGGCTTATAATGGTGGCATTCTTCGTGTTGTTTGGGTTTATATACGGACAACGATATTACGATGGCATCGATCATGCTCTTGGCGGAGGCAAACCTGCGGAAATCTATTTGATTTTCAAAGATAAAAATCAGGCGGGCGTGTGGCCTTTTCAGGTAACTGGGGTTCAGTCAACAAAGCTCAAAGTACTGATTGAACTGACCGATGGTATCATGGTGTATGATGAAAACACTAATACAACGACTATCGTAAAAAATGATGTTGTTGCAGGGATAATTGACGCTCAATCGACACCAATACCAAGCGGAATACCAGCGACATCGTCCTCAACGCTTGTACCTACTAGTCAGTCTGTTATTTCACCTACGCCGTAAGAATTCCAAACACGCCATCTCGGATGTGCCGGAAATCGGTGAAGCTGGCGATCTCAACGTAGACTAAGCGGCTCTCTGCTGCCGACGAATAAAATCAAGGGCTGATCAAACGATCAGCGCTTTTTATTTGCTGAAGACTTGGCGCGGCTACCACTCGGAAAAATGCGTCAAATTCGCTACAATCAACGGTGATCGTTACAAATTATAGAATCGATTTACGTCATGGAACTTCATCCCCGCCCCTCTCCCAAAGGCAAACGTGTATCACTCTTCGTCACCTGCATCGTTGATATGATCTACCCGCAAACGGGCATGGCAACGGTAGATATTCTGGAAAAACTCGGCCTACAAGTCGATTTCCCGATGGGGCAGACCTGCTGCGGGCAAATGGGCTTCAACGCGGGCTACCGTGCGGAAGCCAAAGCTGTCGCCACGCAGTTCCTCAAGGCCTTCAAAGATGCCGAAGTGATCGTCTCGCCGTCAGGCTCTTGCACGTCGATGGTGCGGCATTTCTACCCGCAGTTATTCGAGGACGATCCAGTGTGGAAGGCCGAGATGGAGCGCATCGTCGGGATCACGTGGGAGCTGACCGAATTCTTGGTCGATGGCTTAGGCGTGACGGACATCGGGACAACCTTGCCCAACCCTACCCGCGTCTCGATGCATGACGCCTGTCACGGGCTGCGCATGTCTGGCCTGAAAGATCAGCCGCGCACGCTGCTGCGGAACGTCAAGAATCTGGAATTTGTCGAGCTGACGGGCGCGGATCAGTGCTGCGGGTTCGGTGGACTGTTCGCCATCAAGATGCCAGACATCAGCGGCGCGATGCTCAACGATAAAGTGCAAAATATCAACGCGGCGGAAGCGGATATGATCGTTACTTGTGACGCAAGCTGTCTGACGCAAATGAACGGCGGTTTGCAGCGTCAGCAGTCTCCTAAACGCGTGGTGCATATCGCGGAAGTATTGGCGGGCAAAGTCTAGTTGCCGGTCGCGCCATGCCCTTCACATAAGGATAGCCATCATGCCTAACCTCAACCTCGTCGTCCTTGGCACCTCGATTATGTGGGGTCAGGGGTTGCCGGATACCGAGAAAATTCACACCGTCTTGTGCAAGCTGCTTCAAGATCGGGTTGTGGATCGCACTATCAATGTGACGTTTCTGGCGCATTCGGGGTCAACGACGGGGTACAAACTCGATGGCAGCATCGATGAGCATCACGAGCCGCGTCTGCATGGCGAAGTGCCAACTTTCTACCCGACTATTCTCCAACAGATCGATGAGATCGATCAGCACGGCTTCAATCGCGATGAAGTAGACCTGATCTTGTTGGATGCGGGCGTCAACGATGTGAGCCTGATCTCGATTTTGAACCCGCTCGTAAGAGGCAAGCAGATCGAAGACCTCGTTGAGATTTACTGTCATCAGCACATGGTCATGCTGCTGCACCGCCTGACCGTCACCTTCAAAAATGCACGCATATTCATCCTCGGCTATTACCAGATTTTGACGGAGGAGAGTCAGGAAAAGCTGATCCATACCCTGCTCAGAGCATTCGAACTCGTCCCCGACGGATTTCTGATCGATAAGGTGGTTGATCATCTGGAAGCGCCGCTGAAACATCGCGTGGTCGGCAACTGCGAGACGTTCGCGGCGTCTTCACTGACGGCCTTCGAGCAGTCGGCAAATGAGGTGAATACTCAGCTAGAAAGTAAGCGGGTTTTTGTCGTACCGCCTGCTATTGATGTACATCATGCTGCCTTAGCTGCCGATCCTTGGCTGTTTGGGATTCGCGACGATCTCTCGACTGAGGATCCGCTAACGGCGGAGCGCGCTGCCGCCTGTGAGGAAGCCGGAATTCCGCGCACGGTGCCACTCGTGTGCGAGAAAGCCTCGATCTGTCATCCGAACGCGAAAGGCGCGCGCGCCTACGCCAAACAAATCTTTGATCTGATGCTAAAAGAAGGCGGCATATAACCGTTACGGTTATGTCGCGCCGTGCAATGTCGATCGTTAACTCGGAAAAATTCTACTAAGCAACATTTTCTGAGGCAGCGGACGTTCCATACTTCAATAGCGTCTTTACAACTTTTTTATCATTCCCTCACAAGACACGAACAATTGACCTATTGACTTCCGTTCGATCTCTGCTAGAATAAGGAAGCTACTCGTTCTAAGTCTCGGCGTGAGCTTGGCGGCTCTGCCCAGACCAATGGAAATACGAGGACAGCCCACATCAGTGATTGCCACCTCTCCTGCGCCAGTTCCACCAAGTTCCCATGCACGGGATCATAAACGGAGGGGTCTGCGATCTCATAACATACGAGCCAATGTAAGGTCAAAACACGCTCGTGCGGAACTCCCGCAGCACCTCTTAGCAGAACACCGAGAAAAACATGCAATCCAGATCGCCAATGATCCCGTTACGAGGAGAACAATGGATCATTTCAGGGATCATTGCTCTCCCAAGCGCCTCTTGACGTTTCAACGGCGGGCGATACGCGCTTAGGAGCTTATCGGCGGCGACTGCTGGCGGCGAACGCATCGAGGACGGCTGATGCGGAAAACTCAGATTTGTACTCTGGTTGTGGAATGGGGCGCGAGACGGGCTTGATTTCAGGTTCAGCGCGCATCAGGAGATCGCGGATAGCGCGGACATCTTGCGCCAGCGCTGGTTCGCTCAACAGGCTGTTCATGACCTTGGCACAACCATGCAGGATCGTGGTGTGATCACGTCCACCCAGCGAGAGGCCGATCTGCGCGAGAGAGGCGGCGGTTTCTTCCCGCGCCAGATACATCGCGATTTGCCGCGCCAATGCGACATCCTTGGTACGTTTGCGGCTGGCAAGGTCATCCACTGTTAGCCGGAAATGGGATGCGGTGAGTTGCAAGACCCGTTCCAACGTCACCACGGGGCGCTCTTTGCTGGCAGAACCGAGCGCCGGTAGCACTTTCCGCGCCGTTTCTAGGTTGATCGGTTGCCGCGTGAGCTGGCTGAAGGTGTGGAGTTGGTCGATTGCGCCTTCTAGATCACGCACATTGCCCGTGATGCGCTCCGCCAGCAAATCGCGCAGTTCGGCAGGTAGTGCGAATCCGCGTAGCTGACTCTTGGCGTCCAGCACATCGCAGCGTAGTTTCCAGTCCGGCGGATCGATGGCGGCAATAGGGCCAGCCTGAAAGCGACTGCGCGCATCCGCCGTGATTTTGACCATATCACGCGGTAAACGATCCGCCGCAAAGATCATGGTGCGCTGACGGTTACGTAGTGAATCCCAGATGGCGACCAATTCATTCTGCGTGCTGTCTTTGCCTTCGATGAATTGCAGATCATCGATCAGCACAGCGTCGGCGGCGCGGAACCGTTCGCGGAATTTGAGCGTTTCGTGGGCACGAATAGCAGCGACGAGTTCGGTCGTGAATTCTTCCGCTGCGAGGTAAACCACCTTGTAACGTTTCTCCACGAGGGCGCGGGCTATCGATTGCAGCAAGTGCGTCTTTCCCATGCCCATCCCGCCGTAAAACAGCACCGGACTGTATTTACCGATGGACGAGTCGATGATGGCTTGCCCGAGTAGCGCGGCGTACCGGTTAGCATCGCCTACCACGAATTTATCGAAACGGTAATCGGGGTTGAGCGCATCGAACGAGTCTAAGGGAAGTTCGTCCAAATCGGGAACGTCGTCCGTCTTCGCAAACAACGGCGCGTCGGTGCTGACATCATCTTCGACGGGATTCCAGACGATCAGTTGGATGTCTGACGGGCGGCGGAAAATGCGCGAAAGTGTCTCGGTCATGGCAGGCAGAATATGCCGTTCGATCCAATCCTTGACGTAGGCATTGGGCACCGTCACCACGAAGCGCCCGTCTTCGTAGCCCAACAAATCGGCATGGCGCAGCCATGTGTCATAGGTCGAACGGTTTAGCTGAACCTGTAGCTGACCTAATGTGGCTGACCAAGCGTCTTTCGCGTTCATGATAAGCCTTTACGACGGCAAAGCATTCCCACTAGAGCAACAGCCCTAGAGCAGTAATGCGAAAAATAGAATTAAGAACACACATTCAGATTCCATCAGCGCAGGAATCGGAGATCTTCGCGGGCAGTTACCTACCCTTCTGTCAGGCGTGGAAACCTACCCGACACGCAGATTATTTGGTTGTCATTGAAGTAGGGGCAATTGTAGCGGTGATCATTAATTCGGTCAACCGAAAGTAGTATGGAACTCCCAACTTTGCAGAAATCTCAACAAATTTCATGCTTAGAGGAGACGTCACCCCCATATATGGGGGTATATCAGTGCGTCAGCCCACATGTGGCGGATCGTGCATTAAGATCAGTTGATTTATTTACAAAGCTCTCAATTATTCTGTGGCGGGCAGTTGCCAATTTGGGCGAACTACTTTAGCAGCCACTCTGTAACGGCCTCTACCAATGCGGTACGGTGCCGCGTGAAGATGTGGTCTGCACCCTCGATGCGTACGAAGTCGGCGTTGTGGCTGGCTTGGTGCAATGCCTCGCCGTTATACAGCGGGATTACGTCATCGTCGGTGCCTTGGACGATCAGGATTGCTTGTGTCAGCTTGCCAATGAGCGTAATCGGGTTGTCCGCGCCGCCCAAGGCTGCCCACTGACGCTTGATTGCTCTCCCATCCACGCCATGTAAGAAGGCCGAAGCGTTGGTAAAGAAGGTATCGCTCAACATCACCTCATCAAAATCGGAGATGCCGCCTAGCGTTACGACCTTGGTTACGCGCGGATCGCGATACGCCGCGACCAGCGCTGCCCGCGCGCCGAGACTCGATCCGATGATGGCGATGCGCTGCGGATCGACCTGCCACGCGTTATCGGCGGTCAACAAAAACTCAAGCGCAGCGATGGCATCGGCGGGCTGCTGTGTGATGTCGTAGCTGCCCCCACTGCCCCATGTGCCCGCAAAATGGACAATCAGGGCGTGCCAGCCGAGATCGCGCAGGCGATAAGCAATATCGACATTTTTTTCCGAGCCGGGGATTCCGTGCAGTAGGATGGCAGTGGGACACGGCAAGTCACCCGCCGCCGTATACAATACGCCGATTAGACCATTCCCGAAGGTAACAGCATCACATCCACCCTGATAGGTCATCACACACCCTTTGTCTGTTGTTCTATGGAGTAAGTGTTATCGTAACGAGCGCCTCAAGTCGACGCAAGCATAGTTATGCGTGTTTACGAAGCGCTGTGCCGTACTGCTCGATCACGCGGACTGCTTCGCCAACACCATCCTCCGCGCGGATGCGATCACCGAGCAATGCCGCGTTATCCCATATTTGCTGATCATGTACGGCGGTATGGATCGCGTTGGCAAGCGCAGCAGCGGTTAGTTCCTTACGTGGGATCGGGCGCGGGCCAACGCCCAACTTGTGGACACGTTCGCCAAAGAAAGGCTGATCCGCGATGAACGGCACAATCACAGTTGGGATGCCTGCCCGCAGACTAGCGGCTGTCGTACCTGCGCCGCCATGATGTATCGCCGCCGCCATGCGTGGGAGCAGCCATTCATGCGAGGTCGAATCGGTTACATGGATATTGTCCGGCAGTGTCATCTGCCCGATCCCGCTCCAGCCACTCAGCAGCACCGCGCGCTGTCCGGTCGTTCTGAGCGCCTCGATGATCATGGTGGTGAGCATTTCGGGATCGCGGTCGGTCATGCTGCCGAACCCGATATAAATGGGCGCGGAACCCGCGTCTAGAAAGCGCACAAGGTCGTCAGGAGGTTGCCACGCGGGTGACTTCACAAACCAGTAGCCCGTGAGGTGAACGTTGGAGGGCAAATCGTGGCTGGCAGGGATGACGTGCCGACTATAACCGTACAAGACATGCTGATCGCCTCTATAAATCGGTGCCAGTGAGGTGATCAGAGGCATGGGCGGCAGGTTGAAGACTGCTTTACGCACCCTGTTGGCTGGCTTGCGGAGGATTTGATAAAGCACCTGTAAACCGAGGTAATGTGACCACCAGTTATACATGCTCTTGAATGGCAGCCATGCTGGCGCGGGCGGGGCCGCGATGCTTTGAAAATCGCGCGTGGGTAGCAGCGGTTGTGGATACGCAGCGACGAATGGGATGCCACGTGCATCGTAGATGGCCTGTGCCACGAACAGGACGAGGCTCGATACCACAACCAGATCGGCATCTTCGCAACCCGCGAGGATTTCCTGTGTCATGGATTGCATAACCGGTTCGACTTGCTCAAACATCTTGCTCAGGAATCCGATCGGGTTGCGGCTTTCCATCGCTTGCAAACCCATCTCGTTCTGCATCAACTCAACCACGTTGGCGGAAACAGGCACGAACGGGATATTGAGGCTTTCTGCTAAGGGGCGAAAGTTGGACGCAGTGACTAGCTTGACATCGTGTCCCGCTGCCAATAACCCTTGTGCCAGCGCGAGATAAGGCTGCACGTCGCCACGCGATCCCATCGTGAGCACCGTAATTCGCATGATGTAACCCTAACTAGCTTGGTTGGGAAATAATGTACGGTGGGCGATTGTATAACACATTGTGAAAGAATGCACGAAAAACCAAATGGGATTTCACTTTTTGGTAAAATCCACACACACCGGAACTTTCGATACACAATGGGAGTCTATATGGATCAGAAAAGTCCTTACCCAGAACGCGCCAAATTAGAGGCACGGGTCTGGGATTACGTGCGTGCAGGCTGGAGCGTCGTAGAGCAAACAGGCGTCCATGCTACTTTAATAAGAAATGACCAACTTGCCCGCCTGTCACTTGATCAGGATGGGAATGTCGTTACGGATGGGGCGGAATTGCCTGCGTTCTTCCTCGATGGTCGTGCCAAGGCATGGCTAGTGATGCTAGTCATATTACTTGTCACTTTTACAGTTGCCTACTTGCTTGGATTTCTAAGATAAAGACTGTTAAAAAGCCTTTACAAGATTTTTGCAAGTTGCGGTTCTGTGTTACACTACTTTCATAAACTTTGCGTTGAGAAAGAGCAATGGACACAACGGAGAAGCCTACCAAACGTAAACGCCCGGTCGCCCAGCGCGCTCTAATAGACAGAATCAAACGGCAAACCGGACAGCTTGCCGCGATCAACTCTGTCGTTGCCGCCGTCAGCCAAACCCTTGATCTCAACCAGACTTTGCAGACCGCGATGGAAGCCGTGCTATCCGTGATTCCCGTGGAAAGCAGCGGCATCAGTTTAGTTGATGAAAAAGCTGGTGAATTGGTCATGCGGGCGCAGCACGGCCTGACCTACGATTTTGTCTCGAATCCCATGCGCATCAAGTTGGGACATGGGCTATCGGGGTACGCTGTCAGCAGTGGCGAGCTGGTCGTCATTCGTGGCGATGTGAAAGACGATCCACGCCTTTACGTGCCTGCTTTCGCGCGCGAAAACACCAAGGCGATGGTGCTGGCTCCGATGCGCGTACGCGGCAAGGTGATCGGCGTTCTGAGCGTGATGAGTCACCAGCCATATGACTTCACCGAAGAAGAACTGACCATCATCCGCCTCGTTACCGATCAGGTCGGGATTGCTATCGATAACGCACGTTTGTTTGAAGCCGCTCGACGCGAACAAAGCCGCCTAGAAGCCGTCCTGCATTCCACCGCTGACGCCATCATTGCCGCCGACGTGACGGGCAATATCACGCTGTTTAATCAGGCTGCCGAGAAACTGTTCAATCTGGAAGCCGAAGCGGTCATTGGTAAGCCATTGGACGAGACCACGCTGCCCGCCCTGATCCGCGAGAAATTCCAGCAGGGGATTCAGCAGTTTGAAACCGTCCTAGAGGCGCGTCCGAACGATGTACGATTCGATCTGCCGCTGGAAGGGGATCGCTATTTGTTGATGATCATGTCCCCGGTCTATTCGCAGATGCCCCTCGAAGAAGAGCGTACCGAGGGTTGGGTGACCGTCTTCCAAGACATCACGCATATCAAGGAAGCTGAACGCGCGCGTCTGCAATTCGTACAGCAGGCCGCTCATGATCTGCGCAATCCTCTCGGCGTGACCTTGAGCGCATTGACCATGTTGAGCCGGAACTGGAAGAACCCCACCAATTCCGATCATGAAGTGTTCAACATCGCGCTGATGGGCATCAATCGGATGCAAGACCTGATCGATGACCTGTTGAATCTGGAGCACGTTGAAAGCGGTGTGGATTTCCGTCACGAGCCGATCAGCATCCCCGAATTGGTGGAGCGCTGCGTAATCGATATTCGTACTGTGCTGGCTCGCAAAGAACAGGAACTAACGATCTCGGTTGAACCGGGTTTACCGATGATGAATGGTGATGAGCGCTGGCTATATCGCGCTTTGATGAATTTGCTCTCCAATGCACACAAGTATACAGCGACGAGCAGTGTCATCGGTATCCGCGCTACACTGCAAGACAATCAATTGGCGCTTTCGGTAGAGGATAACGGCCCCGGCATCCCGCTAGAAGCACAGGGACGGCTCTTTGAGCGTTTCTTCCGTGTGCGTGCCACTGAAAAGGTACACGGTACAGGATTAGGGTTAGCGCTGGTGAAATCCGTGGCGGAAAAGCACGGCGGACGGGCATTTTGTGTCAGCACGCCCGGACACGGTGCGACGTTCACCATGCTGCTGCCGCTAGGCTGAACCTTCGCAAATTCGCTAATGAACAGGGGGATGGCGATTCTTCCCCCAACCAGTCGTCCCAATGGATGGAGGTGGCTTGGGTTGCTTGTCGGCTTCCCTACCCGAAGATGGGGCGGGAAGATCGGTTTGCTTGGTATTATCGTTGATGTCATCCGCTTCGGTCGGTAGTCTCATCGGCAACACCACCGTAAAGACCGATCCGACGCCGGGTTCGCTCTTGACCCAAATCTGCCCTCGGTGCATATCTACCAACTGCTTCGTGATGGTTAACCCAAGTCCTGTGCCCGGATATTCCCGCACCGATGAGCCATCCAACTGTCTGAATGCGTCAAAGATCAGCTCGAAGTTATCACTCTCAATGCCAATGCCAGTATCTTCAACTGCCAAGGCAACCCACTCACCGTCGTCAAGATCAACGTCAATCGGCGTGCCGGGGGGAAGTTTACCTCGTACAACACTAAAGGTATATGCGCGCACGATGATGCCGCCTTCTCGCGTAAATTTGACCGCATTACTCAGTAGATTGAGCATAATCTGCCGCAATCGCTGCGCATCCGCCATGATTGTCACCTCATAATCGGGGACAAAAGTCGTGATGCGTAGTTTCTTGGCTTCTGCAATCGGTGCGACATTGCTGATCGCGTTGATGACCAAAGGAACGACTTCTACCGATGTAATATCCAGACGCATGTTGCCCGATTCGATCTTGGATAGATCGAGCACGTCATTAATCAGGTCGAGCAGACTTTTGGCATTGCCATACACGCGCTGCAAACGGTCATGCTGTGTATCCGTTAGCGGCCCATAGAGGCCAGTCAGAACCATTTCTGTGTAACCGATGATGGCATTCATGGGGGTACGCAGTTCGTGGCTCATGGTGGCGAGGAATTGACTCTTCAGTTCACTGGCGGCAAGGGCTTTTACGTATAGGTCGGTGTTTTCAATCGTTAGCGCCACTTGATGCACAATAATACGGAATAGATCGATGTCTTCCTCAGTGAATTCGCGCTGACGCTGCATCATATCCAGCCCGATAGAGCCGAGCAGGCGATCTTTGCCCATCATGCGACTCACTAGCATCATATTGATGCCTTGCGATACCAACAGGTCGCGCAGTGGGCCAGTTTCCACAGCGGTATCGTAGATGACGTGGTCGCGAACCTTGTGACTCTCGTAAATCGGATTGTTGCGCACAGGAATCTTGCTGCCTGTCATGTTCTCGTTGGGATATTCTGCTATTACAATCCCGTAATTGTGAGCATCGTCCAGTATGACCATGCCACAGTGATCTACATCCATCAACTTAACGATCTGCTCGGCGGCCTTATTGAGTACATATTCGCGGTCAAGCGAAGAGGATAGGAGCGTCCCAAGTTGGGCAAGGAATTCCAAACGTTGGGCACGTTTTTCTAGGCGTGAGGCGGTGTCGCTTAATCGCCCGAACAAGCGTGAATTTTCCACTGCCAGCGAGATCAGTGCCGCCAAGGTCGAGAGCAAACGCTCGTCACCTTCGGTGAACACGTACGGCTCATAGCTTTGAATACTGATCATGCCAAGCAGCGAATTATCACGCGCCCGTAATGGCACGCCTAGCCATGAGCGCGTGTACCCGTAATCATCCACAAATCGACGCGGAATGACGCCCTGCTGTCGCAGATGGTCACCATCGCGCTGTAAATCGTCATAGCGCACTGTTTTTCCTTGACGGATGACTTCAGCACTCAATCCACTTACTGGCACGGGCTGCATAAATGACATCACGCGCCCCATGTCCACCAAATACGCAAACTGCAATGTGTCCGACGGCTGGTCATACAACATCACGTAGAAGGTAGACAGCGTAAATAACGTGCGCATGTGCTCATAAATGGGTTCCCACATGGGTTCCAGTTCGTAGGATGACGCCATGATTAGGCGACTGATTTCGTTGACAACACTCAATTCTTGGATGCGCCGCCGCTCGGCTGCTAATAGCCGCATGTTCTCCACCGCAACGGCTATCTGATCCGCGATGCCCTGAAATGTCTCTTCATCGACAGCGTTAAACTCGTTTTGATGCGAACTGCTGACCGTGAACGTGCCGATCACCCGCCCGCCGATCTTCATGGGCACGACTAATTCAGCGTTGATCATGGGCGTCTCGACCTGCGGCAGATAACGTGGTTCTTGACGCACATTGTTGGCGATGATTGCCTTACCCGTACTCGCAACGTAGCCATTCAGGCTGCTCTCATCAAGCGCGAAATCCTTGACCAAGCGGACGGGTTTGCCATCGATCATGGCAAGTCCCTTAATTACGATGCGTGCGCCTTCTAGCAGCCCAATCGCGACCAAATCGTAATTGAACAACTGCTGTGTTACCAAGGCGATCTCGCGGAGCATTGGATCTAGTTCTTGTTGCACAATCGTCACGCGTGCTACTTCAACGGCTGCCCGCAACCGCCGCGCTTGTTGTTCCAAGGATTCCATCAGCGCATTTTGTTCGCGGATACTCAGCTTAAATGATCCCCATTGGGTAGGTACGTTCTTGGACACATCCCGCAGAGGGAAGATAAATATCTGTAGGGGAAGTTCGCGCCCGCTGATATCCCTGTGGATGACATCGCCCGTCCATGTAGCAAACGGATCGGATTTTGAAAAAGAAAATTGTTCGGGCAAATCATCGATGTTTATTGAAAAATATAGATCGCTGACAGGTTTGCCGATTACTTGATCAGGCGATTCATAGCCGTATAACTGCAACCACGCGGCATTAACATAGGTAATATTCAACTTGTCGTCCACCACATCAAATGGTATCCCACCCTCGTCCACAATCTGACGATAGATGGTAGGTGACAACGGCCATGTCAACCGCTCAAAGTTATCGGTCATCACGCGTCCGAGGAGCACCAGCATCGCAACATCTTGTATCGATAGTGGACTCGAAGCCTGTGCGAGGAAGATGGTACTGACCACGTTAAAACGCGTGATGGGAACGACGATTTGCTGTTCATCATCACTTACTTGTGGGAGTTTGGTGCCCAAGGCGTCTTGAACAAGCAACGGTTGGTTAGGCAGCGCGATCTTGTCCGCTGGATAGATAAATTGCGTGTTGATTATCGAAGGCAAAAGAAGCGTGAGTGTTTGTCTCATCACCTCAATCAACGCTTCCGGCGTTTGAGCTTGGCGGAAATCTAGCTGCAATTGGTGTAGCGTTTGAAGGTTGCTATTCATTCACGCGCAATCCAGATAATTCAGTACGCATGGCGTCGTGCTGTCTCAAACGCGATGCACCGTCTGTTTTCAATATTCATTGTAGTATAGTTTTTGGACGAACATTATTCGAATCGGATTACTCTGAGCGCTTTCGTGCCATATCAGCTTACCTTCCGCATTTCTTCTCCATGAACTTCGATAAAAGCAAGGGCATCCTCGATGCTGTCTGCGAAGTAGAGATGCTGAACAAGCCGAGGAACAACACGATGCCCTAAATCGACAAGGGCACGTGTAAACATGTTGGTTCCAACAATTACGCGTACTCCTAGATTCGGTGGCATGTGTTTATTAGCATAGCGCAGGATGGGCAGCAATACACTTGATGCGGAAAGCGCTTGGGTCTGATCAATGATGGTATGTACCGCATGTGACACAGGTTTTGCCAGCCGCACGATCTCGTCGGTCGCTTGGATATAGTCGTCTATGGTTATCGTGCCGAAATAAATCTGGCGTAACCGCGTATGTGCCTTGTCATCCCAAACCACCTGCACTGGCATGTCGCTGTTTTCCTCGTGTCATCCTGCCATTGACTGCTCACAGTATACTATTGTGATTGACAGTGCTCACATCACAAATTGATACGCTTTGTATCGCGGCTGATTCTGCTGATGCAGACACAATGGTAATACCGCTCGTTGGATTAGGCGTTCTCAGCGCTAGTTCCTGAGCACGCCATATCCTTGTCATTTACTTCTGCACTGGAATGGGGTCTTTCCAGACGGTGTATTCACAGAATTCGTCGCCCATCGCGTGGCACTTGGTTTGCATGACGCGGAATTCATGCCCTCCGCTCACCCATCGCAACCCTTCCTGCAAAACGCCCGCCCCTGTATAGCAGACTGGCTTATCAGTTTTGCGATTGTAGCAGCATGGGCATTTATACATGATGTAGACGTAATGATCATCGTGTTCGACAACTTCGCTGCGCTGGTCACTGAAGTTGGTGAACAGGGTCGCCAGCGCAGGTAGCCCGATCTTGAGCTTCATGTGCAGCGGTAGCACCTTAAAGGCCAGATCGCCCGCCCCTGCCAACGCTCCGAATCCTTTCAATCCCTGCGAAAAGCATACACGCCCTGCCCGCAAGGCAAGACCACGCCCACCGCGCACACCGTACATATCTTCGAGCGCGATATGCATTGCTGTGAAATACGCGAAGTCAAACTGCCGTTCGAGCGAATCGGACGGATAGTTGTCGATAAACTGATCAAGGTTGTTCAGATGTAACAGAGCGTTGATGCCGTTCTTGCCCATAATTTCCTCTAATGAGGTGAACAACAGCCGCGCCATACGGTTAGGATAGTACAGCCCACTTAGTTGGATGGCTGGTTTTGCCGCTGTGGTCATGATTGTGGTGCCCTTTCTTACTGCTTGTTCGTTTCGCTGATGAGTTGCTTCTGATATTCGGCGTGGATTCGTTCGCGCGCTATTTTGACCCATTCACGCTGCATATTCAGTTCCATCAACTTGGCTTCCCATACGAGTTGTTGGTGGATCGGTGCAGTAGAACGCAGCATTTCCAAGAAATTCCGACGCGGAACGTTGTACTGTTCAATCGCTTTTTCACAGGTGTCCAGCCACTCGATCAGTTCGTTAGGCGTCAGGCGGTTGGCAGTGAATAAGAAGCGTGTCATGAACACTTCGAATTCTTCGCGATACCCGATCACAGGCAATGGGCTGCGCACCCAACGGTCAAGCAGTGTTTCACCCAGCGGCGTGATGCTGTACGTTTTGCGCGGACGGGTTTCATGGACGACTTCCACCTGTCCCGCGATCAGCTTGTTTTTCTCCATCCGCTTGAGCGCTGGATAGATCGAGCCGGGGCTGGCACTCAAGCGGTGTGCATCGCCTTCCAACACGCTCATGATGTCGTAGCCTGTGCGCGGCTCCGAGCCGATCAAGCCTAAGATCATGTATTCCAACAGGGTAAGTTCGCGGCTTAGTTCATCGATCATGGTTCACCTCGCTTCGCAATATCGTGGCGCGTAATATGCCTCATCGATATATATTGATGCGCAATATCATCAATCGAAATATATCGCACCAATATATTACGTTACGAAATATATCGTAGAGCAATTTGATGATGGCGTCAAGTAGCCAATCTATAGAAAGGTTGTAAAAAAGCCGCAGCACGCAAAAATAAAGTACAATCAGCGGCATTCACAGGTGAGATGAAGGTATGTTAGGCATGACTACGGTTGACCTGCACCAGATGGGCAAAACGGCGCGGCAAGCTGCTCGCAAACTGGCACGCGTCACAACAGATCAGAAAAACGCGGCGCTATACGCGATTGCAGACGCGTTGGATGCTCACAGCGAGCGAATCCTTGCCGCCAACGCACAAGATGTCGAAGAAGGCCGCGCGAATGGACTAGATGCGGCGCTGCTGGATCGGCTATCGCTGAAGGGGCGGTTAGTCGCCATTGCGAACGATGTGCGTGCCGTTGCCAAACTGCCCGATCCGATAGGCGAAGAATTCGACGCGCTGGTGCAGCCCAACGGCCTACGCACGCACAAAATGCGCGTACCTATCGGCGTTATTGGCGTGATCTACGAAGCGCGCCCGAACGTAACCGTCGATGTCGCCGCGCTGACGCTCAAGACGAGCAACGTCGCGATTCTGCGAGGTGGCAAGGAAACCTTGCGCAGTAACGTGATCCTCGTAGACGTGATTCGCGACGCGCTAACGGGCTGCGGTTTGCCTGCCGATGCTGTACAGCTCATCGCGGATACGGATCGCAAGTACATCGCGGAACTGCTGCGCTTGAGTGAGTACGTCGATATGATCATCCCGCGCGGCGGAGCAGGCTTACATCGCTTCTGCCGCGAGAACAGCACCATCCCTGTGATCACGGGCGGGATCGGCGTCTGCAATCTGTTCGTGGACGACACCGCCGATCTCGACGCGGCAGTGGACGTGATCCACAATGCGCGCGTTCAGCGACCTTCGGTGTGCAATTCGCTCGACACGATCTTGGTACATAAACAGGTTGCGGCTACCTTCTTGCCGCGCGTGGTCGAAAAACTCGGTGCCAGCGGCGTCAGCTTTCGGCTACATCCGTCGGCACAGGACATCTTGCCGCCAGATGGGGATCGACTGCTGCCAGCGGGCGAGAACGACTTCGATACCGAATGGATGGCCTTGATCCTCGGCGTGCGCGTGGTCAGCGGGTTGGATGAAGCGCTCGATCATATTCAAGAGCACAGTTCATGGCACACCGACGCCATCCTAACTGCCAACGAGGAGCACGCCGCTCGATTTGTGGCCGAAGTGGATTCGTCTGCCGTGATGGTCAACGCCTCTACACGCTTTAACGACGGCGGGCAGTTTGGCTTGGGCGCGGAGATCGCGGTAAGTACGCAGAAGCTGCACGCGCGCGGGCCGATGGGATTGCGCGAATTGACCTCCTACAAATGGGTCGCGCATGGCGAGTACCATGTGCGCAAGTAGAAACAACTCTGAGAGAATCAACGGGTAGCGATACGGCGATAATAGACTGCGTTCCGATAGCATGAAAGGGTCATGATGAAACGTCTGATATTTCTACTGCTCACCACCCTGTTGATTACCGCGTGGCAAGGCGGCGAACGCGCCCAAGCGCAAACCGATGATACTATCAGCGGCAGGTGGACGGCCTTCCCCATCATCGGTGAAGATTTTGGGGTGGTCGGTTCGTTCGGCGTTGACCGTACCGAAGACCCGCGCACACCCATCGATCTCACTCTATCCGAAGATGGCAGACAAGTTGAATTGCCCACCGTCGTGCTGGAAGAAGCAGCCCTATTCTCCGTTCCTACGCTGCATCTGGCGCGCATCGACAATGGCGTTTACCGTGCTACCATCGATGTCGATCCGTGTCCAGCAGATAGCATCGACTGCTTCGGCAACATGTATACTATCGAACTGCAAGTCATTTCCGAAGATCAGATGGCGCTGTACTTCCAATTCCTCCAGTTTGAGGCCGGACGCCGCACCAAAACCCTGTTGATGCGCGGCGATGTCACTGACCCTGATCCTTTGGCGGCGGAATTTAGCGCGCCGCGCTGTCCGGGCGCGCCCGTCTCGCGCATGGTCGCTGGTCAGACGTTGGGCGTGATGTACGAAAAGGGACTCAACGTGCGCCAGAAGCCAGCTAAATCCGGCGCGAAGGTTGGCAGCCTCGATTTTCAGGATCAGGCCGTCGCGCTGGATGGCCCCGTTTGCGCGGATGGGTTCCAATATTGGCACGTCCAACTGAGCAGCGGGAAAACTGGTTGGGCAGCCGAAGGTACCGGCAAAGACTACTGGATGGTGCAAGAGACGTACATTCCCCTATTCAACTTTGACACGAGCAGCAGCCAGTTCAGAGGCGTCTTTTATACGATGATCAACAATCGGATCACGGACGAACAACTCGACGCGCCGACGATGCGCGGGCAATAATGAGAAATAGCCTCTCCTGTGCGATAATAATGGCGAATGATGGGTAGCAAGGAATGTCTTCCTATGGACGCAGTGCGAACAAATGCTATTGACGAAATCGCCGAATTCTTGCTCACTGCACCGACCTTGGAGCAAGTAATTGCATTTAAGGCTTCGGCTGGCGTGCAGGAGAGGCTAGATGACTTGTTGGAACGCAACAAAACTGGTCAGCTAACCGCTGATGAACACGAAGAGCTTGATGAGACATTACAGCTTGACCTATTCGTACAGTTCTTGAAGGCAAAAGCAAAAGTAAAGTTAGCCAACAAATGACGTATGTTAGCGAAACGCTACGCCGGTTAGTCGCCGAACGAGCGCATCATCGCTGTGAGTATTGCAAGCTGCCCGAAAACGATAGTTATGCGTCTTTTCAGATCGACCACATCATCGCCACTAAACACGGTGGCAAAACCACCGAAGCTAACTTATGCCTTAGCTGTGCGAATTGTAATGGTCACAAGGGAAGCGATCTGGCTTCCCTCGATCCGAGAACTGAGAAGATCACTTTGCTCTTCAACCCACGAACCGATCAATGGACTAACCATTTCAAGATGAATGGCGCTTACATTGAAGGGCTGACTTCGGAAGGGCGCGCCACCGCACGACTATTACAATTTAATGCTCGGATACGACTTCGTGTCCGCGAGCTACTGTTGGCATCCGGACAATGGGATGCCATAGAATGAGCGGAACATGACACTGACCTTTATCAAACTGGGCGGTTCGCTGATCACGGATAAGCGCGAGGCGCAGAGTTTCCGTGCCGACTTGATGCGGCAAGCAGCGGAGGAGATCGCGTCGGCACGGGCGGCTGATCCCACTTTGGGGTTGGTCGTCGGGCACGGCAGCGGCTCCTTCGGGCATGTCGCCGCGCAAAAACATGGCACGATGCAAGGCGTCCACACTCCTGACCAGTGGCGCGGCTTCGCTGAGGTGGCATACGTGGCGCGGCGGCTCAATTCGCTGGTGCTGGATACACTGTTCGAGGCTGGTCTGCCCGTGATGTCGATGCAGCCATCCGCCAGCGCGATGAGCACGGATGGCGCGCTCATCCAGATGGAAACCGCCTCGATCCGTACCCTGCTGGAACGCGGCCTGATCCCGCTGGTGTTTGGCGATGTTTCGCTCGACTCCGTGCGTGGCGGGACGATCATCTCGACGGAAACAGTGTTCGGGTATCTGGCCTCCAAGCTGCATCCCACACGCATCTTCTTGTTGGGCGAGGTCGAGGGTGTGTATGACAGCGCGGGCGTTGTGTTCCCGCATATCCACCCCGGCAACTTCGACCAAATCGCGGCGGCGTTGGGCGGTTCACGCGGGACAGATGTCACCGGCGGGATGTCCTCCAAAGTGCGCGGAATGCTCGATCTGGCGGCAAGTGTCGAAGGGCTACAGGTACGCATCTTCGGCGGTACCACGCCCGGACAACTGCGCAGTGCCCTGCTTGGCGAGTCTACCCCCGGCACATTGCTGACTGCCCACGCATAGCTCTTTACCTCCTTAGCATAGGCTGTGCGTTGACTCCGTCCATGCGCGTCATGATCCCAAGAATGATCCCGTCGGCTGGTGCGGAAGGGATCGGCGGGGAGGGATGTGCGAGGAGAAGTGCTCTGCCCTGAGCGCTTCGGGCAAAGTAAAGACCACGCCGCATTCTCCGACCACTTCTCTTGCAAGGTGAACGAGCGAGAAAAGCGCGATGTATGGTATGGGGTTGGCGCGACATTCATACAAATTCCCTCTTGGTCGATGATCGTGGCTGGAACTTTGCCTGTTTTGCCTGAAATAACAGGCAAAATTCAGGCGATGGGTTTTCCGTGCTCAATGAGCCATTCTGAACTCATCAGATCAGGCAAATAGCAGGCGATAACAGGCAAGATCAGGCAAATTTAGCTCGGTTGAATTTTGATGTAGTCGGTCTTTCCTATGATGGACGCCGACCTAGGGACTGGCAAAAGAAACCGTTGAGTCAATCCTGTTAGCAATCAAGTCGTAAGGTACAGGTTGGGAGAAGAAGAACTAAGTGCGGCGGGTTATTGCGTGAACTTGAGCAGGGTGTTCGATATACCCCTTGCTTGTTCGTATTAAATAGAATACACGAGTTCTCAAAATGAGTCAATGGGCGAATTGTTAAAATTTTGTTCGAGAATTCGTTTGGCGCTAAGGCAATACGTCCCAACCCTTGCAAAACGACCTAAAGAGGGTTGCTCACCTGACGAGGTTTTAGAAGTGCCGCCGCCTGATCGATTGAACGGACATTGAACGTATCATCGGCAACGTTGGTTCAGGAGCGCGTCACATTAACACTCATCCGGTGTTTATCTGTATGAATTAAACTTGCATAAAGCATTTATGCGCGTTTTGTGAACCCGGACTTGTACCAGATGACCATTCGTACCCGCCTGACGCTGTGGTACTCCAGTCTGTTGGCGACCGTGATTATTGTGTTTTCAGTGTCGCTGTTTAACTTGTTGAACTGGACGTGGCGTGAACAACTATTGGACACAATGCGCCAAACCGCGAACAACGTCTTGGCTGATATTCAATTCGACAAAACAACAGGTGATCTCACTTCCCGCAGCAACCCATTCACCCTCTCGTCCACGATCTACTCGTCCGTAGCGATCCAAGTGTGGGCAGCAAACGGCAGACTGGTCGCCAGTTCCGAGATTCTACGCGACATCGACAAGCCCTTCGATCCGGTCGGCCTGAACACGATGGAACCGGGCTGGCGGGAGATCGAGTATGGCGGCGTCCGGCTCCTCGCGTTGACGCAGCCGATCATTCACAAGAATGGACGTTGGGTCGGCTCGATCCAGCTCGTAGCGTCGATGTCCTCAATAGGTGATGTGCTCAACCGCTTGGTGCGTGTAATGATCGCGGTGGCGATTGTGGCGCTGCTGCTATCGTTTATGGTCGGCACGGTCATCGCGGGACAAGCGCTGCAACCTATCGACATCATCAGCAACGCCGCCAAAGCCATCACGGATGCCGATGACCTGAGCAAGCGTATCCCTTACGACGGCCCGCCTGACGAACTCGGTCAGTTGACCAACACCTTCAACGCCACTTTGGAGCGATTGGAGCGGCTATTCCTCGTGCAGCGTCGTTTCGTGGCGGATGTTTCGCACGAGCTGCGCACCCCGCTAACAACCATTCAAGGGAATCTTGACCTGATCAAGCGGATGGGCAACGATCCGCAATCACTGGCGGACATCGACAGCGAAGTTAAGCGCATGACGCGCTTGGTGGGTGATTTGCTGCTGCTGGCACAGGCTGACAGCGGACGGTTGCCACTGCGGGAGACTATCGTTGATCTCGAATCATTGATGATCGAGGTCTACAACCAACTGAAATTAATCTCGCAAGAAGTCGAGATCAAGATCGTGCAGTTGGAACCTGTCCGCGTGAAGGGCGACGCGGATCGTCTCAAGCAGTTGTTGATCAACCTGATCACTAACGCCATCAAGTACACGCCACCGCATGGTAAGATCGGCTTGAGCGTGACCAACCACGATGGCTACGCATGGATTTCGGTGAGCGACACGGGTATTGGCATCCCCGAAGAAGACCTGCCGCATATCTTTGACCGTTTTTATCGCGTGGATAAGGCGCGTGACCGCAAGATGGGCGGGTTCGGGTTGGGTTTGTCCATCGTCAGTTGGATCGTGGAAGCGCACCGAGGCAAGATCACCGCGACCAGCGAAGAGGGCAAGGGCAGCGTGTTCACTGTGCAACTTCCCGCTTTTGAAAGCTCGATGATTCCCGACTCCGCTAGAGAAACGCGTATTCGAATGCCCGCGATCCGGCTGCCAAGACCTAACGCGCCGCACGTCGAGTCGCGGATTACGCCGGATAGCAAGTCGATCGGCTCGAAAACGCCGGATAAGTAGACTACCGTTTCGGATAGGGGCTGAGAACAGACGAGACGCTACGTAGATGCCTCGGCAACGCCGCCCAACGTCGATGGTGTTTAAGAAATTGGTCAGGCAATCGATTCCCGACAATGAATTGTCGGGCTTACCCTACGAAGTCCCTTGCGGGACTCAGGAATATGTTGGCGTGATCGGCGTATTCCTGCCTTATGAAATACCATAAACGACAGGCTTAAAGAACAAAGTCCCTGCCGGACTCACGCGTTTGAGGAGATAGTTGAGCCTTATTCGTGTTCCTTCTAAACAAGTTAGCGTCCGAAACTCAGATATGCAGCCCACGACGCGCCTGTGATTGCGGAGGCGTAGTTTTCTCGTGGGTTGCAGCGCTCTAGCCTGCAAGCTAGACTAGCGCCGCCTATGCCTCACTTGGTCATGCTCGATCTGGTGTGAATCCGCCTGTATTATCTCCGCATGGGCAATGAGGGAAATGATGCGTCTTTCGCCTGTGCTTGTGCTAATCGCTGCGGTGCTCGTCCTGCTCGTCTTAGGAGGCGCGGGGGCGTTCGTGCTGCAACCGCCACGACCACTGCTCACCGATGTTAGCTTCAGCCTCGCTACCATCACCCCTAACGCGGATGGACAGGACGATGTGACGATCATCAGCTATACGCTCAACCGTAACGCTGACGTGACCATCAACCTGACTGATAAAGCGGCACAACACACCTATGTGTTCCGAAATGCGGAACGGCGTCCGGTAGGCACGTATTCGGTCGGCTTTAGCGGCGTGGTGAATGGTTACAAGGTGGAAGGCGAACCTGACGGCGGCGTGGTGGAAGCCCGCCTGATCCCGAACGGTGACTATGAATGGATGGTCAAGGCCAGCGCGGATGATGGCAGTACCATGCAATCGACTGGCACGCTAACGGTCAGCGAGGGCGACGTGGTGCTGCCCGCGATGACCACCTTCGAAGTGTCGTCTACTATGTTTAGCCCTAATCAGGATGGCTACAACGACCGCCTCGGCATCAACATCTACATGCCTAAAGAGGCCACGCTGACCGCTTACTTGACGCAGCCTGATTCAGATGTACGCTACTACATCTCCGAGCGCAAATTGGCACAGCAGCCTTCGGCTGCTCAGGGCGTGGTGCATCAATTCGATTATGACGCTGGTGTGGACACAGATGCCGAACCGCCTCCCGATGGTGACTACCTGCTGGTGGTCGTTGCTGAGGATAAGGAAGGTCAGCGCGTCCGCCGCGAAACCACGATCACGATCAAAGACGGCGGGTTGCCGCAAGCCGAGATCGTCAACCAAAGCACCGGTAGTACCGTTACATGGACGAGCCTCCCTTATGCGGACTCGTATTACACCGATGCCAAAACCCAAGGCGCGAAAGTGGGTATCCCTGACGGCGTCCAATCGACACAAACGACGGTGATGCTGCCTAAAGATGATCTGCTGGTGTTCTCGCTGGTCGTCTCCAATTATGGCAAGACGCCGATCCGCACCGAAGGGCCGTCGCCCGGTACCGTCTACCAGTACGATCAGACTGATGGAGCTATGCGCTCCGCCGACAGCGAAGAATTCTCGACGGGAGCGTTCCACATTGGGATTGAATGCGAACGCACAACGACTTCGTATCCGTGGCGGTGGGCAGTCGGTTCGCAGGACAAACTGACCAAGGTGATCGCGCCGAACGGACAAACGCTGTGGTATTTGATGCCCGGTCAGAAGGTCACGGTCTGGGGCGCGATCCGCATGACGACGGTGATCCGTACGGCGAACCCGCAAAAGTGTTGGGCGGGTTTGATCCATCAGGGCGTGCGGATACCGTTCGCGCAGGGACACGTAGGCGAAGTATCCGTCGAATTGAAGACGGCGGAGCAGCCGTGAGTGGCGCGCGATGGAATCGGGTAGATCGCGTCGCCCAACGTTGAAACGTCAGGCTTAGAGAACGAAGTCTCTCCGAGACTCAGCGTCGATAAAAAGGAAAAGAGCGCCGATTGAGCGCTCTTTTTTGTGAAAGCAAAAAAAGTGTCGGTGGGAAACCGTGTGAGCTGTACTATTCGCCCGGATTGGTGACGGGGACGTATGGCCCGTACCAGAAATCAGGCCAATTGTAGTACGACAGTCCGTAATACGCTTCGATAATGCGACGCGTGATCGGGGCAGCGACTTCCGAGCCTTCACGCGATTTCTCGACATAAACCACCACGGCGATTTCGGCTTGCTTGCCAGCGGGGCCAACATAAGACACAAACCACGCACTCGGCGGTTCGCCCTGCGCGTTTTGCGCCGTGCCTGTTTTGCCGCACACGGAAACTTTATCCAGCGGAAAATCGCGGAAACGCCAATAGGCTGTGCCGAATTTCGGATCGCGCGGGACAGCACATAAGGCCGCTCGCAACGCGTTCAAATCTTGCTTCTCGAAGTTTAGATTATCGGGGCTATCTTGCGTTGGCGCGAGATACGTGGGAGCGTCACCGGATTTGCCGATACTGCGCACCACGAACGGCTTGTAGAGGCGACCTCCGTTGGCAATCGCCATCATCATGCGGGCTTCTTGCAGCGGGGTGATCTGCGTGTTGCCCTGCCCGATCACAATATTGAGCGTGTCGCCAACACCCCATGCAGTGCCTTCGTTGGCTTTTTTCCAATCGGGATCGGGGATCACGCCCGGCTGCTCGCCCGGCAAATCGATGCCCGTTAGCACGCCTAAGCCCATACGATTGCCGAAGATACGCAGCGCATCGTTGTGCTGCGCGTTATACAGTGCTTCTCCGATATGCCAGAAATAATCGTCGCAGGACGCCGTCAAGCCCTGCCGCAAGTTGATCCGACCATGTACATTTTCGGGGTTGGTCGGGTCTTGGGCGTTGTAAATCCAGTCGAAACGCGTAAGACCTTCGGGGTCTTTGTAGACGGCGTCACAGGTAAAGATCGAATTTTCGGTGAATAGCGGTTTGTTGTCAGTGCCCAAGGTTTCCATCGCCGCTGCCATCGACACGATCTTGAAGGTGGAGGCAGGCGCATAGACGAGCTGGATGGTGCGGTTGGTAAAGGCACGTTTTTTGACGAAATTGCTGATCGCTTCCTGCGCATCCCACGTGGTTGTCAATGGGAACGCGTCGGGGTTGATGCTGGGATAGCTCCCCATCGCCAGTACTTCGCCCGTTTGTACATTCAAGACGACAGCTGCCGCCCCTGATGACAACGGCCCCCAGTTGGCTTCACTGTAGGCATTCGCCAGAATATCATCGACGGCGAGCTGTAAATTGCGATCAAGCGTAAGGGTGATGTCGTGCGCAGTACCCGCTGCCTTGCTGGCGAGCGTGCGTACCGTCAACCCTTCCGGCGTGCGGATGACCAGTTGCGCACCGGGTTCGCCCGCCAATTCATTCTCGTAGCGCGCTTCGAGGCCGCCCAGTCCTACTAACGCGCCGGGTGGATAGCCTTCATAATTGGCGGTGTCTTCCGCCGGAATCGGGCCGACATAGCCGACGACTTGCGAGGCGATGCCATTCCCAAAGTAAAAGCGATTCGTCTGTTCCCGATATTGTAGACTGCATCCGGCATTCTGAAGTTCGGCTTCGTATTTGGTGCGCTCTTCGGGGCTGAAGGTGCCGATGGTATAGCCGTTCTGCAAGCCGCGTTCGGGATCGTAGCGTTTTTGCGCTTCTGGCACATTCAGGCGCACCGCCCGATTCAAAACCTGATAACAAGTCGCTGTATTGCCGTTGGCGGTGAGCAGCCGGACAGCGTAGTTGGTCACGTCATCCTGCGCGATCACCTGCCCGTTGCGGTCATAGATCGTGCCGCGCGGCGGGAGCAGGAATTCTCGCACCAACGTCGCGCCGCCCGCCATGCCTTCGAAGATGTCCATCGTGCTCCATGCTACGCGCCACACCTGCCCACGTCCCTGCTGCGTCTGAATCAGCCGGATCGTGCGATTGTCGTCGCGGAAGTTGCCGAGTGAGGGTGTGTCGAAGATCATGTTGTAGCGGATGGCGGCAGTCGTGCCTTGCTGGACACTTTTGTCGTCAAGCAGTTCGAAGGATTTGCCTTCGTTGGGCTGTACTTGCAGCTTGCTATCGACATCGGTATAGTACGCGGTGAAGATGTCTGGCGACATCACCTGTGTGCGGGGCGACGTCAGGCTGTACATTTTGGCGTAGTCACCCTGCGTCCACGCGGTCAAAAATTCCCGCGCTGTTTCTTCTGCATCAGCCAATGTGACTGGAGCAGGTGTACCGCCAAGGGAGCCGCCAACAGTGGGGGTGTCGCACGCTGCCAACAGTAAACAACCGATCAAGGCGAATAGAATTACTCGCTTCGGAGGGAGCATTTAGATTTTCTCCTGACAGCGCGTCGTCAAGACTGATCGTAACACACCGCTAGCGGTCGTTCCCCAACGCTTCGTCGTCGTCTACTAAGCGGTTGGGGTCTTTCACTTCCGTATTCGCGATCAGGTCGAGGATGTGCTGACCAAGAATCAACACACGCCGCATCCCCGGAGGTTGGCTTACACGCAGTTGACGTGAACCGATCAAGCGCTTGACCGTGCTCAGACTGACATTCAGCACCTCGGCGGCTTCCTCGCGAGAGTACACGCGGTTAGGTTCAATAATGGGTCGTTCGCTGTGATGTTTCATTATTCATATAAATAGCAAGATTTTGCCTACTATAACGCACAGTGTTCACCTAACCAAATGGCGGATGTGACAAATGGGTTGCTAGACATATAAATGAGGGTAGTAGTGGAGCGATGAGAATGCACGGTATGGGTTGGTTTTCTTACATACATTTTGATGACGCGCAAGACAAGCCACAGGTGAGCTGGGCATTGATCCGGCGCGTATTGGGGTACGCCAAACCGTATCGCTGGAAGATCGCGGGCGTGTTGGCGTTGATCCTCGTCTCACAGGGCTTGAGTCTGCTCAGTCCGCTCTTGTTCGGGCAAATTATCGATAAGGCGCTCTATAAAGGCGATGGTGGTCTGCTAGATCGGTTGGCACTGGTCATCGTGATCATCCCGATCTTGAACGGCGTGATTGGTGTCGTACAGCGTTACTTCAACAGCAGCATCGGTGAAGGCGTGATCTACCAATTGCGCACGGCGTTGTATTCCCATCTGCAAAATATGTCGCTGCACTTTTTCACCAATACTAAAACGGGTGAATTGATGAGCCGCCTGAATAACGACGTGGTTGGCGCACAGAGCGCCATCAACAGTACGTTGATCGGCATCTTCACCAATATCATCTCGGTCGTCTCTACGCTGGTCGTGATGCTGCTGCTGGAATGGCGGTTGACGCTGCTCGGCCTGATCGTGGTGCCGCTGTTTGTGCTGCCCGCACGCCGAATCGGTCGGGCGCTGCGCAATATCGTGCGCGAACAGATGGATTTGAACGCTTCGATGAACGCGATGATGAATGAGACTCTGAACGTTAGTGGCGCGCTGTTGGTAAAGCTGTTTGGGCGCACGCAAACTGAGTCCGTGCGCTTCGAGGATCGGGCGCGGAAAGTGGCAGACAGTGGCGTGCGGAGATCGGTGATCGGCAGCGGATTGTTCGCGGCGCTGGGTTTGATCAGCGCGGTGGGCATGGCGCTGACGTATTGGGTCGGCGGGCACTTCGCCATCGACGGCGTGTTCAGCGCAGGCTTGATCGTCACTTTCGCGATGTATCTCGGCCAAATTTATGGGCCGCTGCAATCGCTCGCTAATTCTCCCGTAGATTTCGCGACCTCAATGGTCAGCTTTGAGCGCGTATTTGAACTGCTCGACATGCCGCTGGAGATCGCGGAGAAACCGGACGCGGTTAAACTGGAGCATGTACGCGGCGAGGTGGTGTTCGATAATGTCTCGTTCAGCTACAGTGAGCACGAACACAACAAGCTGAAAGAAGTCGATCGCGGTGGGATGTCCAGTGTGCGGGCGGTGTTCAGCGAAGGCCGTCCCGTGCGTCCCAATGGCAAGCCGAGCAAAGAAGCTGACGCCCCATTGGCTGAGTCTCAAGCACGCACCATTACACTGCACAATATCTCGTTCATGATCAAGCCCGGACAACTGGCGGCGCTGGTGGGGCCGAGTGGCGCTGGCAAAACAACCATTACTTACCTGATGCCGCGTTTGTATGACCCTTACGAGGGACATATCAAGATTGATGGTCACGACCTGCGCGATCTAACGTTGGCCTCATTGGCGGAAAATATCGGCATGGTGACACAAGAGACGTACTTGTTCCATGACACGATCCGCACCAACCTGCTATACGCCAAGAGCGACGCCACCCAAGCCGAGATCGAAGCGGCGGCACGGGCAGCTAATATTCACGATTTCATTATGGGATTGCCAGACAACTATGACACTATCGTGGGCGAACGCGGCTACCGTCTGAGCGGTGGCGAGAAGCAACGTATCGCCATCGCCCGTGTGATCCTCAAAGACCCGCGCATTCTGGTGCTGGACGAAGCGACATCGCACCTTGATTCGCAGTCCGAGGCGTTGATCCAGACCGCGTTAGAAACCGTGATGAAGGATCGCACCAGTCTGGTGATCGCACACCGACTCAGCACCATCCTCGCGGCTGACCTAATCCTCGTGCTGGATCGCGGGCAGATCGTGGAGCAGGGCACACATGCTGAACTGCTGGCGAAGAATGGGCTATACGCGACCTTGTACGAGACACAGTTCAAGCGAGATCGGTTCAATGCTGGCGTCGGCATGGTGGCGGAGATGGAAGACGAAGCGCGCCGCTAACCAGCCTTTTTAGCCTTTTTACAGATCACCCCGGTACTTATGCGTGCCGGGGTCTCGATACTCATCCTCTTTTCATCCTAACTGCCCGCAATTGTGTAAATTTTGATCCCTTTGGAAAAGCATTAAGCGCTTGACTATGGTTAATTTTGATTGTTCACCTTGCACAACTGCCCTCGATCACGTATGATCTGACCATGTTTCTCTAGGTCATGCAGTAGTGTCATGGATGCACAAGATTCTCCTTTTACCCTTGAAGATGTCACTCGACTAGCCCTACCACTTGGTACAACAGTTGTAGCAGCGGGCGAGTACATACAATGCCCAGTACGTTGGGTCGTCGTCATCAATCCAGAATCACCCCTTCCGTATTTGGAAGGCGGTGAACTTGTGCTGCTCGTCCCCGGCAAGGCTGATTTGAACGAAATTATCCATGCGTGCAGTGCGGTCGGGGTCGCTGCGATTGCGTGCGCACCACCCATCTCGCCCATTACGCTGGCAGCAGCGGAGATCGCCAAACTCCCGATCTTACAACTGCCGCCTAATAGCAATCTGCGGGAAGTGGAGCGGACGGTCATCGGTTTGCTGATCGATCATCAGAATCACCTTGAGCGGCGCAGCACTCAGATTTATCAGCAGTTGGTGCAGTTGGCATCGGAAAACGTGGGGCTGGATCGCCTTGTGCATGAGATCAGCCGTTACTTGAACAAGACGGTCATTGTGCAAGATAAGCATTTGCGCATCATTCACTCTGCCGTCACGCCACTGCTCGCCGCCGAATTTGATGAGATCAGTGACACGCTGGTAGACCGCCGCGTACTGCCAACCACATTGCAAGATCGGCATCGATTGCCACGCCATACGACACCCGTCGCACAGCAGGCGCTCCGGGATGATAGTTTGCTGCGCTTGGTCGCGCCCATCGTGACGCAAAACGTCGGACGTGGCTATTTGTCGTTTATCGGAGAGGCCGACAGTTTCACTGATCTGGATACTGTCGTGCTGACACATGGCGCGGTGGTGTGCGCGTTGGAAATGGCACGCGCAAAGGCCATCAGCGAGATCGAAAAGCGGCTACGTGGCGATTTTCTCGACAGCTTAATGGCAGGCACGGTAGGCGAAGCGGAAGCACAGGCCGAAGGAGATCGGTTCGGACACGATATGACAGCGCCTCACATCGCGCTGGTACTGACGTGGTATGGCAACAAGCATCCATCCAGCCGACGACTCGAAACGCTGGTCAACGGCATGATGGCAGGCAAGCAAATGGGCGCGATGATCCGTCTGCGCGAGAATGAAGTGCGCATGTTTTACGCACCAGATACGACCGCCCCTGTGCAATCCGCCCGTGAACTCGCGGAGGAAATCCGCAGCGAAGCCAAACGCGAATATCCTGACGCCAAACTCGCCGTCGGGATTGGATCGCTGGCGTCGCGCGTCAACGATTGGCGAGGGTCGTACCGCGAAGCCGCCCAAGCCGCCGATATTTGCCGCCGACTTCAATCCGATACACCGATGTATATCGGCGATCTGGGCATTTACACCTTCCTCGCACGCCCCGATTACCGCGACGATCTGCGGGCGCTACGCGACAGCACTATCGGCAACCTGCTGCAATATGAAGAACGCCAACGCGCCGATCTGCTGCTGACTCTGGAAGCGTTTTTCCAATGTCATGGCAATCACACACAGACCGCTGAAATGTTGAGCGTCCATCGAAACACTTTGTTTTACCGGATGAACCGCATTTCCGAGATCACCGGACTGGATTTGAACCGTCCTGATGTCCGCCTAGCAGTGCATCTGGCGTTGAAAATCCATCGTTTGCTGACGGCAGACGCGTAATTGAGGGTACAGTAAGAGGCTTCTGTCTAGATTTGTCACAATGTGACCGACTCATTCGTTGTGCGGAATGCACAAATATTGCGCCGGAACATTTAGCACCTTTCCAATGAGCGAATCGCCAAGATGTGGCTAGAATGGCTCTCGTCAACGCCGAATCAATCTCGAAACGGCAAGGCAGGAGTCATATTCTCATGGCAGATCAGGTTCTCAATTACACAGCATTGCGGTCACGAGCCACCTTACGAATGGGACGTTCTGAGTGGTTGCAAGCATGGCTAGATGGCGAAACCCCCGAACCGGCTGTACTTGATCAGCATGGATTTCAACCACATTTGTATTACGCGGTAGTCATTTACCGTCAGGCGAACGATTCGATCAGTGGTCAGCAGTTCGCCGCATTGCTCCATGCAGAAGCAGCGCGCCGTAATATTTCTGGCCCATTGATGGCCTATGGTAGCGCCGCCGTTTTATTCCATCCCGTCGAAGACCCCCAGCAAACCACGCGGCTCAAGCGCAAAACTGAAGAAATCCGCGACCAGATTGCC
Organism: Anaerolineae bacterium; assembly: GCA_019637615.1. Taxonomy (GTDB): domain Bacteria; phylum Chloroflexota; class Anaerolineae; order Aggregatilineales; family UBA2796; genus JAHBVK01. The sequence continues at coordinate 150,409 of JAHBVJ010000012.1, read as the reverse complement.
AGCCGCTTACCGGGCATCGATGTGTGCTGCGGCGTCGGACGCCCTGCTAGAGGCATGGATTCGCTGCGCTCGTCTTTCCGCGAAGCTGAAGGAGCATTGCGTCTGTGCAATGAATTGCAGACCCAACAACGCGCTAATTTCTTCGGCAATTCCAGCCTATTCAGTTTGCTGCTCTCCACGACCAACCGCGCTGATTTACACCGCTTTTGCATGACGTGGTTAGCGGAATTGATCTCTTACGACAACCAGCAGAACAGCGATCTACTGGACACGCTGAAGACGTATTTCTCGAACAACGGCAACACAGCGCTCACGGCGAAGGAACTCAAAATTCACCGTAATACGCTGGCGTACCGCCTCAACCGCATCGCGGAAATTACCTGCCTCGATCTGGATGATGCCGATGTACGCTTGAATCTGCATTTGGCACTCAAAGCACGCGAGGTATTAGGATTGGGCGCATCGGCTACTTTGCAATGACATTTGCCATGCAATTTTAGTACAACGTTACCCTAGCTGCGCTTCTCTTCGTTAGGTAATATGACAGCGTCGTCACCGAGTTTAAACCACCGCGTGACGACGCTGTTTTTGTGTTCTTGCATGGCGTAGACTCAACCGCTGGATGGTTATGCAAAATCTATCTCTTACCAATGTACTGTTCCAAGGTCTGCTTGGTTTTGTCGTGACGATTGGCTTCGGTATTCTATTTAACGTGCCCCGTAAAGTGCTGCCGTGGACGGGAATCGTGGGCGCGATAGGGCATCTTCTGCGGTATGGCTTGCGCCAATTGGGGGCTTCTAATGAACTAGGGACGGCAGCCGGAGCGCTGGCGATTGGCTTGATCGGATATTCGCAAGCAGTGCGGTTCAATCTGCCGCGTTTGATCTTCACCGTAGTAGGCATCATCAGCATGATTCCGGGCATTCCAGCTTACGAGACCATGTTGTACTTCAGCGCTGGCGACATCCCTTCCGGGCTAAACAATCTCGTGCGGGCAGGCTTACAGACGGGCGCGATTGCCCTAGGATTAGGCACCGCGCGGCTGTTGACCGAAACGGAATGGCTTCGCAACGACTAGGCTAACCATTAAGGTACGTTGGTGGACAGGTTTCGTAATCCCTGTAAGATTAAGAGTGCTCATCGGGCGAGATTTTTTACAGGGATTCTATGACCTTAGCTGCAACCCCACCCCAGACACGTAGAATGCGCTGGTTGAACCGGATCGGGACATTTCTGCTGTTTTTGCTGGCATTATTCTGGCTGATTCCGCTGATCTGGACGGTGCTGGTCGCCTTCCGCCCGGAAAGTGAGCCGATTGTGACCGGCAATATCTTTTTCGGCACGCACATCACGCTCGACAATTTCAATAATGTGTTCGCCGTCGCCCAATGGGGGCCGATGTACGTTACCACCATCATCTTCGTATTGGGCGTGCTGGCGATCCAGTTGGTCACGATTACGCTGGCGGGCTATGCCTTCGCGCGGATGGAGTTTTTCGGCAAGCGCGTACTGTTCGGCCTGATCCTCGTGCAGTTGATGATTCCGGCGGCGGTGCTGCTCGTGCCGAATTTTGCAACGGTGCGCACTTTCGGGCTGATCGACACCAAATGGGCGCTGATGATGCCGTATCTGGCGTCGGCGTTTGGCACGTTTCTGATGCGCCAGACTTTCCGGCAAGTGCCGATTGACTTTGAAGACGCCGCCCGCATCGATGGCTGCGGATGGTTTGGCGTCTTGCGTCACGTCTACTTGCCGCCGTCGATCCCCGCGCTGGTGGCGTTCTCACTGGTCTCGATCAGCGCCCGCTGGAATGAATTTTTGTGGCCTTTGATGGTCACCCAGAGCGAAGCTAACCGCCCGCTGACCGTCGGGTTGAGCCGTGTCTTACGCACTAGCGAAGTCGGCGCGTTGTACGGGCAGATCATGGCGGGCGTGCTGATCGTGATCGTACCGCTGATGGTGTTATTCTTGGTTTTCCAGCGTCAGTTCATCAACAGCTTCCTGCGGTCTGGCCTAAAATAGGCAGCTCATTCGCCGTTGATGAAACCATGCCACGCGGATGCATCGGGCGTTTTGAGGGTATAGGCAACGAGAAATATTCTGCTCATTGGCGTAAACGGCTCGGTGGAAGCCCATACACTGCGTTTGCCCCAATAGATTTCGACGCCCCAATTGTAGCGCTGAATTCCGGTGGGTATGCCCCATGCGAGTATCAGATCGCCCACCGTCTCCCCATCGACGGAATACGAAACACGCGTAATGATCTTGCGCGACTGGCTGTATTCAGCATACATGAAGGTGCCATCGACCACGTTGCGACAGTAAAAGGTGTTGCTCGGATAGTAGGCACGCCATGTGTAATCGCACTGGGCAGGGACAGGCTGACCGGGCAAGAGGTATTCAGGTACTTCTGGAACGTGACTGGCCTGCGCTTTGATCATCCACGTTTGGTAGAAGAAAATCGCGCCGAAGGTGGTAATTGACAAGATCGCGACTGTCATTACGACAGCCCGAACCATACTCGCATGACGCCACAGGAATGGACTGCCTTCGTCGTTGTTCATTAGGTTACCTCTTTGACCATCCGTCTACTAAATTAGTAGCCTCTGAAAACGCATTCTTCAGACGGAAGGAGAGGTAGAAAAAGTTGTTTATTCGGGCAGCACGTTGTGTTGGAAGCCATTATAGGGGGAGAAGCCCTTACAAAAACCTCACAGCTTGAGGCCGATTCGTAAAGGTTTTGGGAGCCGTGAGGCTGATTTAGCAGGCGCAGATCGGGCAGAATTTACGAAGTGTCACGCGTAAATCAGGGGTTTTTAGGCAGTTTTGCCATCAGTTTTTAGGCCGATTCGGATGGGATAGCTCATTGTGTCAATTTGCACAATAGCTCCACCTATTTGGGCGCGTTTGGCTTTGCTTCTGAACGAGCTAACAGTCGCGCCAGCTTTTTTTCATAGCTCGGCTTATCTTTGGTATGAATTGGCACGCTCAGAAAACGGCGGAGGAGGTCTTCCGTATAACGCTTGCTATAAAAGACGCGAAACAATTCCAGAATCCCCACCTGCTCACCCTGATACGGGATCAGCGTGACAGGATCGCGTGCGCGAACGCTGCCAACCTCGATCACGCGGCAATAGACGCCGGGGCGTTCGGCTTTCTGGAACTTCTTGACGAACTGCGGATCGCCCATGCGCGCGGCGATGGTCACGCAAGGGATGCGCGGCGATGTCACCTCGATCAGCACTGCGCCGACTTGCAGCCGATCTCCGATATGCAGAGAGGCGCTTTCTAGCCCCGAAATGGTGAAATTTTCTCCAAACATCCCCGGTTCCAAAGCGCGCCCGAGGTACGATGACCACCACGCGTAATCCGGCGCGGTGAATACGTACACTGCCTGATCGACGCCGCCATGATTTTGGGTGTCAATGATGGCGTCGCCTTCCAGCCCTAGTTCTGTGATTTTGATTGGTTCGGTACGCGGCGTCTTAAAGATGCCTGTCTTGCCGGATGGCTTGGCGTTCTGGATCGGCTGCACGGTACCTACATTGACACTTAGTAGCTGCATCTGGCCTCTGCTTCTGCTCGTCGGTATGAGGCTTATTCTAGCATCGTTCGTTGGCTCTACCATCGTCCGCAAGCGTCCCTAATGCACGACATTTCTAGGACGTTCTCTTACAAAATAGAATTTATAAAATATAACTTGACAAGTGTACAGCCTGATATACCATAGATACGTATAAATTCCCGTTTCCCACAACTTACTTTTACTTTTTAGAAAGGCTTTACTTTATGCGCGTAGTTATGCACAACTGGATGCGTCCAGAGCCGATTGAAGTCACCATCAAACGGCTGAAATCGCTCGGCTATGACGGCATCCAAATCATGGGCGAACCCCGCAAGTACGATGTCAAAGAAGTCCGTAAACTCCTCAAAGACAACAAGCTAGAATGCTGGGGCGCGGTCACGATCATGGTCAAGGGACGCGACCTGATCCACGCTGATCCTTATTACCGTGAGATGAGCCAAACTTACGTCAAGGAGTGCATCGATCTGGTGGCTGGCCTCGGCGGCAACATCATCACCGTAGTGCCGAGTGAGGTCGGCAAAGTGGTGGCGATGGCGGACGCCGATACCGAGTGGGCATGGGCGGTCGAAGGATTGAAGGTAATCGCTGACCACGCGCGCAAGAAGAAGGTCAAGATCGGATTGGAGCCGCTGAACCGCTTCGAGACGAACTTCCTCAACCGCCATGATCAGGCATTGGCGCTGGCGGATGCGGTGGGCGAAGATGTCGGCGTGTGCCTCGATGCTTTCCATATCAACATCGAAGAGGCCGATATGTACGACGCCATCCTCAAGACGGGTAAGCGTCTGGTCGATTTCCACGTTGCCGACAATAACCGCCGTCCTCCGGGGCAGGGCAGCATCGACTGGAAGAAGATCATCAATACGCTTAAGAAGGCGGGCTATGACGGCGCGATGACGGTCGAGTTCGTGGTGCCGTTTGACCGTTCGCCGCTGCGCGAGAAGGCACAAGACAGCGACGCCGGTACCAGCGCCACAGACGCGGAACTCAAATTCATCCGCGATCACGGCTCTGACTTGATGAGCGACGCGCTATACACGCGTCACTGCGAAAATACCATCAAGCATCTGCGCAAGAGTGGCGCGTAATTCCCCACTGTCCAAGTATGCGCAAGGGCGGGCAAGTTAGCTCGCCCTATTGCTATCACGGGGAATATTCATCATGGCGACCGTACTCCTGATCGGTACGTTGGACACCAAAGGCCCAGAAACTGCCTATCTACGCGATCGTGTGTGTGAACAAGGTTGTCACACATTGGTGCTGGATTCCGGTATTTTGGGGGAGGCAGTCGGCCTTGAGGCTGACATTAATAGGCGCGATGTGGCAGCCGCAGCAGGATTCACCATCGACCAACTGCGCAACGCGGGCACACGGGGAAAAGCGGTCGAGGAAATGCTCAAGGGCGTGCGCAAACTAGCGCTAGACCTCTACGCAGAGGGCAAAATTCACGGCGTGGCTTCGCTCGGTGGCGCGGAAGGCGCGGTACTAGCCGCCTCCGCCATGAAAGTGCTGCCGATGGGCTTCCCCAAGCTGATCGTCTCGCCCATTGCGTCGGGACATCGCAAATTTGGCCCGTTGGTCGGTACGCGGGACACGCTGATCATGCACTCCATTGTAGACATCCTTGGCCTGAATCCGATTAGCTGTACCGTCTACGATAACGCGGCGGCAGCCATCGCAGGTATGGCGAAGTCGTTCGAGCAACGCGGCATCACGACGGGGCGCACGCGCAAAGCCATCGCTGCTACCATGCTCGGCAATACCACCAAACCGCTGATCCATATCCGCCCCGACATCGAAGCGCATGGCTACGACTTCGTGATTTTCCACGCGAACGGCGTCGGGGGGCCAGCGATGGAGGAGTTGATCACACAGAACTACTTTGACGCTGTGCTCGATTACACGCTCAGTGAAGTCGCGGGGCATATCGCGGGCGGCTTCCACGATGGCGGCGGTGGGCGGCTGGACGCGGCGGCACAAGCGGGCATCCCACAAGTGATCGTCACGGGCTGTCTGGATTTCATCGTGTTCGGACATAAGGACGAAGTGCCGGAGAAATATCATGACCGTCCAATGTACTATCACAATCCGGAGTTCACATTGGTGCGCCTGACGCCCGACGAGCAGATCGCGGCGGCGAAGTTCCTCGTGGAGAAATTGAACTGCGCAACTGGCCCTGTCTCGGTGATCGTGCCGCTGGGTGGCGGCTCGGTGATGGATAAACAGGGCGGCGCTTTCTGGGAACCCGACCTCAACCGTGAGATTCGCGAACTGATCAAGGCCAATCTCAAGCAATCGATCCGCTATTTAGAGCATAATGGGCACATCAACGACGATAACTTCGCGATGTTCGCCTTCGCGGAGTTGATGAGCCTACTAGGAGAACCTACGTGATCATTCGCCTTGCCCACCCAAACGAGCACAATACAGTACGCGATCTGGTACGTACAGCCTACGCCAAATGGGTGCCGATCCTCGGACGCGAACCCATGCCGATGACTGCCGATTACCAAGCTCTGATCGCCGACGGGTATGTTCACGTCATGCTCGATGGGGAGGTTATCTGCGGCGTACTGGTGCTGATGATCGAACCCGATCATCTCCTGCTTGACAATATCGCTGTGCATCCGTCGTGGCAGCGACGCGGACTTGGCGATGATCTGTTGTCGTTCGTGGAAGCCTTTGCCACACAGCATCAGCGCGACGAAATCCGCCTGTACACCAATGCCCTGATGATCAGCAATATCAACTACTACCTGAAGCACGGCTATCATGAAACACACCGTGAAACGACACCCATCTATACCCGTGTCTACATGAGTAAACCGCTGGACGCATGAGAAGGAGGCATACGAGTGCCAAGAAAATCGACCCAACATAAGGACGCCGCCAAAACTCCCAAAGCTAAACCCGACTCGAAAACGAGTGCCGCCAAAACGCCTTCGAACGGCAAGGCCAAACCCGCCAGTAATGGATCGACGCCGCGCCGCAAAACGCTCGGTATGAAAGTGCCGTCGTTTTGCCTCGGTGACTGGAGCTACGTGGATGTGCAGGAGTATCTCAAGCACTCGGACACCATCCTGATCCCCAAAGCCAGCTTGGAGCAGCACGGCCCTCATCTACCGTTGTACTGCGACACCATCACCGCCACCGAAGTCGCGCGGCGGGCTGGAGAGCAAGCGGGCATCCTGTACACGCCGACGATGTGGTTAGGCTACTCGCCCCAGCATATGCGCGCGCCGGGTTGGGGCGCGGGTACGATCACCGTGCGGGCGGAAACTTACCTCAACATGATCTACGACATCGGGCGCAGTCTGATCCATCATGGATTCAACCGGCTGATCTTCGTCAACGGTCATGGCTCGAACGTCAAGGTGATCGATCCGGTGCTGCGCCGTCTGCGCTACGAGACAGGTGCGTTGATCGCTTACTACAAGCCGTATGCCGAGCGTTACATCGGGATGCTCAAGGATGTGCTGGAAGGGCCTGTCGAGGAGACACCGGGCTGGCACGCGGGCGAACTGGAAACCTCGCAAGTGTTGGCGCACAATGCCAGCCTCGTGCGGATGGATCGTGCAGCGACGGACAAGGCGCACTCTCCCAAGTGGCTCGGTGATGCGTGGGCGAAGAATGACGGAATGCCCGACGCGGTGTTTCAGGGCTATAACTACTTCCAATTCCCCTTCGATCATGAAGAATTCACCGACAGCGGCGTGATGGGCGTGCCTTCGCGCGGGACGGCGGAAAAAGGTGAGACCGCACTCAGCCGCTTCGCTACGCACTTGATCGATGCTGTTCACGAACTCGAAAAAGTCGAAGTCAACGTCCATAACCGCGATTTCACGGTGGATAAAGCATGGATGCCCGGTTGATCGATGTCGCCGCGCTGGCGACAACGCTAGGGAAAGTGACGGGCGTGGCGGAAGTTTTGACCGCGCCCGAAGCCATGAAGCCGTGGCAGAACGACCAGTGGTGGTATGCGGTGGCGGCGGCGGCGGCTGGTCAACCGATCAGCCGTCCCGATGTGGTGGTACGCCCCACCACCCCCGAAGCCGTCGCGGAGATCGTCAAGATCGCCAACCAAGTTGGTGTACCGATTACGCCATGGGGCGGTGGCAGCGGCGTACAGGGCGCAGCCAACGCAAACAGGGGCGGCATCGTGCTCGATCTCAAGCTGCTGAACCGCGTCCGTCATATCGATCATCAATCGCTGACGTGTGTGGTCGAAGCGGGCAAGATATGCAAAGAATTCGAGGCAGAACTCAATGCACAAGGGTTGTGCTTCACGCATTACCCCGCCAGCACCGAATGGGCGACCATCGGCGGCTGCATCGCGGCGCGCGGATCGGGCGTCTTATCCTCCAAGTACGGCAAGATCGAAGATCACATCCTCAGCCTCGAATTCGTCACGCCGACGGGCGAATTGGTGCATACGCCTGCCGTCCCGCGTCATGCCGCTGGCCCCGAACTCACGCAGATGCTGGTAGGATCGGAAGGGACGCTTGGCATCGTCACAGCGGCGGTGGTTAAGCTGCGCAAGCTGCCCACCAAGCGTGTTTTTGGTGTATACAGTTTCGCCAATCTCAAGGATGGCGTGGAGGCTGGACGCCAGATCATGACCAGCGGCTTGCGTCCGGCGGTGGTACGTTTGTATGATGCTCACGCTGCCGCGCACAGCCTCGCCCGCGCTGTCGAGCATCCGCTGCCCGATGTCACGCTGGTATTGATGTTTGACGGCGACTACCCTGATCTGGTCGATCTCGAAGCCGCTAAAGCCTTCGAGGTATGCCGCGCCAATCGCGGCACCGAACTGCCCGCAAAATTGGCAGAACTGTGGTGGGAACGCCGCTACGTGTTCTACTATCCGCCGTACGCGCCGGAACTGCCGAGCATCTGGGGCACCATCGATGTGGTCGCTGATTTCGAGCATATCGAGGATGTGTATTACGAGGCGACCAAAGCTATCCGCGCCGCCGTGCCGGAACAATGGGATCTCTCGCTGAATACGCACTTTTCGCACTGGTACGAATGGGGATCGATGATCTATGCTCGCATGAAGATTCCCACTGGTCCCGCCGATCTTGCTGAGGCCAAAGCGCTGCACGACGCGGTGTTTAAAGCTGGCACCGAAGCGGCGTTAAAGGCGGGCGCGGTGCTGAACGATCATCACGGCGTCGGGATGCGCCTCGCGCCGTATATGCAGCAGCAATACGGCGTCGGCATGGATGCGCTACGCAGAATTAAGACAGCGCTCGATCCGAAAGGCATCTTGTGTCCTGGCAAATTGGGATTGTAGGGCAGCTTTTGGACTAAAATTGCGGAGCGACAGAGCAATTCATTGTTTGCATGATTCTGTTCGCGCGAAAATGTCGTCGCGAACAGAATCGTGTCAAAATTAATCGTTGGATAAGCTGTAAAAGTGCGGGAGTGCATGGGAGTCGAACCCACCACAGAGCGCACCGCGACCTGTCACCAGTTTTGAAGACTGGGGAACTCACCGGAATCCAACCACTCCCTCACAGAATTTAACGAGGATCGGTCATCGCGTCAACCACGGCATGGCTGACGCGATTTTTCGGTTTACTCTATGAAGTCGTCGCCTTCGTCGGGGTCGAACTCGATTTCTTCAGGCTCCACCGAGTCAATCGGTTCGCCGTCTTCATTGACCTTGCCGTGCTTCGCACCACAATCGCAGCCGCCGCTTTCATGGCGCGAACAGCCACCGCGTGCTTTTTTCTCCAATGCCTCATATTCCTCTAGCGGCGTCAATTCTTCGCGCTGGACGATATGATAAGCTTCCTCGATCAAGACCGTCACGGCGTCTTGCAGCGGATGAATATCTACTACCTTACCCTCGCCGTGTGGCGTCATCACACGTTTGTTGCGCTTGGGGAGCTGTTTGCGGGCTTCCACGTACTGTTCATATTCGTAAACCAGACAGCAGCGTAACCGTCCGCACATCCCCGTGATCTCGCTCGGATTCAGGGAAATCCCCTGCGCCTTCGCCATCTTGATCGAGATCGGGCTGAAGTCGGTGAGGAAGGTTGAGCAGCAGCGCGGGATGCCACACGCACCGAAGCCGCCGATCAGTTTGGCGACGTCACGCGGGCCGATCTGCCGCATCTCGACTTTGGTCTGGCGGAAGTAATTGTTGAAGTCGTTACGCAGCCGATTGACATTCACTTTGTTATCGGGCGTTGTGTACATGATGGTCAACTGCGAACCATCGTAGTTGTACTGCGCTGCCAGAAACTTGCATTCCTCGAAACCACCGATCCGCGCGGCGATCTCACGGCAGTCGATCAGCGCGGCGACGCCTTTCGATTCCCACTCTTGCCGGATGAGCAGTTCAACGGGCGTTGCAATGCTCAGGATCGGTTTGTATTCGTCAAGACTGCCATCTGGCACGGCGAAGTCAACGACTTGCCCCATTTGGCGACCACGCATCGTTTCCACGATCACGTAATCGTCTTTTTGCAGATTGTCGAACACGCTGCAATCAAAATGATAGAGCTTGCCGACCCGTTGAAATCGGATACGCGCCACGCGTACCGGTAGAGCTTGCACAGGTGCGTCAGACATACGTAAAGTAATCTCGTTGATCTATGAATCCAACTTCATTTATCCATCAAATCATAAAAGGGATTTGCAAGTCAAGCAACATCCCTCACTAAATCGATGGTTTTATTCGGCTGAAGACGCGGCTTTACTGGATCACTGGCAGCTTCATATAATCGTCCGGCACGAAAAACGATCCCTCCGTCGTCCCCGGCGGTACGATCTTCGACAGCCGCTGCGCCAGTTCACCCGCTTTGATCTTCCCCGCAAAATAGTCTTGGAAGGTGGCGGCAACTTGTCGCACTGTTTGCGCCGTCTCGTGTACGAACTCTAACCGATAGTCTAGGATGCCCGCCTGAAGCATTTGATCGAGATAACGGCTGGCGACTTGCACTTCTGCACCGAATACTGTGTTCCGGCAGCCAACATCCGCCATGACGGGATGCTCACGCCCCTGCACGTCCCGCAGCGCCACTTGATGAGTTTCGCATGGATGCCCACAGTCTAGATAGCTTGTGCCGGTGGACAGGAAACGGCAAAAAACGCAGTGTTCGGTGTGGAAAACGGGCAAATGATGATAGGCGATCACCTCGAAACGCGCCCCGCCCATCTCGCGCGCTAACGTACAAATCTGATCGGCGTTCAGATCGTGCGTCGGCGCGATTTTTTCCACACCCAGCTTGAAATATGTATCCGCTGTGATCTGATTCGCCACGTTCAGGCTGAAGTCCCCGATGAGTGGATATTGGTGGCGGCCTTGCAGGGCTTCTAGCAATCCGCCGGAACGGATCACCAATTGGCAGTCCAGACGCAGCAGGAAATTGACGATACGCTGTTCTTGCGGCTTGAGCACGCGCGGACTGGCGACTCGCGGGGTGATGCCCGCCGCTTTGATCTTTTCCACAGCAGGGCGCAACCCGTACAAATCCAGATAATCTAGTGTGATGCTGCTTGGCTTGGCCTCAATTGCTGCATCCAACTGATCCGGTTTGCGCACTAATAGATGCAACCGGACGGCAGAGGATGCCTGCGATTCCGTACGCCGAGTCACATCAGCCAGCGCCGTCTTCAAGGTCTGGAGCGGATCATGAATTTCTCGCTCTGGCATCTGGACTTGCTGTTCGCTGAGATATTCCACCGCTTCTTGGCGCAGACGATTAAGCAGCGAACTAGGAATGAAGGGATCACCTGAAATATCCGAATCCAGTGAATCCAACGCGTAGACCGTATTGCCCAAGCGTCCAAGCTGCTGCTGCAAATAGTCCGCGGTTACACTGCGGGCATTGGCGCGGGTGAGCGGCTCGTCGGACTGAACGCTGACCTTGATCGCAGGGCGATTAACCAGTATCCACGTCAGTTCCAGCGGTTGTCCTTCGTGGGCAATCACATGGACTTTGACAGGCTGTTTTTGAATTGGGATATTGGCCTGTGTAAAGGGTTTCGCCAATTTCTCGACGTTCACATCCGATGTACGCCACACCCAATCCCCCACACGGATGCGCCCAAAATCGATCTCGCGGTTGCCGAAGCGCAGTTCCAAACCCGCGCCAAATGGCCTCACGGTATAAATATGCCCGCCCTCTTCTTGGACTTGCGGACTGCGCCAATCCGCCGCGTCGAACACCACGCCGTCGCCCGGTTTCAGCGGAGCCAGCGCATGAGCTTCCGACGGCTCGATCACCACACGTTCCTTATAGATCTGTGTCACGCGTCCGCACAGCACACCCCGATGACGTGGCGAGCGGCCTTGTACCACCGCTTGATGATCCGTCCCGCTCAGGAAAAACGGCCCCAATCCGCGCGAATAAACCTGCTCGATGGCGACTTCTTCTTGTGGCGTGACCGGATTGGGGCGCTGTTCCCACGCCGCATCCACCGCGCGTCGATAGGCGTTTGTCGTCAACGCCACATAATTCTCGTCTTTGTAACGCCCTTCGATCTTCAGCGTCGAAATGCCGATGTCCATGATCTCCGGCACTTGGTGCAGCGCGTATAAATCTCCCGGCGAGAGCAAGTATCGCGCAGCCCCTAACGGTTGGATTTTATCATCCACGATCAATTCGTACGGTAGTCGGCAGGCTTGCGCGCACTGACCTCGATTCGCGCTGCGTCCGCCCCACGCTTCCGACGAGAAGCACTGACCGGAGTACGAAACGCATAACGCGCCATGCACGAAGATTTCAAGTTCGCCGTCTGTCTGCTCCCTGATCTCGCGTATTTCCTTCAGTGATAGTTCGCGCGCCAAGATCACACGAGCCACGCCGAAGCGCTGCGCCAAGGCTACGCCTTCCGCGCTGGTAATGCTCATCTGCGTGCTGCCATGAATATCGACATGTGGCGCGATCTGATGCGCTAACTGCGCGATACCGACATCTTGCACGATTAGCGAATCCGCACCTGCCGCCGCGATCTGCTCAATCGTCCTGACTGCCTCTGTCAACTCGTGATCAAAGATCAGTGTGTTGAACGTGACATAGCCCTTGACGCCGCGACTATGCAGCGTTTTCATCACGTCCGGGAGTTCGGTTAGGGTGAAGCCCACCTTAGCGCGGGCGGTGAAGTGCTTGAGACCAAAATAAACGGCGTCTGCTCCCGCTTCAATCGCCGCATAGAGCTGAGGCCAATATCCAACCGGGCTTAAGATTTCGGGTTTGATACGCATACATCACATCGTGGGGTAACTAACAGATCGGGCGGTAAGATTAGTTAGCATTTTCTCACAACATCGATGAAATTTCCAAGCAGTCTCATTGCGTTTAGCTGCCGACGCTTAACATCACTTGAGTCTTTTCAGCGTTGATGTGTTTATTCCAGAATTTCCCCCTTGTCAAACGTGTCACAGTGATCTATACTTTCCCACAGTTAGCTATGCGGGCGTGGTTCAGGGGTAGAATGTCTCCTTGCCAAGGAGAAGGTCACGGGTTCGAATCCCGTCGCCCGCTCAAGGTCGAATCCTCAGTCGTTGACTGGGGATTTTGCTTTTCTATAGCAATAAGTTCTCAGTGTCTCCCATGCCAGATCGCTCTTTTGCGAATTGTCATTTTATCCGATGGTTGCGGGAGAAAATGACCCTGATAAAACTGCTGAGTTTTGGTCAAGCTCCAATGGTTCGTCTAGTGTGATGACCTGTATCTCATCGTTTTCATCCACAGTTGGCGGGATGTAGACCGCTTCGCCTAGATCGCGCACGAGCTGGCGAATAAAGCGTCCAAGATCCTCATCTGCTTCCTGTTGGGTCGCAAAGGGCTTATTAGGCACGAATTCTCACCTCCTTTCTGTATTAGATTCAGACATCAGGCGGCGTAAGGGGCTGTGATCATCATGGATAGATTGCAGCATTAGGCCGGATCGATGGATATAGCGGGCGGTGGTCTCGCTGCGTTCGTGTCCCATTAGGGCTTGTAGGTATGGCAACGAGATCCCTGATTCATCTGCGTAGGTGGCAAACATATGCCGCAGGTCGTGCGGTGCTACTTGTTTCTCGCGTGGTAGCTTTGCCCTCTCCGAGATGCCGATAATGATTTGGTATAGGCCGGATGGCGTTAGCGGTTGGCCTTTGTCGCTTTCTCGAAGTGAGCAGAAAACAAACTCACTTTTGGGTGCGAGTTGCCGCCACGCTTCTAGGCGGCGACGGGTGATCGGTAAGAAGAAAACGAATCGTCCTTTGCCAAACTTTTCCACGACGTAGGCCCGGCGCAATGCGAGATCAACGTCAGACCAGCGTAGCCCACAGACACCTTCAGCTCTGCATCCCGTGTCCGGTAACATGTATAGCAGTGCCAGCGCTCGCGCTTGCATCGCGGCTGGTGCAAGCATTTTCGCTGTCTCGATGAGTAGCATGTAGGTTTGCCACTCAACGCGCTTGATCCGCATGTCACTTTCAAAAATACGCGGGCGGGGCACTTTCAACATAAGGTTACTTTTGACGTGATACTCCGGGCGTTCTAGCATCCAATTGAAGAATGCTCGTAGCGTCCGGTGGTGACTGTCGATGGTAGATTTGCTGAGAGTCCCTTTTACAGTTGGGCGATTAGGATGGTTGGTGAACTTCAGCTCTACCGTTTGAAGGTAGGCGGCGTATTCCTCCATATCATCTAGCGTCAACGTGCTCACGCTACGCTCGCCGTATTTATCGGCAAACATACGCATGAATCCGCTGATGGTTTCGATGTAGTGCGGCGTGGCTTTCAGCGACTTTGAGCGCAAAAAGTTCGCGGCAGCATCCCCAACCGTGATCATCTTTGGGCGTCCGCCCGCGTGTTTTGTCATTGGAAGATCATCCCGCAATCTGGGCAATACTCACGGCCTCCGGCTGTTTCCGCCACGAAGTCATGAGGACAAATAAACTCATTAGCCTCTATGTATTGGCTCTCGTTTGCCTCGTCGTAGCGGTGTTCGCACCCTTCGCAAAGCGCGGCGGTGTCGTCGTCGGTGGCTTCTATTCCGGTGTCGCGTCCACAATTCCAACATGCTAAAGTTTGCATGATCACACTCCCATCGATGAGAAAAGCGGTAGTCCGGTCAATTCGATTGAAGATCGGCCTTCAAGTTGGTTCTCGACGTGGCGGGCGATATACAGACCCATTGCACGCGGAACGCCATTTCCTAGCATGTGAACCGCTAGGATGTTGCGGCTGCTGAGACTGACTCCGCGCCACTTCACTCCGTCGCCCTGTAGCTTGCCGGGTAGACCTTCGATCAACTGCTCGCCTAAGTTGGGAAAGCCCTGCAAGGCGGCGGCTTTTTCAGCGGATAGTGGCTTGTTCGGCCCGCGCCCGACTAGCTGCCCATGACGGTTCCAGCTGCTGGCTAACACTGAGTAATTCGGTTCGCCAGCTCGCAGAATTGGTTTCGGCGCAGGGTCGATCCCATAAAACCAAAATGTGCGCTTGCGGAAAGTGTTTCCGCCAACATCCCAATCGCGGATCGTCGTACTAGGCCACGGTGGGGCGGCTCCCGCTGCGCCCATGACATTTTCCATCACTGCCCACTGCGGACGGCTCTCCTCGATAATACGAACGAATTCGGGGATCAAGTTCTCCGCGTCACTACCACTGATTGCGGCGGCGCTGAATGGTTGGCACGGCGGGCCACCGATGATCCCGTCAAATTTGCCGGGTATGGCGTGGAAGTCGCGAACGTCTTGCGCCCATAGACGATCCGGCCCGCGCACGATGCAGAATCCGCGTTCCTCAAAGGCTCGCCCGAACAGGTCTGCGCCGGGGAAAAGGGAAAGAATGAGTTGGTTCATTTGTCACCGTCCGGCAACACCCAACCTGCGATTTGCTTGGTGGCTATGCACTGCTCAGTTTGCTGGTCGGTGCGTACGCATGTGTATTCACTGGTTATCCGGCTAAAACGACCTTCTAGCGGGTCGCCAGCAAGCGGGATAATCCTCATGAGTGGGTGCTGGTCTACGATGCTGCTTAGGTAGCCTTGTATGCTCTGCGTTTCTGCTGGTACTCGATCTACTAGCCAGTGAAGGATTGTGACCGTTCCAATGAAGGCGAGCACCGTTATCATGATGACAGTCGTTTTGATTATTGGATCCAACCATGCTGGTAGATCGTCGGATTGATGGGTCATGATCGCTTTTTCCCCTTCGGTTCTGGCAGTCGGGCGGTAACGTAGAACATCACGCCATCTCCATGTCGGCGCGGATATGGGTCAGTGAGACGCCCGATGTTGATAAATTTCCGCAGTAATGCAGCGATCTGTTCCACGTCTTGCGGATGTCCAATAATGCGCAGATCGAAAATGCCGGATGGTTGCCCATCGCGATCAATGTAGCGTGACGCGAACCCGCCGCTGAATTCGCGCTCCTCCTCAGAAAGCTGCACCCACTGATCGCGCTTGGGTTCCCACACATAAAAGTCATCATGCAGGGATTCATAAAGCGTCTCGTGATCCATCGTCAGGAAAGAGCGGAGTTTCTTCGGGTCGTTTTGATAGAGCTTGCGGATCAACGCTTGCGCTGCCTTGAACTTGGCTGTTTGTCTCATGGTTGCACCTCGCAAACAGGCGCGGGATCGGCATACATCAGCGCGGATATAACCCACCCTTTGCCCTGAACGAAGGATTGCTGGTAGTTGATGACTCTGTAGCCTAGTTTGGCGTATTGGTTGATCAGTTCATCCGCTTGATGGTTCACCACACGCCAACTATCGTGGACTACTAGAACCGTCATGTAGCTATTGAGTTGTACTAGTGCGGGGGGCTGTTGGTCTGTCATGGTTGCCACTCCACAATTCCACAACTGCAAAGATATTCGGGATAGCCACATGGCGGTGGGTGTAGGCGTTCACCTTTGTTCCCCGTTGCATTTATAACGATCCAGCGTCCTCCGCAATCGGGGCATTCGACTATGGATTTAGATATGTTCTCTTCGGTAATGATGACCTCTAATAGGTTCTCTGAACCGCAGTCTGGGCATATATCGGTCATGGTTGAGCACTCCTCATAAAGCTGGCGCGCATCTTGGCTGCGGTACTGGCGATAGCTGCCGAGGCTGCTGGTGCGGGCGGTGGCATCGGCGCGGCGTTGATAATGGGCGTAAGCGGTGGCACGTATGCACGCACAGGCGTGGGTGGGATTATTTGCGGGATCATCTGCTGTCCAGCGCGTGCATAGGTGTCTAAAACCCGACGTAGGAACTCCCCTACGCGGCGCTTTTTGCGGTGGGGTTCCAATAACGCGATCATGGCGAGATCGGCTTCATCGGCGTCGTCAAGGTAAAGGTTGTAATGGATAAGTGCCATATCAACCTGCCAGCATCAGATAGCCACCGTCGCAGTTGCCCCGGCGGTGATTCGTGAGTTTGAGGGGGACAATCGATCCGGGGCCTTTGATGTAATCTAGGAGTAGCTTTGCGCCTCCCCCGGTGAGAATGATCCCGGTGATCAATACTCCTGCTGTGGCGACTTGTATAAATTGGTTGATCTGGCGTGCTAGGGCAGTGAGCGCGGCGTGCTTAACGTCTTGGATGGGAATAGAGAGTGCGTGAACAGAGATCGTGTCACAGTCGATATGCTGATCAATGATGCTCGTTTGAAGGTCGATCTTGTGCTGCGCGAAAACATGGCCCTTAATGTGCTTGGATACGCTGTTCATGCCCGCTGCTGTGTCGCTGTCGGCTAGGTCGGCTATATAGTCCTCGTCGCGAAAAATCACAATATCCGTGGTCAAATAGCCAACGTCTACTACTGCCCATGTTCCCGTGTGTGGGGCGGCATATTCTGCGCAAGCCGATAGGAATGAACCGGCTCCTTCGGGGATGATGGTCAAGTTTTCCGGCGTGATATATACGTTGTAATCGCATAGTGTCGTTTGTATGTGGTAGGTTCCGCATAGGTGGGCGTGAATCTTCGCTGTAACGGCCTCGTCTTTGAACAGCACGGCGGGGATCGATAGCACAATTTGAGGCTCTAAGCGTTCGGCTGGCACGGCCTCCGGTTGCTGGATGATCAACCCGTAGCATCGATGCAGCCCATAGGTAAACAGGCGCTTGTACCAATCCGACATATAGCGATTGGTCACGGTCATATCCTGCCCCGTTTTGGGCGCGTAGGTGTAGCACGCCTCGCCAAACACGTACCATTGATCATCGAACTTCAGGCAGTGCTCAAAGGGCAGATCGTTAAAGCGCTTGGCGTCTGAGACTGGCGCTTGAATGGATCGGGCGTCTACCGGGATGCCACAATCGGTTGTGGCGTTCATATAGCCATTGCCAATGTCAAAGCTGATCTTTTTAGGATAGCAAGGCTTAGGCATGGGCAAGGGCGATTCCGATTCAGCCACGGCGGGTGCGGCTGCTGATTCTTGTGTGCGTTTGGGTGAGCGCTTTGTGCTCATAACTTATCCTCAGTTATCATCAGTTACCATAAGTTAAAGACGTGCAAAACCGAACTACAAAAGAGGACGGTTTTTAAGTCAAAAGTTGGCGAAATGGGTTGCGAGATTTCGTAGCGCGGCGATGCATCCGGCGTAAGCGTTCGGCGTTTACCTCGTCTACGACTACCTGATCAGACTGTTTATCATGTTTGTCAGTGGGATCAGTATCATTTATGAGCGCGGGGCGCTTCCTTAGCCCTCTCTCAAGCGTGGGAAGCGCTTCCGCGCTCATTCCATGATGGGGGAGTGCAGAGGGGGCCAAATTCGCCAGCAAACGGGGCAAATAAGGCACGTCAACATACACTCGCCCAAAGTCATCAGACAGCTTGCATCCGGCGGGGAATCGGTCTTCCCACTTCTGACCGGGTAAAACGCGGATCGATGGTAAGCGGCTGCTGTGCAGCACGATCCCGCCCTGCTCCTGCGCACATTCGGCGGCGGCGCTGTAGTCGTTGTCCGCGAAACGACGTACCACGCCAGATCGGGTCATGACCTCATAACGAGCATAGGCTTGGCGGCGCTCTCCGGGGAGAACGCCATAACCGTAGTAATGCGCTGGCGATGAAAAGTCCGGCGCGACGGGCGTGCGCTCCCACACTTGCAAGCGCTGGATGCCTAGTGTGTCCTCGTAGCGGTAGAGCGTGCGCTCCGACACGCCAGTGAGGTAGGCGATTCTCGCTGCGCTTGGGTTGTAGGCGGTGGCACGCTCCGGCTGCACACGTTGCTCGGCCCGTAGGCAGATGGCGCGGCGGTACTCGACAGGATGCTTGCTGTAGCGTTCACCGTAGGGGCGTCCGGGCGCGGGATCGGCAAACTCGGAACGACGGGCATACGTGCCGGGGGATAGACGCACAAGTAAGCCCGCTTCCACGGCCTGCCGGATGTTGCGGCATGTTGTGGCGGTGCTCCACTCGACGCGCTGCCCGACGGCGATCAGATCGCGCAATGTCCAGCGGTAGCGATCCTTGCTCTTGCCAACGGTGAGAAGATCGTGAAGCCTGACGGCTCGAGTGAAGCCCTTGGCGATCAACTCTGCTCGCTGCTCACGTTTGACAGCGTAGCGGGTGGGCGTGGCTGCATCCCGGTAGTGGATCGGGTAGATGCCTAGCATCGGGGCTAGATCAATCGCCTTCATCCACCCACACTTGAAACAATGCGCCATACCCTGATTGTTGAACCCGAAGGATGGATGACGATCCCCTTCGGGGTGATTCTTGTGATTTGGGCACTGCCCATTGAGCCACCATAGATCGCGTTCGGCGTCGTAGCGCTGGTGATAGCCCGCTTCCTCAAAGTGATTCAGCAGCAGTTTCAGCAACTTGGGCGGGGCGGCGGTCTGTTTGGCAGGCGCGACGATCTGACGTTGGACCCCAGCTCCCCCGATTCGTTCGGCGCTTGGAAGATCTTCCAACCCAAACAAAAACAGCAGGGCGGCGGTTGCCAGAACGTCAAGTTTTGCAGGCGAGGAGTTGGCGGGCTTGTACACTGCTCCAGTGGGATGCTGACTATACGGCCCGACCACGTAGGCACCTGCCCCACGCAAGCTGGCGATCTCATCACCGGCTGGCGATTTGATCTGGGCGGTGGCTTTGGGCAGGGGCTTCTCAAGCCTGACATAGATATGGCGGTGATTGTCGCGGCTGACGGTTAGCGCAGTTCTCAGCGCTGGGAACTTTTCGAGCAACTTGGGCGCGAAGGTCGGATCGTCAATGTCGATGATCGCCAGCGTTGAGCCGGGGATCGGCGTTAAGGCGTAGCCCGTGGCGGCATTCCAAGCATCATAGGTGGCTTGGTGTGTGCCGGGGCGTCCTAGTGCGTTTTGTCGCCATTCGTGGCCTAGTGCGGGTGCTTTGCCCACGACGGGGAACGCCTCGCACTCAAGGCGGCGCGCGTAGTTGTTGGCGATGTCGAAGATTGATGTTCCGCCTACGTGTAGCATTACTGGCCGTCCTTACCCGATTGATTCGTCGGGGTTTGGAGCGTCAACCCTATAAGGTCCATAGCAAGTAGAGGGTTTTTGTCGGCTATACACTTGATGTATGCAGCCATCGCCACGAGTGCGGCGGGATCGGTGTCCAGTCGCAAGACAAAGTACCTTGCATTCGGATCGGTGGGTGTACCATCGGCCTTGGTTACGATGTACTTGTTGTACAGTCCCTTGGGGTTCTCGCTCATTGTTCCCCCCACATGGCAAGCACGGCGACCAGATTCGGCTTGCGCTCCAAGCTGGCGATCTGGCGTAGCAGTTCGGTGATAAGCGCGGCGATCCGGTCGTCCGTCAAGACGTTGATCGCGTGCTGTAGATTCATGTTGCTGCTGGTGTTCCAATTAATCTCGACGTGCAGTTGAGCGGCGTTCAAGCGCTGGAAGTCGATCAAGCGCTGGATCATGGCGTCGGCGCGGTGGCGTTTGTCGGTTTGCTTGCCCGTGAGTTGGAACGGGGGGCGATCCGGCGTCAAGGCGTAGATTCGGGCGCACAATGATGCTACGAAGCTGGCGATGATCGGGCGCTGCGTGCATCGGATCGCGAGATACATCATTGATGGTGCATAGGTGTTGCACTTGACAAGCTGGTATATCCCGCTGTGGTCGTAGCACGCGGGATATAAAAAGAAGTTTAAAAACCTGCCCAAAGGCGGCGGGTTATGATATGCTTGTGATGGTTGCGTATTCATTATTCATCCTTGATTGTGAACGTTGGCGCGTTCGCAATCGCCAGATAGCCGGGTCAGAACCCGGCTAATTTGTTTTGTGAGAGAATGATCGGCTGCTGGTCAAGCCATTGGCGGATTTCGGCGCTGGTCAAGACCCATTCGCGATTTGTACCTGCGCGGGCGCTTCCGCGTGCGGGCAACGTGTAAATGAACACGGTTGCGAATGCTATGTACCGTTCTGCTGCGATGCTCAATCCGTCCGGCTCGTCGCGTAGATCGTGGGCTAGAATGCTGTGAGCCAACGCCAGCGAGTACGGCCCGATAAATCCCCAATCTAGATCGGTGGGCTTATGAGCCTTGTAGCGTCTGCGGGCGGCTGCACTCGGCATTAGGCGGGCGTCGTCGTTCACCACTACAAAGTGCTCGACTTCGTATATCTCCGGCCCGATAATGGCCTTGCGGAATGTGCGCATACCTTTGTAGGTGTTGTTGCTCACTTGACACCCTTCCTTAACGCTTCCAGTGCTTGGAAGTCGGATTCTTTGATGCGACGGATGAAATAGATTGCGGGGCCTGATGGGATTTTGGCGGGGCGCAAAATGCGGTATCCGTCTGGCGTCGGTTCGGGATCGGCGCGTAGGTGGCCCGATTCTCTTGAGTAGATAAGTCCATCATCCGTAGGCGTGTATAGGCTCTTTTCGGGGTATTTGTCGCGCAAGATACCCGGTACTGGTAAACGCCAGTCCTGATCCGTCTCATACTGCCAACGAAATTCAAGGGTAAGCATTCTGCCTGACCGTCGCTTAGTGCTCGCGTGCGGCTTGCCCTTCACGGGGGCGTGGCAACATGGCGACTCTGATTCAGATAGACGCTTGCCGGGGAGTGGTGCCCAGATAAAAGCCTGCCCACACTTCGTGCAGATAGCGTTAGCCACGATCCACCTCGCGGGCTTCTCCGAGCTTGGAAAGCGCTTTTTCGTTGTGCTCCTGCTCGGCGGCAGCCTGAACGCGGGGAATAAAGGCGTCAAGGTTGCTCCACTGCTTTTCAGGGGTGCTCGTCTCCAACGTCGCGTTGAGATCGTCGTAGAGATTCCACTTGGCGCGGGCATCCAAAGCACCAATGGCCTTGCCTACCAAGCTGAACACCTTCTGAATCTGCGCGTACTGTTCCAAAGGGTCGTCTTTCGATAAAATAGATAGTTGTGACATGTAGCCCTCCTATGGCTGTGTGTCGCTGGCGCGGGTGACTTCAACACTCGCGCTTTTTATTTTTAAGGGTCGCGATCTGCGCCCTGCGGAATTGCTTAGGGTGCGGGTGGGGCTTGGGAGTTCCCCTGACTGGAAGGTGTAAAAGTCAAACTAAGCAATTCCGCACGGAACAGATCACCGCGATCTAGGTCGTGGTCAAGCTCGCATTGATGGGTAGGGGGAGATCGAGATCAATGCGGGCTTGATCACGGCTGAGATCACCGGAATTTGCGCATGTAGAGCGGTTCCTCGCTTTCGTCGGCGTAGATAAGCTCTCCATCGTCGCCAATGCCCAAAATTTCGTCGTTTTTGCGCTTATGCTTCTCGCTGCGCAAGGGTGGCGGATCGTCGTCCGGCGGCGGGGTGTTCTTGACCTTTTCGGGCGGGTTGAGGCGTCCGTTTTGCAGCGCGTGATATTCCTCTACGAACTGCGTTATGAAGTTAAAGAGTCCTGCCACAATGAGTAGCGCTAGGGCGGCGAAAAGAATGGGAGAAATTCCATTCATGATGTCGGTGGCGGTGGTGAGCATGGCGTTTAGATCGAATGACATGGCTAGATCGCCTTCCTGATGTGCTCAGATATAAGTCTTACTAGTGCCAGTCCAAGGAAAATGCCCGACAACGGCGCTAATGTCGCTAGGAAGGAATCGGCATCTATCGTTGGCATTTCGGCTAGAAGATGCGCAAGCGGCGTATTTGCCCACCAAGCATCGAGGCTCAAGCGTGCTCCCACGACGGCAGGCCAAGCCCAAATCCCAAACCACACGGCAAAGCACACGTAAGGCAGGACATAGCGGAGCATGAATTCCATCAGTGCGGGAATCTCGCTCATGGTGTCCAGTAGGATCGCGGCTGGCGTCCGTGGCGCGGGGTATGTCATTCGAACGACACGGATCGCTTCGACCAACGTGATGGTTTGTTCATCGGCTTGATCGTCGGGCGCTACCGGGGCGAGTTGGCGCTGCATGTTCATTGGTTAGTCCCTCGCCACATCGCAACAGATAGCAGGTATCCGGCGCAAAGGATCGCCACAGGCAACACGACGAAAAACAACGTCAGATCGTTGATCATCGGACGGCCTCGGCTGCTGGCGTCGGTTGCTGGTTGAGGGCATGGCGCGGGCGGCACATATAGCCACCATCGGCTAAATGCTCGTAGGTGTAGCCCTGCGAGTCGATCTTTGTGCCCTGTGGTACGCGGTAGGTCGCGCTCCGGTCTGAGAATTGCCCTAGTGTCTCGCAGAATTCTCCAAAAAACTCATGGCGGCGCGTTCGGACGATGATCCCGGCATTCGAGATAAAGCAAGTCTCCCCTCGGTGGAGGGTGACGGCGGCGGGTTGGAAGGGGTTATCAACGTTCATATTTGCTTGGCCTCCTGACTGGTTGGCAGTAATGCCCGTGCGGTCTTGCAGGATTCAAGCCAACGGATCATCCCTGCCCCGGTCTTAAAGGTGGCGATGATCTTGATCGGCCTGCCTGCCTTAACGGTTCCATCAGGGCGATGGATGCACAGCCCTTGCTGATCGTCGGGGATGTCAAGCTTGGCCTCTACATCGATGATTCCGCCGATTGTCTTAAGACCTTGTAACAGGCGCTGCGCCTTGTACCAAGTGTTAGATAGATAAAGTGATTTGCTCATAAAATCCCCCAAATTGATGGTCATGCTGCCATTCTCAGCAAGGTTCCGTAAAAGCTCTCGTGGCGCTGGAAATTGCGCTTGATCACGCCCCAACGGACGCCCGCCCAAACTGCTGATTTCACGGCGAACAGGTCGTTGGCGATCTGCTTGGCCTTCGTCTCGGTCATGAGGATCGTTCCATCAATGGCGTAGCGGGCGATTTCTTCAGGCTTGATGAACTGGCGTCCGATGTAAACGCGTTTCTCGTTCACCGCGCCGATTTCCCGTAGAGAGTTGATTGCGCGGTAGACAGTGCTGCGGGCGACTTGACATTCTTCCGCAATCATCCACGTGATCTGACCCGTCAACGTGAATCCATCGTAGTGATCGGCTATCCAGTGTTGAACTTTGACTTGTTGCTTCACGATTATTTCCCCCTAACCTCGATGAGAACGGCGATCCGCACCCTTGCCAGCCACCTACGTACTCGTTGAACCAAACACCCGGAAACCCTGCTGACTGGTAGGTGACTGGCGAGGACACGGATCGATATAGGCGCTAGGCTTCCATCAGCCTAGTGGTAGTGACGCTCTTGATGTTGTGCTTACCCAACACGTAATAAATCGCCTGACGCGTCACACCAAGCGCGGCGGCGGTGGCTTTCACGTTGTTGTGCTTGTTGAAGGTGCTCAGGACAAGCTCTTTGACGGTGGTATTGCTTTCGCGAGCGACCTTCTCTAGAATTCTTGGCTTTGCCATTTTACGTTACTCCTATGGAACAAATTTGTTTACTCTCGCGACAAACAAAAAATGCGATACGCATTTGTTTATCGATAGTAACGTTATTCGATGCTTTTGTCAAGTGTCTATCTGTGGGATACTAATGAGTAATCATAAATGTGTATTGGAATATGGAATGCTCGCCAAAAGACTCAAGGAACGGCGCGAACTAATTGGCTTGACGCAAACCGAGCTTGGTCAGCGGGTGGGCAGAACCAAGCAGCAGATTTATCGATACGAGCAAGGCGAAAATGAGCCGGATGCCACTACGCTTGCCTTATTGTCTAAGGAACTTGGTGCGAGTGCAGATTATCTTCTTGGATTGACTGATGATCCGCAAGGGCACCTTTCCGAGGCCGAACTTCCGCCAGACGAACAAGAGGCGCTGCTCGCCTATCGTGCTTATAAGGCTGGCAACTCCCAGAGGATAATGGGTGTACTTGCTAAGGTAGCTCCGAACTCTCCCTGATGTTTTTTCTTTTCGGAGTCGCCTCAAAAACAAGAGTTCGTCAGTTGGTAGCATAGGCAAATTCCTTACGTGTCATTTCACACTAATATAAGACGCACATTCTACGGCTGTCAACCGAACAGTTGGTTATAGTTTACTAACTTGTTGGTGCCGTAAGTAGTGAGCCGTATTTGACTCTCTGCCTATAGGTGGGGTCGTTGGAAGCGCGCGGCGCATGTAAAGAGTAATCCTCCCCTTGTTTCTTACTATTTCCATAAAAACTTAGCGCCTGTCACAACATCGTCACAAGTTTGGCGGCAGTTAAAAACCTATGGCATATGGAATATACTATTAGCACGGTGCGTAGTGGGGGCTAGATCGTGCAGAATTTAGTTGTTATCAATTTGAAGCCAAGTACATCTTTAACGCGCTATGATGCATCTGGCTGGCGCAAAGCTTCCCTCGATGGCCCGGAAGCGGTAGACGGCGTGATAGTGCGGCTGTTGCGTGGTGGCTGGCGGCTCGTGAGCGCTGATCAGACAAGTATGTATTTCGCACTCGACGTGACGCAACCTGCGATTGAACCAAAGAAGCCCTCAACGAAAACCGTTCCCCAAGTGCCAGATCAACCGACGAAGAAAATAACTGAACCCCTGCAAAAGGGCGAGATAGCAGAGTACAACCGCCCCGGCACAAGCTACGATAAGCCTGTTGTCGCCCCGATCTACGTGCGCCCCGTCCCTGAATTGGTAAAAGAACAATCCATTCCACAGCCCGCGTTTACTCGTGCTACTCCTGAACGCGTCGATCTGGACGAATGGTTAAAGAGCTAACCATGAAAGTAAGCATCAAACGCGTATCTATTTGGTCTGTGATGAAGACAGGTTGCCTGATGACGGCGATTCCGATTATTGTTGTTGCTGTCCTTCTCATCATAGGTTTTTTTATTCCCTCAGCCGCCTTCACGCGTAATGTAGGGTATCAGTTCGGTTTTTTTGGTGGTGGGATTAGCGCTGCATTCTTCGTGATCATGTATGCGCTGTTTATTGGCGCTGTTACTGCCATTGGCTGGGGGCTGTTGGCAGTCGTCTACAACGTGGTTGCGTGGATGTTCGGCGGAATTGAAATCTCGCTGCGACGTGAAGATATGCCAGCACAAGCGCAGCCGCCTAGCTCTCCGCCCGAACCTGAACCGGCACAAAAGCGAAAAACATCATCTCCCGATGGAATCAGTTGGTACAACTTGAGCCACGACGAAAAGGAAATTATCCGCAAGCGACGTGCGCAACAAGGCGATTATACGCTTAGTCACATGAAAGCTGAGGATGGATCGTTCCCGATCCGGTGGGACGAACAACCCAAACACGACTAAAACATTGATCTAGTGCTTGCGCAGATACAACCAATTGATTAAGAGTTTTTGGCGAGGTCGTAGCTTCAACCAACCGCAATTACCTGTTTATGTAGTTTGTCTGGTTGTCATATTGAACCTGGTTATTTGCATCCAATCAACTATAATGAATATAGAACAGACGGACCGCAAGTAGAGGATCGAGCATGACTAGGTTGGATGGCAACGGAATTAGTCCTGATTTTACGTTTATTGATCTATTTGCGGGCATAGGCGGTTTCCACTATGCAATGCACGATAATGGTGGCAATTGTGTATTTGCCTCAGAGAAAGACAAGTTTGCTCGTATTACGTACGAGACTAATTTCAAGAAAATATCTCCTGAGCTATTTGAAAATCCACAGCTATTCAACAATGACATTACTCAACTGGATTTTGGCGTGCTTCCAGATTTTGACGTTTTGTGTGGCGGATTTCCGTGTCAGCCATTTTCTATGGCAGGACAAAAGTTGGGATTTGAAGACACCAGAGGAACATTGTTCTTTAATATTTCGGAGATAATTCGTCACAAACAAAAAGAAGGTAAGCCGCCAAAGGTAATACTGCTAGAAAATGTCAAACATTTCAAGCACCATAATAAAGGACGAACAATGGAAACCGTCCGGCGAACTCTTGAAGAATTGCTGGGCTATAATTTCACATATAAAGTACTGAACTCCCGCGATTTTGGGTTACCACAAAATAGAGCGCGTGTTTTCATGGTTGCTTGGTTACCGGAATTAGGTCCATTTTTCACATTTCCCGAGCCAGTTGCCCATCTCCCAACCAAACTCGGGGACATCCTGGAAATGAGCGTTGATAGCAAATATACGATCTCGGATAATCTATGGGCTAGTCACCAGCGTCGTAAGCGTGAACACATTGAGCGTGGAAACGGGTTTGGATTTTCACTTGTCACAAAAGATTCCGAGTATACTAGCACAATGTCCGCCAGATACTACAAAGATGGAAGCGAGATTTTAATTGCCCAAGAGGGTAAAAATCCTCGTAAGTTAACTCCGCGTGAGGCGGCGAGATTGCAAGGCTTCCCTGAAGAACCGGATTTCGTTATTCCTGTTTCGGATGTGCAAGCATATAAGCAATTTGGAAATGCCGTTAGTGTACCCGTAGTACGGGCAATTGGCGCAGAAATCAAGAGGCAACTTTTAAATGTTGAAAGATTTGAACTTACTTATAGCGGAGATTCGGCAACAACTTGAGAACGATTTTGATCCTTTATGGGCAGATATACCCATACCTGATAATTTACCAAATGATCCACTTATAGTTAAACATAATGAATATTCGGTTGTACTAAATACAGGGAATAGATACGTTTATGCTCCTAGCCAATGGTTTATACTTGCTTATCATTTGAGCGCAATATCATCCGAATTAGATAGTTATAAAACCCATTTTGAACAGATTTTTGCGCAACTTCAAGGAAACGCTAAGGACGAACTTGCGAAAAGAGCTAGAACTACCCACAGTATAACTGATGAAGAGCGTAGCCAGATTGAATCGCATTTCCAAGAAGCTGAAGATAGATTAAAATTCATAAAATGGCTGACTGATTATGGTTGGTGGAACGGCGAAAAAACTGTAGACCGACCAGATTTTGACGTTTCCCCACTATTGACAATTGCCAAGGTTCCTCAAGCCTCCCAAAGTTATCTTATTAATCTTACTCGGCTTGTCTATAGCAATCCTAACTTTCGTGAAGAACTAGGTACTCAGCTCCAAAAATTTAGATTAGCAATCTCAACTTATTCACCAACTCAATCCACAGCGAATGACATGTATAGGCAATGGCACCAGGATTTGGTCAAAGCTGGCTACTCACTTCCTCAGATTTTTTCTGACACCACTTATTCTGAAATTGAACCGGATCCAATAGATTTTCGATTGGCTCTCGCCCTTCAAGCCAAGCCATTTTTAATATTTACAGGGTTAGCGGGATCTGGGAAGACCAAGATTGCACAGGCTTTTGCACACTGGATCTCGCAAGCGACAATGAAAGATCCATTCGTTAAAGGCACGACTATCGCAGCAGACAATGTGGAATATGCGGTTATTGCCTCCGATTCCATCGGCATTGAAGTACAGGGAGGCTCAAAGCAACTGATTCCCCGTCGGTTAGTAGAAGAGTGGGCAAGTTTTATTCTGGCTCATGATTTACGCGATACGTCTTCACAGGATATTCGTGATAAGATGGCAACTGTTCGCACGCGAGACTCTGATTTCTTGCGCTCAAACAACAATTTTCATGCTCCCTTAAAAGCCGCTGCGTTACATTTACTCAACTTAAGAGACAGCGGATTACTAAGTCAACAAGCATTTCGAGTTATTCCTGTAGGGGCTGATTGGACTAACCGAGATCCGATATTTGGATATTACGATTTATTAAATAATAAGTATCGTACCGAACCAGCTTTAGATTTAATCTTACAAGCTAAAGCAAATCCAGATATACCACACTTTCTGATTTTGGATGAGATGAATTTGTCACACGTTGAGCGTTATTTCGCCGACATACTATCCGCTATGGAGTCCGGCGAAGCTATATTTCTGCATGAAGATGCAATAAATGATCAGGTCCCTGCCAAGATTACGCTGCCTGCAAATCTGTTTATCATCGGCACAGTGAATATTGACGAGACCACATATATGTTCTCGCCGAAAGTTCTGGATAGGGCAAACGTACTTGAATTCCGTGCAACAGCCGAGGCAATGGATAACTATATTGCAGGTTCAGTCAAACTTGACCTTGACGCGTTGAATGAACGTGGGCGGTCATTTGCAACACAATTTGTACGTAATTCTCTACGTAAAGTAAGTTTAAGTCAGGGAACTTTACTGCATTCAAAATTCAGAGAGCAAATAAAAGAGTTCTTCGAAGCACTGGCTAAATATGGTATGGAATTTGGATTCCGAACTGCCTCGGAAATAGAACGCTATATTGTTTTCCATTTTGAAGCCTCAGGTCAAACTGAAGATGATTATGTTGAGAGTACGTTCTCAAAAGCATTCGATGCTCAGATTATCCAGAAGCTATTACCACGATTGAATGGTTCCCGTCGCAAGCTGGAACCCGCGCTACTAGATTTAATAGATCTTTGTAAGGGTAACGCTGTTGATGGCTCCGATACTGCTTCAAATGCAATCAGGCGTTCAGGTAGCTTACGGACTGATATACTAAACTCAACAGATACACCTGACAAATTGAGGACTGAGTTATCTCAAGCAAGATACCCGTTAAGCTATGAAAAGCTAATACGTATGCTGATACGTATTGAGGACGGGTTCACTAGTTTCGCAGAGGCTTGATTATGTCAGTTGCAACTATAAAATTCGTGTTGAATAGTTCCATAGTGGCTTTACTGCGCATTACTGCCAGATATTTGAGTACTAAAAGTGGCATGCCTTATATTTCAACGAATGTTGAAAAGTCATTACCTGGGGTTCAAGTTATTTTATTGGAAGGCGCTGAGTATGAATATGAGCTTATACCCCAAGATGGGAATGAAGAGATCAAGCTAAGAAACGACGGAAATTTATCCCGAATCATTAGGCCTCGTATCCATAATGCACGGTTTGGCACACTAAATACTGGATTGAATACCGGATGTGTAACATTATTTCTTGCGGACTTGCAAGATCACGTTATGTCAACGGCGCTAATTGAGGTTCATTCTCATAAAATTGACTACCTTTCCGATTATCGGACAATGCTCGATGAAATAGGGGACCAGTGCGTTGAACTAGCACTTGATCTTTTTTCAGCATCGCATATCGCACTGAGCAATGTACCACTAACCGAGAATTTAGATAATTTACAATCACGATTGGCATTCTTAACTGGGCTGATAGCATCCCGAGAATTTTCAGATGCTATTGAACGTATTTTTACTATGCCAGTAAGTCAACTTATCACAGACGAAGCAAATGCTCCGGTGAGACGCGGTATAAAAGATGCGGCCTCGGCTGCACATCAGTTACTTCGTGGAACTAAACGTATAACCATACCAAGCGATCATCCCTTAGCCGACCATTTTACTAGTCAGGGGCATAGTACTCCTTCAATCCCTGAAACCATTAGGACAGGAATTGTTAGAGAAACTAGAGATGTCCCAGAAAATCAATTTATTAAACATGTCCTAGTAAGTTTCTTATCAGATCTAGGATTCATAAAAGACCTGATAGCTAACCCTGAGTATTCGAATGTAGCTGCACCTATATTAGCGGAAATAACACTCATACAGTCGCAACTTGAGGATTGGATAAGAAACGATCTTCTGGCAAATTTGTCTAAACTCAAAGTCTTGCCGTTGGGAAGTCCGGTATTGCAGCGCCGAAATGGCTATCGAAAAGTATTTCATTCTTGGCTCACTTATAGTCTTTTATCTCGCATTAGCTGGGAAGGCGGGGAAGAGGACATATATAAAGGCGGAAGCCGTAACGTGGCAAAACTATATGAGTACTGGCTCTTTTTTACATTACTAACTTTATTGCGGACTAACTATGGAACTGATACTTATGCTCTTCATGAGTTATTTACGATTGCCGAAGATGGTATAAGGCTTAACCTAAAGGCAGGCCAGAACTTAACTATTCGGGGTCGCTTTTCCCCACAACTTAAGTATGAGTTCAAGTATAATTATACTTTCGGACAATCACTTTCATGGTCACTATCCCTTAGACCTGATTTCACTTTAACAGTGATAAGTTCCTCAGATACCACACAACAAGCGCATTTGCATTTTGACGCCAAATATCGAATTCAGGTTTTTCCTCCAAAAGAAGAACTTATATCAAAACTTATATCAAATATAGATGATCCAGAGATGGAAGCTATTGATCTACATAGTACTTTTAAGCAGGACGATTTAGTTAAGATGCACGCATACCGCGATGCGATACACAATACTTTAGGAGCGTATGTGCTATATCCTGGAGATAACAGTACTCCAGTTTTTTTTAGGCGTGATGAAACTACTCCTATAGCGGAAATAGGCGCATTTGCCTTGGTGCCCGGAGATAAAGCATTACTTTCACTTAGGGAAATTAAAAAGCATTTAGATTCAGTCATTAAATATCTTTCCGAGAAGTGGTCAGGATCTTCATACTAGCTTTTGATTATGGAACTAGATATTTCACGTTCACAAATTCGATACTTCCGTCAAAGGTTATTGTTGTGGGGAGCAATAAATTACAGAAATTTTCCTTGGCGGAATTTGACAAACCAATGGCATTCTCTAGTAGTAGAGTTAATGCTCCAACGCACTAAGGCTGAACAGGTAGAACCAGTTTTCTCGGAATTTGTACAGAAATATCCAACCCCAGCTGACTATATCGCAAACCCTAGCGATGTATTTGAGCATTTAGGGCTGCCGCAGAGAAACTTGTTAATAAAGGCACTCGCAAAAAGACTTGTTGCAGAACAAATACCACATGATAGAGATAAACTTTTAGACTTGCCCGGTGTAGGTGACTATATTGCGTCTGCATTTCGCACATTTCACATTGGTAAATATGACAGAATAATTGATAGCAATGTGGTCCGGTTATACGGAAGGTTTTTCGGTTTTGAAACGAACGGGGAAACGCGGCGAAAAAAATGGTTCATTGAGTTAGCTGATAAACTTACCCCGAAAAAGAAACATCGTGAATACAACTACGCTTTATTGGATTTCACAGCAAAAATTTGCACTCCTAACCCACAGTGCAATGAATGTGTGCTTCAAAAAAAGTGTAAATATGCGGCAAAGTATCGTTTGCTTTTGCAAGCATCGCCTGACAAGTAACACGCCTGATCTTCTATCCAAACAACGTTCCCGTTCAGCAACAACCAAAACAGAAAGACTTAGACCCGCGTCGATTCTGTAAAGGTGCGATATTGAGTTAACAATGGTCGCTATGCTGCTGAACGGTACGTGTAGACATGCGATCATGAGGTTCGCGTATCTATGGAATAGTTTAGGTGATAGTTTGAATTGCGTCAATTCACATTAACTCCTGCCCAAAATCTAGACTTGGTTTCCAATCTGCAATCAATGCTCACACTATGAATACTCGCAACCGCAATAAATCACGTATGCAGCCAATTGAGTAATGATCAGTTGTGGTTATATAAAGCTTGAACACGATCTCTAGTGAGCCATATATACCCCTCCATTTTTGGCGACAAAGTCCAATTATCACGAACGGATTGCGATACAAATAATTGAGGCTGCATTATGTCGCCAGCTCACCGGCCTGAAGCGAATTTATGGAAAATCAACGGCGTTTGCGATTGCGGCGGCGCGGTTTGAAGATGTGGTAAACGACTGCCCCGGCTAGATTTCTCAACGTACGGGCGGGTAGTGCGGTGGCATATTTCAGCACGAATTCAATTATATCATTCATGATCCTTTTCCTTTGCTTCGCGCTCGGCCTCCCCCACAAAGATGGTTGCCAGCAAAATTACAATGAATGACGCCAAGACAAGTTGAATCAGTATGTCCATCGTTACCATATCTCCCTTAACTTGCGCACAGCCCGCGCTAACGGGCCTTCCGTGCGGCGTTTCCGTGTTTCCAGCACGACGATCTCATGTAGCGTTCTCCCCGGATAGCGCTTAATCACGCGCCAAGCATCCTCACGCGTTCGTGCGAGCGAGCGACCCCGTAGGATGGTAATCCACTCCTCGCGATCCGGGGGGATCATGCCCGCGCGGTTGGTGCTGCTGCTGTAGTGACGGGGTAGCAGCGAGAGTCCCGCGCGGCGACGTTTCGGGAAAAAGAAGAACTCAGTGATTTTCTTGAGCACGTAGCTTTCTCCGCTTGGTTTGCCTATCCGAGATGAATAGCAAAAATATCATTCCTGCTATGAATGCCATCACGGGCCATCCCCCTAGGATGCGCTGCTCAACCGTTGGTAGGGAGATAACATAAGCAACCCACGACAGCGCGCCAAAACTCATGACGGCTCCAAATATCACAAAGATCGCCATTCCCATCAGTTGAGCCTTTTTCTTTGCGGATGGTAGGGCGCGCCACTTTGCCCATACGTGGCTGACACTCACCAGTAACGGCATTGGCGGCGTGTCTTCCTGTAGCATTGGCGGGATGTCAACCGGGGGAATGATCGGCGGCGCGGGATCGATTATGTCCGCAGCTTCTACGATGATCGTGGTGATGTAGTGACTGATGTACAACGCCAACAATAACGCTAGGGTGTAGGCTACTGGCTGGTCGCTGTAGACGGTCATAGGTAGGCATGAAACAAGGGCGATGATCGTGATCACGAATATCGATTTTTGATAAGCGATCACGGTGGCACGATCCCAATTTGCGCGGGTCTGCTCTGCCCAAAACGTTTTCATCTGCCAGTCGCGAACATCCTTTGAAAACGCCTTCCACACGGCCTTGATTTCAGCTTCCATGATGGGGTTTCCGTGGGCTTGATCTAGGCGTGCTTTGTAGCGGCGTTCGTAGGCTTCTAGGTGCTCGTTACTGAAGGCTTTCATAGTCAGGGTGGCGATTGAAGCAATGCAATACATACCCATCCATATGCCCAGAATCGGCGTTGCGCTATCGGCTGCCCAGTTCCAGCGATCCGGGCTGATCGTGCCCCTGAGAAACCACTGCATCGGATACTGTAGGCGTCCGCTGAAAAATAGCCCGATCACCACGACGGCGGCGATCATGTCGATGTGTTTCCAAAGACGGCGCAAGATACTCATGGTACTACCTCCAAAGTTGGCGTTTCGGTATACGTGGGCGTGAATGTCGGGGTGTAAGTTACCGTCGGCGTCCACGTCCATGTGGGAGTCTCGGTTGGTGTTTCGGTCGGTGACGGCGTGTTGGTCGGACTATCCGTCGGCGTGTCGGTAAGCGTCGGGCGGGCTTGATCGGTGCTGGTCGGCGCGGTGGTCGGCAGTCCGATAAATTCGTCCGTTGGCGTGCTGTAGTCGATGGTTGGGATCGGCGTGCCCTGCCAGATCGGGCTTGGCGTCCAGTTTGGCGGCAACGGCGTATAGGTTGGGAACAGAGTCGGAAGCTGCGAGAATGCGCTCGTCGGGATTGGCCTCAATGGTGGCGGGGTTGCTGCCGGGGGCGGATTGCTTACCCCGGTTCGGCTTCCTCCCCCGGTTCGTGGGCGGGCGGTCGCTGGTAGTCGCGGCGTGTAGGTGCTGCTCGCGGTGGGCGTTTCGGTCAAGGTCGGAAACTCGGTAGCGGTGATCAGTCCGGCAGGCCATGACCAACTCGCGGTCAAGGTCGGGAACGGTGTAGCGCTCATCGATGGCGTGAATGTGGCGCTAGGGCACGGATCGCACGCGGTGGCTGATGCTGTGAGCGTCATGGTTGGCACTTCAGCAACGGCGGGCGCGGTTCGTGGCTTTTTCGGCATGATCAACATGGCGTAGATTCCGATTACACCTATGCCCACCACGATGATCAGCGCCCACATCAGACAGCCTGATAGAGTCGGCCCGGTCAGGGGGTGCTCGTGCTTGGTGGGGTCGTAGCCCGCTTCTACGAATTCGATTCTTGGCATTACATCTTATCCCGCGTCAACTGACGCTGTAGGCTGACGGCAACTCCAAACACGGCAACAGCAAGCATGATGAATGAGAGCACATCCATTGCGTTATTCTGGTTGGCGAACTTGTAGGCGTTGATCGCGGTGTCGGCTACCTCGCCAACCTTAGATTCCATGTCGATTTGAAGCGCTGATGTGCCTTGGAAGGTAGGCCACGGTGTCCCGGTGGGGCGCAATCCCTTGTATTTGCTGGTTGGCGTCGGCCCCGTGGCGTCCAATGTCACGGTAACGGTAGGCGTTCCGAGGGTGACGGTAGGCGCAGGCGTGGCGGTGCTCTCACCTGCCAGATTGAACAGGTTGAAGATCGCGGCGATGGCAAAGATTAGAATGATGACCACGATGATTCCCGTAGCTTGCGGGAACAGCTTCAACAGGACGATCACCACTTTGAGCACAAAAAAGAACACGCGCAAAAGAATATTGAGCGTGAGCAAAGCGATCAAAAACACCAGTAGATACGCTTCCGGCCCTAGATCGGAGTTGGTGATGCTGGTCACAATCGACCATAACCAATTGATCGATTGTCCCGACTGGTAAAGCGTGTTGCGGGCTTGGGTCAGCTGGTCGCTATCCTGTAGATTTTGCAGCGAATCAATCGTGTCGTTGACCTGCTCGATCACGGGCTGAAGCTGGATCGGTAGGACTGGCGTCCCTCGCTGCGATGGATAGGCAGTCTGCAAGGTGTAGATCGTGACCGATGCAATAGGTGTCAAGCTCGGTAGCAAGGCGATCAGAGTCGGTGTGTAAAATGACGGCGGCTGTAGCGTGTTTTGCGGGAATGGTCGGCACGGGTTGTTGATGTCCGTGCATTCATCATCCGGCGGGATCGGCGTCAACGGGAGATAGTCCGCTAACGTGCTGGCGTAGGTTTCTGTTGGCTGAGGCGGTTCCGGCGTCTCGCTCGGTGGCGGCGTGTCGGTAGCTCCCCCCAGCGTGTTGCTCGGCGTCAGAGTCGGGCCTCCGGGGGTAAAAGTGTCCGTTGGTGTGTTGGTAGGTACGGGGGTTCGCGTGCCCGTGGGCGTGCGCGTGATGGTAGGCGTCCGGGTGCGCGTGAGCGTTCGGGTTGGCGTTGGTGGCAAGGGAGTAATGGTGGGATATGGGGTATCAGATGGCCCCGGCGCGGCGGTCGGAGGCGGAAAAGTTGGCGACGGTGTATAGGTGGGGGTAGGTAAGCTGCTTTTGGCACAAACACGCTCCACTTGAACTAGGACGGGTACACTCGCATTGCCGGGGCTGTTGGTCGGCTGGTAAATGTCAAACCAGATTCGATCCGCCACTACGTCGGGGATCGCGATATGCCGGAAGGCTCCACCGCTGCTATCGGGATCAAGGCTGTACGAAACGTCAAAAACTACATTGTTGTTCAGATACAACTTGATCTGTAGATGGTAGGGCGTCAAGTTGGGATAATATGGGCTGGTCGCGTCTTCTGGTGTGGCGCGTATCCAAAAATCAGATATGCGGCTGTCGCTGCCCCCTACGGGGTTGTAGATGGATGCCCGTGCCACCTGATCCTTATTCGAGCTGCGAATCTGTGAGCGGGCAAACGAGCCACGAACACCGCTGACGGCCTCGCCTACCTCAATTGTCCATTGGTCGCTAAAGGTACTTGAGTAATCTTGGCACAGACCCCCGGTCTCGACCTGTGCGCGAGTCTTCTCGCCGGTGAGAGCGCTGGTGACGATCATCAAAACCGCGATAAAGAGTGTTAGGCGTTTCATCCGGCTATTTCCTCTTTGATGCGGTTCAGTGCCCATACGAAGGTCTGCACAGCCCATAGACCCATCACAAGGGGGAACAGGTAGCCCGCTGGCCCCGCTAGGACGGTGTTATCCAGTGCGTAGAAAATGAGGCATGGATAGAAAAGGTAAGAATCTGGGTTTGTGCAGGTCATAGTCAGGCTCGTTATGTTGCTTGGGGATAGAAAGCCACCGATTAGCGAACCAATGAGGATCGGCACAAGCCCAAAGATCGCGAAAATGATCGCGGAAAATGTCACCACAATCAGTTTGAGCATGATCTCGATGAGCGACCCGCTCTCAACAATCGCGCTGCTGACTTGCCCGATCAGCCCTGTCATGATGTTGTTGATAGTGCGGGGTAGGTCTCGTGCTCCTGCGGCAACGATATTCATCCCGTTCGCCATTCCCGACGTGTGCATGGTGTTGCTGGCTCCGGTGATCAGGTTGGCGGTGGCTCCCCCAGCGAACATGGGCACTTGTGGCAATAGTCCGTTAGCCCATTTCACTACGGCGTTGAATCCGTCTACCATCCAGACGAAAATATCAAGCGCGAAGCCCGTGACCTTATTGATCAATCCCATGATGTAGATGAGAAATTGCGACACGTAGCACGTTAACAGGTTCTTGATCTGGCATATGAGCCAATTCAGGATGCCACCTAGATCGCCAAACCAATCCGGGGCTTGGCAAACTGAACATCGATCATTTTCTTCGCCCGTTCCCCCACCTGAATCGTCACCGCCGCTGCTCACTTTGACTTGTAAGCAAAAATACTCGACTACCACATCCCCCGTTGCGGTACTAGGGCGCGCAAATTTGACGGTGTAGCCTCCTGTGGTGTCCGGCTCATAATTGATCGCCTCGCTGGTGAAACCACGTAGATCAGCGTGGCTTTCGAGTGGGATTGAATAGGCTGCTGAGGTTCCTATTTGAAGTGTTATGTTGCCATTGTCGCCAGTTTGGGCAGCTCGTAGAAGCACTGATAAGCCGTATTGCTTGGTAGGGGATAGCGCTAAGGTCAAGGTGGCGCTGCCGCCCGGTGGCATTCTCAGAAAGCGATTTGGATCACTGGCTTCAAAATCCGATCCTCCGTCGAAAGTCCAAGCTTCGCGGAATTCGGCGCGTCCTAGCAGCAGCGTACATAGACGATGCGTGTAGGGGTTAGGATAGGCGGTGCCCGTTGCGGTGGCGGTTGGGGTTGGCGAATAATACGGCGTGGGGGTGATTGATGGATCACAGACGTAGACCTCGATCCCTCCGCGGGGCGACCATCCACCGTTAAACCCAATCACCAATTGACTACCATTACCAACGACATCAACCTGATACATATGATCAGTCTGGTAGGTAGTGTCGATTACGGTCAATGATGTATAGGTGAGACTGCCAAATTCTACGCCAACTGTTAATGTCTGCGTAGACCAGTTAGTGTTTGTCCAATAATACGGATCAATTACACTGTTGTAGCCAGACGTGGGGAAGCCAGCTATAGCACCGAGTCCCACTACAAACACGTTGTAAGTCTGCCCATTTGTGAGTGTACTGCTCGTGCTAACGGAAGTAACACCCTCCACGTCCAGCCGTTCGATCACCGTGCAGGACAATCCCGCATAATCAGGTGGGTATTCGCATACTTGAAGCGTAAATGAAGCATAATTTCCACCACCGACCGCGCCCCAACCAATTTGAACTTCTACGGGATCGCCAGTGCCAAACGCCTCAATCGTGTATTGGTGGGAGCTGCTATAGGCCGGATAGCTTGAAACGCCGCGTATGCCGCTGTAATGGGTCTGGCTATTCGTCAGGAATTCTGCGCTGTTTGTAGACCACGCATCATAGCTGTAATAGAACAGATCGTGATATGCGCCAGATTCGAGGCCGTCACCCGTGATGATGTAGTCATAGCGTCGTCCGCCTTTGGTGGCGACGGTGCCAGTGAAAGGGGTATATCCGGCATTGATGTTGATCGTATCGATCACGCTACAGCCCTGCGCCAGTGCGATAGGTGCTGAGGGAGCGATAAACGAGACGCCTATCAGCGTAGACGTTAGCACAGCAAAAACAAGATAGAGGCGGATCGTGCGTTTCATAGAATCCTGAAAGCCGGGGCGTTCGGCTCCCGGCTGTGATAACTGCGCGGTGGGTTAAAAAGCATTGCTGATCGCGGCGGCGATGAACTTGGCGAGCGCCACTCCTAAGCCAAGCCCCGCAACCAGCGCAAACACGGGCCATAGTCCGTTGAAGATTTGGCTCGCGCTACTCAAAAGCTGATCAAGGTCAATATCGAACGACATTCAAAAATCACCCCCTTTCGATGGCATGGGCGCAGCCTGACGGCAGCTAGAATGCATTCTGGATCGCGGCGGCGATGAACTTGGCGAGCGCCACTCCTAAGCCAAGCCCCGCAATCAGCGCAAACACGGGCCACAGTCCGTTGAACATCTGACTCGCACTAGCCAACAATTGATCAAGGTCAATATCGAACGACATAGGTAAACCTCCTTTCATTCAGGGATGGCATGGATCACCAGTGCCACCAACGACAGCAAGAAAAGCGCTGCAAGCATGGCGGATGCACCGATCAATAGGACGCTGCCCAGCGCAGCAACGATGAATTGCTGTAGCTCAATCACCGTTGAAGACTCCGCTTGCGAAGTCGGCTATCTGATAGCCCACGTAAAACAGCGCGATCCCTATCCCTGCGGTGATAACGGGTAGCAGTAAAAGCAAGGCGAATTGAGGGTCGATCTGCATCGTGGCGTCCTGTGGTGGCGTCCTATTGCCTCAGTTACTTATTAGGTTATGGGGCAGTTGAGGAGAAGTCCGGCAATTTGCCGGGGTTCGTTTGTGAAACTCGTTAAAATGTCCGTAGGGGGTATTGTTGGTTATGTCTGTATGGGCGTTCGCTTTGATGACAATCAGCTAGACGTACTGCGAGCCATCGCTAAATATGGCTCACGTCGGCCTATCAAAGTTATTCAGATTCAGTCACATACTGGATTATCGGATCGCACGATCCGTACACATCTAAAGGCGCTGCGAGCGTGTAAGGCTATTGCGGTGTCTCAGGCGATGCGCGGTTATCCCTACCATATTGAAATCTTAGAAGCCGGGAGGGCGCTGCTCGATGAGCGGGTTTCCTAATTGGCAAGCGTGGCTTGATCTTCTCGCTGCACGTCGCGACACGCCTATCGTGTGGATCGCATTAGCGGCGTTGGTCGTTGTGCTGTGGCTTCACAATTTCCGCACCTATCCCCGGCCTATGGCAGTGGCGCGTTTCGTCGCGTTTCTACTGTTCATCGTCGGGATCGTGATTCCCCTCGTCAATCATTTATAGAGGTCGGCATGAATCGGCTGGTAAGTTTTGCAGGCGGGCGTAGGTCGTGGGTGTGGTTGGCGGGGATCGCGGCGGTGCTGCGCTTCCTGAATCTTGGTGTAGAGAATCTTTGGTATGACGAAACATTTACGGCGCGGGTCGTCAATCTGGACTGGTCGCATATGTGGCAAGCAATCCGGGGCGATGTCCACCCACCGTTGTTTTACCTTATCGAAGCGCTCAACGTGCGGTTGCTCGGATCGTCTGAGTGGGCGCTGAGAGCACCTAGCGCGATCCTCGGTGTGGTTGGCGTGCTGCTGATCTACCGTCTGGCACTCGATCTCAAATTGGAGCGGTCAACGGCGTTCCTCGCTGGCCTGATGACGGCGATCATGCCCGCTGCACTCTATTACTCGCAAGATGCCCGTATGTATCCGCTGTTAGCGGTGTTCGTGCTGACGGCAACCATCGCAGCGATCCGTGAGTGGTGGCTGCTGATGGCGGTTGCATCCGTCGGCGCGGTCTACACGCAAAATCTCGCGTTGTTTTATGTGGCGTCGTTGGGTCTTGGTCTGCTGCTCACGCGCGGGCGCGTCTGGCGGCAAATGGTCAAGCCCGTGCTGGCGTTGGCGTCGGTGGGTGCGGCGTGGCTTCCGTGGGGCGCGGTGATTCTCGGTCAAGCGAAGACGATGGGATCGGGGTTCTGGCTTGAGCCACTGACGGCAGGCGGGGCGCTGTTCGCGCTGCCTCGCATGACAATGGGCGTGCGGCTCTCCGATATTTTCCAGTTGTCGCTTTACGGCGTCTCGTTCGGAATCTCGTTCGTGTCGCTGATCAACTGTCGGCGGTGGCTGTACCGTCGCGACGGGTTGATCGTGTTCGTGGTGGCGGTGGGCACTCCGCTGCTGATGATCGCGGCCTCGATGCTGTGGCGTAACGTGTTCTTGGCGCGGGCACTGCTACCCTCGACCATGATCCTCATGATCATGTGGGCGTATACGCTGCTGCACTTGGGACGGGATAACGCGTTGGTGGCGCGTGGGCTGGTGATTCCGGCACTACTGATCGGGCTGTTCTCCCATTATTTCACAGAGAGCGGACGTGACAGCATTTACAAGCATCTTCAGCCTGTGCGGGATGGGTGGCGAGCTGGTGATGTGCTGTTCTTCAGCGCGGTTGATACCACGACCTTAACGACCTACTACATGCCTGATGTTCCCTATGTGGTGTGGAAAGATACAGACGATCTGAATCATTCGATTGTTTCCATCACCAAGGATGCCTTTGGGGTGCCCTTGGGGACGTTGGATCAGGCGCTGCGGTTGGCTCGCGAACATGGCGGGCGGGTCTGGTGGCTGTTCGCCACGACTGCTACCACTAGCCAAGCTGAATTAGACCTTATCGCGGTGGGGGAATCGCTTCAACCTACGGTGGTGTTTACCAAAGACGTTTACGGCTATGTCCTGCGTAGTTCGATCTGGTTGCTGCAATGAGTGAGACCCCGGAGATCGTCAAGCCTTTATCGCGGGTTGAGATGGTTCTCTATCCGCTGCGTGCGCCATTGGCACGGGGATCGGCGGCTGAACTGCTGCGCTTCCGTCACCAGTTGGCAATAGAGGCTCGCGAACGGGCGCGGGAAAAGCGGGCGCTTAAAAAGCTCCTCCGCTTCGAGGCCAAAAAATACGGAAAGCTGATCGTTGACTGCTGGACGCGGCGCGGTGAAGCATGGATACCTAAGCGGGGCGATCCGATGCTGCTGATGGCGGATGTGGATGGCAAGGCGGCGCGGCGGCGACGAAAGATTCGGCGCGTGAAATTTTCGCGGGTCAAGGTCTCGGTTGAGCGCATCTACTATCAGATTCTAGTGTCCAGTAAAACGCTGCTTGGGCACCAAAACAGACTCCCGTTCCGTGTGGATGTGGCTGATCTGGTCAATGAGGACGCTCAATTCGAGCTACAAAAACAGACCGACCGCAAGATTTCGTTTTTCGGGGACAAGCTGACGGACGATCCCGAAAAAGGGGTCTGGGTGATCGTGGATAGGCTAGAAGGGGTGGGCGGGCTGCCGGGCAAGGTCTTGTTCAGATCGATGACTGAGCATTATCCGGTTGATTCGTCGGTGGCTCCAATCCTGCTCGGCGTCGGGCACCCTAACCGGACTGTCCACATGGTAGACCTTGCTAAGTGTTTCCATGTCCTGATCGCGGGCGCGTCCGGCTCCGGCAAGTCGAACATCCTCAACGCGATCCTGAGCGGTTGGAGTATGAACGTCGAGCCTGCTGATCTCCGGCTCATTCTCATCGACCTGAAGCGGTTGGAATTCAGCTTTTACAAAAAGAGTCCGCACCTATTTATCCCTCCGCCTGAATCGGAGTGTCCAGAGGGTGTTATCTCCACGGTTGAAGGTGCGATCCAAGTGCTGCGCTATCTGCTAAAAGAAGTCCATGAGCGCACGTGGCTGCTAGAAGATCATGCACGCGAGTTGAGCGCTTGGAATCAGATGAATCCTGATCGCAAGCTGCCCCGGCTGGTATGCGTGATCGATGAATTTAGCGAGCTGACGTTGGCGATAAACCGGAAACAACGCGAGGAATTCCGCGAGCTGGTGATCCGCATATCGCAACTCTCGCGCGCGGTGGGTATCCATCTGGTGCTCTGTACTCAGCGGCCCGCTGTGGAAGTCGTGCCTAACGCCATCAAGATCAACATGGGGCTGATCATCGGCGGGCGCACACAGAACCGCGATCAATCCAAGGTGATCATTGATGGGCCGGAGTGCTCCAAGCTGCCACCTGTGCCGGGGAGAATGCTCTACCGGTTCAAGCCCGAATTAGAAGAAATTCAGACTCCGCTCTGCACCGATGACGATGTGCGGTTTGCGGTGCGCGTCGCCCAAACACGGGCGGCGGGTCTGGTGACGTGGCAAGGGAACTACTTGGCAGTTGAGCGTGACGCGATGGCTCGCTTTATCGTTGAAAAGTTGGGCGGATCGTGTACGGGCAAGGCGCTAAAGGATGCAATCCAAGCTGAGAACTTCGTGATCTCCAAAAAACAGATCGAAGCATTCATACAAGATATGCGGGCGGTGACTGAGATCGTGCTCGCTGGTCAACGCTACGGCGTCAAGTTCAAAGGCCCTCAATTGACCTTCACGCCAGTGCTGCCCGCTGATGTGATTGAGCCTGTAGATCGCATCTGGTTGGAAGTATTCAACCCGGAGACGGGTGAAGGTGGCGGGCAAATTTATCTAGACGTTCCTACAAACGACGATCAAGCAGGTAATCAAGGTGATCGATCAGCAACTGATCGGGCGATCAGTGAGCGTGATCGGGTGCGGGCTGCTCGTAGGGAGTTGGCGGAATTGAGGATATCCAGAATGAAAGGTAACGGGAACGGGAATCATGACTGAAGCTAATATGTGGCTGTTTTGCACGGCGTGGCATTTGATATTTGCCCTCGTCTCTTATGCGGTGATCCGCTTCTTTTTGAAGGTCAGAAAATACGGCCTTCCACAATTGAAGTGGGGACAAGACAGGACGGACAAGCTAGGGTATGGCGGCAAACCAAAGTAAGCGGAATCGTGTATGCGGAAAGTCTGATCGGACGTTGAATTCTGCTCGCGTCAACGGATTTATCCATATTGATTGGAATGTTAAGAAAAATTCCGCATATGTTTATGCGAGATTGGAATGGGAGCGGGGCAAGTTTTGCAGGCGGTTGGGGGCGGTAGACCCTGCCCACCCTACCGGATTACTCGATTGTGTGTTGGCAGGCTATCACAAATGTCAGGATGTAGATGAGCTGCGGCGGCTTCTCGCTGCGGATAAGTCACAAAGGGAGATGTTCAATGGACGACAAAGTAAAACGGCTTAATCAGGTCGTGGGCGGGATGGTAGAAGATAAGGCGCGGGCGGTGTTCGATGGCCTTAAAGGTTTTTGGGTTGGGGATATACAAATCAACCTGCTGGTTGAAAAAGCGCT
Source organism: Anaerolineae bacterium (assembly GCA_019637615.1). Lineage (GTDB taxonomy): Bacteria > Chloroflexota > Anaerolineae > Aggregatilineales > UBA2796 > JAHBVK01. The sequence continues at coordinate 106,616 of JAHBVJ010000012.1, read as the reverse complement.
AAAGGCACATGGGGAGGATGATCCGGCTGCGTTCGCGGCTCGGTTGGATAAGATGGGCAAGGTCGGGCGGGCTGGTCTCAGTGTGAGCGTTGATTCTCAGATTCAGGATTGCACCGATCCTGAACGATTGGCAAAACTCAAGGCACTAAAGGAATCAATGGAGGCATTTCATGGCTAAACAACAAACATTCTCGCTCGCTGATGTGCCATTCACGGCGGTGTGGGCGACCGACAACACGGGCGGCATTCCGCTGCTCGATCCCAACATGCAAGCGCTGACGGTTGAGCATCCCCTCACCGTGTGGGGCGCTACAGCCCGCAACAAGGTATACGGGGGGACGATCCTCTTTTATGTGGATGATTACCGCTTTGAAAAGTGCTGGCGCGATCCGTCTGGTGTGCCCAACTGCCAACCTATCAATGTGGTTGAGCTAAACTTTACCACGGTTGCCAACATGCCGGGGGCGGTGGCTGCATACAAGGTTTACCAAAAACGTTGGCTCGCTCGCTGGTGGCAATCGTTGGGTATACGGGTGTTCGTGGATATGAATGTGCATCCGTCTTTCGCAAAGCTGAATCTGATGGGTGTTCCCAAAGGATGGAAAGCTTATTGCACGCGGGGAAGTGCGGATCACCTTGACTTACTCGACGCTGAGTACAACTTGGCGGTTGAGCGGGCGGGTACAACATCGATCCTGTTCGTGGTGTATGGCGGTGGGCGGGCCTGTCGCGATCACTGCCTAAAAAATGCGTATATCTGGCTTGCTGAGGAGTCAGATCGTAAGCGGGGGGTGCTGGATGGCTCAGTACAAGAGCTACCTCAGCCAAAATAGGCGGTTGCGGTACGGCGGGCAAGTCCAGAAGGGGCGCAATATCCGCGATATTGATACCCTGCGCTATTTTGCTGAAAATGAGCCGGGTAACGTTCAAATGGCGCTCTTTCAACTTGACCTTGTAGATTATGACGATGACGCGCAGATCGTGGTCAAAAAGGAAAGTACCAAACAGGCGGCGGCGGCAAAGGTTAAACAGACGCAAGCGGCGGCGGAAGCTCCGCGATCTTACTACGTTAAAGAAGTACAGAATCAGGCGGCGGCGTCGGGGCGGCTAATATCGCCTCGCACTGCTGAACAGAGAATTAACCGGGCTGAGGCTGCGGAAGCTGTGGCGATCTTGATCGCGGCCCGGTCTGGTGGCGTCCGGCTGACTCCTGCCCAAACTGAGCGGCTAGAGAAAATCTCTACGGGCGGCTATCTCGACATTGTATACAGTCAATACAAGAGCGGGGAACGTGGTACGCTTGCGGGACCAAAGGCGAAGCAGCGGCGGGCGGGTCTGGATGCGACTCCCGCCGCGAGAGAAGATAGACGGCGGGATTTCTATCAGAATGTCATGCGACGTAGAATCTGATGCACGTCAGTTTATCCGAAGACGCGTAAGAACAGCACATGTCCTTGACCATTACCGACTAAAAAGACGTTAGGTGCAGCAACAACACAACATGAAATAGGAGCATCGGTGTAATAGACCAGTAATAAAGTTCCTTGACTGCTCCACAGCCGCAAGGTCTTGTCATCTGACCACGACAGCTGCCGTCCATCGCCCCGTGCCAGCGCGCCGTTCACCCTGCTGGTATGCCCTTCAAGGGTGGTCAGGGCTTGCCCCTCACTGCTCCACAGCCGCAAGGTGTTGTCCGAACTAAATATTTCACCCGCCCACGACAGCAGCCGTCCATCGTCTAGTGCCAGCGCGCCGTTCACACTGCCGGTATGCCCTTCAAGGGTGGTCAGGGCTTGCCCCTCACTGCTCCACAGCCGCAAGGTCTTGTCACCCGCCCACGACAGCAGCCGTCCATCGCCCCGTGCCAGCGCGCCGTTCACACTGCCGGTATGCCCTTCAAGGGTGGTCAGGGCTTGCCCGTCCCTGCTCCACAGCCGCAAGGTGTTGTCACCCGCCCACGATAGCAGCCGTCCATCGTCTAGTGCCAGCGCGCCGGTCACACTGCCGGTATGCCCTTCAAGGGTGGTTAGGGCTTGCCCATCCCTGCTCCACAGCCGCAAGGTCTTGTCACCCGCCCACGACAGCAGCCGTCCATCGTCTAGCGCCAGCGCGCCGTTCACCCTGCCAGTATGCTTACTCAGGATACGAAGTAGGGCTTTGTTTTTTGGGTAGTGACTTGGCCCAATATGATTGATATGTGCTTTTCCATTCAACCAGTTATCACAAATTGACACGAGTGTGGCATCGACCTCATGATAAGCTCGGTCGCGAATCTGTTGAATGACGAATATGCCTCCCATCGCCTCCGGCAAGGTGATTAGGTTCGGTTCCTCCAAGAGAAATAGACGTTTCAGCGCGATGAGGGAATCCAGCGGCGTACTCACTGCGTCGTCAGTTTCTCGCAAATCGCTCAGTAGGGCATCAAACCCACGGGCTTCCGCTTCGTCTGCCAGTACTTGTGGTGTGCGATAGGCTTCTACTATCCGTTCAGCGCCTACCCGTAAGGCGGATTGTGTGTCCACTTTGCTACGCACAAACTCGCGTACCAATGGGTGAAGCCGTAGTTGGGCTTCATTAAGTAATTCCACCAGACTGCTATCTATCAACGCTTGTAATGCACTCTCGAATGGGCTTAGATCAAGGCTTTCTTCAGCAGATAAACCGGACAGAAGTCTCAGGCGAGCCAGAGGGATTTGTGCTGCCTCTGGAAAAGCAGCAGCTAAAGACAGCAGCGTTTTGGCATCCGTATTGGCTTGCAAGGCCGAGTTGTATTGCCAATTGAATGCAATGCCTGTTAGTGCTTCGTATTCTTGTGGAGTACCTAACTCTATATTTTGCTTGCGGAGTACAGAGATCACATTTTCAATGCCTTGTCGTCGTAGTTCGTTCCTCAATTGGGAAGGAGTTAACTTGGGCCTTTTTCGTAATGCGGCGGCGAACCAACCCAATGGTAGTGGTAAATAGCCGACAGCCTTGCAAAGCTCATCTATGCCAGCGGTATCAGATTCAGTGGGGCGCGCATCCAGTAGAACATCGCGGGCATCTCGTGGATCTAGTACATTGATCTCAACCTTTGCAAGTTCTTCCGGCAGATCTTGGCGTCGCGTGGTGATGAGTAAGCGAGCGCGTGCCTGCGCACAAAAACTTGATGCAACACCGATCATAGTTGCACCATTATTTAGCTTACGTGTCGTGACTTCCTTGGGGGTTTCGACGTTATCCATCACGATCAGCGCATCGCCATCTTCATTTGACGCTTGCTGTTTAAGGTAGCGCTCCAACGCGATGATCTTCTGCCTCGCTCGGTCACTGTCGCTTTTATCGGTGGGTTCCAAGCCAAGGCGATCTGCCAATGCCACCAGTTCTTGCGACCAATCCGCTGCGGCGTTGATCCAATACACGCCTGTCGGATAGTAATAGCGATAACGATAGGCGTATTCCACAGCAAGTTGTGTCTTACCGATCCCACCCATGCCGTACAAACCTGCTGAGATGCGAGAATTAACGCCAACTGCTCCACCAATAAGCTGTTGATGCAAGTTGTCTAGGGTTTGGTCGCGACCTTTGAAGTTTTGCAGGCGGGGCCAACTTACATAAAACGGCTGATTTCCCTCTTGCTCGGCGGGCAACTTCAACGCGTTGCAGATGGCTTCTAGATTCGCGTCTGAGGCATAGGCATCAATGACCTGACATTGGTAGTCAGGTAGGGCTTTCAAGTCGGGCGGCAACTCCACATCATCCAAGCGCAACACGAATAGCAGCGGCCCTTGACGATCTTTGAACGTGTCGATTGACCACGGGATTTCTTTTTTCAAGATAAAGTCGCGAGTGACAAAGGTTTTCGTTACCGCAAAGATCACGCCGTAACTTTGATCTATCCCGCGCTTGATGGCATTCTCCCACTCGATGCCCTGCCGCAAGCCGATACGGTCAATCCACATCTTGCGACCTAGAATAGCTTCCATTTTGCGGTGGATTGGGTAAATACGCTCTGCATCTTTATGGGCATAAGAGAAAAATAGGTGAGCCATCTAGGATTACCTTGAGAGTGACAATTATCAGCCTTTCACATTGTAACGAGGGTATAGAATTATGCGCAACGAGAGTGAGCACTAACGGTTTTGCTGTCACTCCCGCCGTGAGAGAGGTTAGACGGCGGGATTTCTATCAGAACGTCATGCAAAGATGGGCTAAGTTTCTTCATCACTATCGGGTAATGCGTCAAGCTCATCTTGGGTCATGAGCTTTATCGTGATGATGGCTACCGTTCCTTCGTCGCTATCCTCAACTGGTAACGCATCCTCAAGAAGATCAGTTAAATCTTCTAATGTTCGGCAAATATAGGCTTTGTCGAGATAGTCAAATACAACGTTATAGACAGGAATCTGTTCAGGAATCTCCATATAGCGAATCGCACCACAAATTGAGCACTTCTCTAGTCGCCCCTCCTCATACGTTTCCTGATTGTACGTGCCCGAAAACGCCGTGTAGTCATGTTCGTGCGGTTGCATGAGTATTTTTCTCCTGAAACATTGGTAAATGATGCATGGCGGTTGCATTTGGAGATAACCATAAACACTCGATTTCTTGCTGCCCACGAATGTTTTTGGCCTCGTGCTTGACACAATGCCAATCTTCAAAAAGCTCATCGTAAAGCTCAGATTGATACCCTGACAAAAGCACCATTCCTTGCACCGATTTTACCAATACAGAAAGACGGCGATGATCATCATCGTTCATCTCGTGTGCATATCCTTTGTCCGTGCTGTTGTGATAGCGGGTTGAGTGAACATATGGGGGATCAAGGTAAAACACGGTTTGTGGACTGTCAAAACGTTGAATTACCTTGAAAGCATCATCACACTCGATTTGTACGAGTTTGAGACGTGCTGCGACTGTCCAAAGGTGCTCGGTTTCATTCCATAATTTGGTTGCGCTGGCGCGACTGTCTCCGGCACCAATCTGGAACCGCCAACCTGTGGAAGATTTCCCAACACACGATCCAAATGACTGCCACTGCCGGACGTAGAATCGCCGCGCCTGTTCCAACGGATCACACTGTTCTCTAGATCGCGCTAGTCTAAGCTCCTCACGGGCATATGGCGTACACCAGATCGCCCGGATCAGTGCTTCTGTGTTGGTACGCAGCTGGGTGAAAAAATTGATCACATCACGGTTAAGGTCGTTCATTACCTCATGCTTGGATGGCAATTTGCTTAGAATTACGGAAGCCCCACCACAAAATGGTTCTACGTAACAGGTGTGTGGTGGAATCTGGGTGATGATCCATTCGGCGAGGGATGTTTTTCCTCCGTAATAGCGGATCGGCATACGAGCCACTTTGAGCGATTGTGGATCGTTACGTAACACAGCGGCGTTACGTAATGCTTGTGCCTTTCGTTGTCGATATGCTTTCTGCTTTTCAGCAGGTGATTGATGTTGCTTTGGTCTTGCCATGTGCGCCTCTTTCCTTCTAATGCACTTCTCACCGTCTTCGCCAACGTATGAGATAGAGACCGATGGCAAACAGCACGCCCACCAGCAGCATTGTTGAGACGATCACGCTCGCGGCCTCGCCAGCACTCACAGAGAGAGATACAAAGCCCTGATAGCTGCCCACGGTGATCGGGAATTCGGCGGGTGGTGTTGGGGTCGGCGTGTTAGTCGATGTTGGCGTGATCGTGGGAGTTTCGGTGATAGTTGGCGTGGCGGTAACGAACGCTGCTGCTGCTGCCGCGTAGTGGTTATTGATCTCCCCTACTGTAAGCGTGTGGTGATAGTAGGCGATCTCATCTAGGTAAAAGGTCATGGTCGTGGCACTGTTGCCCGCTGTGAGGCGAGCATTGGCGGTGGTAAACGAGCTATCTGCGAAGTTGGCGATTAGCGTTGTATCCAAGTAGATTTCAACGTAATTCGTGGTGTAATTGAATTGGCATACCATGTGATGCCAAGCGTCGGGGGTTACGGCAGTGGCGAGTTGCAAGGTGGTAAGGTGTCCAAAGGTCAACTTGTACCCTTGCGCAGTGTTGTAGCCGAGATTCACGTACCATGATTCCCCGCCGGAAACCGATAGGTTGCATATAGACCGCACCGCGTTGTTTGCTGGTGTCGATGCAACCTTAAACCATGCCTCGCACGCGTAAGAATGCCCAACAAGCCCAATTGATGGATACGTTACCGATCCCGATCCTGTAAGAATTCCGGGATTGCCGTCGTAGATAGCACCAGATTGATTGAGCGTAACCGACGAATAAGAACCATTTATGCCATAGGCGAGATCGGTGATGATCGTTCCGCTGGTTTCATCTAATCGTGCGTACCGCTCTGGCTGCGAGAGTAAAATGACCTGCGGATAGGTCAATGCTTGCGCGGGGATAGGTTGCAACCCCACCAATAAAGTGAGCACAGTTATTAATAGGATCGCTGCTCGTGTTGTGTGGTGTTTGTGGTCGTGCATAATGTGCTCCGTGGGAGCGCAGTTGTATAGCGGGTTGCTGCAACTGCGCTCTCGTTCAGGCTATCGGTTAAGGCTTTTCAGCCATAAGCCACGGATGTAGAAATAGGTCACGAGAAGGACGAGACCCACGACTATAGCGATCAACGCGCCAAACTCGGCCTTGACCATAAAGGCGAGCGCAAGGATCGCGATCAGCCCAAACGTCAAAAAGACGATCTGGCTCCGTTCCTTGGTGGTTAGGCGCTGACTGAGGAATTCACTGAAAGTCTGCTTCGGTTTGATAGTAGGATTCATGATCTGCTCCAAACATTGAAATTGTCGGAGTGATCTGTGTGGGGAAAGCTGAGTAACTGCTTGCCAAGGAGAAGGTCACGGGTTCGAATCCCGTCGCCCGCTCAGATAAAAACCTAGTCATCGACTAGGTTTTTTGTTGATAGACTTGGTGTTGATTACACCAACATCAGGATCAGAAAATTTGCCGGTTTCAGCGTGTGGCAAGCATTCTGTGCATTTCGTTTGCTACTATCCCTCCTACATCTTCATGTCATCCTAACCCTCGGCAACCTATCTACATTTTCACGGCTAAAATTCGTGCAAAGCTGAGGCCGAAGGTTATTGACAAGCTATCATATACGAAGTAGTCTCTACCCTACCAAAGGTTTTGTCTCCACACGGAGAAATGAATACCCTTTAGGAGCTAAACATTATGTGTCGAAGCAAAATAATATCTTTGATGCTCGTCGTTGCCTTGCTCGGCGCTGCGGCTATTGCTGCTCCCGCCCGTGCTCAGGACAAACCGATGCGTATCACCTACGTGGTCAACGGTGTTCTGGGCGATAAGTCATTCTTCGACTCCGGTGAACGTGGTGTCGAGAAGATCGCCGATGAGTACAACGCTGAAGTGAACACGATTGAACTCGGCGTCGATCCTCAAAACTGGGAAAGCGGTCTGGCGGACGCGATGGCGAATACTGACAAGTATGATGTCCTGATCGCAGGCACGTTCCAGATGGTTGATTATCTGGCAAAATATGCAGATAAATACCCAGACAAGGTGTTCATTTTCTTCGATGCCTCGATGGCTTATGATAACAAAGACCTGTGCAAGGATGCCTGCAAAAACGTGTATTCCATCACCTATGCACAGAATCAAGGTTCGTTCCTCGCCGGTGTGTATGCCGCCGCGATGACCACCAGCAGCCTTGACGGCATGAACCCTGACGCCGTGATCGGTGCCGTGGGTGGTCAGGACATCCCCGTGATCAACGACTTTATCGTTGGTTATCAACAGGGCGCTTGCCTCGTCAACAGCAGCTCGCAATTCCTCGTCCAATACGCGGGCGGCTGGAACGATCCTGCTAAGGGCAAGGAAATTGCTCTGGCGATGTACGAGCAGAAAGCCGACATTGTGTTCCAGATCGCTGGCGGCACGGGCGTAGGCGTGTTCGAAGCGGCGAAGGAACAGAATAAGTACGCCATTGGCGTTGACTCCGATCAGGCCACCATCATCATGGAAACCGATCCGGATCAGGCCGCGCGCGTTTTGACCTCAATGCAGAAGAATGTCGATAACTCGCTGGTACGCGCTGCGAAGCTGTATCAGGAAGGCAACTTGCCGCTCGGTAAGGCCGAAAACCTCGGTCTGGCTGAGGGTGGCGTTAGCTTGTCGGTGAACGACATATACACGAAGGCCACGCCTGAGAACGTTCAGAAGTTGATCGCCGCCGTGACGGAAGCCGTCTCCAAGGGCGACATCAAGGTGAATACGGTGTTCGCTGACGAAGCCAGCGCCGCCAAGGTCGCCAAGGACTGCTCGGGTATGCCAGAGATGAAGTTCGATATGACCCCGTTCATGTCCAAATAACGTGAGTTAGAAGTCATGTAGGTCTGGGATGATCGCGGTGCAACACCTGATTTTCCCAGACCGCTTTTTATTTTTGGCCTCACCTTTTTAGCTATTTTAGCTATGACTGATTATTTCAATTTCGACTCAGTGTGGGATTACCAGCAACCTGCCGTTAGCGAACAGCGCTTTCGAGATATTTTAGCTACCGTGAAGGGTGCTCCCGCCGATTATTACTTACAAGTTATGACGCAGTTGGCGCGTGCGCAGGGCATCCAAGGCAACTTTGCGTTGGCACGTCAAACCCTCAATCAAGTTAGTTATCAGCTAACGCCCAAAACGCCGCTGGCACGTGTGCGCTATTTGTTGGAACTAGGCAGAGTGCTGAATTCATCGGGGCAACCGGCGCAAGCCAGCCCGCTGTTCCACGAGGCGTTCGAACTGGCAGCACAGTTAGGCGAAGATTATTACGCTATCGATGCTGCCCATATGCTGGGCATTAGCGAACCGCCCGACAAAGGTTTGGCGTGGAACCTGAAGGCACTGGAATTCGTTGAAGGCTCCAAGCAGCTACAATCCCAGTCATGGCGGGGGCCGCTCTACAACAATATTGGCTGGACGTATCACGACATGGGACAATACGAGCAGGCGTTGGTCATGTTTCAGCATGGCGTTGAGTGGCGACAAGGACAAGGGCAAGAACGCGCGACGATAATCGCCCGTTACGCGGTGGCACGTTGTTTACGTTCATTAAAGCGCATTGATGCAGCCTTAGTTATTTTGCGTGAGCTTGAGCCGAAGGCTGATGGTTACGTGAACGAAGAACTGGGCGAATGTTTGCTGTTACAGGGCGACACACAGGCCGCAGCGCCGTATTTCGCCCGCGCCTATCAAGAACTCAGTCAAGATACGTGGTTGGCGACACATGAACCACAACGCTTGAAACGATTGCAGGAACTTAGTCAAGGGTCAAGGTGATGGCACATTCATCGATCTTAGAAGCGCACAGTATCGTCAAGGTTTACCCGAACGGGACGCGCGCCAATAACAACGTTTCACTCGCCATCGACAAAGGGGAAATTCATGCCATCGTCGGGGAAAACGGCGCGGGCAAATCTACCCTGATGAAGATTCTGTATGGGCTGGAACAACCTACCTCCGGGCAGATCGTTTTACGCGGTCAGCCTACCGTGATCGATAACCCGCACAAGGCTATCGATCTGGGAATCGGGATGGTGCATCAGAATTTCATGCTCGTCGATTCGTTCACGGTCGCGGAAAATATCGCGCTTGGACGCGAACCTAAACGCGGCATCGTGGTGGATCGCCAGAAGGCCATCCAAGACACACAGAATTTGTCAAAGACATATGGCTTGGTAGTCGAGCCTACCGCCAAGATCGAGGCAATCCCAGTGGGAATGCGGCAGCGCGTTGAAATCTTGAAGGCGCTGTATCGCGGTGCAGAAATCTTGATCCTCGATGAGCCAACCGCCGTGCTGACGCCGAAAGAGACTAACGATCTGTTCGCCGCCATCCGCAATCTGGTGGCGGAGGGCAAGACGGTCATCTTCATCACGCATAAGCTGCGCGAAGTGATGGAGATTTCGGATCGCGTGACGGTGATGCGGGCGGCGCAAACCGTCGGCACGGTCAACACCAAGGATACCAGCATCCCCGAACTGGCGCGCATGATGGTCGGGCGCGAAGTGTTCATGGTCGTCGATAAGCCACCCGTCACACACGGCAAGCCAACGCTTGAAGTACGCGATCTGACTTATGCTAACGAAGCAGGACGGGCGGTCGTCCATCATGTCTCGTTCAACGTCTACGAGTCCGAAATTTTGGGCATCGCAGGCGTGGAAGGCAATGGGCAGACCGAATTGGTCGAGGTGCTAACGGGGCTGCGCAACGCAACCGCAGGCAGCGCAACGATTGATGGCACGTCCATCCTCAACCAAGGGCCACGTAAAGTGCGTGAATCGCACATCACGCATATTCCCGAAGACCGTCTGACCAATGGTGTCTCGCGCGATACTAGCATCGCAGACAACTTGATCATCGACCGCTACTATCGCCCACCATTTGCGCGGGGCGGGCTGCTCAACCTCGATGCTATTCAACAGAACGGGGTTAAGCTGATCCAAGAGTTCGGCATTCTGGCGCGCAACGGCGATCAACCGATAGGGTCGCTGTCGGGCGGCAACATGCAGAAGGTGATCGTGGCGCGCGAGTTTTCGTCGTCGCCCCGCATGTTGATCGCAGCACAGCCGACGCGCGGCGTTGACATCGGCGCAATCGAATTCATCCATCAACAGTTGGTCAATAAACGTACCGAAGGTTTAGCCATTCTGCTGATCTCCGCCGATTTGCAGGAAGTGATGAAGCTGGCGGATCGCATCATGGTGATGTACAACGGCGAGGTCGTCGCGATCTTGCCGAACACGCCTGATCTCACAGAAGAAAAGCTCGGCCTGTATATGCTCGGTGCTCACAAGCAAACCCATGAAGAAATGGAAGCCTCGCGATGACACCCACGACCTCACGTTCAACGAATGCACAGCGGGCACCTTTAGCCATCCTTGCTATCTTGCTTGGAGCGCTGGTCAGCCTGTTCATCACGATTCAGGTATTTGGTGGCTCGCTCGATGGCTTAGGGGAGTCGATCAACACAACCCCCGGCGCACCCGGCATCTTGCTGGTCAATGTGATGGTCGGCGTCAGCATCGCGCTGTTCGTCTGGCAACTGCGATGGAACGCACTGCGGGTGACGCTGACGGTCGTCTTCGCGCTGATACTCGGCTATATCGTCACCTCGCTATTCAACCTCGACTCGGCTAACCGCTTCACACGCGGGGAGTTCAAGACCGTGGTGATTTCGAGCGCCGTATCGCCGGAGACGACTGAAACGGTCGATCTGAAATATGGGCAGGTGCGCGGTGGCGAATTCAACAAGGAAAAGGTTGCCAAGCCACTGACAGAAGCTAAGTACACCTTCATGGGCACGAAAGGCGACAAGGTCGATATATTGGCCTTCGCCGCCAGCCGCCGCTCGCTGGTGGATGTGCAGGTAGCGCTGCTGGATGCGGACGGCAAGGAATTGGCATCCGCGACGGGATCGACGGCTGACCAAATTGAGACTCATAAGGATCAACTCCGCACCGAAAAAGACGCCATCATCCCTGATTTCACGCTACCCGCCGATGGCATCTATACCGTGTATGTGAAGCCGGAAACACCAAGCCTGAGCCTCGTTTACTCTGAAACTACGCAAGCGACCAATAACGCTTATAACGCCTTCTTGCTCGGCGCATTGGGACGGCCAAACCGCTGGGCCGTGTGGATACAGGACGCCATCACGCTGATCCTCGTCGGGTTGGCGATTGCTATCGTGTTCCGCGCGCGGCAATTCGCACTCGGTGCGGAAGGACAGATTTACCTCGGTGCGCTGCTATCGGGGTCGATTGCGCTGGCGACAGGCACTAACTTGCCCGCCCTGATCCTGATCCCGATATGCATCGTAGCAGCGATGATCGCTGGTTTCCTGTGGGGGTTGATCCCCGGCGCGTTGAAAGCTTATCTCGGCGCGAACGAGCTGGTGTCGTCGCTGATGCTGAACACCATCGCGATCCGGTTTTTCGAGCTGATTTTGACCTTCCAACTCAAGCCTCCTGAAGCGGGGTATATCGCTTCCAGCACACTGCCATCCAACGCTCTGCTGCCCGTGATCGTACAAGATACTCAGGTGACGTGGGCGATCTTCATCGTGATCATCGCGGTGATCGCGGTTTGGGTCTTGATCGAACGGACACCGCTCGGCTATGAAATCCGCATGGTCGGGTCAAACCAGAAATTCGCGGCCTACGGCGGGATCAATACCAAGCGCACGATCATGCTGGCGATGGGCGTCAGCGGCGCACTGGCGGGATTGGCGGGCGCACACTTGTCGATGGGCATCTTCCGCCAACTGCTGATCAATATGTCGGTCAACCTCGCTTTCGAAGGCGTAGTGGTGGCGCTGCTGGCACGTAACAACCCGCTGGTCATCCCGTTCACAGGTCTGTTGTATGCTTACCTGCGCGCGGGCGCGCAGTTCATGGAACGTGACGCGAATGTCAGCTTTGAAGTCGTGCGCATCATTCAAGCCGTGATCATTCTGTTGATTACTGCTGAAGCATTAGCGACCTTCTTCCAATCGCGACGGCTGGCTAACAAAGTTAACCCGACGCCGCAAGCCGATGCACAGACGAACCCCGCCACCGCCTAGAGAGGAATGAAGTCGTGAACGATCAAATTATCCAGAGTATCTTTAGCGCGGCATTCATCGCCTCGATTTTGCGCGTGACGACGCCGATTTTGCTGCCGTCGTTGGGGGCGTTGATTTCTGACCGCGCTGGCGTGATCAACATCGGGTTAGAAGGCATCATGCTGTCATCGGCCTTCACGGGCGTGGTATTCAGCGCGTATGCCCAGCAATGGTTCGGGCAGCAGACAGGGTTGCTCATCGGGCCGTGGCTAGGGCTGCTGATGGGCGTGCTGGTCGCTATGCTGATGGCGCTGCTGCTGGCAATCTTCCATCTGCGGTTCAAGACCGATCTGATCCTTTCCGGCGTGGCGCTGAACATCCTCGGTTCGGCGGGCACCGTCGCGATCATGTACGAACTGACGGGGGATCGTGGTAACACCAGTACCCTCGCCAGCCTTGAAATCCCGTTTATCCAATTGCCCACGTTTATCAAGAGCATCCCTTTCATCGGACAGTTCATCTTTGACGTGTTCAGCAACCAGAGCGCGATGACATGGATCGCGTTTCTGGCTGTGTTCGTGATCTGGTTCTTGATGTACCGGACGCCATTCGGGATGCACCTGCGTGCGGTGGGCGAGAACCCGTCGGCAGCGGAGTCGGTGGGCATTCCCGTACAACGTACCCGCTACGCCGCGTTGATCCTCAGCGGTGTGCTGGCGGGCTTGGGCGGCATCCACATGAGCATGGGCTACCTGACGCTGTTCCAACGCGATATGACCAGCGGGCGCGGGTTCATCGCCCTCGCGACGCCGCTGCTCGGCAACAACAACCCTGTGGGCACGATGGTGGCCTCGCTGATCTTCGGCTTGTTCGGAGCGCTGGAGACGCGCCTCGGATCGCTGCAAATCCCGTCGATGCTGACGCAGATGATCCCTTACGTCGCGACGGTAATGTCGCTGGCGATCTATGCGCTGCAAACACGGCAAACCTTGCGGGTGCGGGCGCTGCGGGCGGCAGAGGGCGAAGGCTTCAACGCAGCCTTCTGGCGGTATGTCCAGCGATTGAGTCTGCTCCACGTATTGTTGGCAATGGTGGCGGTGATCGGGATTATCATCGCGGTCAGTCTGTTCACCGCGCCAAACGGCTTCGGCGGTGAGGAGACGGCCCACCCACTTAGTCTGCTGACCGCGTTCGTGTCGGTGGCGCTGATCGCGCTCAATTTCCCGTTCGTGCGCCGTGTGGAGGATATACGCCGTCAGATCTGGGTTAGCCTGACCGCGACGGTGGTATCGCTGACCGTGTATCTCGGCCTGTTCCTGACGCTGTTCCTCGCGCCAGTGATCGCGTTTGTCGCTGCCTTCCTCGTTGCGCTGGTGATCTGGGCCGTGCTCGGTGGATTGCCACTCTCGCAGATGCCACCGTCGAAGATGGCGACGGCGTAGCGATTCGTCCCAATGATCCCCCCGATGATCCCGTTGGCTGGTGCGAACGGGATCATCGGGCGAGAAGTGCTTCGTGCTTATAGATAACCGAAATTGATTAGACCTAATCATCAGGTTCAATGGACGCCACATGTGGCGTCCGTACGATAGGAATAATCGTTGTCGGTATTCTATTAGTCCTGAGTGATTAGGCAATACAGCCCTCACCCCCGCCCCCTCTCCCGCAAGGCGAGGGGCTTGAAGAATACCCGCTATGGGACTAGTAGGCAGATAAGGCAAAGGCAGCGCGGAAGCCGGACAGGGAACCGCTGACCTTGAGTCATGTGTTGGCGCGAGCCTCACCCCCAACGCTTCTCCATTGTCATGGAGAGGGGAGTCAAGGGGAGGAATGAGTGCGGGTAGAAAATCCGCGAGATCGTCAGGGTCGGGCAGGGTGAGGGCGGTGGATGTGGACAGGGTAACCGATTGGCTGACCGTGGCGACTGACGTTTCAGTGAAATCGTCTTCGTTCGTGAGGACGATGATCGGTGCGGTGCTGACAGGTTGGCACGCACAGGTGGATTCGTCGGTTAGGGTGGGCGCAGGGGACACTAGACGCCCTTGATCCGGCGATGGCACGGGACGTGGATCGATTATGGGTGCGTTATTGCAGAAGTTGGCGATTTCCTGCGGTGTTAAGGCAGGCTGACGGTAAGTCGGCGGCAACAGTGAGACCGGATTGCCGAGTGTTGGTCGCGGGGTGTCACCGTTGGTTTTGGTGGGCCAGCCCATAGATACCTCCAGAAAGTGCTTAGTCCTGAGTGCTTAGTGCTTAGTAGAGAGCAAGACGACCTCACCCCCTGACCCCCTCGTTGCGAAGCGGAGAGGGGGAACCAAGGGATTACCTGAGTAAGGTCAGATTCAGATAGGTCACCTGTCATTATCGGTAGCTTCGCCCGACGTTGACGGTGTTTAAGAAATTAGTCAACCCCAGTTTGAGACTGTTGGCGCACGAAAACAGCCTCACCCTCAGTCCCTCTCCATTGCCATGGAGAGGGAAGTTGATACGCTAACCACTCATGGTTAGTCAAGTTCGCCAACAGTATCGAGTTTCGGATAGACGTTGACGCCCGACGCTAAAGCGCACGGGATAAGAACAGACGAGACGCCACATAGACGCCCCGGCAGCGCCGCCCGACGTTGAAACGTCAGGCTTAGAGAACGAAGTCCCTTCGGGACTCAGGCTCATCACAACAGATGATGTCATTATCAAATGTGCGCTGATGGCTAGTCGAAGCTCGGATTGATGACGATATGCGGTTGATAGAGAAGAAGAATTTTGGGCACTGATCAGTGGCGATGCTCGGAGGCGTAGTCGCGTGTGATCGTGGGTTATTCAGTTGTGATGTCGATGCGGTGGACTAGTCGTGAGTCGGCGCATCGGCATAGGAGAGACACTTGTAGCGGAGTCGGAGAAATACCGAAACCGCAAGGGCGTTTTACTCAGTTGGGGATAGTTTAAGTGATTATGTTCGGTTTGTCAAATGAGAGATTATTTGTGTTCTGTATGGAAAACCAAACATTTGGGCGGGTGATTTCATTCGATCATAGCGCACCCTGTGATTGTGTCAACTGCAAGATGGGCGGCAGCATTAGAAGCGGTGCACATGGCGTTAGGTCACTAACTCAGTTTCGGATAGATCACGGCATCATCGGCAACGCCGTCCGACTCAAATAGATAGAGACCCAACCCATCTTGATGAGGTAAAATATACATTAACTTGATTGAAAATTTGGTTTTTGAGGCTGAGGTGTGTGCTTGCGAAACTATGGACTAATTTATTGTGAAATACAATAATTACATCTATACTTTTTTATGCTCATGAATTCACCGGAGGAATTTATGGATAATTCTGATTGGCAACGCAATGTTATGGGATTTATTCATTCCAGAGAGCGGATTTGTGGTGTATCGATAGCTGATATTGAAAGCGAGTGCTTGCGCCTCAATTTTTCGCGAAGCGGAACTGTTGATACAGTTGTCAACTATCCAGATATACAACGTCTAAATTTATTTTTGACTGCACTTAAGAATCATGGCTTAGTCGCCTATTCTGTTGGAAATGTCAGTACACGAAGCAGCATAAACGTTCACATTGAAATTCCGAAAAATTGGATTCCACCAGAATATACTTGATAATCGTACATTAACATACTTCTTCACTCGAATCGAACTGAGTTATCTATTCCCACCAGACGCAGTTCGTGAGTCCGCGCGATGGCCTGAGCACGGGTTTTGACGTGCAGCTTGCCGTAGAGCGTGTTGATGTACCATTTGACCGTGCTCAAGGCGATGGTCAGCTTGTTGGCGATCTCCTCATTCGAGTAGCCCGCCACAATTAGGCGCAGCACTTCGATCTCGCGTTCACTGAGAGGATCGATCCCTTGTGGGCTGGTGGGCGCGGCGGAAAACAACGCCAGCAGGCGCTGGGCAAAGGCATGGTCGGGATGGGACTCGCAGAAGCGGGTGAGTAATTTCGCCATCGCGACGCCCTGTTCAAGAAAGACACGTATCCGATCTTCCGGCTCACCCTGCGCCAAGGCTTGTTCCAGCATCAACAAGGCGTGCGTTATGTCGCCCTGCGCTTGCCGTGCTATCGCTAACAGCGCTAAAACTTCGACGGTGAACAAGCCCTGTGGTTCAGCGGCTAAGGTGGTCAACAGCGCGACGGCTTCGTCCGTTTTGCGCTGCGCTAGCAAGACGCGGGCTTGCGTGACTGGCTGGACGTTGTTGGGATAGAAGATCGAGACGATTGGCGGCTGATCCCGCACTACGCGCAACCATTCGCCAGATGCGGTCAGATTGCCTTGCTGCACCCAGAGCCGTGTCTGGTAGGTTTTCAACCACTGCACCTCAATTGCTGGATCGAAACGTTCGGCGTAGCGGATCGCTTCGTCCGCCGTCCGCTGCGCTGCCTCGGAATCCGACTGCGCCTGCTTGACCTCCGCCAGCATCATGGTGGCACTGGACATCATGCCCGTGACGAAGCCTGTGCGTTCGCTGGTTTGCACGGCTTGCGTCAGATGATCGGCAGCTTGCGTCAGTTCATTCCATTCGATGTAGATGCGTCCGAGGGCGGCATAGGCGAGATTGCTCATGGGAAGCATGATGCCTAGATCGTGGATACGAGAGAGGACTTCCTGACAGAGGGCATAGCCTTGCTGCAAATTGCCGAGAAAAACGTTGTGCAGACATTGGTGAAGGAGCGCAGTCATCGCCAGCAGTGCATCGCCCGCGTGTTCACTTTCGATTTGCGCCTCTGCCATCAGACGGCAAGCCTCGCGCAAGTTGCCGTAGACGCTCCACAGCAGCCCCAAGGTCAGCTTGGCGACGCGATCTTGCTGTGCCGACGTCGAAAGAGTCTCCATAAGGGCGGCGAGTTTGTCCAAGTCTTGACGATAACTGGCGACCAAAAAGGCCAGTAAATAGGCCGAACCGGGGAGCAGCGCATCCGGATGCGCACGCGCTTCTTGATCGATGTAGTTGAGCAGGGTTTCGGCCTCGCTCCAACGTCCGTTCAGCGCGAAGGCCATGCCGAATTGCAAACAGAGATTGGGCTGCTGCGCCACAAAGGCAGGCGGGAAGGTTTTGTACCAATCGAGGAGCGTAACGACCTCGCCGCGCCGTGTGACGCTGATGGCTGGCCCGGTGATCAGATGAGCGGCATAGTCGAAGTCGCTGGCTGCCAATGCATAGGTGATGGCCTCTTCCGCGTGCCCATTTTGTTCATGCCAATGCGCCGCCCGCAGATGCAGTTGGGGAATGAGATCGGGACTATCGGCTTGCAAACGCGCCTGAAGCAGATCCGCGAAGAGATGATGGTAGCGATACCAATAGCGGGCTTGATCGAGGGGAATCAGAAAGAGATTATTGCGTTCAAGATAGTCCAAGGTGGCGGCGCTGTCGGATTGCAGCGTCACCGCAGCGCATAACGAATTGTTCAACCGATGCAAAATCGAGGTGTAGAGGAGAAAATGGCGGATCGGTTCGGGCTGCTGCGACAGGACTTCGGAGAGCAGGTAATCCAGCACAAAATGATGACTACCCGTAAATTCGCGCACGAAGGTTTGCTGATCGCCGCGATGAGACTGCATGGCAATGCCCGCCAACTGTAAGCCGACGATCCAACCCTCGGTACGCTGTTCGAGCGCTTGAATCGCGTTGGCGGGCAGATTCAGGTGCATGGTCGTGTTCAGAAATTGGTCAACATCGTCGATGGTGAAGCGCAGTTGTGCGGCACGCAGTTCCAAGAGATCGTTTTTGGCGCGTAGGCGGGCAAGCGCTAAAGGGGGATCACTGCGGGTGAGGATGACCAGCGTGATCGCGGGCGGAACGTGGTCAAGCAGGAAGCTTACCGCCGCATGAACCGCCTGATTGATGACCACGTGATAATCGTCCAGTACGAGAATCAGCGGGGCGGCGCTCCCCGCTAGTTGGTTGATAAGCGCGTGCAGAACGTGCTCGATGGGTGGCGGCTGCGGTGATTGGAGGGCAGCTAATAACTCGTGCCCGAGGTGCGGACGGCGGGTCTGAATGGCCGCGATCAGGTAGGCCAAGAAGCGTGATGGATCGTTGTCGCCGTCATCCAAAGACAGCCAGCCAACATGCTCGGCGTGACGGGCGCTCCATTCCGCGATCAGGGAGGTTTTGCCGAACCCTGCCGCCGCCGCGATGAGGATCAGTTTGCGATCTAGATTAGAGTCCAAGGTGGTTAACAAGGCCGCGCGTGAAACATGCGCACTGCGCAAGCGTGGAATGTATAGCTTCGTAACAAGGAGCGAGGGATAATCTGCTAACATCGGGCAACCCTTACCAACGCCAGCCAACTAGGGTTCGTACTCTGAGATAAGGTTAGTGTATCACATCGAGCAGCGTAAGTTGAAGGAACGTCTACCCTGACCCCGCGACGATCTGTTTCCCTGACTGGTCTCGTGACACTGGTACTGCTGTTGTGCCTGTTCATCGTGCTGCCACGACTGCTGCCGATCGGGAATCCGTTACAGACGGGCACACCAACTGTCACTCAGACGCGCACGATTACACAGACGATGACGGCGACCTCTTCGGTGACGATCACCCAGACGGTAACGCCAACTGCCAGCATTACGCTGACGCCAACCGCTGTCAACACGAATACCGCGATCCCGACGCCGACGCCAAGCATCACGCTGACGTTCACAGCGAGTTCGACCATCACAGCGACGGCAACAGCGACGTTTACGCCATCACCAACCGTCACGGAAACACCTACCTTGACGCCAAGCAATACGGCGAGTTACTCACCCACGCCTACGCAAACCTTCACGCCGTCGCCAACTGTGACGGATACTCTGACCTACACGCCGAGCAACACCGCGACCTATTCGGCAACGCCAACTCCGACATTGACGGACACATTCACTTTTACTCCGAGCAACACACCGACGTATTCGCCCACTCCCACCTTCACGCCATCGATTACGCTGACGCCGCTGCCAACATTCACGCCGACGATTACCTTGACGCCCACGATCACACCGTCCGCAACGCCGATCCCGCGCTTGCAGACTACGCTGGCGGTCAACGTCGGATACCGATACGAGCGTGACACAGGGCGGTTGGAGCGGTTGGTCGGTCAGCAAGCGGACGTGACGGGCACGGCGCAAGTGACCTTCATCGCGGATGTGGTTAGTCAACAGTACGGCATCGCGTTGTGCGCCTACGATCCGAGCAGTTTGACGGTAGATTATCATCAGAATATCGCGACGGGGATTTTCTACCGCGATAAAGAGGCGTTCATCCAGATGGCGCGCGATGCGTTCAAGTCGTGGATTCCGCGCTATGCACTGGAACAATGGTCGATGGCACGGCAGCAATTGCAGGCACAAGCCGATCAGGCGGGAATCAGCGTGACGATCCCCGATCAGCCCAATCTGGTGGCGTGTCCGTGAGAGGATGCCGTCTGAAAATCCCCTCTTGACTCTCCATTTACTGGATACTCCATGCTAGGGAATGAGAGCTTTTTCGCCGCGTTGGAGGTGCCATGCTCAAGATTGGCGATTTCTCGCGCCTTGCCCAAGTCCCAATCAAGACACTGCGATTTTACGATGAACTGGGGTTGTTCAGACCAGCGGAAGTGGATCGATTCACGGGGTATCGCTATTACACGCTGGATCAACTTCCCCGACTGAATCGTATTTTGGCGCTGAAAGATTTGGGATTGGCTCTGGAACAGATCACGACCATGATGAATGGTGAGATGAGTGCCGAGGAAATGCGCGGGAGGCTGGAAGCGAAAAGACGTGAAGCGCAGCAAGAAATCGAAGAAGCACAGGCGCGGTTGATGAGGCTCGACATCCGACTCAGGCAGATTGACATGGAGAACCAGATGCCGACGTATGAAATCGTGACGAAGAAAGTGGACTCGCAACGCGTGTTATCGATCCGCCAGATCGCGCCCACCATGACGGAAAGAGATCGTTTGATCGAGGAAGTGAGGGCAGCTTTACGTAGACAGCCGATCAGCGTTAGCGCGCCACCGATCCTCTTGTATCACCACGCGGGTTATCGTGATGTCGATCTGGATATCGAGGTGGCGATTCCGGTCGAGACGGCAAGGCCAGATGCTATTCTGCTCTCCAACGGACGGCAGATGAGCATCCGCATGATCCCCGCCCTTGATAGGGTGATCACCTGTTTGCTGCATGGCCGTTATGAACAACTCGGCGGCGTGTATGCGGCGTTGAACACGTTTTTGAACGCGCATCGTCTCCATTACCTTGGCCCAGCACGTGAGGTTATTTTGCGCGGGGCGGATGATACGGCTGATCCTGCCGAGTATCTGACCGAAGTGCAATATCCGGTGGGCGATTTCGCTAAGGAAATGGCAGTGGATGGCCTCGCGTTACCTGCGCGTTGGGACGATGCGGGAAGCGACCAGCTACCACTCTCGCGGCGGGCGCGAACGGCGTTGGAATTTGCCAAACTGGAAGCGGTGGCAATGCGTCAAGCGGAAATCAGCCCGACGCATTTGCTGCTCGGCTTGCTGCGCGATGGCGACGGATTTGCGGGGCGTGTGCTCAGTGAGTTTGGTATCGGTATTGAGCATTCGCGTCTGTTGTGTACACGCGGGGAGAGCCAACAAAGCGATCCGTTGGTCAGTGCCGCTGCCCGTCAGGTCGTGGTTTTTGCCAGCGCGGAGGTTCACGCACTTGGGCATGATTACGTCGGGACGGAGCATATGCTGCTTGGGCTTGCCGAGCAAAGGAATACGGCGGTAATGCATATGTTAGGCGCTAACGGGCTGAGTGTGGATCAGATACGGATGGCGGTGATGAATAGGCTCAATCGGGGCGAGGATTAGGGGCGAAATCCGATCGGGTTAGTGGAAAAAACTGCGCCGCGCGTCCGTATGAATTCGGGAAGGAATTCAGGCTGACGCGGGCGCAGACTACAACTCGTGGCTCGCGATCCAACGAGTGGAGTTGATGGGTACTAGGCGGGATGGCGGCTGGTGATCCAGAGACCATCGTCGCCACGCTGAGTGGTCAGATGGAAGGTGCGGCGCTTTTGACGGCGTGCCTCTTCTTGCGTGGGCCAGAAGCTCAGGCTGGAGCGCTTGAGTTCCGCCAAGTGATTGAGTACCGCGATGACGTGACTGCATCCGATGCCGCCGTGTTCTGCCCATGCGCAGGTGCAGGTTGCGTCGATCTTGCCGTCACGCCCGAAGCGGATGGTCACCAAGTGACTGAGTGCAGAACTACTCTCCACCAACGCCCGATAGGGTTCGCCTGTACGTTCTGGATTGAGCAGCTTAATCTGCAATTTACGACTCTTGGCTTGTAGGTCTTTGAGTTGAGTGGGTATCACACTTCACCTCATCATGGGCTTCCTGATCTTGAACTTTATCGTCCCTAATATTATAGCAAATTCGTTCTGAAATGTCCAGTGTAAAGTAGCTCAAAGTTGTTACAAAAGGTAAAATTTCTGATAGAAATTTTGCGGCTGAGGCGGTTGTTAGCCCTCACCCCCGCCCCCTCTCCCGCAAGGCGAGGGGCGATGGGACAAATTATCGAGGTGGGCACGACATATGGAAGAACTCATCAAGTCATTTCAGCAGCTATTTT
This sequence comes from Anaerolineae bacterium, assembly GCA_019637615.1. GTDB lineage: Bacteria > Chloroflexota > Anaerolineae > Aggregatilineales > UBA2796 > JAHBVK01. Next base: position 84,486 of record JAHBVJ010000012.1, on the reverse strand, counting down.
CCCAGCCAACATTCATCGAAGGCATCAGCCTTGGTCATTTGACCGCGCTGATCCTCGGCATCCTCGTCGTGATCGGGGCGATTGTGACAGTACGCACGCTCGGACAGCTCGGCGGGTGCGTACTGCGATTCGGGTGTTTGATCGTGATGCTGTTTATGTTCGCGGCAATCGTGTCAATCTTGATCTTGAGCGGGCTGCCCAAGTGAAGCGGGAAGGTAGAGTTCGGCTCCATCGCCATGATCACGCACTAAAAGGCTGGTAGGCAACCGCACACAAACCCATGTGAACCACAGATCGCCAATCGCGCCGCCCGCATTGGCAGCACCGAGCAGCACGACGATCAGGCGCACCGTCCCCCCTGTCAGCGCTATGCCGATCACGGTTAGCAGTGAGAGCAGCACCAAAGGCGCTAAGGCTACCAAGACATAGGCATTCCGCGAGATGTAGTAATTTTCTGCCGAGGCATAGGCCACGAATTTGCGCAGATTGACGCCGTAGCGCGGTTTTGCCCCAAAAACGCGGTAAGCCAGCCCGTGACAGAGTTCATGCATTGCCAACATCAGAATCACGAGCGGGATGACTACCAAAGAAAGTTCGACGCGTTCGGTGCTGTTGAGCCAGATGACCGGATCAGAAACCCGGTAGTAGAGGTTCAGCAGACCATCAATTTGCAGAAAGAGCCAAAAACTGAGCAAGAAAGGGACGAGGGCGGCGATGTTCAGCGCCCAGAAGGTGCGGGGAGAGTCGATACCAAGTTTGCGGATCAGGCGATAGTTGGCGGGCAGCGTGGTAAGCGAGAAGTAGGTCGAATCGGGTCGTGATCGTGCGTCGGTATTCATGAAGCGTCCAAATACTGTGTGATTTGAATTGATATGATCACGATAAAACAAAAAAACTGCGCCGTCTATATGACAAGCGCAGGCTTTTGGAAATGAATTTCGAAGTTGATCGCAAAAGCGTACCTTTTTCACCAGCCTACTCGTTGTAGAGATGCAACGAGAAAAGCAACCTAAAGGGCAACTCATCATGATCAACTTGAAGGATAAGCGGGTGTTGGTGACGGGCGGGAGCCGTGGTCTGGGGCGCGCAATCGTCGAAACTTTTGCAGCGGAAGGCGCGATGGTATGGGCGTTGGCTCGCGATGCCGGACATCTGGACGCATTGCAGCAAGAGATAAAAAGTGTCCATCCTGTAACTGGTGACGCGAGTGACCCGAAGGTGGCGGCGCAAACAGTGCGCGACATCCAACCGGATATTTTGGTGCTGAACGCGGGTGCAATTCCAGCTATGATGCCGATCCATGAGATGTCGTGGGATCAATTTAACCGCGCGTGGGAAACGGATGTTAAAGCAACATTCCATTTTGGGCGAGAAGCACTACTCGCCCCTTTGCCGCAAGGCAGCGTCGTCGTGATCGTTTCGAGCGGCGCGGCAATGTCGCTTAATGGGTCGCCGCTCTCTGGTAGTTACGCAGGAGCTAAACGTACGCAATTGCTGTTAGGACAATATTTGCAGCAGGAAGCCAATGCTTTAGCTCTGGGCATCCGATTTGTGGTTCTTGTGCCACAGCAAATTGTAGGCGCGACGGCATTAGGGAATACTGCTGCGACAACGTATGCTGCGCGACAGGGCATCACTAAAGAGCAATTTTTGGAGCGCATGGGAAGCGCGCCGTTGACGCCGAAAATGGTCGGAGAGGGTGCGGTATCACTGGTAACGGACAGCGCATACCATGAAGGGTTGGTGTACGGAATCACGGGTAACGGGTTAGCGGCGTTGAATTGAACTATGGAGCGTTGAAAACGCGTGACAACTCAGCAAGAGCTGGAGGAATTGATCCAGCGCATCCGTCCTGAATTGCATCGCTACGCCAGCAGGATGGTTGGCTCGGTGATTGATGGCGAGGACGTAGTGCAAGAGGCGTCGATCAAAGCGTATGGGGCGGTAGCGTCCTTAGAACACGAGATCAATCTGCGCGGGTGGTTGTTCAGGATCACGCACAATAAGGCGATTGATTATCTGCGGCGTAACAACGACACAGCGTTGGAACTGCTGGACGAATATCCGATAGCCCCGCAGCCCGATCAGCCATTGGAGGAGAAAGAGATCGCGACATTCGCGTTATCGCTGTTTGTCAAACTCGCGCCACGTCAACGAAGCTGCGTCATCTTCAAGGACGTAATGGGGTACTCGTTGGCGGAAATCTCGGAGATGCTAGATGCGACGGTACCGGAAATCAAGGCGGCGCTGCATCGCGGGCGGACACGGCTGCGTGAATTAGCCGTAAAAGATGACAGCAAGCCATCCAAGCGAAATGTACATGAACAGGAGTTGTTGCAGCAGTACGTCGATCGGTTTAATGCGCGTGACTTCGAGACACTACGCACAATGCTGACAGATGAGGTGCGGCTAGAACTGTACAATCGGGCGAAGTTGCGGGGCGCGGACGAAATCGCCAAGAATTACTTCGGCGGGTACGCACGCGCGCATGACTGGCGATTTGCAGTCGGGGAGATCGAGGGCCGAGCCGCGATCTTAGGCTACGATCTTGAGGAAAATGTAACACGAGCGGCGTATGTGATCTTGCTAACGTGGGAAGGTGAGCGCATATCGCTAATCCGAGATTTTCGATATGCACGGTACGCCATGAGTGAGGTTGAGATGAGACCCAGATAGGTAGCGATCAGCATTAAAAACGAAAAAGCGCTTCGGATTCAGTCCGAAGCGCTTTTTCGTTTGTGCGGGAAGGAAGGGATTCGAACCCTTGATGCGGTTTTAACCCGCATAATCGCTTAGCAGGCGACCCCAATCGACCACTCTGGCACCTCGCCAGTTACATATGGAATTGTTAAGGCGGAGAGAGAGGGATTCGAACCCCCGGTATCCTTGCGGATACAACGCTTTTCAAGAGCGCCGCGATAAACCACTCTGCCATCTCTCCTCATGGAGATTGGAGGTAGTATATCACAGCGATTCTGGCTGGTCAACGCTAAGTTTTGCAAGAAAATAGCAGTACATTGTCATGGTGGTTTAAGTGGTTTGCTTGGCAGACTCAGCGTTGTTGTTTTGGCTCACTGTATCAAATGCACCCGCTTCGAAAGCGCAACCGTCGGAAGTCCGGCAAAATTTACTGAAGCTGACTTCGCATCATGGGCGGATTCATGCTAACATTGCAGTCGTCTTGAACAACGGACATTCTCCAAGCGGACTGAACGGAAATTATGCGCGTCCTGATCATCTCTGATATTCACGCCAACCTCGCTGCTTTTGAAACGGTGCTCGCGGACGCTAAAGGCGAGTGGGACTACGTATGGTGTTTGGGCGATGTGGTTGGCTATGGCCCTGATCCTAATGAATGCTGCGACTTGCTGAAGACGCTGCCGCACTTATGCCTCGCGGGGAACCACGACTGGGCGGCATTGGGGCGGTTGGATATTCGTACTTTCAACGCTGATGCTCGTAAGGCGGTGTACTGGACACAGGAAACATTGCGCCCCGATAACATCAGCTATCTGGATGCCTTGCCGACGACGTTTGTGCTCGGACGGTATACGCTGGCACATGGCAGCCCACGCGAACCAGTGTGGGAATACATCCTCGACCCCCTGATCGCTGCGTTGAACTTCCCGCACTTCGAAACGCCATACTGTTTGGTGGGGCACACACATACGCCGGTGATTTATCGGCTGATGTCTGAACGGGGCGATACGGACGCCGTGCAACCTGTGTACCGCACCGAATTGGAACTCAACGGACACCGCCTGATCGTGAATCCGGGCAGCGTGGGACAACCGCGCGACTCGAACCCTGACGCGGCTTACTCGATCCTTGACGTTGAAAAGGCCATCTGGGAGCATCGGCGCATCCCGTACCCGATTGCCAAGACGCAAGAGAAAATGCGTTACGCTGACCTGCCAGAGCGCTTGATCGTGCGATTGGAGCACGGCTGGTAGCTTGTGCGAGGAGACAACGCGCATGTCTGCTGAGGCTCATCCAATTGGTGAATCGCTCGACATGATCGATGCTCAGGTGACGCTATACCGCGATTTTCTCAGCGCGGCAGAGAGCGATACGTACCTCGACACCCTCGTTTCCGAGATTAACTGGAAGCAAGAGACCATCCGCGTGCCGGGTGGCCCAGTGCCGCTGCCGCGCCTGACCGCATGGTATGGCGATGCGGGTACGACTTATTCGTATTCCGGCATCACCGTCCAGCCAAACGCGTGGATCATGCCACTCATCACGCTTAAGCAGCGGATCGAGGCGGTGGCAGGTGTGACATTCAACAGCGTTTTGCTGAATTATTATCGCGATGGCAGCGACAGTGTGGGCTGGCACAGCGACGACGAACCCGAATTAGGCATCAATCCCGTGATCGCGTCGCTGAGTCTGGGCGCGGCACGGGCTTTTCAGTTTAAACACAGAGGCAGATCCGGTGCTGCGACGAAGCATCGAATTAACGCACGGTAGTTTGCTGATCATGGCGGGCGCGACTCAACATCACTGGAAACATCAAGTGCCAAAGACCAAGCAAGCCATCGCCGCGCGTATCAATTTGACGTTTCGGGTGATCGAGACTAACGCGCCGCACGGTTAACACATGCAAAAGCGCAAAACTGAGATAACATCCATGTATTCAGATAGTATCCAGAGCGGCTTATGCTCCCCATCCGGCTTGAATTACGCAATTTCCTTGCTTACCGAAACAAAGTAGAACTCTCCTTCGAGGGGCTAGATTTAGCAGTGCTCAGTGGCGCGAATGGCGCGGGCAAATCATCGCTGTTGGACGCGATGACGTGGGCACTGTGGGGACGATCACGCGCACCGGGGAACCGTGCTGATGATATGCTGATCCATCTTGGGCAGCATGAGATGTACGTGAGTTTCGACTTCCGCCAAGAAGATCGACTCTACCGCGTGCGGCGAGAATATAAGCGCGGGAAGACGGGGCAGAGCGCCCTGTACTTCTATTTCTGGGACGCGCAAACCGAGCAGTTCCAGTCGCTGACAGAATCCGTGCGGGAGACACAAGACAAGATCAATCGGCTTTTAAAGCTGGATTACGAGACATTCGTAGACTCCGCATTCGTGCAGCAGGGCAAGGCGGATTCATTCACGTCTAAAACGCCCGGTAAGCGTAAAGACCTGCTGTACAGCATCCTTGGGCTGGATCGTTGGGAGCGCTACGAAAAGCAAGCGAAAGTCAAGCTCGATGAACTAAACGCGGAATTGGCGGCACAACAAGCAAGCATTGAGGCTTTGACGCGCGATGAGGGCAACGAACTTGATATTTTGAAGCAGCTTGCCGAGGCCGAAACCGAGCGCCAACGCGTCCATGCCGAGGTGGAAGCGGCGCAAACCGATTATGACGCGATCTCGGACGCACCCAAGCAGCGTAAAACCGCCGAAAATGAAGCTCAGGCGATCCAGCGGCGTATCAAACAGTACGAACAGGAACTCAGCGATAACCAGAGCCAATTGGAGCGGCAACAGAAACGATTGGCGACGTTCAATGCGGTGATCGCGCGGCGAGAAGAGATCGAAGCGGCATTCGGGCAGCTTGAGCAGGCACGGGCGATCAACGATGAGCAGAGCAACTGCTTGAGTTTGCGGGCAGAGCATGAACGCAAGCTCACAGTGATGCAACGCCAATTGGACGGCGAACGCGCCAAGCTGGTGCAGCAGATCAGCATCCATCGGGATCGGATCAAGCAGGGCGAGGCGTTATACACACAACTGCCCGATTTACAGCGGCGGTTGGCGGTGGCAGAAGCGGAGATCGAGGATGCCAAGGCACATGAACGCCAATTGGAAGAACGACGTGATGCCAAGACCACTCTAACCAACGAAATCACGCGGTTGAACACGACGAATGAAACGCTGCGCTCTCAGATGAATGCGCTGGCTAAGAAGCGCGACACGGTCAAATCGCTGGAAGTGTGCCCCACATGCGGACAGGTCGTGGATGATTCGCATCGGGAACATTATGTCAACGGCTTGGAAGTGGAAGGGAAAACTTACGGGGATACCTTCCGCGCGAATAAGACTAGAGTCAGTGAGCTTGAGCAAGAGATCACCAACTATGATGCTGAGATTGCGCGGCTAGGCAAATTGGTGAAGGCAGCGGACAAAGCCAAGGCGGACTTGGGCCGCGTGCATGAAAGCATCGCCAAAGCGCAAGAGGCGGGCGGGCGATTGGATGAGGATATTGAAGCCGCTGAACGCCTTGAGACGCAGTTGGCTGAGGAGCAGTTCGCGGTCGAACTGCGGTCAACCGTCGCCGTACTTCAACAGGAGATCGGGCAGATCGGCTATGACAAAGCGCTGCATGATCAGGCACGTACATTGATCGGTGAATTAAAGGCATACGATGCCCAGATGCGCGAACTCCAAACGGCGGTAGAGAGCGCGGCTGACGTTGAGGTGAACATCGCGCATCTTTCGGCACAGGTGGAGCAGAAGCAATTTCATCTGGATGAGGAACGCAAACAAGCCGACACGATCAAGGAGACGATCCGGCATTGGATTGAGCAGGAAAAAGAAGCGTTCCAACGCAACGAAAAATTAAAGATGCTGCGGCAAACCGAACGCGGCGCTGATGAGAAAAAGATCGGATTGGAACAGAAACTGCGGGCGATCCGTGAAGCGCGACAACACCGCCTTGAACGGGAGCAAAAGCGCGACCAATTGATCGAGGAGATCGCGCTATACGATGACCTCAAGATGGCATTCAGCAAGAACGGCGTGCCCGCGATGATCATCGAAACCGCGATCCCAGAGCTAGAGGAAACCACGAATCGGCTGCTGACGCGGATGACTGACGGGCGGATGGCTGTCCGGTTTGACACACAGCGTACTAACAAAGATGGTGGTACGCTAGAGACGCTGGACATCTTGATCAGCGATGAACTCGGTCAGCGCAGTTACGATATGTTCAGCGGTGGCGAGGGATTCCGAATCAACTTCGCGCTGCGGATCGCGCTCAGTCAGTTTTTGGCGCGGCGCGCAGGGGGACGATTGCAAACGCTGGTCATCGATGAGGGATTCGGGTCGCAAGACGCTGTCGGACGGGAACGCATCGTGGAGGCGATCAACGCCATCCGCGCGGATTTTGATATGATTTTGATCGTCACACATATCGAGGAACTGCTCGACCTGTTCCCCGCGCGGATCGAGGTACGCAAGACGCCAGAAGGTTCTATCGCAGTCATCCGATAGTAGGCTCTGCGTCGGTTTAGGCACGGTATAATTGGCAGAAACGTTATCTGCCGATAGGAGTTATAGCTATGCAGAAGACAGAAGTGATCGCCCGTGTTGCCAAAGAGTCGGGCATGACGCAGGCAGATACGGCAAAAGTCGTGAATACGCTGCTGTCCGTCATCACCGAAGCATTGAAGGACGGGGAAAAAGTGACGTTGACGGGGTTCGGCGCATTCGAAGTCCGCGAGGCGGCACCACGCGCGGGCATCAATATACGCACCATGCAGCGGATAGAATTGCCATCGAGCAAACGTCCCAGCTTCAGTGCCGGATCGCTGTTGAAGGCGGCGGTGAACCCTAAAAAATGAGTTCGTGGGCGGGCAACCCGCCCCATGACCATAGTTCTGCGAGTGGCGGCCTGCGTGCCGCCCTTATTTTTGATATTGTTGAGAAGACCTAGATTAAATTAGCAATTAGCCCTTCACTAAGGAGATTTTCGTGCCAATCGGAATAATCGTTCACGGCGGAGCGGGTCGCTTTCTGGACTGGGAATATCCGCTGGCGGAAACCGCCTGCCGCGATGCCGTCACCCGTGCGCAAGCTGTGCTGACTGCTGGTGGATCGGCGCTGGACGCGGTGGAAGCCGCTGTGCTGGTGCTCGAAGCCGCGCCTATTTTGAACGCGGGGCATGGGGCGACTATCAACGCCGATGGCGAGATCGAACTCGACGCATTGATACAGGATGGCGATACGCAAGCGTTCGGCGCGGTGGCGGGCGTGCGGCGGATCGAGCATCCTGTCACGCTGGCACGGTGGATCATGGAGCGGACGCCGCACCACTTCATCGCGGGCGTAGGCGCAGAACGATTCGCTCAAGCGCAAGGAATGCCGCTGATCGATCCGGCGTCGCTGTTGACCGAGCGCCAGATCAGAGGCAAACATGCCGATACGGTGGGCGCGGTCGCCGTCGATGCACAAGGACGTATGGCGTGCGCAGTTTCGACGGGCGGCGTGCGGGGCAAGATGCCGGGACGCGTGGGCGATTCTCCGATTGCGGGCGCGGGCGGCTACGCGGACAGCCGTATTGGTGGGGCGAGTGCGACTGGCCTCGGCGAGGGAATCATGCGTGCCCTTTTGTGCTTCCGCGCGGTTGATCTGATGACGACCTTCAACGTCCAGAGCGCCGCCGACGTTGCGATCCGTTTGTTTAGCGAACGCTTTCAGGGTGACGGCGGCATTATCATGCTAGACAAGCTAGGCAATATCGGCATTTCGCATAATACTGAGCACATGCCCGTCGCATGGCTGGCGGGTGAAGAGATCAAGTCACAGGTCACTCAGTCAAATAAGTAATATATCAGTCAGGTAGGCGAGGCCGAGGATGATGGTAGTCGTATCAACTGCCGTCCGTCACTGCACCAAGCATTTAGTGCGCGGCAAAGTTCCCCCGGCACGGCGACCATGAAATCAGGATGGATATGCTTACAGCACTGCTCCAACGCACATTCCGACCATCGCAAGATACCACCGAGCGCAATATTCGGTATCTGTATTTGGAGATCGCCTTTGCCTCGATATTAGCATCCATCGTTAGTTTCAACTCGGCGTTCGCAATCCGGTTGGGCGCATCTAACGAGGTGGTCGCCCTGCTGACGTCCGGCCCCGCGCTGGTAGCGGCGATCTTCAGTATCCCATCGGCGCGTTTTTTACAGTCCCGCAGTAACCATAAGCCGTGGATTTTTAACGCGCTGCTGCTGATGCGGTTGGGATATTTGCTGGTGCCACTGCTGCCGCTGTTGATCGCTGATCAGAAGGTAGCAGCGACATGGTTCGTGATCTGGATCGTGCTGCTAAACATCCCCGCGATCTTCTTCACCAACGGGTTTCAGGCGATGCTGGCGGACGTGATCCCCGAAAAGCGACGCTCGTTCGTGTTTTCGCGCCGGAGCATCATTCTGGCGATTGGCGTGGCGATCATGTCGATGGTGGTAGGTTACTTTCTCGAAGCGCAAAAGGGCATTTTCCCCCTCAATTATCAGGTGATGTATGTGTTCGGGGTGCTGACCGTGCTAGGCAGCAGTTACTATCTGAACAAGATCAGCGTGCCTAACCCCGCGCACCGCCCGACCCGTCGCAATCTGCGCGTTCAGGATGTGCAGGCGCTGACGGAGGACAAGCCGATTCGCCTGTCGCCGCCGATCCGCCGGATGCTGATGAACATGGCGGTGTATCAGATCGGGCTGACGATAGCGGCATCGCTGTTCAATGTGTATTACATCAATCATCTGAAAGCTACGGATGAATGGCTGGGCGTCAACAGCGCCGTCGCCAACATCGGCGTGATCATCGGGTATGTGATGTGGGAACGGCTGCTGCGGCGGCATTCGTTCGGGTGGGGCATCCGCACGGCGACCCTGTTCACATGGATATTTCCGGTCAGCGTAGGGTTGTTCCCCAACCTAAACATCATCCTGTTCACCAACTTCTTCGTGAATATCATGCATCCCGGCGTTGACCTGTCTAGCATGAACACGATGCTAAATTTGGCTGAACCGGCAGAACGCGCCGTGATCATGAGCTGGTATAACTCGATGCTCAACGTGATGGCGTTCTTGTGCCCACTGATCGGCGCGTGGCTGGCGGGATTCATCTCCATCGACATCCCCGGCGTAATGTTCATCGCCGGCGCGTTCCGCATTCTAGGGTCGCTGCTATTCCGCTATAACCGCGTCGAGACAGAAGACGCCGCCGAAGCGTCGGTCACGGCAAAAGCGTAAGATGCGCCGCGTATGGGAGCGTCAACGCGCTGCTGTTCTGCTCGTAGTGACGCTGGTCATCCTCCTGACCGTCTATCGATCTACGCTGCTGACGCAGATCAGCGGTGGACGGGATGCCAGCGGCGAAATCAGCCCGTACATGGATGACGTAGGCGAGATGCAGGTCGCGCTCAACGTGTGGGGCACGATCCACCATACGGGCTATCCACTGTTCGCTATCCTCGGCAACCTCATCACCAGCGTGCTGCGTGGTATCGGCATGGATGCGGCGACAGCTCCAGCAATCTACGCGATGCTGTGGGGCTTGGCGGCGCTGGCGGGCTTCTACGCGATCCTCAATCGACTCACGGGACGGGCGGAGATCGCGGCGGGTTGCACGCTGCTGCTTGGATTGGCACGCTCGATCTGGATACACAACGTGATCGCGGAAGTGTACAGCATGAGTCTGGCGATCTCGGCGCTGCTGCTGGCGATTGCGCTATGGCCTACGCCGAAGATAGGACGCGGACGCGTCTTCCTGCTGGCGCTGGTCGGCGGTGTTGGGGTGGCGCACCATCGGTTGATCGCGCTGCTGGCTCCGGGGCTGCTGCTGGCGGTGTGGCCCGTGCTGCGCTCGGAAGGACGGCGATTAGTGGCAACGGTCGTCATGGCGGTGGTCATCGGATTGATCGGGTTCCTCCCTTATGTGTATTTGCCGTTAAGGGCGCGGGCTGGCGCGGATTGGGTGTACGGCGATCCATCGACGTTGGAGGGTTTCTGGCACGAATTCAGCGGGGCAGAAGCCGCTTTCTTGATGCAGCCGCCTGCCGGAGTCGATGGGCTGATCAGCGATTTCGCGGATACGCTGGCGATCATCGGGACGGAGCTAACGCCCGTATTGGCGCTGGTGTGCGTAGCGGGCTGCGTCGTGGCGTTGATCGGGAAACCGTTCCGGCGAGAGATGGTGATCGCGGTTACGTGCGTCTTGCCAACGTTCCTGTATCTGATTGTGCAGCATCGGGTGGTAATGCCACAGGCCACCGCGATGCCCATCGTGATGGTGATGCTGTTCGGCGCGGGATTGGGCGCGGCGACGATATACAATGCCCTACAAACGGTGTCGATCAAGCGTTGGATGCCTCTGCTGGCGGCTGGCCTCGTCGTGGTCGGCGGCGTGTCGATGATCGGGATGAGCGGAGCGTTCATCACGGGGCTGACACATGATCCGACGGGCGTGCAGATGATCGCGCTGGCGTCGCACGTACCGCGCGAGGGCGGACAGGCGGTGCTGTGGCTGCCGTGGGGGCCGAATTACACGGCGGTGGCGTTTTCCAAGTACGTGACGAAGACCAACGCCGATCTGAATATCGTCACGCACAAGGCGGATGTTCAAGCGCTGACGGCACAGGGCAAGCAATTGTTCACCTCCAAAGATGTGCTGTATCGGTTCGGGCTGGACTACTGGGACGGGCAGTTCGGGCGCGTGTATCTGAGTTCGGCGGCGGACGATGTGGTAGCGCTGCGACGGGAGCCACTGACCGCTGATAACACGAAGGACACGATAGCGGTCACTGATGGGATCGTGCTGCGGACGGTGAGCCTGTGTACCACGAGCGACACGATCCATGTGACGGCGGCGTGGGGGGCAATCCAGACGCCGAGCAAGAACCTGAGCGTGTTCGTGCATTTGCTGGACGCCGAGAGTCCCGTGCCGCTGGCGCAAGCCGACAGCAGCAGCCCCGTGTATGGGTGGTATCCAACGACACGATGGTCGGCGGGCGAGGTGGTGTACGACAACTACACGCTCCCACGCATGGCGAACGGCACACGAATCGCCATCGGCATGTACGAGCAGGTGAACGGCACGTTTGAGAATTATGGGACGACGATCACGCAGGTAGGCGAAGCACTGCCGTGTAATTAGTCCTTAGTGCTAAGTGCTTAGTCCTTAGTAAACCTCAACTTCGGATAAGTCACCTACTATTGTCGGTAGCGCCGCCCGACGTTGATTGGACTGTCTCATAAAAGATACAGGATTAAACAGGTTTTAGCCAACGATAGGGATAGCAATGCGCATTCCAAAAAGCAGTGGCTTGGGCAATGGCGTCAGTGACAGCTTGAATAGTCGAGAAAGAGCGACCCTTCAAGGCTAAGTTGCGCAAGCGTTTCCACCACGGTTCAATCAGATTAAGCCAAGGCGCGTAAGTAGGTTGAAAGAGAAAACGAACGCGTTGGTGAGCGAGTGCCCATAGGCGCACATCAAGCGTTTTATGCACGCTGAGGTTATCCATGATGAGGACAATATCGCCGTCCGGCCAAGCGGTCATTAAGCTGTCCAAAAAGGCGATAAAGTCAGCCGTCCGTCGTCGTGCGGTGGACAAGGTAAGTGCCTTACCAGTAGCAGGTTCGAAGCCGCCGACTATCCAGACATAGCCCTGACCACCATAGTTTTTACCCCATTTACAGACAATAAACGACAATCCACAAGTGGCGAACAGTCCAGATGACATCCAATTTTCACTCAAGATTCGGTACTATCGATGCTATTCATGTAGCGAGTCACGGTGTCAGAAAGGTCGTTATGGCGCAGCTAATCACTACCCTCGGCGCGAAATCCGCCGATGAACTGGGCATGATCCTCCCCCACGAGCATATCTTTGTCGATTTGCGCACGTGGGATAAGCCGGGCTATGCACAGGCGGAAGCCTCGGATGTCGTCGCCTTGATGCGACCTGAAATCGAGAAGATCAAGGCACAGGGCGTCACCGCATTGGTCGAATGCAGCGCGGTAGGGGTTGGTCGTCGGGCGGATTTTGACAAAGCGGTATCGGCGGCAAGCGCATTCCCCGTCGTTGTGCCAACCGGGGTATATCGTGAACCTTGGATTCCGCCTTGGGTGCAGGAAGCCAATGAAGGCGCGCTCGAAGAGTGGATGGCTGGTGAGCTGACGGGAGAGATTGAGCACAGCGGCGTGCAAGCGGGTTGGATCAAAGTCAGTGCTGGTGACGATGGCATCACAGCAACCGAGACCAAAGTACTACGGGCAGCGGCACGGGCGGCTTCGCGCGTGAACGCCGTGATAGGCAGCCATACCATTCGTGGGCGCGTTGTCAAAGACCAACTGGATATCATCGAGGCGGCGGGCTACACCCCTGATCGCTATATCTGGATACATACGCAAGCGGAACCAGATTTCGACCTGCACCTTGAAATGGCACGGCGTGGCGCATGGATTGAGTATGACTCGATAGGTAGCCGGGAGGACGAGTGGTTCATCGAGCATATTTTAAGAGTGCTTGAGGCAGGGTTAGGCAATCACCTGCTGTTGAGCCATGATCGTGGTTGGTACGATCCTGCCGCACCCGGTCGCGATCTCAAGCCATATACCCACCTGTGTGAGGTGTTTTTGCCCAAACTCCAAGCGCACGGTGTGGATCAAGTGACTATCCGTCAACTGACTCAAGTGAACCCATTCCGCGCGTTCGGGCGTGATTGAAAGCCGCAAGCACACTTCGATGCGCATCGACGTGAGGCGACTATATACTCAGCAATATGCTATTATGCGGTCAACACAAATGCTGCGAGGATCAACTGCCTGTGATTGCTGTCATTTTTGAAGTATGGCCTAACGATGCTGGAATGCAAGAATATCTAGACCTTGCGGCCTATCTTCGACCACTGCTCAACGATATTATGGTCATTCTTATCCAGCCCATCCTGCGCCTTGTTATACAACCGGAAATCGCACGGCAAACACGCATTGCCATCTGTCCACACCAAACTGATGAGGTTTATTCCTTGCACGACGGCATGATGTTTGCCCGACCAATGCCGACTCACCAAGGCCATCTGACTGGCATACGGCTTGTCCAACGTACTGTCATCCAGTACTAATAGCCCTAAACTCAGGTCGATACAGGCTTGCACTTCGCTCCACAACGCCGCACTGTTCGGCGGTAGGCGTTGTAGTAGTCGCGTGTAGGCGTCATGCGCGGTACCCTTGCTCCTGCCGGATGCGTGCGGGCTGCTTCCAACGTGCTAAATACCGTCTGCGCTGCCACTAAGAAATTGATATAGTCGTATTCATGGCATTTCGGTGCGTTCATACCACCATTTTGGCAAGTTTGTCCAACTGCGTCACGTCTATAAAGAATAATTTGACGACCAGTAGCGGTGCTGATATTCAGTTTGCCTATGGTCTAGCAGGCAACAAGCGGCTCGCGCATAGTTGGATTTACCTTCTCCGATTGCTGCTGCGCAAGTGCCGCAACCCCAGCTACGTCAATATCGGGCGTTATCCAACTTTTACGCCTAAGAAAAGATGAGTGCAACCTAATAAATGACTTTTCAGAAATCTGATGCGTCAATCCCAAACTTATTGTGATTCTGTTTCAAAATCACCACACGCACGGCTGCTATTTAGCGTGAAACTGCTGCTGACGTACGTTATCTTAACCATTGGATTAATGTTGAGATATTGGGAGCGTCAGAAATGTGCGACACTATCCGCTATCGCTCATTGATGTTGCTGTTGGCGCGCCATGACTTCCGAACCGTTACACGAAGCACTGAATAACTGGATACCTTCGGCGAACAGTTCGTTGGCGTCGATGGTGGCGGAAGCGATGCTCATCGTTGATATCGCTAACACAATTGTATTTGCCAGCGAACGATTGACTGCATTAATCGGGAGCACCAAAGCCGCTCTCGTTGGCAAGCACTTGTTCGAACTGGTCATTGCCACCGATGGTCAGTTGCCAGACCCCGGCATGAATGCACCGGAATGGAGTTATTACGGCGCGATGCTGGCTACCGCGCAAGAACCTCTCTGGGTGCAAGTGGCCTCACGTACTCTCCACGACATTAATCGTAGTATTGTCGGTAGTTTCCTAATCATCGTGGAGCAATCAGCGACGCCAAACAATCCGCAAGTCGATAATTGGATAGCGATGCCCGAACCAGTTGCCATTGCCACTGCCCGAACCAGCGACGAGCAATTGCAATCCCTGATAGCCTCGCTTGAAGACTTGATCTTCGCGGTCAATTTACACGGGCACATCTTGTTTTACCATCAAAGCGCAAAATCGGCGCTGCGCAGCACCCCCCTTACACCAGCGGATGCCATTATCGGTAAGCGGTTTCAAGATGTCTTGCCGGA
Organism: Anaerolineae bacterium; assembly: GCA_019637615.1. Classification (GTDB taxonomy): domain Bacteria; phylum Chloroflexota; class Anaerolineae; order Aggregatilineales; family UBA2796; genus JAHBVK01. The sequence continues at coordinate 69,372 of JAHBVJ010000012.1, read as the reverse complement.
GATACTTTCGACGCACCTCACACAGGCGATCAATACGGTCATCTCAACCCTGCAAATTCAGCAGGTGGAATACAGCGCGATCGAAAAGGATCAAGAAACTTATTATGCGGCGAGTGTGTCTCCGTTTTTTGATACGACGATTTCTAAGCTGCTCGGCGTCACCGTCGTGGTGCGCGATGTTACAGACGCAGTACAGTACCGGATGCGTCAGCAGCACTTATTCGAATTTGAACAGATCCAAAGTGCCATTGCCGCCAAATTCTTCAAAACGGATGACGCCTCGACCGCCATCAACGACCTTTTACCATTACTCGGTGCCTTCCTTGTGGTAACCCGCATCTATCTCTATAAGATACGGGATGACGAACAATTGATGGATAATATTTATGAGTGGTGCAGTGTCGGCACGCCATCGCAAAAAATCCAATCTCAAGGGTTAGCCATTGATGGCACGATGCGCACGATTATGTCGCTCCTGACCAATGACCGTCTGATTGCCGCTCCCCAGATCGACACGCTGCCAGATGACGTACGAGAAGGGCTGCGCGAACGTCAAATCCACGCCATCATGATATTGCCGTTTTACATCGACGGGCGGTTGCGTGGTTTTCTGGGCGTCAGTGATTCGCGCCATCCACGTCAATGGCTGCCAGAGGAAATTACTATTGTGCGGTCAGTGGCAGACAGCTATGGGCGTGCCGTCGAACGGCAGCAGGCTCAAGCTGCACTTATTCAGGCACGCGATGAAGCGTTGCGTTCGGTCAGACTCAAGAGCGAATTCATGTCGAATATGAGTCATGAAGTGCGGACGCCCATGACAGGGATGCTCGGCATGTTGGAACTGCTGCTCGAAACACAGTTGAATACTGATCAGCGTGAATTTGCCAACACGGCACTTTCCAGCGCACGACACCTGCTCCGCATCTTGGATGACATCCTCGATTTTTCCAAGTCTGAGTCCGGCAAGTTGGTGTTTGAACACAAGTCAGTCTCCATCACCGAACTGGTTAATGAGGTCATTGCCATCGGACAGTCTCATGCTGGAAATAAGCCAGTGCGCTTGTTCAGCGCATTTGACGCAACTCTTCCCCGACGGATTGAAACCGATCCCACGCGCTTGCGGCAAGTGTTGATGAACTTGGTCAACAATGCGGTCAAATTCACCGCAACGGGCGAAATTGAAGTGCGCGTTACAGCCGTCAGCGAAAGCAAGGAGCGCGTTCGTATACAATTTGCTGTGCGGGATACAGGCATTGGTATTCCAGAAAATCAGCTAGCCAATATTTTCGAGCCGTTTGTGCAAGCGGATGGTAGCATCACGCGGAAATATGGTGGGAGTGGGTTGGGGTTGGCGATCTCTAAACAGATCATCAACCTGATGGGCGGTGAACTAACAGTGAATAGCACAGTAGGCGAAGGCAGTACGTTTGCGTTTACGTTGGCCTATGCTATCACACCTGACCCCTCAGCGCATCAGCCCGATGTTGATGATATTCACCAGAATAAGGATCAGATCGGGGTCACGGAGCCGCTGCATCGCATCTTGGTGGCGGAAGACAATCCAATTAATCAGCATTTGATGAAGATGACGTTAAAGCGGTTAGGCTATGGCGTGGACATCGTAGAAAACGGGGCGCAAGCACTGGCGAAACTTCAGGAACAGACCTATTCCTTGATTCTGATGGATATTCATATGCCGGAAATGGATGGTCTCGAAGCGACACAACGCATCCGCATGCTTGGCGGACTCTACGCGACAATACCAATCATAGCCGTGACAGCTTCGATCTTGCCGGAAGAGCAACATGAATTCATCAAGGCAGGGATGAACGACATCATCGAAAAGCCGTTTTCGGGGAAGCAACTGAGACTGCTGATAACCCAATGGATTAGCGGAGAGCGCTCCTGAGTTCGTATCGGGGCATCATCCCTTACTCGTTGATCGTCATGTTGCGAAGCACCCGATCACGTAGTTCTTGGGTACTAAACGGCTTATACAACAAGTCTACTGCGCCCACCTCGGCGGTTCTTAGGTCATCATTCGGATTATTGCGGGCGGTGAAAACGATGGCGGGTGTGTCTCGTAGATGCTCAAACTGCTTCAGGTGGTTGATGAGCGTAAAGCCGTCCATATCCGGTAGATTGATGTCTACCAGCATCAGGTTGAAGTGATGATCTCGCGCGATCTCCAGCGCATGAGCGGCATTGACGGCGTCGACCACGTCAATCTGAATGCTTTTCAAGGTGTGCATCACCACCCGCCGTGTGACTAACTCGTCATCGATAACAAGGACTGAAGGATTCATACTCCATCTCCATAAGTACGGCGGGCTGCTTCCACCGATGGCGTCATCGTAAATACTAAATCCATTCGGGTCAGATCAAAGATTTCGCGTGCGCCCCCATGCACATTCGCGAGGACAAAACGCCCATTCTTTTGCCGCATGGCCTTGTGTCCACTAACGAGTGCTGCCATGCCAGAGCTATCGATAAAGACGGTATCGGTAAAATCCACGATGAGCACCGTGACTCCGGCTTGTGCGGCGAGGGCAACGTCATTCCTCAGTGTCGGGGCATAGACTGCATCAAGACGGGAAGGCGCTTGAAGAATCTGTATCTGTTCTGTCATCAACTCTTTGACCAACCTTTCGTTAGGTACCAGCGGTTACCATGTTCAAGTCGTTGATAGTCGATGCTATCCATCACACGCGTAAGGATGATCATTCCCCAACCGTGTTCAGGCAGATCGAAGGGATCAGGAGCGACCACCGTGGCTTGTTCATAGGTGTGCTCAGAACTGTCTTGAACAATGAATTGAATCGTTTCATCATCGGTCTGGGCATCCACCTGAATTGAGCCAGCCTCGCCCGCGTAAGCATGTTGGATGATGTTCATGCACAATTCGTGGACGGCCAGCGTGAGTTGCATTCGTAACCGTTCGTCACGCCCTTCAGTGAGTTGCTGAATAAACTCGCCAAGCTGTTCCAACGCGTCCAGTTCCGCCGGAATCGTCAATGTAGCGTTCATCCCTAATGCACTCCTTTGGCACTCAAATATGCAGCACCAGCAAGGTCTGGTCATCGTGTAAGATGCCGTCCGATTCTAATTTATCGGCGGCCTGCCGTACGGCGGTCACGACCTGTTCGGCACTGTCCACCTCGTCCGGGATCACCGCACGAACACCCTGCACGCCCCACAACCCGTTGCCAACTTCGATCTCGGTGTAGCCATCGCTGAAACACACGACCAGATCGCCCGGATACAGCACTCTATGACAAGAAGAATTTTCCGTAATCTCGTAGTCGGGGATCATGCCCAGCGGTGGGAAATTAGCACGCCACGACAACCAAGTGTCTGTTGTCTTCACTAAGGTTGGCGGATGACCAGCACTGGTACATGTTAGCTGCCGTGACCACGGATGATAAGTTAGGATGGTCGCTGTCGCGATGAGGTTCGCATTCGTATACGAGTCATAGACTTCCTCATTAACTGTGCGGAGCACATCGACGGGATCAAGCCCCATGTGGAGAGTGATTTTGATGGCGTTGTGGAGCGCAACGGCAGCTAAGGCAGCCGGAATCCCTTTGCCCGCCACATCGAGGATAAAGCAGGCCAAAGTCCCATCTGGTTGCTGCACCCATCCCCACGCATCCCCGCCAACATTTTGAGCGGGTTGCCAGTGCGCGGCAACATCAACCCCAAACGAATTCGGAAGACCCAATGGTTGGAGTGAACGCTGGATCAAGCCAGCAATTTCCATTTCATGTGCCAGCCTTTGCTCGCGTTCGTGACTAAGCGCCAGACTCGATGCGGCGATATAGCCAGCGGCACGTTCGGTCATGCGCAGCAAGATGCGGGCCTCGCTGGCGGTGAACTTGCGCTGATCGTTGCCGTGCCCGACACCCACCACACCGACAACATCTTGATTGACACGGATCGGCGCAAACAGCCAATCGGAAAAACTGCCATTCCAGATCGGCAGATGATTGACTGTTAGAATGGCGGCAAGATTATGTAAATCGCCAAGACGCTGTAGCATGGCTTGTGCATCGATGATATTGGAAGGGATAACAAAATATTGAGCTGGGCTGTCTTCGCGTTCGATCAGAAAAATTGCACCTAGCTCGGCGTCGACTGCCGTCATGATCGCCTCGATGACGGATACCGCGTCTTGCGTCGGGTTAGTGGCTTGCGGACTGGCATTCATGAGCGCAGCCAGTTGATCCCACGCGTGGACAACCGCTACGGTCATTTCCTCTAGTTCGCTTTCCAACTGCTTGATCCGATTTTCTTGTATTTCGGAAACACCAGCAATCTTCATGTGCGTTCACTCCGCAATTGACGCTCACGTTAATCCGTAGGAGAACTAAACGGTGAGCGTAAGTGCCTCATCGACCGTCGGGAGAATACGAAACGCTTTGTCCATCGAGGTAAGTTCGAAAATCACGCGGGCTACTTCAGACAAGTTCACTAGTAATAGTTCTCCACCACGTTGACGGGTGGTTTTCATGCCGCTGGAAAGAGTCGCCAGCGCCATCGAGTCGATAAACGTTGTGCCAGATAGGTCAATGATCACATAGTGAATAACATCTTGCGCTGTCCACCGCGATTTCACGTCGCCAATCGTGTTGGCATCGAAACGCCCGCTTAACCGCAGTACCAATGTTTGAGAATTAGGTTGTTCTGTCTGAATTTCCATAAGCGATTAACATAGTCTTGCTGCCGAGAGGGCATCCGAAACTATGCTGTACTCCTTTCTAGTGATGGATAATCATGCTCGGATCGCTGCGCCGGACAATATACGTTTTAGTTTTAAGGCTGCTCGAATGCGGCTGGTTCCACCTCCGCTGCATGTGCGCGAGTAGCACTGTTTGTCTTGTCCAGCAGGCGCTCGAAGTGCAGTAAATACCAGTCGATTACTTCATTGATCGTCAAGCCGCGTGTAGCCACGAAATTTTTGGTGCCAAGTTCGCGGCACTGGTCAGGGTCATCCAGCAGTGCCTTAATGGAAGCTGCCATACTTTGCACATCATCGGGCGTGAAGTAAACTGCGCCGAAGCCCTCGGAATCTGTTAACTCAGCAAGGTCGCCAATGCGCGGCATCACTACTGGCTTGCCATAGCTGCCAGCCTGATGCAGCACCCCACTGCTGCCAGTGGTGCTGTTGTAAGGCAGAACGACGATCTGCGAGTCGTTAAAGAGGCGAGGCACTTCATCTTCTGCCACGTAGCCGGTGAAGGTGATATCAGGCACATGCAGGTAGCGCTGACGAACCTCTTCCAGATAACCGGGGGAATTGGGACTGTCGCTGCCCGCGATCACGAGTTTGCAGGTTGTACCGGACTCGCGCAGAGTGGCATAGGCTTCGATCAACGTTTCGACACGTTTGTAGGTTCCGAATTTGCCGAACGTCATCAGTACTCGCGAAGGCACCTCTGCGAAGTGAGGCAACGTACTCTCAGTAAATGCGCCGTGTGGAGTCAGGATCACGTCATCAACATGGTACTTCTTGCGCAGAATTTCCACGTAGCGCGGTAATGTGGTGGTGACGAGATTAGCCGATAGTAAGGCTCTGGTAACCAGCGCACCGCCTAGCCGATAAATGGCTTCTTTCACGGGGCTTTTGACGCCAACTGCACTGCCCAGATCGGTCGTCTCCATCAGGTTATGCATCAAGACTACCGAACAGATGCCGCTCAGACGGGTTAGTAGTGGCGTCAGCAAGCCCGCCGTCGCACTGAGTGGATCAGCGCCGAACAAGGTGAATTGCAGGTTAAACCATGCAATATCTGGACGAATACGGCGTAAGGCACGTACGATGCGGATATTGTTGAACTTATCTCCGTACTGCCAGATGCGCTCGATACGCACGTTAGGCGGAAGTTGACCTTCTGGTTCCGCGACTTTATCCCCAAGGATGATCAGTTCGGTGACTTCTGGCTTGGTCGCGATCTGCTGCACGAGATGATAGGCATACTCGTTCAGAGTACCCCGGCTCGGTGGATAGGTGGTGATCAGCGCAATACGCATGGTGATTATCTCGCTTGGCTAGGCTAATTTCACATCGACATCGGCGGCGGACAATTGATACTGACCTAGCAAATCCTGCTTGCGGATGCGCAACATATCTTTCAAGAATTGAAGGGAGTGTTTCAGCGACTGCACTTTGCTGCCCGGTGCGTCATACCAACTGATGGGAACTTCTACGGCCGTCAGCTTGAAGCGTTGGACTAGATACAGCAGTTCGAGGTCGAAGCTGAAACCGTCAATGGTTTGCGCCTTGAACAGCTTCTTGGCGGTGACGGCTTTGAATGCCTTAAAGCCGCACTGTGTGTCGGCATAAGGTAGCCCCAAGCCGAGCTTGACGAGTTTGTTCAAAACACTGCTCATCAGCAAACGTAAGCCGCTCTTGCCGACCACGCTGCTTTCCGCCATGCCGCGCGATCCGAGCGTCATATCGGCACCATTGCGCAAGGGCGCTAACAGTTTGGGCAGTTCTTCGATGGGCGAGCTGTTATCCGCATCAGTGAACACCCATAATTCGCCACGTGCCGCCAACATGCCGCGCCGCACTGCACTGCCTTTGCCGCCATTTTGCGGTGCTTTGATCACACGGGCATTGACAAGCGCCAGTTGTTCGACCTGCGCCACGGTATCATCACGGCTGCCGTCATCACTGATGATCAATTCCCACGGCATCCCCATGCTGCTGACGGCATAGGCAACCGCGCCAATGGTGGGGATGATGCGTTCACTCTCGTTGTAAGCAGGGATGATGATACTCAGAACGGGCGGCTCTGAAAGCGGTATCGTTTTCCACTGTTCGTAGGCAGTATATTGCGCTGTTGTTGTATCCATGATCGCGCTGTGTTTCACTCCCTTGTGCGTGCAATTTCGTATGACCGCGTGCTCAATGAGCAAAGTGGCTACCGTCACCCGCATTTCCCAGTTTTACACCTTAATAAAGTAACAGCGCATATCAATGTAATCTTAATCATTTGTTGACATTTGCAACGCTTATTTCTGCTGCTGGTCTTACAATTCCACAAAATTTAGACATCTCAAATTCATAAAGACTTCGGGTGTTGGATATGGTTTTGTTCAACGAAGTATTGAGAGTCGTTCCTATAATGTTGTGAAGATTATGCAATTCACCAGAGATGAACGTGTCATGATAGGAACTATCCGCAGACTATTCACATCGCCGCGCTTCGCCAAAACGTGGCTGCCCATCGGGCTTACCATTGTTGCACTCGGCGTCTTGAATTACGGACTGTATTTCCGGCTGGCTCCTAAAACCGTCAAAGCTATCCCTAGCGTTGAACTGCCATTCACGGATGTTTTCGAAAGTGGTGACCGCAGTGCGTGGACTGACCTCGGCGGTTCGTGGCAAATTGTCGATAACACGTTGGTGCAGACTAGCCCTACCGGGTACGACCTCGGTACGGCAGTCAACGTGAAGATCGCAGAAACGCAGCCGTATCAGGTAACGGTCAGCATGAAGAAGCTGAGCGATACTCTCGGCGGTGGGCTGCTGCTGAATATGCAGGAAACTGGTCGTCGTCAGCAAAGCATCATGACCCGGTTTAACGTCGATGCGGGGGCGTTGTATCTGATCTATGGCTATTACGATGCCACCAGCGGTTTCGTTGGGCAAGGCAGTACCAAGCTCGACATCCCGACGGATTTCACAGATTGGATAAAGTTGAGTGCGCAAGTCGGAACCGACAAATACCAACTGGCTGTCAACGATAAGATTGCTGCGGCTGATATTCCATTGCAATTTAAGGGCGGTGGCGTCGGGCTGATCACGTCTGTTTCCAGTGTAGCTTTCGACAACTACACGTTGCAGGCATGGTCGGGGGATACATCTCCCGCTGTACAGCAGTCGGCGCAACCAACCTCTGTTGCGGAAGTTTCCGCCCCGACTGCGGTTCCCGTCGCCATAGGCAACAAACCGCGCTTGGCGGATCACTTTGACCAGACTGGCAATGCCGAAGGAGTTTGGTTACCAATCAGCGGGACATGGGTTTTCGATAACACCGAGTATGTCCAAAAAGACACCAATGGCTTTGATCTGACCTCAGTGTATTACGACCCATTACAAAGCACCTTCCGACTAGCAGTACAGTTCCGCCATTTACAAGGCACTGGTGGTGGCGTGCTGTTCAATATGCCCGCCCGCGACAGCAAAAATGGGGCGCATATGGTGCGCTATGTCGCGGATGGCCTCTCATGGGGCTATTTTGACAGCACCGGAGTTTTTCAGGGACAGGGCTACGCTAATACAGCCTTGCCGGAAACCGCCAGCCATATCCTTGAAGTGACTAGTGATGGTGTGAATTACGCTATTCATCTCGATGGGGCGTTGATCGTTGAGGGCGTCAAGTTGATGAGCAGTGGCGGCTACTTTGGATTGACCACCTCTCAAAGCTCGGTCGCCTTCAAATCGGTGGAAGTGTTCGACGCTGGCACCGTGCCAACGAGTAACGTCCAACCAACAGCAACGTCCAATACAGCCGTAGAACTCAGTGTCAGTTCTGGACAGTGGACGACCAAAGAGGGGGTCATTACCCAGAATGATGCTGCGTCGGTGGACTCGATCACAGGTGTTGGCGTCAGTGCCGAGACATTTCGTGCAAGTGCTGAGATCAGTCTGCCCGATCTGCCCGATGCAGGCGGTGGGCTGCTGTTTTATATGTCTGAACGTGACAACCCTGCGCTTGGCTACATGGTGAGACTCGGACAAGGCGGCAAAGAACTGTTCTGGGGCACCTACGATGCGCAGCGCGTGTTCGTCGGTGCTGGCAGCATCCCGTTGGATGTCACCACCGACAAGCCGATCAAATTGGAAATTGGTGTGCATCGGGATAGCTATGATATCTATGTGAACGGAAAAATGCTGGTCAACCAACTGCCATTCAATGACTCCAAAGGGGCGGGACTATCCGTCCAGCGCAGTGGTTGGTTAGGTCTGATTAGCTTCCGGGGGCCAGTGCAGTTTACCAACCTTCAGCTCACGCTGGGAGGCGAATAGCGCATGAAGTTTCGTCTACCGCAGTCACCTGCTCGGTTCCGCCTAACGACAACGCTCGGCACGGCAGCCATGAATGCGGTGCGTAGCGTAGCGGCACGTTATCAATGGTTGATCTATCCGCTGTTGGTCTTCTTACTAACGCGTGGCGTGGTGTGGAGCGCGGCTTATTATGCCGAGCTTGCCATGCCATCACCGACCTCGGACGCGGCTTGGCACGCCTTGCCCAACAACGTTTTTCTGGACGTATGGGCGCGCTGGGACAGCGGTTTTTACCTCGGCATCGTAGATCACGGCTATTACTTTGAACCGGGGCAGCAGAGTTCCGTCGCCTTCTTTCCGGTCTATCCGCTGCTGACCAGTCTCGTGAAACCGCTGGCGGGCAGTACGGTCGCCGCAGGGTGGCTGATCAGTAATTTGTGCTTTCTGGGCGCACTGATCTTCTTGTATCGGTTGACCGAGTTCGAGTTCAGGGATGCCAGCACTGCCCGACGTGCCATCTTTTACCTCGCGGCCTTCCCAACATCCTTTTTCTTTTCAGCGATTTATACAGAAAGCACCTTCCTCCTGTTTGCCATCGGTGCATTCTACTTTGCGCGGAGGCAAGCATGGGCGTGGGCGGTGCTGTTCGGGCTGCTGTGCGGCGCGACCCGTATCGTCGGCGTCGTGATGTGGGGGGTGGTCGGCTTGGAATGGCTACGTGCGCAAGGCTGGACACTACAACGCAGTTGGCGGCGCGAAGCATGGTCAACTTTGTTCAAGACCTTGCGCACCCAATGGATGATCTTGGCGTTGATCTGCATCATCCCGCTCGGCTTGATAAGCTACATGGGGTTCCTGAAGGTAAAATTCAATGATCCGGTGGCGTTTTCTACGACACAAGCGGCATGGCAACGTCAAACGAACGGCCCGGTGAAAGTCGTGTATGACAGCCTCGCCAGTTTGCGGGGGAGCGATTTCCTCACGGGCATGCGCGTCTGGTGGCATGTCCTGCTTGATGTCGGATCGCTCATCGCCGTCCTCGCCAGCAGTGTGACGATCTGGCGTCGTCTTGGCGAAAGCTATGCTATCTATAGTTTGCTGTCGATGTTGATTCCAGCGTCCAGTTCCACCCAGAGCCTGATGCGCTATATCCTCGTCGTGTTCCCGTTCTTCATGCTGCTCGGTGTGTGGGGCAAGCGGCAGTGGCTAGATACTGTGCTGATCACAGGCGGTTGCATGTTCCTCGGTGTTCTGACCACCATCTTTGTCAACTGGTACTTCGTCGCCTAGCGCCGTTGAGCATCGTGGCGGGCAAGAATGCGTGCTCAGGCTTCCACGGCTTCGGTGGGTGTGACAACTGGACGGACGGACTTGCGCATGATCCACTGATCCCAGACCACTAGGGTGAGCGCCACGCTGCCCATCAACCCGATCTGAACCCACACCACGACACTTAGTGTTTGATGCAAAAGGACGAGTAAAATCACTTGCATGATGCCCCCCACCAACACAAGGTAGGTGCCTCCGCTTTTGCCGACCGAGAGCCAATAATTGACATAAACATTGACGATGGAATACAACGTCGTTGCCAGTGCATAAGCCCAGAGCAGCGGAGCGATGCTCAAATATTGTTCCCCGAACAGGATATTGACGATCAGGTTGGGGATGAGCAGTGTCATGATAATGATGCCGACCGAGACAGCACCAACCATCTTCAGCGCGTTCCATAGCAAATGGCGGTGCGATTCGCCGCGTTGGTGGCGTTGTGCCACGATGGGGAACATAGTGGTGACGACTGACCACGTGGCGAAAAACACCATGCGTCCGATCAAAGCAAGGGCGGCATACTGTCCCGCCGAGGTCGTGTCAAAGAAGCGCTTGACGATCAGAACATCACTGTTATTGATCAGGATTTGCCCGATCAGCGCCAACAAGACCGGGCCAGCATAGACCAAGACGGAGCGGCGCTCAGTAGGGGAATAATTGGCGGCGGCGACTTCGGGCAGTGGGTTGCCAGCTTGGCGTGCTACCCACCATGTCGCCACGATGGAGAGCGAAACCGCGCCGACTGCACCAGATACCGACCAACCGATCAAGACTGCTAATGTCCCAAAAATCAAGCGCACCCACATTTCGGCCTGATAGCTGGCGGCAAGAGTCAAAAAGCGGGTTTGCCCTTGCAGAATGCCGCGATCTACCGACTGCGCGAGGAACATCGGCATAGCGGCACCAAAGATCACGAACAGCCAGCCTGAAGAAACATTAAAAAACTGCGCAAGAGGTTCGGCACCGAGCGTGAGGGCGGCGAACAGCACCAAGCCGACCGCCCAAGCGCTACGATTCAACCAACGCCGCAATCCGGCTAAGTTCGTCAGGTTGCCCTCGGCAGCATAACTAGCAGCGAACTTTGCCGCCGTGGTGCTGATGGTAGACGTGATGAAGGTGGCAACCAGCAGCAGCGTGACGATCAGACTGAGATCGGAGAAGGCTTGCGGGCCAAGCCAGCGCCCCAACAGCAAATTGAATAGGTAGTTGCCACCATTGACGATGGTAGCGCTGACAAAGAAGATGGTGCTGGCTTGCAGAAAACTGGTATTTCCTAGCGCAGCAGCCGAAACTGGTTGTTCCAGCATCTCAAAGTTCTTGCGGGCATTGGCTTTGATCTGTTCGACGCGGGGCGGTAAGGCGGCGTGCGTGGTTGGACGTTCCGCCCATGCCCGATCAAGAAGGGCGGGCAGGCTCCCCTGTTCCAGTTCCGCCAGTGATAGGCTGGCCCACGGCAGGCCAAGCTCTTGCATGAAACTGTGCATCTTCACTTCGTAGCTGACGCAAACGGATGGCACTGCTGCCAAGCTGGCGAAAATGAGCGCATGTAAGCGGGCGCTCAATACCATGTCGGCGTTGGCAATGACGCGTAGGACGATGGCGATGTCTTGACTGTTCAGAATATCGACGGCAGTCCCGTACCTCATCTCCGATTGGATGGTGTTCGCCATGGCGAGGTCATCAAATTCGGCGCGGTAACTGGTTTGAAAAGGAATCATCACCAAGCGCACGTTGTACCGTTCGATAAGGTGGTCGCACGACCGGACGAATTGTGTACGCTGCGTGGCGGTGAACGAATAACGCGGGATGACGGCGATGTAAGGAGCGGCGTAGAGCGGCGGTAGAGCGCGTTCGGCAAGCAGTTGTTTATCGAGATCGAGCGTAAAAACGGCATCTGCCGTAACCACGATAGGCGTAGTCACCTTCAACGATAGGAGCAGATCACGCGAGGCCGTATCCCGCACACCGATCACAGTGGTCAGGTTGGCGCACCACCGTCCGATGAATTTGTAGAGCGGGTAGGTTAGCGGCCCCATGCCGACGCCGAGCATGGCTATCCGTTTGCCACTCAGGCGGGCAAACAGCACCAGAAACAAGATTCTAAACAGGTACATCACGCGAGAGAAGGCACTACCTTCGATTTCTTTGATCAGGCTGCCACCCCCAAAGACGAACAGGTCGGCACTGAGCATGGCTTTCAGGCGTGAGAATTTCGGAGGCCAGTTCCAATACGTGCCGACAGCCTGCACACCGAATTGTTGCGCAGTGAGGGCGGGTTGCGCAGAATTGACGATCACGTTGTCCTTGCCGAAGTAACGCAAGAACGCTGCCAATAGGGCTTCATCGCCCACATTGTTTTGCCCATAAGCCCCAAGTAAGAACACTTTGTTCATCGCCGTGTGTACCTCGATTAGGTTGTTCTACGTCCGCTAGGCCACGAATACCCAGTTGACGAAGACGGTCGTTAGAATGCCAAGGAACACGCCAAACCCGACGATGATGGCGCGATTAAGCAACTGGTAGCGTCCCCACTGCCCCAATATCATGAAGATAGGGAAGACGACTAAAACATAGCGGATCAGACTGCCAGTGCCGCTGGAAGCCGGAATGAGTAGCGAAGCGACCGTGTAGACCGCGTAACTCAGCCCCAACCGCCGCCAGACCGCGACGGCAACCGCCATGCCAGCAAAGAAGGTGAGAACGTTAATCAGATCGAGTAATTCAATGTTCCCATCCAGCGGATTTGACGTGAGCAGTTTTTGCACCCGATCGATCAAGATAGTCAGTGGGCCACTGGCTTGTCGCCCCCACGCTGCCTGTGCTGTCCAGAATGCAATCGGATCGTCGAAGGTGCGTTTGAGGAACAGCGAATAACTGAGCATGCCAAGCGGAATCAGGGTGATGAGTAGTACGGTAGGCCAATCGCGGCGAAGTGCAGAGAACAAGGCGACCCATGTATCCCGCTTTAGGACTCGGTCGAGCGTCCAACCGCTGGCTCGCATCCATTCGATGAGAACCACCCCCCAGACCAAAGCACCGATAATACGTGTCGCGGCACATAGCACCCCGAACAATGTTGCCCATGCCCACAGCCGCTTCCGAGCGAAATAGATGGTCGCGACAGAGACGAGCAGAAACGTGCTTTCCGTATACACGGCGCTGAAGAAAAAGGCGGTGGGAAAGATGCTGATGTAGAAGATGGTACGACGCGCTGTCGGTTCATCCCCGAACTCGAACAGTGCCAACCGATAGAGAAACATCAGCGCCCCAAGTAAGCTCAGATTACTGACCAGCACGCCCGCTAACAGTTCGGAACCGACCAGTGGTTGGAGGAAGCTCATCAGCAGCGGATAGACGGGAAAAAAGGCGACCGAACTCTGCGTGCCCTTCTGATATTCGTACCCCATCGTCACGATGCGCATGTAAAAGCCGCTGTCCCACCGTGCCCACACATCCAGAAACAGGTTATCCGGGGCAGCGTGCCAGAACTGATCGGAATTTTGACCGGGGATGCTGATCTCCCCGATGTAGGCGCTGCTGAACGCGATCACGCGCGTCAGAAAAAAGACGAACAGCGGGGCAACTATCCAAGAGGAACGCAGCCGCCGTCGCCATGTCGTCCCGAAGTTCAGACGCGGTACAGGCACGGTTAAGGTGATAGCAGGCAGACGAATAGTGATGCTGCGTTGTCCGGTAGTATTGTCCATAATAGGCCGTGTTTATGTAATCTCAACTCGGCCTCAAGTATACGAAATTAAGAATCACAACGGGGTAAAAGTTTCGTGAACTTCATTGATCGTAGTGGAGTGAAATAAGGCGGATACGCCAATAGCCATTATCCAATGTCATAACAATGGAGGCCGAGGCATGTACCGTCCGTGATTTTCCGGCTGTGGTGTAAGTGATGGAGAAATTGCGGTCTTCAAACTGGATCACGCTGTCGTCTTCGGCGTAAAACTTCAGATACAGTTGATGACCGAGATCAGTCTGAGTTCGGCGCTGTGTGCGGGGCAATCCGGCATTGGTTTGCACCAGTGCGTTCACCTGTTGGTAGGCCGCCCCCGCCCAATATGTGGCGAGGTCGCTGGTATTGCCCGTCATCAACGCCCGTTCCAGCGAACGCCACGCCCCCCAATAGGCTGCGCTGATCTGTTCCTGCTGACCGCGATCAGGCTGTTTGGCGGGGGCACTGACCTCGATGGACTTCCATGTGACTTGATCTGGAGAAGGCACAATGAGCAGCGCACCATGAAAGATCGAGGCAGGATCAGCGCCCTGCTGGAAACTCGTGATGAAGGCCAACAACAGCCTGAACCCCAACAGCCCGCCGAAGAAAGTGACTGGCAGCGCGATGAGGAAGATCGTGAGTTTGAGGCGTGCTTTACTGGACAGCATCACGCTTATTTCCACGCTGAGGTATAGGCGGCATTGCACAGCTTGCCAGTAGCTGGATGGTACGCCCCGCTGAGACCGCTGTGCCTGCCGTGGCGGTGATAGTAACGCTGGCATCGTCGGAAGGGTAAGGAATAGTGAGTACGGCTCGACCATCGGCGGTCAGGGCGGTGCCGAAGCCACCCATCCACTGAAACCGCAGCGATGTACCGTCTGCTACAGGTCGCTGGTGAGAGTCGGTAACTTGCGCGGTCAGGGTGATGAGTAAGCTATCACGCTGCGCCTGTTCCACGCACAACGGGTCAGCACTAAACGCGATGTTGGCTGGTGCGCCCGCTACTTGATTTAGCGTTAGGGAAGTCGTCAGAGAAGCGATGTCGGCGGTCATGAATAATTTGCCGGGATCGCCCAGACTGCACACCGTGGAATAGGCAAGCCCCTCCGCGAATGACAGAGGCGTCACCTTTGAATCGCCGTTCGTAGAGCGTAGAGTAACCTTGCCCCGCGTTTGATCATCTAGCGGGTTGCCAAGCGTATCTTGCCCTAGCACGATGAACGTCCCGCATTGCGTTCCGTAGGCGACGAGGTTATTCATGGTAGCCAAGGCATCAATGTGATCGGGCGTGATGGGCGTGATAGTCAGCCGGAAGTCGGCTTGCAGCGTACCCACATTGGCTACCACGAGGCTCGTGCCCGACGCCGTGAGGCTGCCCGCGTCCAGCGTCCAGTGCGCCTCACCGTTGGCATCTAGCTTGAGACTGGTGGCAAACTGCTGGAACCCGTTCAGCAGCGTGAGGTCAACCATTTGTCCGGCCTCGATCCCGTCCGTATGCACGATCAGCGTCCACGCCGCGCCAGCACTGATCGATGGAAGGCCAGACAATTTGATCACGGTCAGGGGTGCATTATGGGCGCGGACAAACATGCCACTGAGCAGCAGGTAAACCAGACACGTCAAGCTGAGGCGCAGTTTCAGACTCATCGGCTGAACCCATCGAAGTAGAGTTGAAGGCTAGATACACTGGCGGAAGTGACCGTCACACGGGGGCCTGTCACCGTGATCGGAATATCCCACGCTTCGAGCGTAGCTGGACGCCCGACGAGTTGGAAATGCTCCAAAGCCGCCGGAGACATCGACGCTTCCAAATAGAGTATCTCGACCCACGGTGTGCCCTTTTCGTAAGATGCTGCCAGCACGCGTGGAATATCGACCGTGTTGGCACCCGCATTGAACAGCAAGTTTGGTTCCAGCAGCACTAACGGACGCTCCAAGTTGTAGATCGTGGGGATGCCCTTGACGATGACATCGACAGAGGCGATCTGCGACAGATCGGTCAGTTCGGTGGCTTCTGCACCAGAAAAATCGACGCGGAATGGGGTACTTTCCCCCGGCAGCAGTTGATGAATCATGCCGTCCCTGACGTTGGTTTCCGCGAGATGGTTGCCAGCGGCATCGCGCAGAATGGCAGAGACGGTCACATTGCTCGGATATGGATCGAGGTTGGTGACGCTGCCGATCACGCTGAGCAAGCCTATGAAGCGACCTGTGCGGTTGGCATCGGGGCCAGTGGGCGTAAAGCCGATCTTCTGATCAGGCCAGAAGACTACGCCGGATACACTGGCACTCAGGCGCGAACGGTCGATCACGCTGCGTTGCATGATCGTGTCGTCAAGGCTGCGCAGCGGTAAGTTCTGAAACCACGCCAAGGCAGGGGTACGGATGAAGGTTTCGCGTGGGAGCGGCGGTGGTTCCACGTCAAGGATGATCTTCCAGCCATCGGGCGTCAAGACCATCGCGTGCGTGGTCGTTTGCGTGTACACACCGAGGGATGTCACCCAATCGAGATTCACGTTGGCGGTCGCCGTAGTGGCACTGGTCATGGTGATTTCCGTGCGAAGGTTATCTAGCTTGCCGAAGGAAGCTACGATGCCACCCCGGAGAGACAGCCAACGTAAATATTCCTGACTGCTGAGGTTGGTTTGCAGATACGTGTAGCTTTCCGTGTAGCGACGGAAATCGAGCGCATCGTAGTAGCGCAGTAGGGTACGCTGCGGCGTGAATTCAGTGCGACGGAAGGCCAACACACCTGCCGCCACCACGCCGATGACGAGCAACAGGGCAAGCAGCCCATAGGTAACGCGACGAGCCAGCGGCGTGAAGCGCAAACCGGGGAAGAAGCGACGCATCACAACCTTCCAAATCTGCCATTCCTCGGAAGCAGGTAAATCGCCATTGGCGGGTAGATCGATGCTCCAGTCTAGGGCAACTTTGACGATGGGCAGCCTGAACAGCGCGGCGAACAAGCGCGGGAAAGGCCACTTGAATTTGATCCACCTAGGCCAGCGCAACATAGTCAGCATAAATACCACGATGGTCACAACGATGCTGCTGACAGGTAAAATGCCCCACATCAGGCGCTGCCATGCCGGATATTCTTTGGCAGGGATAGCGGCAGGCACAGGTGGCACGTCGGCACGCTCCCACACGATCACGTCATTGTCCAAGCGCTGCAGGCGATACCACCCTGCAAAGTACAACAGCGGTTCGTAAAAAGCATCTTTGACAAATAGATATTTCAGATTGTACTTTTGTGGGTTAGTGACGAACTGCTGTAAACTGCCTAGCCCCGGAATGCTCGTATATTTTGCACCGTCGAGCCGTTCCACTGGCGTTGAAGTGAGTTCGGGTAGGCGGCGGGCGCTGTGATAATTGCCCTCCACGTTAAGCGCCGTTGTCTGGGCGGACAGCCACGCCATCTGGTCGCCAAAGCCGAGTGTCATGAAGCGCCACTGATCGTGATTGTCCTTCGCCAAGAATTCTACAATCGGCTTCATATCGATCGGATCCGGCTGGAATTTGCGAAACTGAGTCAGGTTCGCGGTGAAGATTGCCATGCTGATTAACGCCGCGCCGAGGAGCGCCGCCAACCCGTAAGGCCACCATGCGCCGAAGCGGGCCGCGATCCACTGCTTGAGCCGTCCATGCAGCAGACTTTCCACAAATTGTCCCGCAAAAGGTAAGATCAGGATGGTGCCCCAGAAGGTGAAGCGGTCTAAGGTCAAAATGTAATAGGCTCCACGCAAAATGAGCGCCGGAATAGGCGTGGTGCCGCCAGTGCCAAACACAAATACCGCGAATAACGAACCAGCGAGAATCCAGTTGGCAGTGCCGAAGCCTTTATAGAAGGCATAGGGCAGCACGACCAACAGGACACCCCATGGCACAAGGAAAAACATCAATCCGGCTGCCGTATTCGTGATGAAACTGTCGCGGCTGGCGTGAGGGATCGAAATCTGGGTGATAGGGTCGCTTTTACTCCATAACCAATATGGCAGCACGGTGATTACGAGGATCAAGACCAGCCCGACACCGAATACGCCCGTGCGAATCATGGCGGGCATGACGCGTTTGAGCCTGCGGACGACCAGTTGCCGCAGCTTGCCACGCACCGAAGTGATCGTCGTGGTGGTAGCGGGTTCATCAGCACGGGGTGTGCGAAATTTGCGCACGAGGATGGTCGCGATAACCGGACCACTGAAGAATACCATGCCAAACAGGGTGGTAACGTGGTGTCCTGCCGCCGCCATCATCAAGAGCGCCCAGCCACGGAACAGATCCTTGCGTTCGCCGTGTTCCAGCCACTTCCACACGAACGGCAGCGCATTGAGCAGCACACCCATTACGAACATGGTGGGCAACTGACCGAAAACATGCACCGTCTCGGCGATGCTGCTGCTAAAGACTGTGATCACGGTGGCATAGGTAGCGGCACGCTCGCTCACCCACAAACGGCTGAAGCGGTAAACGCCAATGGTGGTGGTGACAGCGCCGAACAACATCACCAGTATGAAGCCATTCAGTAGCCCAAACGGGTACGATAGGAGCGCGGTCAGTTGATGGGTGAGCGGCGGGTAGCTGACCATCGTGAAGCCGGTGTACCAGCGCGGCTCCCAGAGGTCAAACCAGTAACGTCGATAGTGATCCGCGAAGAATATATGCACGTAGGCATCGTAGGTGCCGCGATAACTGCCAGCAAACAATAGCATTCCATGCAATGCCAATGCACCGATTACCGCTAGTAATAGTAAGGTCGGGAATTTATGCGGCTCAATCGCAGTTGGTCTACGCTCTGTTGTCAAATGTTTTCAGTGCTCAAAGTTTTTATACATTATGACCACCGATCCATTGTACAGCGGGTATAGACTGCAAAGCACGCCAAGTGACTAAGTTTAGCGTCCCAATCAAAACCACGAAGTTAGAGCTGGGGTAAGCGGATTGCCGACGCCCAGCCGATAATCTGGCAGGAACACATCTTCTTCAACACTAGCCAAGTACAAGAGACCCTCGTCGATTCTGGCACACTACATCCGCTCGTCTCATATCGCCGTACCGATTCTTGTTTGAATTCCTGTGTATGCCGCCGTTTTTGCTTGTTTTCCCTCAACACGTGTATAGCCGTTTCTATGGCTTCACTTAGGGTACGTCGATCTTCATAGAACCATCCTTGAATGCGAAGTAGCAAATGTCGTTCTTCGGTGTGGGTGAGGAGGTTCATATCATTCGCCTACCTTATAGCCCAGTCCGCGCACAGTCTTGATCAGCACCGGATTCTGCGGGTCGTCTTCGAGCTTCTCGCGCAGTCGTTTGATATAGACAGTAAGGGTGTTGTCGTTGACGAAATCCTCGTCCACATCCCAAATTTGGGCGAGTATCTGAGCGCGAGTCAGTATCCGCCCTTGGTTGGCGAACAGCGCGAGCAGCAATCAGATGTTTACAACGAGTGTAGTTGGTAAGAATCAAAAAAAGGAACGGCGTGGAAAGGAAACTTCCACCCGTTCACGATTTGTCTCTACTTGTGGGCCCAGCAGGATTCGAACCTGCGACCAATCGGTTATGCATCCCACTTCGACTTTCGCCGCCCCTTTCGGGTTCGTGGTCTGGACTTTCTCTTCGTCCTCATTGCTGAGGAGCCTGCCATTAAGTCTCTACGCCTTCCTCTTTGTCAGAGGCTTGGTTCGGGATTACCATTTCTTTCGATTTAGGCTTCCCCGAATTTGACAGGTGATCACTTGAGAATTACTTCTCAAGCAGCCCACGCAAGTTGTCATATTTAGGATTAGATGATGAACCATCAAAGACACTGCATTGTCTGTAATACTATACTTCGAAACAAGCAAACTCACTTTTGTTCATCTGCTTGTAAGAATAAGTATCACCAATCTTATCCCGCTCAGAAGAATCGCGGACTTTCTAGAAAACTTGCCCTAATCAAAGCTGCTGGTGGATGTTGCTCTATCTGTGGATATCACAAAAATCTCGCTGCCTTAGCTTTTCATCACACCGATCCTAATGGGAAAGACTTTAAACTCGATATGCGTTCAATGTCTAACCGCAATTTGGAAAAGGTGTTAGGTGAATTAAGCAAATGTATTCTAGTTTGCCACAACTGTCATTCTGAGCTTCACCATCCTCATCTCGACTTAGACTTCTTACTTGAGCCGACTGCTCTAACCGCTGAGCTATAGGCCCCAAAGCGGCGGACGGGATTCGAACCCGTGACGTCCTGCTTGGAAGGCAGGCATTCTACCACTGAATTACCGCCGCATATATGCAATTGGAAAAGTACGGGTTTGTTGTCGGGGATGCCGGATTCGAACCGGCGGCCTCACGGTCCCAAACCGTGCGCGCTACCAGACTGCGCTAATCCCCGTAAGTGTGAGTAGTATACAGGCGAATATCGCTAATCTCAAGGGTCTGATTTCAGATTTTGGAAATTTTATGCTTCGAGCTAAGGTGAACACAGCGCAACGAAGTCGCAATATGAACCACACATTCAATTTGCGCTGATTTGCAGCATCCCCTATAGTTAATTTTTCAAACAGCCCCACATCACATTGCTATATCACTGCTTCCATGATCGTTGGGCAAGCCAGTTAGCCCGTAACACTGAGCTTTTCATCGCGTCAACCAAGACCCAACAGGGATAGTCAGCTATGGCAAATAAAGGGGTGAAGGGACGTGTCATCGATGTTGAAACCAACGCCGGCATTAAGGGACTCACGGTAACCGCCGTTGACTTCGACCCTTTCTTCAATGAAGACGATGTACTGGGGTCGCAGGTTACTGATGATTCGGGCAACTTTCACATCACGTATTCTGAAGGTAAGTATAGCCTCTGGAAATTTGATCGCAGACCTGACATTGTTGTGCAAGTGTATACGGCGAGTGGTCGGCTCTTATGCGAGACACAAGAGGTTGAAGATGTCAGCGATGAAACTCTTGACGTTTCCGACATCAAGCTGCACAAGAAACATATCGACGGATGGCTTGTCACTCATGCGACTCTAAAACCGGAAGATGGTTCGGCTGTTGCATTGTTCAAAGGCAACGAGATCACGTATCTGGTCGATGGTGGCGCGATGTTTCCGGCGATCACGAAAGCGGCGAAGCAAGCCAATACCTACATCAACTTGATGACGCTGTTTTTCAACGTCGGAACGGGGCTGATCACCGAGTTTAAGCCCGATTTTGACCCGCATAATCCCCCATCCGATCATTGTAAAGACTCGATGGAAGCCACTTTGGAGGAAGTGCTCAAGACAAAAGCCAAATCCATCCCCAACGGCCCATCGGGTCTCCCGATCAATGTATTGGTTACGAATCTCCCCGTATCTGCCGCTGATACGGTAAAAGAAGTGCGCGAATTTTTCAAAGACACCACCATTAAGACCAGTGATTTCAATAAGGGTTTTGGACTGCTTCACGCCAAGGCCATCATCTTCGACGGCTTTACCGCTATCCTGATGGGATCGCCCATCAAGCAGACATATTTCAGCGATCAACAGCACGCGATCCACGATGCGCGACACAAAGGTTCGCTATTTCACGATATGAATGTGCAGGTAGCTGGCCCCGCTGTCGCGCATATCGACAAGACCTTCAACACCATCTGGAAAGTCAAGGCTGAACTCAGCACCACCTTTGACCCGGTACTAACGCCGAGAAGCGGGCCAAACGTGGCCTCTGTACAAGTCTTACGGACGTTACCCGGTGGCACCTTCAAGAAGAAAGTAGCGGGCGATGAAGACCTGCCACATGGCGAAACGGGGATTTTAGAGGCGTATCAACGAGCAATCGCGAATGCTGACCATTACATTTACATCGAAAACCAATATTTCACCGCGCCGGAGATCACCAGCGCCCTGATCGCCCGCATGAAGGAAGCTACCCGCCCCAAATTGCAGATTATTTTGCTGCTCAACTTCCGCCCCGACCTGCCCGGTTATCCCAATGAGCAAGTGCAGATCGTCAATCAGTTGAAGATCGCGGCGGAAGGTAACGGGCATCAATTGGGCATCTACACTTTATGGAGTCGCACGGAGAAGCAAGGCTCACCACCTGACAAAAAAGAATATGAGATCATGCCTGTCTATGTCCACAGCAAGACCGCCATCATCGATGACGTATGGGCGACGACGGGCAGTGGCAACCTCGACGGTACCTCGCTCAATGCGCATCAATTCCGGCTGATCGCGGGCGGCGTGGTGATCGATCAGATTTTTGACTTCTTCGCGTTCAAAGATGACTTTGGTAAATTTCTCAAGGACGCTGTCAAGCACGTCTTACTCTATTTCTTCAAACAGCTTACGTTCACCTATCAGGCGCTGCTAGTACTGCTTATTTTGCTCTATGAGGTGGTCAAGAATTTCAGCGACGTCATCGAAAGCCTGAAGGAAATTGGCGATCTGAATGATATTCGGAAAGATGTGTTCACGCGGTATGCACAGCACGCTCTGCCCCATCGTTCCCGACAGCCGTCGCGCAGCGTGGAGATGAATGTCGCGATTTATAACGGGGTTGATGGTGAACCTGCCTCAGCCGTCGTCCAGAAATTACGCGAACAGTTGTGGACGGAACATCTTGGCCTCGCCGCGCTGCCGCCTGAGCTGCAAACCGTGCCCGCCGATCCTTCCGCGATGCAATGGGTGAAATTCTGGAACGATGTCGCCAAGAGTAACCAAGAGGCGATCCAGCAGAAAGTCGCGCCGCCCGCCGACCACGCGCCGAAGATTCTGAAATGGACGGGCGATGTCGATGCTTCCCATTATCTTCAGGAGCTGAAGATCAGCACCAAGAATCTGCGGGAAGAAGCGGATAAGTACGATTTCGACAAATGTAAGTTCGTCAAGAAAAAGAAGCGATTCCCATGGCTGCCAATATAGTCAATTCGGTCACCACTGGCATCGGTGAGCTGTTCCAGTATCTAGCCGACATACAAGAGGATCTGGATGAGGCGCGTTCCCTGATCAACCTGATGGGCTGGGAACTGCCGCCCGGTCTTGAGGACATCGGCCTCGCATCGATCAATCTTGGCGCGTTTCTAGAGAAATTGGAAGCAGTACTTGACGCGCCAAGTGATGAACTTGAGGATGAACTAGCGATGCTCACGCGGATCGGGGAGCTAACCACCGCGCTGGTCACGCTCGTGCAAGAGATTCGCACGCTCGCTACAACGTTGCCAACGAAATTAGCCTCATTCGGGGATTATGTTGACCGCACCAATATCCATAACGAGCTGCCCAAACGTCTTTTCGACTTTTTCGTCGCCAATTACGTCTCGCGCACCTATCCGTTGACGTATGCGATCCTGCACCTGATCAATTTCTTCGATTACCCATATTTCCCGGCTGATCCCGCCAAATTCCAAGTGGAGCATGTGCGGACGGTCATCAATTACGACGTGTTCAAGAAGTTATTCGATGATCCCGCGCAGCTCGCCACCGAGGCCTATGGCTGGAATACACCCGCGTTCGATCCGATGCGCTTGTTGCAACGGATCACGCTGCTGTTTCAGGCGTTGGGCTTACGCAGCCGCATTCAGCCATTGGATCGCGAAATTGAGCAAATATGGCTCAACCAGATCGTCACTGATCCCGAAACGATGCCGCAGTTGGTCACGTTTTTGTTCGAGGAATTGGGCACCATCGCCGGTTTTCGGCTCGGTTTGTCGCTGTTCGGCGTGCGACCGAGCACAGCGGGCGGCAGTGATGGTGGCCTCGGTGTGGTGCCGATTGTACGCGGGCAGGGAATCGCCAGCATCCCGTTTTTCCGCTTTGATGATACCTTCCTCGATCTAGCAGCGGATGTGGAAGTACTCAAGCGAGTAGCGCTGTTGATGCGCCCCAACAAAGACCTAGAAACACGTCTAGCCAATGGTCTGACGGGCGTGATCGCGGGACGCATCGGGATGGCGATCCGTCACGGCAAGCCCGATGGCGATCTTAAAACAATCGTGGCATTCCCCGGCGGGTCCAGCTTCCAGATGCAGCAGTTCTATCTGATGGGCGGGATGGAGCGCCAGCCCGACCGCCCCAACAACAGCTTCATGGAACTGGGCGTGTTGGGGGGGCGTTTCAAATTCTCGATGGACGGCGCGGACTCGTTCCTGCAAGAAAATGTCCCGTCGAAAAATGTCGAAACCAAATTCGATCTCAAAGTGCGTTGGTCGAAGGAACAGGGCTTACATTTCGAAGGCAGTTCCGCCCTCGCGTTGACGACGCCCGTACATACCGAGATCGGGCCGTTTACCCTGAGCAGCGTAACACTCGCCTTTTCGGCACAAGGTGGCGGGTTGGGATTGCAGTCGTCGGTGGCGGGGAGTTTGAGCCTCGGCCCGTTGGTGGCGACAGTGCAGGGGATCGGCTTAGGCGTCGATGTCACGTTTGAGTCCGGCAATCTCGGTATCTTGGGGGTGTCGCCGCATTTCAAACCGCCTGACGGGATCGGCCTTGTGGTGGATGGCGGCGGGTTCAAAGGCGGCGGCTTCTTGCGCTTCATCGAAGCGGAAAAACGCTATGAGGGCGTGCTGGAACTCGAATATCAAGACAAGATCGCCCTGAAAGCGTTGGCGCTGCTGACGACCAAACTGCCGGATGGCAGTTCAGGCTTCTCGCTGCTGATCATCATCAGCGCGGAATTCACGCCCGTGCAGCTCGGCCTCGGCTTTACGCTGAACGGCGTCGGCGGCTTGCTCGGCCTGAACCGCACCGCCAATGTAGACCGATTGCGCACAGGGCTGCGTGATGCGACTCTGAACAGCGTGTTGTTTCCGCAAAATGTCGTCGCCAACGCCGACCGCATCCTCAGTGACTTGAATCAGGTATTCCCGCCGAAATCCGGGCGCTTTTTGTTCGGGCCGATGGCAAAGATCGGTTGGGGCACGCCGACGCTGCTCACAATTGATCTCGGTCTGCTGATCGAGATTCCCGATCCGATCCGCGTGCTGATCCTTGGCGTCGTGCGGGCGAAACTACCGGATGAAAACTTCAAGCTGCTTCAGCTTCAAGTCAACTTCATGGGCGAGATCGACTTTGAAGCGCAGCGCTTTTCTTTTGATGCCAGCCTATTCGACTCTAAACTGCTGTCATTCACGTTGTCGGGCGATATGGCGGTGCGAATCTGTTGGGGCGCTGACCCGAATTTCTTGCTATCGGTGGGCGGGTTTCACCCCAGTTATCAGCCGCCACCCCTCAATTTGCCGACGCTGCGACGGCTCTCCCTGCAACTGACAGAGGGTGATAACCCGCGCCTGACGCTGGAATGCTATTTCGCGATCACCTCGAACACGGTGCAGTTCGGCGCGAAGATCGAACTGCTGGCAAAAGCTGGTTCGTTCAGTGTCTACGGCTTTTTGTCCTTCGATGTGCTGTTCCAGTTCAACCCGTTCTATTTCATCGCCTCGATCAGCGCGAAGCTGGTGCTGCGGGCGGGCAGCAGCGAGATCGCCAGTATCAGCCTTGATCTCACGCTGGAAGGCCCGACGCCGTGGCATGTCAAAGGCACGGCGAAGCTCAAAATATGCTGGTTCCTCACCATCAAGGTGCATTTCGACAAAACCTTCGGAGAACAGCGCAATACACAGCTCGGCGGCGTCTCAGTGCTACCGCTGCTCAAGACGGCGTTGCAAGATCAAGGCAACTGGGAAGCGCAGTTACCGACGGGTCGCCATTTGCTGACGACGTTCAAGGAAATCCAGAAGGCTCCTGAAGAAATCGTGGTGTATCCGTTTGGCGTGCTAACCATCCAGCAGAAGGTCGTCCCGCTGAATATTGAGGTCAAGCGGTTCGGTAGCCAGCAGCCAACCGATGGCAACCAGTTCGCGATCCAGCAAGTGCTCGCGGGCGAAGGCTCAGATGCCGAAGCACTGACAACGGCTGCTACCCGCGAGATGTTCGCGCCCGCGCAGTTCTTCGAGCTTTCGGACGCGGAAAAGCTGGCGCGCAAATCGTTCGAGCAGTACGACAGCGGCGTCAGGTTGATCGATTCAGAAGCTTTCGACGGTGAGTATGCAGTGCGGCGCGAAGTGAAGTATGAACTATTTTACGTAGACGATCAGCGTAATCTCGTCCCGCAGCAGCAGCAACACACGCCGGATTTTCATGCCTTCGATCACTGGGCATTACGAGGCTCGATTGCCAATTCGCCGCTGTCATTCGCGAACACGGGCAAATCGAATCTCGCGCCGCAAACCGTGACCATGAATCAGGAACAATTCGTGGTCGTGACCGCGAATACGCTGCAACCTGTCGATGGTGGCACGCTCGCGGCGAGTGAACAGTCCGCGCATAGCCTGATGGCGGCGATGATCCGCGCTAATCCGGCGCTCGATGGCGAAATTCTCGTCCTGCCTAGCTTTGAGGTGAACGGCCTATGACCGACCAGATCGCGACTTATACCTTTTTGCCGTGGCTGCGGCAGGGCATCGCCTCCAAGATCAAGCCGGTGGACTCACTGGGCGAAGCTGTCGGCACGGATGAACGTGCTACTGTGCGAATTTCCTTGCAATTGAACGGCGATCCGAATTTCGTGTCGCGGGTGGTGCAGCTCGTCGGCCCCGGCGACGTGATCGGGATCAGTCCGCGCGCAATTGTGCGCACCGAGCCGCGTGATCACGTAACGGATTTCGAATCGAATTACCTGACCTTCATCGAATTCTACGAAGAAGACTTTCCATGGCGCTTCACACCTGCACACGCCATCCAGAAAATGATCGGCGGTGCGGCGGTGAACGATCCGCACCAGACCAAACTGCGTCCGTGGCTGTTTCTGGTCGCGCTGGAAGAAGGCGAGTTCGCGCTCGAGTCGTCCCTCAACAAACCGCTGCCAAGTTTCCAACTGATCTCGCCCGCGCGCATGGAGGACATCTTGCCACCCGCTGACCAAGCATGGGCATGGGCGCACGTCCACGTCAGCAAGGATGTCACGGCGGGCAATACGATCCCGCCTGCGCGTGCCGTCGAAGGCTTGCAGGCGCTCGTTCACGCTAACCCTGATAACGCCCTGTCGCGCTTGATTTGTCCGCGTAAGCTCAAGCCGCTGACTCCCTACCACGCCTTTGTGATCCCCACCTTCGAGGCGGGTCGCTTGGCGGGTCTCGGCTTGCCGACAACGGGCATCGACAGTCTCGCGCCATCATGGGGCAACGGGCAAACGCAGTATCCAGTCTACTATCACTGGTCATTCCGCACGGGCGAACGCGGCGATTTCGAATATCTGGTGAATTTGCTCGAACCGCGCGAAGTGGATCGCCGCGTCGGTATCCGCGATATGGATATGCAGAATCCCGGCTTCGGCACGGTGGGCATGATGACCGTGATGGGTCTCGAAGGCGCGTTAAAAGCGCCACAGACGGAGCCAAAACCCGACACATGGCCTCCCGCGAATCCAGCCGCTAGACCACAGTTCTTGACGACCCTAGCCGACATGGTGAATTTGCAGGATACGCTGCTCAATCCCGCCGATCCAGCCAACGGTCAGCCCGACCCGATCATCAGTCCGCCGCTGTACGGGCGCTGGCACGCGCTGCAAACGCGCTTGACGGTCGGAGAACAGGGGTGGGTGAACGAGCTGAACCAAGACCCACGACTGCGCGTTCCGGCTGGCGCTGGCACCAAGGTGATCCAAACTGGGCAAGAGGACTACATGCAACGCGCATGGCAGCAGCTTGGCGACGTGATTAACGCCAATCAGAAGATCCGGCAGGTGCAGCTTTCGATTGCGACCAGCACACGGGTCTATGACAAACATCTCGTCACCCTCGACGCCAACCAGCAAATCGCGGTGACGCAGCAAGTCCACGCGCGGCTCAAGGATAGCCAAACGACCATTGCTCAATCCGTGAGGCTAGGACGGCTCCCATCCGCTGCCGTGCAACCAACGTTCCGGCGTGTCTTACGTCCGAGGGGGGTAGTCGCACGTAAAACCTTCTCAGCCGACGCGAATCAGTCCTCTCGCCTGCTAGATGGATTGAATACGGGCAAGATCACTGCGGCCTCACCGAAACAAGCGCCGAAGCAGCAGATTTCACTGACTGAAACGGCGGAAAGGCTCCCCAATAAGCGCCTGCGCGAAGATCATCTGACGGTCAAGATCGCGTCTGCTATCCCTGTCCGTCCTGATTTCCGCTTCACCGTCCCCGGTCGGACGATCACCGCCGCGCCGATCACACCGCGCTTGCGTGCCGATAGAGACAGTACGGAAGGCGCGTTATTCCGCACCGCGATGATCGATCTGCACACGCGCTTGGAAATCGTACTGCCACCGCCTCCGCCGCGTCCATCGGTCAATACGACGCGGATCGGCGGCACGATTGTAGGCGCGCTGAACCCGAAAACGACAATCTTGCAGCGGGCGCTCAGTGTGCTCAGACTGCCTCCCGAACATCAGCGTCCAGCGGAAACCATCGTAACGGTGATGGCGCATCCGGTATTTTCCGACGCCATGTACAAGCCGCTGCGCGATCTTTCGAACGAACTATTGATCCCGAATCTTAACCTGATCCCCAATAACACCATCACGCTGCTAGAGACGAATCCCGCCTTCATCGAAGCTTACATGGTCGGCCTGAATCACGAGATGGCGCGCGAACTGTTGTGGCGTGAATACCCAACCGACCAGCGCGGCAGTTATTTCCGCCAATTCTGGGATGTGGGCGAAGTCGTCAATCGGGACGCCAGCAAAACCGCCGCTATGCTAGAGGAAGAACTGCGCGACATTAAGCCGTTGCACTTATGGAAGCAGCCCGACGCGCTCGGCACGCACGAAAACCGCCCGCTACCGACAGGTGCCGAAGCGGGCGAGAGTCGCTTGGTGCTGGTGATTCGCGGCGATCTGTTGAAGAAATATCCCACCGCCGTGATCTTCGCGCAAAAGGCCAAATGGATACCTGATCCCGATGATGCTGCCGTGCCGCCGCGCCAAATTCGCGTGCTAGACACAAGCAATCCGCAGATCAACATCCTGACGCCGATCTTCAAAGCCGAAGTCGAACCTGATATTCACTTCCTCGGTTTCAACCTGACTGCCTCGCAAGCCAAAGGCAGCACCACGCCGCCGCAAACGCCGAGCGATCTAGGCGTACCGGGTTGGTTCTTCGTCATCCAAGAGCGCCCCGGTGAACCGCGCTTTGGCTTGGACATCCTCGATCCGCAAGACGCCTTGCCCGCGTTGGAGGAATGGAACGACCTAAGCTGGAATCATCTCGGCAGTCTCGACGCCATTCCGTTCATCGATTTGAGCACGTCCTTCGCTGTCCAAGCGGACAGCACCGATAAAGACATTTTGTGGGGATCGAATGCGGCGGACTTGGCTTACATCTTGTACCAAGACCCTGTGATGGTCGCGATCCACGCCGAAAATATGTTGGAGTAGAGGCTGTTGCCATGAAAGCATTGCAAGACTACCGCGCACGGGTGCAAGCCTCGAAAGCGGCTGTGGCACGCGCCGCCGCCGATCTCGACCAGCGCCGCAATCTGCTCCGCAATCGGCAAGCCCAATTGGAGCAAATGCGGCGGTTAGGCCGAGCGGGCGTCGTGAATGCGCAGCGACTCCAGAACGAGATCAAAAGTCTCCAGAGCCGTATCGCTCAGGATACGCAGACTTTCAGCGCCCTAAAAGCGGCTCACGCCAGCAGCGCCAATGAAATCGCGGCGGAAGCGCAGCCGTGGGAACTGATCGAAGGCTTAGATGATGCGCTGCCGTTCCTGCTGCTGCCCATGCGGATCGAGACGCGCTTCATGCAGGTGGAAAACCAGACGCAGCTCTGGGTGCGCATCTTCCCCGACGAGATCGCCGTGCATACGCACGAGCCAGCGCTGACCGCTGATGAGGTGGAACGCGGTAAACACTATTGGCAAGAGCTTTGGCGTGCCAGCCAAGAGACTAATCCTGACCAGCGAACAAACATCGAGAAGGGCGCGTGGTTGGCGCTGGCGGGCACGACAGGCGGAACACGCGCGGCATGGATCGCCCGCCAGACCAAACCCGTGACGCTTGAAGTCGCCCGCGTTGACGATCTGCAATTCCCCGCGTTCAACGCGGATTCTCTGAAGGCGGAGAGTTGGAGTCAAGCTCCGCGTTCCCACGTCATGCCTGATCGCTTCGTCGTGATGGGCTTCATCGACGGCAAAGAGGTTTTCCGCCAGCAAGGCAACCCGATCCCCGATCCGCTGATCGTCGGGCCTGATCCTAACGGCACCGCTGACGAATTTCAGCAGAAAGCAGGCGATCTGCTGGTCGGTGATGACATCGCGTGGATTTACGACTTTCCCCAAGCGGTCAAGGTCGGGATGGGCATTCAAGTGCCGCTCGATCCGAGTTTCGTCGCGCATGGCCTAGATCGGGTGATCGTGCTCGGTGTCCGGTTGGCAGTGGACGAAAAAGATAGCCAAAAACTGGTCGAAACGCTGCTGGAAAATCACAGCTTCGCGGCGGATGGCTTGAGCATCGTGCCACAGGGGACGCCAACCAACAACACCGACCGACAAGGATCGGGTTTTTCCAGCGTCGATCCCGGTGCGGAAGTGAGTTTCGCCGTCGAAACGGGTGATCCGCTGTTTGAACCCGTGCAGGCTGCGCTTGATAAACACGATGGGCAGTGGTTGGTGGAAGCGCTCGGCATCGAGCACGCACTATTCCAGCGCATTGAGCACGCCGATGGCAGCGATACGCTGGACGCGCTGCTGATGAACGGGGCGCTGTGGAACGCCACACTTGGCTATTATCTCGATGAGATGCTCGATCTTGACGACAGCACCATCGCGCCGATCCAGCAGTTTTTCACGGACTATGTGACGGGGCGCGGACTCGTACCAGCGATCCGCGTCGGCAGCAATCCTTACGGCCTGTTGGTCACCAGCGATTTTCGCAACTGGCAGTGGTCGGAAAAACAGGATGGCGAGGCCTTGGCAGCGCTAAATCAGGGCTATTCTTTCCTCCATCGGCTGGATGCCATTTGGCGACGGTTGATCCCGCAAGTGGCACGCATCGGCGCGGATGGCGATCCGTTCGATAACTTGCTGAACACGCTCGGCTTGCAAGCCACCTCCGCCGAATTCTATCGTCGTCATGCTGTTGGCAGAGAATATTTGTGGAACTACGAAGCCTTCAACCCCGGCACTTTTCAGGGTCAAACTATGATGCAATTGCTGGACGCCCGTGCCCGCAATTTGCTGGCGGATTTCGGCTTCAATCCCGCGCAACTGCCGACCATCTATCATCTATCGTTCATGCAGCGCCACGACCTGATTCCCGATCCATTGGTGGATGACCTCCCTGCCGAGGAGCGCGAAAAACTGTCCGAAACCAAGCGACTGCGTTCAATCTACCGTGTCCCCGATCCGGCGCAGTCTGAAAACAGCGTCGAGACGAATTATCTCGGCTGGTTGGCCTTCAGCGACTATCAAACGCTCAAAGCGCAGCGCTTCGAGAACCTCGCGGGCGAAGCACAGCCGATCCCGCACCCGTTGCTATACCGTCTGCTATATGCCTCACTGCTGCAAGCGCTGTATGAAGCTGCCATGCGTTTGTATTCTAAACTACATGTCGTCCGCGCAGGGGCACGGCGCGAAGTCGAGATGACCAATATTCCGGGCGACCGCACCGTGACGCGATGGGAATTCTTGGATGTCAATGTCAGCAAGGTGCTGCCCGTTTTCAACCAGACGGATCAGAGTGTGGCTGAATTTTTGCTCTCCGAGGTCGGATTAGGGCTGCCCGATGCCGACAATTTACGGCGCGTGCTCGACAGCATCAAAGGCATGATCAACTTGCCGACAGCACGGTTGGAACGCGCTTTTGTGGAACACATCGATTTGTGCTCCTACCGCCTAGATGCGTGGCAAACCGGCGGCTTTAATCGGCGCTTGTGGCAGCAGCGCTATCCCGCCGGAAGCGACGGTCAGTTTGATAAACGGGTGCAGGGCATCTATCTGGGGGCGTTCGGCTGGCTGGAAAATCTGCGCCCCGCGCCAGAACCCGTTGCCGCCGATCTGAGCACCGTGCCAACCACGTTGCACGATCCGCAAAAAGATGGAGCGCTGTTCGAACAACCGGATAACGCGGGCTTCATCCACGCACCCTCGCTCAATCACGCGGTGACGGCGGCAGTCTTGCGCAACGCCTACCTGACGCATTTCGATCCCGCGCATCCCGAAAAGATGGCGGTGAATCTATCATCCGAGCGCGTGCGTGGTGCGTTAGCGCTCATGGAAGGCGTGCGGAACGGGCAAGAGTTAGGCGCGCTGCTCGGCTATGACTTTGAACGCGGCTTGCATGACCGCTACAACGATCCATCACTTAACCAGTACATCCCCTTCTTTCGCCAGACTTTCCCGTTGGTGGCGGATAAGATCACGGCAGACCCGACGGGTAAACAGATCGAGACCAAAGAAGCCCGCAATGTGTTCGATGGCTATGCGCTGCTGGAAGTCGCCGTTATACGCAATCCGCCCCTGCCGTATCCCTATGGGGTAGCTGGCTTGCCGCCCGCGAACACAACCGATCCGGAGAAGCATGACCATGTGCTGGCGATCCAAGCTGAAGTCGCCCGCATGGCGGACAGCCTCGACGCGCTTGCCGATCTGGCCTTGGCAGAAGGCGTGTATCAGGTCACGCAGGGCAATTATGACCGCGCCGGAGCCATGTTGAGCGCCATGTCGCAAGGCAACAGCCCGCCCGAGCCGCAGATCGTCAACACACCGCGCACAGGCACGGCGATCATGCAGCGAGTCGCGCTGCACTTCGAAACGGGTAACATCCTGCGACCGTGGCCTGCTGCGCTCACGCCCCGTGCGACGGCAGAACAAGGATTGAACCGCTGGTTGGGCGATATGCTGCCGCGTCCACAAAAGATCGGGTTCAGCGTGAGCCTTAATGGCGGCGTGCCAATCGATCAGAATCTAGTGAGCTTGGCGCTGCAACCGCTTGATCTCGTCTACATGGTCGGGGATGATCTCGTCGGCGCGACGACTGAATTAGAAGCGCTCATCGCGTTTGAAAACCGCCGCGTCAATGATAGTGACGACATCACCGTGAAGATCGAATTCATGACTCCGCTGTCCACTCCGCAGTCGGTGACACTGTTTGAATTACTGCCCCTGTTGCGGACACTGCGCCAGATCATCACCAGCAGCCGACCGTTAAGCGCGTCCGATTATCTACTCGGCTCCAACGCCACCACCGATCCCGCCCAAGACCCGAATCCGCAGGGCGTCGATCTAGTGGAACTGCAAACGCGCGTACAAGCGGCCTTGACGACATTTGCAGGGGTGGTCAACGCGTTGGGGGCGGCGATTCCGGCGTCAGGGGCAGATGGGCAACCAAACATCGCGTTAGCAAACCCTGCCTTGCTGCGTGCCCGACTCCGCGCGATCATGGTGTATGGGATGCCGGATGCGATCCCCGTCAGCGCGGCTGGCACATCGCCGGAAATCAAAGCCAAGTTGACCAGCCAAGCGGCGACAATCTTCACCGTCGCGGCGCGAAATCTCGCCGCTGCCGAAGCGCTTGCTGCTGCTGGCAACGATCTAGCCTTGCCGATCTCGGATCGCCTAGCGCGTTACCGCAGCGCCGCACAAGCCATTTTCGGGTCAGCCTTCAACCTACTTCCCCATTTTAATCTGAAAAATGCCCCTGAACTGCAAGCCGCCACCACGTTCCGCGATGCGCCCGCCGTGCTTGGTCTATTGCGCCACCATCAGACCAACCCGCTGGTCATCGATGAATGGTTGTCGGGCGTCGGTTATGTCCGTCCGAGCGTGCGCACGCTGGAAACGGCTTATATCCTCGGTGACAGCTTAGGCACGCCGCGCACCGCGCAAAAACCACTCCAACTGCCTTTCCGTCAGACCGATTTTTGGGTTGCGGTGGAGTATCCTGAAACGTTCTCGCCCGAAGGTGAATTTCTCTCGATCTTCCAGATCATGCCCGCCGCGCAATTTCTACCGCATGTAGCGCAAACGGGGCTGATGATCGACGAGTGGAGCGAGATCATTCCGAATACAGCGGAAACGACTGGCCTGAGTTTCCACTTCAACCAGCCGAATACCGAGCCGCCACAAGCCCTGCTGCTGGCGGTAACGCCCGAAATCACTGGCAAATGGACATGGGATAAGCTCACGGGCATCCTGAACGATACGTTTGAACGTGCGCAGATGCGGGCGGTCGAACCTGATCTGCTCGGCAATACGCCTATCGCGCAGCTACTACCAGCCATCGTCACGCCCGTCGCCAACTATCGCTACGCGACGATCACCGCCGATCTGATCCACCAAACAGCGACCCGCTTTTTGAACGCCAAAGATACGTAAGGACAGAGTTATGGCACAAGTAGAAATCGATCCACGCATCAAATCGCTGCTGCTCAATTCACGCTTCCGCCCCTCGGTCGTGACGTGGAATCGGCTGGAAGGGCGACCGCGCACCATCGACTTTGATCGCAGTTTGCGCGCTGAAGTGCGCGATGCGCTATGGATGTTGTGTCGCCAGTGGCAGTTTGGCGAATTTCAGGGCGAAGACGCCGGATCAGCGGTGACCAGCAAGGTGCAGGTGCGCACCGCGCGCTTGAATCGCTACGCAGGTTCCAGTTTGCAAGCGGTGGGTTATAGCGATGAACTGCCGTTGGAAACCAAAGTCGAGCGCGAAGGTTTTCCCGTTGACCTGATGACACGGGCACGGCTAGGCCGACAGTGGTTGAAACTGCTCAAGCCTATCGGGAATTTTCAAGCATTGTACATTGACACCTTCGGCTTTCTTGATCCAGCAACCGATCTCGATGAAGCACACTTGCGTAGCGATCGGCAAGCTTGGCAAACCTTGGAAGCGCTCAAAGGCCGCGCGGTTGACGGCGCACGGTTGCTGGAAGCGATGTACTCACAGCCCAATCAGCACGCCATATGGTTAGCACAGGTCGTGCCCAACACAGCTAATCGCACGAAGATTTTGGCGGCGACGGAAACGTTCAAGCGTTCCATCGAGCGCACCTACAGCCAGCCTCAATCTACGGACGATCCATCGTGGGCATCCTCGTACTTGGAATATCAATTTGCATGTGCCGCGCCTGCCACTCCCGCTGGCGATCAGCAAACTGTTCTTGTTGCCGATCAATATCATCAAGGCCATTTGGATTGGTATTCATTCGACCTTGCCTCGCAACTGCAATTGAACGACAAAGATGGCGCGAACATTCCCGCTGCAAACCTTAAGGACGATGAGCCGATCACCTTCATTCCCACGCCTGTCGAATTTCCCGGTATGCCCAACGTCCGCTGGTGGGAATTCGAGGATCGACGGATCGATTTTGGCAGCATTCAGCCGAGCACAACCGATCTTGCGACGCTGATTTTGGCGGAATTCGGTCTCATCTACGGCAACGACTGGAGCATCGTACCCTACCGGATGCCCGTCGGGGCGTTAGCCGAGGTGCTTGGCATCGTCGTCACCGATGTCTTCGGCGTGCGCACGCTCATCCGCCCAGCCGCGAATTCGCTGGCGGGCGAACAAGGGCAATGGGGCATGTATCATCTGACCGATAGGCACGGTGGCAGCCTAGATCGCCGCCTATTCGTGCCGCCTGTCCTAGCCAAGATCGAGGAAAGTGCGCCGCTGGAAAAAATCATCCTCGCCCGCGACGAGATGGCGAACATGGTGATGGCGATTGAGCAAACGATTCCGGGACTGGTCGGTGGTGGGATCGATGGCTACGAAGCCGCCGTCGCCTTGGAACGCTTTTTCACCGGACAGCATCCGCCATCCGATGTGGTGCGCATCGACACGGGCGCAGCTATCCAATATCAGTTGGGGACGACCATCTCCGAGAATTGGATTCCGTTTATTCCGGTGCATAATCCGGGTTCCAACCGCGAAATCCGATTGCAGCGTGCTGCTATGCCCCGCCTGATCCCCGGTACGCCGACGCCCGTCCATCCACGCGGCGCTGTCCTGAGTGCAGGTCTAGACACCGTACCGCCCGAAGCTTATTTCATCCATGAGGAAGAAGTCCCGCGCGCCGGAGCCATCGTCACGCGCACCTATCAACGGGCGCGTTGGTGGAACGGCAAAACCTTCCTCTGGCTCGGACGCCGCAAGCAGACAGGACGTGGTCAGGGATCAAGCGGTCTGGAATTTGATCGCGTCATTCCGCTAGAATCAGGAACGTGACTCAAGCCATAGCGATGTCTCAATCACGGAGATTTCTCTCATAACTCACCTTACGCAGTTTTAGACCCTTGACACAACTCAAATGTTCGTTTAGAATGGTTGAGATTGAATAGCGTGCTGATGTCGGCTGCATTTTGCCGAACTTAACTGAACAAATTGTCTGTTTTGCGACGGGGCGTTCAAAAAATCGATCCTAACTTAACCCCTAAATGCGCAGTCGATCATGAATGATCGGTTTGGCTGCTCAAGTTCCGATCATAAAACCGATCATACGCGGTTTTTTCGGTGGTTTTCCGATCATGCTCTGAGCAGAAAATTGATCAAACCGATCATGCTTATGGGCGTTTATGATCAGTTTTATGATCGGAATCAAACTGCCCAATTGCACTGCGTAAGGCGAGTGTCATAATACAAAATCCATCCACCATATTTTGTAAATAGTAGTGGTACTATTTACTCACGCATACGTGCATACTGAGGTGGGTGGATGGTCACTTCATCGCCGCCGTCGTCTCCCGATGATGGAGAACGACGGACAGTACGGGGTTATACGCTGACAGAACTGATCGGTAGCGGTGGCTTTGCGGCGGTCTATCGTGCGCACCAGCCAGCTATCGACCGCGAAGTTGCCATCAAGATCATCTTGCCTCATTTTGCCAACAATCCGAGCTTCATTCGCCGTTTCGAGTACGAAGCGCAAATCGTCGCCCGCTTGGAACATCCACATATCGTGCCGCTGTACGATTATTGGCGCGAACCGGACGCGGCCTATCTGGTGATGCGCTGGTTGCAAGGCGGCAGTCTCGCGCAGAGGATTCAATATGGCCGCTTGCCGCTGAACCGTGTCGTGCAAATGCTCATGCAAATGGCTCCAGCGCTCGATCATGCGCATCGGCACGGCATCATTCACCGCGATCTGAAATCCGCCAACATTCTGCTAGATTCGGAAGATAATGCATATTTGGCAGATTTCGGCATCGCCAAAGATGTGTTACGCCCGCTTGACATTACGCAGACGGGTACGCTCTTGGGGACGCCATCTTATCTTGCGCCGGAGCAATTTCAGGGCAAACAGCCGACACCAGCCTCGGATATTTACAGCCTCGGTATTCTGCTGTTTGAAATGTTGACGGGACACTTACCGTTTTCCTCGGCAGAGGGATTGAGTGCGCTGATGCAGATGCACTTCACGGCACCGTTGCCACCTCTCAGCCGTTATGTGCCTGATTTGCCAGAACAGTTAAATATGGTGCTGCATCAAGCCACCGCGAAGCTGCCTGAACAGCGCTTTTCCAGCGTGATGGCACTGCTGGCGGCCTTTCACAATACGGCGGATAGCGAGTCGAAATTTAGCACTCAATCGGGCTTGGCGCAGGTCACACTCCCTGCCATCGCACCACCAAAAACAGTACTCGACGGCGAGACGGCGGAAATCCACGACATCCTCCCCACTGTTGCTAATCCCTACAAAGGCTTACGCCCCTTCGAAGAAGATGAAAGCGACGAATTTTTCGGACGAGAAACCTTAGTGCAGCAAATGCTCTACCGCCTGAGTGAGCCAGATTGGGCGGGGCGTTTCCTTGCGGTAGTCGGGCCGAGTGGATCAGGCAAATCAAGCGTGGTTAAAGCGGGCTTGATCCCTGCTATCCGTCGCGGCAGCATCACGGGTTCACAAAATTGGTTCGTGGTGTCGATGACGCCGGGTGCGCGTCCTTTCGAGGAGTTGGAACGCACGCTGCTCAGCATCACAATCAATCCCGTCTCGGATATGCGTGCTCAACTCAATCGTAATGAGAATGGGCTGTTAACGGTGATCCATCAGATGCTGCCGTCGGACGGCGCTGAAGTGCTGCTTGTGATCGACCAATTTGAAGAGTTGTTCACAATGGGCAGTGGCGAAGCCATCCGCACGCGCTTTCTGGCGAATCTATACAACGCCATCAGATCACCAGAGTCTCGCTTGCGGATTATCATCACCTTACGTGCGGATTTCTACGACAAGCCGATGCTATACCAGACTTTCGGAGAACTGCTCACCCAGCGTACCGAGGTTGTCTTGCCGCTAAACACCAAAGGGTTGCAGCAAGCGATTGTACGTCCGGCTGAACAAGCGGGGCTGACAGTACCGCCCGAATTAGTAGAGGCAATTACGCGTGATGTGGGTGAACGCACTGGCACGCTCCCCTTGCTGCAATATGCGCTGACAGAATTGTATGAACGCCGCGAAGGGGATTCCTTATCCCTTGCCGCTTACCTTCGCAGCGGCGGTGTGATGGGCGCGCTTGCCCGCCGCGCTGACGAGCTATATCTTAGCTTGCCGGAAGCAGAGCAATACGAGGCCGAACAGCTATTTTTGCGCCTGATCACGCTTGGCGAAGGCGCAGAAGATACTCGTCGCCGCGTTAGCATGACCGAATTGACCTCGACGCCTGATCGTATGCAAGCCATGCAGCACGTGATCGATCTCTTTAGTCATTATCGCTTGTTGACCTTAGATCGCGATCCGTTGACTCGCGTACCCACCGTAGAAGTTGCCCACGAAGCGCTTATTCGCTCATGGGCACGCTTGCGGCAGTGGCTCACAGAAACCCGCGAAGAATTGAAAGTGCAGCGTCGCCTCTCACAAGAAGCTGCTGAATGGCTCCGGCGGGGACGAGATCGCGAATTTTTGGCGGCGGGCACGCGGCTGGACGAATTCGAATGGTGGAAGCGTCTGACGCCCCTCGCGCTGAACGACTTGGAAGAAGCCTATCTAGCCGCCAGCCTTGCCGAGCGCGCCCGCAAAGAAGCCGCCGATCAAGCCCGCCGCCAGCAAGAGATCAACACGGCGCGGATGGTGCAAAATTTCCAGCGTGCTACCGTGGTGCTGGCGTTCGTCGGTGGTCTGGCTTTGATCGCCACCTTTGTATTTTTGTCGCAAGCACGGCAAGCCCAATCACAGGTTGAACAAGCCGCCGTTCTCCTGACGCCCATTCCGGTCACGTTGACTGCCGCCGTTGCCGCCGTCCAGCAGCAGTCCGTCCAACTCCAACAACAAGGGACTGCCATCCAGCAGCAAAATACACAGGTGCAGGGG
Organism: Anaerolineae bacterium; assembly: GCA_019637615.1. GTDB lineage: Bacteria > Chloroflexota > Anaerolineae > Aggregatilineales > UBA2796 > JAHBVK01. The sequence continues at coordinate 30,066 of JAHBVJ010000012.1, read as the reverse complement.
CAGCAACAACGCCTCGACGCCTTTCGATTGGCCTCCGCCGCCGAAGAATCCTTGACTCGCTTGGGGAGCGATCCGCAAACCGCCTTGCTGCTGGCGATCCGCGCGGTCTCCATCGATGACAGTACAGAAACCGAAACCACACTCGGCAAAGCCCTGCAAGCCAGCCAGCGCTCACGGATCGTCACCAGTAAACTCGGTATGTTGACGGCGGCTTACTCGCCCGATGGTCGTTACATCGCCACCGCCACCAATTTTAATGCGTTCGAATTATTGGACGGGGACGCACCCTTTGATTACATCCGTCGCTTCAATGGTCATACCGCGTCCGTTGGCATCGTGCAGTTCTCCAAGGACAGCACTCGCCTGCTGTCCGGCAGTCGCGATGGTTCTGCACGCCTGTGGGATGTCGAGACGGGCAAGCAGCTTGCCATCTACACAGCGGATAACGTCACCCTGATTTCAGCTTCCTTTTCGCCCGACGAACAACACGTCGTGACGGCGGACGAGGCGGGTATCGTACGCATTTGGGATACTGCCACGCAGCAGTTACAGCGCGAGATCAAAGTTGACTCGCCCACCTGCAATCGCAATGGCCTATGCGAATTCGAAGCGGCCTTTGCGCCGGACGGGAATACGCTCGTCACTGCCGGTAGAGATGGCTTGATCACGTTGTGGGATGTGTCCACAGGTAACAGCCTACGCACCATCCAAGCGCCGACCGACCGTGTGACCAGTCCTCACTTTACGCCGGATGGCACGGCGTTAGTCGTCGGCACGGCCAATGGACTGATCCTCGTATACGATACGCTGACAGGGCGTGAACTGCACCGCATGAGCGCTGATAACCTGTACATCAACAGCATCAACCTCTCGGCAGATGGACGGCGCGTGATCGCGGCTGGCGTGAATAAGGAAATTCATATCTGGGACATCGCCAGCGGGCAGCGCTTATTTGCACTGGTCGGGCACGGGGTACAGGTCTTCACGGCCTCCTTTGCGCCGGGGGAACAAGCCGTGTTGAGTGCGGCGGATGATAGCAGTGTACGCTTATGGTCGTTGGCTGCGCAACAGGATCCCCATTTGCTGCTCGGTCACGTGCGCGAGGTCTATGTAGTAGCCTATTCGGCGGATGGCAAGCTGATCCTGACGGGTTCCAACGATAACACACTGCGCATCTGGGATGCCCAGACGGGTCAAACGCTGCGCATTCTGGATGGCAGTGGCGGGACACTCCGCCACACCAACAGCGTTATCGGCGGCATGTTCATCCACAACAGTCAGCAAGTCATGTCGGCGGATTCGGATGGTCATGTCATTTTCTGGGAGACGGCGACGGGCAAAGCGCTTAATGAATTTCCCTTCCCCGAACGCGTTCAGTTGGCCTATGCCCGCATGACGCCGGATGAAAAATCGCTGCTGACGACAACGCGTGGTACGGATATTCATCAATGGGATATGACCACCTTCAAGGAGATTCGCACGTATTCAGGACATGGCGGCCCAATCTACTATCTGGATATGTCCGCCGACGGTCAATGGTTGGTCAGCGCCAGCGCGGATGGTACCTCACGGTTGTGGAATGCCTACACGGGCGAATTCATCCATGCCTTTAACCACGGCGGTGTACTGGATGGGGTAGCTATCTCGCCGGACGGCAAGTACGTGTTCACCAGCGGCAACGACAAGCTGATTCGTAAGTGGGATCGCGCCAGCGGTGAGCAGCTTGGTGAGTTCGTCGGACATCGCAACGCGCTGCGCAAATTAGCCGTCTCGCCCGATGGCAAGCTGCTCGTCAGCACCAGCGACGATTTAACCGCCAGAGTTTGGGATGTCGAAACGCTCCAAGAACTCCATACCTTGGCGGGCTTTAACGCCAAGACGAGCTATGCGGCCTTTTCGCCGGACAATACACAGGTTTTAGTCGGGTCATGGGATGGTACAGCGCACGTATTTGATGTCGCCAGCCAAGCGCTCTTGCTGCGGGCGTGTACTGCCGCTCTGCGCGACTTCAAACCCGACGAACGCTCGCGCTATCTCCTTGATGACACGGCAACCTGCCCCAAGTTCGATACGCAGCAGAATCAGAATCCGGTCGTCACTACATCTGTATTGGGCACACCACTGCCCATCTGGACGATGATCGCGCTGCCCACGGCGTCACCATTGCCACCCGTCACGATCACGCCGACGCCAACGTCGGAAAAGGGACTGTTCGTAACCTTTACGCCCGCGCCATAGCCACTAACCAGACCGTCAGGAGGTCGTAGGGAACGCTCAGACGGAGAATCGTGTCTGATTCTGAGTAGGCAATCGACATGAGGGAATGGTATGCGACTCAGAGCAGTACGTTTCTTTGCGCTAGTTTTGCTATTGAATGTGATGGCAGTGAGCGGGGCGTTGGGCAGCGGGCGGGCGCAGTCTCGCTTCTATGACAGCCCTTATACCTGTCTGATCTACGGCGGTTACGGCAATAACGGCAATATCCTCGATCTGCGGTCAGGCCTGTATCATACTGATCCGCGCACACAAGCAAACACGCTCTATACACCGGGCGAACTTTCGCCGGATCACCAATATCGCGCCTATCTGGTGTGGAACCAGCGCCCCGACCAAACGAATACGCTATATCTTTATCCCGCCAAGGGAGGCACGATCGCGGTACAAGACAACATTACTTCCCCGTTTTACTTCTTCTGGTCGCCCGATAGCCAACGTTTCGCCTACACCTATGCGAATGCCAGCGAAGTAACTCTAAGCATTGCGCACGCCGATGGCAGCGGCTTGCAGCATGTGAGAATTCCGACTCTCAATCCGTTGGACGTGATTGTGAATGGGTGGTCTCCAGATGGGCGCTATCTGCTGATCGGCACGCGCGAATGGGATGGCCGCCGCTGGACGTTGTGGAATACGCAGGGGCAACTGGTCGCCAGCACAGGCGCATGGGATTGGGTGGAGCGGGCTGAATGGTCGCCCGATAGCAGCCATTTGCTATATTTAGCTTCCACCAGCAGTTCTTCCTCGATGTCTGTCAACATTTTCAACCTCGCTACTTTCTCGGAACGGGCACATGCGCTTGTAGCCTCCACCAACTATGTGAATACGCGATGGTCGTCCAAGGGGCGTTATCTGTTAGTCACCTACGGCACCGCCGCACCCGACCTAATCTGGCATCTTGATGTATTCGATGTGGATGGGCCTGAATATCGTCTCTCGCTAGAGACCGATCGATCGAAGTCCCGCTCCATCGAACAGGCCGCGCAATGGCTGATGAATGGCGAACAGATCGCTTATTTTCAAGATAAGACTCTTAAGGTGTTTACGCCCGCTGCCCATGAAACCCTCGAAATCGTAGCCAATCTCGTCAAAGGCCCCTTCCCCGCCCCCAACCAACCGGATCGTGTGGCGTTAGTGGAACGAGATGCCAAACTGGTGCGGGGGGGCTTGCTCAACCTTGACGGTACGCAGCGCACGACGTTGTTCCAGACTGACGGTGATTATGGCGATGCAGCGTGGTCAGCCGATGGTCACTACGTGGCTTTTACGTGGTCATCAGGACGTGCGGCCCAACGCGATGTACATCTCTCATGGGTCAAGGCGGATGGCAGTGGGTTGAAAGATATTCATGGTTTCGTTGATCTAAGAGACGTGGAGTATTACGGTGATAGGGTTGTTTTCCTTGTGAAAGAGGCGGCAGCGAGCGACTTCAACCTAAAGCTGCTGGATTTGCGTACAGGTGCGATGACTCCCTTCGGTAACACCTTTTCCGAGGTGCTCTACGTCGATACCGAACCAAATACAGGCGATTATCGGGTGTGGTGGCGTGATCAGCATGGCGCGCTGGGCGTGGATGCCTATACCATTGCCGGACAGTTACCCACGATGCGCCGTTTCAACTTTGGTCTGTCCCAAGTCGCTATCAAGAATCCACCGCCTTTTTTTGTCGCGCCGGGTGGCGAGGTGGTAGCGATCAAATTTGGCGATTATCTTATTCATGAATATCTGCAACTTAGCCGCAGTGATGGCACCACTACCCATCTCATCGCCAGCCCTGATGTTGGTTTGGGAGACCCGCTGTGGTCGCCAGATGGCAAATTGGTAGCCTTCACACAGGCAGTTCGCAACCCTAACCAAACGTCGCTCTATACCCCGATCACACTAGAGGTGTATACTGCTGATGGACAGCCTGTGAGATCAATCAGTAGACCCGGTAATTCTTATGGAAATCTTGCTTGGACAAGCTGTCAATAAGCGAATATTTCCCGTAGAATTGCATTGGTGGCTATGATATGATTAGCCAGTTTGGGCACTTGCCCAATAGAAAGGGTTCAACGCATGACAGATATGGTAAAAAACGGGATGGTAGTGAGTATCGCCTACACGCTCCGCCTCTCGACAGGTGAACTGGTTGACGCTTCTCCCGAAGATGAGCCACTAGAATATCTGCACGGTGCCGATAACATCGTGCCGGGGCTGGAAAAAGGCTTAGAGGGCTTGAAGATCGGGGACAAGCGGGACGTGCAGGTAAGCGCGGCGGAAGGCTACGGCGATTACGATCCAGAATATGTGGAAGAAGTGGATCGCGCTGACCTCCCCAAGGACTTGCCCGTCACCTTGGGCATGACCATTGCTGTGACCGATGACGAGGGCTGGATCGAAGAAGCCATCGTGCGCGAGATCAGCAAGAACAAGGTCAAGCTCGACTTCAACCATCCCTTGGCGGGGCAAACACTGAACTTCAGTGTTGAAGTCGTCGGCATCCGCGAAGCCACCGACGAAGAACTCGATCACGGTCATCCGCATGGTATGTTGGATGAAGATGATGATGAGTTCTACGATGACGACGAGGACTTTGACGACGAGTTCGAAGACGAAGACGACGAGGAAGCCTGATCTGCGGCACGTCTGACGTGTTTGCTGCTCTCAGCTGAAATGGTTATGTCTAACTTAATCCTCGGCTCGACTTCACCACGCCGTCACCATTTACTCAAAGAAGCCGGGTTTGCCTTCGTAGCAGCCCGGCCTGATATTGATGAAACGCCCCATCCTGACGAACCAGCCGTTGATTACGTGGCACGCCTGAGTCGCGAAAAAGCCTCAGCGGTGGCAGCGCAGCAATCCGGCCTGATATTGACCGCCGACACGACCGTTGCCATTGATAATCATATCCTCGGTAAACCTGAAGACGCCGCCGACGCGCACACGATGCTTAGTCAATTGCGCGGACGGACGCACCATGTGCATACGGGCGTCGCATTGTTAGATGCCAATACGCGCCAGACCACCACGCTCGTCGTCACTACCGAAGTGCTTATGCGTGACTATACGGATGCGGAAATCGCCGCTTATATCGCGTCTGGCGATCCGTTCGGCAAAGCGGGCAGTTACGCCATCCAGAATCGTGTTTTTCACCCCGTCAAGCGTGTCCTAGGCTGCTACACCAATGTGGTCGGGCTGCCGATCTGTATGGTGTGTCGGTTGTTAGCGGAACGCGGTTTGTCGGCGGCGAATACTCCATCCTGCGCCGTTGATCAACAGCCTTGTCAATATCAAGGGCTGTTTTAATCTCTCCACGTTACAGTAACGCTTGATATAACGTTGCTTGCTCGTTCATTTGTAACGTTCTATAATGACCCTGATTCAATTTCTGAGCAGGTGGAACACGGCCTCCGAGCAATGTTGTTCACTGCGAATTACCACACGTACCAAAACTTATCCGTAAGCAGTGCCCTACCCTAAGAGGGTTTCTTTTAATCGGCTTAGGAATTATTAGAAAAGACTACTCATGAAAATTACAGATGTGCAGGCTTGTGTGATCGGACGCCAAGAACCTCACAGCGGTGGTAGTGTCTGGACCTTTGTCCGCATCTACACCGATGAAGGCATCGTTGGCACGGGCGAATGTAACTCCGGCGGCCCCGGCTACTCCGGCTTTGCCACCAAATACGCCATCTTGGAGATCAAACGCCATCTCATCGGGGAAGACCCCTTCAATGTCAACAAAGTCTACGAAAAACTGCGGCGGGTGGGACGCTACGGCGGCTCCATGCACGCACCGCTGATTTTCGCCATGACGGGCATCGACAATGCCATGTACGACATCATGGGGAAGGCGCTCAATGTGCCCATCTACAAGCTGCTCGGCGGCAAATTCCGCGACAAGATTCGCCTTTACGCGGACTGCCACGCTGGCGAAACCGATGACGCCAAAGCCTACGCGGCCAAAGCGCTCGAAGTAGTCGGCAAGGGCTTCAGTGCCGTCAAGTTCGATGTCGATAACACGGGCACGGGCAAGCTCGATCAATATAACTGGACGGCTGGCGCGGAGGAAATGACGCACGTCATCGAACTGATTGAAGGCATTCGCGAAGCCGTCGGCTACAAGATCGACCTCGCCATCGATTGTCACGGGCAGTTCGATTTGCCTTCCGCCATCACGCTCGCCAAAGCGGTCGAACCCTTGCGCTTGCTGTGGCTGGAAGAACCCGTCCCCGCCGAGAATCTAGACAGTTTAGCGATGGTCAAAGCCTCCAGCAGCACGGTCATCTGCACGGGCGAGAATCTATATACTCGCTTTGAATTTCTTGAACTCTTCAACAAAAAAGCCACCGATGTGATCATGCCCGATCTCGCGAAGGCGGGTGGCATTGCTGAAGGCAAGCGCATCGCTGACCTTGCGGACGCCTATTACATCCCCATCGCGCCGCACAATGTGTCATCGCCGCTCGGCATGATGTCTGCGTGCCACGTCATGGCCTCGGTGCCCAACTTCCTGCTGCTGGAGTTCCATGCGATGGATATTCCGTGGTGGAATGATCTTTGTGACGGCGACCATCCATTTGTCGAAAACGGCTACATGACGGTTTCCGAACGTCCCGGCACGGGCGTTGAGCTGAATGATGCCGCTGCCAAAAAGCTGCTTTGGGGCGGCGACACTTACTTCGATTAGTCACATAAGGCCAGCCTCAAACTGGCCTACACCAACCAAAATATCTTTCGCCTATCGTATAGAGTTTTCGTTACGAGGAACCAACGATTATGTCTGCACAAGAACCCTCTGTTGTCGAACTACAAGCCCGTTGGGACAAAATCCGCGTCGCCAACATTTACGATACCTTGGACGAGATGGGGTATCCCAATCAATGCCTCGATCTGGGTATCAGGCCGCTGTTCATGCATCAGCACTTAGCAGGTCAAGCCATCACCGTGCGCGGCACCGCTGCCCCGATCCCGCGTGGCGAAGAGGGCGGCAGTTGGGTTGGCAATTTTTTCGAGCAATTGCGTAACTCGCTGTATCCCGGCTGCGTCGTGATCGTGGAATGCGGTGGCGAACAGCACGCGGGCAAATTTGGCGAGATGACCAGTTGGGCACTGAAACAGGGCGGCGCGCACGGCATCGTGCTCGATTCATACATTCGTGACTGGTTAGGGTTGGAGATCATCCCGAATTTCACGCCCTGCGCACGCGGCACCTCGCCCATCGAGTCATCGGCACGCTGGCGCATGACCGCTGTGAATTCGACTATCGGGATGCCCGGCACGTTAACCAGCCGCGTCCGCGTCAACCCCGGCGACTGGATCATCGGTGAGGCCGACGGTGTGATCGTCGTCCCCCAAGCCATCGCGATGGAAACCTTGGTCAAAGTCGAAGACTTGGAGCGTCGCGAACAAGGGATGCGCGAAGACGCCGCCAAGGGTATGTCTTTCGATGATGCCTATAAAAAATGGGGACGTGCCTAGCCTCGATCCCGCGATCTTACCCTCCTAATTCTTTCAGGGGCGATCATCAGCGTCGCCCCTAATATCCATACCCATCAACTTTTCACAACACAAACCGACACCGCACTCCAACGCCTGAAGTGTTGGTTACTCCCCGCTGCCTTATAGTCACTTTAGGTAAGTTAACTAGAAATCAAGTTGGATATTTTAAATATTTAGGATAACATCAAGAAAATCAATCTGAATATTCAAAATTCTGCAACTTTATTCAACGTCGATTCGTATAATCGGCTAGTGATGCAAAACAGAGGAGAAAACTCCATGCCCACTGTACCGGAGGTTACGACCTTCACCGAGAAGTTCCCTAGCCGTCAAATCACAAGTCTGGTAATCGATGCGCAAGCACTCGGCAACCTCACCATTTATGGTGACGCACATTCCGAGTCGCGGATCGTGTGCAGTGGCGATGGCTACTTGCTGCCCGATCACATCGAGCTTTGCGAAGGCGAACTGCATATCGACTGTCACAATATGCACAACTTCGTGAAACATGGGCAGCAGCAGCACATCGAGATCGTCGCGCACGTGCCAACCTACACCGCGATCTTCGTGCGCATGACATCCGGCGCGATTGCGCTGCACGGCATCGTCGGTGATCTCGATGTACAGGGCGAAGTAGGCGACATTACCGGTGACATCGATGCGGAACACGTGCGAATCCGGTTGTGGGTAGGCGAGGTCATCCTCAACCAACTGCACAAGGACGCCGATATTCAAATCGGTCTAGGCTCGATCACGCTCGGTTGGGATGAACTCTACGGCACGGAGCATATCAACGCACGCTGCATGTTCGGCGGCATCGATCTGCGGTTGCCGTTCACTCACAAGCGCGAACTGCACGAGGCGGGCAATTTCTTCAAGCACAAATGGGTAGAAACGCCTGCCGGATCGAGCATCCAAGCCAATACGGGCTTTGGCGGTTTAGACCTCGTGCCGGTTGAAGCAGCACATATTCCCGTTGCATCACATGTTCAGTAACCTGTAAACAACCGAATCATGTACAACAAGGAGATCATGATGAGTAACGTAAACACCGAAATTCCTGAAGTCACCGACATCAATATCCCGTTCCCCGAAGCCACCGAACTCAAGCTAGTCTTGGCGGTCGGCGCTTGCAAACTGCGCATCGTACCGGGCAGCAGCGAGACATGGGTCAGCGGGACGTACACCGCCCCCGCTGGCGTGATGCCGCTGACGATTGAGCAACATGATGGCACGCTCAGAATCTCGCAAGAAATCGTGTTGTCCACGCGGATGCGCACCGCGCCGAAATTCGATCTGAAGCTCGGCACAGGCCGTGCCTACCAACTGAAGTTCGAGACGGGCGCGAGTGACTGCGATCTGGACGTGGGTGGCTTGCCGCTGACCGATCTGGTCATTCGGCAAGGCGCGGGCAGCCTCGAAATGGACTTCTCCACCCCGAATCCCGAAGTGATGGATCGCCTGAAGCTGGAAAGCGGCGCAACCAGCGTCGAAATGAAGCACCTGAGCAACGCAGGCTTCAAGCGCATGAGCGTTGAAGGCGGCGCGGGCAGCTATGAGTTGGATTTCAGCGGTACCTTCAAATACGACGCAACTCTTGACCTACAATTGGGCGCGTCATCGGTTGAGCTAGAGATCCCGCCAACGCTTGCCACCGACATCAAAGCGGACTCGGTGTTAGGCAGTGTGAGCATTCCGGGCTTCGCACGCAAAGGTAATCAATACCGGAATCGTGCCTCGCTTGACGAGTCCGGCCCACAATTGAGCGTCCGCGCGAAGATGGCGGTAGGCAGCATCGCCGTCCACGGCGGGTAAGCTGTTCGTCAGTATTGAAGGCCGAGACGAATCGGCCTTCATCTTCCTCTAGTCTCCCCTCACCGGATTAATCATCGGTTAATCGTCGTTGCGCACCTTCCCGGCGCGCGCTACTATCCCGCGCGTTTGATTCTAGGGGGTAGGAGGAACATATTGACCGATCCAGAGTCTCGCCCCAACATTCCAGAACCACCAATCGAGGCTGGCGATACGCCGCCAAGCGGACTGCGGCGCTTCCGTGAACAAGATACACAGCCTACGCAAGCCATCCACGTCCCCAAACAATCGGGCGGCGGGATCGTGCAGGTCTTGTTATACGGCCTTGCCCTCGTCATCACGGCAGTCGCAGCGATCCTCTACTTGCAACCGAATCAGCCTCCTGCTGTCCCCACCACCGAGCCAACACAAGCCGCCGATGTAGGCCAGCCGTTGCCATCTCCTACGACTGTTCCGGTGGAAGCCACCGCCGCGCCGCCAACAGAAACAAGCGCCCCTGTGGACACTTCGGCTCCGCTTCCATCTGATGATGTGCCTGTCGATGTGGTCGCGGAACTGCTGCTGCAAAATGGCGATACGACCCCGCCCACCGACGCCTTATATCGCCAGCAGTCCGCCTACACGGTTGCACCCGTGCGCCCGCGCAGCACGTGGATGAGCTACACCGTCCGCGTCGGGGATACGCTCGAAGAGATCGCCAAACGCTTCGGCATCACGGTCGATACGTTGGTCGGCAGCAACGACATTGTGTATGTTAACCGCCTCTTCCCCGGCGACGAACTGACCGTCCTCCCTGAAGATGGCGTGTTGCATAAAGCCAACGGGCAGGAGACGATCCAGCAGATCGCGGATAAATATAAAGTTGCGCCTGTTCGTATCATCGACTCCGAATACAACCCGAAATTAGGCGGCGCGGGAGCAACCCCCTCCACCATCCTACCACCCGAAATGCTGGTCATGGTACCCGGCGGCGTGGTGGAAAAGAAGCTCCTATTTTGGAGTCCCCCTATCAAGGTGGAGCAGGGTAGCAGCGGCGCTGCCAGTGGTTTCGTGACCTTTGGCGTCGGGCAAGAAGGCTCGTGTGGACGTGTCGGTGCGGGCGCGGGCACGGGATCGTTTGCGCTGCCCTTGCCAGTCGGCACGTATAACGTGACGCGCGGGTTTAGTGCCTCTCACGGTGGCATCGACCTCGCCGGACGCGCAGGCACGACCGTTTTCGCGGCAGATAGCGGCAATGTCTTGTACGCGGGATGGGTGAATTACGGCTACGGCAATGTCGTCGTGATTTCGCACGGCGATAAGTGGACGATCTACGGACATCTCAGCGCGATCAGCGTCAGTTGTGGAGCTAGTGTCGGCAAGGGCGCGGTCATCGGTGCGACAGGCAGCACGGGCAATTCCAGCGGCCCGCACCTGCACTTCGAGGTGCGCATCTTCAATGGCAGCGAATGGGTGCCCGTCAACCCGACCGGCTATCGCGGCTTCTAACTTTCAAAATACTGATGGGCAGTGTCTTCTGCTGCCCATCAGTGACGTTTCTATCCTTACATCGCGTGCAGCTTATTGAGCGTGCTCTCGATCAACTCAACCGATTGTCCCAACGTGTCCGCGTCAAACGCCAACTTCGCACCCGCCGTGGCGAACAATTCCGGTAGCGCCTTCGTGCCGCCGAGTGCTAATCCGCGGCGATAAGCGGCGGTTGCGTCGGCCTGACTTTTGAGCGAGTTCGCCCACACCTGCGCCGCGCCGAGTTGTGCCAATCCGTATTCGATGTAGTAGAACGGCACTTGATAGATGTGTAGCTTACGGTGCCAGCCCGTCACCTTGATGTCTTCTAGACCGCTCCAATCCTGATAGCCCATGAAGCGCTCGCTCAATTCGCCCCACTTGGCATCGCACGCCGCTGGATCGAGAGCAGCTTCACCACTGGTGTAAACCCAGTGTTGGAATGCATCCACAATCGCCATATAAGGCCAGAAGAACAGCATCCCTTCGAGGTGTTCACTCATGGCGCGGGCTGCGTCTGCCGAGGTGTAGAACCCGCCCTTATCGTTGGTCAGGTAGGGCTGCGCCAGCAGTTCCATCGACATCGAGGCGACTTCACAAAATTCCATCGGCACGTCCAACTGCTGGATATACGGCAGATGCGCCGTCTCGAAGACGTGGAAGCTGTGTCCCGCTTCGTGCAACAGCGTTTGCACGTCGTCGTGGAGGCCGACGGCATTCATGAAAATGAAGGGGCGGCGTTCGCGGTTGAAGCTCGTGCAGTAGCCACCCGGCGCTTTGCCTTTGCGGTTCTCCAGATCGAGCAAATTGCCGCGCCGCATCGCCTCGAACTCCTCTCCGAGTTCAGGATCAACATAGTTGAAGATATTGGCGGCTTTGCTTTCCAGCTCCGCGATGCTGCCATATGGCTTCAGCGACGGACGGTTCAGCGGATCGACATTCATGTGCGAATCCACATCCCACGGACGGATCGTCTCGATCTTGAACAACTGCCGTTTGCGCTCCACTAGACGGTTGACCGCAGGTACGACGGTCTTTTCGATGGCGTCGTGGAAGCGCAAGCAGTCATCAGGCGTATAGTCGAAACGGTAATACGTGCGCCACACATAATCGCGGAAGCTGGCGAACCCCGCATTCTTGGCGATCTGCCAGCGTAGCGGCAGCATTTTCGTCCACAACTCGTTCAAGGCTTGGCGGTCCTGCAAATTGCGTTCCATCTTGCCGCGCCATGCCTTTTCGCGGATGGCACGATCAGGGCTGACGACATACTTCTGCAACTGGTAGACGGTCAATTCTTCGCCGTCCCAATTGACGGTCTGTGCGCCTTTGATCCGATCATATTCCTTGCCTAATTTTGTTACTTGCGTGAACAGCGGCAGGTTTTCATCACGGAAAATCTCAGCGTCCGAGCGGATGTTACGCAGCGCGATCTCGAACCCCTTCGGCTCCAACTTGCTGGCGAGTAATTTCTCCTTGAGCTTTTGCTCGGCGGCACGCATCTTCGGATCAATCGTGTCCAGAAAGTTAAAGAACGCGGTTTCTGCCTCTTTGTCGGTCGTATTCAGATCAACTGCTGTCGAAAGGCGGCTGTACGATTCCGTCAGCAGTTCACCGAGGTGCGTCCAATCGCGCAACCATTGCTCGATGTTGGAAGCATCCAGCGGGCGGCTGGCAAGTTCATCATAATAAGGTTGAATCTGTTCCCACGTCCACGTTTTGAAATCGACTGTCGTGTCAGGAAGCGGCGCAAGGGTAAACATTTACACTATCACCTATTGCACAATTGGTTAATTGAGCACCAGTTTAGCATTTTACAGCCTGATTTCCATAAGCAAATTGGGGAGTTCGTCTAGACCGATTGCTCGCCTAGCCGCGATATCAGTGTTTGCAACAGTTGATCGTAGTCTGTATGCGTCGTGGACGAGATGCCAAACGCGGGCGTCCATCCCGCCCCGCTTACCAATCCGAGCAGACGATATTGCCACATCACGTGCGCATCTCGGCACATCACGATGACTTTGCCTTCACGCCCACGATGCCGCTTACCATACAAATGGCGATTGATCACTGGGTCTTCGTAAATTAATGGATGATCGGTTAACGTGGACAGCATGTTCCACGGGACAGTTTGTGCTTGCCACAACAGCGGCCTTAACCGCACTCCCGTCGTCGTAATGGTGACTTCGGGATGTAGTACACTGAGCAGCATCAGCGGGATCGTCAACAATACGGTGAAAATCGCCGTACCGATGAACAACGAACCAACGGTAAAGGCCATGACGATCTGCAACAGGAAGACCAACAGCGCGGCGGAAAGCCCCATCGCGACGGCAAAACGGGTGAATGCCCTCACCAGCGGGCGCGGATGACGATGAATACTGATAATTGTTGCTTCGAGCAATGAATACTCCAAAGGAAGAACGGCGTGACTACTCAACAACCGAATGAACAATCAGAATTTGAACTAACCCTGACCGCGATGGCACACGGCGGTAGCGCTATCGGACGGCATGACGGACGCGCCATTTTTGTGCCCTACGCCATTCCCGGTGAGCGTATGATAGTGCGTCTCACACAAGATCGTGGACGCTTTGCCACGGCGGAACCGATCCAACTGCTGGAGGCAGCTCCGTCGCGGGTTGAGCCTCGCTGCCCCAATTTCGGGCCGGGGCTGTGCGGGGGTTGTCAATTGCAGCACATCGATTATGCCGCTCAACTCGAACTCAAACGGCAAATCGTGATCGATCAGATGACGCGCATCGGCGGCTTTCAAACGCTTACTGTGCATCCTGTCCTCGCCAGCCCCGATCCGTGGCAGTATCGCACGCACACTACGCTACATGCGACGGAAGAAGGCGAACTCGGATTCATCTCGACCGATGATCAGCATATCATTCCCATCGACGAATGTCACATCATCCGCCCCGAACTGCTCGATCTCCTGAACGCGCTGGAACTGGAAGACATCGCCACGCTGGATCGCGTCCGATTGCAGGTGGGCAGTGACGGCAATCAGCGTTTGATCGGCCTTACCACGTATGACGGTGAAATGCCCGACATCGAAATCGACATTCCCGTCTCGGTTAACTATCTGACGGAGTCAGGGCCGCAGTTGCTTATCGGAACGGACAGCGTGGACTATACCATTAAAGGACGGACTTTTACCGTCCGCGCGGGCGGCTTCTTTCAGGTGAACCTGCCGCAAGCCGAGCGCTTGGTCGATCTGGTGATGGATCAACTAGCGCTCACAGGCACCGAGCGCGTGCTCGATCTGTTTGCGGGAGTCGGGTTGTTCACGGCCTTCATCGCGGAAAAAGCGAGCGCCGTCATCTCGGTCGAGGGCTACTTGCCCGCGGTCGAAGATGCCGAACGCAATCTCGGCGGCGCAGCGCACGTTGAATTCTACGCGGGCGCGGTGGAAGACGTTTTACCAACCTTGGAGGGCACATTTGATGCTGTTGTGCTCGATCCACCCCGCGCTGGTGTGGAAGGGGAAGCGCTGGACACCTTAGCTACATTAGCGCCCACCAAGATCGTCTATGTTAGCTGCGATCTCGCCACCTTTGCGCGCGATGCCAAACGATTAAATCATAAGGATTACCAACTAATACAGGTACAGCCAATCGATATGTTCCCGCAAACCGCCTCAATTGAACTAGTAGCGACATTTATACGGAACTAACGAAACTAGGCTGATACGTTAGAGATTTCTAACTATCCATAAACTCATATCGCATCTATCATTAGGCGGTGAAACCCATGTAGTGGCTTCCCGAACTTATTTAGGTTGCATACGGGGGGGTCTTATGAGACGGCATCAAATAGAGAATAACATGCGACGCTGGATATTCAGTTTATTGATGTGTATCCTGACCGCCGCTGCCGTTTTGCCAACATCACAGGTGCGTGCTGTCTCCGGCACCATCAGTGGCACAGTATTCCGTGACTTTAATGCCAATGGCGCGCTGGATGTGCAAAATCCAGTGGCGGGTGTCACGGCGGGCGACTTCGGCGTCCCCGGTATCACGGTGACAGCTTTTGGCCCCGGTGGATATACCGAGACACAAGTCACCGATGTTAACGGCAATTACACCTTTAACTCTCCTACACTGCTAGCGTTGCCGGATAACTCTGAAATCCGTATCGAGTTCACAGGAATTCCGGCTGGCTTTTACACGACCGTCAATGGTGGCACAGGTGGTGGCGTCGCCAATACGAGCGTCCGCTTCGTCAGGACGACGCTTGCCAATCTCACCAATATTGACTTTGGCGTCCAAATCCCCGGTGAATACTGTCAAAACAATCCCGACCTCGCGACAACTTGCTTCGTGAACGGCGATCCAACCCAAGCAGGCAGCACCGTGGCTGGCATTCCGTCATGGGTAGGCTTTGCCTATAACTCGAATGGCTCCGTGCCCGCACCGCCCGATTACACCATCGGCACGGCTTCACAGGTGGGTTCCTTGTGGGGCATCGCCTACCAACGCACGACGAACCGTGTCTTTGCCGCTGCGGCTCTGCACGCGGGCGCTGGCCTCGGACAGGGCGGGACGGGCACTTCGAATGCCACAGGCGCGATCTATGTGTTGAATTCAGGCGCGGGCGGGCCAGCCTTATTCGTTAACTTCGACGCCCTCGCTACGCCAATTGCCACCCGTCCAGCCGGTTTTCCCGATAACGCAGGGCGAGGCTTGCCGGGTAGTCCAACCGCGACGACAACCATTGTTGACAGCGCAGCCGCTAGCGTCGGTTCTGTCGGCTTTGGCGACATCGATGTTTCCGAAGATCAAGCCAGCCTGTGGGCGGTCAATCTCTTTGACCAACGGCTGTACAAAATCAACATTCCACCAGCAGGCACCTTAGCTACCAACGCAGATATTACGTCCTTTGCGATCCCCAATCAATGCGGAACCGATACCATGCATCCGTGGGGGCTGAAGCCCCACAACGGAAAGGTCTACGTAGGAGTAATCTGCGAAAGCCTCAACGTTACGCCGCGTGCTTACATTGTCGAGCTAGATGCGCTGACTGGGGCGGCAACTGGTGCGCCAACCTTCCCCTTCTTTATCGATCTCAGCTACAGCAAGGGTCAGATCAACAACGGCGATCCGACGCCAGAAGCCAACAACTGGACATGGTGGCAAGACCCCACCGTCGAGCCTAGTGGCCCACAGCCTATTTTGTCGGACATCGAGTTCGACATGGACGGGTCGATGGTGCTAGGCTTCCTTGATCGGGCGGCGATGGCGCGTCCTCGTTTGGGGCCGGGCGATACCCCCGATGCGCCCCCAAAACCTGCTGGTGGCGAAATCTTGCGGCTGTGTAGTGTAGCGGGCGGCTATCAACTGGAAAATAACGGCCTCTGCCCGAACAGTCCACCCGGCAAGCTGTCCTACGAACCCTTCGCGCCAGCGTTGCCAGCGCAAGGCCCCGGCGGCGGCGAGTTTTATTTCGACAACTTCTCGGCGGCTGGTGTGCCTAACCACCAAGAAATTGCCATTGGTGGGTTAGCGCTGCTCCCCGGCTCCGGCGAAGTAGTATCTTCTACCTTCAACCCGAACAACGATCAGGTCTTCAGCGGCGGTGTTCGTCACTTCGACAACATCACTGGTGAGACGCGTTACGGTTACGCGCTCTATACAACAGGCACTTTCACCAACAACGGCTATGCGTTCGGCAAAGGTGTTGGTATCGGTGACTTGGAACTGCTCTGCCAGATGGCTCCTGTCGAAATTGGCAACCGCGTCTGGCTCGATCTGAATAAAGATGGCATCCAGACGCCCGAAGAACCCGTGATCCCCGGCGTGACGGTCGAACTTGTCGATAGCGTGACGGGTCAGGTGTTCACGGCAGTGACCGATGCCAACGGTACCTACTACTTCAGCAACGGCCCCGATCTGGGCTTGGGCAATACCAGCGCGGTCTATAACCTGCCGCTCGTGTTCGGACGCCAATACACCATCCGAATTCCGTTGAATCAAGTCGCGCTGCTTCCCTATTTGCCCACGCTGCTGGACGCAGATGGCAGTGCCAACGGTGACAGCCGCGACTCGGACGGCAATCCGGCGCTGATTCCCGGCTATGTCGCCACAGTGATCACGTTGGGTGCGGCGGGACAAAATAACCACACCTACGACTTCGGCTTCTTTGATGCGCCGACGCCGACACCAACCAACACCTCGACACCAACCGACACACCGACCTCAACGGCAACTCCGACAGCGACCAACACGCCAACCGATACGCCTACCAGTACGCCGACATCGACGGACACGCCTACCAACACGCTGACGCCAACCGCGACCAATACGCCGACGGATACACCCACCAACACACCCACGCCGACGTTCACGAACACACCGACCGATACGCCGACGAGTACCCCGACGGCAACGGATACACCTACCAACACACCCACGCCGACGTTCACCGACACACCGACGGATACCCCGACGAGCACGCCGACTAGCAGTTTGACGGTCACGCCGACGGAGACGCCGACCCCGACGTCCACCGATACGCCAACTGACACGCCAACGCCGACGGATACCGCCAGTCCTACCGTGACAGCTTCCGCCAGCCCGACGGAAACCGATACGCCGACGCCGACCGAATCCGAGACGCCAACGGCTACGGGGTCGCCATCAGAAACACCAACCGAGACGCCGACCGGCACTATCTTCACTGAGACGCCGACACCGACGCCGACCGGCACACTGGTGACGGATACACCAACGCCAACCCCGACGGGTACACTCTCAACGCTTACGCCGTCGCCGTCTTCCGTGCCCTCCAATCCGACGCCGAATCTTCAGTTTGCCGATCCGCGCCTCGACAAATCCGTCGATCCCGCGCTGGCAGTTCCCGGCGACATCGTGACTTTCACCATCACCGCCAGCAATATCGGCACCGCGCCGACTGGCCCTGTGACCGTGACCGACACGCTGAACGAAGCGCTGGACATCATCTCCGCCACGACCAGTCAAGGGACGTATACCTTCAGTGGCAGGACGTTCACGTTCAACATCGGTGTGATCCAGCCCGGTCAGGTAGTCACCATGACCATCACCTGTCGTCTGCGTCCCGATGCCCATCCGCCCTTCGATGTGCTCAACACAGCCTCGATGAATGGGCAAATTGCAACGGCCTCGCTCAAAGTGCGCAGCAATCGTCCATCCCTGCCTGCGACGGGTCTCCCGCCAGCACCGTCAGATTCAGATGTCAACTTGGCTACTGCCGCTTTTGTGCTGGGGATTGTGCTCGTCGCGTTGGTGCTCTATCGACGCCGTCGGACGCCGCAAAACTCTTAAACTCGTATCAATCTCCCTGCTGCTCAAAGTGGCAGGGGGATAGTGTGTTACAATGGACGTAAATCGTCGTATCAACAGGTTATTAATCGTTCATCTCAAGGAAAGCCGATCAAGACATGTCTGCTAATTGCTGGGTTTGCGATAATCCAAGCCACGCTTCCTGTCGTTTTTGCGGACGTTTCGTTTGCAAGGATCACGCATCAAAACTCCCATTCTTCCTCTCCGTTTACGTCGGTGCGAATCAAACCCCTAAGGCGATTGTCGTCGCGGATGCGATTTGGTGTGGTCTATGTCGTCCTCAACCTGAGCCGCTAGAGATGCCAGAGATATACTAGCTGCCAAGGTTCCATGAATTTTTCATATAAGTTTTACGAATATGGGGTAGTGCGCTCATCAAATTCCCTATACGTCAGTATAATGGATTTAAACCTTAAGATATGATGTAGGGAATGACCGCCCAATTCGTGTATTCGTCGCCACTAGTTAGCGTGCTTGGTACGAAACGACATCGGAATTAACCAAATATAGCGCTTGCATTTGGTAAACTAGGAAAAGTAGAGCATTACCAGCAAATAAGGCATGTTCATGACGCAGACAACAATGGATCTAACCCTCCTCCAACATGTGTTGGAAGTTAGCCGACGTATGGCAGAAACCACCAGCCTTGTACCATTGCTGAATTACGCAATGGAAGAGGCCGTCAAATTGGTGGGAGCTGAACACGGATTCTTGATGTTGCGTCAGGCCGATGGCACGCCGCATATTGTGGTGCGCATCCCGCAGGATGAGGTTGGCGAAGAACAGTATAGTCACTCGATTCTCACGCAGGTATTTGAGACGGGCGAACCAGTCGTGTTGCGCAATGCGATTGCCGACGATAAATACAAATATGCGCGCAGCGTCATGAACCTCAAATTGCGTTCTGTGATGTGCGTTCCTCTCGTTTCGCGTGGTGAGAAGCTCGGCGCGATCTACGTAGAAAATCGCAACATCTCCGGTCGCTTCAATGCTGAATCGCTGCCGCCGTTGACCCTCTTCGCGAACCAAGCCGCCGTTGCCATCGAAAATGCCATCCTCATCGAAAATCTTGAGGAGCGCGTACAGGAGCGTACTCGCGAACTAGAAGATGCGAAAGTGAACGTTGAACATAGCTGGATGGATGCCGTCGAAGCCAATCGGCTGCGCACCGTTTTCCTGAGCAACGTGGCACATGATATGCGTTCCCCGCTCTCGATTGTAGTTGGTTCGCTGACCATGTTGAGCGAAGGGATGCTTGGTGAACTGAACGGTGAGCAATTGGAATGGGTCGTCAAGGCCAATAACGCTGCGAACAACGCCCTCAAGCTGACCAACGATGTATTTGACTTGGTGAAGCTGGAAATGGGTGTCATGAAGGTTCACAAAGAACACGTCGATCTCCAGCATTTCTTGAAGCAGATTTACAGCATCTCCAAGGGCTTGAACTGGCCTCCCGAAGTCAGTTTTGAATTCGATGTCAGCGATGACATGCCCATTCTATGTATGGATCCTGACCGCATCCAGCAGGTATTGCTCAATCTGATGTCCAATGCTCTCAAAGCCACCCAGCAGGGCAGCATCACGCTTTATGGTCGCTATCTGCCTGACCAACGAAGTGTCTTGATCGGTGTGCGTGATACAGGCGCGGGCATCAGCCAAGAGAATTTGGCGAAGGTATTCACGCGCTTCCAAACCTTTAGCACCGACACCAAGCAGAAACGCACCAGCACTGGCTTGGGCTTGGCAATCTGTCGCGATCTGGTGGAGATGCATAAGGGAACAATCTGGGCAGAGAGTGAACTCGATGTCGGTTCAGACTTCAAATTCACCTTGCCAGCAAATCCCGATGACTCGGATTGTGCGAACGCCAGCTAGCCCTTGACGGCGAATGCTCGAATCAGCGGCGGTGACCAAATCACATGCTGCCCGTCATGGCTGTAGCGCTGCACATGTTCGCGGAATTTGGCGTCGAAGGCACTGCGCTGATCAGCACTCATTGCGAGATACGGCAGTCGGCGCGAAGGCCAAGCCAGTTTATACCGGATGAATGTCTCAATACTCACTTCCACGTTCACAAACGCGGCTTCACGCGCCCACACCTGCTGATAGCCTAACCGCTTGAGCGAATCGAAATAATCGTCCGCGTCGCTCAACTGCGCATACCACGGACTATCCTCGCTTAGGAATGCGCGCAATGCTTCGTCAGGAATCTCGAAATCACTAGGTTGGCGTTCACGCAGCAAATCATCTGCTGCCCGTGCGAGATCATCCAGAGCGCCCCATTCTTGCAAGAATAACAAGCCGCCGTTCGGACGCAGCACTCGCGTAACCGACCGCAGCGATTGCTTTGGCGTGGTCGTATTCAACCCGAATGAGGAAACTGCCAACCGGAATGCATTGGCGCGGAATGGCAATTGATGCACATCCCCAGCGATCAATGTTGTGCGCGGATTCGGCGGCGCGGCTGCCAGCATCGCCGCTGACAGATCGACTCCGACCACAGACTGAAACGTCGTCGCCAGCGTCCGCGCCAGAATCCCCGTTCCCGTGCCAATATCCAGCGCATTCATCGCCATCAATCGCTGCTGCATTGTTGGCGAAATCCTCGTCTCTTCCATCGCGAAGGGATCATCCAAGGTGCCGTCCAGATACGCTGCGCTGCACGCTCCGATCCACTCCGCAAAATCTGCCGCCAGTGGCGCGAACACAGGGATCACATCCGCTTCATAGCGAGCTGCGATTTGTGTGTAGAGCGAACGCAATCCATCGCGATTAACCATCTTCACTCTGACTCATGAATGCCTCAAACTGTCCATTGTAAACATCCCATCAGAAATTTGGAAACTTACCCAACACTTGGTAAAATGTTGGGTAAGTTTTTGGTTCCACGAGAGTAACGCAACTGGTATGTCCAAGAAGACGCCTTTGGTAACAAACGGCACACTGCTTGATCACACCACGGCGCAGCCAATTGCGGTTGATTCGGCGGCGTGGTTCGAATGGCTGAAAGCCGATGAACATCACACCTTCCACTTTGCGCATCCAAGCGGTGGGTTCACAGCGCGCAAAGAACGCAAGCAGCGCGGACAGTGGTACTGGGTAGCCTATCGGCAGGCACACAACAAGCTGCATAAGACCTATTTGTGTAAATCCGATGCGTTAACCCTATCGCTTCTCTGCGCCGCCTCAGAGAAGTTGGCGCACACGGTTGCGGATGATTAAGGCGGTCTACTCACGTTCACCTAGCCAAGCTATCAGGAGATTATTGATGAATCATGACCTCACTTTGTTCGTTACGATCACAATGGCAGTACTTACCGCCCTGATCGGTGGTTATATTGCACGCCGCTTGGGCTTGCCCACGCTGGCTGGCTATCTCATCGCCGGACTCGCCATCGGCCCCTTCACACCGGGCTTCGTGGGTGATACACACGCCATCAGCCAGTTAGCCGAGATGGGCGTCATCTTCATGATGTTCGGCGTTGGCCTGCATTTCTCGCTGAAAGATCTCTGGGACGTTCGCCGCATCGCCATTCCCGGCGCGATTCTGCAAATGGTGCTGGCGACGGCGCTCGGTTTGGGACTTGCTTTGCTGTGGGGCTGGACGGTAAGCGCGGGCTTGGTACTCGGCCTGTCGATCTCGATTGCGAGTACGGTGGTGCTGCTGCGCGGGCTGGAAGATAACGGCCTCTTGAACACTTCTCACGGCAAGGTTGCCATTGGTTGGTTGGTGCTAGAAGACCTCGCCACCGTCGCCATTCTTGTCCTGCTCCCTGCCTTGGTTAGTGACACTGGCGGCACTTTCGAAAGCATCATCGTCGCCATCGTGAAGACGGGCGTATTCGTCGCGCTCATGCTGTTTGCGGGCACGCGCCTGATGCCGTGGATACTGACACGGATCGCTCATACACGTTCGCGTGAATTGTTCATCCTCGCCGTGCTGACCTTGGCGCTTGGTATCGCGTTTGGAGCGGCGGAACTGTTCGGCGTCTCGCTGGCCTTAGGCGCGTTTTTGGCGGGCGTCGTGGTCGGTGAGTCCGAGATGAGCCATCAAGTCGGCGCGGAGATCATCCCCTTTCGCGATATTTTCGCGGTGCTTTTCTTCGTATCGGTGGGGATGCTGGTCAACCCCAATGTCGTACTTGCCAATGCAGGTCACGTGATCGTGTTGACCATTCTCATTGTGGTCGGCAAGGGGCTGTTTACTTTCTTACTCAGCCTTGTCCTGCCAGCCTCTGGGCGCACCATGTTGATTGTCGCGGCGGGTCTCAGCCAGATTGGTGAATTTTCCTTCATCGTCGGGCAAACCGGAGTTGTCCTTGGTCTGCTTTCGGAAGAACAATACGGGTTAATCCTAGCCGGTTCGCTGCTCTCGATTGTCATCAATCCCTTCATGTTCCGTCTAGTGCCGTGGGCGGAAAAACTGCTTCAGAAACGGCCTGCCATCTGGCAGCGCATGGAGCACGGCGGCCCCACGCCGAATATCACACCCACAGGCATGAAAGACCATGTTGTTATCGTCGGCTATGGACGGGTCGGCTCACACACAGTCAGCGTCCTTAAGCATCTCGGCTTAGACTATCTAGTCGTTGAGCTAGATGCCAAACGAGCGACCGAATTACAAGCAGAAGGTATTCATACTCTGTTTGGCGATGCTGCCAATTCCGAGGTGCTAACGCATGTGAACTTAGCTTCCGCGCAGGCAATGGTCGTTACCGTGCCCGACGAGATCACCGCCGAATTGATTGTTACTGCCGCGCATGATCTCGCCCCGGAGCTGCCCATCGTGGCACGCGCCAGCACGCAAGCAGGCATCATGCGGCTGTCCAAACATGGCGCACGCCACGTGATCCAGCCTGAGCTTGAAGGCGGCTTAGAAATCGTGCGGCACACGCTGTTGACGCTTGGGTATCCCTTCATGCAGATTCAAACCTACATCGATAGTGTCCGTCACGATGCCTACCAAACTAGCCATCAAGATGACGATCAACACGAGATGCTGGATAAATTGGTCAGGTCAGTGCGTGGGGTAGAAATCGGTTGGCACACCATCTCTGCCAGCAGTTCAGTCGTTGGTCAAAGTCTGGCGGAAGCTAACATCCGCAACGTCATCGGGGCATCCATTGTGGCTCTCATGCGAGACCATCAAGTCATTCCGAATCCAAAGTCAGATACCCAACTGCTGGTCGGTGATATGGTCGGTCTGATCGGCAATGCTGATCAAGTGGCGGCGGCGGGCAATCTACTCAGCCCTTAACAGAGGTGCAATCTAGTTGCTGCCCACTGAGGTGGGCAGCAACTGAAAACGCGACAAACTGCATGGAAAATGCAGATGTGGCATTTACGCACGTTTGGCGAAATTCACCATGCCCGATAGCCGCCGATCATTCGTAGGCACCGTCGCCAGATTCATCGCCGCTAACGTGTCAAACTCGTTATCGCGCACCACGATTTTACGTGTTTGTGCCAGTCCCGTCAGCAACCCTTGCAACTCTTGCAACAGCAGCGGCGTTAGCCCATAGAAACCGATGGTACGTGCTGCCTTGGGATGCTGAACCATCCGATAGATTTGCGATTTAAACGCCTGATCAATGTCACTCGCGTGAGTGAAATCGATCAGGACGGCTAATGGTGTTGCTTGTTTATCAAGCAGATCACGCAGTTCAGCAGCGAGGATATGTGGATTTACCTTGCCGTCGAGCCGAATAGTGACGCTGCCTTGTTGTGAAACGAGACGATGCCCCATGATATTGCCTTCACATTGCTAACACTAACACTGTCTTCTGAAGCTAGTTGGCGAAGCGTGTTCATTCAACCGCTAACTACTGTCCTGAGGGAAAACAGTAGCTTACTCGCCAATGATGACGAAGTCCTTGCCAATGAAACCTCGTGTTGAGTGAAACCAAGCATATAGAATGAGTTGTCAATCAACAGGAGAAGTGTGCTGATCTCAAGTAAGCACATAGTAGGCATTTTGGAGCACAAGATCAAGGGGATTCACGAAAAATTTACAGAATTTACAGGGGAGATTCATGGCATAACTATGCACACTAAGGCGGTCTATGTGCTGTATAACAAAGTTGTCCTCATCTCTGACCGCTAACCGACGCGTCCCCACGCGTACTTTTGATGGAGTTCAATTGTGTAAATTTTGATCGATCTTATTTCCGCAGTTCGCGCAAATAGGCGGTCATGGATGCGCCGATAGCGTGGTTGCTCCTTCATGATGTGCTTTAGTGAGGACTATTGCCACCTTTTGGAATTTAAAGCGACCTTAAAGTTAGTACCATATACTTTTATCAACGGCTTAACAATCGGTGTCGATACTCTGCTCCTGATGTCCATTAGGGATGACCAATGGCAATTGTTGAACAATTCAGGAGAAAACACGGTTATGCGCAAGATTCGTTTGTTGTCCATCATCCTTGCTCTGGCGTTATTCGCAGGTACATTTAACGCGATCTATGCCCAAGGCGATCAGATTCCCGGTGTAGGCCTCGTGAACGGCCCCGATGACACTGAAGCCAAGGCGCTCAATGGTGGTGGTGCGAGCTTCCCTCGCCCGCTGTATGACCTGTGGTTCGCCACTCCCGGAAGTGCCTACACCAAGTTGACTGGCGTCACGGTGAGCTACCAACCGCAAGGATCGGGCTTCGGAATCTCCAACATCCAGAACGAAACGCTGGATTTCGGTGCATCTGATGGTTTCATGACCGATAAGCAGCTTGAAGACGCCAAGGGCGGCAAGGTGCTGCACATTCCGATGGTGCTCGGTGGCGTGGTGTTGAGCTACAACATCCCCGAACTGACCGAACCCCTCAAACTGACCGCTGAAAATATCGCGCAAATCTACTTCGGTGATTTCGCGCCGACGGCTGATAAGGCTTGGTATACCGATTTCAAGCCCCTGATCAAGTGGAACGATGAGCGCTTGGTTGCCAACAACCCCGGCCTCGCCAATGTTGATAAGCTGATCACTCCCGTTCGCCGTGCGGATAGCTCCGGCACGACCAACATCTTCACCAGCTACCTCGAATCCGCCAGCAAGGAATGGGCGGAACAGGTCGGCCCCGGTGCCAACTCCATCCGTTGGCCTCAAGGCTTGGCTGGTCGCCAGAACCCCGGTGTTGCCGCCGCTATCACCCAGAATGAATACTCGATTGGTTACATCGAAGTCTCCTATGCCATCGCCCAGAATCTGCCCGCCGCGCTCGTGCAGAATAAGGCTGGCAAGTTCGTAGAAGCCACCCAAGCCAGCGTTTCGGCTGCTGCTGCCGGTGTTGCCCTGCCCGATGATCTGCGTATCAAGATCGTCAATGGTGACGGCGACGAAACCTATCCCATCAGCGGCTTCACGTGGCTGTTGGTCTACGAAAACCAGAAGGATGCTGCCAAGGGTCGCGCTATCGCTCGCTTGGCTTGGTGGAACGTGACCGATGGTCAGGTCTTCGTCAGCGAATCCAGCAAGATCACCGACAAGGCTGATCCTAAGGCGGTTGCTGCTGGTTATGCGCCGCTCCCCTTGCCCGCCATCGAAAAGGCGCAAAAGTTGATTGCCTCGATCAAGTGTGGTGATGCGGCTTGCTTGCCTGCCGACATCGTTGCGACGGTCAAGTAACAACTTAGGCACAATACAACGCGAGACAAGTGCATCTTGTCTCGGCTGAATAGGTCGGCGGCAGAGTAACTCTGCCGCTGATGCTGTTTATCACAAAATTACGACAACTTATGGCTACAGACAACCTTTTCTTAATATTCAATGGGTAAGATGACGTTCATTAATTTTCGCTAGAGTGGGAGGTTTGGATGGCTGTAGCTAAGGCTCCAGCACCGACAGTGTCAGATACAACGGGCGTACAACGCGGCGATCAGATATTCGGCTTTTTACTGCGGTTAGCAGGGGTCATAGTCATCGTTGTCCTCGTCTTGATGGTCTTGGTACTGGCTGGAAAATCATTAGAAGTCTTCCAGTTTTCCGGTCTGTCGTACTTCACCGGCACCATTTGGGATAGCGTAGACGGTCAAGAGCAGTTCGGAACGCTCGCCTTCACCGTCGGCACTGTAGTCACCTCGATCCTCGCGTTGCTATTGGCAACGCCGCTTGCTGTGGGCGCAGCGATCTTCGTCTCGGAATATGCACCGCGCTGGTTGGGGCAGCCCATCGCCTTCATCGTAGAGCTGCTCGTAACTATCCCTAGCGTCGCCTACGGCTTGTGGGGCTATTTGGTGATGGTGCCTTTCTTGGACAAGACCTTGTTCCCCATTTTGCGCGGCACGCTCGGACAACTCCCCCTCATCGGCACATTCTTTCAAGACCCGCGTGGTGTCCGTGTGACGGGCGAAAGTTGGTTGGCGGGTGGCATTATCCTTGCCATCATGATTTTGCCGACCATCCTCTCGCTCTCGCGGGAAGTCATTTCGCAAGTACCTCGCCTGCAAAAAGAGGGCATGTTGGCACTCGGTGCCACCAAATGGGAAATGCTTTCAGGCGCGATTCTACCCTTTGCCAAAGGCGGCATCGTCGGCTCGATGGTGCTCGGTCTAGCGCGCGCCGTGGGCGAAACGATGGCAGTCGGCATGGTCGTCGGCAACACGACGGATCGCATCCTCCCCTCGCTCTTCACGCCGGGTTATACCATTGCCAGCTTCATCGCAAACAATTACAGCGATCCGGGCGATTCACCCGTTGTCCGCAGTGCGTTGGTCGGCTTGGGCTTAGT
Organism: Anaerolineae bacterium; assembly: GCA_019637615.1. Lineage (GTDB taxonomy): Bacteria > Chloroflexota > Anaerolineae > Aggregatilineales > UBA2796 > JAHBVK01. Next base: position 2,942 of record JAHBVJ010000012.1, on the reverse strand, counting down.
CTTGCTCATCGTCGCTACCGTCTTCAACTTGATTTCCCGTGCGCTGGTGCGGCAAGTTACTAAGATGCCCGGTGGCGGGCGCTAAAGGAATTCTAGAAATGGCAACAGATATGGCAGTATCGCCATTGAATCGCGATGCCAATGAACTGCTGGTTAAGCTGGAACTAAGTCGGCTAACGCGGCGGAAATTGATGAACAGCTTCATGACGGGGTTGTTCACAGCGCTGACCATTTTATCGGTGCTGATCTTGGCGGTAATTGTCATCAACATTTTCGTCAATGGCATCAGTTCAATCAACCTCGACTTTTTCACGCAGCTCCCCCAAGCGGGTGGACGCGGTGGCATCGGCAACGCGATTGTCGGTACCCTGCTGATGCTCTTGATGGCCTCAGTTGTGAGTGTGCCGCTTGGTGTGCTCATCGCCATCTTTTTGAGCGAGTTTGGCAAAGGCCCGTTTGCGACTGCTACGCGCTTTTGTGTTGATCTGCTGCTGCAAACGCCCTCGATTGTGATCGGTATCTTCATCTGGACGACGCTCGTCAACGGCATCGATATTGGCGGCTTCAGCACGCAAATCGGCTTTTCCGCCATTACGGGCGCGATTGCGCTCTCGCTCATCATGATCCCGATTATTGCGCGCTCGGTTGAAGAAATCTTGCGCTTGGTGCCCGATCTGCTGCGTGAAGCCGGATTAGCACTTGGGTTGCCGCGTTGGCGCGTGGTGACGATGGTGGTCATCCCCACCGTGCGTCCGGGCATCATCACTGGCGTCATCCTCTCTATCGCGCGTGCGGCTGGCGAGACCGCCCCGCTGCTCTTGACGGCGGGCTATCTAAGCAACTGGTCATTCAACCCGGCTGACCAAGCCGCTTCGATCACAGTCATGATTTATCGCTATTCAACAGGCATCGGTGACGAACCCGCCCGCGCGTGGGGCGCTACTTTGGTGCTCGTTGTTGTCATCGCTATTTTCAGCGCCAGCGTGCGCGTTTTCTCTGGAAAATCCAAATATGAGGCCTGAAATCAAAGTTCAACTTGCCGACACAAGTGGCATAGCTGCCGACGTAGTCAAGCAGGGGCACACGCTTGAAGTACGTAACCTCTCTGCGTTTTACGGAGCAACCAAAGCGCTAGAAAACGTCAACATCACCTACAAGCCCAACGTCATCACAGCTATGATTGGGCCTTCGGGCTGCGGCAAATCGACGCTGATTCGCACGCTGAACCGGATGCACGAAGTGATCAAAGGTGCCTACGTCACAGGTGAGGTATTGCTAGATGGCACCAACATCTACATGCCCAACGCCGATCCGGTACGTATTCGTCGTCGCATCGGGATGGTGTTCCAGAAGCCCAATCCATTCCCGACTCTCTCGATCTATGACAATGTGATTGCGGGTCACAAATTGAACGCAGGCACGCGCCGGAATGTGAACTACGATGACATCGTGGAAAAAGCACTGCGCTCGGTCGCCTTATGGGATGAGGTGAAGGACAAGCTCAACGAGTCTGGTGGAGCGCTTTCGGGCGGTCAACAGCAGCGCTTGTGCATCGCTCGCGCGGTAGCGATTGAACCCGATATTGTGCTCTTGGATGAGCCGTGTTCGGCGCTCGATCCCATCTCAACCCTGAAGGTCGAGGAATTGATGCAGGAACTTCGTCGCGAATACACGCTGGTATTAGTGACGCATAATATGCAGCAAGCCGCGCGCGTATCCGATTACACGGCCTTTTTCTTAGCCAATGAGAAGCGGATCGGACAGTTGGTGGAATACAACCAGACCAGCACCATCTTCACACGCCCCAAAGACAAACGCACCGAAGACTACATTTCTGGACGCTTCGGTTGATCAGTCGTTCCTCGCATGATATGGTTTCATGCGAGGAATTACTTTACCGATTACCGGATATTTGCCAGAAAATCAATCACGATCCGGTTGAACTTCTCCGGTTCTTCCATGTTCGGAACGTGCGTTAACCCCTCCATCACAACATTTTCAGCCCCTCGTATATGAGTCGCTAGGTAAGTGGCCGATTTACGTGCGTTCGACGTGTCCAGACCGCCGACCATGATCAGGGCAGGCAAGTCAATCTCGCCAAGACGGTCAACGGCAGGGGGTTCAAGCTTCTTGTAGGTGGTTTTGCTGTTGTACTTGCGCAGTGCCTTCAAGTTCATGTCGTTGACCAACGCACGCACAGCCTGATTAACTTGCGTGTGGTCGCGTGGGCCATCCACCCATAGTTGCATTTCAAGTTCGCTGGCTTCTTCCAGTTTGCCAGCTTCGTACAGCGCGTCCCATTGCGCGTTGATCGCCTCTGCCTTGGCTATCTCGTCGGCAGTTTGCTGTGGCGTGAACCCGCTAGCCGATGACCCGACCACGATCAGCGATTTAACCGCCTTCAGATCACTGATGGCAAGATCAATGGCAGTAGTGCCTCCCATCGACACGCCGCATAGGTGCGCTTGGGAGATATATAGATGTTCAAGCAGTCCGTGCAAATCTAGATAATGTGCGTAATCGCCATCAGGAAATGTCGAGTCGCCAAATCCCCGTAAATCGTAACGGATCACTTTATACGCTTGGGCAAAAACGTCGAACTGCTGATCCCACAGACGGTGATCCGCGATGCCAGCATGGATCAGTACCAGTGGGAAGCCCTCGCCTGCGACCTCATACCAGAGTTGAGCACCGTTGATCTCGGCAACACCTGTGATAGACATCGATAACTCCTTGGCTATTTCCTAGTGCTGTTTCATCTTGATGCGCTTGAACCACGCATGATCATACGAGGATTCTCGCGAAAACTCTATGAACGTAGCGGGACGGAACCGAGTTTTGGCTTTTTCCGAAAGTCGCCCTTGACATAGGGTGAAGGTGCGGCTAGAATTCCGGACACGTTCGCAGGAAACACCAAAACGAAATGCGAATGAAACGAAAGA
>JAHBVJ010000011.1 GCA_019637615.1 Anaerolineae bacterium | reverse complement strand
GAAGTTAATCAAGGCAAATGTGAGATGAAGTTCCCATCTTTCGAGCAAAACTTCAGCACTACGGGTTCTCTCTTCGTCACAACAAATGATTTCGCAAGCAAGAATGAACTAATATTTGCTCAGAGAGACCAGAAATAGATTCGATCTACCTTCATCGATTATCTATCAGTCGTTATCTGAAGGTTCGTTAGGATTTTAGGAACTGCTCCATTTTTGCTTCGACGGCGGCGTTATGCTGGCTAAACCACAATAGGTGACTCTCGGCGGGTGTGATGAATAATTCGGCGTTGGGGATATGTCGGGCAGCGTAGGCAGCATGGGCGGGGGATTTTGCGCCATCATATTGGCTGTCGATGATGAGCGTCGGCGCAGTGATCCGACTGAGATCACCGGCAACGTGGTTGATATCCAGCAGAAAACCAGAACCTGAGCGCGAAGAAAGCAAGAAATCGAGCGCGGCATTGCGTTGATCTTCGGTCATGGCATTGACGACATCAGCGGCCTTGAGCGTGGTCAGACTACCCATCATAGAAGTGAGTGCGGCACGCGGCGAGATGCTGGCGAACGCGCGGAAAGCTGCCCATGTCCAGCGTTCGATCCACGGGTTGAAGATGACGTAGGAACCGAGACGGATATAAGGTTCCGGATAAGGTTCGCCTGTGATGGCGTTTTGCAAGATGACCTTGCTAACGCGATCAGGATGACGACCCGCGAGTTGCAGCGTGGTGCGACCGCCCGCCGAAATGCCCACGACCACAACCTGCGCGATGTTGAGATGATCTAAGAGGGCAACGAGCGCATCGGCAGCTTCCTCGGCTGATTTGCCAGTGGCGGCGGGTGTCTGTCCATAGCCGGGGCGCGAGGGAACGATGAGTTGGTAGCCATGCGTGAGCAAGAACTGCTCGTGACCAAGCGGAGAGTTGCAATTCGTATGCCCGCCGTTGAGGACTAAGACGGGTTGCCCTTGCCCCGCGACTCGATATTCAATGTCCCCTTTGGACGTCTGCGCGATGGTGGTCATGGGTACTCTCCGATGACGAGTCGATATGCAAGGGATTATAGGGCAAGTTGCTTCCAGTCGGGTTGGGGGATCAGCCTAAACGCAGTAGTCCGGCAAGGGTGGGTTGGAAGCCGCAGGAACGGTAGAAGTGCTCCAAGTGTGGCTCGTAATCGACGTGCAACCAGTGGATACGCCGCGCCCGCGATTCAGTGATGGCGTGTTGTACCAAAGCCGCGCCGACGCCCTGCCGCTGATGCTGCGGATGGACGGTGGTATCGAGCAGAAAGGCGTGAATACCGCCATCCCACACGACATTGACAAAGCCGACCAACCGAGAGTCTTGACACGCGCCGATGTAGACGAGACTATGCTGCAAGATCGGGGTGAAATCGCGATCAGTGTGATCAGGCCATGCCACGCGGAAAAGATCGTTCAGATCGTCATTGGTGAGCGATGGGTTGACATGATAGGTGGTAACTGGCGACATGCAGATTAGTCCACACTCACGACAATTTTTCGAGAATCAGAAAATGGGAGAGGCCGAAGATGCGCAGCGGCGTGTTTTCCAGCGCGTAGACAATGCCGCGCACAACTTTGATCAGGGCGGGGAAACGGCGCACCAAATTGTCGTAGCCACCAAAAATGCGGCTGTGATGGATGACGCCCACAGGCTGATCGGCAAACAAGCGGCGCAACCCGTGCGCGGTGTAGGCGCGGACATGCGGCGCGAGGCGGTTGCGCACAGCATCGGGTAGATAGTTGATCAGAGGCGTGTTGCCGAAGTGATATTTGCCACGCCAGTAGTGTCCGTGCGTCTCGAAGGGATACCAGCGATTGGGACAAAATAGGACGATCTTGCCGCCGGGTTTGGCAATGCGCACCATCTCGCTGGCGCTGGCGAGGTCGTCCTGCACGTGCTCGATAACTTCGTTGGAAAAAACCACATCGAAACTGTTGGATTCATATGGCAGATGTTCGCCTACCGCCACACAGACACCAGAAAGTTCCTTCAGCGCTTCGGTCACGCGGTCGATCTCCAGATCGAAGCCGAAGACGTGCTGGCTGAAACGCCGCTTGAATTGGATGGCATACGTCCCGATACCACAGCCAAAATCAAGGATAACCGCGTCTTTCAGCGGGATATGCCGCAATATTAGGTTTAACCGTCGTTCTTGACCACTGCGCCAGACATAGCTTGGCTCTCCACGTAAGGCTGCTAACTCTGACGGCATTACTGCTCCAGCTTCGCGGCTTCCATGCGTTTGCGCATCCCGTATAACACACGCATCAGCGCAAACATCAGCATTCCGACAGGGCCGAGCAACAGGGTGAAAAACTCGATGACGCCGATAGTGAAGCCACCCATGTGCATGTCTTGCGCACTGCGGTAGATGAAGAAACCACCGGCCAAGTCCATCGTGACGAGGTGCAGCCATAGTGTCAATACGAAGGCTTGATTGGTGGCAAGACTGGTTAACCCTGACAGTGAAGTGAGTTTATCCGCTGCAAAGGTGCTTGCCGAAACGCCACCCACTACACCACCGACGAGCACGAACAAATACAGCGCGCCAAGCGCTAGAAACCCGATGTGCGAATAGCTCGTCGCGAATAAGCGCCGCGTGATCTGACGGTTGGGCAGGAAGATCAGGAAAAACCAGAACGGCGCTGGAATTATGAACGTGAGCAAAAACAACGTATCAAGCATGGAGCATTTCTCTCCGCGTGAAAATCCGTGCCAAAGCGACGGTACAGTAACCTATCACCAATTATGCCCGCCGTAGGACGATTATGCTACCTCTGCGGTAGGAGATTGGGCATTTTATCAGCAGCGCTGCAAGACAACGAAGGTGACGTCGTCCGAACGAGGGGCGTCACCTACGAATTCCGCCAGTGCATTGGTAATGGCAGCTTGAATCTCCTCGACGGTATCATGGAGATGCGCACCGAGAAGTTCACGTAGGCGTTCCTCACCAAACAATTCCTCATGTTCATTCATGGCTTCAGTCACGCCATCGGTATAAAACAGAATCAGATCGCCACGATCAATCTGGATGGTGGCTTCTGTGAGGGTGATGTCTTCAATCATGCCAAGCAGCATCCCTCTAGCGTGGAGTTCATGTAGTTCACCTTCATGCCACCACAGCGGATAGTTATGCCCTGCGTTGGCAAAAGTGAGCTGCCCAGTAAGCGTGTCTAGCATGGCGTAGAAGCAAGTGAGAAACATGTCCGATTCGCCATCTTGCTGAATCAATGCGTTGGCTTTGTGCAAGATGAGCGCGGGACTACCAAAATTGGTGGTGGTGGTGCGAATCATAGTGCGGCACTGCGCCATGAACAGTGCGGCAGGTACGCCTTTATCGGAGACATCCGCGATCACGATGCAAAGTGTATTGGGATCGCCGGGGAGGCGAAAGAAATCGTAGAAATCGCCGCCGACCTGCCGCGCCGATTGATATTCCGCCGCGAACCGCCATTGATCGATGCTCGGCGTGGTGCGCGGTAACATGCTGCGCTGGATACGCTGACTGAGCAGCAATTCCTCTTCCAGTTTTTGTCGCGCCAAGGCTTCTTCGTGCAAACGGGCTTTTTCGATGGCGATGGCAGCTTGCGTACCAAAGGCAGCGAGCAACGGAATGCTGTTGGCAGAAAAAGCCCCCTGCGAAATACGGTTGTCACAATAAAGCACCCCAACCACGTGCATTTGGACGGTGAGCGGAATGCATAAGACGGCCCGCAACCCTTGCTGCATGACGCTGACCGCGTTCAAGAAACGCTCATCTTGTTGTGCGTTGGTGGTCACGATGGGTTCGCGATTCTCGAAGGCCGTCTGGACGATGCTGCGGCTGAACATTACATCGCCCTCATTCAACGTGTGATGATCCCAGTTGCGGGCGGCCTGAATGCTGAGTTCGCCCGTAACAGAGTCGCGCAGGACGAGGAAAGCGCGTTCGGCTTCCGTCAGGCTAATGACCGTGTCGAGCACACGCTGCAAGACATTATCGAGTTCAAGCGATGTGCTGATGAGGGCAGAGGTACGCACAAGATCTTGCAATTGCTCCAAACGCGTGAGGACTTCTTGCCCCTGATGTACAGCACGCGAAATGCCTGTATCTATGTTCCAAACCGCTTCGGAGAGTTTATCCGAGGTACGCACGTTGAAGCGGCGAAGTGCTTGATCCAGTCGTTTTAGTTCTGCATCAAGTGTCTGAGTATAGCTTTGAACGTCTTGCAGGCTGCTGAGGAGGTCAGAAGTTGTCAAATCTGGTTGATCACTCATTGACGGTTCACGCCTCGAAAAGCGAATTGTTCGTGTGTAAGTAGATTGTACCTATTATTGGGTCGTTAGGGCGGTTAGTTTCGCGTTAGTGGTAGTTGGGCACGGGAAGTTAGGGCAGAATGCTCATCGAACGGCGATTGACCGCTGATTGCTCTACCGATCCTGTCGGTCTGCTCAAATTACTGACATTTCTTTACGAATTATCGTTCGATAAGATTGTTTTACTATATAATGCACTTAAGATTGGACAAATATATAACAACGAGGGCGAGCATCACGTTGACCAAATGGACAGGCGAAACTGGGAAAGCTCGATTTGTAATTTTAGTGGTCGAAGACGACGACGATCTCGGTGAAGCCATTACGTTCGTACTAAAAGAAGCTGGATTTGAGACGGAATTAATTAGAGACGGCATTAACGCCATGCAATGGATTCGTGAGCAAGTACCCGATCTAGTATTACTCGATATGCATCTACCGGGTATCTCTGGCCTCGAAATCCTCGACCGCGTCCGTAGTGATGCCCGCTTTGCCAAGGTGCGGGTGATGGTGACCACAGCAGACTTGATGGCAGCGAAGGCGGCTGAAGGTAAAGCGGATGTTATCTTCACCAAACCTTATAGCGTCACTGATTTACTGGACAGCGTGGCAAAGTTTTCTCCTTAGCCATACGCTGCAATTTCCTAATATTTGAAATTCACCATTCGGCAATCGAACCATCTTTGTTGCGCCAAACGGGGTTGTGCCAATTGTGTCCGAGCACAGCCCCACGGCGTACCGCTGCTTCGTTGACAGTGATGCCGAGACCGGGCGCGGCGGGGATGCTCACATAGCCGTCTTTGTAGTTGAAGACGGTAGGATCATCCAAATATTCGAGCAGCTCGTTGCCCTGATTGTAGTGGATGCCGAGGCTTTGTTCTTGAATGAAGGCATTGTGCATTCCGGCGTCGAGTTGGAGACAAACCGCTAGCGCAATTGGGCCGAGCGGACAATGCAATGCAACAGAGACGTCATAGGCTTCCGCCATTGACGCAATTTTGCGCGTTTCGGTGATGCCACCGGCGTGAGAGGGATCGGGCTGGATGATGTCTACGTGGCCTTCGTGCAGGAGCGTTTTGAACTGCCAACGCGAATACATGCGCTCACCCGTCGCGATGGGAATCGAGGTGTGGGCAGCGATCTCGCGGAGGGATTCGTTGTTGTCGGGGAGGACTGGCTCCTCGATGAATAGCAGATGGTAGGGTTCGAGTTCGTGGGCTAAAACCTTCGCCATCGATTTGTGGACGCGACCGTGAAAATCAACCGCAATGCCGAAGTCGATGCCGACGGCTTCGCGCACCGCCGCCACCCGTTTGGTCAGCGCATAGACGGAGGCGTAGTTCTCGATGTAGCCCATTTCCTCGGTAGCGTTCATCTTGACCGCCGTGAAGCCGAGCGCTTGGCGTTCTTTGGCTGCCGCTGCTACCTCCGAGGGACGATCTCCGCCGATCCACGAGTAGACCTTGATTTTGTCACGCACCGCGCCGCCCAACAATTGATAGATGGGTGTGTTGTAGCGTTTTCCTTTGATGTCCCACAACGCCTGATCGACGCCCGCCATCGCACTGAGCAAGACGGGACCACCACGATAAAAACGGGCGCGATACAACGTCTGCCAGATGTCTTCGATCTCTTCGGGATCGCGCCCGATGAGGTATTCCGCGATCTCGCCCACGGCGGCTTCGACCGTGTGGGCGTGACCCTCGACAACAGGTTCTCCCCATCCCACCAACCCTTCGTCGGTGGAAAGTTTGAGGAATAACCAACGTGGCGGCACTTTGAATAATTCGAGCGCGGTAATTTTCATTGGATTGACTGCCTATTTGTGAGTGCCGGATACTGCGATGTTAACGACAATTCTCCAAAGTTATTTGGCGCGCATGACGAAGATGCCCCACCCTAAATAATCGCGCTCGTATTCAAGGTAGGCTCGCTTCCAACGGGCATTCCATTGGCGTAGATCGTCAGCGTCGGGATCGTCCGAATTGGCGCGCAACCAGTCATCGATGGTTTGCCATTGGGCAGCGACGTAGCGATCCCAATTGTCCGTATTGGACAACACCATTTCGATGAGTTCGAAACCAGCCGATTCGATCCGGTCGAGCGTCCCGACCAGCGAGGCGAAGTCGTTCTTGCCAAGCTCCATCGCCGCGTAGGCGGCTTCCGGCGGTGACGATTTCCAGAACGGTTCGCCAACCAAGAGCAGTCCACCGGGCTTGAGAGCTTGCTGCATCAGACTGAGCGTACCGACCAGACCGCCGCCGATCCACGTGGCACCGATGCAGCTTACTACGTCGAAGCTGTGAGGCGCGGCGGCATAACTTGCGGCATCACCTTGCACCAGTGTGATCCGATCGGTGACGATCAGTTCGGTGGCACGTTGACGGGCTGCCGCGATGAAAACCGAACTAATATCCACGCCGACGCCGTGAATGCCCCAGCGCGATGACCACCGACAGAGCATTTCCGCTTTGCCGCAGCAGAGATCGAGCTGGCGCATTCCCGGCTTGAGCTGGCATATCTCACCGACCAACATTAGTTTTTCTTCGGTGAATGGATTGAGGATGCGATGACTGCCCTCAGCGATTTCGTGAAATTTCAGTGACAATCAAAGCCCCCTTCTATGTCACATGCCGTCTAGATAAACTGCTGACTCGAATAAAGCTGCGCCCTAGCTCCACAGGCGATCATGGGAAGATTCTTTATCCCATATATCGGTCGGCTCGAAGTAGCCGGGATCGCGGAGATCGCAGAATTCGCGGAAAGCTTCCTCGTTAACATCGGTGAAGCCGAGACCGGGTGTTTCCGGCACGTCGATATAACCGTTGCGGATCAGTGGTTTGGGCAGACCGTCAATCAGATCGTTCCAGCGCGGGATGTCCACCGAGTGGTTTTCGAGCACCATGAAGTTTTCCGTCGCAGCGGCACAATGGACGCTGGCAAGGGCAGCGATGGGCGACCCCGCCATGTGCATCGCCATCGCGACGCCATGTTCCTGCGCGTAATCTCCGATTTTCTTGGTCTCCAGAATGCCGCCCGACGTGGCGAGATCGGGATGGATGACAGACACCGCGTGATTTTCGATGAGCGGCTTGAAGTTGTCCTTCAAATAGATGTCTTCACCCGTACACACTGGCGTAGTAACGGCACGCGACAGCCGCACCCACTGATCGGTAAGCTGCCACGGGATCATGTCTTCATACCACGCCAGCGTGAATTGATCGAGCGCTTGCCCGATGCGAATGCACGACTCGACGTTGATATGCCCGAAGTGGTCAGCCGCCAGCGCGACTTCGTAACCGATGGTATCGCGCACCGTGCCAACGTATTCCACCAGTTTATCTACGCCCTTTTTGGTGATCTGGATGCCCGTGAAGGGGTGCATGATGTGGCGTGTGCCAAGCATTTCCGGCAGCGTACTGAGCGCACCGGGGATGTCCGCGACGAGATCGATGCCTACGTCCATCTTGAGGAATTTGAAGCCCATCTCCATACGCTGCTTGAGGGCTTTGCCCATTTCGACGGGATCATCCTTGGAGGGCGTGTCGGCGTAGCACAAGACGGAATTACGGAATTTGCCACCCGCTAACTGGTACGCTGGCACGCCATAGGCTTTGCCCGCCAAGTCCATCAGCGCCATCTCGATCCCGCAGACGCCGCCCGCCTGCCGCGCATGGAAACCGAACTGCTTGATCTTGCGGAAGATTTTGTCGATGTTGCAGGGGTTTTCCCCGATGATGCGACTCTTGAGCATGAGCGCATAGGTTTTGCTGGCCCAGTCACGCACTTCGCCGTAGCCGCTGATGCCCTGATTGGTGTCGATGCGAATGATCGAACAATCCATCGGGACTTTACAGAGGGAGGCGATGCGCATGTCGGTGATTTTTAACTCGGATGGTCGCGAATTAATGTTTACATTTTTCTCTACGGATTGCGCTTCCAATTTTTTGTCAGTGTCGCTCATCATAATCCCTTTTTAGTCTATTTCTCGATGTTCGATGGGTTCAGATCAGTTGGCGTAAACGGCTTGCTGCAAGCCTTTGAGATAGCCGATAGCGAATAAGCGCCCGATGGCGGAATAGCCCTCGTGCTCGTTGCTGTCGCCTTCCATCGTCGGCACGTGATCGGGACGGTAGACGCCTTCGAAGCCGATGTCCCGATAGGCTTTCATGCATTCGAGCATGTTGGTTTGTCCGTCGTCGTGGAAAGTTTCGACGAATTTTTCGGGCGTGCCACGCACATCACGCAGATGGACGAAGAAGATTTTGCCCTGTTTGCCAAAATGACGGATAGCGGAGGGCAGATCATTGGTCATCAGCGCAAAGTTGCCCTGACACAGAGTAATGCCGTTGACGGGACTGGGCACGAGGTCGATCAGGCGTTGGAAATTTTCGATGCTGCGCATGATACGCCCCAAGCCGCGAATCGGGGAGAGCGGTGGATCGTCGGGGTGCATGGCAAGTTTCACGTTGGCTTTTTCCGCGACGGGGACGACACGTTCTAAGAAATATTCCAGGTTTTCCCAGAGTTGATCCTCAGTGACTTCGCCATATTCGGTCAGCGGCGCATCTTTCATCAAAGCGTTGTCGAAGCCAGTCACCAACGCTCCGCCGCGCGATGGCACGGTGGTCGAGGTACGCATCCAGTTGAAGACGGGCATCCATTCGTAGCACCAAACGGGAATGCCGAGCGCGCCCATGTTGCGGATGAGTTCGCAAGCGGTTTCGATCTCCTCATCACGCCCCGGTAGACCTAATTTGGCTTTGGTCAGCGGCGGGCGGCTTTCGATGACATCCAAGGTGAAGCCGCCATCTTCGTAGGCATTTTTCATCCGCACCAAGGGCATGTACGCCCACGGCAAGTCTTCTTTGGGAACGCTCAAGCCCCGACTGAAGTCCATCGTACCCACGACATGATCAACACCGCACTGTTTCACCATCTTCCACAAAGAAGAGCGGTGCGGTGGTAGTACTTCTGCAATCTGCATCACGATATTAATTCCTAGTTTTGTTAACCTTGCCAATGCACAACAGAATGTTCGGGTTCATAGCCGATTAATTTTCTGGCTTTTTCGATACTCACCAATGAATTCGTGCCAGTGACCCTGATGTCTGATTCGTTGACTTCGGGGAAAAACAGCCGCACTAAAGTCTTGGAGTCGTAGCAGAGATGATTGTGATCATCGTTGATGAACAGCGTGTGCGCGCCTTCATAGTCGGCGGTAATGCCTTTTTCCAAGGCTTGCGCAGAGTCACGCTCATCCACAACTGCCCAGTAATTGAAGCGGTCAAAGGCGAAGATGCCCCACAGTGGTTCTTCGCTGTAGCGCCGTTGATAGGCGTTGGGGTTGCCGTCTTTGTATTCCAACGGACGCCCTTTGCGATAGTCGAGTACGCGTTTTTTCACATCCGCGATCTTGGCACGTGACTCGGCAGGAGGCAGTGCCGCTAATTCATCGAGTATCCGATGTGCATTCCGACGCCGTTCGCCATAGGCTTCGCTCTTAGTGGTATCCTGAGCGACAACTGCCGGAAAGCGCAGCGCCACGCTGGAAATGCCATCGCGCCGCCAGTAGTATTCCCCAATCTGCTCGACTACCCCTTTAGCGAAGGAATAGGAGTCGGTAGTATACGTCGGATGTGCTTCATCCACGGGGAAGTAGCGAGGATTGATGTCCACGAGATTGTAGGAACAACCAAGCGCATTGATCGAACTGGCATGGGCGATTTTACGGATGCCTTCCACTGCTGCTGCTTCAAAGACGTGGAAGGTGCCGGAGGCGTTGGCGTCGAAGACCTTGTGATTGACTGCTAGGGATGGGCTGGCGATGGCGGCTAGATGGACGACCGCCTGACAGCCACGCATCTGCTCGCGTACGGCGTCGTAGTCCATGATGTCGCACTTGATGAATTCCACGCCGGGAACATCGATGCCGTCTTCCAGCCCGATGACGCGTACATCCCATCCATTCTGGACGAGGCGTTGGGTAGCCGCTTTGCCGACACGTCCCGCGCCTCCTGTAACAAGCACTCGCATAAATATCCTTTTTCTAAGTTGATCTCAAGCAAAGCGCTATATTAGAATAGTGACCGTAAGCATTATTCTACGTTGGAAACTCCGTGGAGAGGATAACCTTAGCCTTTGCTGCCAACCGATCAGCTTGCTTGTAACTGGATAACTTGAGCCAGCCTGATGCTGCACCATGAGGCGGCATCTTTGCATCTCGCGATGTTTGACGCCACAAGTTTGCAGCAGTAGTCAGATTTGGTCAAGCCAATCATCGTCTTTTGTCAGCCCGTTTTTGCCCTAGTCGATCTGAACACTAGAAAAAGGAAATTCCGTGAACATTTTTAACTCGCCTGAAAATATTGCCGAATTGACCCGCCTGTGGCAAGGGGAACGGCTGCCGGACGGACGCCCGAACGTCTCCGATAATTTGTTGGAGCGCTTGAAGCACATTACCAGCGAGGAAGCGTGGCATATCCTCGACAAAGAGAAATATTTGTGGCAGTTCGAGGGTAACTGGATGCATACACATCCGGGGCGGATTCTGGTGGGGCGCGTAGTGACTGCCCTGATGATGCCCTACCGCCCTGATCTACACGCACTGGTACAAGAGGCGGGAGAGCGCGAAGGGCGCATCGGCGGGCAAAATTCGTGGGTGATTGACACTTTGCAGCCGAACGACGTGCTGGTGGTTGACCTGTTCGGCAAGATTAAGGAAGGCACTTTCGTAGGTGACAATCTGGGTACATCGGTCAAGACGCGGACGAAAGCAGGCGCGGTGATCAACGGCGGCATTCGCGATTATCAGGGCTTGGTTGAGCTGGATAACGTGGCATTTTTCGTGCGCGGCGTTGATCCGACCCCGATCCGCAACGTGACGATGGTCGGCGTGAATATCCCGATCCGCGTCGGGGAGGTAACCGTGCTACCCGGTGATGTAGTGCTCGGCACGCCGACGGGAGTCACGTTCATCCCGCCGCATTTCGTGCAACGCATCGTGGAGACGGGCGAGAACATCAACTTGAGGGACACGTTCGGCAAAATGCGCCTTGCGGAGAAGAAATATACGCCGGGTGAGATCGATACAGAGAATTGGGCAGAGCGTATCCAACTCGATTATCAGGAATGGTTAGCCGCCAGAAACAAATAAGGTTTGATGTGACGCGGGGAATCGAATCCGATTCCCCGATGTTGTTGTATAAAAGTGTGGATTGTTCGCGCCGAGCTTCTACCTCCATTTAGAAAATTCCCGCATCTGTAACCTTTTATCGTAAATTCCTGTAATCACTAAAGAGGCTGGACAGGTTACTCATCTTCATCAGCATTCTTCATAAATTCTTGTAGCTCGCGTCTGGCCTCATTTCAGTCTATGACATTGAGGAGAAGGACGATCATGATTTCGACTTTTGCAAAGCCTATGCTCGTGATCTGTGCGCTGTTGATATTGAGCACACTTGGAATCCCCAGTTTGGGAAGCAGCGCGGCGCAGACAACACCTACGCCAACTGTCGAGGCATCCGAAGCTGATACGGTCGTGGAAATTGAACTGGAAGGCATCGTAGCATTCGTTGATGCGTCCAACATCATTTTGTCCGATGGCACACAGATCCATGTGGAAGATGTCCCAATCCCGCCGGAAGTCGTGCCCGGTGTATACGTGCGGATCGTGGCGCGGTTTGAGGACGACGACTTATTCCTGCTCGAAATCGTCGTGTTGACCGACGGTACACCAGAACCCACCGTAGAACCTACTGTAGAGCCGACTGCTGAACCGACGTTGGAGCCGACGAGCCAGCCAACAGTTGAACCCACCAGTGAACCAACATTGGAGCCGACGGCAGAGGTTACCGCTGAACCAACCGTGACAGCAGACTGTCCCGAAGCGCTGAATGATCATCCCGTCGGGCATCGGTTGGCGGACACATTCGGTGTTAGCTACGAGGAGATCATGTCGTGGAAATGCGCGGGGTTCGGCTTCGGCGAGATCGCACGGGCATATGCGCTGGCGGCTGAATCGGGCATCCCCGTGGCGGACATCTTCGCGATGAAAACGGCTGGCATGGGTTGGGGCAACATCGTCAAGGAGATTCGCCGTCGCGCTGGTGGCGGAGAGGACGCACCGAGCGGGGTACGCATCAAAGCGCGTGGTGCTCGTGGTAGCGGTAGTGAGGACGGTAAAAGTGACGATGGTAAACAAGGCGGCGGAAATGGAAAGGGTAAAGGCAAAGGGAACGGTAACGGACAGGGGAATGGCAAAGGGAAGGGTAAAAAGTAAGTCAATCTGACCAGCTCGCCCCTTAACGCGCTATAATTCTTGCACTGGAAATTGAACTGGTGCAAGAATATCATGACTGAACAGCTATCGCATGTTGATAGCAGCGGCACGGCGCGGATGGTGGATGTCAGCTTCAAGCCCGATACAGATCGCACAGCGATTGCAGCGGGCGAAGTGGTGATGCAACCCACTACCCTTGCGCTGATCCGTGATGGACAAATCAAAAAAGGCGACGTTTTGACTGTCGCTAGAATTGCCGGGATCATGGCGGCAAAACGTACTGCCGACCTGATCCCGCTGTGTCATCCCCTCCCGCTTACCTACATTGACATTGATTTGACGTTGAATGAAGCTACCAACCGTGTAGAAATTACGGCAACCGCCCGCACGACGGGTAAAACTGGCGTGGAAATGGAAGCGCTCACCGCTGTCATGACCGCCGCACTGACCGTGTACGACATGGCGAAGGCCGTTGAAAAAGGGATGCAGATTCAGAACGTCCGGCTGCTGGAAAAGCATGGCGGCAAGAGTGGGGATTGGGTGTCGGCGTGAATATCAAGATTCTATTGTTTGCGACGCTCAAGGATAAGGCTGGTACAGAGCGGTTGACGTTGACGCTGCCCGCGACTGAGCATACGTTGGCGGATGTGAAACAGGCACTTGGCGCTGAACATGAAGGACTGGTGGAAAGTCTCGGCACGGCGGTGGCAGCGATCAATCAGGAATTCGCGTTCCCGCATGAACTGGTGCATGATGGCGACGAGGTGGCATTTTTTCCGCCTGTTAGCGGCGGTGAGACGCAATGGCCCGAAGTGTACCGCGTCGAATCCGGCGTGATCGATCTGAACGAGCTTACATCCGCAATCACGACGCCCGCGACTGGTGCCGTATGCTTGTTCAGCGGCTATGTGCGCGGCGAAACTAACGCCGAGGGCAAATTAATCCGCACGACGCGACTGGATTACGAAGCCTACGAGCCGATGGCGGTCGCCAAGATGCGTCAAGTCACCGCCGAAATTCGCGAACGATGGCCTCTGGTGCAGGGGATTGCCATCGTGCAGCGCGTGGGTACGCTGCAAGTGGGCGAACCAACCGTGTTGATCGCGTGCGCGGGCGGACATCGCGATCAGGGCTGCTTCGAGGCTGCGCGCTATGGCATCGACCGGCTCAAGGAGATCGTGCCGGTATGGAAGAAGGAGATCAGCCCGGACGGGGATCGATGGGTCGAGGGACATTACACGCCTACTGCACAAGATAAGCAAGATGAGCAAGGGTAATGCAGCAGCGGATGATGCAGCGTTCGGTGGTGTTAGACAGCGTAGCACAGCAAATTGGAGCATTGAGCGCGGCGCAACCTGTGTGCGTCGGGATCGATGGCATCGACACGGCAGGCAAAACTACGTTTGCTGATGAATTGGCTGTAATTCTGCAAGAGACAAGGCGGCAGGTGATCCGCGCATCAGTGGATGGATTTCATAATCCGCGCGCGGTGCGCTACCAACGTGGTAAACTCTCGCCCGAAGGCTACTACAGTGATACGTTCAATGTGAACGCGATCCGCGAATTGCTGTTAGACCCGCTTAGTGAGGGTGGTTCACGACGCTACTGCACGGCGAATTATGATCTAGCGCATGAGTCGCCCATCGAGCCAGAATACAAACAGGCGACGGAAGATGCGATCTTAATCGTGGATGGCGTATTTTTGCATCGGCCTGAACTGCGCTCTTACTGGGATTTTTCGGTTTACCTGAATATCAGTCCGGCGACAGCGCTGCAACGGGCGTTTAAACGCGATACGGTGGTTTTTGGTAGTATTGAGGCGGTTCAGGACCGCTATCAGCGGCGCTATATACCGGGGCAGCAGTTGTATCTAGATCGCTGCCAGCCTGCGCAAATCGCAACCGTCGTGATTGATCACAATGATGTTGATGCGCCCCATGTAATGTCCGAGCGAGTCCAGCCGCTGGCTAAGTAATGAGAAGGCGATGACCACGACCAAGCCACTTCTTGATCTTTCTGACCATGCCGAGCGCTTTGGTGTGCGCTTCAACGACTTAGGGCTGCTGCAACGCGCCCTAACGCATCGTTCCTACCTGAACGAGCATCCTGATCTACGGTTGGAAGATAACGAGCGCCTCGAATTTCTCGGTGATGCGGTGCTGGATTTCATCGTCGCAGAGTTCTTATATGAACGCTTTCCGGGACTGCGCGAAGGACACCTAACGCGGTTGCGGGCAGGCTTGGTACGTAACGATACGCTGGCTATACTGGCGCAGAAGATCGGGATCGGTGAGATGCTGCTGCTCGGCAAGGGCGAAGAAGACGGTGGCGGACGGGCGCGGTCAAGCAACCTTGGCAGCGCCTTCGAGGCGTTTGCGGGCGCACTGTACCTTGATCAAGGGTTGGACGTGGTGCGCACTTTCGTCAAGCCGCTGTTCGATCCATCGCTTGAGGTGATGCTGCGCGAACAATCGGATAAGGACGCCAAGAGCCGCTTGCAAGAATGGGCGCAAGCACATGTGGGGGAAACTCCGCAGTACCGCACTGTCAGCATATCTGGCCCTGATCATCAGCGGGAATTCACATTAGAAGTGCTGGTCGGCGGCGATCGCTATGGGATCGGCACGGGACGCAATAAGCAAAGCGCAGCACAAGCGGCTGCTAACGACGCACTTACCACCTTGCAGCAGAAGGGATGGCTAGATTGACGCCCAAAAAACGAGTCTTGATCACAGGGGGCAGCGGTGATCTGGGCCAAGTTCTCAGCCGACAAGCCGTCGCTGCCGGACACGACGTGATCTCGACGTATTTGGCGCGTAAGGAGCGCATTGTGGCGGGGCAGCCACTTCAACTTGATTTGTGCGAAAAAGACGCAGTTAAAAAGGCACTGGATGAAACTACGCCAGATGTGATCATCCATACCGCGTTGGCGCTGGGGGTGCCACAGCCACGCCAGCAGATCGTAGCGGCAGCGTACCACCTGAGCAAACTGACGCCCAAGGATGTACGGTTGATTTTCCTATCCACCGATATGGTTTTCGCGGGCATCAACGCGCCATATAAGGATACCGATCCGCCATCGCCCGTAACACCATATGGACAGGCGAAAGCCGAAATGGAAATGATGGCTGACCATGTGGTACGCACTAGCTTGATCTACGATTTCATAGCAGGCAACAAGCAGGTCGATTGGATGCTGGAAAAGATCACGCGGGGCGAGAAGTGCCGCCTGTTCACGGACGAACTGCGCAGCCCGATCTGGGTGCGTAATCTGGCAGATGTGCTGATCGAATTGATGGACAGCATTTTCGCCGGAGTCTTGAATGTGGCAGGCCCAAAACCAATGTCGCGGTATGATCTCGGTGTGGGACTGCTCAAGGTTCTGGGATACGAGCCTGCCCGCTATGCT
Source organism: Anaerolineae bacterium (assembly GCA_019637615.1). GTDB lineage: Bacteria > Chloroflexota > Anaerolineae > Aggregatilineales > UBA2796 > JAHBVK01. The sequence continues at coordinate 187,437 of JAHBVJ010000011.1, read as the reverse complement.
GAAGCAGTCACCCAAGCTGGATCAGGTCGCCAACCTAATCTGACGCTCGATGTGAGCAAAGCGAAATTGCTGCTCAAAACACCGCTACTGACCTTTGAGGAAGCCTTAGCTCAATGGCGCAGTCAGCGAACTATACCTTCCGCACCGCCAGCCAAATCGACTCCTAAGTCGTGATTGCCGCTGACGAGACGGGAAGGAACGTAAACTAAGGATCACTATGAGTTCACCGGAAGTACTACAGAAATTAGAGAATATCCTCAATCATACTCGTCAATCTGCTAAGTTCCGTAACGATTCGGACAGCTTCGTACGAGAAGTCGTGAAAAAAGCGAAGGAAGCGCGTCTACATGAAGTCCTCGCCATCGAGCATATCGAGGCGTTAGGCGCAGAAGGATTCCTGAAGCCGATGGTGAAGGGGCGTGAATACCCCATGAACATCATCGAACTGGCAGCCCAGCGGCGCAATCATCGGTTGCTGCTTAAGCTGCTGCGCCATCCCGATGATGCGATGCGCAGTTTCGCCGCTGAAAACTTCCAGATGTTGTTTCCGATGATCGACGGTTACTACGATGAAGCATCGGCATTAATCAACCAGATTCTCTTGATCCCCACCGAAATCCCGCCCGTCAAATATGCGCTGCTTCGGGATTTAGGACGCAGCTCGCGGCGTGGATTGCCGCGCCAAGTATCAGAAGCCGCACGCCAATTGATCCACGACCTCGATCAGGGCGTGTCGTATCATGCGCTGCGTTTGCTCTCTTACCTGACCGATCTACGCGATTGGAAAAATGTGCTGGATCGGATGATTACGCTGGTGGGCGAAGAGGATGAAGCGTCGCAGTATTTCCTCGCGGCAGGCGTTGAATATTTGCAGCCTTTGATCCAGCATGAGCAAGCTGTTGTGGATTGGCTCAAGTCGTTGATCGAGACGTACCCGCCGGAACACATGGCGATCCAAGCCATCGCGACTTATGTTCAGCGTGAGCCGGATATTGCACTGAATGTCGGCCTGATCGGGCGGCGAGAGTATAAGGACATCAAGGGCGAGTAAATTCTGGGTTCTTCCTCACCGAGATATTTTGATTGTCGAAGGCGAACGGCGTCGTTCGCCTTTACTTTTTCATGACAACGCTTAACAATCTTGACCCTTTACGACCCATAAATCATCAATTATACTGCAAATCATCGTTTAACAACCCTAATTATGCAGAATGTAGATGAATCTAAATCTCGTGACACCAACACTAGGACATATCGACTCATCCGCTTTCCTTGATATGCCAGATCATCTCGTTTTTGCTCACCCGAAGCACGAGCAGTTGGTGATCTGGGCCGCCCGCGAATGGATGCTGCGCTACCCCGAATTGCCCTTCACGGTCGTGTGGGCTTCCGAGGAGATCAGCGACAACCGCGCTCTGAGCAAGGTTAGCGAAGGTCGTAAGTTAAAGGGAAAAGCCGTTTACGCTGGCGGACAGCGTGTGGCATGTCCCTACATCGTGCCGATCAACAGCTTTTATACTACTAACCGCAAGCTGATCTACACCGATAGCTGCGGGGCGTTCGTCTTCTCGTTCGTTACTGAGGACGATAGCTTTGATGTGATCTATGCGTCGGCAGTCACCAGCGCGTCGCCTTGCGTGAATATCACGGCGATTGCTCTGGTGCCGCCACAACATATGGACACGTGGTCAGACTTCCAAGATAAGTGCCTGAACGCCGTTTATCGCGTTGAACGTAGCAACCGCGTGTACATCGTGGGGGGAAGCGACGACGAATTCGAGCCGAAGGTCAGGTGGGAAGACGTGATCCTCGCAGAGAGCCTAAAGAGCGATCTGCTAGGCGATATGACGACCTTCTTCGAGCACGGAGTCGAACTTTACAAGCGTCTGAATTTGCCCGCCTTCCGCAAACTGCTGCTGGTGGGGCCGCCGGGAACTGGAAAGTCTTCGCTGTGTGCGGCACTTGCCAAACTGGCATTGGAGCAAAAGTACGTCGTCGTATACATCTCGGCTTCCCGCAAGGGGCAGGATGGTGAGGGCGCGACCTTCGATAAAATTCAGCACGGGGTGCGGCTGGCTACCCGCTCGGACTATCCGGTGCTGCTGATTGTGGAGGAGATCGACATTTACCTCAAGCCGGAGGATAAGTCGCAAATTCTGAACGTGCTGGACGGCTTCGAGTCGCCCAACAACAAGCATGGTGTGCTGCTGATCGGGACGACGAATTATCCAGAAGTCATCGACGAGCGAATCTCGCAGCGTCCGGGGCGGATCGACCGCATCGTCCATATTCCCGAAATTCAGGATGCGGATCAGGCGGTACGGATGCTGGCGCGGTATCTCGGCGAGCAGTTCCACGAGGATCATACGGCAGTCGCGCCGACGCTGATCGGGCAGACGGGGGCATTTGTGCGAGAGGCTTCACTCTACGCACGGATGCTGGCGCTGCAACGCGGAACGCCGGAAGTGAGCGTTGAAATGCTGGATCAGTCGATCCAGCGGCTGCGACAGCAACTTGCCGAAGCGACCAAGCTGCGCGAGAAAGACAAGAAAGAGTCAGAGAAGGTAGCGGAATCGGCCTAAACCTAGACCATTTCTGATTGACACGCATACTAGGTTCGCGGTTGCCCTTGCAGCGACCGCGAACATTTTCACTCCATCATTACTTCAATCCAGCGGCAAACTTCACACCCTCATTAAATCGTATTCGGCTTCAATTTGAAGATGTTAATCTGCGCGAAGAGGCCGTCCACGTAGCTTTGCGTGAATCCTATTAGCGTTTTACTGGCGGCGTCCAAGACATCGATACTATCGCGCTGCCAAACTTCACCGCCTAAGGTATGCTGCCCATTTTCCGACGGCGTATCAATCGTGCTCGTCTCGATGCACCAGCCATAGCGCTTGGCGACTCCTACGCCTGATCCAGAAATGAGCAATCGGTCATACGCTTCATCCATGATGAATTGTGTTTGCGTGCCACCTTCGACTTGATCCATCCAGCCTTGTGGCGTGAATTGGCGAATCATGTTGTATTCGGCCTGTACACGATAGCCGGGATCGAAGATCAGCACGGTGCCCGACCACGTTTGTGCGATATCGGCAGGGCGCGTCGGATTAGTGAACGCCGGATAAGGGTTCTCGATGCCCATCAACTCTGGCACGGCGACGCCCATGACGTTGGCGATACATTCACCTGCATTGAAGTATCTGCCGCCAAAAATCTGACGATTAGGCGCGATGGTCAGGCTAAAGTTGGTGAAATTATGCCCAAACCGAGGCCAGATGCCACGCCCCGTGAGCGCATCCGGCCCCCATTTCAACCCCGTCCCCAGCATATCGGGGCCGAGATAGCGACGATAGCGACCATCCCGTCCGATTTCGTAGACCCACTCGCCCTCAAAAGCCGAGATCGGGTGATTTTCTATTTTTAGTCTCGGCTCACACGACAGGAAGACGCGGGTACTCCCATCCGCTTGCGGCTCCATTCGCCGTCGCTGCTGGAGGATGCCGACGAAAGTGCCATCGGGGTTGTAAACATACTCACTGACCAGCCAGCTACCCGCGAAGTTTTCCAAACGAATTGTCATGCTCAAAGCGTTTTATCCCATCTTTTGACGAGAAACGATCATCGTTTTGTTGCAGCGATAATACCAAAAGTTAAGAGCACGTGGAGGGTAATACGCGGCAAGGTTAGCAAAGCCTAACCTCGCCAAGATGAGAACATGATGACTGCTCTGAAGAATTTCCCTGACCAGATTTCATGTTCACTAGCCCTGCCAGATTTCTTCATCGTTTCTTCATTGCCGTTTTTTATCGTTACAGTGAGAAAACAAACAGGTACTGAGGTACACATGAAGACCGTAGTCGCAATGCTCAGGCGACGACCCAATGACTTACACCGCTTCACCAAATTTCTGATGGTAGGCGTTAGCAGCACACTAATCGATGTAGGCGTATTCACCATTCTGGTGCAGGCATTCGCGGTGGCGACTTTGCCCGCCAATATCCTTTCGTACAGCCTCGGCGTAGCAGATAACTTCTTGCTGAACCGCGCATGGACGTACCGTGATGCGCGGCGGAAATCGGCACTTACGCAGTTCGGGCAATTTCTAGCGATCAATATCGTCGGATTGTGCCTGAACAGCCTGCTCGTCCTGATGTTCAGCGCTACTTTGCAACCGTGGCTTGGCGCTTCCGCCGCTCTAACCGCCAAGTTGATCTCGACAGCAGTGGTGATGTTCTGGAATTTCTTCGCCAACCGTTTATGGACGTTCAATGACGCCTCGCTACGTCCCGCGTCCAGTTGACCGTTTGGAGGTTTACCATGACTATCAGAGACCCTATGCTCAAAACGTGGCAACGGAATGCCACGATAACGCGCACACAACCCACGACGCGATTCGTGGAAATCCCTGAGATCGAAGTTTCCACTGAGATGGCCTCGAAATCGATCCCCATCTACTCTGTCATCGCGCCGATCCACAATGAGGAAGGCGTACTGCCTGAACTGTACCAACGGGTGCGCGCGGTGCTCGATGAGTACACCGAAAATTGGGAACTCCTCCTCATCGATGATGGCAGCAGTGACCGTTCTGCCATCGTCATTGGGCAACTACACCGCAGCGATCCACGCGTCAAGGGCATCAAGCTGGCGCGTAACTTCGGCTTTCAGATCGCTGTGACGGCTGGTCTGGAACACGTACAAGGCGATGCTGTCATCCTGATGGATGGCGATTTGCAAGACCCGCCCGAAGTGATCAAGGACATGATCGCGCAGTGGAAGAAAGGCTTCGATGTCGTGTATGGCGTACGTGCCAGCCGCGCGGGTGAAACGTGGTTCAAGAAAGCCACTGCACACACGTTTTATCGACTGATCCACCGCATCACCAATGTCAATATCCCTGTCGATACGGGTGACTTCCGCCTGATGGATCGGCGGGTCGTGACGGCACTGTTGCAAATGCCGGAACGACATCGCTTTTTGCGCGGCATGGTGAGCTGGGTTGGCTACCGACAAACTGGCGTCAATTATGCGCGCCAACCGCGTTTCGCTGGCGCATCCAAATTTACCTTTGGCAAGATGATCCAGTTCGCGCTGGAGGCGATCACTAGTTTCAGTTATTTCCCGCTGCAATTGGCATCTTACCTCGGTTTCGTGATGGCGGGGATCAGCGGGTTGAGCATCGTGGCCGTGATTCTGCTGCGATTGTTCGGTTCCGCCGCGCCTCTACTCGGACAAGCGACCACGCTGGTGAGCGTCTTGTTTTTGGGCAGCATTCAGCTCATCTGCCTCGGCATCATCGGTGAATATCTCGGACGAATCTACGACGAAGTAAAACAGCGCCCACTGTATCTGGTTGACCAGACATGGGGCGTATAAGGACACACCTATCATGACAACACTCATTCAACCTGTCGCTCCGGCGCACCCCACACTACGGGTGCGTCTGCGAACAGTACCATTGACAACTATCGCGATCATCGTCATCGTGGCGGTGGGCGCGTTCCTGCGACTGTACAACCTGAGCGCGGTAGGCGATGCCAACACCTACTACACCGCCGCCGTCAAAAGTATGCTGCAATCGTGGCACAACTTCTTCTACGTGGTAGCGGAGCCGGGTGGTTCCGTCACGGTAGATAAGCCACCGCTAGGCCTATGGATACAGGCGATCTTCGCGTTTTTCCTCGGCGTGCAAGGCTGGGTGGTGGTGTTGCCGCAAGCGTTGGCAGGCATCATCTCGATCCCGATCCTGTACCACCTGATCAAGAAGCCGTTCGGGACGGCAGCAGGTTTGTTCGCAGCGTTGGTGCTTGCCCTAACGCCCGTAGCGATTGCTGTCGAGCGCAATAACACGATGGACGGGACGTTGATCTTGACGCTGCTGCTGGCGGCATGGGCATTCATCAAGGCGACGGAATCCGGGAAACTGCGTTACCTATGGTTAGGCGCGGTACTGGTCGGACTTGGCTTCAACATCAAGATGATGCAAGCGTATCTGCCGCTGCCCGCCTTCTTCGCGCTGTACTTCTTGGGCAGCAACCACAAGATCAGTCGTAAAGTTCTGCATCTGGCGGCTGCGGCGGTAATCGTATTGACAGTGTCGCTATCATGGGCCGTAGCGGTCGATCTGACGCCTGCCGATCAGCGTCCGTATATTGGCAGCAGCGAAAATAACTCCGTACTGAACCTGATCTTCGGTTATAACGGCTTAGGGCGGCTGACGGGCGAAGGTACGCCGGGAGCCGCACAATCCAATGGCGCAAATGGCGTTGCGGTCGAATCGACTGAAGGCTTTGCGCCCCCTGCCAACACAACCAGCGGCACAGCGACTGACGACGGACAACTGCGCGATGGTGGCATGCCGCCCACCGGCGGTATGATGGGCGGTGGCGTCGGCGGGACGGGCGAGATCGGGAGCAAGGGCGTGCTGCGCTTGTTCACAACGCCGCTCGTCAATGAGATCGGGTGGCTGCTGCCGCTAGGGTTGGCGAGTATCGCGCTGGTTGTGGTCAGCCAGAAGGTACGCTATCCGCTCGGCGTGGCGCATCAGGCCGTCGTGCTATGGGGCGGATGGCTGGTGACCTGCGTAACGTTCTTCAGCATCGCGGGCTTTTTCCACGCATACTATCTGAGCATCCTCGGCATTCCGCTGGCGGCGATGCTAGGCGTCGGGCTGTGGGCATGGCTGCGACTGCGGGCGGCTCATCCGCGCATTGGCGCGCTGCTGCTAGTAATGGGCGCAGGGCTGACGTTAGCCTTCCAAGCAGTGACCGCTGCAAATTACATCGGGCAACCTGTATGGTTGATCATGACGTTAGCGGTAGCCACCGCAGCGGGCGCAGTGATGCTGATCGTCAGCTTCGTGCCGCGCTTCAACCGCCGACCAATGCTCACGTATGTCGCGGCAATCGTAATCGCTGGCGCGCTGCTGGTCACGCCGGGGTTCTGGTCAGTCCAGACGACGCTGGCAAGCAACAGTAATTCTGCACTCCCGTCGGCCTACAGCGGGCAGACTGCACAAGCGGGTTTCCGTGACGATGGCAACCGCGATGATGGCGGCAACCGTGCTGTGCCAACTAACGGCGGTATGGGCGGCATGATGGGCACTGGCAGTTTGTCCGATGAACTGCTGGCATATCTCGACGCGAACACGCAAGGTCAGCGCTACATGGTGGCGGTCAGCAGTTCGCACGAAGGCGACGTGGCTGTCCTGAAACTCGGACGCGGCATCCTGTTCATGGGCGGCTTCGCTGGCTCCGATGAAGTCGTGACGGCGGACTCGATGGCGGCGCTCGTCAAGGCGGGCGATCTTTCATATGTGCTGGACTCCGGTTCGCTGAGCCGTAATAAGCCGGAAGTGGCTGAATGGCTCAAAGCTAACTGCTCGGTCGTGGATAGCTCCGCGTGGGGCGGATCGAGTGGATCAGGGACGCTGTACCAGTGCGTAGCGTCATAACTCATCGTTAGCAATTGGTTGGGAGGCGGGCTGGATGCTCGCCTCTCTTATTATTAGCGAACTCGGCTAGGGCAGATATTCTACGAAATTCTGCATTTCTTCAGGAGTCAGTGCCGCATGGATGAGGGTAAGCCAACGAACCCAGTCCCCAATTGTATGCTTATCCATTTTCCCGATCACTACATTTTCATCGAGGTAGAAGCGGATTGCGTTTGCCAACGAATTTCCCCTTAGCTTCATCGATTTTGCGGGATTGCTCGGCTATTTCGGCATCAATTTCAGCTTTGTGACCATAGTAGTAGGCTAAGGCGGCATGTACTTGCTCTAGCGAAAGGCTAAATCCGACGGCGATTTGATCTGGAGATTCGCCTCGAAAAACAGTCGCTGCCGCAATATCCGAAACGCAGAGTCCTGTACCCAAAATGGTTGGACGCCCATTTCGTACATGTTGGTCAGAAACGATGATGTTGATTGCTAAAGGGATAGCGTCAGTCATAGATCAATCTCAACTCGTGTAGCCAATTGTGGACATTATAGTACAGATGGAGTACGTCATCTCAACATTACTCACGCTATAGACCTCGTTGAAGATGACGCCTCTATCCGATGTATGTTTTGCCTAGTTATGGACGCTCGACGTTGATCTTTTGTGAAATTTTTGCCCCGATTGCGCCCGTTTCGATGATGAAGCCGCCACCTTCTAACACTGGTGTACCGTCGTCTTGGATGCGATGGAAGACGGTGGGAGGCAAGGCAAACGTGAGAGAACGCGTTTCATTCGGCAGCAGATGAATCCGCTCGAAGGCGACAAGCTGACGGAGCGGATAGCCGGAACGGTTGGCGCTGAGATAGACCTGCACGACCTCGTCGCCAGCGCGCTGACCCACGTTCGTCACATCCACCGCGACTTGCACTGTTTCATCGGCGGTGGGTTTGGCAGCACTGACAACAAGATTACTGTAAGCGAAGGTGGTATAGCTCAGGCCATATCCGAACGGATAGAGCGGTTCGCCCGTGAAGTAACGGTAGGTGCGGCCTTGCATCCGGTAATCTTCGAATGGCGGCAGATCAGCGACCGATTTATAAAAAGTGACGGGGAGGCGTCCACCGGGGTTGTAATCACCGAACAGCACATCCGCGATGGCGGTGCCGCCCTCTTCGCCGGGGTACCATGCCTCCACAATCGCGGGCAAGTGATCATTCGCCCAATTGACCGCTACCGCGCTACCGTTGAGCAGGACAAGAATGATCGGTTTGCCCGTTTCGTGCAGCGCGTGGAGGAGTTCCTCCTGAATATCGGGCAGATCGAGGCGGGTGCGGTCGCCCTGCGTGACCAACCCTTCGGGTAAGCCTTCTTGCTGGCCTTCTTCGCCTTCCAGTGCTTGTGACAGCCCACCCACGAAGATCACGACCTCGGCTTGTTTCGCCAGCGCAACCGCTTCCGCGAAACCGCTGCGATCATTGGTGAAGACTCCACAACCACGCGCATAATCGACCTGTGCGGCGGGCAACTTGGCGCGAATGCCCGCCAGCGGTGTCACACTGTGGGAAGGCGTGCCGTTGTAGTTGCCTAACAAGACTTCGGGATCATCCGCGTTGGGGCCGATGACCGCAATGCGATGTACATCTTTCGACAGCGGCAGTGTTGTGGCGGCGTTCTTCAGCAAAACGATGGATTCCTGAGCCGTTTGCAGTGCCAGCGCGCGGTGTTCCGGCGAATCGTTGAGGCTGAACGGAAGTTGTGCGTAAGGAACGTTTTCCGGCGGATCAAATAGGCCGAGTTGATAGCGGGCGGTGAACAACCTGATCAGGGATTGATCGAGCGTTGCGACATCGATCAGGCCGTTGGCGACGGCTTCGGCTAGGGACTGGTAGGTGCTGCCGCATTCGAGATCACAGCCCGCATTGACGGCAAGCGCGGCGGCTTCCGGCGCGGTAGGAACTACGCGATGGTGTTTGTAAACGTTAGTGACCGCACCACAATCCGAGACGACAAAGCCATCAAAGCCCCATTGGTCGCGCAGTATTTCCTGCAAGAGCAGCGGGCTGGCACAGCACGGATCGCCATCGAGGCGGTTGTAAGCTGCCATGATCGAGACGGCGTCGGCTTCCACGATAGAGGCTTCAAAGGCGGGCAAGTAGGTCTCCCACAGATCGCGCCGCGTGGGACTGACATCGAAGCTGGCGCGTACGTTTTCTGGCCCGCTGTGAACGGCATAATGCTTGGGAGTCGCTACCGTCTTGAGGTAAACCGAATCATCGCCTTGCAGCCCGCGAATGAAGGCCACCCCTAGCCGCGCTGTCAGGTGCGGATCTTCACCGTAAGTCTCCTGACCACGCCCCCAACGTGGATCGCGGAAGATGTTGATGTTGGGCGACCAGAAAGTTAGCCCCGTGTAGATTTTGTAGACGTTGTTGCGGACAAACTCGTGGTGCTTGGCGCGGGCTTCATCCGAGATGACGACAGCGACTTTATGAATGAGTGGGACATTCCACGTCGCGGCCATGCCGATGGCCTGCGGGAAGACGGTGGCGACGCCCGCCCGTCCGACGCCGTGCAGCCCTTCGTTCCACCAGTTGTAGGCGGGGATGTTCAGGCGCTCGATAGCGGGCGCGTCGTTCATCATCTGACTGATCTTCTCGTCTACTGTCATCTTTGCGACGAGTTCGCGGGCGCGTTGTTCAAACGAGGTCTTATTCATTGCTACTTTCTCAAGGTGAGTGATGCCGATAAGGTGTCTGCGGTCTCAATCGTAAATTCCGTTGTTAGGAAGCCCATTTTACGGCGATCCTAGTATCGCGCTAGGTTTGAATAGACGGCGATTCTCTGCTTCATGATCCCTAGCATGATCCCATTCGCCTCAGTCAGCGGGATCATGCTGTCACTGAATGTCTAGTCCCCGGTGTGCCGTGAAGGTGATTCACGGTGGAACCTTTTGACCGCGATATGATTTGCCTGTTTTGCCTGATAAACAGGCAAAAACAGACGACTATCGGACTTTCTGCTCAGATGACCCCTCTTGAACCTAGCGGAACAGGCAAATAACAGGCCATATCAGGCAAAAACAGGCAATTCGTTCTAGCGTGTCGGCGGAGAATATTGGCTAGCATGGTATGTGGTTGTTAAAGAACTCACAGCGCAACCATTTTCCCAGTGGGTTGATGTGGCTACTCGCGTAGCAGCATAGTGTGATGTTAATGAGAAGCTACCGAACAATAGTGTTTGAGAAAAACGACGCTCGACAGTACGGGTGGATACCGGAGCATGGAGACGCTTCCTTGGGAATAGGAGTCACTCATCCATATTGAGCAGTATAGCAAAGTTAGAACTAGAAGTCAATAGCAGAACGTTAGAGTAATGTAAATATTTTCGAGATCGGGGCGGATTTGCAGACTGGCGTCAAGACGCTGCTTAACGCCAGCAGCAAAGTAAATTGATACGGACTCAGGCTTGATCGTGTAGATGAGAACGGCGGATATGCAGTGATAAGCGTTTATCTTGTTTCCGTAGCCGTTCGGCGCGGCGATTCCAGCAGTAGGCAAAGGTGAGCGCATATAAGACGGTGAACCCTACGATGACGGCGGAAACCCACGTTACTAGATCACCAAGGTCGAACGCATAGTGCCGCAGCGCAATTTCCAGTAGATAGATAATCATCCCGTAGATCGAGCCGAATACGAGACCCATTTTGGCGAGGGTGATGAAATCCATCTTGTTCTCTTTGGGTGGCCTCAAAAAGAGGAAGGGATACCACCCCCAATCCATATCCGTCAGATAGTTCATGAAGTCTTCAATACTGCCCATGTCCAAATCCTGATAGTGTGCTCATGATTACCATTTGATGCTGATGCTGGGACAGGTTCACGCATACGGAAGAAGATGGAGGCTGCGAACGAGGAATCTGATGACCCGATCAACTGATGGATAGTTTATCAGAGGCGGGATGAGTGTCTATTACAAAATTGATCGTTTGGATGCGGGATGAGTTGGTGGATGCTTCTTGACTGCACGACAAAGTGGCAATGTTAGATCGACTCTGGTACGGGTTCGCCTGCGTAGGCAAGGATGATCTGCGAACGAGGGACGCCTGCGTGGACAAGGGCATCGACAAGCGGTTCGTTGCTATCATCATACTCAATAATAATGTGATCTCTATCAACGCGAACATGCAAACTAAGATGTGTTACTCGCTCTGATTTGAACTTGGCAACCGAGACGATCGTAAAAATATCTTGAGCAGGACTAACCGTCAAGTAAGCGTGCCCATTCAGCATTTCCCCTGCATATGGTTGTATTACTTGCGCAAGAATCGCTTTTATATCCATTGGACTGCCCTCCTTGTGCTTGGCTCGAAGATCATCAGCTTGGGATTTATGAACTGTCTTGCCCGTAGCCCAATCGACTCACTGAGAATACCTTGATAAGCAGTGGATGTACAGCGAGAAACAGTGGTAAATCCAGCCTACTAAATTCTAGTGCAATTTGATAGAGCAGATATTGCCCAAGGGCGGTTGCAAGCGATTCTACAGGTGAATCAAAATCTTTCACTTCAAACAGGGCGTGTGTTTGATCCGCCAACCTTTCCGCTAAAATATCGATAAACAACCGCCTCGTATCAGTGGCTACTAGCGCATGTTCGCGCCCTATTTTCCAGCCATCAAAACTTCGATTACGACATCATGATACGTATCTTTGTTAGGCATGATTCGTGTTTGCGGCGACTATTCTCGTAGTTACCCCTGATCCAGTCGGAAGCCGTGACCGCGCACGGTGATGATATACTGTCCGTCGGTATCGATCTCCGCGATCCGGTCGCGCAGACGGCGCACGAGGGCATCGATGGCCTGCTCGCTGACGCCATCGCTGACCGCATCGGGCCAGACGGCTTCGATCACATTGGTACGCGTGCAAACTGCGCCCTTGGCATCAAATAGGAGTTCTAGCAAGCGGTATTGTGGCAGGCTGAGAGGCGGGAGAATCTCTTTACCCGCGACGAACACACGCCGCGAATCACGATCCAGCCGGAGCTTACCGCCTTCCGCTGCTTGAATAGCATCAATGGTCAGCGGGGCGGTGGACTCCGATGAACTGAAGGTCATTTTGACGACCATCGCCACCGCAATATCGTCGCCGTCTTTTAACAGGCGTTCCCCTTTGAGTTGTTCGCCGTTCACCCATGTCCCGTTTTTGCTGTTCAAGTCTTCTAGGACATACCCTTCCCCTACACGCTTGATCTTGATGTGTTGGCGCGACACCTGCCGCTCATCCAACACCAGATCGCAGTCGTGTTCGCGTCCAGCGACAATCTCGTCCTTCTGGACGATATAGCGCTTGCCGTCAGCGAAGGTAAGAACAGGGCGTTCGTCTTGACTCATCAGAACCTCTCCATAGTGCGATGGCATTATGCTTATTATATCTGATCTACTGACACATCTAATCAGGTATTGGTTCCCACGAATTCTAGGTACTCCTTGCGGATGCGCTTTTCTGGCGACAGACCGAGGATGCTTAGAATTTCGGTGACCAAATGCGCTTTATACTCCGCGTCGCGCTGAGACCATGTCTGGCTCTTGATTTCGAGGAACAACTGCCCCGCGAAGGGCGATTGCATGATGTCCACATTGACATAAAACAATACCCCTTTATAGAGAATATGCCAGCGTAGCCGCTCCTTCTGCACTTCACGCTCTTCTATTGGGCGGAAGTACTCACGGTAGAAACGCAGTGGGCGGGCGGCGGGCGCGATAAACTGCGAACGGCTCAACATCACGGCATCGTCAAATTCGCGTTCTTTGGTGGGCAGCGTGAAGGTCAAGCGAGTACGAACGTTTTCTACCTCACCGTCGGCGGTCAGGGCATCATCTTCGCGGTAACGGATGCGCCCTTGATGCTCGTCGGCAAAGATGAAGTAGGTATCGTATTGACGGTAATGCGTGTGTTTGACCACTTGAATATGCGGCGATTCAAACAGCGGCTTGACAATATCCTTCGATTCGACCTGTGCCTTGACTTGAATCTCGAAGGTTTCGTCGCGCTGGACACCGCCAATCGCGATGAGTTTGTGGAGTACATTGCCTTCACGGGCGATCAAGAAGGCATCGATTTCACGCGCCAAGGCGTTGGCTTGTTCCATCACCGTGCTCTCGTCAATGGTCAATAGCGACCGATCTCGCATCAGCCATTTGCCGTTCACCATCACGTCTTGTACGTCAGTGCTCTTGGCGGCATAGACAACCTGACTGTAAATCGAGTCGGGATCGCGCTGGAAAGTTGGCGTGTTGTGCAGCGTGCGCAGATCGAGGGTGATCAGATCGGCGCGCTTGCCCGCTTCGAGACTGCCCGTGATCGCGCCCATATGGACGGCGGCAGCACCCAAGCGAGTCGCCATCGTCAGGGCTTGTTTGGCGGGCACAACAACGGGATCGAGTGCAGCACCTTTGGCAAGGATCGCCGCCAAGCGCACCTCTTCGAACATATCCAGATCGTTGTTGCTGGCGGGGCCGTCGGTGCCGATCCCGACATTGGCTTTCTGCTTGAGCATCTCGACCACAGGCGCGATCCCGCTGGCGAGCTTGAGATTGCTAGTCGGGCAGTGCGCGATGCCGACGGAATGACGCGCCAAGCTGCGAATCTCCCCTTGATCGACGTGTACGCAGTGAGCCGCCAGCATCTTGGTTTCGAGCAGGCCGAGTTTCTCGACGCGGGGAACTACAGGGATACCAAATTCGGCGCGGGCATCGTCCACTTCTAGGCGTGTCTCCGCGATGTGGATATGCAGCGGCACGTCGAATTCTAGCGCCAAATCCGCGCACGCTTTGAGGATGTCATCGGTACAGGTATAGGGCGCGTGCGGGCCGACGGCAGGCACGATCAGCGGATGATCTTTCCACGCTTGGATGAATGTGCGGGTGCGAGCCAGCCCATCTTCGTAGCTGGGGGCATCGGGCGACGGAAATTTGAGTACCGTCTGCGCACACAGCGCCCGCATTCCAGCGTCGGCCGTGGCTTGGGCAACATCCGACTCGAAATAATAGAGATCAGCGAAGGTGGTGACACCAGAGCGGATCATCTCGGCGCAGGCTAACAGCGTCCCTAACCGACAGAATTCGGGGTTCACGAACTGCCCTTCGGTGGGCATAACATAGCCCATCAGCCACACATCCAGCCGCAGGTCATCCGCCAGCCCGCGCAGGAGCGTCATGGGGACATGCGTATGCGTATTGATCAGCCCCGGCATGATCACTTGACCTTCGCACAGGATGAGTTCGTCGGCTGTATATTCATGCTGGATTTCCTCGGCTGGCCCCACGGCCACAATGGAATCCCCCTTGACGGCGACGGCTCCACGCGGAAAGACATCCAAGGTCTCATTCATGGTCAGTACCACGCCGCCCGCTAAGATCGTATCGACTCGCTGCATGTTCGTACCTTTCGTTAACTCCGCCGTGTCTTACCTTCTACACAGTCAGGGCATAAAATTCCGCGCATTATAGCAGAACTTATTTAGCAGAGGACGGGATCAATGTTAAGACTTGGAGGCGACGTTCTACACATTCTCTTGTAACATAAATCAAATGACATATATTGACTTTTGTCAGTTGATCGCATAGAATACTGAACATCGGAGAATGAGGAGAGTAGATCATGCAAACACGTCCACTCGGATCAGATGGCCTGCGCGTTTCTGCGTTGGGGCTTGGCTGTATGGCGATGTCCGGTGCTTACGGGCCAGCCGACGAAGCAGAGAGTATCGCTACCGTCCACGCCGCGCTTGAGGCTGGCATCACGCTGCTAGATACTGGCGATTTCTATGGTATGGGACACAACGAACTGCTGCTGCGGGAAGCGCTGCGGAGTCACAAGCGTGAAAATGTTGTTATCAGCGTCAAGTTTGGTGTGCTCCGTGATCCCGCTGATCGGATCATCGGGAATGACGCGCGCCCCGCTGCCGTAAAGAACTTTCTCGCCTACAGCTTGCGCCGTCTTGGGACAGATTATGTGGACATTTATCGACCCGCCCGTCTCGACCCGTCGGTGCCGATTGAAGACACCATCGGTGCAATGGCAGAATTGGTAAAAGCAGGCTACATTCGGCATATTGGATTGTCTGAGGTAAACGCGAATACGCTGCGGCGTGCGCACGCTGTGCATCCAATCACCGACCTTCAAATCGAGTATTCGCTGATTTCACGTGGCATCGAGGAGAGCATTTTGCCGACATGCCGCGAATTGGGCATCGGCGTGACTGCTTACGGCGTGCTCTCACGCGGGTTGTTGAGCGGCTACTGGTCGAAGGAACGCGCTACCGCACCAAGTGACTTCCGAGCCTATAGCCCGCGCTTCCAAGGGGATAACCTCGATCATAACCTCGCGTTGGTTGAGGCGTTGCGGGTTATTGCGGAGGCGAAGGGAGCCACCGTCGCTCAGATCGCGGTCGCATGGGTGTTGACACGTGGCGAGGATATTGTGCCACTGATCGGGGCGAAAACCCGTGAGCGGCTTGGCGAATCGCTGGCAGCGCTCAATGTATCCTTAAGCGCCGCCGATCTGGCACAAATTGAGCAAGCCATTCCGGTTGGTGCTGCGGCTGGTGATCGATATGCGCCGCAAGCGATGGCACATCTGGATAGTGAACGCAAATGAGCTAGGAAGGCATGAGCGAAACACAGCTCACCCGTGAGCGTATTCTGGAGCAGGCGGAGTTAATCCTCCGCCGTTATGGGCCTGACAAAGCCACCGTCGTTGACGTGGCGCGTGCGCTCGGCGTGAGTCATGGCAGCGTATATCGGCATTTTCCTAGCAAGGCTGCGCTGCGCGATGCGGTCACGGCGCAATGGTTGGCGCGGCTATCGGGCCGCCTGACCAGCGTGGTGAACGAGCCTGAACCAGCGCCCCAACGCCTGCGGACATGGTTTGACCTCTTGATCGCGGGCAAGCGCAAACGGGAGGTAGATGATCCTGAATTGTTCGCCACCTACGTCAAGTTAATTCAGGAATCGCGCGAAATCGTGAAGGCACACATCGAAACCCTGATCGAGCAAGTCACTGCCATCGTCGCCAGTGGGATGGAGCGGGGGGAATTCACCATCACGGATGCGCGGAAAGCGGGAGAGGCCATCTTCTACGCTACTGCCCGCTTTCACGATCCTGTACACGCGGCGGAGTGGACTGATCCGGGCATCGACGCGGCCTTTGACGCCGTGTGGATGCTCTTGATGCGCGGACTTGGTGCAAAAGTTGAGTAATGCGCTATCAACCTTCAGTAACGTTTGCGCTATAATGGACATTAAGTGAGTTTGTTTTCACCCCACGATGTAGAGACAATCTATGCAGCCTATTCAACTGTTTGTACCCACCTTCCGTATTGATGAAACTTTGGAAGCGATCCGCGAATGTCTGGAAAAAGGCTGGACGGGGCTTGGCTTCAAGACCGTGCAGTTTGAGCAAGCGTGGAAGGATTATACGGGTCTGCCATACGCGCACTTTTTGAATTCAGCCACATCGGGATTGCATCTAGCGGTGGCGCAATTGAAAGCAGCAAACGGGTGGCAAGACGGTGACGAGATCATCACCACGCCGTTGACGTTTGTCTCGACTAATCATGCCATCCTGTACGAGCATATGAAGCCAGTTTTCGCAGATGTAGATCAGTATCTGTGCCTTAATCCGGCTTCGGTGGCGGCACGCATCACGCCCCGAACCCGCGCCGTGATTTTCGTAGGCATGGGCGGCAATGTCGGGCAGTACGCGGCGATCCGGCGGTTATGCGACGAACGCGGGCTGAAGTTGATCCTAGACGCGGCGCACATGACAGGCACACGCGTTGATGGTAAGCATATCGGTGCAGATGCCGATGTCACCGTGTTCAGCTTTCAGGCCGTCAAGAACCTCCCCACCGCAGACGCGGGCATGATCTGCTGGCAGCGTGCTGATCTCGACGCAGAAGCGCGCAAGTGGTCGTGGATGGGTATCAATAAGGATACCTATGCTCGCACCACAGGCAGCGGCACGTATAACTGGTATTACGATGTGGAGCAAGTTGGCTACAAATATCACGGCAATTCGATCATGGCGGCAATCGGGTTAGTTTCGATCAAGTACGTGGACGAAGATAACAGCTTCCGCCGCCAGATTTGCGCGTGGTATGACGAAGCATTTGATGACGAGCCACGTATTGAGCGCGTACCGATGAATCCCGACGGCGTGCCATCGCGCCATCTCTTTCAGGTATTGGTCGATCATCGTGACGAGGTGGTTGGGAAGTTGCAGCAAGCCCAGATTTACCCCGGCGTTCATTACCGTGATAATACAGTATATGGAATGTACCATGATCAGGCTGGACAATGCCCCGCAGCCGAGCGCGCCAGCAACCGTTTGCTCTCCTTGCCGCTGCATTTGCGGCTCACCAAAGACGACGTTTTACGAGTTTCACAAGCCCTCAAGAATGCTGTCTTAGAATTAAATACGAATTGAGCAACCCTTTAGGACGTTGACTTGCGACTAAAGTTGGGCGATGATGATCACGATTCTATCATGCTGTCGTGAATAAATCGTCAATAGTAAGGAGGAGTGCTTGCGCATATATTGAACTCATCTTAAACTCTGTGATGATATATCATAGTGTAAAACTGTCTGGAATATTGTGGGCATTGATCGAGGGTAGCGCTGTAATACATGCCCAAGCCAGAGGGAAGTCGAGATGACTGAGCGGAACGAGAATGACCAACGCCAACAACAGCCCTCCGGTGAAGAAGAACCCAATGTGAAGATAGAGGGGGCTATGCACGAGCCAACGACTAACGAGACGAAGATGACTGATACGATTTTAAAGATGGATATCCCGCCTGAAGTAAAGGCGAAACTTGATCAGAATAAGCTAGAGGCCGATACACAACCGCAAGAATTGGATGTTCCTCAAGCGGATATTCAGACGACAGCGGAAATCTCTACGTGCCCACGCTGCAAAACACCACGACAGAAGTCAGACCAAGTGTGTCCGCGCTGTGGAATGGTGTTCGGGGACGTTGCGAAGACGCGCTTGCTGCATCCTGATGAAGAGACCCAGATCAACCGCAGTCGTTCGATGATGGGCGGCGGTCTGTTCATGGATCAAAATCCCATCGTTTTTGAAATCGACGGCAAAACGCTCACACTGCCTGTCGCAGAAGTAACGGTGATCGGGCGCAGCAGCGGCGATGCCAGCGAGGGCGAACCAGATGTCTCGTTGAACGACTTCAGCGCGGGCAAGCGCGGCGTATCGCGGCGGCATATGGCGCTGCGGCGTAAGGGATCATTGATCTACGTTGCTGATCTGGGCAGCACCAACGGCACATACTTGAATGGGCGTCGTTTGCAGCGTAATGAGGAACGCATCCTCCGCGATGGCGACGAAATTCACCTCAGTCACTTGCTTATCCGAGTCAGTTTGCCCAAGACAACGGAAGCCGACTCGTAACGTTAACTTTTTACCCATCATCATCAATAGAACGAAAACGCCCGGTCTTTCTTAAGCGGGCGTTTCGTTTTCTAATATCCCACAAATCTCAGCGATGCGAAATTCAGATAAACTTAAAGTAAGTAAAGTAGTCATTTGGATATAGGGTATGTTTCTTAGAAAGAAGAGAACAGATAATATTCAAACAGTTTCGGAATTGAAACATAAACTTGGCGATTCATTCGTTATCCTCTGTGGGAGTGCCATCTCAGCTACACTTGCGCCACATGTGCCTATGGTGCAGTCCGTAGAAAAAGCTATTCTCAACGCTTTAGCGAAGAAAATGGAGAAAGGTTCGCGCTCTGAACAGCTTGTGGGAAGCTATGCTAAGGCAATGACGAATGGGAAATACCTAGGACTACTAAATCGAACTAAGTTCGAGTCATTCATTTGGCGTTTGCAACAAACAATTGATAAGCCTCGTGTGGACGATTTGCTTTATCGTGTTTATCGATGTACTGATAAGCAATATGGACCAAATCATGCTGCAATTGCTTTTTTACTCCATCAGAGAACTTGTCTAGCATGTCTTACCACAAATTTTGACAATGCTATTGAATTGAGTTGCAGTGAGTTTGCCTTAACTGTCCAAGACCAAAATACCCCACCATTAGTCCTACCAACTAAGTCAGAACCACCTTTGTTATTCAAGCTACATGGGGACGCCGAATCACATTCATGTGTAGCAATATCTCCTGAACTTTCAATTGGAAAGTTCAGGAAAAATTATCAGAATTTGCAAGTCTTACTAGATGGACGAAATGTGCTAGTTGTCGGTTATAGTGGTACTGGTGACGTGGATATTTCACTACACTTGAGTAACGCAAATGCACAGTTTTTCTGGTGTAATCACAGTAGCTTGTTTCCCCGCATTCATCCCACTCAACTTAACGTATTCTGCAATCTGCGTGAGAGATTATCTAGCACAGCTAAGACGAAAAATTTGTTGTTGGCACTGGCAGCTTCATACGGTTGGGAAGATTCTGTAGAGGGCTATGATCACGCATGGGAAGACAGCGTAGAAGCATGGATTAATACAGTTAACCGTTCTGAATTGAGAGATTTTGTCCTCTCTCTGATGCGGTGGGATACAAGTTGGCCCCATGTTCACATGGCATATTGTAGGGGTCTCGAAGAGGGAAATACAACAGAGTCGCAGCTTGATATCGCTGAGTCTTTTGCCCAAATAGCAGCATATCGATCTGCAAGAAAGCAGCTGACGACGCTACTCCAGAAGGCAATTCTTCCCTATAAAACTGAACTAAGAGTTAGAGTATTGCTTGCATTAGTCTATTGGCGAGAAGGTAACTTTAGCTTAGCCTTAACTTCCCTTGCGCCGTCACTAATACTGGCGGAACCAAACCAAAGTCAGCAAGATTTAGCAGGCTTAGCGCGTATATATTTGGAAACAATTGGAGAAATGATGGACTATATTCACGATGTTGAGGATAGGATGCAATTATTCCTGAATTCTAAGTCATTGACGGCTATACAAATTATTAAGAATTCCGAATCGTCAGATGAAGATAATTATCTCAATAGAATTGCGATACTCGCAGTACATGACGCCATTGGAGAAGAGGTAAAAGTGACAGAAATAATTGACCTTTTTAACGAATGTTGTTCAATGGAAAATTGGCCAGCTGCTTCACTTACAACACAACTTATCCTCAAAATGTCGTTCAGAGATGGACTAAATGCAGTTACTCAAGTGACGCCTAAACTATACCAAAGACACAACTATAAATTGATACTGAAAAATTTCGCTACTCTTATCCATTGTGCGCTTGGCAAACGATTTATCTTTTTGTTTAAGCTACTCAATGGACGTATTCTGATACCCATTTTCACTGAGTATCTCGAATTCACTTATCGGAATAGGCGCCGACGATGGGAATCTCAGTCAACTTTAGGAAATCAACCCATTGAATGAGAACTACATGGGGTGAGTATTCCCTGAAGCCGAAACCACCCCATGTAAACACGCTTAGAAACCTCTCTATACCACCGTTTCCGGAGTCTCATGCGGCTTACCATTCGCTGAAGCGGGCACGGAATCGACAGGGCGTTCAGTGCCTTCGTGGTTGATGACCGCCGTGACGAAGCCGTTGAACAGCGGATTCGGGCGGTTCGGGCGGCTGGTGAATTCAGGGTGGAATTGGCTGCCCACCATGAAGGGATGATCGACTACTTCGGCAATTTCCACCAAGCGGCGGTCGGGGCTGAGGCCGCTGAAGCGCATCCCCGCCTTCTCGAAGCTCTGGCGATACTGGTTGTTGAACTCGAACCGATGGCGGTGGCGCTCTTGGATGCGATCTTCCACATAGACGGCTTTGGCATCGCTGTCGTTTTCCAGTGCGCACGGATACAAGCCCAAGCGCATGGTGCCGCCCATATCGCGCACGTTGTGCTGATCGGGCAGCAGCGCGATGACGGGATTCTCGGTTGGCACTTCGAATTCGCTGCTGTTGGCGTCCTCAAGCTGAAGCGCATTGCGCGCGAACTCGATGCACATCACCTGCATTCCCAGACACAGCCCCAGATATGGCACTTTCTTCTCGCGGGCATAGCGCGCCGCGATGATCTTACCTTCGATGCCGCGATAGCCGAAGCCGCCGGGAACGATGATGCCATCGACGTTGGCGAGTTTTTCGATGCCCTTGCCCGCTTCTAGATCGCCGGAATAAACCCACTCGATATCAATATCGCGTCCGTTCGCCAGCGCCGCACTGTAGAGGGCTTCTTTCACGCTGATATAAGCATCGTGGAGCGCGACGTACTTGCCCACAATCGCCACGCGGATCGGCTGCTTGGGCTTCTTCATATCCTCGACCATCTTGCGCCACTGATCGAGATCGGGTTTCTTCGCGCCCTTGAGATGCAGACGCCGGATGATGTAATTGCCCAAGCCAGAGTCTTCCAGCATGAGCGGCACTTCGTACAGATATTTGGTGGTTTCCAGCCCGATGACAGCTTCGCGATCCACGTCACAGAACGAGGCGATCTTATCAAGCAGTTCGTTGGCGACAGGGAAATCTGTGCGCGCGATGATGACGTGCGGCTTGATGCCCGTACTACGCAATTCCGCTACGCTGTGCTGCGTGGGCTTGGTTTTGAGTTCGTGCGTCGCGCCGATGTAAGGCAAATACGTGACATGCACGTACATGGCATGACGGCGACCGACTTCCATGCGGAGCTGGCGCAGCGCCTCGATGAACGGCAGACTCTCGATGTCGCCTACCGTGCCGCCGACTTCCACGATCACGACATCCGCACCGCTGCTTTCCCCCACCGCGATGATGCGTCGTTTGATTTCGTTGGTGACGTGCGGAATGACTTGGATGGTCGCGCCGAGGAAGTCGCCACGCCGTTCGCGCGTGAGGATTTCGTGGTAAATCTGACCAGCCGTGACGTTGCAAGCGCGCGATAAACTTTCATCGATGAAGCGTTCGTAATGACCGAGATCGAGGTCAGTTTCCGCGCCGTCATCGGTGACGAAGACTTCACCATGCTGATACGGACTCATCGTCCCCGGATCGACGTTAAGATAAGGATCGAGCTTCTGGATGGCGACCTTCAAGCCACGTGCTTTAAGGATGCGACCGATGGAGGCCGCGACTACACCCTTACCCACGGAACTGACGACCCCACCCGTGCAAAAGATATACCTTGTCATGTAAATTGCTGCTCCCGTTAGCACTAACCGCCGTGAAGCGGCATCACAATGAGTTTCGCAGAATTGCGATTGATTGTTGGTGTCTGACCTGCGGAAAACCGTGACTTGGAGTGAAAAAGTCAACAGGCTAACGGGATTGGGAGTCTAACATTATCCAGCGGCTAAGTCAATGTTAAAACAAGCCGATGTCAAGGAAACGAAGATGGTGTTGCAGACAGGCGAATCAAGATTAGAACATAAAACGTTCAGTGAAATGATCTGATTATGATCGAATCGATCATACAATGATCTGATTATGCGTGGGAATCAGATCATTTCACTCGGATTTTATTAGGTCAGGAGGGGTCAAATGATCTGATTATGATCTGATCTGTCTGCTCAATTCAGATCATTTCTGTGATGTTTCGAAGGGAAAATCCAATTCAGATCATTTGATCGATGGCAGTTAATAGATACGCAATCTGTCATCGATCTTTGTTAGCGCGGATAAGTATATACGAACATTTGAGTTGAGTCAAGAGACGATATTTTAGGCGGAAAAATTTACTATTGACAATAAATAGACGATGCACTAAACTGATCGCCGTAAATTATTGAACGATGTTCAATAATAACTACAGAATAATCATAGTCGATGTCTAGCAGGTGTAGATGGAGCAGCAAAAAATACCCGGCCGCCGGATGGAACGGAAAAAAGAAGCTACCAAGCAGAAGATCCATGCAGCAGCAATCGCCTTGTTCAAGCAGCAAGGCTTTGAACTGACCACGATGGAGCAGATCGCTGAAGAGGCGGATATTGCAAAAGGAACGCTGTACAACTATTTTCCGGTCAAGGAAGCCATCCTCAGCGACTACATCCAGCAGTCGTTCAGCGACCGGCAAGAGGAGCGGTTCGAGTACTTGCGGAAGCTGCCCGATACCCGATCCCGAATGACAGCGATCCTCAGCGAATTGATGCAGCGTGTGCAGGCACAGAGCGATATTTTCGAAATCTATCTGGCTTATCAGATTCGCACGGTGGTGTCGCTGCGTCCTGTTGCCAACAGCGCAGGCAAGAGCGGTGTTGATCGGCTGGCGATGGAGATCATCGCGCTTGGTCAGGAAAGCGGCGAACTCCGCGCCGATGTGCCAGTCGATATGCTGACTGATCTCTTCGACTTTGTGTTTGTCGAGGTCGCCAAGCCGTTTTATCTAGCGCCCACTACCTACAACGCACAGGAAGTGATCGCATCCGCCGTCGATCTGTTCATGAATGGATCAAAACGCGGCAAGTGATGCCCTTTGCAAGCTGATATTGGCATTCAACCACAGAAATCAGGAAACACATGCCAAGCCTACAGAGTCGTCTTTTTGTATTCATGGTACGTCACAGCCACTGGCTGCGACTTCAACCTAAACGGAGAACCATCATCGATTGGGATATGGCCTCGATCACGGATTTCCGAAAGCAAGGGGAAGAAGGTGCCAAAGCGTTCGGAAAACTATCGGACGAGGTCAAGATAACACCCGTCCACATCGGCAACCTCTATGCGGAGTGGATCGAAACAGCAACAACCCCCAACGATAAGGTAATCCTCTATTTTCATGGCGGCGGTTATGTATCCGGCACATGCTTCGCGCACCGCACCCATGTCGCCAAGTTCGTGAGGGGAAGCGGGATTCGTGCGCTGCTGTTTGAATACCGTGTGGCACCAGAGCATCCGTATCCGGCGGCGCTTGACGATGCACTGACCGCTTATGAGTGGCTGCTGGCGCAGGGAATCCAGTCCTCCAAGATTGCCTTCATGGGCGACTCAGCGGGCGGCGGTCTGGTGCTGGCGACGCTGCTCAAGCTCAAGGACGAGGGGCGGCCTTTGCCAACCGCTGCCGTCTGCCTGTCTCCGTGGACTGATCTGGCTTGCACAGGCGAGTCGTTGGTCACTGTCGCCAAGCTCGACCCGTTCACCCCCGGCAACGCGTGGACGGTATTCAGCTATCATTATGTCGGTGGCAATGATCCTCGTTTGCCCTACATCTCGCCGCTGTACGGGGATATGCGCGGGCTGCCGCCGATCTTGATCTACGCGGGCGACTATGACGTGCTGATCGATGATTCACGGCGTTTTGCAGCGAAAGCCAAAGCGGCTGGTGTGGAGATGGACTTGCGGATCGGGGAAGGACTGTTTCACTGCTATCCCGTATGCGGATCGCTGTTCCCGGAGGCGCAGCAAGCGATGAACGAGATTTGCGCTTACCTACAAACGCGGGTCACGAGCAGCGTGAGCAAATCAGACGAGCAACAATGGTCGCCAGAAGCGCTGGTGATGACCCCTTAATCCATCTCTACGCGGGGAAATGATAAATGTTGGATGTCATCACTCGACGCGGTTTTTCGAGTGATG
Organism: Anaerolineae bacterium; assembly: GCA_019637615.1. GTDB lineage: Bacteria > Chloroflexota > Anaerolineae > Aggregatilineales > UBA2796 > JAHBVK01. The sequence continues at coordinate 162,429 of JAHBVJ010000011.1, read as the reverse complement.
ACATCCGGCGGAAACGGGTGGCTGGTACTACTCTTTCACCAGCACCATCAGCGTGATGTCATCAAACTGTGCGGCATCGCCCATGTATTGATGCACATCGGCTAAAAGGGCGGCGTGAATCTCTTCGGCGGAGCAGTCTACGTGTTCACGCGCGACTTTTCTCAAACGTTCCTCGCCGTATAAATCTTGCTCGGCGGTTTGTGCTTCAGTCAGGCCGTCGGTGTAGATGATAAGCACATCATGGGGACGCAACCCGACGGTCGTTTCGCGCCAACTGACCGTCTCAAACATGCCCAACGGGATGCCTGTGCGCGATAACGACTGCACCATGCGCCCGCCATCATCACGGTTAAGCAAGAAGGCCGGATTATGCCCGGCGCTGCAATACGTCAAAGTGCCGGTAAGCGGATCAAGCACCGCATAAAAGACGGTGACGAATAATTCGGCGTTGGTATCGCTCAAGATGCGCAGATTGGCAGCGGTCAGGGCTTGGGCAGGCGAATCCGGATACTGCACAGCAAAGGTGCGGATCAGCGTGCGACTGAGCGCCATATACAGCGCCGCGCCCATGCCTTTATCGGCTACATCCGCGACGACCATGCCTAATTTGTGGTTGGGCAGCTCGAATAGATCGTAGAAATCGCCGGAAGTCTGCCGTGCAGGTTCCAGCCCCACCATCAGTTCCCAACCGGGCACGACTGGCACTGAATTCGGCAAAAAGGTGGCTTGAATGCGTCCCGCCAGCGCCACCTCTTGCAGCATCCGCTGATTGGCGATGGTGTTGGTGTACAACTTGGCGGAATGCAGTTCCGAGGCGATCTGCGAGGCCAGACTCTCCATCGCGGGCAGCAGTTCGCGCAGCCGTTTGCCGGGGTTCACTTGGAAGCGCTGCGAATAAAACACGCCGCCTAATGGAAGCTGCGAATCAACCTCCAGAATCGGCACGAGGTTCATGGGCAAAATCGTCTTCTGCCCCGACCACGGCAAGAGTGCATCCACATCGATCACACGTGTTTCTGGCTGTGTGCGGAGCCAGTTCATGGCCTCGCCACCGATAGCTTTGACATCTTCCGGATGGTTGACCAGCAGTTTATCGGGATACAGCCACACTTCGAGTTTGCCACTGGTGAACATGCCGGGGATGTACTCATTGAGCAGCACTGGCAATGTCGAACCGTCGGGCGGTGCCTGAATCAAGGCGCGTCCGAGCTGTTCGAGACGTTCCAACTCGCGGGAACGCTGCTGACTGCGCTGAGTCTGCTGGCTGAGGTTATAGGCCATCAACGCGACTAGCAGAATGCCGATGAGCAAGAATAAATAGGCAGGCCAGCCATGAATCGCATACAACCCCGCCAAGAGAATGCCAAACGGATCAACCACGAACGGCAGTAGAGAGGCGATCAGAAAGAGGATCGTCATCGAGGAGGCGGAAGTGAAGTAGGTTGAACTTCGCAGATACCAGAAATACGGTAAGAACAAAGGGATGATCAGCAGCGCCGAACTGAACACCATCAGCAGCCCGCGCAGGAGCGTCTCGAATCGTAAATCGGGCAGTGGGAAGAGGCCGCCGCTGGCACGATAGAACACGATGGAGAGCAGCATTGGCAACACGGACGCTGTGTTGTTGACCAACTGGCGCAACGCACCGATCCGCTGGTAGGGATGAAAGCCAAAAGGAAGCTGTTCGGGCAGTCGTTGGATGATAAGGAGGTCACGCACATAGGCAATCAGGGCGATGATGACCACGACCCATAACGCGGATTCGCCCACCAACAGCGAGAGCGCCACGCCGACCAGATTGCCCATCGTCCCACTGACGGAAGCGGGTACGTTACGTCTGACTTCGAGAGTTAAAACGAAAGTAAGGCGCTCGAACACCAGCATCAGCACTACGGAAATCAGGGAAACCACTGCGTAGCTACCTAGCTTGTTGAGATCGGTGACGACGATGAGCCATATCAAGGCGATCACCACAAACGGTGCTAGGGTCAGGATCACGAAAATATCAGCTAAGGTCACAACGCGCTGAGATTCCGGCAAGGTATCAAACTCACCTATCAGGCGTTTGGCGATCCGCTGTAGAAAGGCATCCACTGTGGTCAGCATGTTAACTGTACCTGAGGAGCGCTTCGCCACCATCAACACGTATCGTCACACCTGTGAGGAAAGGTTGTGTCGCCAGAAATACGACGGCTTGCGCCACATCGACGGGATCGCCCGTTTTTTGCAGCGGCAGCCCCTTCCCGATCTGTTCCCAACGTTCGGGACTGTTGCCGTCATCGCGCAGGACTGGCCCCGGCGCAATCGCATTCACGCGGATGTCCGGCGCGGCGTTCAGGGCCAGCACTTCCGTCAGCGCCTTCAAGCCCACTTTGGATACGCTGTGCGCAGCAAAGGTGCGCCATACGCCGAACGCGCTCAGATCGAGGATGTTGATAATGCTGCCACCCGTTTTATGCTCACGCATCAGATGTACTGCGTGCTGACTGCACAGAAACGGCGCGGTCAGGTTGAGGTTGAGCGTGGCTTCCCAGTCTTCAAGCGAAATCTTGGTGATGTCGCTTTTGTCAAAGCTGGCAGCGCTGTTGACGAGCACATCCAAGCGCCCGAAATTCTGATCAAGACGCGCGAAAAGTTGGTCGATCTCGTCGCGCTGTCGGAGGTCGGCCTGAATTACCTCTGCCCGCACGCCTAGCGCCCGCGCTTGATCCGCCGTTTTCGCGGCATCCTCAGCGCTGCTGTCACTGCCATAATGTATGACCACATCCATGCCATTTTCAGCCAAGGTGAGCGCGATGCGCTGCCCTACCCGTCGTGCTGACCCTGTGACAAGCGCGACTTTGCCCTTCAAGTCAATGACTGCCATTTCCCCACGTCCTGATGTGTGCCGCCGCGTGTTCATTCTACCATACGCACGTGAGGTGCGGTTCGTAGCAAGCGACTTGATTGCCGTTTTCCAGATTCAGCGCGAAAACACAACCAAGCGCAGGCCAAGCGTATGTGATTAGGCGTTGGCGGTAAACAGTTTACAGCGCCTATAATTAAATATGTTATAGAGATATTGTAGTTTTTTTGCGTCTTTTATGGCTGGAGTGCGAACTGGGAAACTATAGGAGTTTACCGTGATCGACATGAGGCAAATCTCACCACGGGCACGACAAACGACGCCCTATGATTGGGCGGCAATTAGCAACCTGTATTCACCCGCTGATGCCGACGCTTTGGCGTCTTCCTTTCCTCATAATTACTTCAAAACAGTTAGCGGAAAAGATCAAGAAAAAGTATACGATTACGAAGCAAGGGCGCTGGTGCCGATGGGTCAAAATACCATCATGTATGCTGAAGATTTGAGCGAGGCGTGGCAAGCTCTGGCGCGTGATTTGTGCTCACCAGCATACCGCGAAGCCATGTCTAACCTGTCGGGCTACGATCTGATGAACGCGCCGCTGGAAGTCAATCTATTCCACTATGGGCCGGGGGCAAGTTTAGGGCCACACGTCGATTTGATGACCAAGCTCGTCACCCACGCCGTCTATTTCAACAAATCATGGGATGCCAAAGAAGGCGGCTGTTTAACCATCCTGCGTTCATCGAATCCTGAGGATGTCGCCGCTGAAATCTTGCCGATTGTCGGCAATTCGGCAGTTATCATCCGTTCAGAAAAGTCGTGGCACGCTGTTTCCCGCGTGGTGGATGGCTGCAACTGGTCGCGCCGGAGCCTTACCGCCACGTTTTACCATAGACGTGCGTCCAGCAGTATGTGGCTTCCCGGCGACGCAACACCTTTGCATCGCGTCAATGCCGCCGACATGTAATCCCGTTTATGTGCCACATCGGCAATCGGCTGAACATGATCATGATGCCAGCCGATTGTGTGTCGTGTTCAAATCAAATCTTGCTCGTTGACTATATACCACCGGAATTACGAAATATTATGCAGCATATCGGGTTGTTATGGGACTCGGTTTCTAACAATATGGGCGATATGGCGATTGGCCTCGTGTTGCAGCGCGCTTTTGCCAGATCGAATATTCCGTTTCGCGTCATCGATCCGTATTTGCCAGCCCTCGATAGTATCGCCAGCCTCGTGATTGGTGGCGGCGAACTGATCAGGACGGTGGGCGACCCGTTTTATGACATATTCCGCGCGCCGGGGCGGCATATTCTGAACACAGTTGGCGTGCTCGATGGCGCTGACAATGGCTTTCTGGATGGATATCGGCTCATTACGGTGCGTTCTCAGGCGGATCGCGCGCGGCTAGGGCGTGGCGAAGTTGCTCCCTGTGTGACACTGCTGTACAACGATTATGTGCTTGACGAAGACGCACTCCCCGACATCCCGCCGGGAGCCATCGGAATCAATCTCAACTACAGCTTTTACGAGCAGATCGAGCCGTTGGTGGCGTGGTTGCGGCAGTCGGGATTGGGACCAATCGTGTGGCTGCCCATCACTCATTACAACGCCGATGCTTTGCTGATGCAAGAGGTGGCGGCGCATGTCCCTCACTCGTTAGTGCTGCCACCTCTATCGCCGGACGCGACATTCCGCGCTATCGGCAGCCTGTCGGCGCTGGTGAGTTTTTCGCTCCATGCCTCGATTTTCGCCTACGCGCAAGGCATCCCGATGCTTGGCTATCGACCCGTCGGCAAGTTAACGGCGTTTATGGAAGAGCGCGATCAGGGAGCCTCTCTATTTGAAACCGCCGACGATATTGCGCGTCTGCTGCCTCTCCTACTAGAAGCGCCGCCGGATTTAATGCAGCGACGGCAACAAGACGAGCAGACGTGTCGGCAGTGGTTGGCGCAGATGCTTGCCGAAGCGGAAAACGCCCTTTCGTCACCCTCTCTGGAGACAAGCATCCGACTTAGGCCAGCCAATGCCCGCTATCATGGTCTTGAGATGAGCTTCCATTGGGAACTTGGGACGCGAACCGTGTTGATCGTGCGCGGGAGTTTGCAGACGGCAGCATTACGCGCCAGCCTCACCAATACCCGCGCCACACTGGCGACGGCGAGTGATGAATTATTCGAAGCGCGTTCCACCTTAGAGAATGCGCGGGGCGCAGCAGCAAAAGTCGATGAAGAATTACTTGATACACGCGCCAGCCTCGCCAATACACGCGCCACGCTGACCACCGTCAGCGACGACTTAGCCGGTGCGCGAGACAAATTAATCAACGTCAATGAAGCATATGCTGACCTGCGCGTCAGCCTTGCCAATACGCGTGCCACGCTGACTACAGTGAGCGACGAATTAGCCGATGCGCGTCTAACTCTGGCTGAAACCCGTGTGGCTTCAGCCGAAGCGACCTCAGTATTGGAGGACACTCAGGCCAGTCTTGCCAATGCACGCGCCACACTGACCACCGTGAGCGACGACCTAGCTGGTGCGCGCTTGAATCTTGCCGACAAAGGCGCGGCACTGGCACTGGCTACCGCAGAACTAGCTGAGACACGTGCAACCATCACTGATACGGAGGCGGCGTTGGCAGCAGTCACCGCTAACTTAGGCACCGTTCAATCCCATCTGGACTCACTGCGCTCGACCCTCGTGGTAAGGTTGGCGAAAAAATATCTCTGGCCTCTCACGCTGTCGGCACGAGTGCGAAATCTGCGGGCTAGATTCTCACGCGGGAAGGCTGAAGAGACATAACTGGAAACTGGCGACAGGCTGCATCGGAGAAGCGTTAGATTGCGTGAGCACAGGCCGAGTCGAGGTTGTTGCCGATCTCGCCGCGCGCTACACTGTTGATTCTGTGGTAATGAATTTTCAGCGAGACAAACAAAATGGCTTTAGCGAAGAGAACGTTAGGACGTACTGGCTTGGAAGTCACCCAGCTCGGCTTCGGCGCGATGGAAGTGCGCGGCAACCGCATCTGGGGCGGGCGACCATGCAGCGACGAACAGGCAGGAACGATCTTGAATGCCGTGCTTGATGCTGGCATCAACTTCATTGATACCGCGAATGATTACGGCAAGAGCGAAATGTATATCGGTCAATTTCTCGCCAAGCGGCGGGATGAATTTTATCTTGCCACCAAATGCGGCTGCACGATGCAATTCGCGGGCGACCATGACGAGACTCCGCATATCTGGACGCGCGATAACATCCGCCGGAATATCGCGGATTCGCTGATGAAGATGCGCACGGACTATGTGGACATCTTGCAACTGCATAACCCCGATGTCGAAACCACCGAGAAAAACGGGTTGGTGGATGTGCTGAAGGAACTTAAGGATCAGGGCGTCGTGAAACACATCGCCTGCTCGTCAACGTCGCCGCATCTAGCGACCTATATCGATTGGGGCGTGTTCGATGCGTTCCAGATTCCGTATTCGGCCTTGGAACGCAGACATGAAGACCTGATCACCAAGGCAGCGGAAGCAGGCGCTGGCATCATCATTCGCGGCGGCGTGGCACGGGGCGAACCGGGCAGCGGCCTCGGTGGTGAGGATCGTTGGGCGAAGTTCGAGCAAGCCAAGCTCGATGAACTGCTGGACGCTGGTGAATCGCGCACTGGCTTCCTGCTGCGGTTCACCTTGAGCCATCCGCACTGCCATACTACGATTGTCGGGACGATGAATCCGGCGCACCTTGACGAGAATTTGGCGATAGCCGCCAAAGGCCCGCTGTCAGCCGATGTTTATGCTGAGGCCAAGAAGCGCTTGGACGCGGTGGGCGAAAAGCCAGAATAGCGTATTTCGACACGCATCGGTCAAAAGAAAAAGGCGACTCATCACGAGTCGCCTTATCATTGTTAGCCTTAACGCGGATCATGCTGCATCGTCCACGGAACACGCCATACTCTCCTTAATGTGCTTGGCAACTACTCCTCTATTCCTGTTTGTCGAAAGTGCCATTGCGCTATAAAAGCGGGTGCAATCAACACTGCCCCGATCGCTGGAATGTGGTCATGATTGTTCATAATAAGAAGCCGATTTGGAGGAAACATGACTGTAAATCAGCGTGAGAGTCATCGCACCGGGCGCATTGGTTGGCTGCGTGCCGCAGTCTTAGGCGCAAATGATGGCATTGTGTCTACCGCCAGCCTCATCGTTGGCGTTGCCGCTGCGCACGCGGTTCGAGGCGATGTCTTGGTTGCCGGAGTCGCTGGCTTGGTCGCCGGAGCGATGTCGATGGCGGCTGGTGAATATGTGTCCGTGAGTTCACAAGCGGATACCGAGCAAGCTGAACTCGCCCGCGAACGTAAGGAGCTAGAAAGTGATGGCGCGTATGAATTAGAGGAACTCGCCACCATCTATGTCAAGCGAGGGGTCGAACCAGTGCTGGCAAAGCAAGTGGCACAACAATTGATGAACAATAACGCGCTAGCTGCCCATGCCCGTGACGAGCTTGGTATTTCTGATACGATGAGCGCGCGACCCGTTCAAGCAGCGCTTGCCTCAGCGGCATCTTTTGCGGTGGGCGCAGCAATGCCGCTGCTCACAGTGCTGCTTGCGCCAGAACCCAGCTTAGTGATGGCTGTCTCGGTAACGTCGCTGATTTTCCTCGCTCTGCTGGGTATTCTGGCGGCGTGGGCTGGCGGTGCGCCGATCCTCAGATCGACGTTGCGCGTGACGTTTTGGGGTGCGCTGGCAATGGGGCTTACCGCTCTCGTGGGATCGCTATTTGGAACTACGGTCTAGCCCGATAACCGATCTCGGAAGCAAAAAGGCGGCTCGTGTTGAGTCGCCTTTCAAAAAGGCAATACAATGGGATCGAAATAGTGCAGTTGACTCTTAATCAATTGGTTGTAGGTTCGAGTCCTACTGGGGTCACAGAAGCCCGTCTACATCGAAGTAAACGGGCTTTTGCTTTTTGTTGGGGAATTGAACTTTTTAAATGCTCTCCTTCTTGAAAATGGCTTTCAAGGGAGAGTGCTGGTCGTGACGTTCTGCCAACGTGCTATCCGAGTAAATCAGATAGAAGTCAGCCGTCGTCTTGATGTTAGTATGCCCTAGTAGCTCCTTAACGTCAATCAGATTCGCCCCTTCGGTCAATGCCGCTAGTCCAGCCAGATGGCGAAACCCATGTAAATTGTGGCGCTCTCTTAGGACGCCAGCCCGAACCGCCAGCCGCCGAATAATCTGTCGCATACCCCAATAAGTCAGGGCTTTCCCATCTTGCCTACAAAACAGCATAGTGGCATGTAACGGGCGAAACTTTAGCCAGCGTTCCAATAGGGCTTGCGTGTATGGGGTGAACGGTACGACTCGTTTTTTCCCGCGCTTGCCCCGTCGCACAATCGCCCGACGTTTCCCGAAGTCGATGTCATCCACAGTTAACCGGGCAAGTTCCATAGCCCGCAAGCCTGTATCCGCCAACATGACGATCATGGCTCTATCCCTTACACCATTGTCGGTATCCGGGATGGATCGAAACAACTTGAGGAAGGTGTCAATTTCCACCGCTTTGGGGGTGGCTTGTCGTGGCGATCCTTTTCTAATTCTCACCATTGGATCAGGGATGTTGTATTCCGCTGCTACCCATGACCAGAACCGCTTAAAGGCTGTCACGTAGGATAACCGCGTTTGTTCCGCGCACTGGTCACGAATGATGTTAATCACTTCGCGCAGGTCATCGGTAGTCACCCTACTGATGTCTCTGTCGTACAAGCCCTCAAACCGCTTGAGTACCTCGCTGTACCATCGGATGGTCGCATCTTCCAGCATATCCGCCCGGTTAGACTTCTCAAAGGCGAGGATCGCCATAGCAACGGTTATTTTCTGATATTTCATTGTCGTACCTCTATGAGAACCCGGTTCTCATCGTTTATGAGTAGCAGCTTCTCATGTAGCTGTCGCCCGATGAATTCGGTAAAGGCGGGCGGAATGGCCTCAGTGACTTCATCTTTTGACATACGCCAGTGAATGCCCAACGCGCCCAGCGCTTCTAATTTTGTGCAGCTATCGCCCGCCACCGTCACATAGCCCTTGCCTATCCGACGTTGGGAACATAAGCACCGGTTCTCAGGTAATTTCAACGGAATGTTGCTTTCAAACACCCTATGCCGGAAAACGCCTAGCCCGAACATCGTGCCGCACAGCCCTATCCCGCGCACTGGCGACCCCATGACATTCTCAATCACGTAAGGCTTGCCCGCTGCTACTAACATGGCCTTCACGGGCTGATAGAGATCGGGATAGGTCTTGCCCCGCCGCCGCGCAAGTGCTGTGCTTTTGCTGTACTGCTGGCAAGGTGGGCTGGCGTGAATGACATCAAACAGGGCGAGCTTCTCATAATCGAGATGCAGCGCATTCATACGCCAGAACTCGAATGGATAGGTTGGGCGATCTTCAATGTCTACCCCCACGACTTCAAAGCCAGCGCGGTAATAGCCCATTGCAGCACCGCCCGCGCCGCAAAAGAGATCAAGGAGTCTCATGCTGCCCCCGTGCTAATTATGAGAAGCCCGGCTTCTAAGGGATTGCGTAGTGCTTTCAACTCACGATAGAGGGCTTGACGGTGAGCGGGCTTGCAAACGCGCTGATTTTCCCGCTTGGGTTCAAACGGTTGGCAACAGTAGGCACACTGTCTAATTTCGATTCTGGCATGACGGATAGGGTCGCACTTTTTGCGATCTCGATACGCCTTCTGGCGACAGGCATTGGAACAATATTGCTTCCGATTTTCGACATCCAACAAATGGTTACATGTCGGGTTTTTGCATGGTCGAAGTCTGCTCATTGTTACGTTTCCTCGTGTTACATGTCGTAACTGGTGTAACGTCACATCCGTAACAGTGTGACGGGATAGCGTTACAAGCTGGAACAATGACGCATGACGCAAAACACTAAAAAAATGGGTCGTTAGGATAATGGGCGATCAAAAAAATCGTCCGACCCGATTTTGACCCTTTTTGCGTCATTGTGTCATAAGTGAGAAATATCCTTAGTTCTTAGAATGATTCCCGTCCAATAGCGGGTATTCGTTTCCCGCGCGGTAGAAAACCCACGTTCCTTCAATCGCAAGCCTAGAGTTCGTTGGCTAAGTGGCTTTTCACCCATTTCATCGCACCATTGAGAGTAGTCAGCATAAAGAGTCTTCGCGGTGATCTTGGCGTCGGGCTTGGCAGTAGTGCGCTCGGAAAGATACTCAGCCAACACATCCATTTCCTCACGATATTCAGCCGTAGCGTGTTTCACCGCGCGGGGATCACCTAGCCCGGACTGCTGCCACTTGCGACAACCTTCAAGTATCCAATTGAGAATGCCGGACATTTCAGCCTCCAATTTGAAAGGGAGCGACGGATCGCGTTCTTCGGGCGGGATGGTTACGGTGAAGGGAACTAAGCGGATACGTCGCCAGATTCCGGCGTCGGTGCCCTTGATCAGCGGTTTGTGGTTGCCATACATCCACAGCTTATGGGTAGGCTTGAAGTCAAACCATTCTTGGTTGAGAAAGCGGGCTGTGATGGTATCCCCGCCCGTCAGGTCTTTGACGGTAGCTTCCGCAAGGCGCTGGTTTTCGTCGGTTTCGCGGGCAACTACTAAGCGCATCCCCTTCATACGGGCGATCTCGTTGGGAATGCCCGTACCCGCCCGCGCCATGAGCGATTCGGTGGGTATCTTAACGGTGTACTCAGACATGAGCGAGATCAGGGTTTCAATGAAGGTGCTTTTACCATTGCGCCCGGTGCCTATCATGAAGAATAGGCATTGTTCGCCCACGTCGCCGGTGAGCGTGTAGCCAAGCGCCCGCTGGATGAAATCGACCATTTCATCGTCGTTGTTCATCACACGTTTGATGAACTTTACCCACGTTGGACACTTCGCCCGTTTGTCGTAGTCCACATTCACTCGCTTGGTGATGAGAAGCTGCGGATCGTGTTCCCTGAATTCAAACGTGCGCAGGTCGATCACGCCGTTGCGACAGTTGAGCAACCAATTATTAGCATCGAGGGATTCTGGACGGATAGAGATTCGCTTTTCGGTTTTGGCAAGGTCGATCATGGCGCTGAGTTTGCCCGCGCTCTCCGATTTGCGCGTCCATTCCACGAAGGATTGCCGTGATCTATCGCTAAGAATCTCGGAGGCTTCGCGGTACATTGCCATGACGGTATCTTTTGCTGCCCGCATGATTGACCCGGTGTCATCGACTGCCCACCGCGTACCGTCCCATACCAACCACTTGCCCCACGCATACACAAACCGCACGCGATCCCCATAGCGCTTGACTAGGCGTCGGGCATTGCCTAGATCGGTGAAGTTCGGGCGATCTTCGTCGTCGGTGGCGGGCTGCTCGGTAGGCTTGGTAGCAGCGGGCGGTAGATCACCGGCTGGCTTATGCCCGTTGCCATTCTGAGCACCCGGTGCTTTCAACTCGATTTTGCGCGGTTTGGTCATCCCGTCGCCTAGCCCGCTGGCGATGGTTTTGGTCGCTTCATTCGGTGGCAAGCCCACATTAGTAGCGACCGCCAATAAAGCACCTTCCACTTGTCCTTGTGCCAGTGCCCCAGAACCGACAAGCTGCCCTAGATTCTGGGCAGCGATGTACAGGCTATCGTTCCGTGTTCCCTCGCCCGCACTGGCTACCGCGTCGATCTCGTTACGGAGCGCTGCTGTTGCGTAGTGTTCCAGCAATTCCCCGCCCCGACGGTTGGCGTATTCGAGCGGTTCAGCGGTAGCACGCTCTGGCGTCGGTTGGGGTCGGAGCATATCCAGTAACCATGCTGGAGCGGGCGAAAGATTAGCTCCGGGGTCTACCCATCGATACGATTCGCCCGATGGATGGATCGACGGGGGAGCGACCACATAACCACCATCGCCGCGAATATCCACGTTGGGCAGCAAGCCCGCCCGGTTGCCCACTGGAAAATCGGGCAACTGGAAATACAGATGAAAGCCGCGCCCGGTTTCCACGGTTAACGTGGCGGGCAAGTCATCTAGGGCGAACATGTCGGTTGCTTGGCTGATGCCATCCACATCTAGCACAAAGAAGCCGGAGATCGCGCCCGTACATAGGCCGAGGTTGGCGTCAGGCCAATGCTCCACCCACCACTTTTGTAGCTTGGCTTCATCCGCCCGTTTTTCGCGCTGATACTCTTTGAGGGGAAAGCCCGGAAAGGGTTCTTTCATGCGCGGTTGCAAGGGAAACACTGACCACCCCCGCGCTAGGTAGGTCAGTGCGGATTCGTAGAAATTATTCATCGCTTTTTACCCGACAATTTTGCTGTGACGTAGACCCGCACACCTTCGCCGCCTCGGTTAGGCAGGGGATCGCTTACCCGTCCGAGGTGAAAGTATTTTTCCAGCGTCTTGATCGCTGCTTCAATGTCTTGAGGATGCGCCATGAGACGCAGGTTGAATATGCCGCTTGGCTTGCCGTCCCGCCCCACGAACATTGAGCCAAGACTACCTGTAAATTCGCGTTCCTCTCCAGAAAGCAGTGTCCATTTTCCACCACCCGCCACCTTGTGATCCCACATGTAGTAGAGATCGTTTAAGGTTTCGTACAGTGTTTCATGGTCGAGCGATAAAAGATCGCGCAGTTTTTTAGGGTCTTTTTCATACAGCCTACGCACAAGTTGTTGCGCGGCGATGAACTTAGCTGTTTGCCGCATGTTGCACCTTCATTCGTTCGATGACTTCCCACGTCATGAGGCAATCGCCAAGCGCTGTGTGGGCGTCGATCACCTGAATGTGTTGCTGGCGGGCAGCATCGCTCAGTTTTTGCCAGCGATATGAGCGAAAGTAGGAATTCCAATCGCCCCAAAATTCAGCGTAAGCCAGCATCGCACAATGGAAGGTGGCAAACTGCTTGTAATCCATGCGAGGGAGTTGGGCATATTCATCGCTACGATGCATCATTTTGCGGTCATAGATGGCATTGTAGATAACCACGTTCTGACCTGTAATGATGCTGATGACTTGATCGCGTATCGCACGCCATGACGGAGCACTGGCGACCATCTCATCGGATATGCCATGAATGCGCCGCGCCCCATCGGGGATAGGGTTGACGGGCTTCACAAGGGTCTCTAGCAACGGTTGGCGGTCGCTACTAATAATGGCGATCTGGACGATCTCGCCATCTTCCAACCCGGTGGTTTCGGTGTCTAGGATGACATACGGTTGGCTGTTCACCATTTGCATAAAGGGTAATAACATGATCTACTCCCCTGCTTTTCTCAGCACGAACGCGATATGGTTGCCGATGGCGTCCTGAACATCGCTGTGAGCGAGGATCGACCAACCAGATTCCAGCAGTTGATCTAGCTCTTGCTCGATCTCGCTGGCTTCTTTCTCAAAGGTGCTGCGTGCTTCTGGCTGGATTTGCCCCGTCAAACGCTCCCATTCCATCAGGCGACGGGCGATAGGTAGATACAGGGTCTTGATTGCCACAATAGACTCCTTTACTCGAATAAGTGGAGCGCTGCCCAAACACCCACACCGGGTACTCATGTGGATACACGGGGTGAGATCAGCGCTCCCCTCAACCGCCAACGCGGGTTAGCGGCTGTGGGGAGGGTTGATCATGGGGCGTCGGGGCGGAAAGGATCGAGCCACGACAGGCCGTCATCGTCTGGCGACGTGAATATGGTTTGCGTGTCATCCCCCGGAACTAATTCATTGGGGTGTTCAACTGACCATTCCCGCAACTCACGGACGTATACGAGTGCATCTAGATGTTTCTCGGAGGCAGGTTCTGGATCGGGGGCTTCATCGTCGGATAGTTCAGGTGGGGCGGACGGTACGACAATCTGATAGGCCACACTCTCAAACTGGACTGTTGGTTCGTCGGTGATGGTATGGAACGCTGCTGCTAAGGTTTCCAGTTCCGACTTGGCTTGACGGGTGATGTAGTAGTCAAGCCCGTTGACCTCAGTCAGCACAGCAATGATCGCGTCAAGGCCGTCTTGTAGGTCTGCCAATTGACTAGGCGTGCAAACATGCTTGAATAGGTGGGTTGCTTGCTCGATGGTGAGCGGTACTGGCTCGAAGTGGGTGGGTTGATCCGACATAATTACGCTCCTATTGTGGTGTAGCGGGCATAGGTGACGAGATAGCCGAACGGATCGTCAGGAACGATGGTTGTTACTTCGTAGCCCGACGAGACGAGAAAGTCGATCATCTTGAGCGCACTCTCAAGCCGACTGCGGTAATAGACGCTGTACGGGTTGTTTGGCACACAGACCGTGTGCATCCCTAAAAGCCGTTTGTCCACGATGGTTACGCGCCTTTCTTTACTGAAATTTCAGCTTTGCTATTAAAAATAGCTTTGCTATCGACTGAGGATAAAAAAAACGAATATGCCTCACGCTGGATAGCGGCGAGGGATACGCCTCGCTTTTCCGCGATGGATTCCATGTTATCCCGCATCTCAGGGGTACATGGGGTTATAGGTAGTTGTGCCGTCAACTGACGTTTTTTTGCCATATCTGCCTCCAATAGTTTTGCTATTCAAAATAGCATAGCTATCTATCATGTGTCAAGCAATTGATAGAATCATCGTGGGGTGAAAGTATGGATATGAGTGGGGAATGGTTTAAGAGACGTAGGCTTGAACTAGAATACAAGCAAGCTGACGTGTCGCGTCTCTTAGAATTACAAGGTTATTCAGTTACGCCCGGAACTATTTCTCATTGGGAAAACGGACGTTACAACATACCTCTTGAGGATATAAATGCGCGGTATGCAATTGCATCCGTGTTACAACTCGATGTAGCTAAAATGCTGGAAGAAGCTGGATATGGCGTAATTCAGCAGAAATTATTCGGTGATGCCGCACAGCAGGCCGCAAGCATTGTAGATAAGTTGCCACCAGAAGCTCAAAAAACCGCACTTGAGCAGTTACGTGCATTAGAACGGTTAGTAGCAGGGGGATAGATGAGTAATCCAAATGATCCTAAAGCTCGCGTTTTCAAGCTAATTCATGCAGGTCGAAAAGGTCTGGGAAATTCAGTCCAGCAATACACTGTGGTAATAACCCCTGAACCTATCGAATGGCCTAAGGTGCGTAATGCGTGGACACACGCAGTTAGGTTCAGCGCTAAAGGGCTTGATCTGCCTGACTATCCCGCCGCACTAGAACTACTAAAACAGCGTCACCCATCATGGGATATCATCGATTCTTATGTGATAGATGTGCAGTGGAATACGAGTGAAGCAGGTGAGGATGTTCCGGACGCCTAATCCCCCGGCAGTCTGCTTGGCAGTACTGGTTCATCAACCCGATCTTTCATCAGGTTAATCGTGAAGCGCTGCGCCTCGTTGGTCTGTTCCATCAGCTTGGTCTGTGCGCCCGCCATTTCGCGCATGTTCGCCATGAAGATGGTCATCACTTCGTCGCGCCGCTTGCGTTCTGCCTTCAACTCGAACCACAGGACGATCACGGCGACGATCAACGCGGCTTGCAAGGTGATGCTTTGAAATAGGTTCACTTGCTCTTGGCTCATAGTGCCTCCTAAGACGCACAGATAATCTCGATACTCTCCAAGTAAATGGGGTTTGTGCTGTAGTCATCGGATGAAATTAGCACCTCGATCTCAGTCAGGACGGTTCCCGCTCCCCATAGATTGGGAATGTGCAAAGTATCTTGTGCTCCGAACGCTGGCGACCTTCCGAATACGCCGCCTGTCCACCCCCCGCCAGATGTCTTGTACCGCACGTTGATGCTGTAGGGTACGTTGGTTCCCTCACCTATGTTTTCGCGACGAGTCTTTATCTCTGTCTCAATCCCGTTCGGCGCATTGACGGTAAGCGGATCAAGTATCCTGTAGATACCCATGCCCGCGACGTTCCCGAATTCAGTTACGCGCGTCACCGTCTTAATGCCGTTCGCCGTCATTAGGCCGCCCTGCCCGTAATACTCCCATAGAGGCGATACTGGCGACTGCGTGCCGCCATTGTTGATATTGAACCCCTCCCAACTGCCATCGAACACGTAAAGCCCGCAATTGCCGTGCTCACACTCGCAATCAACACAATTGCCCGATGTTATTCCCGCTGCCCGTCCCTGTCTGGTCAGCCCGACTGAGCCAAATCCGTCAAGCCAGTTTTGGATTATTTCTAGCTCAACCACGCCCGCCCACGACGACATACCCGCCCTTATCTCAGTAAACCCGCTGGCTGTAACGCTCCCATCAGGCTCACATCCGCAATAAACAGTACATTTGAAATTGTCGATATGAGAGGGTGACAGCATATCATCTAGGCCAGCAGTGCCGATGGCTAGGGCAGCAGCACCTACAGAAAGGGCGATTGCGCCAAAGATTGCAGAGGGGATGAACACACTCGCAAGCCCGACAAGGCCAGCGGCGATGGCGGTAACATCCCGCCCCAGTTCAATATCAGCGCGCAATTGAGATAGACATGTCTGATAGAACGCGGTGATATTTTCAGCGGTAAGGCAAGCCCCATCTTCACCAACTGGAACCGTGCCAAAAGGCCACGGTGTTGGCGCATCGCCGTCTGAGCGTTCGTCGCCACCGTCCACAGTTTCCCATGCCCCAATAACGGGATTGAACCACTGGATCAAGCCGCCTGTCATGCGAATTTTGGGAGGGCAACGGTTGATATATACGCTATCCTCCCACACTGTGCCGTCGTAGGTCTTCTCTATGATGCATGGGTAGCCGTCCTTTTGGCGAATATCAAACATACTTCCCTCGCAATCTCCTAAGATCGCCAGCAATTCACGCCAGTAAGCCGCCGCTTGGCTTGCCCGCATGTCGCCCGCCTCATAGGTCTTTTCCCAGTTCCACCACTTGGCAAGCTCCTGTAAAGCACCTAAGAAGGCGGATCGGTATTCTGGCACGTTGGGCACACTGACTTGGTAACACACGAATTCGGTGTAACCATCAATCTGCTCAGGTAGTAGCCAACCCGCATTCTTCTGGGCTTCACTGGTCATCGTGCCACCATCGCATAGCGTAGAACGAAGTAAGGCGGAGTCGTATTGTGGGCTTGATCGCCCCCTACGCCGTTCGCCGTGAGATAGCCTGTCGGGTTGATGGTCGCCACGGCTGGTGTAGTGTCTGTAGACAGGGTGACGCCAGCACCAAAAATGTCAGGTGCTCCCGGCGCTTCTAAGTCCAAATTAAAGGTGAACCCCGGAATGAGCGAATGGTAGTGTGGAGGGCTGGTGTGGTCATGAGGATCGATAAGGTGCTGATGATAGGGTATCTCGGATTGTGTCAGCGGATGCTCATATTCGCCGCCGATGGTGTATTCGGGATGTCCAGCGTCACCATCTGCCATGATGAACCGCCCGCGCAGGTCTGGCGTTTTGAACGTGCTGGCGTCAAGAATGAGGTTAGGATTGATCACCGCGAACAAGTCGGGATAATCATCCTTCTGGTACGCGCTGCCATCGCATAGCAACATCCCATCGGGCACGCCATTGGTAGCAATGGGCACAATCACCCCTAACATACAAAGCTGATCCTTCCTGTACTCATTCCACATGGTCGCCATGAGGATTGCACACTCTTGCGCGGTTAACGTCCCGTCGCCGTCTTGCCACACGTCGGGATAGGTGAGCAGCGCAAGCACTTCGTTCACCGCTTCCACGAATTGAGGTGCATCGGGAATCAGTACACGCCTACAACGTCGCGTCGTAGGCGTGCCCGGTGGCGCGACATACCGCCGCGCAAAGTCCACTATGAACGTGGTGTCCGGCTCAGATGTTACGCCCGACATACTTGATAGATACCACTTCGTTGGTCGGGGTGACGCCAGCAGAGGCACGGTTGAATGGGCTGCGGAGGTTGGGTTCCAGCGCTGCCTTAGCGGTTGCGCCCGCGCCCGTATCCAATGCCAGCTCATCACTGTTGTTCGCCAGCAGTGAACGATTCGCGGTGGGAATCTCGAAGGTGAACAGCTTCCCGAAACCGGGGTTTGCCACAAGGTTGCCCGTCGCGAGGTATTGCGTGGTGTCCTTGTAAGTGACCAACCACTTCGCCTCGCGTGCCGCTTCCTTGTCGGACACTGCCGCCGCTGATTCTGGAAACTGCACACTCAGTTGGGTGTAGCGCACCTGCCCACGAATGAGAGGGAGAACCGCATCCTTGATCTCATCCAAGTCTTGGGTCACCGACCCGTAGTTCGACCCGGTGGTGTCGATGTCCTGCAAATTGACGCTGATGGTTGACCGTTCACCGTCATAATCCTCCACGGTGATGGTTCCGTTTGACGTAGGCATATGCCCCTCCTGAATCGAGCGATTGATTGATTGCCTAAGCCTCGCTCGTGTGCGCTTAAAGGCGCTTTTGAGCGTACAATAGCCGATTCACTAGGTCAATAGGGGGCAAATGTGAAATTTCACTTGAAAATTGTCAAAGTTAGTAGGTCAACTGGTCATGGTAACATTTGGAGGCACTGTGGCAGGTGAGAATTGGCTAGATATAAGCACATAACGTCTATCTGGAAATGCTGTTCATGGAGTTTTTATCCAAGACTTAGTTTCACTATCATTTATCCTCTTTGAAGCGTTCGGTGTATTCTTTGAAGCGAGTTCGAAAATATCGACATTTTTATCATTCAGTCTATTACGAATCATACTTGACATTCTCCATGCGGTCTTATATGTAACGCCTAATTCACGTTCGAGTTGTTTTGCAGAAATTGGTGTCTCCGATTGAGTGAGTAAGTAAATAGCATAAAACCAAGAGGTTAAAGGCGTTGAGGACTTTTCAAAGATCGTGTCAGTGGTAGGGTGAATATGGTGTCCACATGCTTGACAACTATAGGATTTACGGGCTTCGACAAAATGATGTTTGGTTGTCTTTTTACAAACTTTGCAGTAAACACCATCTGGAAAACGAGATTTCATTAACCAGTCCAAACAAGCCTTATCATTGGGAAAATCCTTCTGAAAATCTCTGAATGTGTACATTTATAATTGCCACCTAGATTGCTTAGTCTATTGTAACACGAATTTGATATCACTAATCGGTTTATCTATAACATATAAATTATTTAACAAAACGCCGTGATAGAAACTATTCACGGCGTTCAACAAAATTAATACGTAAAAGATCATAAGGCGACTTTGCCTTACAATCACTAAAAGATTCTAGTTGTCTGTTTTAGGCGTTTCAGGACGGTCAGTCATTGGATTTGGTTGACTAACTTTGCGAAGGACGTATAGAAAATCTTCACGAGAAGATAGATTGGGAAGATCAACCTCCAATTTGCTAGTCCGCTTCGGATTTATTTTCCACTGTGTCCTTCTCGTTTGCGATTTGGGCTTTATCATAGTCTGACAGTCCTTTGTTATCCGTGACTAAAATTTCCCCATTTTTCTTCACGGATATAGTCAATGACTTTGGGTTAGTAGGCAATACAATTCCTCTAGTGCTATTCGTATCCGGTCTCCGATATTGTCTCACTCTCCGCTCATTCTTATCAAGTAGCGACATTATGGTTTTGATTGACTCGCTCCTGCTCAGTAGTTGTCTCTGTTTCATCATTGCTCATCTCCTCAGGTTCCTCTGGCGGGGTATCATCCTCTTCCTCGTTTTCTAGGTTTAGTTTGATAAATATCCCTTCTGGATTTTGCATCCTCAAATCAATAGGCTGTTCCGCGACTACTTGCAACAGTGCTATGGAAGCTTCTACCATATAATCGCTTGGACTAAATAAGCTAACAGACTTAAATAAGTCTTTCGCTTCTTCATAATCGATAACAAACGAATGCGATGGGTAGTCGTATATTAAATGATATACCTTTGCTGGATCTGCTCCCAGACGCTTTCCATATTCCCACGCCACCGCCATAGCACGTTCAATTTCGCCTATTTTCATAGGCTCAAGTTGAGACGTAATGGGAGATATTAAGCCTACAGTCATCTCAGTCGCGATATGTGCGGCTGTTTTGACTGAAATTACACCACCGCTTCTAGCTATTACATTGATAAGAACATTCTCAAATGCGTCGAATGCTTGTTGTTGCAACGCGTTCAATGCACGATAAATGTCCTGACCTGAACTCCATACAGCAATGTTATCGTCTCTCAATAACTGTACGTCAAGTGGGCCGAGTTGTCCCATCGCGGACATAACAATTTTATCTGCTCCTAAAGCGATAAGCGTTCCTGCGCTTTTGCAATATCCACAAATATAAAGAGAAAAATGCTTATAACAACGTTTGAATACTCTCGCAATTATGAAAGCTGCATCAGCATCACCGCCCAGTGTTGCTAGGAATACTATAGCATTAGGGCGTCTAACTTCTAAGCGTTCCACCGTATTTACGATTTCGTCTGCTAATTGCATAGAAATTCCGCTTGAAATGACAAATACGTCTGCATTTGATTCTTCTTGGAACTTGAGTAACGCCGAACGTGCAACATTAAATAATTCGTCCATTGATTGACCCGCGTTTGCTGTTTCGTTTGTCATATCCACCCACCCAGATAGCAAGATATGACTAATATACCACAGATTTACCTACAGTAAAGGGATAACTTATCAAAAACCTCTAAATACTAGACAAAGCTGAGGGGAATATATGGAATTTTTACGTAAGCGACACTATTCCATAGCAAAACAACTTAGAGAATGAAGGTGAAAACATTCCTCACTTCCACTATCGCCTGAAAACGATAGGATTATTGACGATTGAAAGTTGGTTTATTCCCCTTCGAGAAGGAGTATCAATGGTTTTATATGCTAAATGATTAGCTCTAAGGTAGTGGTATTCTGAACCAGAATCTCTTAATCAATTGTGTTTCCCACATACTTTAACTATTGACAGTAAGGGGTTAAATTCATTTTTGCTTCCAACAGAAGATTACTAGAGGGATGTTATGGAACGTCATATTCAACGGCTTTCGCACAAGCTGTCTATCGGATTCAGCCTCCTGACATTTATCCTGACCATGCTGGAAATTCGTCCCGCGAACGCAGCATATATGGTGATCGCGACTGTTCCCGTAGCAAGGTCTCCCAATGAGGTAAGAGTCAATTCGATCACGAACACCGTTTATGTCTCAAACTGGAACGGAGGCTCCGTGAGTGTGATTAATGGCACAACCAACACCGTTACGGCAACCATTCCTGTCCAAGGAAGACCTCCCAACGGGTTAGGAGTAAATGAGACAACGAATACTATCTATGTGGCTTCTACCAATGATGATA
Source organism: Anaerolineae bacterium (assembly GCA_019637615.1). Lineage (GTDB taxonomy): Bacteria > Chloroflexota > Anaerolineae > Aggregatilineales > UBA2796 > JAHBVK01. The sequence continues at coordinate 141,345 of JAHBVJ010000011.1, read as the reverse complement.
TCCTCAATGTGATCAGTGGCGCGACCAATACAATTACTACAACCATATCGCTAACTGGTAATCCTTGGGCCGTAGATGTGAACCCGATCACCAACACTGTATACGTCACGAGAAGCAACTTCAACTTAGTAAGTGTGATCGATGGGGTAACGAATACTGTCACCACGACCATTCCCGTAGGAATTTATCCTACTGCGCTAGTAGTAAATCCGACCACGAACACAATTTATGTCGCCAACCGATATGACAGTACAATAAGTGTGATCGATGGAGCAACGAATACAGTTACCGCGACCGTCCCTGTAGGGGGGGCTTTCCCTCTAGCCGTGGGGGTAAATCCTACGACAAATACCATCTATGTTCCTAACTATTTGAGCAACACACTAAGCGTGATCGATGGGACAACAAATACTCTAACTATGACCATCCCAGTCGGTTTATTTCCGCATGGCATAGGCGTAAACCCTATTACGAACACTATTTTCGTTAACATTCAAAGCGGCAATCCCAGCGTGAGCGTGATCGACGGTGCTACCAACACTGTCATCGAATCTATTCCGGTAGGACTTTCCCCAAATGGGTCAACAATTGGAGTAAATCCGATGACGAACACTATTTATGTCGCCAATAGCGGTAGTGACACGGTGAGCGTACTCCGGGACATCATACCCACCGATACACCAACACCAACAGCCACCAATACCGCATCACCCACGCCTAGCCTTACTCCTACCACGACTCTCGTACCGACGATAATTGATCAGCCACGCGAGACAGTTACACCTATAGCAATTTCTCAGTTACCTTCGACTGGTTATCCACCGTCAAACCAACGAGATGATTCACTTCGGATTGTGGTTGCAGTAGGTCTGATGATACTGGCGATAGGCATCTACTATAGACGAAAACCCCGATAGACGATGCAAAGTGCCATCTAACTTAAAACGTTGGGGAACTCGCCTGAATCAAACCATCTAGTCTGTGAGTTCGAGGCAATAGCTTGTTGCCGTTGTACCAAACCAGAAGCTCTTAATCAATTGCTCTGAAAACTAGACTGACGGGTGCCAAATCAAAAAGGCGACTCATCCCGAGTCGCCTTTCAATTTCTGACCAAACCTCAGATCGGGTTAGCGGGCGTATTCGACGGAGCGCGTCTCGCGAATCACCTGCACCTTGATCTGACCGGGGTACTGCATACTCTCTTCGATGCGTTTGGCGACATCGCGGGAGAGCCGCATCGCCGCTAGATCATCGATGACATCAGGACGGACGATCACGCGCACCTCGCGTCCGGCTTGGAGTGCGTAACTGGCCTCCACGCCGTCAAACGAGTTGGCGATCTCTTCCAGCGTGCGGACGCGCTTGATGTAGGTTTCCAAGCTCTCGCGCCGTGCGCCGGGACGTGCCCCGCTGATGGCGTCGGCAGCTTCCACGATGATCGACTCGACATATTCTTGCTCTACCTCGTGGTGATGCGAGGCAATTGCGTTGATCACCTTGTCGTTGACGCCGTAGCGCTTGCAGAACTCAGCGCCGATCAGGGCGTGCGTCCCTTCGATCTCATGATCCATCGCCTTGCCGATGTCGTGCAGCAAGCCGCCCATCTTGACCAGCGCCACATCCGCGCCCAACTCCGCCGCGATCATGCCTGCGAGGTGAGCAGTTTCGATGCTGTGCGCCAACTGATTCTGACCGAAGCTAGTGCGGAACTTCAGCCGACCAAGCATTTTGATGACTTCGGGGTGCAGACCGGGCACACCTGCTTGATAGGCAGCCCCTTCACCCTCCTCACGGACAACACGCTCGACTTCTTTGCGGGCGTCCTCCACCAACTTCTCGATGCGTGCTGGATGGATGCGCCCATCGAGCACCAGTTTGCTGAGGGCGCGCCGTGCGACTTCGCGCCGCACGGGGTCAAAGCTGGAGATCGTGACCGCTTCCGGCGTGTCATCGACCACCACATCGACGCCCGTGGCCTGTTCGAACGCGCGGATGTTGCGTCCGTTGCGTCCGATGATACGCCCCTTCATCTCGTCCGAAGGCAGCGAAACGGTGCTGACCGTCAACTCGCTAACCTGATCGGAGGCCAACCGCTGGATTGCCAACGAGATGACATCGCGCGCGCGACGATCCGAATCTTCCTTTAGCTCTTCTTCCAGTTCCCGCATCCGGCGAGCCATATCCGAGCGGGCTTCAGTTTCAACTGCCGCCAAGAGTTCACCGCGTGCTTCATCGCGGGTCATCTGGGCAACGCGTTCCAGTTCAGCCTTGCGTTCTTCTACCATCTTATCGAGGTCTTGTTTCCGCTTGTCGATGGCGCTTTGACGTTTGTTCAGGTCGCGGTCACGTTGTTCAACACGTTCAACCTTACGATCCATTTCTTCACGACGGCGATCTAAGCGTTCAATTTCGCGGTCAACCTCGGCGCGGCGTCGTTTGATCGACTCCTCGGCCTCCCCAGTTAGCTTGAGCATTTCGTCACGGGCTTTGATCTCGATCTGCTTGGCTCGTGAATCTGCTTCGGAAACAATGCGTGCGGCTTCTTCATCTGCCAGCTTGCGTTTGCCAGAGATGATCTCTTCCTGTTCAGTCAACAGTATTTTGCGCCCGCGTCGTGCGCCGAAATACCAACCCGCGATTATCGCCGCTACAATTGTCACCAGCTCCAAGAGAAAGACCAGAGGCAGGGTGATAAAGTTATCCATAGCGGTGCATCCACCCGTTGAGTTGCTGTCAGAGATGGATGCTTACTCCTTTCTGAAAAACCCTGTCTACAGTGTGCGTCACGCGCTTAGTCGCTTCTGACGACTGAAAACAAAACAGCCGCAGTTGACTAACTACGGCTGTAAAGTAGCTGAATCCGAACCTTAGTACCTAAGTTCTTGTTGCCAGAAATGACCGTGACGGAGGTAGAGTCGCTTACTCGGCACTACACCCCGCTACGCAATCGGTTTTTTTCACATGTTAGGTCATGTTGTTGGCTCTCCAGTTCTCACCGGGAGCTTATTACGGTCGATCACGTTCTTCGGCATTCGTATTTCCGCGCTCATCCCTGTTATCGGGACGCACTTTGAGCACGGAGGAACAAAATCTATTCGCTAAGAGTTCCAGTTTTACAGTGTTCGTTCAGTCAGCACACGTCTACACAATGACGTATTGTTTATTATCTACATTTCATAAATTTGTACAACAGGCAATCCGCTGCTAAGGGGAAGGTAAACGCGGGTCGGTAAGGAGAATATATCGATAAACTTCAAACCATTTTACATCCATCCTTTTACTCAAAATATACAACTGATTTCGACGCATTTTCGCTGAAACGTTTAAGGTTTCGCCACCCTGCTTAGCACGCCACTATAAGCTCACATTTTCCAGCTTGACATAACTCAAATGTTCAGATATACTATAAAAATATCTGACAAAATGGCGGAGTGTAAAAATCTCCTCAATCGCAGTCACAAAATTCACGATTTAATGCACACCTCAGCCAATATTTGTAGCACAAATGATATAGCAGCCGTCAACACACTTACTACACACGTAAAATTTCCGTTGATGAGCATCCCATGATCAAATGCTATGCATAGTTCGTGATCATGAGCGTGATCATCGTGGGTCAGTAATAGCTGTTATTGTGATCACGTTTTACACAGCGGAAGCATAAATGGTCATCCTAAATTCGTGATTGGTGATCACACTGATACGTTTAGCAGCCGATGGTTTATTGAGCATATTTTGACTAATAAATGATCTGTTGAATGAGCACTCAAAACAATAGGCTAGATACAAACGCTATCACAAGGGGTTTGAATCATGAAAAAGCTGCTGGTAATCTTCGCTCATCCCGACGACGAATCGTTTGGCCCAGCGGCGGGCACGCTCGCCAAATATGCAGCCCAAGGCGTGCGCGTCCATTACATCTGCGCAACGCGTGGCGAGGCTGGCGAATATGATCCAGATATTTTGGGTAATCATCCCGATCTCGCCCATGCCCGCACGGCTGAACTGTTCGAAGCGGCACATACGATGGGTTTTGCGGGCGTGTATTTCCTCGGCTACCTTGACTCCGGCATGGAAGGTTCGCCCTCGAATGCTAATCCGCGCAGCCTGTACAGCGCTCCTTTGGAAGAAGTCGCACAACGCTTAGCGACTTATATTCGGTGCGTTAATCCAGACGCGATCATCACGCACGATGAATATGGCTGGTACGGTCACCCAGATCACATCAAGTGCTACCAAGCCACCCTCCGCGCTTACGAACTACTCTACGATGTCAAGATCGGTACAGAAGCCCTTGATGAGCAGGCCAGTGAAACGCAAATCCCAACGTTGTACGCTGCTTCGTTTCCGAAATGGCCGATTAAACTGGCGGCACGTTTCCTGAGTCTCACGGGGCGCAACCCACGGAAGCGCGGGCAAAATGGGGACATCGATCTGGTCGAGATCGCGTCGTGGGAAGTCCCGACGACGACTAGAATTCAGGTGGGCGACTATCTGGCGATCAAACAGCGGGCGATTGCGTGCCATCGCAGCCAACGTCCACTGACCGCAACTGGCAACCCGATCTCACGGGCGTTCCTACGCCGGATCGAGCAGCAGGAAACTTTGTACAAGTTGTATCCGCTAACTTCCAAGCGCGCGCGATTAGAAACCCGGATTTTTTAGGAGCAACGGTGCGATCCTTACGGCATTCTCGCATACTCGCCATCTTCATTGCTTACTTATTGTTCAGTTGCGCTGCATTGCCATCACAGGCGGATGCAAATCAACTTCAGGGCGATATGCAGGAATATGGGCCCGTTTGGTCACCTGATGGAACGCAAATTGCTTTCTATGCGACGTTCGCAAGCGAGAGTCCGAATCCAGACATTTTTCTGGTCAATGCTGATGGCACCGCGTTGCGTAAGCTGACCGATGATCCGGCATCGGATTATGCGCCCGTGTGGTCACCAGACGGAACACAGGTCGCTTTCATCTCTACGCGCGACGGAATCCCGCAGATATTCACGATGAATCGAGATGGAAGTGGAGTGAAAAAACTGGTCGATACAACAGCCAACACTAATGCGCCGAGTTGGTCGCCAGATGGTACCCACATTGTTTTCACACTCATGGATCAGGGTCAAAGTCGTCTTGCCATCGTGACGGCTGGCGAAATCGATCTGCTGCCTACCGGCAATGGAGATGTAGTTTCGATACCAACGTGGTCGCCGGACGGAACACAGATTGCCTTCACCCTGAATTACCTCGGTAATTCGGATATTTGCGTCATCAACATGGATAGCTCTGACCTGCGTAACCTGACGAATCACGAGGGATACAACCTGTTTCCACTATGGTCGCCAGATGGGGCGGAAATTGCGTATGTGTCACGGCGCAATGGGATTTCCGGCATTTATCTGACCGATGTGAACGGCAAGTCCACTCAAAAACTATACACTAGTGATGCGCAGAGCTTTCTGACGAACTGGTCGCCGGATGGGAAGTACATCACTTATTTTTCTACACAAAACAAGCAAGCTCAGGTCAAACTTCTGCCAATTGGGACGGCGCGTCCACAGGTGATCGCAGAAAATGTTGCCACAGACACATTTCCCACGTGGTCGCCGGATGGTAGTCAACTCGCGTTCGTTGCTTTCGATGAACAGAACAACCGCAACATCTACGTTATCAATGTGGATGGCACGAATAAACATCGACTCAACAACTAGGTTCAATATCGATGAGCTTGATCAGGAGGCGTCATGCACGACTTGGTAGGCGAAGCGCTGCCGGAAGCGCCGGAAGATATTCAACAACGGCGCTCCCAAGACCAGCATGAGGACGGCGTTACCGACCGCGCGCGCTAAATCCATGCCGAGCGACTGCGCTAGATAGAAGACGCCATACGCGCGCAGCATAGCCGCGCCGCTGAGGCCGGGCTGCCAGCCACCACCCGTCAAGAAAGGCCAGTTGTAGAGGTTCATGATCGCGCCGTACAGCAGCCCCCAGACGAAGCCAAAGACGGTTAGCATGATCACGGCTCTGGGCACGGACAACCGATCCGCGCGTAAGGCAGGAACGACACGCAGCCAACCCGCCGTCATGCCCATCCAGCCCGCCGTATACATCTGGAAGGGCAGCCACGGCCCTACGCCGCCCGTGATCAGCGCCGAGACGAGCAGCGTCAGCGCGCCCATCAGGAAGCCGAGCCGCGCGCCGAAACTATAGCCGACTAACGTGATCAGCAAGAAGATGGGCGAAAATTCGCCGGGGAGCAAAAAGTTGACATCGACCAGCCTCAGAATCGCGTTGATGCCGACCAGCACGCCGATCAGCGCGACGGACTTGGAAGACAGCGAGGGGCCGAGATTGGCAAACAGCACAATCAAACACGCACCCGTGATCAGCGCCATCAGCAGCGGCGTCTCGGTCAGGCGGGCACTATCCGACGAACTGCCGTCCATCTGCGCGCCCGTTACGAAGGGGGCGGCGAAGGCCACGATGCCGTTCGCCGTGATCAACCCCAACGATAGCCAGCCGATCAGGTTTTGCCAACGCTGCTGCGTCCAGTTATTCACAGCACGCAGCGCCGTCATGTGCTCGTCTCTGGTGCGGCATGTCTGCGCCGCCAGATAAGCACGCCGACGAAACTGAGCAGCGCGAGGCCGAATATGCCGTAGCCGAGCAGCGTTAGCGGATCAGAGGTAGAGGCGTTGGAGGCAGGAGCAGCAACATTAGAGGCAGGAGCGCGGCAGATTGTGTCAAAACTGATGATGGGCAGCAGTCCAGTTGGCGTTTGGCCCGTACCTTCGCTCCACAGCCAAGCATCGACTCCACCTTGATGGACTTGACGGCTCGACGCGCCCAAGCCGCTGTAAACCCATTTATCCTGTTCTTGATAATGGTACGCCCAATAGCTGCACTGGCTGCCCTGACACTGGCAGAAGCAGGTATCGGCGGGCGGTGTGCAACCCGTATTCTGGATGCGGCAAATGCCCGCCCCCAATGGCCCGCGCTGCGCCAAGACATCGACGCCGGTCGCTTCCAACGCTTCCAAGCCCGTCGCCGTCGTGGGAACCTGTACGCAGTAGGTGTTGACCTGCCCATGCAGACTGATCACCACGCCAACTTGAACCGCATCCGGACTAGGCGTCTGCGCTAAGGCCGTCCCGCCCGCCAGCAGCCAAAAGCCAATGATCACTACGGTTAGCAGTCGTTTCATCTCAACCCCATTCCATCAATCTATCACTGGATATTCAGCAGCCAAACGGGATTGAGATGTTGAAAAGATCGCCCGTTTCTTGCAGCTCATACTTGACGCGCAAGACGCCCGTCAACGGTTTGCTGCCTTGAATGACCACGTTGGTGACGTTGAAAGTGATCTGATATTCCGCCACCAAGCCTTTTTCCGCCGCGATCCACAGTGTGCCGGAAGCGATGGTCACCCCCCCATTGGCTTTGATCTCCAACGGTGGTGGCACCACGTTACCGGGCGTGAAGGCGTATTCCCATGCGCGACGTCCATTAATCTCGCGCTGTGTGTAGGTGAACTGCGCCTGCCGCACGCCACCGATCAACCCGCTAGGCGTCAATTCGGTGATGCGCCGATTAGCTGGATCCGTGGCGGCGGCACAGATTTTGTTCTGATTGACAAGGTAATAATCATTGCCAATGCGCACGCCTTCGACGGTGCTACCGTCCGTCGCCGCACCGAAGGGATCGCCCTTCACATCCAGTACCACACGCTTTTCGCCACTGAGTTCGTTGGCATAGATATTGGCGGCGATGCTGCCATTGGTAGGTTGATTCGTTTCGGCGTAGGTGCCATCAAAACTCAGCGTGACGACGGCGTGCCACGCTGGTTGGGCGCTCAGGCTGGCGTCGATCTTCTCGAACTGTACTTGTTGGAACTCGGCGGGTGGCGCTTCCTTGGTCTGGAAGGTTTCGGTCGCCAGCGACTCGATGCTGGCAACAGTCGGCACGACACGATCAGGTTGGCAGGCCGTCAGCGACGTGATCAGGATGAGTACAGCGATGAGGAACCCAAGTTTAGACGCATTGAATGTCATGGGAGACTTGCTATCTTGCATGTGCTAGGCGAATAGCATCATTATAGCCAACCATCGCGGTTGCTCCCCTACGGCATTCCGCCAACTGCTAACGGCGCGCCAGAGTTAATGATGCCCTACGCGGCTTATCATCAGAAATCGGTGACATTCCTCACTTATCGATCAACTTCAATGGAACTAGACTATATTCAACTTTATGAATATAGGCGGTGGGGCGATGAGCGTAGATGAGCAGAGCACTATGGAAACGGTCTTTAAGGCACTTGCACATCCTGTACGTCTCGCGATCCTTGACATTCTGAGAAACGGCGAAGCGTGCGTTTGTCACCTTGAGACTGCACTCCAGCAGCGACAGGCTTATATTTCACAACAACTGGCAGTCCTGCGCGAAGCAAACTTGATCGATATCCGTCGAGACGGCCTGAACAAGTTCTATTTCGTCACACGGACAGAGCTGTTTGAGGTAATCGACCGTGTACGTGCGTTTGTCGGCAGTGAAGCCAACGCTGTGCCGCCGAGTTATTTCGTAGACAAATGCCCGTGTCCCCACTGCGCCACTTTGCGAGAGATTAATCGTGAGTCGCCACTGGCAGTGACCAGTCAAGACTAGACTCACGCGAAAAAAGGTTATATCACACATGATCAACATCAAAGTTCTGGGTTCTGGCTGCGCTAATTGTAAACGGCTTCAAGCCAACGTCGAACGGTTGGCGGCACAAAACAACCTGCCAATCGAGCTTGAAAAAGTAACCGAGTATGCGGACATTTTGAAGTGGAATATCATGGCTACGCCGGGACTCGTCATCAATGACAAGGTCGTGTCGGCGGGACGTATCCCAACCGACACAGAAATCGTCCGCTGGCTTACCGCATCGCAAAACTAGCACCTACCTACATCCCTTTTCCTTTTACAGCGCTGCGCCAGTTCATCATGGCGCAGTTCGCAGGAGTCCTTATGCAGCCACATTCCACGAGTCGGTCACTTTTGCGTGAACATCCGGCACTGCGTGCTTTCCTCGGCGTGGGCATCTGCGCCTTGTTGTGGATCGCCGCTTACAATGTGATCCAGCCCTTGGCGGATGGCATTACTTATGACGTACTACGCTTACCGCGATCATCGCATCTTGGGGAAGCGGTAGCCTTCTTTTTGTACGATGTGCCAAAAATAATCCTACTGTTAGGCGGAATGATCTTCCTCATCACCGTGCTGCGCTCGTTTGTCAGCGTGGAGCGGACGCGGAGTCTGCTCGGTGGCAAGCGGGAAGGCGTGGGTAATCTGCTGGCGGCGGGACTGGGCGTCGTGACCCCGTTTTGTTCGTGCTCGGCAGTGCCGTTGTTCATCGGTTTCGTAGAGGCGGGTATTCCGCTCGGCGTGACCTTCTCGTTTCTGATCGCGGCACCACTGGTGAACGAAGTGGCGCTGGTAATGCTGCTGGGCATGTTCGGTTGGAAAATCGCAGGGTTGTACTTGCTGTCGGGGTTGACCATCGCCATCGCCGCCGGTGTCGTGATCGGGCGGTTAAAGCTGGAACGCTTCGTAGAAGAGTTCGTGTGGACGATACAGGCAGGTCACGGCGGTCATGTTCCGGAGCAGGTAGCGTGGTCGGATCGATTTGAGGCAGCGTGGCTCTCCACCCGCGCCATCGTGAGCAAAGTCTGGTTATACGTCATCGTGGGAATCGCGATTGGCGCTGGTATTCATGGCTATGTGCCGGAAAGCGCCCTCGCGGACATCCTTGGTAGTCAGGCGTGGTGGTCGGTGCCAGCAGCAGTCGGGTTAGGTATTCCCCTGTATTCGAATGCCGCTGGAATTATGCCGATTGTCAGCGCTCTGATGGAAAAAGGAGCCGCGCTCGGCACCGTATTGGCCTTCATGATGGCGGTGGTAGGACTTAGCTTGCCGGAAATGATCATCTTGCGACGGGTATTGAAAGTGCCGTTGATCGCCGTTTTCATCGTCACGCTGGCGATTGCGATCACACTTACTGGCTATTTATTCAATATCATTTTGTGAAGTTCTGGGGAAGGATGATGATGCGCGTAGGATAGACTTGAAATCCAACGGTTGCCGAGTCTATTATTGGTAGCTATGAAGCTTCAAATTATTCAGCTTGAATCCTACGATGACGTGATCTCGATCCGAGATCGGTTGACTTTTGTGAGCACAGAGCGCGTACTGCTGGTGTGGCCTAAGCGCGCCAACGCACATCCGCTCAAACGCAAGCTCGATCTTGTGCTGATCCAGCGCGAGGCCGAACGCCGCCAGACACGACTCGCGCTGGTGACTGCCGACCCCGCCGTGATCGAGTACGCGCACGACTTGAACATTTCCGTGTTCCGCTCGGTACATGCGGGGCAGCGTGCCGGGGGGTGGAAGCAGCCACGCAACAAAGTATTCATCGACCGTGCCGATCAGCCCACCGACAGCCCCGATCCGTTCGAGTTAAAATTGATCGCCAGTCGTCTGCGCGAATTGACGCCCGCCGAACGCCGTCAGCGTCAAGTGCTGCGCGGATTGGTGCTCTTGCTGCTGCTGGCGACGATAGTTGGCGCAGCGGTCACGGTTGGCCCCGGTGCGGACGTTGTGATTTATCCAGCGCAATCGCAGATCGAGACGACCGCGCAGATTATCGCTGATCCGCGCGTAACGTTCGTGGACATGGAGCAGGGCATCATTCCAGCCGTCATCAGTACGCTGGAAGTCGAGGTTTCCGCCAGCATCCCGACGACAGGTTCGCTTGATGTGCCGAACAGTCCGGCGACGGGTAAGGTCGTGTTCACGAACCAGACGAACGATGAAATCCCCGTACCCGCTGGCACGGTGGTGTACTCAACGGGGCGCGATCCGGCACGCTTCAAAACATTGGAAGATGCGACCATCGCGGCGGGAGTGGGCAATGTCGCGACGGTGAGTATTGAGGCGATTGACGATGCAATTGGCACACGCGGGAATGTCGAACCCAACCTGATCATCTTCATCGAAGGGTCGTTGAATAATGTGCTGGCGGTGCGTAATCCCGATTTCACGCGGGGTGGTACAGTGCGCCCACAAGGGGTAGTGACCACCGCTGACTACAACAATTTGCTGCCGCTGACACATGACAAGCTGATCCAAACGGCACGCACGAATTTCAGCGCGCGACTGTCCGGCACACAAGTGATCGTGCCAAATTCTGTGCAGCTCCAACCGAGTACGACGGAGCAAACGACCTACAGCGCCTTTGTCGGTGACAAGGTGGAGACATTGACGCTCACCATGCGTGCGACGGTACAAGCACTGATCATCGATCAACAGCCAGCCCAAGCAGCGGCGCGGGCACGCCTAGCACGGCTAATTCCAGAAGGGCAAGAGTTAGTGCTGGAGAGCCTAACTTATGAGATGGGTTTGGTACGTCCGCCGGACGCTACGGGCAGAGCAGCACTGGTGATGGCAGTTTCGGGCAACATCTCGGCGCGGATCGATACGGATACGGCACGTGATCGGCTGGTCGGGATCGGCACCCAAGACGCGCTTGAAGTCCTCAACCGCGATTGGCTGCTCGATCCGCTGCGTCCGCCGGAGATCACGATCTGGCCTAGCTTCTTCGGACGGCTGCCCATGCTGGCAGCACGCATCAATGTGGTGGTCAAGGAATAAGTGCGTTTCAATATGAATGACCAAGATGAACAGCCCTTTACGCTGGTGCGGCGCGGGCGTTTGCTGGGGATCGATCACGGCGATAAGCACATCGGCGTGGCGTTGAGCGATGCGGCGTGGCTGACCGTCCGCCCGCTGATGGTGATCCAACGGCGGACGAAAACCGAGGATTTCGCGATCATCCGTGAGGTAATCACCAAGCAGCAAGTCGTCGGCGTGATCGTCGGACTGCCATTGAACCCTGAGCGTGATGAGGACGCAGACGACCGTCCGACCCGTGCCACCACTGTCCGGCGTTGGGCATCACGGTTGGCGGCTGTGTTGAGCGTGCCTGTTTATTTGTGGGAAGAACAGTTCAGCACGGAGGAAGCCATCGCTATCCTGATGGATCGCGAGATCGAAATCGAAGGCCGGATCGATGATCACGCCGCCGCCGTGATCTTGCAGACGTTTATCGACGCGCATCCGCTGGAGGTGCCGCTGCCCGCTCCGATCAAGCGCGTGGGTGGCGCATCTGCCGCTTCCCCACCGAATTCCTGACCCGTTTCCCGATCTGGTTAGCAAGTCTATAAAATCAATGCCCGCGACGTAAGATGAAAGGATGGGTATGACAGACCGTGAACCAAGCCGGACGGCGGTGGGGGTGGCGCTCATGCGTGCCGCCCATCAGCTTTACGACGCGATCCCAAAAATTCTGGACGATTCTGTCGTGCTGCAACTACTGTCGCCCGCGATGCTGAACCATGTGCGCGGGACTGAAGATCACTACCGTGCAGCAGGAGCGACACAACTGCGGTCACATCTGATGATCCGCAGCCGCTACGCTGAGGATCGGCTGGCGGAGGCGGTACAGCGCGGAATCCGGCAGTTTGTGAGTTTAGGCGCTGGCTTCGACACATTCCCGTATCGACAACCGATGTGGGCGCGGTCGTTGCGCATCTTCGAGGTTGACCAGCCAGCCAGCCAGCGGATCAAGCGAGAACGACTCGAGGCGGGTGCGATTCTGATCCCGCCTAATGTCGAATTTGTGCCGATTGATTTCGAAACGACCTCGCTAGATGATGGGTTGGCGGCAAGTTCGTTCGACCCGACGCTGCCGACGTTTTTCTCGTGGCTCGGCGTGATGATGTACCTGACGCCGGAAGCAAATGACGCGGTCTTCCGGTATGTGCTGTCGCTGCCGCGTACCAGCGAGATCGTATTCACCTTTGCGTCCCCTGCTGCGCCCGAACGCAGCGCTGAGTCTGCACGTCCGAGCGTGGCAGAATTGGCGGCACGGGGCGGTGAACCGTGGCTTACGCGCATTGATCCCGATGTGTTGACTGCGCATCTGCTGGAGCTTGGATTCACGTCGGTGGTGCTGCCAACGCCTGAGCAGATCGAGGCGTGGTATATCCAAGATCGTCAGGATGGGCTGCACGCTTCGCCACGTAGAACCATCGCCAGCGCAATCGTCTAGCTAACTGAGAGGACTTTGACTGATGACCCGACTCGCTATCCTCGCGGATATTCATGGTAATTTGCCCGCACTAGAGGCGGTATTAGCCGACCTCGCCCAATTTAAGGTCGATCAAGTGGTGGTAGCGGGCGACGTGATTAATTGGGGGCCATTTTCTCCACAGGTAATGCAGCGCGTGATCAGCGAAGGATGGGCGGTGCTGCGCGGCAATAACGAGCTGTATTTGCTGGATTACGAGACACCGCGTGCGCCGAGTCATTGGCGATTTTACACGATGCCGCCGTTCTTACATCGTCAGCTCAGTGATCGGCAGGTGGCGATGCTGGCAATATGGCCTGACTCACTTACACTGCGCTTCCGCGATGCGCCGACCGTGCGCGTGGTACATGGGACGCCGCGCAGCCATTTCGAGCCGATCTATCCGATCTCGACGGACGTGGAGATCGCCACGATGCTGGCGGGCGTGGAGGAGACGACGTTTGTCTGCGGGCACACACATCTGCCGCTTGACCGACAGGTAGGGCGCTGGCATGTGCTGAATCCGGGCACGGTGGGCGTACCGTTGGATGGCTCACCGGAAGCGCGTTACATGCTGCTCGACGGCGATGAGCGCGGTTGGCGAGCAACCTTCAGGCAGGTGCGCTACGACAACAGCCCGTTATTCGCGGAGTTCGAACGGCTGCATTTTGTCGAAGCGGTGGGCGTGATCGGGCAGTTGGTGATCGAGGAATTCCGCACGTCGCGGTTAGAAGTGCATCCCTTCATTTACTGGCATAAGGATACTTATCCCGACCAACCGCAAACATTCGCCCAGCTTGAGCAGTATGCCAGCGTGGATAAATGGGCGTACACGCCGCCCGCCTATCACATCAATCGCTAGTGCATATGCGTGGGCACGGTCATGGCAGGGTCAGCGGCTTGCGCCTCGACCAGTGGCAGTTCGATGTAGAACTTGCTGCCTTTGCCTTCTTCACTCTCGACCCAGATGCGCCCACCATGCGAGTCAACCACGCCCTTGACGATGCTCAAGCCGAGACCAGTGCCCATGATGTTGGCAGTGGCTTCTGATTTGACGCGATAGTACGGCTGGAAGAGGTTGGGCTGCGACTCCGTGGGGACGCCAATGCCCGTATCTGCCACACACACCTGCACTTTGCGCGTCTGTGCCAGCGCCATGACCGTGATGGTGCCGCCGTTGGGCGTGTATTTGATGGCGTTGCTGATCAGGTTGCCGATGGCTTCGTGCAACTGCGGCTCATCCCCCATGACCCAGAGGGCGTGATCCGCCACCTTGATGATCAACTCTTGCTGTTTGTCATCGGTCTGGACTTTGAACTCGGCGGCAGTGGCTTCAGCAAGGGTTTTGAGATCAAGACGCATCAATTTGAGCTGCCCTAAACGCGCGCGATCACTATCGAGCAGTTCTCCGATCAACGCGAACATGCGGTTACTGGAATTGAGGATGTGGGAGAGCATCTTGTTTTCGATAGGTTCGCGTTCTTCTTCCAGCATCAACTCCGCATAGCCTTTGATTACGCTGAGAGGGTTCTTGAGATCGTGCGAGGCCATGCGCAGCATCCGTGTGCGCAATTCATCGAGATTCTTGAGCGCGGTGATGTCGTGCAGCAGAATCACCCAACCTGATTCGTTGAATTGACCAGTCGCAGCGGGTGGCGTCCAACCTGTGCCAGCAGCACGCAAAGGCGCTGCCAACAGTGCGTATTGTCCGGTTTCTGTGCTGATCTCTTGGCTAAACGGCTGGTCTTGTTGGAGCGCTTCTCGGAGCAGCGTGGCAGGAGTCTTGATGTGCTCCAAGTACATTTCGTCTTGCACAGATGATGGAGTCTGCGCGGTGTGCGCGGTCAGCAATTCCACGACATCGAGTTGGATGGCGTCGGTGTTGAACAACGTGACAGCGGCGGGATTGGTACGCACGATCCGGCACTCGCGGTTGACCACTAAGACGGGATCAGGCGTGCTGCCGATGATCGCCTGTAAGAGGTCGCGCTGGCGGAGTTGGATCGTATTCAGGCGTGCCATCGCGACCGCCGGGGCGACTTGCTCCGCGAAGAATTGCAGCAGCACTACGCGATCTGATTCGATACGCCGCTGTGAAGTCTTGTCATCAGCGACAATCGCGCCGATACATTGCTCTTGATAGGCCAACGGCACCGCGATCCAGCCAGTCTGTATGACGACTTTGTTGGTATCGATGGCGGTTTTCGCCAGCCCAGAGGTGAGTTCTGTATGTTGATGCGCCTGCAACACTTCTATCGCGGCGCTGTCGGCATCCCACAAAAAGACCTCGCCACGCCCGAAGCGGAGTAAATTCGAGACAGCATCTTGCACATCCGGGATCAGCGCGTCCAGTGTCATGCGGCGGGCGATCAGACGGTTGGCACTGGCAAGCAACTGTTGGAACAGCCAACCGCTCCTCGTTTGCCAGCGAATGTGAATGACGACAAGCGCCGCCATCGCGAAGGTTAGCGCCAACAGCGGGTAAAACCATTCGAAAATGCGCTGCTGTGTTGTGAACAGCGTGGAAGCGAATAGGAACAGTGCCACCGCCAGCGCCCCGTAGCAGACAATCGTCCAGTACCAGCGCACTTGTGAAAGGATCAGGCTGGTGAGCAGCGGAAAAATGGTGACGGAGATGTACAGCAGCCAATCGTCAGCGTAAGATAGGGTGCGGTTTTGTAGCAAGGCTTCGATGATGTTGGCGTGTACTTCGATCCCGCTCATGAGCTGACCAGAATCGGAGAGCGGAACGGGATAGCGGTCGGTCGCTCCGGCAGCGTTGTTCATCCCGATCAGTACGATTTTATCGCGGAAGGTAGCGGGATCGATGGTGCCTTCGCGCACTGCTTGGTACGAGTAGGTAGGGAAGGTACCGGCTTCGCCATAAAACGGAATGAGCGACAACCCCAAGGCATCCTTGGGAATGGTGCGCTGCGGCGTAAGACTAATGGATGCGTCATTCACGGTCAGGACGGAATTCAGGGCAGCCGCAGGAATGCGTAGATATTGAAGATAGGCGGCAGCCGCTAGAGACGGGTGGTACTGATCGGCCTGCCGCACGATCAAAGGGACGCGCCTGATGTGTCCATCGCTATCAGGGTAAGTGTTGACCGTGCCGACCATCTCAGCGGTCATTAGCATTTCCGTACTGTCACGCGGTATATCGCTGAACTGAATGATCCCGCGCTCGGAAGCATCCTTCGATTGGAGATCACGACCGGCGACCGCTAAGACGGTGCGCGTCCGCGACTCCCCTTCCCGCGCAACACGGATAGCCTCGGAAAAGGCCGCATCTTGATCGGTCGGTTCGCTGAACAGGATATCGAAAACGATGACCCGCGCCCCGCCTTCAGCCAATGCTTTGACCAGATCGGCGTGATAGGTACGAGGCCACAATGATACATCGCGACCATAGCGATTGAGGGAGGCGTCATCCACCGAGATAATCGCGATTTTGTCAGAAATCGGGTTATCTGTATAGAGCTGATCAGTGAACCAGTAGGACGCGCTTTGAAAGAAACGCCAGCGGACAACGATCACCATGATGACCGCCACCACTAGACCGATAATCAGCCCCGCCCGCAGATGCCAGCGGCGCGAAAGGCGTTGGAATTCAAGCGAGGCAAGGCTAGTTGGCAGCATAGATAGTTGTCGCTATGGTTTGGCAGTGGCGGTCGGGATCGGCAGCAGCGTTGGCGTTGGCCCCGGTGTCACTGTAAAGGTGATGTCTGGATCGAGATTGGTATACGAATTCGGGTCTTCACCGCGATAATCATCGGGAAACTCGCGCAACCTGATGCAGCCGGGTTCGATCACGACGGCGGGGGCGTAAATCCAGCCGTAGCTGCCTTTGAAATCGATGCGGAACCATTCGCCCGCTTCCGTCGTGCCTAGTAGTTTGATCCGAATATCGGTATCCAAACTACCGATGCGGGCGAATTGCAGACTCGGCCCCAGCCGAACATTCAGCCGGAAGTCGTACAGGGTACTGATCACGCCCATGCAGCCATCTAGCGACGAGTCCAGCTCGGCAAAGTTAGTGGCGGGGACGACATCGCTCAACCCTTTGCCTGCTTCCGCCCGCACACCAAACCCGGCCGGAACGCTGGCTTCGCTGTGGCTACCTGTGGTGCCCGGATTGGTGGTGGTGACCGCCCCATCACGCACAATCGTGGCGGATCGTCCGGTATTTTCGACGCGCACATCAAAGACCGTGCCACGCACCGCCATCTCTAGGCCGGTGCTGTTGATGGTATACGACGATCCGCTATCTAGCAGCTTGGTCACACGCTGCACGGTTTGCCCGACTAGTACGGATACGGACAGGGTATAGCGATCTTCGCTGCCGTTGAACACATCGATCCGAAACTCGCTGTTAGGCAAGACATCGGTCTCGACGCCATTGGCAAAAAAGGTGATTCGTCCGGTGCCCGTAGCGTCTGTCTTGATGGTGTCACCGACGCCGATCAACGACTCTTTGGGTACGGTGACAAAATTCTGACTATCAAAACGTTTAACGCTCACCTGCCCTTTGATGGTTTCCAGTGAAGCGACTAGATCATTTTCGGCAGCCTGACTTTGCCGTACAGCAAAAACAACCGCCACCAACAGGAAACTAAGGACGAGAAACATCGCGGATCGTCGCATTTGCACTGCCCCTCACTAAGGCGTCGGCGTTGCCGTCACGGTAACATCATAAGCATCCGTCAAATCTGTATACAGTTTGGCATCTTCGGGACCGAAATTATCAGAGAATAGACGTAAGCCAGCACACGCCCTATCGAGCGGCAGTGTGCGCACCTGTACCCACCCAAAGCCATCCTTGAAGCGGATACGATACCAGCCACCGGAGGCCGTTATCCCCATTGCTTGTATGGTTGAGTTGCCTTGCAAGCCACCAATGAGAGGGTAGCTGCGGGACGCCCCCAAGCGCACGTTCAGGCGCACATCATCATCCAACTTGATGCTGCTAGGACAGCCATCCAAACTTGAATCGAGCTGCGGGAAAGTGAGTGCAGGCACCACATCAGACAACGCACCGTCGGCATCCGCGCGCACACCGTTGTTTTCGCCTACTGTGGCGGTGGAGTCCTTGGCTTTGACGCTCATCTTGCTATCCGCGACCACCAGCAGCGCCGAGCGACCAGAACTTTCGACTCGCAGATTGCCCGTGCCCTGCTGCACCGTCGTGGTGAACCCCGGCATGACGATCAGGAATTGTTCACTGTCGCCCAAGTTTCGCAGTGATTTAAAGCGTGCAAAACCCGACCGCAGAACCGACCGAACGGTGAAGGCGTTGCCTTCGCCCGTATAAGCGTCGATGCCGAGTTCGCTCTGTTCGCTCAGATCGATGGTTAGTACATCATCGAGGAAAGAAACGGTAGCACGGCCTTTATCGGTGGTACGGATGCTATCCCCGACCCCAATCAACGATTCAACTCTGATCGGCACCCACGTCGAAGTGCCAATACGCTGGATTTCAACGCCCGCACTCGTGACACGTGCGCGCGCTACGCTGTTGTCACTCTGGGCTAGTACTGGAGTAGTCGCTAATAGAAGAAAAAAGACCAGACTCAGCGCACGCCGTAACATTCACTTATCCTTAAGGTAATGAAAAAATCATCTGCACATTATTGTACATGCAGTTACGGATTTGTGCGGCAGTTACACACAGATCAAGGTATCAATAAAAGGTATCTACCGTCGTGTGCAATCGTTAAGATGCGCGTCAGCCATACTACCTAGCTTGAATGTCGTGCTGCAAGTCTACCGCTGACACGTCGCACAAAATCGTTCAAGGTGATAACGGAAACGGGTTTGAAAAAGAAATAATCCAACTCTTGCGCAGTATGGTAGTAAAACCGATCATGCGTTGAAAAAGCGATGACGATCGGAGCTTGCTTGCCTAACTGCGCCTTAATCGAGCGGATCAAATCCAAGCCATTGACATCCGGCAGGTCAAGGTCGATTAACAGTATATCCGGTCGGAACGACTTGACGAGATCAGGCGTTTGTTTCCCCGCCGAGACAGACATCGTAGCAAACCCTGAGCGAAGAAGGCTGTGATAAAACAGGTGGCAAAGCGCATCGTTATGCTCAACGACAAGTACGCGAGCAGTGGGCATGATTGCCTTAAGATGTGATGAGATCGAAGGTGTTATCGTTGTGAACATCTAGCTACATGTACCTTAGCACTGGAAATGGAGCGTTCTATGTTGTGAACGCTCACACATTGTAGCACGTAATCGATGCCATCAAATCAATTATGGTATGAAATTCGGGTGGATTTCAGAATTAAGCCACATGTCTAGGTCAGGTGCCGAATAACCGATTTTGAGTGGCGACACGGACTGCTTCGCTGCGTGTGCGCACACCCAATTTGGACATGATATTGCTGATGTGGGTTTTGACCGTCGAGAGGCTGATCGAGAGGTCAACCGCGATCTCGGCATTGGTGCGTTCCTTGACGAGCAACCGCAGCACATCTAATTCGCGGTTCGTCAGGGTGAAGTCTTGGTTGGTGGGTGGTTGCGCTGTAACCGACTTGACCAGTACCGAGAACGCATCCGGCGACAGGGTCGGTTTGCCGACGGCGGCTGACCGGATGGCATTGCCGAGATCATGGATCGAGATGTCCTTATGCAGGTAGGCAATCGCGCCTGCTTGGAGCGCACGGTTAGTGGTCGCCTCGTCTTTGGCGCTCGTGAGCGCGATCACTTGAATTTCAGGATATTTTTCTTTGATCAGGTTGGTGGCGGTGACTCCGTCCATCTCAGGCATAATCAAGTCCATCAAGACCACATCGGGGCGTGTATCGCCACATAACTTGACGGCTTGCGTTCCATTCGAGGCTTGACCCACAAGCTGGAAATCTGGGAACGCGCCCAAAAAACCAGCTAACCCATGCCGCACCATTTCATGATCGTCAGCGATGAGAATTCGGATTGTTTTTGTTTCTGGCATATTTTCACCTATTTGTACTTATTCATACTTATTCTGGATGCCATTTCAAGACGATGGTGGTACCTTGGTCTTTTTGCCCTTCGATGGTTAGTTCCGCGTTAATCGAGTTTGCTCGTTCGCGCATGATCTGCAAGCCCATACCGCGTGTTTGCTGATCCGTGAAGCCTTGACCATTATCCGTGATCCGCAGCATGACGCTATCATCATTGCCGGTGCCGTTTCCTCGCTGCAACACTAACGTGATATTCGTGGCTTGCGCGTATTTGGTGATGTTGTTAAAGGCTTCTTGGGCAACCCGATAAAACACAATCTGGACGGGCGGAGGCAGCGTGCAATCGCGCGTCAGCGAACTCGTCACGGTTGCTTTGGTACGGCTTTGCAACGTGTTGGTTAAGGTTGTTAGCAACCGATCCAGTGATGATTCAGTCAGGGCAATGGGACGTAATTCGAGCAGCAGCGTTTGCAGCTCTGACCGTGCGCCTTTGGTAAGGCGGTACAAGTCGTCTAGTCCCTGACGCAGCGGTTCAGATTGGCTACCGTAAAGATGCAGCATCGTCTCCGCGATCATGGTGGCTGAGAACAGCGTTTGACTGACGGAGTCGTGCAAATCACGCGCGAGACGTTGGCGTTCCTCAAAGGCGGCAAGATGTTGGGCTTGCTCGAAGGCGCGTTTGCGCTCGATGGCATAGAAGATCGCGCGCGTCAGATGTCCACGATTGACCTTGCCTTTTAGTAGATAATCCTGCACCCCCATGCGCACTGCTGATTCTGCGAAATCACGGTCATCACGCGAGGTGATAATGATGATCGGCACCTGTGGCGCTTTTTGCGAAATGCGGGTGAAACTATCTTCCCCGTCGCTATCGGGCAGGTGGAGATCGAGGAGCACAATGTCGTAGGGGTTGGCGGCGATCTGCTGAAAGGCGGCTGTCAGATTCGTGACGTGCTTGGGTATGAACTGCGCATCACTGCTGGTGTTCAGCATGTCAATCAGTAATTCAGCATATTCGGATTCGTCTTCAATCAGCAAAACACTTATCGTTCGATGGCGCATGGGCATACCTGTACACGTTTCCTGCTTTGTCCTCAGCATTGATGAGTCACTTAACTCCAATTATGACCGAATTTGCTATTATCATCACATCGCAGCTTTGATCGTTATTCGTATGGATAGGAAGAGTCTCGACTTGAAGTTCACACTAGACGCCAAACGAGGTGGCCTGATCGCGCTGGTACTCGTGATTCTTGTGCTCGGCATCGAAGGCACCTTGACCTTGCTCCGTAAACGGGATGTGAGTGCGTCGATTGCGGTTGTCAGCCTGCGCCCTACCGCGACCCTGACCCCCGTTGGTCGAGCACTGCCAAGCGACGCTACGCCTGATCCCGCCACTGTAGGGCTGATCATGACCGACGATGGCAGTGTCGTAGTCAACATCATGTGGGCGTATAACATCGGCCCGCGTTTCCCGCAGACGATTCTCCGCGCCGTTGCGCTCGACAAAGAGTCGCAGGTCGTAGCCTCCGCCAGCCAGTTTGTCGATTGCAGCGGCAGTACGCTGGACTGTAATGGCAACGCCGTCCTGACCCTCCGCTATGGGGAGATGGCTCCACCTGATAACGCCACGACACACACACCCGTACCGACCGCCTCCGCTACCTTGAGCACCGGACATTGGCCTTTGGGTGAATACACAGTGTTAGTCACCCGCGCCTATGAAGGCTTCAGCGCGGTAGAAGTTGCACGGGATAAAATTGTCGTCGCGGCTGAGTAGTCAGCGCTATATTCACGTCTTCTACCTACGCTAACCACCACCGAGAGGATCGCTATGCCCGAACTTACCTTCATCGAAGCCATTCGCAGCGCCTTACATGATGAAATGGCGGCGGATCCCAGCGTGATGGTGCTGGGCGAGGACGTGGCGATCAAGGGCGGCGTGTTTCTAGCGACGGATGGACTGCTGGCAACCTATGGCGAACACCGCGTGGTCGATACACCGATTGCCGAGATCGCGGTGGTTGGGCTGGCAATCGGCGCTGCATTACATGGGATGCGTCCGGTGGCTGAGATTCAATTTGCCGATTACGTACATCCTGCCATCGACCAGATTTTGAACGAAGCCGCTCTGTTTCGTTACCGATCCAACGGTGATTGGTGGTGCCCGATTGTAGTGCGTGCGCCGTTTGGGGCGGGCATTCATGGCGGACTGTACCATTCACAGAGCAGCGAAGCGTTGTTCACCAGCACACCGGGTCTCAAAGTGGTGATTCCATCCACACCCTACGACGCCAAAGGCTTGCTGATCGCCGCTATCCGTGATCCCGATCCGGTGATGTTTTTCGAGCATAAACAACTTTACCGCAGTCAGCGCGGTGAGGTACCAGAGGGCACCTACACCGTCCCGATTGGCAAAGCGGCAGTGCGGCGTGAAGGAACCGACATCAGTTTGTACACGTATGGCCTGATGGTGCATTATGCGTTGCAAGCCGCACAGCAGGTCGCCAGCGAGGGGATCAGCGTCGAGGTGATCGATCTACGCACGCTGTATCCACTCGATCAGGCCGCGATCCTCGAGTCGGTCAAGAAAACGAGTAAGGCGCTCATCGTCCACGAGGATAATTTGACAGGCGGCATTGGCGGCGAGATCAGCGCCTTGATCGCAGAGCACGCCTTTGACTATTTGGATGCGCCGATCCGACGCTTAGCCTCGCCTGATGTGCCGCCCGTTGCATTCAGCGAACCTCTCGAAGCTGCCTATATG
Organism: Anaerolineae bacterium; assembly: GCA_019637615.1. GTDB lineage: Bacteria > Chloroflexota > Anaerolineae > Aggregatilineales > UBA2796 > JAHBVK01. The sequence continues at coordinate 118,458 of JAHBVJ010000011.1, read as the reverse complement.
CTCTCACCGGAGAAAATCACGGCGGCGATTCGCGAGCTGGCTGCCTATTGACTCACTTTGCATAGCCCACACACCCTTGACGTAATTCAAATGTTCGTTTAGAATGGGGAGGGCTGGATGGTGTGCTAACAATGGCTGCATTTTGTCGAACAAACTGTCTGATATGCTGCATGGTGCTCAAAACACCGTTCCTACCTTAACTGCTGAATTCGTATTCGATCCTATGTGATCGGTTTGGCTGCTCAATTTCCGATCATAAAACCGATCATATGCGGTTTTTGCGCTGGTTTTCCGATCAATCCCTGAGCAGGAAAACGATCAATCCGATCATGCTTATGGGCGTTTGTGATCGGAATCAACTGACCCGCTTGCCGCTGCGTGAGGTTAAGTTATTAAGGCGATGATCAAGTTTCTAAATTGATCAACTGGTTGTTTGATCAATTTATTGAGAGTATACTAAATAAATCTGATCGCGGATATTAAGGTGTACTCATGGCGACGGCGAGCCAACGTCTCAAAACCTACCAATATGTGTGGCGCACGATCAAATTCCAACCGTGGCTGTATGTGTTAAACGCGTTTTGTATGCTGGTGATCGTGCTGTCATGGACTGTCCCGCCGCTGGTCATCCGCGAGTTCTTCAATCTACTGGCACTCCAAACACCGCCAGTCCATCAATTATGGTTGTTAGTCGGCGTGATCTTCGTGACGATGCTGGCACGGCTCGGTGGCTTCTGGGGCTTGATCCGCGCCAACCAACCGTTCATGATGCTTAACAACACCTTGTATCACAAAAACATCCTCTCGCGCATCTTCCAACGACCGGGGGCAAAAGCACTACCCGAATCGCCGGGTGAAGCCATCAGCCGCTTCAAAAATGATGCCTTTGAAATCCCCTTGTTCGGATTATGGTTCAACGATCTCTGGGGCAACTCGCTGCAAGCAGTCATTGCGGTTGGGCTGATGCTGGCGATCAACGTACAAATCACGCTGCTGGTGTTCTTGCCGATGGTGGCGGTACTGGTCGTCGCCAACCTTGCGACTGAACGCGTCGAACGCTACCGTAAAGCGACCAGCGAAGCCAGCGGTAAAGTGATGGGCTTCATCGGGGAAACCTATGGCGCGGTGCAAGCCGTCAAGGTGGCGGGCGCGGAAGAAGATGTCGTACGGCACTTCCGCACGCTCAACGAAATCCGGCGCAAGGCTGCGCTCAAAGATCGGCTGTTTGACGAAATCCTGCGTTCGATCTTCATGAATGCCAGCGCGCTCGGTACGGGCTTCATCCTACTGTTGGCTGCACAATCCATGCAGGCGGGCACATTCAAGGTAGGTGATTTCGCGCTGTTCGTATACAACGTCGAAATCGTGGCAGAAGCAACTACTTTTGTCGGTTTTCTGGTCGCGCGCTATCGGCAAGCTGGTGTGGCGATCCAACGTATGCAGCGCTTGATGCAAGGCGCGCCCGATACGCAACTGACCACGCCGGGGCCGGTATACGAACGTGACGACCTGCCCGTTGTGCCGTATACACCCAAAACTGAGCAGCATCGGTTGGAGACGCTGGAAGTGCGCAACCTCACGTACCAGCATCCAGAGTCCGAACGCGGCATTGCCGACATCAATTTGCGGGTTGATCGTGGTTCCTTTACCGTAATTACGGGACGCATCGGTTCTGGCAAGACGACATTGGTGCGCTGTCTACTCGGTTTGCTGCCAGTCGATTCCGGAGAAATCCGCTGGAACGACGCGACGGTCACCGAGCCAGATAATTTCATGATCCCGCCGCGTGCTGCGTATACCGCCCAAGTACCGCGTCTGTTCAGCGAATCCTTGCGCGATAATCTGCTGATGGGGATGCCTGAAGATGCGGTTAATATTCCGGCGGCGCTGAATAAAGCGGTGATGGAAGACGATTTGCAGGCCTTGGAGAAGGGGCTGGAAACCATCGTCGGGCCGAAGGGCGTGCGGCTTTCCGGCGGGCAGATTCAGCGCAGCGCGGCAGCCAGAATGTTCCTGCGCAAACCAGAACTGCTGGTTTTTGATGACCTTTCCAGCGCGTTAGACGTGGAAACCGAGCGCAAATTGTGGGAGCGCGTCTTCGATCAAGAGGAAGCAACCTGCTTGGTCGTATCCCATCGACAAGCTGCGCTGCGTCGGGCTGATCACATCATTGTGCTCAAAGACGGTCGGGTTGAGGCCGAAGGTACGCTCGATGAACTGCTCGTAACCTCCGAAGAGATGCAGCGCCTCTGGAAAGGTGAAACCAACTAAGTCGTTAGCACCACAGTGTGTGTTAAATCAGTGTTAAATTTATGACCTCGTTCTTTAACATCGATTTAATGATATGCTGTGGCTATGCGAAAATTTACCCGCCTCTGCTGCTGGCAATTTTGCCTTACGTTGGTCATCTTGACGGGGATGATGACGTTCAGCCGCGTCCGCTCCACTGAGAATATGCTTCAAGCGGCAGGATTTGATGATTGCGCGGGTTCGCCGTGTTTCATGGACATCGTGCCACAAGAGACCAGTTTACAAGAGACCATTCGGCGCTTGCGACCGTATCTCAGGCCGACCGTATTAGTTTCACAAGACCTCTCCGAGGGTATTTTTGAGGTTGGTTTCGCCAAAGGTCGCTTCGGCGCGTTGAGCAATGGCTATACCGAGACGGATTATGTAGATTTTGAGGACTTGCAAGAGGGGTTTCCGACACTGGGAGAGTTCGTCCTGTTCTACGGTGAACCCTGCTATATCCGCGTATGGGAATTTGCTCGCGGTGTAGTACGCACGACGCTGTTTTATCCCGGTCTGGTGATCACGGCAGTGGGATCAAGTGCTGGCGATCTACGTCCGCAGCAGCGCCCCGAATCGTTATCACTGATCCGTGTCACCAACGTGTGCTACTCTCAGTCAAGTCGAATTGAGCACTCTGATTGGCGCGGGTTTGCCTCCATCCAGAGTTATCGATAAACCCCGATATTATTTATGAGTTATATAATTGCAGTAGACGCATAAGTAATCTTGCTCATATTAACGTTGCGATTCAAATATTTAAAGTGTTGTTCATCTTTTTTTACCAAAATATTATAGATTTTCATGATTAAATATCTACATTAGGGATGGAGTATTATTCTATAAATCGGGTGCCTCGATGTATGTGAGGTGCGATCATTCCATAAGCTCACTGTTGAGGTAGTTGGACTACCTTTTAGCGGTTTCGCGTCGCCTATTTCGGTATCAAAGGTTGGAAGTATCGACAACAATAGTAACTAAAACGGATCTATTAACATGAAACGATTCATACACTTCATTCGACGGTGCTTGACCTGCTGTGTGGCCCTCGTATTCGGGATAATGGCGATTGGTCGTCTCCCAACTCTGCTGCTTCATCCGTTTCAGATTGCAGGGTTCAGCTATACTGATAATTACCTTCTTTTCCACAACATTGCACCGGAGAAAACTAGCACACAAGATGCATTGTATTTCCTCGAAGATTACCTTAGCCCGCTACCTTCCTCTCAAATCCCCGCGCAGCGAGATTTCGAGACGGAATATGTAGGGGGATATATCAGTTTTTTTAATGGCGGGAATTCCATTGTCGATTCTGTGGGAATCGATACCTTCAAGGTAGGCGCGCCCACATTAGGAGATATTATCTTGCTAGCAGGTACGCCATGTTTTGTACTTGTCTCGGATAAACATTCGGGCATGGTGCGAGTAACATTGAAATATGAGCATGCCATGATCGAGTTGAGTATATCAAAGATGGGAAGCTTCAGTCCGACGCACCCCATCGAGAAAATGTCACTTTTGCATGTAACTAATACATGTCATGTTGGTGCGAATCAATCGAGAACATGGCATGGCTTTGCTTCCGTGGAAAGTTATCGTTAGGTAGTATTTAGATACAGTCTACAGATAATCCGATAGACTGTATCTTTATGGTACCTCGCTGTATTTAATGAACTGGCATGGGAGTACTAGTCGACAACGCGAGTCGTTCGATCAGTGCGACGGCGGTTTTTACACCATCCTCCGCGCGGATCGCTTCGCCCATGTGCGTGGCGCGGTGCTGCATATCGGCGTCGGTGGCGATGCTAGTGAAGGCAGCAGTTAGGCGTTCGACAGATAAATGCCCCTGCGGAATCGGTTTGGCACCTACGCCCGCCTGATATACACGCTGCCCCCAGAAACCCTGATCCCCCATGAATGGACAGATCAACTGAGGTTTGCCAGCGCGCAGGGCGGCGGCGGTTGTCCCCGCACCGCCATGATGCACTGCTGCCGTGACGTGTTCAAACAGCCAGTCGTGCGGGGCTTCCTCGATCATGAAACAGTGATCGGGCACGTCCGAGGCATGTAAACCACCCCAACCAGAGGCGATCAGGCCGCGCTGTCCAGCTTGACTCAGCGCTTCGATCACTTTGCGCGCTTTGCCCTGTGGATCATTGCCTGTCATACTGCCGAACCCAATGTAGATCGGCGGTTTGCCGTTCTCCAAGAAGCGTTGCAGCGCAAGCGGCGGTGTATACGTGTTCTGCGGTGGCAAGAACCAGTATCCTGTGGCTTGTACGTGTGCAAGCCAATCGGCAGGGCGCGGGACGATGCGTTGACTATAGCTGTAAAGCACAGGCACAGGTGATCCATCTGAATGCGTCAGTTCATCCAACCCACGTGGACGCTTGGGAAGCCCTAACGTTTCTTGCCGCCATGCGTTGATCATGCCGTTGTAGGGCATATAAATCAGGCTATTAGCGAGATAGGTCAATCGGTTAAACCAGCCCCCTAACGACGCAGTGATTAACGGAATCGGAAATGCGCTGGTCGGGGTCATCAATGGCAGTGGAATCGACATGATCGCGGGCACGCCAAGCTTTTCTGCGATGTGCAAGCCTACGAGTGTCTTCGGATGATAGACGATGAGATCAGGCCCGTCTTGAGCGGCCTTCCATTCATCTTGCATCAAGCGACCTAACATCGGCTTGACCTGTTTCATCAGTGCCAGCTTGTTACCTTTGCCTTCCAGCGCATCCTTGCCCGCCGCTGTATCTTTCAACTTGAGTAAGTCGTCATTCAAGGGGGCGAACCTGAGACCATACTCCCGCACGAAATTTTCGAATAAGGCCGGTGCAGCGACGGTCACTTGATGTCCGGCGGCGCGCAATCCATGTCCGAGTGCGACGAAAGGTTGGATATCGCCACGCGAACCAACAGTGAGCAGTAGTATGTTCATGATCTCAATCCCCTTTTGTACCGTGTATGTAGCAATCGACAGCGGGCGATGTCACCCCGATGTGGTCTTGGCTCGCGCGGCCTTCAGTTCGTCCCAACGCTGCAACATGGCGGGCACTTCACGTTCCAAGAACGCGAAGAAATCCAGCATTTCTTGCAGTCGTTCACGCTGAACTGCCTCGTGATCGGTTAGCAACGCTAACCCACGTTGGGCGAACTGACTGAAGGCGGCTGTTTCAAGCAGTCGCGCCTCCAACGAACGCTCCCAGACGGCATTATCGAGCCGATAGTAGTCACGCCGTTCACCGGGTAGACTGAAGCGCGTTACCGTATGAAAGGTTTGTAATTCCCGCAGCGCCGTGCTGATTGTGCTTTTGCTGGCTCCGAGCGCATCCACGATGTCACCCATCGTTTGCTGCGGTGGATCGCACACCATTAGCCACCCTATAATACGTCCTGCCATGCGGGTCAGGCCGAGCCGTTCAAAGAACATCCCGACATCTTCAACGAATTGCTGTTTGGTATCCATATATTGCTCATTGTAGATAGTTCTGATTGTTCGGTCAATACCGAACAAATCGAATTTACATGGTTTTTACAGTCAGTAACACATAGGGCATTATCCTTCAGTTGTGAAAATGAGGGTTGGTAGGGAGTCCGTACTGGTTCAACAGGGAGATAAAACAGTAGACAAGGATAAACTGAACCCTTGTCTACTGAACTATCGAAGAAAGTGCTTACGGTTGTACAGTGGCGGAAGCCGTTGCACCCGGCGTGGGTGTTGGCGGGATCACCAGCAAGCCTTGGCGGGTCATGTTCACAAATGGTTGCGCGGTCGTCGCGCCGATCTGGACGAAGTATTCGGAGGCTGACGATTTCATCACGTAGTCGCCGCCGTCCAGCTTCGCGCCGATTAAGAGCGTGTATGTGTTGTCCTGCACGACATTACCCGCTTCGTCCTTCACACCGGGGATAGGCGTACCCCCGCTGATGGGATTGAGGATGGCAGGGCCGGTGGCGGTCGCCGTTGCCGCGCCGGCATTGGCTGGAGTCGCCGTCGCGGGGATCACCTTATGTGTCATGATGGTGATGGTGGCTTGCGGTTTATCGCTGCCGTAGGTGTCCTTGGCTTGGTTGCCCAGCGGCGCAGTCAGCGAAACCGAGTTCAGGAAACTTAGCGTCGTCTGGAAGCCATCCACATTGAACTTTTCATCGGGCTTCAGGTCAGTCAGCGTCCAGTTACCGTCAGTGCCTTTCTTGAACTCGAAGGTGCCATTGGCATTGACCACCTTGACCGAGACAACATCTTCTTGAGGCACGGTGAAATAGGTCGGTGACACCCAGTTCACAGCCTTCGACGGAATATCGGTGGTGGTCAGACCGCGCGTCAGATACACGTTGTCCTGATCCGCTACGCGCATATGCGTCTCGGTGACACCCGATGCACTACCTACGTATACTTTGCGCGTTTTGTCGCCTTCCTTCAGCTCAATGATACGTTCGAAACTGTCATCGGACACCTTCAAGCGGTTGAAGCTAGAGGAGGTTTGTGCCACCAGACGACTGTTATCCAGCCCTTTGAGGCCAGCCAGCAGCGTCGTCACTTTGGAGGACTCAACTGGGTACGAATCGGCGTTACCGATGCCCCATGCGCCCGCGCTATTCTTGGTAAGCACGACTTCGTTCTTATCGGCGTCGCGGATCGTGATCTGCGTGACCGCGTCCGGTGAGAAGTTGTCGAGCAGCGGCCCACGTGGAGTTTCCCGCGTCGTTGAGCTTGCCACCACGATGATCACGCCGAGAACGAGTTGCACAGCTAAAACAGCGGTCAGAAGAAGATTGGTTCTGTTCAATTTCATGATCATCACCTTAGTTGAGTGTCGTCGCGGGTGGCATAGCATCGGCATCAGCACGCGGCGGCAGCAAATCCATCGGACGCTCGGTACGGCGGCGTACCTGCCACAAGGCACCCAAGCCGATCAGGGACAGCAGCGCAAAAGCATAGTTGAACACTTCCCAGCGTCCTTCTTCGCCCTCAACCAACGGGCGCAGTAAACGGGCACTGGCTCCCCGCGCGCGGATGCTAGACAAGGCGGTGTCTTGCACGAACCAATCGACGCTGTTTTGCACGAACTGCAAGTTATTGGTGCTCCGGTCGTCGTTTACCCGCTGCAACAGCGAAAAGATGTTGTCGTTCAGGAATTCCGAACTGCCTACCACGACTAAACGAGCACTGTCGGGCGAGGTCGTCACGAAGCTCTGCGACGATACTGATGGGGTGCTTGTTGCCGTTGGTGTCACCGAGGGCAATGGCGTCGCGCTAGGCACGGGCGTGGTCGTACCCGGAACGGTAGTTGGTGTAGCGAAGGGGGATGGTTTATCCTTGAAATAGCTCGTGAAACTGCCCGTTACCGCGACAGCCAGCGGATACGAAGCCCTGTCCGTTCCGATCGGGAAGCCAGTATCGGGGTACAAATCCAGATTCGGTTGTGTGGTGGTGTCAGTAGTTGCCCATGAATTGGTGGACGATTTTAACAGGGTGGTGATCGTGCGATCCTTATTCTTAGCCTCGTCCACGATCAGCGGTGATACCCAGTTCATGGTCACCGACGGCAACCCCGCCACGATGGGATTACCGCGTTCCATTGCATCTGACCGCACATCCACGAACTGCGGATAGTTCAACAACTGAATCTCTTGCGTCGTGACGCCACCCACATTGCGTTGAACCTGCATCGGGAATGGCACGTTCTGCGTATCCATCACCAGTTTCTGATCGATTTTGATGCCATAGGCATCTAGCATCTCGCTCAAGCCACCATTGATCGTTTGCAGTGCCAACCCACCTTGCTGATCGATGCCGAGCTGATAAGTGCCTTCCGCTACGAACACCGATCCGCCATGCATCAAGAACTGGTCGATAGCGTAGCGTTCGAGATCAGTCATGTTTTGTGGCCCTACGATCACCAACGCGTTGATGTCGCCGGGGACGGAGCCAGTCGAAAGATCGACCGTGCGCACATCATAATTCTTGCGCAGCGTGGAGACGATGGTCTGATAGCTTTGTAGCGCCGGCTGTTGCTGCCCGAACATGTCTACTTGCGGCGTATCGGGAGGCGTCCACACACCGACTGCTTGCAGCGATCCCGGCGCTAACCGTTTGAGTGCCGATTCGATGGCATTGCGTGTTTCCGTCTCACTAAACGTGCCGGACGGATAAATCACCTCGTATTTTGTGCCCGATTCCACCACGATGTGCATGTAAAATGTGTCCGTGGTGAAGAAGCCCGCTGCAATCGGCTGAATCTGATATTTTTCTTCCAGTGTGTTAGCGCTCACACCCGATGGAGGCTGCGACATATCTATCGTCGTGAATTCGAATTTACCGTTGGCTTGCTTGGTGATCGTGTCCGCTACTGCTTTGATCTGGTCAGGAGCTTTGGCAATTGATTCTGGCAGTGTGGCGGGCGTCACATACAACGTCATTTTGGCGGGAGACTCTAAGCGTGCTAGCACCGAGTCAAGGCTCTGGAACCCGTACACGACACGCTGAATGCTGCTGGTCAGGTCGTATTCAGGGTTGCGAAGCCGTACTTCGATGTCGCCACCCACCTGCGACTGACTAGTTTCGATCATCTCCAGCAAACTCAACACCTGATTCTGGTCGCCGTAGCGGATCAGGATGCTCATATAGGCATTGACCAGCGATTGACCACCACGATCCGCGATTTGGAGGGGCGTAGAGCGGATGCCATAGGTTTGGTTCGCTTCGGCTTCTAATTCAGGATTCGTGGTCGGGTCAACAAAGTCGATCTGCACCTTGCCCTTGCCCGCGATCTCGTATTCTTGCAGCAGATCGCGGATGCGCGGGACTAACGGCGCGAGCAGTGGATGCGTCCTCTGGCTGAAGTAGCCGCGAATAAGCAGCGGTTCCTGCAAATTCCCGACTAGATCGCGAGTGACCTGCGAAAGCGTGTAGTCTCCGTCTTGTGTCAAATCCGCGCGGACAGTGTTCACGCGGAACAACAGCGTGTTGAATACGATCAGGTTCAGGGTGAGCAAGACGGCAGTCAACATCCGGTTGCGGCGGTAACTTTGCATCTGCTTGCCGCTGCCCCACCGCTTGCCGTCCAGCGAAATCACGTTCAGAACGAGGAACAATACCGTGATCGAGGCGTAATACAACAGGTCGCGTATGTCGAGCACGCCGCGTTCAATGCTTTCAAAGCGGCTGCCCGTGCCGAGCGAACGCAACACTTCCGCCATTGTCCCGCTGGTCAGGCTGGTGATCGTGGTGCTGCCGACCAGATAGAATAACCCGCATACGATGACGCTCAGAATCAGCGCCACGATCTGGTTATCCGTACGCGACGAGATAAACAACCCGATGGCTGCATAAGCCGAAGCAAGCAGCACCGCCGCCAGATAGCCACCCACAACAGGGCCGGGATCGAGCCTGCCGAGCAGCGCGACTGTGATCGGCAGCGAGATCGTGATCAGGAGCGCCACGCCGACCAAGGCCAACACCGCCAGAAACTTGCCGATCACCAACTGTGTTTTGCTGACGGGCATCGTCAGCAGCATTTCCAACGTTCCTGCCTGTTGTTCCTCGCTCCACTGGCGCATCGTCAACGCCGCGATCAGGAAGATCATCAGCAGCGGCATCCACTGGAACAGCGGGCGCACATCAGCGATATTGCGCGACCAGAAGGCCGTCGCCCAAAAGAAGGTAAATAAGGTCACTACCAAGAACACGCCCACAAAGATGAGCGCCATAGGCGAGCCAAAATAAGCTTCAAGCTCTTTCCTAGCAATCGATAACGCTTGTTTCATACAAGGTTTTCCTCTTGTCGAATATCCCCACACATGTCAGCGCAGTTGCTTATGCTGTCGTCGCCAATTGATTAAACACAGCTTCGAGCGTTAGTACATCACGCCGCAGTTCACGCACCATCCAGTTCTTGGTTTTGGCAACCTGATACACCTGCGTCGCTAAATCCACCTCGCCCTTGATGCGGAACGCCTCGTAGCCATCTCGCGTCTTGAACGGCTCAACCGACTGCACATAGGGCACGCTGCCGAGCGCTTCGGATACGCCATTCGCGGCCTCTTGAAGTACCAATACCGTGTTCGTAGTCGCGGATAGTTCATCCAGACGCGCGTCGGCTTTGACCTGCCCATTGATGATAATGATTACACGGTCACACAACGCTTCTACTTCGGAGAGAATATGCGACGAAAACAGGATCGTGCTGTATTTCGACAGCCGCTTGATCAAATGCCGGATTTCCACGATCTGCGTCGGGTCGAGACCAACTGTCGGCTCATCGAGGATCAGCAAACGCGGCTTATGCAAAATGGCCTGTGCCAAGCCGACACGCTGCCGGAGACCTTTACTAAGCTGTGAAATGCGCCGCGCACGGTAATTCACCAACCCCGTCGCATGAATGGCCTCCGAGATGAGCGCTCGCTGCTCCGTGGGCGGGACGCTGCGCAGATTTGCCATCAGGGTGAGATATGACTGCACCGACAAATCGGGATACAGCGGTGTGTTTTCCGATAGGTAGCCGATACGTGCCTGTACGGCGCGTGTTTCCGTCAGCACATCTAAGCCGTCGATCTGCACACTGCCGCTATCGGGGTGCATAAAGCCTGTCATGATTTTGATAGTTGTCGATTTCCCCGCGCCGTTCGGGCCGAGCAAACCGACAATCTCGCCCCCCCGCACTTCGAAATTAATGCCACGCAGGGCATCGATAGCCCCATATGACTTTTTGAGGTTTTCCACCTTGATCATCGAATACGCTCCACAAGTGAGGATGCGTCCCTATTGTATAGGCGAGCACACAAAAAGGGGGTATTAGAAGCCGATTAACGCTGTTTCCTACGTGTGGTAATACAATTTAGTCACACCATGTTACAGTTCTGACACATCGATTTCGTGGTACTATCGTCTCCAATAGCGTTGATTCAGCTTGGATTACGACGATGGCAGCACCCGGCACGTACAAATTCACGCACTTCCGCTCACAGTTAGAAATCCGTTTCGCCAAGGAACTCGATGCCCGCGAGATTCGCTGGTTCTATGAGCCAGAACGACTCGGAGACAGCCGCTATCTGCTCGATTTTTATCTGCCGCAGTTCAAAGCATGGGTCGAAGTCAAAGGTCAGGTCAGCAGCCGCGATCATGACTCGCTGCTGTCGCTGTCTGTGACGCTGCTCAAGGAACGTCGTCAACGCGTCTTCATGTGGATGGATAAGGAAGCCTTCGCTATCACAGAAAAGGGTTATGCGACCCTGACCCATGAGGAGTTTTGGAAGGCTTTAACGGATACAACCAGCATTCCGCCCGCGCCGTCACCAAGCGCCGAGCCTAACATTCCTAACTTGATCGTGTACCCTACCGAGCGACCGCCACGCCACCGACGACGGTTCCGGTAGGCAAGAATTACATATGAGCAGTGCCACTGTCCACTTCCCTACCAGCCTCCATAAGCAAACGACCGAGGCTGTCGCGGCTTTCTTCAGTGCTTCGCCCGTGGTGGATACGGTACTCATCGTGAATTCGCTGGCTAGAGGGCAAGCTACGCCCGCCAGCGATCTCGATTTTGCCATTCTGGTTGATCCTGCCGTACACGCTGCCGACATCCAACACTTAGAGCAGCAGTGGACGGCATTCGCTGCCGCATATCCTACGTTTGCTCAATTCCGGCAGAGCGGGCGCTTCGCCAACATCCATCTAGACATCGTGACAGGGCAATATGCGGCGGCAGTTTGGGATGATGGCGGCGGGCCAGATTATTTCGAAGTCGAAATCGGTAATCAGGTGGCTCGGTCGCTACCTTACGCTGATCCCGGCCCTTATTTCCAACGCTTACAAGCCGAGTGGCTGCCTTATTACGGCGAGCATCTACGATCACAGCGCTTGTCAATGGTACGTGACGCGTGCCTGTATGATCTGGATTATGTACCCTTTTTTGTGGGGCGTGGCCTGTATTTTCAGGCGTTCGACCGTCTCTATCGGGCGTTTCAAGAGTTCCTACAAGCGTTATTCATCGCCCGCCGCACCTATCCGATTGCGTACAACAAGTGGATTCGCGAACAGGTTGAGCATTGGCTCAATCTGCCCGATCTCTACGCACAATTGCCCGCTATCCTGTCAATTTCCCAGTTAGAGAGCGACGAACTTACTCAGAAAGCCAGCGATCTACAGGTACTGCTAGCGCAGTGGACGCAAGACTGACGCGCTTCGGGTGTCACATCATACGCTGGTGATGGTTGCGTAGCTGCCTCGCCGCCAATAGCAGCGGAATCCCCATCACAATAGGGCCGATCACCATGAGCGCGTTTGGCCCCCCTGCCGTCATCGTTCCAAGCATCATTAGGCCATAGGCCACGAGTGGCATGGCTGCGACTGTCGTCGTCACCGGAATCGTCGGCTGTGGCTTAAATCGGCGCTCGTACAAACGATAGGTCAGGTAAATGGTAAAGGTTGTCAGCAGCCAGCCGACATAGTTCTGAATTGGCACGCCGAAATAAGGGCCGCCCTGTTCCCATACCCACATCGGGCGGGGAAGATTAGACAGGACGGGATCGATCAGCAAGTCCCACGCCGTCACCACAATGGCGCTCACCGCCGCCAACGCTATGAGATGCCTAAACCCGCCTTGACTGCCAGTAGGCTTGGCGTCCACGATGAGATTAGCGATCACGTAGCTAGGATAGATCATCATGAACCACGCCAGCGGGATGAGCAGCGGCACTGCGCCTACTTTCAGCCCTAATTCGTCTGTGTAGTGGTAGGAACCATAAATTACGCCTGCGGTTACCCCCGCCTGTTCAAACGCCCACGAAATCACCGCGCTCAAGGTGAAGAATACGAGCGTGTTCCGCCAACCCAATACATACAGGGCGTGGGCGATGCTGAACATGGTGAGCATCAACGTTTGCGTGTTTAGGCCACCGGGAATATCGGGTAACTCCGTGAACGGGCGCAGGAACAGGCGTAATGGTGCTGCGTAGACAACGATGACTTGAATTCCTATTGCTAACGACACAGGACTCATTCAATCTCTTCGTCTTCGTCCCAGTAGTCATCGTAATCTTCCTCGTCCTCTTCATCTTCGTCCAAGTCGTCATAATCATCAGGAGGGATGAATTCGGCACTTTTGCCTTCGAGCAACGCCTCACCCTGTTCCTCTATCGCGATTGCCCATTCTGGCTCTAGATCGTCGGGTGCGAAGTAAACCGTGCGCGCGTTGGCGAGATCAGGATCATCGGAGTCGGTGATGAAGGTTTGCACGAGTACCAGATCGCCGTTTACCCGCCGGACGTAATAGCCGATGTGGGTAAAGCCGTCCTCATCGACCTCGTCTACTTCACTGTCAACGGGTTCTTCGTCTTCTGGCTGCGACTCAAAGCGATAGATGTTGTCGCTCACGGATCAAACTCCAACGATTTATCTAGGTGGATAAGTGCCCAACGCTCGGCATTATAGTTTACGATAGTTTCGCTCGCCAGCAGCGCAATTCGTTGGAATTGCCTAGAAGAGGCAGTCGCACAAACGTGAGCCGCTATGAGCGATCTTGGGGCGGCGGCGAGGGTTGACCAAGAGATCGCTGCCACTCGTCCAGCAAATCCATGTCCGAGGTGTTGCGCTGCTGCTTGCGCCAACGTTCGAGCGCTTCCAGATCGAACTCCGAGGTGGTCGGCGTCGGCTCGACGCGCGGAGCAAGCAGTTCACGCGTGGCGTAGTTGGGCAGGACAATATCGATTGCCTCGGCTTGAGCCTGCTCCTTACGGATACTCGGCAGCAATGGTAACACTGCTAACATGCCCATCACGAAACCGCCGATGTGTGCCCAATGGGCGATGCCTTCCGACATAATCTCACGGTTGTAGTCAGTGATCGAGACGAGCGCGCTGAAATAGTCTTGCACGAACCACCAACCGAGAAACACGAAGGTTGGGAGCTTCATCGGGATGGGGATGGGCACGAAAACGATGCCCGTCACCCGTTTGCCGGGAAACATAGCGAAGTACGCGCCAAGCACGCCCGCAATGGCACCGCTGGCACCAATCGCCGGAATGAGCAAGCTTCCGGTGCGGCTAGAGAAGAGAATATGCGCGATGCCCGCTACCGTCCCCGCCGCGAGGTAAAACAGCAGATACCCCAACCAACCGAGGCGCATCTCCACCGCCTCCCCAAACACTTTGAGGTACAGCATGTTGCCAAATAGATGCAGCAAGCCGCCGTGGAGGAACTGGGAGGTGATGAGAGTCAGCAGCGCGGGCACCAGATCGGCGGTCGGATGTTGGAGCTGGGCGATGATGCGGTTGGGCACTGTGCCGTAATCCACCGTGACCGCTTCTAAGCGCGCCTCGCTCATGTTCGTCCACAGATAGAAACTGACCAGCACGTTGATGGCGATCAGTCCCCACGTGACGAAGGGGATACGCATGGTGCCTTGATTGCTGCTGAGTGGAAGCATAACGGCTCATCAATTCAATAATCGCTTCCCTCCATTGTGGATCAAGTTACGGCTTGTGGGAAGTTCAAAAGCCGTAACGACCACCTTGATATTTTGTTGACAATGTAGTGATTCAGTATTGCAGTTTCATCGCAAGCGCGGACTGCGGGCAGGCTGTGGTGAATTCGACGGACTGTTTGACGGAGTCGGGAACATCCGCGCGCGTGGTCGGGACGAAGCCAAAACGCGGGAAGAACGCGGCGGCGGTTTCCGTCAGCAGATAGATTTCCTCGACGCCCTGCTGCCTAGCATAGGTGAGCGCGGCTTCGGTCAGCTTGTGACCAAGCCCTTGACGCTGGACATTCGGACTGACCGCAACGGAACGCAGCAACGCCGCGCTGCCGTACATTTCCAGCCCTGCGGAGCCGACGATGGTATTTTCGTGGCAGGCGACGAACAGCGTGTGGAGGTGATCGCTGAGGCCATCCGGCGGCAAATGGGTTTCTGCCAGCAGATTGTAGATCGCCGCTGTTTCTTGCTCATCGCTGTGCGCCAGCCTAATCACCAATTGACTGTCTTGCGTATTCATCGTCAGCCGTCCTATATATTGATAGATGTCGATTAGTTTAGCGTGTCGTGTTGTTCGCTGCATTAGGCGATGTGACCGAATATGGTTCACCATTCATGGCGTGGTAAAACGGGTCGTCGGAGCCGATAGAGCCGCGCTGGACGCTGCGCCCTGTCAGGGCGGATTTGTAGAGACTGGCGATGAATTCGATGATGCGGCGTCCTTCAAGGCCGCTGACGGGCGGGCGTTCGCCGCGATCCATGCTGTCGAGAATTTGGGCAAGTTGGACGCCGTGCGAACCCATCACATCTTGATCGAGACCGCGCCAGCTTGCCAGCGCGCCCGACGCTTCGCCTTCGCTGTCGAGCGGGGTGCAGCGCCAATTGACGTTGGTGTAGCGATAGAGCGTATTGACCTCGACCGTGGCCTGCTGAAAATCGAGGCGGAGGTGCGATTCTTGGCGAGGCGAGAGGGCACTGTTGACGATATTACCAAGGCTGCCATCTTGAAAGCGGACGAGCGCCATCGAGACATCTTCGACCTCGATCTGGCGGTCAAGCGTGCCCGTGATGGCGGTGACTTCTGCCCATTCATCCACCAACCATAGAAACAAGTCCATCAGGTGGATGCCGAGCGTGGTGGTGGGGCCACCGCTTTCGGTGCTCCACTTGCCGCGCCACGGCACTTGATAGTAGGCCGCGTTGCGATACCAGAGCGTGTGACAGTTGCCGACGAGGAAACGCCCTAGCTGGTTGGCAGCGATCAGGCGTTTGAGATGCTGCGCGGCGGAACCGAAGCGCCACTGGAAGACCGTGCTCAGGTAACGCCCAGTACGCTGCTCGGCCTGCGTGATCTGGTCGAACTCGGCTAGCGAACGGCATAACGGCTTTTCGCAGTAGACCCACGCGCCTGCCTCCAAGCATTGGATGGCAAGCGGCATATGGGTGGCGGGCGGCGTGACGATATGGACGAGATCGGGTTTTACGGCGGCGAGCATGTCGGCGGCGTCGGTGAAATAGCGTGGCACGGTGAACTTATCCGCGAAGGCTTTGACGCGCGCTTCGTCTACATCCACCGCCGCGACGACCTGCACACGATCCCCGACGGCGCGGATGGCTTCGACGTGGTTGTTGATGGAGGCTCCAGTGCCGATGATGGCGATACGATAGGTGTTCATCAGCGGCATTCCTCCCTGTGTGCCAGTGGAATGATCCCAGAACTGATCCCGTTGGCTGCGGCGGGCGGGATCATCGGGGCGATAGTGCTAGGTGCCAAGGGGTGCGTGCTCAGTGCATTCAAGATGCGAGCGTCGTTTGATGATGGGAGGATCGATTGGTTGGCGGCTAGAAGCATTGCTTGTGCCTCGTGGTTAACGACTCTTGATTTGCGAATTGGACATCTGATGTTTGTGTCACGATGATTTCACGAATATTGATGACGAAGCGCCTAGGTTTCAGTGGAAGCCCTGTTTTGCCTGATCTGCCTGATATAACAGGCAAAACAACAGGCAATTGATATTTTATGCTCAGATGAGCCATCCTGAACCGAGAAGATCAGGCAATTAACAGGCGATAACAGGCAAAAACAGGCCGAACTTCGATGTGTATTGGTCTCTGCTTTCCATGCTCAAACACCCTTTGCCTAACCGCGTTATCTACCTTGTGAACGTATCATACAACCTGTTTTTGAACCTGAACATCCTTACATTTGTCAGCCAAATTTACGTTCTATAGTTCTATGATGTTCTGCAATTTCAGCGTGAGCCGGCGTTACGCCATTGAATACCCTGATCTTGGTAGTGCTGGCGAACGAAAAACAGCCTCACCCTCAGTCCCTCTCCATTGCCATTTAGAGGGAGGTTGATAGGCTAACCAACAGCGATTCATTCGGTTGACAGCGTTTCGACATCCGCATCTGGCGATGAGATTTTTTGCTCTTTCTTCAATTGCGTCAGGGCTTTGGCTTCGGGACGCGCTTTGTAGAAATTATCTAACGGATAGCAACCGGATACCATGCCGTGACGGGGCGCGGTGGTGCAATCGCTGAAGGTGCGGCAGATGCGCTTGCGCTGCAAGAGGTTACCCGTCAACACATCATGTACCATATCGGGGTAGGTGAGCACCATCCGCCCGATGCCGACGAGATCGGTATGCTGGCGACGGACTTCGTACTGCGCGACGTTGGGCAGCCAATCTTGCAAATAGGAATAGCCGGAACCGACAAAAAGCAGTTCAGGGCGGTGCTGTTTGAGCTGCGCCACCACATCGATCTGACGTGCCACGCCCGCCAAGGGATCTTCCGGCGGCAAGTAACCATCCGAAGGCGGGAAGAGGGCGGGGCGTTGAATATGCGGATTGTAGTATGGACTGCCGCCCGTGATGCATACCATGCGCACATCGAGCGCCAACAATAGATCGAGGAAGGCGCGCGGTTCGGTCAGATCGATGCCCGTGCCCGTGCTGTCGCCGCCGAAGGTGTAATCGTAGGAACCTACATTCCACGTCTCGGCCTCCCCAATGCCATTCAGATTGGGACGGAAGGGAATCAAGTCGAAGGCGCTCAGGCGCACACCGATATGCAGCCCCGGCGCTTTATCGCGAATCCCTGCCACGATCTCGCGCAGGAAGCGGGTGCGGTTCTCGAAACTGCCGCCATAGCGACCATCGCGCTGCCGAGCACTCAAGAATTCGTGACCGAGGTAGCCATGACAATGCTTAATATCTACGAATTGGAAGCCCGCTTGCTGCGCCAAGACCGCCGCTTTGACAAAATCCTCAATGAGCGCGGCAATTTCGTCATCGGTGAGTAAGGGCGTATGGGATGGTAGTTTGTACTTGTCATCGAGCAAGGGATGGTGGTAGAGAATTTTCGACTCTAGTTGATATTTGTCGTTGGGACGAGCAAAGCGCCCAGAATGCGTGAGTTGGAGGCCGACTACGAGATCGTCCGTGCCGCCGTAGTGCTCTTTGTGCGTATTGACAAGCGCGGAACGCAGCACCGCGATGTTTTCGGCAGTATCCGTGTTGATAACGAGTTGGTTCGGGTTGGCGCGTCCGTCATGGCGGACAGCGACCGCTTCACAGCCCCAGATCAGCTTGGCTCCACTCTGACCGAAGCGTTCCCAACGGCGTTTTACCAAGTCGGTTGGCTGTCCATCGGGAGCAGCGTCCCAGCCTTCCATCGGCAAAATGGCAAACCGATTTCCGATCCGCAGGTTATGTACGTGGGTAGGCTGCGCGAGGGGCGAGGATGGGCCAGATTGAACGTCCGGATCAAATTCTAAGTGAATTCCAAGACTATCAATATAAGTGCGTAATTCCTCGACTGTCCGCAGTTGAGCAACGCGACGATATTGCATGTTGTTCCTCCCCAAAAAAGGCTTAAGTTGCACGCGACCGCGAAGAGTCGGGAGACGGTAATTTTAAATTCGCCAATCGATCACTTGCATTTTTTGATTTCCCACATATCATATATGATATTGGATGCCAGTGCAATAAGGTACCCGATGTAACACCCGGTTCAAACGGCAATGTCGTTAGATTAGAGCGTACACGCTCAAAAGGAGTAAAGCACAGCGTCTATTTGCTGAACATCGGCTGAACTCAGCCTGTCGTATCCAAAAATAAGAAGAATAGTTCGCTCGATTGGGAGGTCGTTTATGAGAAAGTCTATTTTAGCAGTGATCCTCGCGTTGATGTTGGCCTTAGCCTTCGTCAAACCAAGCCAAGCGCAAACTGAACTGCATATGACGTGGTGGGGATCACAAAATCGACATGACCGTACCATCAAGGTCATCGAGATGTATGAAGCCGCTAACCCCGGCGTGAAAATTACTTACGAATACGCCAATTTCAATGACTATTGGACAAAACTGAATACACAAGCGGCTGGCAATGAACTGCCTTGCATCATGCAGCAAGACTATGCCTACGTCGCTGAGTGGGCGAACCGTGGTTTGCTGATGCCCTTGGATGACGCCTATAAGAGCGGCATCGATGTGAGCAACATTTCGCAGGGCGTGCTGGACAGCGGCAAAGTGGGCGACCACTACTACGCGTTGAGCCTCGGCAGCAACTCGCAATCGATCATCATCGATACCGATGCGTTCGCGAAGGCTGGCATCGACATCCCCGCCGATGACTGGACGTGGAAAGACTTCGAAGACATCGCGCTGAAACTGCACGAAAAGCTCGGCATCTGGGCACTTTCGACCGGTTTGGAAGACGTGCAACTGTGGAAGTCGCTGTATGTCGCGCTCGGTAAGAACCCCTTCACCGACGACGGCACCGCGCTCGGTTACACGGATGACCAGCCGTTGATCGAGTACTACAACATGATCCTGCGCTTGCAAAAGGCGGGCGCGATTGCTAACCAAGAAGAAGCCGCCCAGTTCACCAACCAGAGCATGGAACAATCGCCGCTGGTGACTGGTAAGGAAGCGATGCGCTATCAGTGGAGCAATCAAGTGGTCGCGATCTTCACCGCCGCTGGTGCTGACCGTCACTTCATCCTGCACACGCTGCCCCGTCCAGAAGGCGGGAAGGCCGAAAATTACCTGAAGCCATCGCAGTTCTTCTCGATCACGGCTTCGTGCAAGAACCCTGAAGAAGCTGCCAAGATCATCAACTACTTCACCAACGATAACGAAGCCAACGATGTCCTCGGCGGCGAGCGCGGCGTGCCAGTGGCCTCCACTGTACGCGACCATCTGCTGCCCACGTTGGATACCGTCGGCAAGGAAACGTTCAGCTTCTTAGCCAAGGTTGAGACGCTTGCCAGCCCGATCTTCCCCCCTGATCCTCCCGGCTTCTCGGACATCTTGAACAATGTCTACACGCCGCAATTCGTACAGCCTGTGCTGTATGAACAAATCTCGGTGGAAGAGGGCGTCGCCACGTTCCGTAAGGGTGCCGAAGAAATCCTCGCGAAGAACAAGAAGTAATCCGTCTTACGTTTTGACGGCGGACTCTGATAGGGGCGTGCCAATACACGCCTCTACGTCTGGGTGCCGCCGTCTTAGCGTTAAGGATTCCAAAACTGTACTACAATGTAGGAAGTGGGATGTAGCGGGTTAACCGCTGCGTTCCGAATAGTACAGTACACGGCGCAGGAATACCCAACCGTGAACGAACCGACTTAATTTTTTTGTCAAAGAGTTTAGGATAACGACACTATGGATAAGCCCGCCGCCGCCGTACCAAGACCCGGCACTGCCGACGACAGCATTGCCATACCACGCTCGACCCCGCGTAAACGTAAAGATTTTAAGCAAAGCAATCTGGTGGGCTATTTATTCGTTTCGCCGTGGCTACTTGGCTTTTTGTTATTCGCCTTAGTGCCGATGGCAATCTCGCTGGTGCTGGCATTCACCGACTATGACATCCTTGGCACGGCTAATTTCATCGGGCTGGATAACTTCAAGCGGATGTTTTTTGAAGACCCGCGCTACTGGCGTTCCGTGGTGGCGACGTTCCGCTATGTGGGGATCGCGGTGCCGCTGCGGTTGGCCTTCGCGCTGATGGTGGCGATGCTGCTGAATTCCTATCGTCGCGGCGTATATTGGTACCGCGCCGCGTATTACATCCCTTCGATCATCGGTGGGAGTGTTGCCGTGGCGGTGATGTGGCGGCAGTTATTCGGCGTCGATGGCCTGATCAACGGGATTTTGATGGCGATGGGCATCGAAAAGGTCGGATGGCTAGGCAACCCGAAGATCGCATTCTGGACACTGATCTTATTGGCCGTGTGGCAGTTCGGTTCCCCGATGTTGATTTTCCTCGCGGGGCTGCGCAATATCCCATCGGAATTGTACGAAGCGGCTTCGATTGACGGCGCGAACGGGTTCAGTAAATTTTTCCGCGTGACGCTGCCGCTGTTGACGCCGATCATCTTCTTCAACTTGATCATGCAGGTGATCAGCGGTTTCCGCGTGTTCACGCAAGCCTTCATCGTCACGAGCGGCACAGGCAACCCGCTGGATACCAACTTGTTTTACTCGCTGTATCTGTATAACCGTGCTTTCACCACGTTCCAGATGGGCTACGCATCGGCAATGGCGTGGGTACTGCTGATCATTATCGCGGTTTTGACGTTTATCAGCTTCAAATTATCGTCGTTCTGGGTCTTTTACGAAACGAAGGAAGGCTGATGGCTACTCAACAAACCACGCTGCAAAATGTTGCTTTCAATGATGCAGCAGCCATGAAACGCAGGCATGACCGTGCCAAATTGTTCCGCAGCATTTTGTATCACAGTTTCGTGCTGGCGATTGCCATCGTGATGCTGTATCCAGTGGCATGGTTGGTCGCCAGTTCGTTCAAAGCACCGGACGAAATCTGGACGAACGTGAATTCGCTGATCCCGCGTGAACTGCGCATCCAAAATTACATCGAAGGGTGGCGCGGTTTTGGTGGCCTTAGCTTCGCGACATTTTTCAAAAACTCGTTTATTTACGCGGGCGTCGGGACGCTATTTAGCGTGCTGAGTTCGGCGGTGGTCGCGTATGCCTTCGCACGGCTGAAATTCGTGGGGCGCAACTTCTGGTTCGCCGTGATGCTTGTCACGTTGATGCTGCCGTCGCAGGTAGTGTTGATCCCACAATACATCATCTTCAGCAAGATGGGATGGCTCAACTCGTTCCTGCCGCTGCTGATCCCGCGATTGGGCGGCGATGCGTTCTTCATCTTCATGATCATCCAGTTCATCCGCTCGATCCCGATTGACCTCGATGAAGCGGCGTTCATCGATGGCGCTGACCGGACGGCGGTGTTTTTCAACATCATCCTGCCGCAAATTACGCCTGCGCTGGTGACTGCCGCGATCTTCTCGTTCTACTGGACATGGGAGGATTTCTTGCTGCCACTGGTGTACCTGAACAAGCCGGAATTGTACACGGTGTCGGTGGCACTGCGAACGTTTTCCGATCCGGGCAGCGTGACCAATTGGGGCGGCGTGTTCGCTATGCTGACCGTGTCGCTGGTGCCCGTGATCCTGATCTTCATTTTCTTCCAGCGCTATATTGTGGAGGGTATCTCCACGACCGGACTCAAGGGATAACGCCTTGACACTGCGCGATGTGGCGGAGAAATGGGCGAATTTCCTGCTGGCAAATTTGCTATGGAGCATGTTTCTCGTGCCGATTGTGACCATCCCCGCCGCTACGGCGGGGTTGTTTTCTGTAATGGGCAAACGGGTGCGCAATAAGCCGTCGGTGATTTTCACCGAATTCTTCGGCGCGATGCGGCGGTTGTGGTTGAAGGCGACCATCATCGGGGTGATCGATGTGGCGCTCGGCGGTCTGCTGGTGCTGAATATCTGGATTTTCCGGCAGATGGGCGAGGACATCATGGCGATGCTGGCGCGGAGTGTGACGGCGTTTGTCGGCCTCGTCCTCATCTTCACGAATCTGTACGTATGGCCTTTGCTGGTCAGCACGGAGCTGCCACTGCGCGATCTGATCGGCACGGCGATCAAACTAATGGCGACACACCCGATCCGCTCGATCACGGTGTTCATCGCGGGGCTAAGCCCGATTGCGGTGAGCCTGCTGCTGCCACGCGGGGTGTTTCTGTTCGTCACGGCGTCGGCGTGCGCGATGCTGATCACGATGGGAACGTGGCCCATCATTCAGCAACGTGTATCCGAAGATGTTTTGTCCACGTATTGACACGTGTCAATGGTGGGTGTAAAACCAATAACTATTATTGCTGAGGCGTCGATGGCTTCAGCGAGATGAGTCGAGCATTTCCAAAATTACGTTCTTAAAGGCATAAGGAACATTATCGTGTCTAAGAAACGCTACGCTATTGTCGGTACGGGATCGCGGTCGGGCATGTATTTCGAGGCGATCATGATGACGTATCGGGAGTCGTCCGAGTTGGTGGCGCTGTGTGACCTGAGCCAGACGCGCATGAATTGGTACAACGCACAGTTGCAGAAGTTCGGCGTACCGGCGATCCCGACGTATCAGGCTGACCAATTCGAGCAGATGATCAAGGACACCAAGCCGGACATCGTGATTGTGACGACGATTGACGCCACGCATCACAAGTACATCGTGCGGGCGATGGAATTGGGCTGCGACGTGATCACCGAAAAACCGATGACGACGGACGCGGACAAGGCTAAACAGATTTTTGATGCTATCGAGCGCACCGGGCGATCATTGCGCGTCGGGTTCAATTATCGCTATTCGCCCGCGTATACGAAACTGCGCGAAGTGATCATGAACGGGGCGATAGGCCGCCCGATGCTGGTCGATTTCTCGTGGATGCTGGATACGAGTCACGGCGCGGATTACTTCCGGCGCTGGCACCGCGAAAAGCAGAACAGCGGCGGCTTGCTGGTGCATAAGGCCACGCATCATTTCGACCTCGTGAACTGGTGGATCGATTCCTATCCTGAGAGCGTGTTCGCGATGGGCGATCTGAAATTCTACGGCAAGAAAGCGGCAGAGGAGCGTGGTGAGCATTATGCGTACACGCGCTACACCAACGAACCAGCGGCACAGAATGATCCGTTCGCGCTACGGCTGACCGATAAAGAGGCGTTCAAGGGCTTGTATCTGGAGGCCGAGGCAGACAGCGGCTACATCCGTGACCGCAACGTGTTCGGGGAGCCGATCACGATTGAGGATACGATGGCGGTGACGGCGCGGTATCGGAACAATGCGCTGCTGTCGTACTGCCTGATCGCGTATTCGCCGTGGGAAGGGTTGCGCGTGTGCATCACGGGGAATAAGGGGCGTGTCGAGTTGGAAGTCGTCGAGAACGCGAATTTCTTGCTCGGTGATAAGCAGTTGGCAACATTGCAAGCCAGCAAGAGCGGATTCAAAGAGGTGCGCTTGACGTTGTACCCGATGTTCGGCGCAGCGCATGAGATCGAGATTCCGCTGACGGAGGGTGGACATGGTGGCGCTGATCCGGTGATGTTGGAGCAGATCTTCTCGCCCAACCCGCCGCCCGATCCGTTCCATCGTGCGGCTTCGCACATCGATGGCGCGGCCTCGATCATGATGGGCATCTCGGCTAATGAGTCGATCCGCACGGGCAAGCTGATCAAGGTGGATGATCTATTCGTGCTGCCGGAAAAACAGGTTATCTCCGACCATCGATAAATTAGATGGGCTACAATACCATCGTAATGGAGCAGGAGATAGTTGCGATGAACGCAATTGAGCAGAAAATTTTGGAAAAGATAAGTCATCTCGAAGCCGAACAGCAGCAGCGTGTTCTCGACTTCGTAGAACAACTTACAACACCGCTTCGCCATTACACGGCGCGAGAACTGATGCAAATGCCTGCTCATGAGCGCAACGCAATTATACGTGCGCAACTTGAACAGTCTGTGGACGAGGATTTTGAAACCTTTGAAGCCTACTCAGAAGAAGACTTAGATGCCACCATCTAATATTCAGCGTGGTGACGTATGGCTCGTTCGGTTTGATCCAAGTGAAGGCGACGAAATCCGCAAGACACGTCCAGCAGTAATCATGACTGCGGTTAGCGCTGGACGTATTGCGCTGCATATTGTGGTTCCGGTAACGGCTTGGCAGCCATCTTTTGTCAATTACTCATTCATTGTGCGCTTGACTCCATCACTACAAAATGGGTTGACGAAAGAGTCGGGAGCGAATGCGTTCCAAGTGGAATCAGTTGCCACCAGTCGATTTCAGACAAGGCTTGGCAACCTCACCTACGAAGAGATCGAAGAGTTGGCGGCTGCCGTTGCCTTGTGCGTAGGTTATCAACCATAACGGAACCGCGTATAGATGGGCCTGTTAAAAGGAAGATGATTGATGAATCCGAATCGCTATTTCTCCTCTGATCCGGCGCAGCGGCAGGTGGCGGCAGCGCTGTACGAAACGGTGCGCAGTCTGCCGCTGGTGTGCCCACACGGTCATGTCGATCCGCGCTTGTTTTCGAACCCCGATTACAGCTTTGGCACGCCCGTCGATCTGCTGATCATCCCTGATCATTACATCTTCCGTATGCTGCACTCGCAGGGCATCCCGATGGAGCAGATCGGCGTGCCGCGCTTGGATGGCGACGCAGTCGAGAGCGATCATCGCAAAATCTGGCAGTTGTTCGCGGACAATTTCTATCTATTTCGCGGAACGCCGACAGGCATCTGGCTGAAAGACGAACTGAGCAGCGTGTTCGGCGTGCAAGAGCGCATCACAGGGCAGTCGGCGCAGCGCATCTACGACCAGATCGCGGATAAGCTGGCGCAACCGGAATTCAAGCCGCGCCGGTTGTTTGAGCGGTTCAATATCGAAGTGCTGGCGACCACAGACGCGGCTACGGATACATTGGCGCATCATCAGGCGATCAAGGCGTCGGATTGGTCAGCGCGAATCGTGCCAACCTTCCGCCCTGACGCAGTGGTGAACATCGACACCGAGAATTGGGCGCAGAATATCAAGGCGCTGTCGGATGTTAGCAAGATCGATGTGCATGACTACAAGTCGTTTATCGCGGCATTGGAGCAGCGGCGGGCGTTCTTCAAGTCGATGGGCGCGTCGGCAACCGATCATGCAGCGGTGACGGCGTTCACAGGCGAATTGAGTGATGCACAAGCCGATGTGATCTTCCAAAAGGCATTGAAGGGCGAGTTCAACAGTGAGGACGTGGCACTATTCACAGGCCACATGTTGATGCAGATGGCGCGGATGAGCGTCGAGGATGGCCTGACGATGCAGCTGCATGTCGGGTCGTTGCGCAATCACAACGAGGTGCTGTTCAACGCTTACGGACGCGATAAGGGCGCGGATATTCCGCTACACACCGAGTTCACAAAGGCGCTGAAACCGCTGCTCAACCGCTACGGAAGCGATCCGAAACTGACGTTGATCGTATTCACGCTGGACGAGACGACCTACAGCCGTGAACTCGCGCCGCTGGCGGGGCATTATCCGGCGATGAAACTGGGTGCGCCGTGGTGGTTCTTCGACAGCCTATACGGGATGGAACGCTTCCTCGATAGCGTGGTGGAGACGGCGGGCATCTACAACACGGCAGGCTTCAACGACGACACGCGGGCGTTCCCGTCGATCCCCGCGCGGCATGATGTGTGGCGGCGGGCCGCGGCGAACTGGTTGGCGGGCTTGGTGGTGCGGCATATTTTGGATGAAGACGAGGCGCATGAGATGAGCGTCGATCTGGCTTACCGACTCGCCAAGCAAGCGTATAAGCTGCCGCAAGCGGATCCGCAACATGGCTAAGGGTGAGCGCTTTCCAGCGGAGTGGTCAACGTTTGCCGATGCGCAGACGGGCGCAATCGTCAAGCAGTTGACCAACTACAAAGGACACAGCCATCATCTGTATTTCACCAATTCTGGTTGGTACAGCGACGCGGAAGGGCGCAAGCTGCTGTTTGGCTCTGACCGCTGCAACCTGACCAACCTGTTCAGTTTGAACCTCGACAGCGGCGAGATCAGGCAGCTTACCGAGCGCAATGTCACCAATAGTCAGTTGTTGTTCACTAGCATCAATCCGCGCCGTGCCGAAGCCTACTTCTGGCACGCGCGCACGCTGATCGCGCTTGATCTCGATACGCTGAAAGAGCGTCCGTTGTACCGCGTACCGGATGGCTACGATCTCAACATAACCAGCGTGACGGCGGATGGTAATTTCGTCTGCACGGGCATCTACGAGGATTTGTCGTCGCGCTTCAAGATTGATCTGCTGCACGGCTACGTGGGCTTCGCGGAATATTGGGAAGCCAAGCCACACTCGCAAATCTTGCTGATCTCAACGGAAACGGGGCAAGCACAGGTGGTGTTCGAGGAGCGCTACTGGATCGGGCACGCCAACGCCTCACCGACGCAGCCAGACATCGCGACGTACTGCCACGAGGGACCGTGGGAGAAGGTCGATCAGCGCATCTGGGGCTTGAATCTGCGCACGGGCGAGTCGTGGAAGCTGCGTCCGACCGAGGTTGGCGAGCAGGTGGGACACGAGTACTGGTTGGCGGACGGCGAGCATATCGGCTATCACGGACGCAGCGCTGATGGTCAGAGTTTCTACGGCAGTGTGCGGTACGACAATACCGAGCGCATCGAGGCGACGTTTCCCGGCGAGTCGATGCACTTCCAGAGCAACGATCTGCGCTTGATCGTGGGCGATGGCACGCGCAACGATCCCAAGCTGATGGTATGGCGGATGGGTGATGGTGCATTTGGTGAGCCGCGAGTCGTGCTGACGCATCACGGCACGTTCCAGATACAGCAGCTACATGTGCATCCGAGATTCAGCCCCGACGGATCTCAGATTCTGTTCACCAGCGATATGTCAGGGTACGGGAATTTGTATCTGGTGGACGTGCCAGCATGGGAAAGGTAATCGTGTATTGTTATGTAGTGCATGTATCAAACAGAAGATCGATTGCGGACAGAGTTTTATAGGAGCGGTTATGCTTTCAATCTGAGCATAGTCAACTTTGCCGTATGAAACGTGACGGCGTAACACCATTCTACACACTAAATGTGTTATGTTACACTGTCAGCGAACAAGTAAGCAGAATTGATCGATAACACCTGCGGGAAAAAGGAGCGACGCCGCGCTCAAAAGGACGACCTAGACGTGATAGACGTGATAACGGTTGATTGCTCGATTTACCCGTCTCTGCCTAATTCTTTCCCGGCCCCGTGACGTCGGAGATATTGTTTCATAGCAACCGACATCGGTTGGCTTGATGCGTTGCCCCGCATAACAAGTCGAGCGAATTGGAACGCGAGAAACAAAGCTATCGGTGCGGCTAAACACATAAGCCCTGCGTAGACAGTATTATTAAACGATTTTGAATCTGTAATTGCAAAGAGGACATATCCAAGCAGGGATATAACGGCTACTACATCTAGTAGTCTCTCAACGCGTGTGTTGCCCTTGTATCTAGTTCCGATCCACATCACTGCAATAATCGACGCAAAAAATATTCCCCATCCCCAAAGAAAGAAACTTACCCCATAGCCGCCAATTGGGAAATATATGGTATGTCGTTACTAATCTCGTTGCACTCGCCGAAATATTCTGCCAATTGGATGACTTGGAACGCGGCACACGCATTTTAGGAGCAGTCACGCCTCTGACTGAGAAAATCTTTGCCGGTAGCGGAGCCAGCCTTGACGAAGCGATGAAACAGTACGAGCAAGCAATAGCAACGGCTCAAAGTAAACTTGGGGAGATGTACCAGACCATCTTCGAGGATGGCATGTCGCTGACGCTGGATAGGACACATTACAAACATCACGCAGATATCGGATCAGTATCTTGAGGTGGGGATGACTTTTGTGATGCACGCGTGTCTGTTGGAAGTGGTACAGTCGTTTGGCGCGCTGATCTCTTGCGCTGGTGATGTCGAGTTGGAAACGGCTGCGACGGCGACCTACAATAAGTCTTAGTCAATGCTCGCCGCTAAGGCCAACGGGCTATGATCAGGGTATCGATAGGAACTCATTAATGGTTCAGGCTCGATGGAAATTGCGGCAAATCGCGTAGTTGCTTGATCAGCATTCGTTCGAGATCAGGCTGGTACGATAACTCATGCACTTTCGCCAATGCTGGCGCTATATCTTGATAAAATCGGCAAATCACCTTTGCAGTCTGCAACATAGCGGCATACTCCATTGGACAGAATGTGCTTTGCAGCGGTGATAATGTCTCAATCGGCAGTGCGTGCTCGATCTTGAAATATGGCTCATTTTCATCTAGGTATGGATCGGAAAAATTGTATTTCAGACGGGCGAGAAGGACGCACATTCGCCGCATGACCTCGATCTGTCCGTAGGCAAACCACAGTTGCTGACGTCCCATCGCCTTGATGAAATGAGACAATTCATGCCAAAATCCATCGATCTGTCGTCGTAAAAGTTCACGCTGCTCTGACAATTCGGCTGTCGGTGTTGAGAAGACTTGTCCCGCGAGGATATTATTCTTATCGAGCAGTACGATGTAAGCCCCACTGTGGATATTTGTGAAGTCACTTTCCCGACCAAACCAAATCTCGCCTTCTGCACCGTTCGAGAGGATGAAGAACGAGCCGTGAAGATTGCCGAAGTCTGTTAAAAATAATGGGACGCCGAGTTGACGGACAAAGTATTCTTTTTCGGTCGGGAACTCTTGATAAGAACTATCAGTCGTCACAAAATAGAGGTCGAGATCGGAATAGATGTCGGCATGATTGGTCGCGTAAGAACCGCCTAAAAACGCGGCAACGATGCGATCATCGGCTTGGCAGGCCGCTAGAAACCGACTTACGACTTCTCGATGATTGGTTGGAAGATGTAATTCATGTAATTCCATCATGATCATCCTTATGCAAGCATGTTAAGCGGTGTGATTTCTTACAGAATACTCCTCTTTCTGATCGCGAATAACGGTTCAACGATAGGCTTGTTCGACGCTGTAGCGTATTCTGATTCCCCATCACGCTTCGGTCTCGGCTCTGGTATCATTCCGATGATAGGGGAACCAATTCACATGCAGCAACGCCATCTCCGCAACTTTTATATCCTCGTCATCACGCAGACGCTGTCGATGCTGGGCAGCCGCATGACCAGCGTGGCGATCAGCCTGCAAATTTTCCTCACGACGGGGCAAGCCGCACCGTTACTGCTGGTGTCGTTCTTCAACGAACTGCCCGCGATGTTGTTCAATAGCTTGGCGGGCGTGTGGGTTGACCGCTGGGATCGCCGTTGGGTGATGATGCTGGCGGATGCGGGGCAAGCGGTGGGCAGTCTGCTGCTCATGCTGAGTTTTCTCTCCGGTCAATTCCAGTTGTGGCATCTGTACATCATCGCACTCATGCAAGGTGTGTTCGCGATGTTTCAGGAACCTGCCAAGAGTGCTGTCGTAACGATGCTCGTGCCGGAAAATCAGCGCAATCGCGCGAACGCACTACAGGGGATGTCGCATCCGCTGGCGGGCATCTTGGCTCCGGCGCTGGCAGGATTGTTGTTTACCATGATCGGGCTGGCGGGGATCGTGTTCATCGACCTGCTGACGTTCTTCGTGGCGGTGGCGGCGGTGTACGCGATGCACATCCCACGTCCGCCCATGAGCGAGGAAGCACATGCCGCTGCTGGCAATTTCTGGCGTGAATTGGCAGGCGGGATGCGATTTTTGAGCGTGCGTCCAGCGCTGTTGGGACTGGTGATCTATTTCACTATCATGAATTTCCTGCTGAACGGCCCACTTGATCTGATGATCCCGTATCTGGTCAAGATTACAGGCAGTGAAACACTTACCGGACTAGTGCTCTCGGCGGAGAGTTTGGGTGGCTTCATTGGCGCGGGTCTGCTGGTGGCCTATAGCAGCCGGATTCACAGGCGAATCAACGTCATCATTCCGGCGATGCTGATGGTCAGCATCATGTTTTTGATCCTCGGTACGAGTCATTCGCCATTGGTGCTGGCGTTGGCTGTTGCCTGTTTAATTGGGGGATTGCAAATCTGGACGCTATTCACCTCGATCTTGCAAGCGAAATCACCGCCTGATTTGCAGGGACGTGTGTTTTCGATCAGCAATCAGTTGGGTTATCTGGGCGCGACAACATCGTTTCTGCTGATCGGCCCGCTAGTCGATCATGTGGTGGAACCAGCCGTGAGGACAGCGAGCTGGTCGGTAGTCGCGCCATTGGTGGGCGATCAGGCGGGCGCGGGGATCGGGCTGGTACTGCTCGTCACGGGCGTCATCATTTTGACATTGACCATCGTCACCTTTGCGATTCCGGCGGTTCGTCACTTGGAGATAAACTTACCCGATTACGCAGCTGTGCCTGAAGAAACGGCAACCGCAACCGCGCCGTAAAAGGGACGTTACTACTTCAAACATATGTCGGTATGGTAAAATCTGTTCTGCGTACACGACTTCAAGCACAGTGTGAACAGGAGTTAGCAGCGTGAAAAAACGCCTTGAAAACAGAGTGGATGTGAGGATCAAGGAAAATCTACGCGGCATCCGCAAGTTCATGGATGGCAATCTCGCCGCGCCGATCACGATTGATGGGTTGAGCCGCCGCGCTGCCCTGTCGCCGTACCATTTCATCCGTGTGTTTCGGTGGACATATCAACAGACACCGCATCAATATCTGAGCCAGCGGCGAATCGAGAAGGCGAAGGAACTGCTGCGATCCAGCGAACTGCCGATCACCGAGATTTGCAGCGCGGTCGGGTTCGAGAGTCTAGGATCGTTTAGCACGCTGTTTCGTAAGCAAGTCGGCCTCTCCCCGCGCCATTATCGCAACGCCGCAAGTCGTATCTCTCACGCTCATGCACATTCCACGTATATACCGCTATGCTGCTGCGTCATGCACGGCATTCCCGATGGTGATCTATAAAACTCCGCAATTTTCGAGAAGAGTTTTTAGCACAAATGTATTATCATTCAATTATCCGATGACACGAAGGAAGTTGAATGATGTTGAAGAAATTGGCGACCATCACCATATTCGTCAAGGATCAGAACGAAACGCTGCGCTTTTTCACCGAGAAACTCGGTTTTGAAGTACGCGATGATGTGACGGCGGGCGATTACCGTTGGCTGACCGTCGGATTGAAAGACCAACCAGACCTCGATCTCCAGTTGGCGGCGCTCAAGGTGGGCGGCGCATACGATGAAAGCGATATACAAGTCCTGACCAAGCTAGTCGAAGCGGGCAAGATGCCTACCAGCGTAATCAAAACTGACAACTGCCAGAAGGCTTACGATGAAATGGCGGCAAAGGGCGTCGAGTTTGCGTACCCGCCCACAGATCGACCGTATGGCATCATCGAGGCTATGTTCAAGGACTCGAATGGGAACAGGTATGTGCTCTCGCAGGATAAGAAGTAGCTACGGCGATTAAGTTTTCAGGGCGAGGCGCGTGGTGACACTATTTTACTGCGCGCTTCACCGTTGCTATATAGCTTGCGGCAAATGCGGAGTAGCCAGCCATATGACGCATCTGAAGGATGATGAAGCTCAGTTTCGAGAGGGCAAGGCGACAGTAAAGGTCGTCCCGTTACCAACCTGCGATTCGACAGCCAGCGTTCCCCCATGAAGTTCGACCGCTTGCTTTGTAATGCTTAACCCCAACCCTGTGCCTCGGATAGTTCCAACGTTAGCAGCACGGTGGAAGGGTTCGAAAAGGTGTTTAAGATCATCTGGAGGGATGCCGATGCCTTCATCGCGCACGTGTAAAAGTACCATATTTGATTTTTGTTCAAGCGATACGAAGATATGCCCACCTTGAGGGGAATATTTTATTGCATTTGACAGCAGATTATTGACGATTTGGCGCAATAATTTCTTATCAAGGTTTAGTAACGGTAGTGATTGCTTGCATGTGTAGATGATGTCGTGGGTAGCACCAGCATGTCCCTGAAAATCTTCAATCATGTCTTGACAAAACAAGTCTAGATCCGTCTGATCTGGAGTCAACTCCATTTTCCCTGCTTGTATCCGTGCTAGATCAAGCACATCGTCAATAACGCTGGTAAGATACCGCACTTGTTCCATGATCGTTTGGAATTTGCGCCCAATTTTCGCCTCATCCATTTTGTCCCGATGTTGGAACAATAGATCAGCCGAGATCAAGATGGTGGCAAGCGGCGTGCGAAATTCATGCGACGCCGTTGAAATGAAGCGCGATTTCAATTCATTCAACTCTTGTTCGCGTTTCAAGGCATTGCGTAAGCCTTCCTCCATTGCTTTCCGCTCGGAAATGTCGCGTACGCTACAGATGATGTTCATCTCTCGTAACTCAGTCTGGATCGTAGAGGCCAATGCCACATCTGCACTGAATGGTGAGCCATTTTTGCGACGACCATTGACTTCAACACGACGCGGCTTACCATCCTTCATCACCTGCAAGAACACATCAGTGAGCAGTTTGCTGCCGTTATAATCTAAGAATGTGGCTAACAACATTCCATAAGACTCTTCGGCGGTATATCCAAACAAATCGGTGAAAGCGCTATTCGTTTGTTGGATAGTTCCATCCGAGCGGATTATGACAATGGCATCACTCGTACTGTTGAAGATTGCCTCAATTCGTTCCTTCGCGTGCAGCAATTCTGCGGTGCGGGTGGCGACACGCCATTCGAGATCGACTGCGTGGCGACTAATTTCCTCGTACAACCGCATATTTTCGATAGCGACGGCGGCTCGTTCGGCAAACGCACTCAGAACACGCTGATCGCGCATGGAGATGGCATTTATCTTCGTACTTTGCAAGTCCAACACGCCGATGACGCCGTTAACGGTATGTAACGGGATGACCAATTCTGATCGTGTCGGCGGGCTGTTGGGAATGTAACGGGGATCATTATCGACGTTGGCTACATAAACTAGCTTCCCGCTTCTGATGCATTCCGGTATTAAGCCTGTGCCATTCAGGAAGAGTGGTGTATCAGTCTGCACTTGATAGGTGCCAGTACGGGCAAGTCGTATCAGTGAATTCTGTTTCTTGTCTACCAGCAGCAGTCCGCAGTCAACATGGTTGAATTCTTGTACGACTGATTGCACAATTTGGTGACCCAGATTGTAGAGGCTATCTGCTTTGAACAAATACGATACCGCGTTATGGAGCGCTTGCAATTCGGCCTGTGCTTGTAGCCGCTCGGTAATGTCACGAAGCGTCGCTAGATAAGCAGTTTCGTCATCCCAATCTATTACCGCGACACGCATTTCCGCAACACGTATTTCCCCATTCGCTCGCACAATATCAATTTCTGTGGTTTCGTCAGCAACGACGGGAAATCCAAAGATCGATTTCAACAGCATGGATTTGGAGCGATCAAACAATATCTCGGCGGCATGGTTGACAAATTTCACAACACCATGCTTATCAACAATAATCAGACTATCAGAAGTCGCATCAGTAATCGCTTGATAGCGCTCATCAGTTGGTAACATTGATGTAATCCCGTGCAAACGACGCTTACATATGTTTTATGGAACTATGATTATAGTGATAGTATCCTTCAAAGTTTGAGTTTTGACCATATGATAGAATGATTGATTTTCAATTGTTATGGGTTTCGAGCGTAAAATAGAAAGTCGCGCCTTTATTAACCTCGGCCTCTGCCCAAACCCGACCACCGTGGCGATGGATAATGCGTGATACGATTGCCAGCCCCACCCCGGTGCCGGCAAAGTCCGCCTCTGAGTGCAGACGCTGGAATACCCCGAATAATTTGTGGGCATACTCCATATTAAAACCAGCCCCGTTATCTTTAACGTAGTACACGGAGTCACCATCGGCTTGATAATGCCCCACTTCGATATAGGGTTTATCGGTGCGACGCGTATATTTGAAAGCGTTGGAGAGCAAATTAAAAAAAACTTGTCGGAGTAAAATTGGATCAGCTTCACAAGGCGGTAACTCGTTGATCTTCACCTCAACTTGACGGCCTTGCTCATCATTCTGTAATTCCTCGATGACACGGCGAACCAAATCATCCAGTTGGATCAGCCGCTTGTTCAGGGGCTGACGGCTGAAGCGCGAAAAGTTCAATAGGTCAACGATCAGCCGATCCATCCGTTGCGCATTTTCTTGGATGCGATCCAATAAGTGCTGTCCGTCACTTGGTAGAAGGTCGTGGTAATCTTCATTCACGATGTGCGAGAAATTCTGGATTACCCGTAGTGGGGCACGTAGATCGTGAGAAATTGAATAACTAAATGCTTCTAGTTCCTTATTCGCTGCTTCCAGTTCAGTGGTACGCTCTTTGACACGACGCTCCAACACGGCATTGAGATTGCGGATTTCCAATTCTCTATTCTTGCGCTCCGTGACATCGTGCAGCAGGGCGAGATAGGCCACTTCCCCGCGCCATGACATTTTCACGACGCGCATCTCAATGATGTTTACGTCTTTCCCATTCCGCACGATGTCCAGTTCCGTAATTTCGCCCGCAACGACGGGAAAGCCAAACATGGAGTCTAACAATTCACTGCTTGGGCGCTCGAAAAGTATTTCGGCAGCCGGATTAACATACTGCACAATCCCCTGCCTATTTACGATTACGATACTGTCTGAGGTGGCAGCAATGATAGCTTCGAAGCTGGATTCACTTTGTTCTACCATTACATTTCAGTGCCCCAGAACTTGATCGCGTTGAAGTGGAAGGTAAGTCATACTTCCTCCGATGGCGTTCGTATCGATGGTTGTCTTTAAGCGTAGAATTGTCTTGCGCTCAATTCGAAAAGCGGGCGGCCTCATTCATCCTTAAACATGTTGTCGATGCGGTCGTCGCCTAATGATCCTACATGCACGATATTGCCTGACAGAATTCCGGCGATGTTCCGGAATGGGCGACCAATGTGCATCCCATGTCCATCGATGATGAATTCCCGAATGCCTTTATCATGCCCCGACCCGCGCATCTTCAGTACCGTAAGCCCACGGCGCATTTCCCCGAAGATTTCCACATAGCGCAAGATAATGATGGAATCGGTGATCGTAGAAATATGCGCCTCGGTGATGGAGGTGCCACCAAGCAGCGCGGGCGTGGTCGAAGTAAACAGGCCCGCCGTCTCTCGATCTTTGATAAAGGACGTGATACCGAGAACGAACTCCCGATAGCTCTTGAAGGTCGAAATGCGCTCTAGCGCGGAAAGACTATCAATCGCCACCCGATCAGGTTGAAAAGCGTCAATTTCTGCCTTAATATCGATCAGGTGATCTTCCAAACTGGCAACTTCCGGATATGTACAAATCACCCGCAATTTGCCTTCTTTTTCCATCGTCTCGTAATCAATTCCCCATCCAGTGGCGTTACGAAAGAGTTGATCGCGGCTTTCTTCATAGGAAAACAATAGACAGCGTTCGCCGTTATTCGCGCCGCCAGCGACAAATTCAGTCGTCATCAACGTTTTGCCAGTGCCTGTCGCTCCCGATACCAAAATGATCGAGTCGCGGAAGAAGCCGCCGCCGCACATTTCGTCCATATCCTTATTGCCAGACGTGATGCGGACGTAGGACGAGCGCTGTTTCAGTTCAATCGCCGAGAGTGGGATGATGACCACCCCTTCGGCAGGGCTAATGGTGAACGGGAACTCTCCTTTTTTGTGGGATGTTCCTCGGAATTTCAGGATTTCAATGGTGCGCCGCCGTTTTTCTTCTTCGAGGACGTTGCGAAGGATGATGACGTTATCCGCGACAAATTCCTCGACGCCATAGCGTGCAATATCGCCGTATTCTTCCGTGCGTTCAGCAGTCATGACAGCCGTGATGCCGATAATTTTCAAGGCCGAGGCCACCCGGTGGAGTTCCCGGCGAATGATGCGCTTATCAGAAAATTGGGTATAGACAGCGCTAATCGTATCCAGCGCAATCCGGTCGGCACCTACCTTCTGAACGGCATGTTCAATGCGTGCCAATAGGGCACCGAGGTCATAATCACCGATGATGATCGTTTCATCCCCCGGTTGCGGAGAAACATCCACAAATGCCCACTTGCCGCTGTCTTCCCACTCTTGAATAGGCCAGCCTAGCGAAATCAAATTCTTCCGGACTTCGTTCGGTGTTTCTTCAAAGGTTACGAATACACCGGATTGATTGTGTTTGAGGATACCTGTGGCAAGAAACTGGGCGGCAAAAACAGTTTTCCCACTCCCGGCTGATCCGCTAACCAAGGTCATACGTCCCTTGGGCAAACCTCCGTCAGCAATGGAATCAAAACCGATAATTCCGGTTTCGAGTTTCAAGATGTGCTGTTGTTTTCTGAGGGTCATCAAGAATCTCCTGTAGTGGGAGGAAATGGATGCAAATCGAGGCCCAGTAATACTTTTTCTCTATCTGATAAGTCACCAATGATACGACGAAGTGGCTGTGGTAATACTTTAATCAGAGTCGGCGTCGCCAGAATTCTTTCATCTTCAGCAAGCTGTGGATGTTCCAAAATATCAATCACCGTTAATAGGTATTGACCTTGTAGGTCTTCTTCACAAATTCTGCGCAGCATATTGACGGCTGTTTCGGTACGCGCCGTTTTGCCGGTAATATAGAGCTTCAGTTGGTACTTCTCTTTCACGTGTCCTCCCCTAGGAAGTCCGTAGTCGGATCGCTGCCTTTAAGTCGCCCTTGTCGGTTACTGACGTTGAAGGCAAAATTACGATAGTATGAGCTTAGATGCCCCATCAATTCAAATATCATCAATCTACCTTCTTCAACATAAGTATCCGCTTTTTCAGGAGTGATGTTCACGTTTTTCGTGTTAAGCACCGTCTGATGAATTTCTACTAAGTCGCGCGGGCTAAGGCGCATGGTACCCATCGCTTCTGCTAATTCACGTAGCTGAGTAGAAATATGATGTTCAACCCGATAGGCGATTTGTTCCATCGCCAGTTCTAACAATGTATCATAACGATCCACAAATGTCTTAAATGTGTCAGGCTCGCTCTCGCGCAACGTCCGCATACCAAGCATTTTGGCTGTTAACGATGTCTTTGGATATTGCGCGATCTGACTTAAGGTCGCGCGTTCCCGCTCATGCCTTAGATGCCGTACTTCTTCTTCGATTTTTTTGCGTACTTCGATCTCGTTCTCTAGTTGGAGGTTGGTTTGTAATAGCTGCTGTGTACGGTCTGCTACACGCTCCTCAAGCTGCGAATTGAGATCCTGTAGCGCACGTAGAATGTGTGCCCGTTCGATGCTGTAGCGAATCGCGCGTTCGAGATCAAAAGGGTTTAGGTGATTCTTGTCTAAATAAAACTCCACGCCACTTTTCATGGCTTGAAGGTCAACACTGCGATTGCCTGACCCCGTCAGCATGATAAAGGGCACTTGGCAGCCTTTTGCCCGCGCAGCTTTCAAAATATCGAGGCCAGTATATTTACCCATAAAATAATCAAGCAGACAGATGTCGTGCTCGTTGCGTGTTAATACTGCGAGCGCCGTCTCATGGGTGCTTGCCCAATCTATCTCAACCGCAAATTCGCTAATATTCGTGATAATATCGCGTAGAATGAGATAGTCATCTTCGTCGTCATCCACCAACACTATTCGCAGCGGTTGAGCCGCAAAGTCGAACTGCATCTTACCTACTGTCTGGTAATTCGACAATTTCAAACCAATAATGTTTCAGCATCAACATCACATCTACCAACGCCTGAAAAGTAACTGGTTTGGTAATATAAGAATTTGCCCCAAGCGTATAGCTGTTTGTGACATCTAGTTCGCTTTTTGATGTTGTTAGAATAATTACGGGAATAGCGCGCAACTGAGGATCAGATTTTATCTCACCAAGCGCTTCGCGTCCACTTTTGCGAGGCATATTCAGGTCAAGCAAAATCAGCCCCGGACGTTGTGCGTCTCGGTATTCGCCCTCTCGGCGCAGATAGGCCATTAGTTCTTCGCCATCATGCACAAAAAGGATAGGATTGTTTAACCGACTCTCGCGTAAGGCATCTTTGGTCAGTATGCAATCTTCTTCATCGTCGTCGGCCATCAAAATTAGGAAGTGCTGCCTCGTATCTTTCATAGAAGTCTAGTCCTCCTCATCCTGACGTACAGGTAAAGTAATGATAAATGAGGTGCCCTGTCCAAGCAACCCACGCGCTAATATTGTGCCATGATGCCGGTCTATAATTCTTTGGCATATTGCCAAACCAATGCCTGTGCCTTCGTAGGCTGTACGACTATGAAGCCGTTGGAACATGCCGAATATTTGCTGCGCATACTTTTCTTCGAACCCAATGCCGTTGTCTGCGACGGTCATTTCATACATTGATCCTGTTACCGAACTGTCAAATATTGCACTGTCGGTCGGGGGAGCTAACAACCGCCCACTGATGCGAATGACAGAAGCGCGCTTGGGATCACGGAATTTAAGAGCGTTACTGAGCAAATTTTGAAACAACTGATGCATCTGTGTTGGATCAGCCTCAATGGTGGCTAGACTGTCTACCTTGATATCCGCCTCAGCAGTTTCAATAGCAATTTCCAAATCGGAACAGACCGCTTTGACTACTATATTTAGATCGACAGCACGGAATGGTTCGGCTTGCGTGCTAACACGGGAATACGCGAGCAAGTCTTGAATGAGGGCTTGCATCCGTTTAGCGGCATTGATCATGCGATTCAGGTAGTCTTGTCCTTGTTCAGTCAAGTTGATGGCGTTCGTTGCCTGTACTCGGTCGCCAAATGCCTGAATTTTCCGCAGCGGTTCTTGCAAGTCGTGCGAGGCTGTGTAGACAAAAGTCTGGAGTTCGCGGTTTCTGCGCTCTAGTTCGTCAGCCGACTGCCGAAGTTTCACTTCCGTTTGCTTGAGGCTCGTAATATCCTGATTCACGACGATTGCGCCGATGATCGATTGTTGCTCACTGAGTATAGGAATTGCCGAGTTGAGGATATATTTATGCGTCCCGTCGAAGCTCTCAATCTCGATTTCCTCATTGATGGAGGTTTCACCTTTAGTTACGGCTCGCGAGGCAGCCCATTCTTCCGGTGCGATGCGGTTGCCGCTATCTAGCCACCAGCCTTTATATTCCGTGAATTGGTCAATCCCAACATATTTGACGCCAGCCCAGATCTGCCGTCCGGTTGGGTTGCTGGTGGCGATGTTGCCGTTAGAATCGATTATCCATAGGCCAACAGGTAGAATTTCTTGCACATGACGTAAGAGCGCCTCACTTTCCCTAAGCGCCTGTTCAAGTCGCTTTCGCTCGGTAATGTCAACAAATACGGATACGATGGAAGGCTCATTATCAAAGGTGATAAATTGAGCGCTTACATAAACCCAAAATCGGCTTCCGTCCGTTGGTCGTTTTCCATAAAGCTCGTGGTTGCGGAGCACCCCATCTATCCTGAGCTTGCCTAATAGTTTGAGCCGCTCTCCCGGATTATCATACATATCTAGATCTAGCGTTGTTCTTCCAATCAAATTTTCTGGCGCTATGCCAACAAGCTCACCAAAGGCGGGGTTAGCATACGTAAAGACTCCGCCCGAAGCGCGGCTTACTAGCACAGGCGCGGGAAGCAATTCTGCCATCGTCCGAAACCGATTTTCGCTTTCGCGCAGCAGGGCTTCCATCTTTTTGCGTTCGGTAATATCCATCGCCATGCTGGATACCATGCGTCGTCCATCTGGCAAAAGGCCGAGCGGGGCTGCAATAAAATCCCAGATGCGGACTTCGCCCCACTTTGTGCGCACTTGAAACTCACCACCCTTCAGCGGTGAATTGCGGTTATAAACGCTATCTATAAGCGTCTTTACGGATTGTCGTCGTTCGCCATAGGCCCGCTCCGTCCAATCGGCAATCGTGGGAATATCAGCGTGCGTGTAGCCACTAAGCTCCGTCCAGATGTTGCTGATGTGCAGCACTTCTCCGTCTTCAGCATGGATCATGATCGGGAAGGGTGCATCTATGATTGCACGGCGAAAACGAAGCTCACTTTCTTTCAGGGATTCATCCGCTCGCTTTTGCTCAGTCAAGTCGCGCGTAATATTGGAAAAGCCAATTAGACGACCTTGCGCATCGCGCAAAGCCGTTATGTCTACTCTCGCCCAAAATTGAGAGCCATCCTTGCGCACGTGCCAGCCTTCGGTTGCCGCATAGCCCTGCTGTGCCGCTAGCTGTAATAAGCGTTGTGGTTCACCTGCATCAATGCTCTCCGGTGCATAGAAATGGGAAAAATGCTTCCTGATAATTTCTCTTTCCAGATAGCCGCTGAGCCGTTCCGCGCCGGAATTCCAACTCACGACTCTACCTTCAGCATCCAGCATAAAAATTGCATAGTCCCGGACGTTATCGACCAGCAGCCGAAAGCGTTGTTCGCTGGATTTGAGGGCATCTTGTGCTCGTTTCTGCGCCGTGACATCGCGCACAACTGCCGTGAAGAATTTTCTGCCGTTCAAAACCATCCACGAAATCGAAACTTCAGCCGGAAATTCCTCACCATTCTTGCGCCGCCCCATCACTTCTGAGCGATCAAGCGCCATGATGCGCGTTTTTTGCGACGATTGACCGAATTCCACGATATGTTGTGCATGTGCGCCTTGAAATCGGTCAGGCAGGAGCAAATTTAATGAATGTCCGATAGTTTCTGCCGATGAATATCCAAAAACACGCTCCGCCCCCTGATTGAACAGCAGGATAAGCTGCTGCTCGTCAACTGAAATAATGGCGTCATGGGCCGTATCGACCACACCAGCAAACCGAGCCTCACTCGTTTGTAAAGTGTAGTAGGCTTGGGTGAGTTCGATAGTACGGTCTCGTACACGCCGCTCCAAGTCATTGTTGGCCTGTTGCAGGGCAATCACGGCTTGTTGACGTTGCTGGTCAATGTGATGTAGGTCATGCGCAATCCAGCCGACCAAAGCGACAAAGAGTAGAATATTGAAAAGCGTCGTAAGCGCTGTACCAAATTCGTTGCCATACAGCCCTATCCCCTGTCCTTGGAGCTTCAGCCAACCGAGCAAAAGGATGAGCACTATAGTGATAGGCAATAATCTACGAATAAGCAGGCTGCCCGCACTAGAGTTTTCGATGATGTCCACTAATGAACTGCTAGGTGCCAATAAATAGATGCCAACGGCAAGTGTCAAGAAGCCAGCGGCGGTATGTAATGCCATGGATGAATAGGGCAGAATGCGATACAGCCCTTCGACGCCGTACAGATAACCGAGCAAGGCCAGAAACGCTAGACTTCCGGCAAGGATCATCAACACTTGACTCCAGCGTTGTTCGCGCCACAGTAGACTACCCGCTAGTAATGCAAAATCAAGTGCTGTAATGATGGACATGCGACCGGGATAAATGCCATTCTGCGCCACCGTCGCGGCATCTGTCCAAAACAGCTCGTCAATCCCTAGGTTCCAACCGAATAGGTACTCTGCTATGGTTAATAGGGCAACCACGACAACAATGGTGGCAAGTATTCGAGCCACCAGAATTCTGGTAGGTCTGATGGCTAGTGAAATACCCGTCAGCACAAATAAGAGTGCCGTATTGAATTTCATCGTCGCCAGATTGGGGAAAATGCTCTGGAAAATCGGAATATCGAATATCCAGCCAATTAGTACAATGCCGCCGAGTCCAGCAATGACAAGACCTAGGCGTTGGGAAATCCGTTGGAAGCGAGTCAACATAACAGGTTCTTGATATTCCATCAGGTGCGTTCCTGTCGGCATCGCGATTTTACAATTTTAGACTGTGACTCAAGGCAGTGGGTCTTTCAGAGATAGCCCCAACTTTGATTCAATCATAGACCTTTTCAAAAAGAGGCTGCACATATTCATCAAACGCTGCTGACGCAAGATCAGCGGAGCCGCCCCAATATAAGAGAGAGCGCACATGGAGTAACTACACACCGCGTAGCTTCTCTTGCTTGGCTTTTGCG
The DNA here is from genome assembly GCA_019637615.1 of Anaerolineae bacterium. GTDB lineage: Bacteria > Chloroflexota > Anaerolineae > Aggregatilineales > UBA2796 > JAHBVK01. The sequence continues at coordinate 75,867 of JAHBVJ010000011.1, read as the reverse complement.
ATCACAGGCGATTGTACAGATGTATAGATGCGGGAAACAGATTGGGAGACTATAAGACAGATAGCCGTTTGAGGGTACGGGATATTGCCACGACTGGCAAGACGACGCCACCTGAAGAATGTGGAAGCGTTCGCCCCCGATATGAGGTTCCGTTTATGATGCGTGGAGCGGGTTGTCGTATTCGGAGACAACCCGCTATGGTTGCGCTATACCTTTCGAGCAGTAATTCGTGCGCTGAAGATGCGCGGCATTCCCGCTTGGATGGGGACGATCCCGTCCGCATCGTATTTGTCCACGACTTGAATGTCCACGAAACCAGCCTCGCGCATGAAGCCCGTGTAGACAGAGACGTCGATAGCGCCCGTCACGCATTCTGCCCACTTGTCGGCTTGGGCACGGAGTTCGGGGCTGAAATTGCCTTCGGTCACAATATCGCTGATCGAGACGCGCCCACCGGAGCGCAGCACGCGGAAAGCTTCCCGAAACACGGCGGGTTTATCGGGCGACAGATTGATCACACAGTTGGACATCACCACATCCATGCTGTCACTTTCGACAGGCATGGCCTCGATCTGACCCTGACGGAACTCCACATTGCGCACGCCCATCTTTTGCTTATTGGCGTTGGCCTTGGTGAGCATATCGGGCGTCATATCCACACCGATCACGTAGCCTTCCGCACCGACTTGCTTGGAAGCGAGGAAGCAGTCGATGCCGCCGCCACTGCCCAAATCCAACACGCGTTCGCCCTTATGCAGCGCCGCGATGGTGACCGGATCGCCGCAGCCGAGCGATAACCCAGAGACATCCACAGGAAGCCCCTCTAGCAGCGCAGGATCGTAGAGCGTGGTGTTGCACGAACCCGCTTCGCCGCCGCAACAAGATACATCAGTCGTGGCGCTAGGCCCGCAGCAGCTAACCGCTGTCGCTGTATCCGCTGACCGCGCAATCGCGCCGTAGCGCTCTCGCACGAACTCATGGATTTCGTCCGGATTGATGGTGGGTTGGTCAGTCATCGTTAAATCCTTGTCAGTCATATCGATATATATCAATATAATCGATGCGCATCGATATGTCAAGAGGGCAATTTCAGCAGTTGGACGGATGCCATGTTCGCATAGTGTGCAGTACACTAGCTGTAATGTGCATGGTTCAGAGGGGATGTGGCGCTATGACGGTTAAACTGTTACTGGATACTGATATTGGCTCAGATATTGATGACGCGGTGTGCCTTGCCTATTTATTGGCTCAACCGCAGTGTGAATTGCTAGGCATCACAACCGTCAGCGGGGAAGCCGACAAACGCGCGATGATGGCAAGCGCGATTTGCAAGGTGGCGGGCAAAGAGGTGCCGATTTTCCCCGGCGTGGAACACCCGTTGATCGTGCCGATCCGTCAGGCCGTCGCACAGCAAGCCGTCGCTTTGCCGCACTGGGAGCATGAACGCCATTTCCCGCGCGGAGAGGCGGTGAATTTCTTGCGAGAAACAATCCGCAAGAATCCGGGCGAGATAACACTGCTGGCAATTGGGCCGCTGACCAATCTCGCGCTGCTGTTTACTCTTGATCCAGAGATTCCCCGCTTGCTCATGAGCTTGGTCATGATGTGCGGGTTCTTCGGAGAAGCGGTAAATGGATACCGCCAATTGGAATGGAACGCGCTGCTTGACCCTCATGCCACCGAGATCGTGTATCGGTCACGTCCGCCGCTGCATCGTTCGGTCGGGATCGAGATCACATCACAAGTACGCATGATCGCGACTGAGGTGCGCGAACGCTTCACCACGCCGGTGCTGCGTACGGTACAGGATTTTGCGGAAGTGTGGTTTCAGTCGTCGCCCGTGATAACGTTCCACGATCCGCTGGCTGCCGCCACGATCTTTGATGACTCGATCTGCGCATTTGCACAAGGTAAGGTCAGTGTCGAGCTAACCGAACCCGCGCAATTGGGTGAGACGTATTGGCGGACAGAGCAAGGGAGCAATGGCGGGCACGAAGTCGCGGTAACGGTGGACGCGCCACGCTTTTTCGATCACTATTTCGGGACGCTGGCGGGCAAATGAAAATCATCATCTGTGGTTCGATCAGCGCAGCGACTGAGATTGTGCGAGTTCAGACGGAACTTGTGCAGGCAGGGCATGAGGTAGAGATACCGGAAGGCGTCAAGCACCGCGCCTTGCGACGGCTAGAAGGCAGCATCGAAGAAAAGGCCGAGGTCAAGATTCAGCACGATTTGATCCGAGGCTATTATGAGAAGATGAAGGATTACGAGGTAGTGCTGATCGTGAACCCCGATCTCAAAGGAATCGCGGGGTACATCGGCGGCAACACGTTGATTGAGATGGCATTCGCGCACGTGCTGCATAAGCGGTTGTACTGTTTACATCCGCTGCCGGAGATGCCGTATGCGTCGGAGTTGGTGGCGATGCAACCGATCATTTTGAACGGGAAATTGGAAGCGATTGCGTAAAGCAAAGGGATGATCTCAAGCGGCACGAATAAGGCTTGAGATCATGATGGTTCCGAGGCATTAAGCCGTTTTAGTGCCCTACCGAGGCTAGTATTTCAATTGATTCGGCGTGGAGAGTGCGGTTGGTAGCGAGGACGTGTACAGGCGCATTCAATTCTACAGGGTTGCCGCTATAGTCCGTAAGCCGCCCACCAGCCTCTTCCACGATCAAGGCACCAGCGGCAATGTCCCAGATCGCCAAATCGCTTTCCCAATACATATCGAAGCGCCCTGCCGCCACATAGCACATATCCAGCGCCGTCGATTCCATTGAGACGATGCCCTGACAGCGCGGCACAAAGGCTGACCACTCCGCCGTGTTGTTATTTTCGGTACGCGGCCCGATGGGGAAACCGCTGGCAACCAGCGCGTCGGTGAGCGTTTCAGTGCGGGAGACTTTGATCGGTTCACCGTTGCAGGTCGCACCATTGCCCCTGACTGCGCAAAAACATTCATCCATCATCGGATCGTAGACGATGCCGAGTAGAATCTCGTTGGTCTGGTTATTCAGGCAGGCCACACTCACGCTGAAACGGGGTACGCCGTGCGCAAAGTTCGATTCGCCATCGAGCGGATCGAGCCACCACGTCAGGTTGTCATGCTGCGGGGTGATCGGCAATTGGATGCCTTCTTCGCTGGCGACGTGGCTGCCCGGATAGGCGGCACGTAGGGTGCGGGCGATGATGTTCTCGCTGGCCTGATTGGTCTGTTCCAGCAATTCGTGACTATCGGCACTCCGCAAACGACGATAATTGCGACGGATCAATGCGCCTGCCGCCCGCGCCGCACCTTCCGCGATGGGCAAGGAAAGCAGCGGATAAAAGACTTGTGGCTGCGGTTCAGTTTTGGTCGTGGTCATGGGCAACATCCTATGGAAAGGGTATCTTGATGTGAGCATAACCAGCGTGCGTTAAGGAATTGCTAAGGTCTGAACAGTTGATTGACCGACCAACGGGGATTAGGTGCGCAGGAGCCACGGATTGTTGAGCAACAACCGCCAATGTGCTAATTTGCTACGTTGGAGGAGCAGACGATAACGTGCCGAGCGCCCTATGAGACTCAGCCAATGGCGTTCAGCCGTCAGGAAACGACTGCGCTCTAAGGCTGTGGTCAGGTTACGAAGGGCAAACAAATAGCGGGAGCGGTGATAGAACCAGAGATAACGCCACGATGGTGTGCCGCTGAGGCTGAAGCGCTCGTTGTGGTAAGCGATGGCACTCGGCAGATATACGACGCGCTGTCCAAGTTTGCGGGTTCGGTAGCAGAATTCGGTTTCTTCATAGTACATGAAGTAGGCATCTGCCATGTAGCCGAGCCGTTCGGCGGTGCCGCGCCGCACAACGAAGGCCGCGCCCATCGCATAGTCGATCTCACGCTGTGCCTGAAACTGACCGATGTCTAGCTGATTCGCGCCGAGGTGGTAGGTGAGCAAGTTATCTTGCAACATGCCGCCAGTATGTTGTAACAATACGCGGTTGCCGTAGAAAATCTTGCTGCCCACAATGCCAATGCTTGAATCGGCTTCCATCGCGGTAATGATGTTACTGAGCCAATCCGGTTCCAGCGTGACATCGGGGTTGACGAAGGCGTAATAATCAGCGGGCGTACGACGCATCCCGACGTTGTTGCCGCCCGCAAACCCTAGATTATCCGGTTCCGCGAAGACCTGTACAGCAGGAAAGGTCTGCCGAACGAACGCCACCGAGTTATCCGCCGAGTTGTTGTCAACGACGACGGTCTGACGTTGATCAGCGGGATAGTCTAGCTGGCTGATCGAATCGAGCGCACTGCCGATGATCTTGGCAGAATTCCAGCTCACAATAATAATGCTGACGCTAGGCATCGCTTACTCGATTTCGACTCTGAACCTGAGCACTGGCACGGCGAGTTCACTGAACCATGCTACCCCTTCGCGCACCAGATCGATTTCGATCTGATAAAAGCCGGGTTGAGTCGGCGCAAGAATCGTGATCGGCGCGATGACGCGCGAACGCGGCTTGACGGGATGCGGCAATGGGCTGCGTTTGCCCTCCCGTTCTAACACTTGCCCTTCCAAATTCAGCCAGTGATACGACAAATTGACGGCGTGATCATCTTGCTCTGGTAAGCGCCAAACTTGGTCGCCCTGATTGTCGATCACGACCTTGCCCGTATACGTTTGTCCCGCTTTCATCCGTTTCGGCACGGTGTAGTGACGGTACGCTGCTTTGAACGGCTGGGTTTCATAGCCAAGCCAACGCCGACCTGTACGCGCCAGACTACGCATTCGGTGAGAAGGAATGCCGAGTTTGGCGCTAAAGGCATCGACACGCCGCCAGACTGCCAGCAAGACCATCCGACGCGTGCTGAGAGCGTTGGTGATGGCAGGTGGTGGGGGCACGGGTTTGGCAAGCTTGGGCACATTCTTCTCGAAATCTGGCGCATGGGCAGGCTGCTCAAGCCATTTCAGCAGGTCACGGGTGGTGGCCTCGTAAGAGAACTTGCCGAGCAACTGCTGCGCACATTGGCGCATCTGGCGAACGGCCTCAAGATTATCAAGGCAATAGCGCAACCGCGCCGTGAGATCGGTGACGCTGCCCGGTTCGTAGGTCAGGCCAGCGCCAGCAGCGAGCACATCATCGGCAAGTTCGGGCAATGAGGACATCACACAGGGTAAGCCTGCCCGCAACCAGTCGAGGACGCGGGTACGGCTGCCAAGTATGGCTTCGTAGGAGCGTTTGTCAACATTGACGGCCAGATCGGATTCAAGGTAGTAGTTCGGGACATCTTCCGCTGGCACCCAACCTTGCAGTTTATAGCGGTCACGCTGGTTGGAGGAACGAATCATGGTTTGGAAGCGCGCAAAGGTCAAATCATCATGACCTTCGATCTTGCCGCCAGTCGATACGAAATAGACATTGGGATATTGGCTCAGAATCTGTTCCAGCGCTTGGAAGAGGCAATCTACGTCCGTCCACGTGTTATAGCCGCCGGAATAGAAGATGATGAAGGCATCCTCAGGGACAACGCTGCCGCGTACCACTTTGCGCGTGCTGGTATACGGCGTCGATTCAGAGGCGATAGGAATGGTGGTCGCGAAGTCGTAGCCAGCCGTATATTGATTCAGCCGCCCGATCATGCCCAGTTCCCCGATCAAGGCCCACTGCTGACGCTCAGAAACGGCAGAAAAGCGATCAGCACGTTCAATAGCGGCTTGTTCCAGCGACCAGAAGTGTGCGAGGTAGGAGTCATCGCCATAGACTTGCGCCTTCATCTGGGCTTCTGCCATGATGCTGCCGTAGAGATCACCCCATAGTGGCAAGGTTCCGATCAACGGCACGGCGGCGGCAGTGCTGGATGTGGTGACGCCGACAGCACAGTCGGGCGCAAATGACTGCACCAAGGGCACCAACCCGGCTGGTGAGTGCCACTGACTATTGGAGACGTTATGATATAGCAAGCGATCTTTCTGCTGGCTCACAATGTCGGGAAGGTCGGCGGGGTAAATATCTAGGCCACGATTGGCAATCAGACAAACTTCGTGTCCGGCATTCAGCATCATGCTGACGAAATGCCATGTGCGTAAGCTGGGGCCGCTCATACGTAGATTTTCAATTGGCAGAGGGGCGAATCCCAAGACGACTATTCGTGTCATAAGATGAATACTTCTGATCATGGATGACGTATAATGACATCAATCTATTTTAGCCAGAGTTACCAGCATCTATCAAACATCGGATCAGTGATGAAAGCGAGATAGCAGAGAGATTGCGTTGGGTGGCAATCCTACTCTATAATCGTGTTGGCGCGTTTATCCAATATCCCCGCGTCACTTCATACTGCCGTTGCACTTTTTGCTAGGGTTGGGAGATGAATACACAAAGGCTACCGGGGGAACAGAAAGCACCGATGGGAGCAGACGGTTCACTACAACCGGGTTCCACACTTAACAACCGTTATCGTATAACGAGCGTTTTGGGCGTCGGTGGCATGGGATCGGTGTATCTCGCAAGAGATATGAACTTCACGGAAACAGATCGCAAGTTAGCTGTCAAGGAGATGTTGAACCTCAACACGGATTCGAATATGCGCGAATTGATGCAGCGCACCTTCGAACGTGAGGCCAACATTCTAGCAGCACTTGATCATCCGGCGATCCCGAAGATATATGATTACTTCACGAGCCGCGACCGTGCGTATTTAGTCATGGATTATATCAACGGGCGCGATCTAGAAGCGATCATCAACCTTACCGCCAATTTCATCCCGTTCGAGCAGATCAAGAAGTGGGCGATTGAGCTGTGCGACGTACTCGATTACTTGCACAACAATCAGCCTCCTATCGTGTTCCGCGATATTAAGCCGTCGAACATCATGGTCGATCATAAAGGGCGAATCCGCCTGATCGACTTTGGTATCGCGAAGAATTTTCAAGCGAACCAAAAAGGCACGATGATCGGCACGGAGGGCTATTCGCCACCAGAGCAGTATCGCGGCGAAGCCTCACCACAAGGCGACATCTACGCATTGGGCGCGTCCCTGCACCATCTTGCCACACGCAAAGATCCGCGCATTGAGCCGCCATTCAGCTTCCACGAACGCCCGATTCGGCTGATTAATTCAGAGATACCAGTTGAATTCGAGCGTATCGTCTTGCGTGCGGTGGAGTATCAGGGCACGAACCGCTTCCAGAGCGCAGCGCAAATGCGTGATGCGATCAGCGCGATGGGCGGAGCCGCCACGCCAGTCGTGCTCCAACCAGCGCCCGTGGCAGCACCGATGACACCGCAACCGCTGCCAACCGTTGAGTTCCAGAGCACGCCAGCGACAATCTCAACACCGCCGATCATGCAGCCAACGGTAAATGTGCCAGCGCCTGCCGCGAACAACGGGTTCGATGAAGCGATTAGCATCCAAGAGCTGTGGAAGTTCAAATGTGAGGATGAGATTCGCGGTATTCCGGCTTTCTACAAAGGTGTAGTCTACGTTGGCGCGTACGACAATAACTTGTATGCGATCAATGCCGACGGCAGCTTCCGCTGGAAGTACCCGACGGAGGGTGGCATCAGCAGTTCGCCAGTCATATCGCCGGAAGAAAACACTGTCATTTTCGGTTCGGAAGATACACGTCTGTACGGTGTCGATATTCGCACGGGCAAGGTCAGTTGGTCATTCCAGACGGAAGGCCAGATGCCCGTCCGTTCAACAGCTACCGTCGCTGGCGGGTTTGTCTTCTTCGGCGCTGATGATGGTAAATTCTATGCACTGCGCGTGATGGGCAGCAACGCCCGCGTACAGTGGAAGGTCGAACTCAATGCCGAAATGCGCAGCCGTGCAGCGGTCACTAATGACCGCATCGTGGTGGCGACCGAAAACGGCGAGGTGTTGGGACTGGACACTTCCGGTCAAATCAAATGGAAGTACGCGAAATCGCGTCGTGCCGTCACAGGATGGCCCCTCATCGATAATAACGTGGCGTATTTTGGTTCGATGGATAACTACGTACACGCCGTTGAGATCATAAACGGATTCGGCATGTGGCGCGCTCGTGCCAACAAGGCGTTCGTTGGTTCGCCCATTTTGGTTGGCAAAGTGATCTATATCGGCGCGGCAGATAACAACCTGTATGCGTTCGATATCTCAAGCGGACGCGAACTCTGGCATTTCACAGCAGGAAGCCAGATCGTTGGTTCGCCCGCGCACGCGAATGGAGCGCTGTATTTCGGTTGTGTCGATCACAATGTCTACAGCATTGAAGCCAAGAAGGGTAAGCTGCGCTGGACATACACGACAGGAGGCCCAATCACCTCGTCGCCGTGTATCGTCGATAAGACGCTGTATATTGGCTCAACAGACCATCATTTATATGCGCTAAGTCTCTAAAACGTGGAGTTTCAAACTCATGAATTTTTTGCGCCGTTTGTTCGGTCAGTCATCGACGTCGATACCTGCCGAGAAGCCCCCGGAGGTGGTCACTAAGCCAGCTCCGGCGACGCCTTCGGTCAATGCGAACGGCGCTGCTGCAAGCGATATTACGGCTGTAATATCGATCCTGCCCGCTGTGGAAGCGAAAGCAGCGGCTGCCGCTTCCACTAGCACTTCGTCTTCCGCTGTGGGCGCGTCACTGCCCCCTAAAGCACTCGAAGTCATGACGGAAAGCGCCCCAACACTAATGACATCTTCTACCAACGGAGCCAATTCATCCGCTACACCACCGCCCGAACCACCAATGGACGATTCAATGATGCCCGGTGCTACCCGTCAACTACCTCCTATCGAACCCTATGCCAGCAAACCGGGAAAGCACATCATCTTCGGGGTGAATTCTGACATTGGGGTGGTGCGTACCAATAATCAGGATGCCATATACGCCATGTACAGCGTGAATCTGAGCGTGGACAGCGCGCCGGATTTTGGTTTGTTCGTAGTAGCTGACGGCATGGGCGGGCATCATGACGGCGAGAAAGCCTCTGCCCTAACGACACGTATTATCGCCAAGTACATCAATGAGGAGTTTTTCCTCAAACTGTTGTACAGCCAAGATGACGACAGCCCAATCATCTCCGAAGTGTTGAATGACGCGGTGCTTAAAGCCAACCAGATGGTTGGGGAAAAAGTGCCCGAAGGCGGTACTACCTGCACCGCCGCCATCATCCTCGGTGATCTGGCGTACATCGCACATGTGGGAGACAGCCGTGCCTACCTGATCTCGGTGGATGGCATCGAGCAGATCACGCGTGATCATTCGCTCGTGCAGCGGTTGATTGAGCTTGATCAATTGACGCAAGAGGAAGCGGCTAACCATCCGCAGCGCAATGTGCTGTACCGTGCGCTGGGGCAAAATGAAAGCATCGATGTGGACACCATCACGCGGCGCTTGCCTCCGGGAGCGTACTTGATGTTGTGCAGCGACGGTTTATGGAATCATTTGTCGGAAGCGCAGATCATCCAACTGGTGCGCGCGGCAAAATCACCACAAGAAGCCTGTGATTCGCTGGTAGCAAAAGCGAATGAACGCGGTGGGCTGGATAATATTTCAGTGATTGTGGTGCAGATTCCGGGCTAATTATGGTTCAATAGGTCAGCCAAATGACTCTCATTGACAACAACTCCTATACTAGATAAATAAAGTTGGGAGTCGTTATGCCAAGTTGTAGGAAAAGGGTATGACCGATAATAAGGGGTTGCAGGACTTATACGGCATTCTCGGCGTCCCCCCTAATGGCACGGCGGATGATATTCGTCGTGCGTATCGGGTGGCTGCACGACGCTTCCACCCTGATGTGAATAAGTATGTGGGGGCAGCTACCCAATTCCGAGATATTGCGGCAGCTTACGAAGTCTTAAGCGATGCCGCTTTGCGCCGTCAATATGATATCCAACGTCCGGCGGCACAGTTCGAGCGTTCGTATGTGTCGCTGCGGGTGGTGCCAAGCCGCCGCGTGTTGACCGCAATTCCGGAACAGCAAGTGTTGTATATGCTGGTCGAATTTTCGGCGGATCGCTCGTTGGTCAATCAGCCCGCGCAAGTGCATACGCCGCTCAATCTGACGCTGATCGTAGACCGCAGCTTGTCGATGAAGGGGCTGCGCTTAGATCGCACAAAAATTGCCGCTTTCCAACTTATAGACCAACTTACCGACCGCGATTATTTTTCTTTAGTGACATTTAGTGACCGTGCCGAAGTACTGGTTGCATCGAATCCGGTGGTCGAAAAGCAGGAATTGAAGTCCCTGATCATGCCGCTCCAAACGACGGGCGCGACCGAACTGTATCAGGGATTGCTGCTCGGCTATCAAGAAAATATGCGGCATAACAGTTCTAAATATGTCAACCACATCATTTTGATCACGGATGGGCATACTTATGGCGACGAACGGCTCAGTTTTGAATTGGCGGAACGGGCGGCGCAGAATGGCGTTAGCATCAGCGCGTTAGGCATTGGTGAGGAGTGGAACGACACTTTCTTAGATGCCTTGGTATCGCGCACGGGCGGGAGTATGCAATATATTAGCTCGCCTAACCAAGTGGTCGCCTTCCTTAACGATCACATCCGCGCCCTGAGCAACGCACTACTCGACCGTGTGCAGCTCTCGTTAGCACCCGATCCCGATGTGCAGATCGAGTCGATCTTCCGGCTATCGCCAAGCGCACAGCCGCTGCCCGTGGGCGTCGATCCGATCCCGATCGGACAACTGACCGGTCATAGTTTTGTGTCGGTGCTACTTTCGATGACTTTACCTGCCATGGAAGCGAGCGACGCACGCACGATTATGCGCGTAGACGTGACGGCAGATATTGTGCGTGAACAACGACGGGGTTACAAAACCGTAACAGATAGTGTTTTGGTCGTTTCACCAGAGCCACAGGTAGAAGACCCGCCATTGGCAATTCTAGATGCCTTGAGTAAACTCAACCTTTATCGTATGCAGCAACGGGCGGAAGAATCGCTAAAAAACGGGAATGCCGCCGAAGCCTCCGACCGCTTGCAAAAGTTGGCGACACGCTATCTGCAATCTGGTCAGCCTGAATTGGCGCAAGTGGCTATGCAAGAAGCCCAGCGCCTTGGATCCGGGACAAATACCCTCTCAGAAGAAGGTCATAAGAAGCTTAAGTACGGTACGCGGATGTTAATGCTCCCTTCTAGTGATGAGACACGCGGATTATCGAAAGACTAAGAACCATGAGAGTTTGCCCGAACTGCAAATACGCCAACTTCGAGGGTGTCCTATTCTGTGAAGAATGTGGTCAACCGTTGGCTGGTGTGCCTTCTACCACGACCCAAGCGCTGGATATTCAGGAGAGCGGCGAAGGCAAAGCCACATGGGGAACCGCACGCTTCAACGATAACTCGGCAATTGTCATCCACTTCCGTGAAGTCAGCGTGGATCCGGTGATTTTGCTGCCGCAAGATGAAACGACTATGGGACGTTACGACGGTACCAGCCCGAATGTGCCCACGCTCGACCTGACGCCGTTCGGCGCTTATGAAAAGGGCGTTTCGCGGATGCACGCCGCGATCCGACGCGGGGATGGATCGCTAAATTTGATCGATCTGGGCAGTGTAAACGGCACCTTTCTGAACGGTCAACGCCTAATCCCGAATCGTCCACATATCTTGCGGGATGGCGATGAAGTGAAGTTCGGGAAGCTCGTTTGTCACATTTACTTCAAGACGCTGCAAAGAAACGGTAATAATTCGCTCCCGATGCCTTCACCACAGCAGAAGTAACGCAAACACGCATTTTGTGGTAAAACATCAACAATCGTCCTATCGGAAGGGCACAAGACTAGTGCCCTTGCTGTATTTATTTTCACATTCTCTCATTACGATGGAGTCATCTGCATTATGGCCTATACCTTGCTACTTCACCTTGCCAATGAAGACCCTATGGTGGTAGATGTTGAAGAGATGCCCAAGGCTGTTGACAATTTATTGATCTGTCATCATCCGCGCCGCAAAGATAACAAGGATTTGCGCAACATCGAACCGAACGTCAACACCTTGATCTTTCCGCTGCAACGCATCAATTTCATTGAAGTGCTGCCGACAGGTGAGGAAGAAGAAATCCTGCTGCCTTACCGCAATTCGTAAGACAGTCGTTGAGAGTTATCGCTTAAGGATGATCGATGCCTTGGTTCAGCCGATGGGCAGTTGCGCTGCACGGCGTCATCAATGGAACCAAGGCACGTGCAACTGAAGGTAAAAAATGAGATGACTAACAAAGCGCCACGCGCTACGCCACGCGATATGAAGCGAGTTCTCGTCGTCGATGACGAACCACGCATGATCGGCTTCATCCGCATGAACCTTGAACTCGAAGGGTATCAAGTTATCGAGGCGCATGACGGTTTGCAGGCGCTGGAGGCAATCCGCACTCAGCTTCCTGATGCGGTCTTGCTGGACGTGATGATGCCACATTTGGATGGGTTCGAAACGCTGCGGATGCTGCGAGAATTCTCGTCCATTCCCGTGATCATGCTGACCGCCAAGAGCGAAGAAGATGACAAGGTATTTGGCCTCGAATTAGGCGCGGATGACTACATCACGAAGCCGTTCAGCCCACGCGAACTCTCCAGCCGCTTGAAGTCTGTATTGCGTCGCGTTGAGATGCCAAATTCGCCAGAAAAGTCGATCCTGAAGGTCGATGATCGATTGAGCGTGGACTTCAACCGACGCGAAGTGATCGTGGCGGGCGAGCACATCAAGCTGCGTCCGACCGAATATCGTTTGTTATATCACCTGATCGAGAACGCCGGATGGACAGTGCCCCATGAGCAGCTTCTGGCGAAGGTGTGGGGTTACGAATACCGCGATGAGACGCACTACGTCCGGTTGTACGTGAATTATTTGCGGGAGAAGATCGAGGAAGACCCGCAAAATCCGAAGTACATCCTGACCGAGCGCGGGGTTGGCTATCGTTTCGTAGATTTCCGCAAAGAAGGCGCTGAATAAGCATCCGCCGCTCGTAACCATCTGGGACGCCCGGCAGCGAGGCACACCATAAGCATAAGATTATGAGTGTTTTCGCAACCAATTCGCCCTGCTTGCGTATAACCTTTCATGTTATGCAAGAGGAGTAATCGTATCATGACAGATGGTAACGACAGTGGGAGAACCCCAGAATTCGAATTTGATCCGATGAAAAGCTTAAACTCAATGCTAGATTCGGTCTCTAAGATCGTAGAAAATGGATTGAGCGCTGTGGTTGATGGCCTCAATAATGTGTCGGGCGGTGCGTTGAATCTGCCCGTTGATGTCGCTGAAACCGAGACTACGGTGATCGTAAAAGCTGGCCCGATTCATGGCGTCCAGCCGGAAGACATCGATGTGTCGATCACCAGCGATGTCCTGACTATCAAGGGTGAGGTGCGTGACGACGAGTCGGGCGAAGGCGTGACTTACTTACGCCGTGAGCGCAAGACAGGCAGCTTCACACGTTCGGTCAAAATCCCACGTGCCGTGCGCGGCGATCAGGCGGTGGCGGATTTCAAAGGCGGGATGCTGACCATTACCTTGCCCAAGGTCGAAGAAAGCAAACCCAAGATCATCAATATTCGCTCGGTCGATGCCTAGACGGTAGTTACGTTGGTGGCGACCATACGCGGCTTGCCACCAATGTAACTTGACGCCTCATGCCGTGATCAGTTCAATGGCGAGAGATTCCATTTGCCTTTGGCTGGATAGGCACCAAACAACACCTCACAGGACGCTTTGATGGCTCCCGGATAGGCATTGAAAGCCGTCACATAGGCGGCTGGATTGAGATTCCATTCGATGTCGTAAGGGCTTTCCAGCGCAACCATCACGGTTTTTTCCGGCGGTATCTCGCTCACCAAACTCGCTTGAAACGGATAGTCCGACATATTGTAGGTGAAGACCACGACCAGATCGGCGCGGCGTGCTTCGATCTTGGCAGTGGCGATCTCGGTATCGGTGGGATTCAGCGAATAGGATAGGCTGCGCACCTTGGGATTCAGGGCGAGGCACTCGCGTTGGGCAGCGGGATAAGCACCGGGGAAGATGATCAGCACTGTCTTGCCATTGGTCAGGGGCAGCAGCTTGAAATTATCCTTGGCGATGGCGACGGTATCCCGGTAAAGTGCGCTGACCGTCGTGGAATGCTCGCCCGTATTCACCCGCTGCGGGGCTAACTGTGGATTCAAGGGTTCCCAGCCAAACAAGTTATATTTCTGCTTGAGCATCAAAACATGGCGTACTGCCTCATCAAGGCGCTGCATGGGGATTTTGCCCGTTTTGACTGCTTCCAGCACGGCAGCTCGCATCTCGATCTGGTTGCTGATGGGCGTATGCGGCCCCGCCACGATCATATCGACGCCTGCCTGCACACCAATCACGGCGGCATCGGGTTGAGAGACGTTGTTGACGATGGCACCCATGTCCAGTGCATCGGTGATCACTAAGCCGTTGAAGCCCAACTGCTTGCGCAGTACGTCGTTGATGATGATGGAAGACAGCGAAGCAGGCCAATCGGGCACGGTTTCGAGCGCAGGGACGACCAGATGACCGAGCATGACGACATCCGCGCCCGCATCGATGCCCATCTTGAACGGTACGAGTTCAACGCGGTTGAGTTCTTCACGCGTGGCGTTGATGGTAGGCAGGATGCTGTGGCTGTCGTCTGCCGCGCCGTGACCGGGGAAGTGCTTGAGCACACCAATCACATGTCCAGCCTGCAACCCTTGTGTATAAGCCGCCACGCCGCCACCAACCGAGATCGGATCGTTGCCGAAACTGCGCTTTTCCATGAAATGCTTGGTCGGGTCGCTGCGTACATCGGCTACTGGCGCGAGATTCATGGTGATCCCCACCGCCAGCAGTTCTTGCGCCGCGATCTGCCCCACGGTATAGGCATCAGCGGCGGGCATGGCGCTAAGGGCTGGTCCCCACGGTAGATCGGTGAAGCCTTCGCGCAGACGCCGCACCGTGCCGCCTTCGTGGTCAATCGCCATGATCATGGGCAGATTTGCGCCGGTCTGGGTGGCGATCTGCTGGAGCGAATTGACGAAACGCGTCACGTCTTCCGGGCTGGTGCCGTTGGAACTGAAGAGGGCAAACGCCCCCGCTTGCATCTGTGCGAGGAAGTTCCGCGCTGGTTCGTTCAGCGGGCCAGAAAAGCTGACCATGAAAATTTGCCCGACTTTTTGCTCCAAGGTCATCTGTTGCAGCAGTTTGTCGATGATGTCAGATTGGGCATGGACAGGGAACACGGCAGCGGGCAGCAACAATGCCACCACTACGAGGATCAGCAGGGATTTTCGCATCGTTAATAGGGTCTCGCCATGAACAGCGCCCTAGTCTACGGAACTACGCGGCGAGGGATGAGGCTCGCCGTGGGTAAGTATGTGCAGAATTCTGTGAGCGCTAGTCAGAATTGTTACCGTTCGGTTCAGACAGACGATACCCAATTCCACGCACATTAACAATCAGATCGGGGTCTTGTCCCGCTTTGTCCAGCTTGCGACGCAAGTTGCTGATGTGCGGACGGATGACTTCGCGTGCTTCGGCTTCATCCACCGTATAGCCGCGCACCTCACGCACCAACTCGTAGCAAGGGACGACGCGCCCACGATGGGCGGCTAAATAGAGGAGCAAGTCGAATTCCGTCGGCGTCAGACTAAGCTGCTTATCGCCCACCTGAATCTGATAGCGTCCGGGGAAGATCGTCAGCGGGCCGAGCTGCATGGTGGTAACAGGCGCTTGCACAGGCGCGGGCGCAACCGCCGTCGCAGCATGAGCACGGCTGGTTTCTTCAAAACCACCCGTCAGCTCTTTGACATTGTTCTGGATGGTTTCCAGCAGTTGGCGACGCCGCCGCATATTCTGGGCACGTTCCAAGCCGCGCGCAACGCTCTGACGAATATCCTGACTGCTGATCGGCTTGATGAGGTAGTCATGCGCACCTAGCCGCAGAGCTTCGACGGCGGTGCCAAGACTGGCATAGCCCGTCATGAGGATAACGATAGCGTCTGGGGCTTTTTCTTTGATGCGGCTGAGTAGTTCTACACCCGTCAACCCCGGCATTCGAATGTCGGTGAGGACGACATCGAAAAGCTGCTCACCAAGCATATTCAGCGCTTCTTCAGCACTGGCAGCGGCGCTAACTTGATAGCCGACGCGTTGCAAAGTCTTACCAATGGAATAACGGATCGCGCCTTCATCGTCCACGACTAGAATGTTGGCTGATACCCCATCGGTTGTGTAGTTCCCGTTCTCGACCATTGTGATTCCATAAATGCAGGAAGAATTTTCTTAATCATAGCGAAAGTTGTGTGTAGACGCAACAACCTGTAGGCTTAAGAATAAGCGTTAAAGGGAATTTGTTATTGAACTATTACTTGAGCAAAACA
The DNA here is from genome assembly GCA_019637615.1 of Anaerolineae bacterium. GTDB lineage: Bacteria > Chloroflexota > Anaerolineae > Aggregatilineales > UBA2796 > JAHBVK01. The sequence goes on along the minus strand of JAHBVJ010000011.1, from coordinate 59,508 downwards.
AATATTGACAGTGGACTCACCGTTTTTTAATGTTGATGATCTAAATGGATCGGCAAGCCTTGCACGCAGTCCCGTTGGAAGCGGGACGACAAACCACGCGATCTCACCATTCACCGTTAGTAAGGGAATTTGTGAGCGCCACGCTTGAGGAACCTTCAGATTGACGAAGGTATCGCTCAGTTTTTGGGATTGACCGTGCAAGCCAGCAGGTTGATAGCGATCTCCCCGACGCGGGGTACGTAGGGCGAGCTGGGCATTCGGCGGCAGCGTCAGGCGCGCACATAAGGGTGAAGAAAGATCAGTAGCGGGCGCATTAAGAAGAAATTTCCACCCCTCCGCCAACCGGGTCACAGGCGACGTGATGATCATTTCTGTATCAGCGGCGAGGCGAGGCGCAGAGGATGGGTAGGGCAGCTCCGTATAGAAGTAGACGCGTCCGTGTTTGACGTGCAGCCAATTATTGTAGCTGGCGTTGGCGGGTGCTGCTGCGATGAATCGTTGAATATCATGCAGGGCATCGGAGTCTAGCGCTGATTCGGCGGTCGGGCTTAGGCGCTGATAGTGTTGATAGAGCAGATGGCGCTGCTGCGCGGGATGCAGCGCGAGAAAATCGGCGCGGGAAAGCGAGCGTTCAGCGTCCAAGGCGGGCAACGTGCTGAGTAAGGCGGCGTAGTCGGCGCTGACGAGCGAGGCCATGCGCCCGACGGCCTCGCGAAAGTTGGGCGCGATCTGTTCCAGCAGTGGCAGCAGCTCATGCCGCAGGCGATTACGTGTGTAGGAGGGATCATCATTGGTGGCGTCATGGCGCGGCGTGAGGCCGAGCACTTGGATATAGTCATCGATTTCGTGGCGCGGCGTGGTCAGCAGCGGGCGCACCAACAGTAGGTCGTCAGTAGCAAACGGCAACCCCAATTTGAGCGTGGAAAGCGGCGTGCTAGGCTGCATTCCGCGCAAGCCCGCTAATCCCGTCCCACGCAGTAAGTGCATCAAGACCGTTTCCACTTGATCATCGAGATTGTGCCCTGTCGCAATGGTGTGTGCGCCGACTTGCCGCGCGACCTGCGCTAAGAATTCGTAGCGGGCACGACGGGCAACGGCTTCGAGGTTCTTTTCACGACCGGCGCGGAGCAAAGCAGGGACATCAACGTGGGCAGCCGTACAGGGAATGCCCCAACGTTCGGCTAATGCCTGCACAAATCCCGCATCGTTGGCACTGGCTTGCCCGCGAAGGCCATGATCAAGCGTCGCGACGTGGAGATCGAGGTGCAGTTCATCGCGAAGGGTGATGAGATTGTGCAGTAGGGTAATCGAGTCAGAGCCGCCGGAGACTGCCACGACGACGCGCCCCGACGGCAGCAATCCGGTTTCTTGATGTAGGCGACGGATGCGGTCAGCGATCATGGCTGGTAACCGCATCCGAAACGAGGCTGCGCTGCGACAAGATTAGGCACCTAGCCACAGCCGCACGAGCATGGGCGTGATATAGACCTCGATCACGGCGGCGACGATGAGCATGGGCAGAACAACGCCGATAAAAACCTTGACGGTATCTGCCAGCGCCATCAACCACGCATCCCAGACGCCGTGACCATCAGGTGGACGTGTCACGACCGCACCAAGCCGCAGCGCCGCTGCCGCCGCGATGATGATGGCGGGCACTTCGATGATGCTGTGCGGGATCAGCGCGATGAAGAAGGTGCCCGCGCCGAGGGCTTGTACGGCTGGCTGCCCTAACAGGAAGCCGACGATGCCGAACGGCAGGGAAGAGAAGAACAGGCTCATCACGCCGAAGGTGAAGACCGAGAGCAGGGTAGCTGCCAGCAAAACGCGGAGGTTTTGCGTCAACACGGCGACTACGCTACCGGGTGTGCGACCTAGTTCATAGAGCGTGCGGAAGCTATCCATGCGCTGCTGGTACTCGACGCCACCAACGGTGGGTAATTGCAGATCATGGCGCACCGTAGCGATCCCGAACCCGAAGGCGAAGACGCCGATCATCGTGATCAAGACCATCACAGACGGGAGTCGCAGTTGGGTGAGGACGGGAAGCACGCTGTAGCGATACCACGTTACCAGTGAGGTCACGCGCTCGTCGCCCCGGAATTGACGCCAGAATACTTTACCTGCCCAACGCAGATTGATCTCATCGATGGAGCGACCGAGAAGTTCTTCGCGGTTGAAAATGCGCGCGCCCATCAGGAACAACATCACGTCCGCTACCAACATACCGAGCAGTAGGTACCACAGGATATACCGGTTGTTGGTGATCATGATGAAGCTTTCCAGCATGATCAACATGGAGACGGGGATGATGATGAAACTGGCGAGTAGATTCGAGGCACGCGTCGAGGTCGTCTGGCTGGAAATGACCACCGCGCCCGTGACCATGACTAGCGCTTGGGTGGTCGTCAGCAGCACGATCTGGATGACGAGTTCGACTTCGGGACGCCACTGCTGCTCACCGAGCATCAAGCCGCCCAAATAGATGGCGATCCCCGTATAGCTGGCAAGGAGCGGCGGGATCATGGCGGCGAAGGTCTTACCGAGGTACAGCTCCATATTGGTGAGCGGTGTGGAGAGCAGCGGCTCAAGGCTGCGACGCTCTTTTTCACCGACGAAGGTTTCCAGCGCGATCACTAATGAGATCGAGACGGGAAAGAAGCCGATGATCATGGGCAGCAGCGGCAAGAAATTCTCGACCAAGGGCGCTGCGCCATTGGCAACAAAGAAATTGGTGAACAGGCGAGTCATGCCCTGCGCCATGAGCGGGAAAATCAGCGTGAGCACGAAGATAGGGAACATGATGCGCCAGTCGCGCAGGCTGTCACGCATCTCACGGCGGGTGATGACGAGCGCGTTACGCAACGTCTCTAAGATCGTGCGCTTAGGGATGACAACCGCGCTGGCTCCCATGTCGTTCATGTCCACCAGCGGGGACGTTGTATTCAGTGTGGTAGTCATCGTTCGTTATCCTGTGTTAGCCCTTCATCCTCAGCCACGATTTGCAAATATACCTGTTCAAGACTCTGCTGCACTTCACTCAAGGTTACGATTTGCGCCCCGTGTTCGGTTAGCTTGCGGAGCACCGTCGGATTGGTCGCTTGAGGATCGGCGGTGCGGTAACGGAGCCAGTTTTCGCCCGTAGTTTCGACGCTGACGAGGCCGTCGAGCATTTTGGCATGCCCATTCAACGGCTGCGCGAATTGAATTTCCATCATCGGATCGCCCACGAAACGGCGCGAAAGTTCGGTGAAAGTGCCTAACGCGATCAGACGACCACGCCGGATGACGCCAATCTTATCGGCAAGCTGCTGTGCTTCGTTCAGATTGTGGGTGGTCAGGACGATCGTGCGCTTGTCATGCTTGAGGTCGGACATGGCATCACGCACGAGTTTGGCGCTCTGGGGATCCATCGCAGAGGTGGGTTCGTCCAAGAGCAGCACGGGCGGGTTGTGCAGCATCGAGCGTACCAAGGCGAGCTTTTGCTTCATGCCTTTGGAATATTCCCCGATGCGGCGGTTGAGCGCGTCGCCTAGCCCGAAACGCTCCATCAATTCTTGTGAGCGCTGCTTGCGCTGTTCCGCTGTCAGCCGGTAGACGCGCCCGAAGAAATCCAGATATTCCATGGCTTTCATGCGCTCGTAGAGGCCATGCTGCTCGGTCAGGACGCCCACACTGGCGCGGACATGTTCCGGCTGTTTGACAACATCATAGCCCGCTACGCTGGCGCGTCCGGAGGTAGGCACCAGAATGGAGGTGAGCATCCGCACGGTAGTGGTTTTGCCTGCGCCGTTTGGCCCTAGAATCGCGAAGGCCGTCCCCGGCTCAACGCGCAGTGTGATGTTATCGACTGCTCGAAAGTCGTTGAAATCTTTGGTTAGTCCCTCTGCCTCGATCATCTTACATACCCTTTGTCAGCCTTACCATAACTACCCTAATTCTATGTAAAAATACCACATCGCTGGATGGCTTTGTACGATTGTCATAGGCATTGTTATAAGTGTGCGACTTCGGCTTGTGTTTGCGCAAACGTGCCTCATTCGTGATCATGGACGTTCACCAAGGCAAAATTATGACGAAAAAAGTGGGATATGTTTTGGAATCAGATCATTGGCAATGATCGAATCGATCATTTGACACGTGGGAATCAGATCATTTGGATCGGGTCAGGAGGGGTCAAACGATCTGAAAATGATCTGATTCGTCTGCTCAATTCAGATCATTTCTGCTACGAATCCGAGAGAATTTGCGATTCAGATCATTTGTGTGTTGAGAACGGCTATGATCTGATGGGGCACTCCAAAAAATCCTCTGCTACTTTTCGCACATTAGTTTAAAAGAACGTCTGAGTTATGTCAAGGTGCAATTTTGTGAAAGATTCAACCCTCCCAAGTCGTTGAGGCGCTGATTTTCTGTTCGCCCAACGAGGCCCCCCTATGATATGTCAGCAATAGATCACATTCGAAAATATAACAGTTGACTTTTTTAGCATGATCTATGTCACTCCCTTCGCACTATGGACTCTCGTAAGATAGCAACTATAGGGGAGGATCACATGACAAATACTACTTGGGAAAAACCTTTAAGCACACCTGCCACTGAAAATCCAGTTAAGCGTTCAGGCATCAACTTCAAATTTGTCGGCGCGGGACTCGTCATTCTCGCGGCGGCGGTATACCTGATCGCCAGCGGGACAGCAGCAGGCGCACGTTATTTCATCACCGTGAATGATTTGATGAAGGGTAGTTACGTCAACCAGACCGTACGCATCTCCGGCGCGGTGATCGGTGACACAATCAAGTACGACTCCAAGAACCTGATCATCGATTTCACCATCGCCAACATCCCCGCCGACACGACTGATCTGGCGGCGACACTCCACAAAGCGGTGCTTGATCCCAACGCCACCAAGCTGGTCATCCACATGGAAGGGCAAGTCAAGCCCGACCTGTTGCAAGATGAGGCACAGGCCATCATCACCGGTAAACTGGGCGCGGACGGCATTTTTTACGCAGACGAACTGTTGCTGAAGTGCCCCAGCCGTTATTCAGAGATCAGCCCGAATAATGCGATTGACGACGCCGCTAAATAGTTCGAAGTATGGGAGAAGAGGGTTATGATCGCTGAAGTTGCCTTTCTGGCGGCACTGCTGGCGTTCGGCGCGGCAGTATACGCCGTCGCGGCTGCCGTGTGGGGTACACGGACTGCCGCCAACAAGATGATCCTGAGCGCGCGCAACGCCGCTCTGGCAAGTTTCCCACTGCTGCTGTTAAGTTGTGGGCTGCTCATCGCCGCTTTGGTGGGTGAGCAATTCCAGATGAGCTACGTCTGGCAAGTCACCAATTCCCAAACGCCAATCTTCTATCGTCTGACCGGACTGTGGGGATCGCAAGCAGGATCGCTGTTGTTCTGGTGTACGCTGATGAGCGGGTTCGCCGTCGGCGCGGTGGTGATCAATTGGCGGAAACACCCCCGGATGATGCCGTATGTAATCGCCTTCACAATGGCGACGGTAGCGTTCTTTCTGGGGTTGGTCTTATTTTTTGAGAACCCGTTTGAACGCTTCTGGATCATGCCGGATAACAGCGTGGCGCAGAGCGTGTTCGTGCCGAGCAATGGCATCCCGCCCGCCGCGAGTACGCTGGCCTCAACCGCGAACGGTTTGAACCCGCTGCTGCGTCACTTTGGGATGATCGTCCATCCGCCGCTGCTGTATCTGGGTTTCGTGGGCTTCATCATCCCGTTCGCGTTCGCGATGGCAGCGCTGGCCTCCGGCGACCTCTCGACAGCGTGGATCAAGGCGTCGCGGCGATGGGCACTGGTGGCATGGATTTGCTTGAGCCTCGGTCTGCTGCTCGGTGGACGTTGGGCATATGACGTGCTAGGCTGGGGGGGCTACTGGGGCTGGGATCCGGTCGAAAACGCGGCGTTCTTGCCGTGGCTGATCGGGACAGCGTATTTGCACAGTGTGATGATCCAAGAAAAGCGCGGGATGCTGAAGGTATGGAACCTATTTCTCGTGATCATGACCTTCAGCGCAGTGGTATTCGGCACCTTCGCCACCCGCAGCGGCTTGGTGGACAGCGTACACAGCTTCGCTCGCAGCAGCATCGGCTTCCCACTGTTCTTCTTCTGGCTAGGTATGACCTTGATCGCCGTCGCGCTGATTTTCTGGCGCTGGCGACGGGGCGAACTGCGTGATGAGCATCGCTTCAACAACCTGTTGGGGCGGGAAGCACTGTTCACGCTCAACAACATCATTTTCGTCCTACTGTTCATCGCGATTTTCTGGGGCAGCTTCGGCGCGCCAGTGATCTCCGAATTGTTCTTCAACACCAATATCACGCTCGGCAAAGATTACTTCATGTCGGTGACACCGCCGCTGTTCCTCGCCCTGTTCATTTTGATGGGCGTGGCTCCGTTGAGCGCGTGGGGCGTGACCTCGCTGCGCAAATTGGGACGCGGCCTGTTGATCCCGCTGGCGCTGACGGTGGTATTGGTCGCGCTGATCGCGTTGATTTCGCCCGTCACGCCAATCGCGGTCGTGGGCTACGCTGCGGCAGGATTAGCGGGCGTGGTCGCGATATACGAGACGTATCGAGGTGTAGCAGCACGGCATCGCACACAACACGAATCGTGGTTCCACGCCTTCAATGCGCTGATCACACGTAACCGCCGCCGTTATGGTGGGTACGTGATCCACATTGCCATCGCCATGATCGGGATCGGCACGATTGGCAGCACCTTATTCCAACAGGAAACACAGCGCACCTTGAAGGTGGGCGAGAGCGTCGAATTGGGCGGCTATACGCTGACCTATGATCGCTTCCTCGGCGGTCAGATCGCGGAAGACGAGCGCGTGATGGACATCGCGCAGATGACGGTCTACCAGAACGGTAACGCCGTCGCGCAAATCCGTCCGCGCCGTGACTTCTACCCGAACACCGAAGGCATGAACACGATGACCATCGCAGGCGCATACAGCACCATTCAGGGCGATGTGTACGTCTTACTGGTGAGCTGGGAAGCCGTCGGAGAAGGCAGCGCGACGTTCAAAATTTATCTGAATCCATTGATCAACTTCATCTGGTGGGGCGGCGTACTGCTGGTGATTGGCACGCTGATCGCGGCGTGGAACGATGTAGTACCCGAATTTGTCCCCAGCCGTTCGAGCGTACGTCATGCAGGGGTGACGCCATGAAGACCAAGGTACTGATGCTGCTGTTGCTGACGGCGACAGCGCTTTTATTCCTGAGCACACCAAGTGAACTGGCTTTTGCGCAAGGCGATCCAACCAAGCCTGTGACGGCTGATCAGGTGAACGCCATCGCCAAACAACTGTATTGCCCCGTGTGCGAAAACATCACACTGGATACGTGCGGCACGGCGGCTTGCGCACAGTGGCGCGACGAAATCCGCATTCAATTGGAAGAAGGCAAGACGCCCCAACAGGTGATCGATGATTTCGTCACCCGCTTCGGGGATCGCGTCGTTGGCACGCCCGTCGATCCGACACTGCGGGCGCTGTCGCTGGTGACGCCGTGGGTCTTGGGCGCGCTGGCGATTGTCGCGGCGCTGTGGTATTTGCGGCAGCGTGACCGCCTTCCAGAAGCGGCACCAGCCACAGCGGAACTACAGCCCACCTTACACACTGATGATGAATATATGGCGCGGCTAGAACACGATCTAGCGAAGCTGCGTTGAGAGGATAGGGACGATTATGAGTCAGGTTAGTACACCTATCGAAGCGGTAGACGCTATGGACATCGAGACGACATCCGCGCAGCCAAAGACAGGCACAGGCGTTGGAAAAGCTGGCATCGCCGTATTGCTGCTCATCGTCGCCATCGGGATCGTGTTCGCACTAGGGTTGATCCGTCAGCAGGCCGGTCAGCCGACGACGGGCGCAGCGCCGCTGTTCACGCTCAAGACATTCGACGGCAACGAAGTGTCGCTGAAGGATTTGCGCGGTCAGGTGGTGGTAATCAACTTCTGGGCAAGTTGGTGCGCCCCGTGCCAGTACGAAGCGCCCGAAGTGCAAGCAACTTGGGAACAATACAAGGACAAAGGCGTGGTTTTCCTCGGCGTGGCATATACCGATACCGAGCGCGAAGCCAAGAAATTCCTCGAAAAGCACGGCGTGACGTATATCAACGGCTTGGACTTCAAAACGGCGATTTCCGAGGAGTACGCGATCCAAGGCGTGCCGGAAACGTTCATCGTAGATCGACAGGGAAATATCAGCGCGTTTGTGCCCGCGCCGCTGACACAGCCGGAATTGGGCAAATTGATCGACGCCGCGCTGGCGAAGTCGTAAAAGGGAGCAGAACATGAGCTTTGAAGGTATGGGAATCTCCCTGACGCTGATCATCTTGGTGGTGCTATGGGTGGCATCCCCATTGATCTCAAAGCGCCGTGGCAAGACGGCAGTCGTCCGTGATCTCAGCTTGAATGCGGCTTACGAACGCGCACTCGTCGCCATCCGCGATCTGGACGAGGACTTCTCGACGGGGAAGATCGAGGCTGAGGCATATCAGCGCGAACGCGAATTGTGGCTTCAACGGGGCATCGCGGCGTTGCAGGCGTTGGATGCTGCCGGACAGCTTGGGGCAGAGGAAGTTTACGAAAGCGAAGTAGACGAACCGGAAGATCAAGAAGTTGATCCGGTCGAGCAAGCGCTGGCGGCTTATCGCCGTTCAGCACGCTCCACGGCGCATTAACCGCGCCGTGAGGGGATACAAGGGGAGAATGTCGTGTATACAAAAAAATCTTTCATCGGGTTGACACTGCTGATGGCGCTCATCCTCACGGGGTGTGGAGGATTGAGCAGTGAACCATCGGTGGTCGCGACCATGCCATCCGTCACCGAAAATCCGCACGCGAGTTTGACGCTGACCCCACAAGTCACCGTGCCGCCCGTAACGGGCAAAATCACGGGTACACTGGCGATGGGCACCTCTGGCGCATCAGTGCCCGCGAATCAAGCCGTGATGCTGCACAATATTGACGCTTCCATGCAGGAGGCGACGGTCAATGGCACGGCTGACGCGCAAGGCAAATACAGCTTCGATAACATCACGATCCAGTCTGATCATACTTATTTCGTGTCTACCACATTCGAAGGGCGTGCATTCAACAGCGATCTGGTGCAAGGCGATCCCACGACTGGATCGATGACGGTGCCGCTGACAATCTACAGCAGCACGAGCGATCCGGCAGCGGTGCAAGTCGCGACGATTGTGATGCAACTCACGGCAAGCACAGATGGCTTGTATGTCGTCCAGATGACCCGCGTGAACAACACGGGCGATAAAGTTTTCACGACGACTGAACAGCCGAAAGACGGTCAGTATGCATCGGTGCGGATGGCCTTCCCGCCGACCGCCAAGATCGAAAGCTTCAATAACGGCGAAGATCGCTATGTGACGGACGATACGACGCATCAGGTGATCGATACCGACGCTGTGTTCCCGAATGAACGCCATCTCGTCCACTTCAGCTACCAGATGCCGTATGACGCGGCAAGCACCGTGCTCGATCTGCCGATTGATTATGCCGTCGCGGGCGATGTGCAGTTGATCGTGTATCCGTCCGATTTGAATGTGACGGCGACGCTTGGCGATACGACGCTGACGGCGAGTGACCCCCTGCAAATGGGTAATGTACTGTACCGCCCATTCAAAGCGACGGTACAGAGTAAGGCTGGCAGCAGCTTACGGATCGAGATGAAGGGCGCGGTCACGGCTGCACAATCCGCCGCACTGGCAGCGACAACCGTACCGGCGTCTTCCTCGTCCACGACAGCGAGTGCTTCAACAAGCACATCGGGCGGAATCTCGCATGATCTGCTGTTAGGGTTGTTCTTTGGCGGCGGGTTGACGTTCATCCTGATCGGCACCTTCTTGTTCATCCAAGATCGCCGTCGCGGGATCATGAATAATCAACCGATGCTGGCTCATGCGGGCGCTAATGTTGGCGCGAAACACGCTGCCAAACCCGCCCCGCAAGATAAGCAGGCGCAGATTAACCCGTTATTGGCGGAATTAGCGCAGCTTGACGATTTGCACAGCAACAACCGCATTTCAGACGCGGCCTACCAACGCCGCCGCAAAGCGTTGAAAGCACGGATCGCCGGATTGATGGGCGTTGAGGAATAACCACAATGTCCATCGCACTGACGTTAGCGGGTACGGCTGCTTCCGAAGCGCCTACCCGTCCGATTGTGGAACTGCGCGACCTCGTCAAGGCGTATGACGGCGCACCAGTCCTGCGCGGGATCGATCTGACCCTCGTGCGCGGTCAATTGGTGGCGCTGATGGGGCCGAACGGTAGCGGCAAGTCTACCTTGTTGAAGCTGCTATCGGGGTTGATCAGGCCGACGACGGGGCGGGTGCTGATCGGCGGATGGGAACTGCCACGCGAGGCAGCACAAGTACGGGCGCAGATCGGGCTGGTGGGGCATAAGTTGCTGCTGTATGAAGGTCTGACCGCCCGCGAAAACTTGATGTTCTTCGCGCAACTCTACAACCTCTCGAAGAAAGCTGCTCAAGAACGCGTAGAAATCATGCTGGAACAAGTGGGGCTGGCACACCGCGCCGATGATGTGGTGCGCTCGTTCTCACGCGGAATGCAGCAGCGTTTGAGCATTGCCCGTGCGCTGGTGCATGACCCTAGCATTTTGCTGATGGATGAGCCGTATACAGGCTTGGATCAAGATGCCAGCGCGGGACTCGACAAAGTACTGCGGGCGGCGCGGGCTGAGGGACGCACGATATTGATGGTAACACACCAGATCGACCATGCCGCACAACTGGCAGATCGATTCTTGATCCTGTCGCGCGGGGTGATCGCGTGGGACGCCGCCAATGAAGATATTCAAGGCGACACATTAGCACGACGGTATACAGCAGTTACAGGCATGTCCTCCATGCGGGAACACGAGGCTTGATGATGAAGGATTCAACGATAGTAACGCCCTTCTTCAAGGCAAGCTGGCTTATCGCGCAGAAGGACTTGATCGCGGAGTTCCGCAGCCGCGAAATGATGAGCACGATGGCGGTGTTCGCCACACTGAGTCTGCTGATCTTCAGCTTCGCGCTCGATCTTGACCGCGTGGCGCGTCAGGATGCGATCAGCGGCGTGGTATGGGTGACAGTGGCGTTTGCCACTATCCTCGGCCTGAACCGCAGCATGGCGATGGAGCGTGAACAGGGCGGGCTAGACGCCATGTTGACGGCTTCAATCAGCCGTGTGTCGATTTTCCTCGGCAAGCTGGTCGGCAATTTCCTGTTCTCGATCTCGGTAGGAGTGCTGCTGCTGGCGCTGGCAGTGGTGCTGTACAACCTGCCCGGCCTGAGCCTGTGGCTGCTAGTGCTGCTGCCGTTGGGAACGCTCGGTCTGACCACCATCGGCACGCTGCTGGCGACGATGACGGCGCAAACACGCGCCCGCGACAGCTTGCTGCCGATCGTGATGCTGCCGATGGCGCTGCCCGTAGTCCTATCAGTGGTGAAGGCGACTACCGCTGCTCTTGGGAATGCGCCGCTGGTCGATTGGGCACCGTGGATTGAAATGCTGGTGCTGGTCGATCTCGTTTATCTGATTGCCTGTTATGCCATGTATGGCTTTGTGCTCGAAGAATGACAATACTGCCCGGGCGCATGATGCATCTGTGCCGGGGAACAACAAACTTAGGTTGACGACGAAGAAAGGGTTGAAACAACATGAGTATCGCTCACGAGGTTCCCGGCATCAGTGATGCACCAGCAAGGGAGAGAACCGCCGAGAGTACGCCAGCACTGCTGCGCATTCTCACTATCGCCGCCATTCTTGGCGTGATTATTGGCTTGTATATGGCGCTTGTGTATGCCGGAACCGACGCCGTGCAAGGCGACATCCAGCGCATTTTCTATCTGCACATGCCTGCCTTCATGGGTGCGTTCGTGGCGTTTAGTATGACTGTCGTTGGTGGCGTCATGTACCTCCGCACCCGCCAAACGAAATGGGATACGCTGGCGGTGTCCGGCGTCGAAGTTGGTATCGCGCTGGCGCTGGTGAACCTGATCACGGGCATGATCTGGGCGCGCCCAATTTGGAACGCGTGGTGGACGTGGGATCCGCGCCTGACGATTGAAGCGATCATGGCGCTCACCTACAGCGCGTATCTGGTGCTGCGGAATGCGATTGAAACGACCGAGACACGCCGCCGCTTTGCCGCCGTTTATGGCATCCTCGCCATCGTCACCGTGCTGCTGACGCTGGTGATCTCGCGCATCCGTCCCGACACGATTCACCCGACCGTGTTTGGCCCTAGCTCTCAGAACGCGCAGGGCGGATTCGCCGTTAGCGGTGGGATGGGCGCGGCAATCGGCGTGAACATGTTGGTGTGGGCGCTGCTCGTTCCGGCTACGTTGCTGTGGTACCGCATTCGTCTACAAGACAAGCTGGAAAAGCTCGCCAACGTCAAAGCCAGTTTATTCAATCGCTAGTGATGCGCCTTAGAGGAGGACATGATGACCCCTGATACTTCTGGATATTTACTGCTGGGATTGACGGCGATTGCCACCATCATCGGCATTTATTCTGTCAGCTTAGTCTACCGTCTGCGCAAGACCGCACAGCAGATCGAAAAGATCACGGTTAGCAAATAGGCTGATCCAACATTAAGGCTGATATTCGGGAGTGACATGACAAAAGTCACTCCTGATTTCGCTCATTCGCGGGCGTGAAACTTGAGTAGAGGAGGATGATCTACAAGCAACCTGATGTTTGTCACTGTGGACAGCGAGGACAACCTTCTACTATGTAAGGAGATGTTCTGGTAACGTCCAAACCTTAAGGCTTGGTATGTATAAGAGGAGCGTACGCCAAGCAAATAGAAAATCGGGAACTTATGAAGCTCCATCGCTAACTTAGTTCTGTGCGAGCATTACATTATTTTCCGGAAGGAGCCATATGCGACGCGCACAATTCCTACTTCTGTGTGGATGTTTGTTGGTAATCTTTGGCCTTAGCTTGACTACCACCACCCCCACAGCGGCCCAAGGCGGGCCAACGACGACCCCTCCGGCACCAATTACGGATCCGTTGGGACAACCACCCACATTCTTGGCAGACTACTATGAAAAATGGGTTTCTTCCCCACATGCCAAGACAGACGCCGAAGCCTTCAACCATTGGAACACCGAAGGCAAAATCCCCGCTTCCTGCGCACAATGCCACAGCACCCTTGGTTATGTCGATTTCCTCGGTGGCGACGGCACAGCGGCTGGCAAAGTTGAAGATGATAAGCCAATCGGCGGCGTCATTAACTGCAACGGTTGCCATAACCCAGTTGCCAGTGAACTACAGACTGTGTCCTTCCCGTCCGGCGTGACGGTGCAGGGCATGGGCGATTCCACGCGCTGCATGGTTTGCCATCAAGGGCGTGCCTCGACGGTGCAGGTCAACGCGGCTATCGAAAAAGCCAAGATGACCGACGATGTAGACACTGTCAGCAAAGACTTGAACTTCGTGAATATCCACTACTTTGCGGCTGCGGCGACGATCTACGGTTCGGACGCGCAGGGTGGCTATCAGTACGCGGGTAAGAGCTATCAACGTCGCTTCATGCATGTTGATGGTTACAACACATGCGCTGGCTGCCACGACCCGCATACGCTCGAAGTCAAGGTCGAAGAATGCAAGACCTGCCACGAAGATGTGAAGTCCAAAGAAGACCTCCAAAACATCCGTATGCAGGGATCGCTGTCCGACTATGACGGCGATGGCAACATTGTCGAAGGCGTAGCGGATGAAATCGTCGGTATGCAGGAAGCTCTGATGACGAGCATCCAGAAATATGCGACCGAAGTTGCCAAAGCACCAATCGCTTATTCGCCTGCCGCTTATCCGTATTTCTTCAATGACAAGAACACCAATGGTAAGGTAGACGACGACGAAGCGACGGCAGATAATGGCTACAAGAGCTTTACTGCCCGTTTGTTGCAGGCCGCTTACAACTACCAAGTGTCGGTCAAGGATCCGGGCAAGTTCGCGCACAACGCAGCCTACATCATTGAACTGCTGTACGACTCGACCGAGTCGCTCAACAGTAAGGTAGAAGGCGGCGACAAGGCGACGGCTGGCCTCGTTCGCAATGACCCCGGACACTTCGACGCCACTGGCGAACCATTCCGCCATTGGGATGCCGAAGGTGAAGTCCCCGGTACGTGCGCCAAGTGCCACACCGCCAGCGGTCTGCCCACCTTCTTGAAGAACAACACCAATATCGCCGTTGAGCCTTCCACGTCGCTGGCCTGCACAACGTGCCACGACAAGATTCCAGATTTCACCCTGCGCGTTTCCGACAAAGTGACCTTCCCCAGCGGCGCAGTCGTGAGCTTTGGTGAGGGCGTCAAGGCGAACCTGTGCTTGAACTGCCATCAGGGTCGTGAGTCGACCGTGAGCGTGAACAAAGCCATCGCCGCCGCCAAGGTGGGTGATGACGAAGTGACCGACAAGCTCAACTTCCGCAATGTCCACTACTTTGCGGCGGGTGCGACGATCTTCGGTGACGAGGTCAAGGGCGCTTACCAGTTCGACGGCAAAGAATACAACGGTCGCTTCATCATGGATGAAGAAGATGCTGCCGTTTGTAGCGATTGCCATGATGTTCACACGCTGAAGATCGATGAAGACGCGTGCTTGGACTGCCACGAAGACGCAGACACCATTGATGACATCCGCGGTGACAAGGATGATGTCGATTACGATGGCAACGGCGATGCAAAAGAAGGCATCAAGGCCGAGATTAGCGCGTTCCAAGCTAAGCTGCTCGAATCGCTCTCCGCGTATGCCAAGGATAAGACTGGTACGAGCATCGTTTACAACGCCGCCAGCTATCCGTATTGGTTCATCGATACCAATGATAACGGCAAGGGCGACCCAGACGAAATCAACGCGAAGAATGCCTTTGTGAAGTGGACGCCGAACCTGCTGCGCGCTGCCTACAACTACCAGTACGCGGTCAAGGATCCCGGTCAGTTCGCCCACAATGCACACTACATCATGCAAGTCCTGTACGACAGCATCGAAGCCGTCGGCGGGAAAGATGCAGTGGCTAACCTTACGCGTCCAGAAGTCGCGAAGAAATAAGCTAGTACTGCTGGCAGAGTAGCGCTCTGCTTTAGTTCGATGAGGCCGGGGAGACATCTCCGGCCTTTGGCAATTCACGTGAAGTTGGGCTGGATTGCCGAGAGTCTAGCGATATTTAACTTACAGCATAACGAGTACCCATTCCTTAAGCCGACGAACTTAGATTTACTATTTGGAATTGATTTGGTCAGGGGAAAAAGCATATGTTTCTACGCAGACTTTTTTCAAACCCGCCTATCACAACCCGTTCACGCGGGGTTACGTTTATGCTCATTGGCGGAATTTTCGTCTTCTTCGGTCTGCTGCTGATTGCGCCCCCTGCTTGGGAGTACAGCAATTCAGTGGAGTTTTGTGGTACGACGTGCCACACGATGCCACCGGAGTATTCGCTGTATCTACTATCCCCTCATGCGCGCGTGCCGTGCGTGGATTGTCATATCGGGCGCGACCTGATTCTGGTGCAGGCGTTCCGCAAAGTCGGGCACCTGCGCTTGGTAGCCGCAACTGTGCTAGACAGTTACGAATACCCGATCCGCACGGCAGAGATGCGTCCGGCGCGTGAAACGTGCGAACGCTGCCACGCCCCGGAGAAATTCTCCGAAGATACGCTGCGGCAAATCGTGCGCGCCGATGATAACCGTACCAACGATTTGAGTTCGATTTACATGGTGATGCATACGGGCGGCGGCACGGAACGCGAGGGACTCGGACGCGGTATTCACTGGCACATCGAGAACAAGATTACTTATATCGCGACCGATAAAGACGAGCAGGAAATCCCGTGGGTGCGTGTCCAACAGCCGGACGGCAAGATCGAAGATTATGTTTCGATCAATTCGCCCATCGATACCCAGAATTTGCAGAATTACACCACGCGGGAGATGGACTGCACGACCTGCCATAACCGTGTCGCGCATCTGATCGACTCGCCAACTGACGCGGTGGACAAGGTGCTGAATACCGGTCAGATGTCCACCAGTATTCCATTCATCCGCGCGCGTGCCGTTGAAATGCTCTCCGAGCAATATGCGTCTACGGACGAGGCGCTACAGAATATCGATACGTTGGACGCCTATTATCGGGATAACTATCCAGAATTTTATGCCAACGGTCGCGAACAAGTGCAAACTGCGATCAAAGTGCTGAAAGAGCTGTATCAGGTAAGCAATTACCCTGAACAAAAACTGAGTTGGGCAACCCACCCCGATAATGTCGGGCACAAGGACTCGCCGGGATGTTTCCGCTGTCACGATGGGCAGCATATCGGCCCGGAAAACAAGATCGTGCGGCTCGAATGCAACCTGTGCCACTCGATTCCGCAAACCGTAAGCGTCAATGATCCGAAGCCCGTCTCGCTGATCACCTCCAATATCGAACCGTCGTCGCACCTCGACTCGACATGGATCGCGCGGCACTATACGGTGTTCGACTCGACCTGCGCCAACTGCCACGATGTCAAGAATCCGGGTGGGACGGATAACAGCAGTTTCTGCTCGAACAGCCAATGTCACGGTGTGGATTGGAAGTACGCAGGCTTTAACGCGCCGGGGCTGGCGACCATTCTGGGCATCAGCCAAGTGCTGCCCACGCCGCTGCTGGAAGATTTCACGGGCGATCCGACCTATGAGGTCTTGCAACCCTTGTTCCAACAGCAATGCTCAAGCTGTCACGGCACGACCCCGACCAAGGGGCTGCGCGTAACCGATCTGGATAGCTTGATGAAGGGCAGCGAGAACGGGCCAGTCATCGTGCCGGGGAAGCCAGACGAAAGCAAGATCGTGAAGGTGCTGACCGAAGGACACTTCGCCAAGCTGACCGACCATCAAATGGCGCTGCTGCGGCAGTGGATCGCCAATAACGCGCCCGCGAAGTAACGGGCGCATTCAAATTCGCAATGTGCCGCGCCTGACAATGGCATTCGAGATCAGGCCAGCGGCAATGTACGCATAAAAACAGCAAGAAGCCCCGACTAGATAGTTCTAATCGGGGCTTCTTGCGTTTCCGTTGATCAGTCTTCTCGTGTCAGGATTTCTTCAAGCTCGTTAGCCACGTATACAGATGCAGCACATACGCGTCCGGCAGTTCTTCCGCGCGGAAGGCGGGCATTTTGTCAGCCGTGCCCGTCCGCACCTGCGCATAAAACGTATCAAAATCGACGGTCGTGCCGCGCAGCGCGGGCGCGCCATCGGGGCCACCTTCAGCTTCCACGCCATGACACAGCGCGCAGCGTACCGTGCTCCAGACCGCCGCGCCGACTTTGGCATCGCCCGATTTGGGCATGGCTTGCGGCGCAAAAACAGGCACTTCCTGACGCGGGACGGTGGTCAAAGCGGTCTGTTCAAAGGTCACGAAACTGTACAGCAGGACGGCTAATCCTAGCGTCAAAACGCCCGCCACTGGCACAAAGATGCGCATCCGTTTCGCGATGATGTCGGAAGCGAGGTCAGCGGGTTGTTCGCCGGATTCCAAACGGGCAAGTTCTTCGGCATGATCGGACTGCATCGCCGCATGAGACAGCTTGCCGGAGAAGATGCTGCGGTTGAAATAACGAATAAGCGTGTTGTAGCCATGCCAGATGACCACAAACAACACCATCAAGAGCGCCTGATCGCTGTGGATGACGCGGGCGGTCGGGATGGCTTCACCGGGGAGCGTGTTAGTGGTGGCAATCGGATTCCACAGCATGTAGCCAGTGATGATCAAGACGAGCGTGCCCAACGCGGTGAACCAATACTCGAACTTGTTGTTGACATTGTAGTGCGGCATGGCGGGGCGTTCGGCCTTGAGACCAACGTTGGACAGCAGCCAGTCGCGCAAATCCCGCACATCACGCCATTGGGGCAGCAGTGATGGTCGATGCCGCAGCACGAACAGCCGATAACTGACCGCCACGACGTGATAGATCGCTTCTGCCATGAGGATGGTGGCGAGGAAACGATGCAAAATGCGCGTGCTCTCGATGCCGCCTAAGAGGAGGATCAGTTCCTCCCCCCATTTTTCCGCCGCATACTTTTGCGAGAGTCCAGTCACTGCTAGACCGATGAAGACCACCATGAGCACAAAATGCTCGTATCGCTGCGCCGCCGAAAAACGCGGGAAGTAGCTGCGTTCGGGCTGCGCTTGCGCTGCTTGCGTCATTGCTGCGCCTCCTTCTGACGGTTGCGACCTGCCCGCCCGCGCACCCGCCGGATGACATCAGTGCCGATCAGGATCGCCATCAGGCCAAGCGCCCCCGGCAGTAACAGGTTGTACGTATTCGTCGCCAACGAGAGCGCGGGGTGTGCGTCGGCGGTCACTGGATAATGCCCGATCCACGCCGCCGGGAAATTGTCGGTCGCGTCGGGATGACACTGCCGACACGCGGTCAGCAGATTTTCCCGCACGGCATTGACTTTGCCTGCCTCTACGGGCTGGATGTTATGCACGCCGTGACAATCGTAGCAAACGGCCTTATTCGTCGCGACGGTCGGGTCTTGTTGCTCAAACAGCGCGGTGGTGCTGCCGTGAAAATCGGTCAGATAGGTGTTAAAGACATCGGTGCTGATGTTGTACTTCGTCATCACCTCGGCGTTGGCGTGACATTGAGCGCAGAGTTCGGGCGAACGCACGCGGAACAACGCTGTGGTCGGATTATTGATGTCGTGGACGCCGTGACAGTCGATGCAGGTCGGCACGTCAGGATTGCTCTCACCAAGTAGCGCAGCACCATGCACGCTGGTGCGATACTGCTCAAAGATCGCGCCGTGACATTTGCCACAGGTTAGCGAGATGCGTTCGCGCGGGACATCAGGCTTGTGAATATCGTGCGCACCGTGACAATCGACGCATACCGCCGCTTCAGTGTGTCCGGCGCGCAAGGCGGCACCATGCACGCCATCTTGACTGCGCGTGTACTGATCTTCGTGACAGCTCCGACAAGCGGCATAGCGCAACAGCGTGAATTGGCGCGCGGTTTGAACGGTTTGCACTGGATGCGGGAAACGATAATCGACGTGGCAATCCGCGCACTGCAACGCGCCTTTTGCGTTGGCGCTGCCATGCACAGAGTTATCGAGCACGCTGGGATCGATGGTTAGTGAGATTTTCTCTTGGCTAGGTAATGTCCAGACCTGATCAGGTTGTGAATGGCACAACAGGCAGTAGGCATTGGACAATTTGACAGGATTGTCTTGTTGAGCACCCTCAACAAGGGTGGGTTCTGGCGTTTGCGCTTGGCTTTCTCCAGCAGAAGCGAGTAACACTGCCAGCGTCAGTAGCGCACAGCCCAACATGATGACCAGAATCGGTAGTCTTTTTCGCATTGGAGGACTAGCCACCTTTCCGCATTCTGGGTCTGCGCAAGAATACTACCGCCCCCACGAATAACGTGAGCAAGGTGGCAGTGATGAGGATGACGGTCATCGGACGTACGCCAGTACGCGCGGATTCGGCACTGTAAACGACGCGCGCAATCGGTTCCGATGGCGTGGCAGTCGGCGCGGGCGCTTCCGTCGGATTCAGGGTCGCACCCGGTACGCTTAACTCTGATAAGCTGCGCTCGGAACTGGTGAGCAGCGCGTTGACATAGGCATAGTTGTGGACGCCGAAGCTGCCATCATTTTTGACAAAAGCCAGCGCCTTCTGTACCTGATCGTACTGCGCGGCAGCCGGACTGCCCGCCGCTGGTGTTGCAATCGTACCGAGCCGCATTTCGATCAACGTGATGCGTCCACGTACAGCGGTTTGTGTGTCATCAATCAGCGCTTGGAGGTCGCTGCGCGAAAGGTCGTCATGACAGCCCGAACACGCGTCAGGCAGTTTGCCGTCGGTTTTACCGGGCATGACCGGGGAAAGCGCATGACTCGCCAGCGTGAAGTCACCAACAGGTAAACGCGGCACATGGCAAGTCTGGCAGCGCGGGCCATCCGCAGCGGAGAAGTGATCGGACGGGATACCCGCGATACCTTCGACGACGGGCAGCCCTTCAAACATGTCTTTGACGGGATGATGCAGCGCTTTGGTCACGTCCGTACTGCGGTGACAGGAGGTGCAAAGCGCATAGTCGCTATCCGCCGCGATCTGGAAATCTGGCTTGGCTTGCGGATCAGTCGGCACGGCTTTGTGCGGATCGTGGCAGCCTATGCAAGAAACGCTGGCTTGGGCAGTGTCTACTGTCGGTAGCTCCGGCGCACTGCTCAGTACGCCCGCTTTCTGCTGCTCGATCAGCCGTGCGTTTAGCCGATAGTCAGCGCTGTGGCATTCCAGACAGGCCGCGGCTGCGTCGGGACTGCTTTTGAGCGTGTCGAGCGATTTTGAATGGCGCGAGAGCAACCATTCATTGAACTGCATGTTGTTGCTCTTGCCGTGTCCGGTGACCCACCAATGCGTCGGATCATCATTCTTGACGAGCGTAAACAGCTTATCATCCAGCAAAGTTTGACCGGGGAGATAACCTGTCGGGTAGGGACGCTGGTTGACGGTGTCTTGTCCCTGACTATGGCACTGTCCGCAGACTTGTGCGTCGGGGCTGATGATGATCGCGGCGTGGATCTGTTGAACTTGCTCGGCATCCGGCTTGCGCCCTGCGTCTTTGGCGAGGTCGGCATGGATGCTGCCGGGGCCGTGACAGGCTTCGCACTGCACACCGTCATCGCCCCAGCGACCACGTGCCACGTTGAGATCGGTGGTGTGGCAGCCTGCGCAGTTGGTGACGAAATCGTAGGCGGCATCAGTAGGCCATGTAGCTCCCTGCGCGGCAGGTGTAGGGCTGTAGGACTGCCACTGCTGCTTCTCGACGTTCCATTCCGCCGGGAAAACCGCGAATTTGCCGCGTGCGATGCGATAGACGTAACGCTCTACATAACGCCCCGTGCCGATTACATACTCGATGTCATCCGGTGTAAAGGGGCGGGCTTTGCTCTCATCGGGAAAAGTAATAGTACGTTCAGTTTCGCCTTTTGAAAAATCTGCTTTGATCAAATCTTTATTTTTGGAGACATCGACGAGCGCTTGTCCATGAGCCGTGAGGCCATGTTCGCGCACCATGTCACGATGACAGGAGGCACATTTATCTGACCCGATATAGTCTGCTGGTTTGGAATCACCACCTTGAGAGTAGACGGGCGGTGTATCGAGCGTCAGTAACAAGCCACCTATTACAAGCAGAATCCCCAAAAGGATCACAGGTCGGGGGTTAATTCGACGCATCACGAATCCTCATGTTGAAAAAAGGAGACCCGCGCTTGAAAACTTTTGAGCGAAAGTAATGACCTTTTCCTCCATATTTCTGATTATATAGGGATCAGGATACATGTAATATCACGATATACACGTAAAAACACGATGAATTGCATGTTTGATTTGTGACATCTATTGCGGGCATATGTGACATCTATTGCTTCCGTAGGCGGTGATTTACGCGCAAACTTAAGGTCAGTTGAATGTCGCAACCGTTATGAAGGGATTCCCTATGCGACGACTGCCCATCTACCCACATCACTTCGTCCTCTTGGGTGTTTTGTTTCTGCTCATCGGCCTGATCTTGCTGGTTGAACCTGTCCCGGTACAGGCGCAAGACGGCGACACACCCACCGCCGACTACATCGGTGCTGATGACTGCGCAGATTGTCATCGGGATTTATCGCGTGTCCACGCGGATACCGCCCACGGACGTGCGTTGATCGATGTCTCCAAAAATAAAGATTCAATCAAAGCAGATTTTTCAAAAGGCGACACCGAACGCACGGTTAAGTTCCCCGAAGAAGAAGCCTCACGACCATTTACGAAAGATGATATTGCCTTTGTCATCGGTTCCGGACGGTACGTAGAGCGCTACGTCTATCAGATCGAGCGCGGCAAATTCGCGATCTTCCCCGCCGAATGGAACGTTGAAAAGCAAGAATGGCAACCCTACGCCGCTAAAGAAGGCGAGTGGCCCACCAGCACTGCCTATGATTTCGTGAAGAACTGCGCGGGCTGCCACACTACCGACCTCAACGTTGACCGTGGACGCTGGCGTGATGACGGTGTGCAGTGTGAATCCTGCCACGGCCCCGGTAGCATCCATCAAGATTTGGCGAAGGACGCGCGCGGTGACAACGCCACCGATGAGCAATTAGCCAAAGTGCGCTCCGCCATCTGGAAGGGCAGCGATCCACAGGTTTGTGGTCAATGCCACAGTCAAGGTACCAATACGGCGTCCGGCTTGCCATACCCGACGGAATATCGTCCGGGGATGAAGCTGCTTGATCCGGCAGTGTTCACGCTGGTGAACGAGGAAGACCCCGTCCACTGGTGGGTTAAGGGGCATGCGAAGAGTCCTAACATGCAGTACAACGAATGGCTGCAAGATGGGCACTCCAAGGCACTGACGACGCTCAAGGGGTCTACCAACGCGACCCAGAATTGCCTATCCTGCCACAGCAGCGACTACAACGCGACCAACGCCAGCATTGAAGCTGTGAAAAATGGCACGCGGAAAGGTGCTGCGCCGGAATCGCTGACGCTGGAAACGGCACAATACGGCATTACCTGTACTAGCTGCCACGATCCACATCTGAAGGCTAAAGAGAACGCGCCACTGACGGATTACAGCCTCGTCGCAGAACCGTATACGCTGTGTACGAGCTGTCACAGTGATAACTACATTACGACAGGGCCACACCACCCGGTCAAAGAAATGTTTGAAGGCATCCAAGTCGTTGAGCAGGTACAAGGCGAACCATCGAAGCACTTCACCAGTGAAAACGGCCCGCGCTGCACGACCTGTCACATGCCGTCGCTGCAAGTGGGCAGTGAACAACGCGCCACCCACTTCACATCACCGCTGTTGCCTGATAACACGGCTGGCGTCGATGGCCTGAAAGACGCTTGTACATCCTGTCATGAAGATGTCGCGCCCGACGCGATGCAAGATTTCATCAAGGATACGCAAACCACCACGTCTGATCGCCTGAAGAAGGCGCACGCCGCCATCAAGTCCGATACACCTACATGGGTGACGACGGCATTGGCCTTCGTTGAAGGGGACGGCAGCTTAGGCGTCCACAACTATCGTTATGTCGCCTCACTGCTGACGGCGGTAGAGACCGAACTAGGCATCTTTGAAGCGCCACCATCCAGCGGCCCGCAGCCACATCCTGTACTCGATCCGGCTCAATGCGCGGAATGCCATCAGGAGCAGCACGCAAAATGGATTTCGTCGCCACACGCGAACAGTTCGCTGAATGATCGCTTCCAAAAAGAGTTCGCCAAACTAAGCCAACCATCGTACTGCATGAGCTGTCATGCCTCTGGTTACGACATCACGACGAATAAGTACGTGTTCGAGGGCGTGGTATGCAGCACCTGTCACTACACGGAGAATAATGCAGCGCATCCACCGGCTCCGTTCAAGATCGCTAATCAATCGGCGGCATGTGGACAATGCCACAGTGGTGCTCACGCTCCGACCTACGATGAGTGGCTCATCAGCCCGCACAACGCCGCCAAGATCGACTGCGTGGACTGCCATACCCCGCACGATAACGGTTTGGTGACTGGCGATGTCAACACGACTTGCGGCAACTGCCACAAAGACTCGTTGAAAGACAAAGTCCACATGGGCAAAGATGCGGCGACGGGTAAGGACTTTACCTGTGTAGATTGCCACATGAAGCGGGAGCGCGATACATCTGGCGTGTTTGCCGTGAAGACCGGACACTCGATGGCGGTTGAACCATCTACCTGCTCTACATGTCACGGTGATATTCATACCTTGCAGCTCAGTGAATCGAATGGGGCAACGCCTGTGCCGAATGCTGATGTTGCCGACTTGGAGGCACAGGTGAAAACGCTGCAAGACACGGCTCAAGTCAACTGGGCAACGGGTATTGCGGGTGGTGCTGTCGGCGTGCTATTCATCGTCGGCATCAGCGCCCTAATACTACGGCGGAGGAGGGTGAAGTGAGCAAGCAGCAAGCGACGACCGAGCACTTGGAAAATACCAGTTTCCGGCGTATGAATCGGCGCGAGTTCGTGAAGTTACTAGGCGTCCTCGGACTAACCGGCGCGGCTGGCGAACTGATCGGTCAGCAATTCTTCGCGATGGATGCGCCGAGAGCGATGGCCTCTGAAAGCGATGTCAAGGGGCCATACTGGGCAATGGTGATCGACCTCAAAGCTTGTATCGGGTGCAGTCGCTGTGTGTATGCCTGCCAAGCGACCAACGATACGGCGGATGGTCATCTTTGGAACGTCTTGATCGAAGATAAGGATCATTTCGGTGTTCCGGTGTTCCTGACGCGCCCCTGTATGCACTGCGAAAATGCGCCGTGCGTCGAGGTGTGTCCTGTACACGCGACGTATCACCGTGACGATGGGTTGGTGACGATGGATTATGACCGCTGCATCGGCTGTCGCTACTGCATGGTGGCGTGCCCCTACGGTGCGCGTGTCTTCAACTGGAAAGAAAACACCGACCCGAATCCGAAAGAAGGTACATGGGGTTCGCCGGAAATTCCGCGCCGCGCGCGCGGGGTGGTGGAAAAATGCACTTTCTGTTCGCAGCGGTTGGATAAGGCATCCGAACGCGGTCTGGTACCGGGGATTGACCGTGAAGCGACACCAGCCTGCTGCAATATCTGCCCGACCTCGGCGCGTGTCTTCGGTGACTTGCGCGACCCGAATAGTCCGGCTTCGCTGGCTTTGAAGGGCAGACAGTCGATTGTGCTGCGTGCCAATCTCGGCACTAAGCCGCGCGTCTTCTATCTGCTGCCGAATTGAGGAGGAGACCTCTCATGAGCGCACTGATAACTAGCATACGCCAGCGGCTGTTCTGGATCTGGATTGCGTTTCTGCTGATCCCGATCGGGATCGGATTGTACGCGGGCATTCTCGTCCTGACGCAAGGGTTAGCCGTCACCAACCTCAGCGACCTAGCGCCGTGGGGGTTGTGGATCGTGGTCGATCTGTCGTGTATCGCGTTGAGCGCGGGTGCGTTCACCCTCTCAGCGCTGGCACACTTGTTAGGCCGCGAGACGTTCCGACCGATTGCCCGCATCGCCGTATTCATCGGATTCTTGGGCTACAGCGGCGCGCTGATGTGCCTGTTCCTCGACATCGGACGCTGGGATCGCTTCTGGCACGGGTGGGTGTTCTGGCAACCCCATTCGATGCTGTGGGAAGTGACCATGTGCATCACGCTGTACATCACGATCCTGCTGCTGGAAGTCTTCCCGCTGGCGGCTGAACTACCGATCTTTAGACGGTTCCCACGGGTGCGTGCCTTCGCGCATCGCGTCCACAACAATACCTATCTGCTGGCTGGTCTGGGGATGGGTCTGTCGCTGCTGCACCAATCGAGCCTCGGCGGCACGTATGGTGTGGTCGCTGGACGTGCTTTCCTATACCGCGCGACGATGCCACTGCTGTTCATCGCCTCGGCAATCGCGGCGGGGTTGGCATTCACTGTGCAGATGACGCTGCTGGTGCAGTGGCTGCGCAAGCGCATTCTGGTACCGCGCCAGACGCTGTTTCAAGTCGGGCAGATTTCCGGCGTTGTGCTGCTGATCTACCTGTACATGCGCTTCTGGGACACCACAGCCGGTTCGTATGGCTATGTACCGGGGCGCACTGAATCCGATATGCTGTTGATGACGGGCACCTTTGGCATCTCGTTCTGGGGCTGGGAGATCATCCTCGGCGGGATCGTCGCGGCAATCTTGCTGATCTGGGCAGCACGGCGCAAAAGCATCGGGATGCTGCTGATGGGCAGCGGGCTAACGATGGCAGGCGTCATCGCCAACCGTTGGAATACGACGATGCTGGCCTTCGCGCACCCGCTCGCGACAGCGGCTGATCCACAGCTCACCGTCCCCGCCTCCGTCCAGTATTTCCCAAGCGCGGTGGAATGGGCGACGGCAATTGGCATCGTGGCTGGTCTGACGTTGGTATTTAGTCTGGGAATGCACTATTTCCCGGCCTATCAGGGTATTACGTCGCCAGTTCCTGCGACCAAGCCGTCTGATCCGAAGCCGCAGAACACGAACACACCAACGGGGGAGGTATCTCATGCCATTTGAGCAAACCATCGCCAATATCGTGATCGTGATTATCTTGCTCGGCGGGCCGATCTTCCCCCTGCTGCTACTGGCGGTAGAGGTGGGACACTGGCACGAGGAAAACGAGGATCCGCCTAACGTGGGCGAGCTAGAAACCCATTCGTAATCAGTATACCCCCCTGACAATGACCATTTGATAGTGCCGAGCACCCTAGCCTCGGCACTATTCGTTTGTCTACGACGACAAGAGGTCATCCCGCCAATAAATTATTCTGCATCGATCAGGATATTTAACGTGTATAATCACGCTTGTGTACAATCATCAGTCTGATGTTTCACCCGTTTGTTCAACCGATAAAGGCGAACCATAGATGCACGAACAGAGCATTTCACGCGAGCGTGTACAGCGTCGGGCTGTGGTGTGGTCAAGAGTTCGTGCGCTCCGGCACTATCTCGTTATTGTCTTGAGCATGACATTTATCCTCGGCACACTTGCCTCTCAGCCTTCGTCAGTTGTGGCGCAAGGGGCGAACCCGTGTGTATCGGTGGTGGGCGATTCGGTAGCGTATGGGCATGTGGTGTTCGAGTTGGCGGGCTATGGGTACGTGGTCGCGCGGTTCGTGCCCGTCAGTGTCTACGTCGAACAGGCGGTACGGGCAAACGGGCTGGAATTTACGGCACTGGATCGCAGTGAACCAGCGGTAGGACTGGCCTCCAGCGCACATCCATCCTATTTTGATACCGACTCCTACCAAGCCTTGCTCACGGATCACTGCCAATATACCGTCATCATCCCGTGGCTGAATGATCTTGAAGGGGCAACCGCTGACACCCATCTGGCAGCGATGAATCAACTGATCCAGACTATTCAAGCAAGCAACGGCGAAGGCAAGATCATCGTGATCAATTTCTATCAAGGTGCGCCCGCGCCATTCGCCAAACGCACCTTCGCCAAAGGGCTGACTGCCAAAAATGTCGCCGCGTTTAACGCCAAACTCAGGAGCGTATGCAGCGACTCCGTGATCTGCTTGCCAGCGAGTCAGGCCTTCGCGGGGTTAGGCATGCGCTACGTTGCCGGACGGACAACCAAGGCCGTTTTTGATGGCAACTTGTACGCGCCGTTGAAGGCAGATGAGCAAACGCTTTTCAATGCCTTCTTTCAAACGTCCCCACGCGGCAGCATCCTTGGCGACGGCGTGCATTTGAGCGGCGACGGGAAAGAAGCCTTAGCCCGCGCTGTGGCTAGATTGATTAAATGAGAGTGGTCGTTTTCAGCCGATTTGCTGCAAGCGCTCCTTCAGCGTTTGCGCCGAATGCTGGAAGGCGGCGATTTCGTCGTTGCTGATGGTCAAGTTCAGCATTTCCTCGATCCCGCCGCGCCCGACGATGGTGGGCAAGCTGATGGCGATGTCCGAGACGCCGTATTGTCCCGTCATCGGGCTGGACACCGTCATCACGGTGTGCTGATCGCGCAGGACGGCTTCCACGATGCTCAACAAGCCTAAGCCGATGGCGTAGTAGGTCGCTTTTTTGCGCTGGATGATTTCATAGGCAGCGGTGCGGGTGCGTTCGAAGATGCCTTTCAAGGCGGCTTCATCGTAGCCTTGCCCATAAACGCCGACGAAATCCGTCAGACGGACGCCCGCAATATTCGCCAAGCTCCACAATGCCAATTCGCTGTCGCCATGCTCCCCGACGATATAGGCGTGGATGCTGCGCGGATCGACGCCGTAATGTTCTCCGAGCATGTAACGGAAGCGCGCTGTATCGAGGATGGTGCCGGAACCGATCACACGTCCGCTGTCGAAGCCGACGATCTCGGCGCTGATGTACGTCAGGATGTCTACGGGGTTGGTCGCGACGACAATGATAGCATCCTTGTTGACGGCATCGATTTTAGGCACGATGTCGCGGAAAACGGCGGCATTCTTTTGCAGCAGATCGAGCCGTGTTTCGCCCGGACGCTGATTCGCCCCCGCCGTGATCACGATGATTTCAGCGTCCGCGATGTCGTCGTAATCGCCCGCTATGATGCGCATCGGGCGCACGAACGGGAGGCCGTGATTCAAGTCCATCGCTTCCCCTTCGGCGCGGGCATGATCCGCATCGATCAGGATGAGTTCGTTGGCAAGGCTGTGCTGCATCAGTGCGTAGGCAAAGGACGCGCCCACCATACCCGTGCCGACCAGACCTACTTTGCTGGTTCGCTTGGAAGTACTCACAAGTCTCTTACCCTTCACCTTATAGATAGTATGCAGTATGATACCCTGAACGCGAGACTTCAGTGAAGGTAGTAGGCTGATGGAACGTAACCTGACCAAAGAGGAAAAAGCTGCCATCGTGCGCGATTTCGAAATGGCGCTGCAAGCCTCACTGGTAGACAGCCATCCGGAGACGCACATCACGTCCAAAGGCATGTTTGGCGGCGCTGGATTTTTCGTGGATGGCGAGATCTTCGCGGCATGGTACGGTGACGATTCAGTGTATTTGAAGCTGCCGGAAGAGGCGCGTCAAAAACTGCTGCTGGTCGAAGGCGCAACGACTGAAGGCGGGCACTACGTGAAAGTGCCGTCCGAGTTCATGACGGACGTTCAACAGCTTGGCTATTGGACGGGATTGAGTGTAGACTACGTGAAATCGCTCCCGACTAAAAAGCGGAAATCCAAGAAGTAAGCTGCCGCCTGAGAAAAGTCGCCCTTCCTCCGCTGTAAAGAGGAAGGGCAAGGGGACTGGGGGGATAATCACTAGATGCATCTACGATTATCTTCAGACGCCCTAAATTTACTCTAAATGTTGAGAAGGCAAGTACTGAAACCCGCCCTATGGATGATCAAGACATCTTCCGTGCCATCGTAGACGCACAAAATAAAGGACTAAGCGCGGCACTGGCTACCGTGATCCGTGCTCAAGGCTCGTTACCGCGCCATGCAGGCAGCAAAATGCTCGTGTGGGCCGACGGGCGCATCATCGGCACGGTGGGCGGCGGCGCGATGGAAGCCAAAGTCATCGCGGAAGCCAAAGCGGTCATGCAGAGCGGCGAAAGCAAGCTCGTCAGCTACACGTTGAATGACCTCAAGCAAGGCGATCCGGGCATTTGTGGTGGCACGGTTGAACTGTTCATCGAGCCGCTGTTGACGCAGCCCACGCTGGTTGTGATCGGCTGCGGGCATGTTGGCAAGGCACTAGCGGAATTAGGCAAGTGGATGCAGTATCGCGTGATCGTGACGGATGATCGGGCGGAATTCTGCAATCCCGACTATATTCCCCACATGGACGAATATATCGTGGCTCCGCCCGCACAGCTTACGCAGCATATCAAGCTCACGCCGCGCACCTATGTGGCGGCGGTTACGCGCGGCTTGCCCGTCGATGTCGATCTTTTCCCGCCGCTGTTGACCGCAGATATTCCATATCTAGGGTTGATCGGTAGCCGCCGCCGTTGGGCGATCACGATCAAGGCGCTGGAGGAACGCGGCTTTACGCGGGAGCAAATTGCCAAGGTACACGCGCCAATCGGCCTTGAATTGAACGCCGAGACGCCGCATGAGATCGCCCTCAGCATCATGGCAGAGATCACGATGCTGAGGCACGGCGGTACGGGGCAACCCATGCAATGGGTCGGCACACCGGAAAATGCGGGGTAACATCAACGAGGGTAAATCGGCGGATCATCGTCTACTTTACACAAAAGAATCGTGTGCATTCTTTCACGTTGTGTTAAATGAAAATTCTATCAGTTAGTGATAATGTACTAGAGCAGATGGAAAACGCCACCAACCTAACACGGGTGTACGGCGACTGCGAGATACTGATTAGCTGTGGCGACATGCCAGCACATTACTTGGAGTACATCTCCTCTGTATTGAGCATCCCTCTGTTCTTCGTGCGTGGGAACCACGACACGGAATATGAGGTAGGACGACCGGGCGGAGATAATCTGCACGAGCGCCTACGCTACTATAGAGGGCTATCGATGGCGGGGCTGGAAGGCTGTATGGTCTATAACCGGGAGTCTGTCCAGTATACTGAGATGGAAATGTTCCGTATGGTGTTGGGGTTAGGGGTGCAGGTGTTTATCCATCAGTTGCGCTTCAAACGACCACTGGATGTTATGGTGACTCATGCGCCGCCGCGCGGCATCCATGATCAAAATGACCGCACGCATCGGGGCTTTAGAAGCTTCAACCTGCTGATCTCGCTGTATCGCCCTCGCTACCTGATCC
Source organism: Anaerolineae bacterium (assembly GCA_019637615.1). Lineage (GTDB taxonomy): Bacteria > Chloroflexota > Anaerolineae > Aggregatilineales > UBA2796 > JAHBVK01. The sequence continues at coordinate 29,132 of JAHBVJ010000011.1, read as the reverse complement.
ATGGGCATGTTGATGTGTTGGATCGTCGCACACAGATCCAAACCCGTGTGAAAGACACCGAGGTCATCAACATCAACCCGGTCAAGGTCTTAACGTTGTAATCAAGGAGGACACCTCGTGGACTCTGAAAGCACACTTGCTGTAAGCGAAGCATCACGTAATTTCAACAAAGCGCGCCAGCAAGCCTTCTGGCAAGAAATCTGGTCGCTCTTGACTCGCAAAAACATCGACCTGCTGCGCTTCGAGGAAGTCAAGCAGCGTCTTCGGCTGCGGGACGAACGCTACCTCGGCTTGCAGGAAATCCCGGTCGAAAAAATCGTCGGCAGCGTCGGGCGCTATAAGGACTTCACCCGTAGTTTCTTGCCGCGCACGAACTCAGTCCGCTCTCGGTGGCAGCGGTTGGATGCGATGGCACGTGGCGCGGAGGGTTTCCCGCCTATCGAAGCGTATAAGGTTGGTGATGTCTATTTCGTCGTTGATGGCAATCACCGCGTATCCGTCGCGCGCCAGCTTGGAATGGCAACTTTGGAAGCGTTTGTCACGGAGTTTCCTACGGGTGTGCCGATTGACGAACGCACTACGCCTGATGATCTGGTACTCAAAGAGGGCTACGCGGATTTCTTACGCCAGACCAACCTCAATGTACTGCGTCCGGAGAGCAATGTTATGCTCACGGAACCTGACCGCTACCGCCAGATTCTGGAACACATCAAGGTGCATCGCTACTTCTTAGGGATCAACAATAATCGTCCCATCTCGTGGGACGAAGCGGTGGCTGGTTGGTACGACAATGTGTATATGCCACTGATCGAATTGATCCGCAAATATGATGTGCTGGAACATTTTCCCGGACGTACCGAGGCCGATCTCTACGCATGGCTGATCAAACATCAAGAGGCACTGCGGTTGCATCACGGCGGTGACTACGCGACGCCAGAAGAGACGGTCGAAGACTTCTTGACCAAACTTGATCCCTGACCTTTGTCTGAAGGCTAGGCAACCTATGTGGAATGATCGGTAGCCGATCATTCCACATGAGGGAACTCCCTAAATCCGAAAAATGTAAAATTACCAGCCAACAATTGTCCTTTCTCGAAAATTGATCGAGAAATTTTAGGGGACGGTGCGCATTATTACGGTAACCCTAATTCGAACCGATCAATTACACTAAAACGACTATCCAATAGAGAGCGAGGTCTTGCCCGGCGGACTACCTACGATCACGTAACTATGACGCTCGTAATACAGAGAGGGTCACGGCGCTAGTGGGCTTTCATCCTAAGTAGGATAATATCAACCTAAGTCGTTTCATCGCGGCATTCGAAAATCTGAAAGATGATGAGCTATCCAATATGGCTATATTTGTGAGTTATTGCAGTGTCGATCAAAAACAGGCGAAGGCGCTGTTAGGGCAGCTTGCCAAACTTAAACGTGAGGTCTACACAGAAACCAAATCCTTGAGTGGTGAAGAATCGTGGTCGTTGATTTTCGGCACCATTCAGGCGTGCGAAGCATTTATATTAGCGCTCACGCCCCGAACGCTGCTGTCTGAAGCACGACGGATGGAGTATCAATACGCTTGTGCCTTGAACAAACCGGTCGTGGTGGTGGCGCTCGAAGAAATCCCCGAAAATGTCGCGGATGATGGCAAACTCGCGTATATCGATGTCAGCCAAGCGGTTGATTTCCGCGAGATCGATGAGAGTAGCATGAATACCCTCGCCAACGCGCTTTCCAATCTACCAGCCGCCGAACCGCCAACGCCGCCCCCCCCTATGCCAGACTGGATGAGCGCGCTCGATGCGATCAAAGAGCAGATCAAGCAGCCGAGAATTCCGTTTAAGGAACAAATCAAGATCGTCCTGAATCTCCGTGAGTTTTTGGAACGGAAAGAAACAACCAAGCTCGCGGCCTCCCTGCTGAAAATACTGAATAAACATACTGGTCGTTCGGTAGACAGCGCGCATGAGATCACAGGCATCCTAAGAGAAATGGATCAGGTAGAGCGTAAATCGCGCGGGGGATTGAGTGCCTCGCGGATCGCTATCATCTTGATCGTCTTGTTTGCACTGCTTAACCTCGGCGTGATCCTCCTGAAAGGGTTTCCCTTGTTAAACAGCCAGAGTACAACGGCGGTTACGGCGACCAGCAGCGCGACTCCGGCACAGTCCGCAACGCCCAATGCCCAAAGCACACAAGGGACGCCTGTCCCCACGACCGCACTCAGCATTCAGCAGACCCAAGAGGCGGTTGCTAGTGAACTAGCCGTCGTGGCGACCCAAGCCGATGCCACGTTGCGCGCCGTCAACGCGTTGACCCAAACACCCGTCAGCGCCACACCACAGACGCCGCAATCCACCAGTACGCCTAGCCCAACTCTGACGGCGACCAGTACCGCTAGTCCAACAGCGACACCATAGCAAGCGCGTGATGGCAAGCGACACATCCCGATATTGATTAGCTTCTGACGGGTAGGTTTTTGCTCCGAGCAACGGTTGATTACGCGTCATTCTCGGCTGATTTTCCGAAACGAAAACTTTTCTCATCAGCTTGTGTTAAATCTCCGCAAAAGCGGGTAAGCTGATCCCGCCATTATCATGTTATGCCATGGTTCAACTTTATACACTCACATCGAAGGAGCTTGTATGGCATCCCCATCTCTTGCCGTCTCTGCGGCGACGTATCGCAATCGATATTACGCGTGGGCGTTCTATGATTGGGCGAATTCCGCCGTCGTCACCTTGGTCATCGCGGCGGTTTTCCCCGTTTTTTTCAATCAGGTGATCGCCAAAGATACGCCAGACGCCGCTAGTTTGTTTGCCTACATCGGCGCAGCGGCGCTGCTGCTCTCGATCATCGCCGCGCCTGTCATCGGCACCTTGGGCGACATTACAGGGCAACGCAAACGACTGCTGATCGCGACGACGACGGGTGGATCGCTGGCGGTTTGCGCCTTGTTCACAACGCAAATGGGGACGATTGCGTGGGCGGCGCTCCTGTTCATCCTGATCCAGATTTCGTTGAATATGTCGTTTACGCTGTATGACTCACTGCTTTCGCATGTGGCGCGGGAAGATGATCGTGATCGGCTGTCAACGACAGGCTATGCATTAGGATATATCGGTGGCGGACTGCATCTGTTAGTCTGCGTGATCTTGGGCTTGGCATCTTCCGAGCTTGCCACGCGAGCCGCCTTATTAAGCGCAGGCGTATGGTGGTTTGTGTTTGCGCTGCCGCTTTTTATCGCGGTACCCGAACCGCCCGCTTCGCATATCAAAGGCGAGTCCGTTGACCCGTTCTCTGCGACCTTTAAACGGCTGAAGGATACCTTGCAGCATATTAGCCGCTATCGCCAACTTCTGCTGATGTTGGCAGCCTTCTGGCTGTACAGCGATGGGATCGGGACGATCATCGGCTTGTCTACCACGTATGGCAGTCAGCAACTTCGTCTGAACAGCACGACGTTAGTGGGCGCGCTGCTGCTCACGCAATTTGTCGCTTTCCCCTACGCCTTGATGTTCGGGCGTATCGCCAGCCCAAGCTCACGCTACCGTGACTTGTTCGTGGCGTTCATCCTGTGGACAGTGATTACCTTCCCGATCATGGGCTTTTTCATCGCGCGCAATGAATTTGGCGGCGTGATGGAGCAATTGGCGACGTTAGGTTCAGGTGAATACCTCTCCTACAGTCCAGTGCAAACGTTGACGTTAGTCGCTATCAATCAAGTAGTCGGACTGCTGCTCTGCTGGTTCATCGGAAGGCGGTTAGTCACAGGCATCGCGGCGGCGCTGACGACGAAACGCGCTATTTTGCTCGGCATCGGCGTCTACATTGTGATCGCGGTGTGGGCATTTTTGATCAACACGCCGGGCGAATTCTGGCTGTTGGCGTGGTTAGTGGCGACGGTGCAAGGTGGCACACAGGCGCTTAGTCGGTCGCTGTTTTCCACCATGACGCCCGCCAGCAAATCCGGCGAGTTTTTCGGATTCTACTCACTCACCGATAAATTCGGCAGCATTTTCGGCCTGCTGTTGTTCGGCCTGATCGGGCAAATCACGCAGAATTTGCGCATCAGCATCTTGTCCGTGATCGTCTTTTTCGTAGCGGGTGGGCTGATGCTCATGCGAGTCGATGAAAAGAAGGGACATTTAGCAGCAGTAGCGGATGAAGTTGCCAGTTAAGCTTTGCGAATGGTGGCAACATGATCAAGGAGAGTCCACCCATCACGTTGATGGGTGGAACGGCGAAAACAAGCAGTAGCGGGGCTTTTACCAGCGGACGACCACTTTCGTCCCCACCGGTGCCCAGTTATAGAACCAGCGGGCTTCGTCGGTCGGCAGGTTGACGCAGCCGTGACTCATCGGGTGCCCGAAATTATTGTGCCAATAGGTGCCGTGCAGCCCATAACCGCGATAGAAGTACATGACATAAGGCACATTGGGCAAGTAGTACCCCGGCCCCGTCATCAACTGCGCGTCGTATTTCACATAGATGCGATATTCGCCCGTCACCGTCGGCGTTCCGGGCAGCCCCGTGGAGACGGTTACGGCACGCAATAATCTGCCATCTTCATAGGCATAGGTGCGCTGCTGGCTGAGGATGACGAGGATCACTTTGCCGGAAGCATCGGGCGCATTGGGCGCAGCATAACTCGGACTATACGACTCCGTGCCTTTATCGGGAATGATCAAGACCATGCCCGCATAGATCAGATCGGGGTTGGCGAGGTTGTTGGCGGCGGCGATTGCTGTCCACGTGACGCCGTATTTGGCGGCGATCTGCGATAACCCTTCGCCTGCTTGCACGACATGTCGTCGCGATCCGGTGGCGGCAGCTTCTTCAGCGGGTGGGTGGCTGGCTGGCGCGCTCGCTACACCGGGGACGAATAGGCGCTGTCCAACGTAAATCACGTTGGGATTGGCAAGGTTATTCGCGTCCACCAACTGCTGCCACGTGACGCCGTATTTAGCCGCAATCGACTTCAGTGATTCGCCACGCTGCACCGTGTGATAGACGCCCTCGCCAGCGGGTTGCGACGCGGCGACTGGCTGTTGTTCGGCGGGTTGTGACTCGGCGGGAGGTGGGTTATTCGGCTGACTTGTGGTGTCGCCGTTGGGGATGATCAACACCTGTCCGGCATAGATATGCGTAACATCGGAGATGCCGTTGGCAGCCGCAATATCGCTCACCGTCACATTATACTTGAGGGCAATGCGGAATAAATTTTCCCCCGGTTGCACGGTGTAGCGGGTTGGCCCTTCTTGCGCGGAGACTTGGAAAGGCGCAAACACTATCATCACTAGTACGATGCTCAATATCACACGAAGCTGCCGAGGCGTTGTCATAGCGCACCTTAACCCGAAATAAGTTGTAACCCAGAGTTCAATTAAACTTACATTGACTCGCGTTTAACGTCAATCTACGCTGTTCGTTCTAATGCGAGGTGGCGAAGGCATTCGAATGCTGGCGCTGCCTCGCAAAAAAAATCCGTCGTGCTTACGCTCAATTGGTAAGTCACGACGGATATAGAGATCAAAGGGTGCAGATGAGGCGCTAGTCGCCTTTGCGAGAAGGCTTAACGCGAATCTGATCCAAGAGTTCAACGGTGCGTTTGTCCGGGTTGACGCTCAGGTCACGTTTGAGCGAGGTCGCCAGGCGGTCGAAGGCAGCGACAGCGCGCTCTGGTTGCCCAAGCTCTTTATACATCTGCATGATCCCGCGCACAAGGTCTTCCCGATGTGGTTGGATCGCGGTCGCGCGTTGATATAAGCCCAACGCCGAGGGCCACTCGCTGTGTTTTTCGTATAGATGCGCCAGCGAAGATAGTGCGTCGATATAGGTGCTGCGTAAGTCTTCACCGCGCGTCTCGATCCACGGCGCGTTCATCGTGCTTAAGAAGCGTCCACGATATAAGTGGATGGCGTTTTGAAGCATCAACATGGCCTCGTCATCGTCCGCCACCGCGCTATTTTGCACATACTCGCCAAAGCGCACCACATCATACTGCAAATCAATATCCGACGAGATGCGGTAAAAACCCGACCAATAGACCGTCAGATCGAAGCCTAGAATTTCGCTCACTTTGCGCTTCGTAACGTGAAACACATTGGTCGCTTCACGCACATTCAGCTCAGGCCAGAAGGTGCGGAAAATCTCGTCGCGGGTGGTCATGCCACGATCGACCAGATAGAAGAATAAGGAGCGCGGCAAGACGCCATCCCACTGTTCAATCATACGTCCGTTGACAAAGGCTTGCCCCGGCCCATGCGCGTACACTTCCAGCAGTTTATGGTCAGCGGGTAGTACGAGATAATCGATCAGCATCCGGCTGTCATCGGTGGGGTACAGCGCTACTTTGCCTGTCAATGCTGGTGTATCTGCCGCAGCTTTGAGGACATCGACGGGCAGTCGGCGCGTGCCTAGCACGATCTGGCTCTCGCCGCGCAGCCCTGCCGCGACTTGGATGAGCCATTCCGCTACTGCATCCCCTTGCAAGCAATCGAAGGCATCCAGCACCAACGTCACAGGTTCGAGCGGCTTTAGCGCCTTGAGCGTGATCTGCGCGGCTTTCTCGACGGTGGTTTTATCGGTGAGCGCCTCAAGTGGTTTGCTGCCGCTATCCACCAGCACATCGCTCAACAACTGCCACAATTCGACTAACCCGGAGCCGGGGGTTTGCAGCGTCACAATGAGCGGCGAATGACCGCGACTCAAGATGTCGATAAGCAACAGATGTTGGCTTTCAAAGTTAGGGTGTAGGATGATCAGTCGGGCACTTGCAGGGAAGCTCGTTTGATAGTAGAGCTTTGCAGTATTCTGCATTACGTTCTCCTTGGTATAGCGCCCTTGATAATATAGTAGAGATGAAGAGACTGCAATTGGCTGACTATAATTCGTTTTATCAGATTAGGAATACCTTATATACGTATATCACTGTCATGTGAATATACTATATTCAAACAGGGGTACTAGATCAAACATCAACTCCTCATCAATACCTATCTTTTCGTAGCTTCACCCGAAAAACGCGATCACCATGCTTCTTCACCCACTGTAAATAACGCGCGATGTCAGGATCGGCTCGCAGCGCCTCAAGGGTAGATTTATCGCGTGCTAGGGTTTCATTGGTGAAATATTTATGCAGCGTCCAATGACACGTCAAACACAAATCAACCGTTTGTTTGCCACCTTCCGATTTCGGAACGATGTGGTGCTTTGTGACTTGGCTTACCACCCGTCCACACAAACTACATATATACTCACTAGTGCTAGATTGCGCAAGCGATTCGTGCTCTGGCTTGGCGCGGCGGGACTTGCGGGACATTACGTGCGACGCCGCGCCTCCATGACGTTGGGAAGCTGCTCGATCTTATCGAGGACACGCGCTAATTGAGTCACATCTGCGATGTCGAGCGTCAGCAAGAACGTGGCGACACCGTTCTTGGTGCTGATGTTGACGTTGCCGATATTGATGTTTTCGTTGGCGACCACGCCACCAATATCGCGCATCAGCCCTTCGCGGTCGTACGCGTTGATGATCACGGGTACCGGATAGGTCTTCTCCGCGACACGCCCCCAACTGACGTTGATAAAGCGCTCTGGTTCTTTGGTATTGATCACGTTTTTGCAGTCGATGCGATGCACCGTGACGCCGTTGCCGCGCGTGATATAGCCGATGATGGCATCGCCCACGACGGGATTACAGCATCGCGCCAGATTGATCAACATCCCGCCGCGACTGCCTAGCATCTCGATACCGTCCGAAGCGTTGGCTTTAGCCTGCGTGAGTTTGCCCTGCTGTTTGCCTTCGAGTTCCAACACCTTCTGGTCGATTTGCAGCGGCGTGATGTTGCCCTCACCAACCTGCGCGAGGAAATCTTCGACTTTGTTGCCGTAGCCGAACAACATCGCCACCGTCTCTTTGGAAAGCGACCGACTCAGCTTGACGAGTTCGCGGATCAGGACTTCTTCGCCCTGCTTGATATTCTTCTCGCGCTCGAACTCCAGCACTTTGGTGGCGATCTGCGCGCCGGTAATATCGCCCACGCCCGCCCGCCAATTGAGTTCTTCAACGTTGGCGAAGCCGAAGATCGAAGCAACGGTTTCGCGCGGGGTGACGCCGAGACCGAGTTTTTTCAATTCCCGTTCTACCACATCCGCACCTGCCGCCACATTCTTCACGCGATCCTGCTTGCGAAAGTAGGCGCGGATTTTGTCCTGTGCGCGGGTGGTATGCACATAACCAAGGTTCGGGTTCAACCAATCGAGACTTGGCCCCCCCTGTTTGGCGGTCAAGATTTCGACGCGGTCATTCGGTTTCAGGACGTATGTTAAAGGGACGATCTCGCCGTTCACGCGCGCGCCACGACAACGATGCCCGATCTCTGTATGCACATGGTAGGCGTAATCGATCACCGTCGATCCAGCGGGCAGGTCGAAGATGTCGCCTTTCGGGCTGAAGATGTAGACGCGGTTGGCGAATACGTCTTGCTTCATGGCGTTGACATATTCTTCGGCGTTGTCTTCGGTGTGCTCGACCGTATCCATCAGCTTGCGCAAGTAGTTCAGGCGCATCTCGAAGTCAACATCGGCTTTCGCGCCTTCCTTGTAGCGCCAGTGTGCCGCCACACCATACTCGGCGTGCTCGTGCATTTCTACCGTGCGGATTTGCACTTCAAGGTTGCGGCCTTCGTCATCGATGACGGCGGTATGCAAGCTCTGGTACGAATTTTCCTTCGGCGCGGCGATGTAGTCATCGAACTCGGAGGGGATCGGACGCCACAAGCTGTGGACGATGCCCAACGCGTGATAGCAAGTGGGCTTATCCTCAACGATCACCCGCACGGCGCGCACATCGTAAATCTGGCTAAAATCGACCTGTTTACGCTCCATCTTTTTGTAGATGCTGTAGATGTGCTTGGGGCGCGCGCTCACGCTGGCCTTGATGTTGGCAGCGGCTAGGGCGGTTTCGATCTTCTGCTTGACGCGCTCCAGATACTTTTGGCGGTCAGTTCGGCGCTCTGCCAACGCTTCCGCGATCTCTTTGTATTTCTCAGGGTTCAGGTAGCGAAAGCTAAGGTCTTCTAGCTCCCACTTCATCTGCCAGATGCCAAGCCGATTCGCCAACGGTGCGAAAATATCCAGCGTTTCGCGCGCCATCCGTTTTTGACGATCCGGCGCAAGATGACCGAGCGTGCGCATGTTATGGATGCGGTCTGCCAGTTTGATCAACACGACCCGAATGTCGTTGCCCATTGCAAGGAACAACTTGCGGAAAGTTTCGGCGTCTTTGCTGCCCGGTTTGTTGCTGGCTCCTTTAGGACGTGCGCCGTTGTCCGTTGTTTCTGTCGGGATGCGATCCATCTTGGTCACGCCGTCTACCAAGCGGGCGACGGTCAGGCCGAAGCGCCGTTCGAGGTCGATGAGTGTGATCGGCGTATCTTCAACCACATCATGCAGCAGCGCAGCGGCAATGGTCGAGGCATCCATCTTCAGCTCGGATAGGATCTCCGCCACCGCCACCGGGTGGATCATGTACGGCTCACCCGATTTGCGAAATTGATCGTGATGCGCATCCGCCGCCAACTCGTAGGCGTCTAAGATTAACTTCTGGTCGCCAATGTTGAGCTTGGGAAGGTTACGGAAAATTGCTTCCATTTCGGCAGGATACAATTGATCGGTCATATTCTTGGCACATCCCTAAGGTATTATTAACGATCAAGTATAGTCGCAAACAGACTAGATTAGCATCCTTTTAAGAGAGTGCATTGAGAAGTAAATGCGGGTGAAGTGTCGCTTCGAATGACGTTGCGTCGTCTAGGGCTGCATACACGATAGACGCGATTTACGCAGGAAAATTTACAAACCAGCGCGGGGAAATACCAAACGCGGCGACGCCGTTATCAAGTTCACAGCGCCGCCGCGTATAGACGGATTGGAGCAAGTCTCCGCCTCGGTTAAGCTAGTTGACGATGGTGATGTCCAGCACGTAAGACGTAGCGCCGCCCAATGCGGTTGCCGCGATGTGGTAGTCTTGCGTCGCGGGCAGTTGACCTGACCATGCGTTGGTGGGCGCGATCTCGTAGCGCTTCAACGGCTGACCGTCATCACCCCAGATCGTCAGCCCGACGGTCGTATACGGTGACGTGATCGTGACGGTCATGGTTTGCCCGCCGCGTGCGCCGAGGACGTATTCGTTCCTACCGTTTTGCTCGATGTAGCCCTGAATGCGCGTCGAGACGGCTCCACGCGCGAATTGCACACGGCTAGGGATTTGTACTTGCAATGTATACGGTATAGCGGTGTTGACCGTATTGATCACCTGTACGATATAGTCTTGCGTCTTCGGCAGCTGCATCGTCCATGCGGTCTGGTACTGGATGCTTTGCAGGTACATCGTCCCATCAGCGCCATAGATGCTCAGAAACAGGCTAGGTGTATCCGCGTACACGGCTACTGAGAGTGTTTGTCCCTGCGCCGCGCCCAGCAGATACTCGACGGTCTGATCGCCACCGGCTCTACCAACCAGTGTTGTGCCCGTCGCGCCACGGTTGAAGTTCACGCGGGCAGGGATCGAAACGAACAGATTGAAGTTCGCCGCGCCGCCGCGATTGACGACCTGAATCACGTAGACCTGATTGATGGTCAGCGTACCTGTCCATACACTCAAGCCAAAGTCCGAACGGACAAACGGCACGCCGTCACTGGCTCCGTAAATGGTCAAGGCCAGAGTCGGGCTGACGCTGGTGATTTGCACCGTCATCACCTGACCAGCCATTGCCCGCAGTGTATATTGGCTGACGCTGCCCGCCGCCACATATTGATTGACCAGAGTCGCGGAAGTGGCTCCCGCCGCAAAGGTGATCGCGCCACCCTGTGCGTGGCTGACGGTCGTTCCCATCCCCAATAGATACACAACTAGAATCAACACACCAATGCGTTTCATCGGTTTTTACCTTCTTTCAGAGTTAGCTCTCTGTACTAATTAGACGCCTATTCTGTGCAGAAAGTTCCCTTTAAGCGCAAAAACCTCGCATAGGACGTGTAAAGAAGTCGTGTATAACGGGTCAGGTTGTGCCCACGATCAACTCTCTAAGATCGGCGGTAAGTTCAGGATCAGCCACGATGGTCAACAGATCGCCCGCCACCAAGACAGAGTCGCCGTGCGGGATCAGGAATTTGCCGTTGCGCGTAATCGAGGCCACCACGCTGTCACTGGGCCATGCGATGTCTTTGATGGCTTTGTTGACGACGCCAGAGGCAGCGGGAACGGAAAATTCGAAGGCGTGTCCCCCCGTCAGCGCGTTCAGGCGAATGCGTTCCGCCACATGCTGATCCGCCATTTTGCGGTTGATGGCGATATTGTAGGCGCGCATGATGCCGTGTCGTCCGATGAAGCCGATCACCTCGCGCGAATTACGCTTTACCACTGGCAGGCGTCCGATGTCATGCAAGCTCATCTGCCGGATCGCCGTCCATAGCACGTCGTCAGGATAGACGGTGATGACTTCGCGCGTGCAAATGTCGCCCACTGTCAGCTCACGATCGCCATCCGGTTTATACGCCCGTTGCAGGTCGGAAAGCGTGACGATACCCATCAACTCATTTTGCTCACCGATGACACACAGCGAGTTAATATGCTGCTTGCGCAATGCATCACGTAAATCGCCCAGAGACGCCGACGCGCTGATGCTTGGCGCGGGTTTGAGCATGGCGTCTTCGACCAATACGCCCTGCATCAGATCAATATCGCGACCGGGCGTGAGGAATACCCCTTTGCGTTGCAGCCCATCCATATAGATGCCCAAGCGGTGGATGTGCTCGGCGGCGAAAACACTGACCGCTGTCGCGAGCATAATCGGCAAGATCAAGCGGTAGTCGTTGGTGAGTTCGAAGACCAGCATAATTGCGGTGATCGGGGAACGCACCACACCCGCCATCAGGGCTGCCATGCCCGCAATCGCGTAGGCTTGTGGGTTGGTTGCCATCGCGGTAGGGAAGGCTGCTTTCAGAATGTCGCCATAGGCCGCACCCAAGGCCACGCCTGCTACCAACGTCGGCGCGAAGATTCCACCCACGAACCCACCCGCCATGCTGACCGCCGTCATCAAGATTTTGCCAACCACGATGAGCAGCAGGAACAGGATCGTAAATTCGCCGTGCCCATTCAACACTTCGCCCATGAATTCGCGTCCGGTGCCCATGATTTGTGGCAAGAAAATGGCGACTAGCCCCACCATCGCGCCCGCCAAGGCAGTTTTGATCGGGCGTGGCAAATGCACGTAATGGTGCCACAGGTCATGCTGCCATGTTACCGCGCGCATAAACAACGCTGACACAATACCGACGATTAACCCTAGCGGCACAAACAGCGGAATTTCTAATGGGCTGCCGAGGCTGTACGTGAACGGCCCGATTTCCGGCATCGGTTCGACAGCCTGCGTAAATGCGGAGGAGATCACGGCGGCTAAGACGATCACGCCGAACGAGCGCGTTTCGAAGGCTCCGTTCAGCACCACTTCTATTGCGAAGAAAACGCCCGCGATGGGCGCTTTGAATGCCGCTGCGATGGCGCTGGCTGCACCCGCTGCGACGAGCAGCCGGATATGTTCCTCGCGCAGCCGCAGCCCTTGCCCGAACCACGAGCCGAGATTCGCGCCGATCTGGACGCTGGGGTCTTCGGGGCCGACAGAAGCACCCGCGCCCAACGAGAGCGCCGAAGCTATCGCTTTATACGGAATGCGATGATACCGCAGTCTGCCGCCCGACACGGCTACCGCTTCGATAATGCCCGCGACGCCATGATGACGTTCTTCACCGATGAAGCGATCCATGATCAACCCGACAACCGCCCCTGCCAGCGCCAGACTGAGGACGAAGGCAACCGGGCCTAATGTCGAGCCGAGTATGTTAGAAGCCAACCATACCGAAAAAATTTCGTGAAAGCCATCGATGGCGGCTCGGAAAATCCAAATGCCAATGCCCGTCACCAATCCGAGTAATGTTGCCAGCAGGAACAAGCCTGCATTTTCTGATTCACGCAATTGAACCAGCAGTGTATTTTCCATCCCTCACTTCTTTCCAATTTGATGTGATAGACGAATTATAAACTCGTGGGCGGAGACAGGGGTCTTTTTGATGCAAACCAACATGTCGATGCGGTAGATGAGGATACCATGCTGACGGAACCCCGCCTCCTTTTGCATTTAATCCGCACATGTGCCAAAAATGATGGTAGTTGTGCGGAACAGGCTGAATACAATTCATGAAGCGAACATTGATCGCCGTTGCAAAACGCGTTTTCCCCCTTCTGTTCGGAATCTTGTTGAGCTGGCTGCTGCTAGAAATACTGCTGCGGGTGACGTTTGACATGCTCCCACCCGGCATACAGGGCACGATCCAGAGCGTGCGCCGTGTGCCGTGGTCGGAAGAAACCATCATCCCCGCGCAGCCATTCATCATCGACCACGATTTTCAGGTGCGGATGCCCGTCGGCTTGAAGGACTTTCCCGTCCGCTGGAGCGATGCGCAGTTCACTTACGACACCATCAGCGCGTGGGATGGGCACCGTGCTGGCTTGCGCAGCGATGCGCCCCAATGGCCGCTGGACATCATGACCTTTGGCGACTCGTTCACGTGGTGTTGGGTCAAATGGGAAGATTGTTGGGTGAAGCGTCTGAATCTCGATGATGGCTGGCACGTCTTCAACGCCGCCATCCCCGGTACTGGCCCTAGCGGGCAGTTCAACCTGATGAAAGAACTGACGCCGCCCATGAAGCCCAAATTGATTGTGTGGGTATGGTTCCCGAATGATATGTCGGATGACTATGACCTCGCCAAGATTCGCGGCGAGGTGGGCGACCTGAGCAAAGGCCCCTACCCCGATCCCGATCCACCCGTCACCGGCCTGAGCAGCATTTCGGCTGTGTGGAGGATCATCGACGCGAGGCTGAACCCGCCCAAAAAGATTTCGCCGTACCAGCATTTTCAAGAAGTGATCCTGAACGGACGCCCGATGTCGATCCACACGGATGAATACGCGCATCCCTACACGTTGCAATATGGCGACACGCAGTACGGCATCAAGCGCAACCTAGAGGCGCACGCCGAAGCGGTCAAATTTTTGCAGGAACAGGTCGAGACTAAACCACGCGTGTTGTTCGTATACATTCCCGTCAAAGAGGAAGCCTACGCCGACCTGATCAAAGATAAACTCGGCAGCGATTACATCGAGCCAATCGGGGAAGGTCGCCGCCAACTGCTTGAACAGTGTCAGCAGCAAGGGTGGGACTGCATCGATGCGCTTCCGGCGCTGAAAGCTGCCGTCAATCAGGGACAAACCATCTATTACGGTTTCGACTCGCATCTCGACCCATCCGGCAATTTGCTGCTAGAAAATCTGATTGCCGACTATATCAAAGCGCACGGGCTGCTCACACCGTAGGTGAATCAGCCAACAAGCGTGCATCAAGCGTGGCGGATTAGCCCTGTCAGATTAGCGCAGGATGAGCATAATCAGGGTAATGAGGTCGTCCCGCCAATGAGGTTATGCCGTGAAACGCTTGCTGTCGCTTGTCTTACTCGTTATCGTGCTGTGTACGGGGTTCGTCGCCTCGCCCGTTTATGCACAAGACCCTTGCCGTGATGCGCAGGGGAACGAGATTTGCCCGCATTACAACTCGTTTGATGATCGCGTCAATTATCTTGATCCGATTGCGACCATGACGGCTTATTGCCGTGACGATGGGGCGCTCGATGTCTGGATCATCAACGGCTACAACGGGCAGTACTTATACACTGCCGCCGCGCAAACCGTCAGCAGCGGGCTAGGTCAAGCCATCGCGACCGGGCAGCCTGTGTTGGTCGGAGATACCGCGACGTTGCAAGTCTGGGCACTGCCGACCAACCAGTTGAAACTGCAAGATGGTCGCACAGGCTACACATTCACCTTTAATCCGTCTCTCTGCAAAATCGTGCCCACGGCTTATACCGCGCCGAAAGTCGTCACAACGCCAGCAGCGTCGGATACCACTTCCAACGAAACGGTGCCAATCGCCACCACCGTGCCTGTTCAGCCCGCCGTGATACCCTATGACGGCACGGTACGCACGACCACCCGCCTGATCTTCCGTACGCTGCCTGATCTCACCGAGGGGTTAGTCATCGAAACGCTCGCGCTGAACACGCCGCTTACGGTGATTGCCCGTAGTGCTGACAATCAGTGGTTGTATATCACGCATAAAGGCAAAAAGGGTTGGGTATTCGCGGAATTCACCAACATTCCCAACAGCGTCAAGATGAAGTTGCCCATCGGGATACCCGTCACCAAGAAATAATGGCGCTGCTGCGGCACAGGCAGTTAGTCCGCTGCCTGTGCCGCACGTTCGATGAGTTATCTAGCGCTTCTCGAACAAAAACGAGATCAACCGTGGCGGAGTCTGCCGATCTGCTTCATCCCACCACTCGCCCAGATGCCTGAGCGTAAAACCAGCCCCTTCGCCCGCCTTCACGAAATCGGACACGTGATGCACAAACGCTAGAATCTCGTGTTTTTCGCCCTGATGCTGATAGACCGCTTTCTTGCCCTGATACTGCTTGAACGGGTGCAGTTCGCTGATGAAAAACTGACCACCCATCGCTAACGCCGCGTGAGCTTTGACGAAAAATCCATCGAGATCAGCGATATGCTCAAGGATCAGATTGCACGTCACGAGGTTGACGCTGCTTTCGGCGCAAGGCCAATCGTTGGTGAGGTCGGCAAGGATGAACAGCGGCGTTTTTCCGTAGCTTTTGGCGCTGGCTTGCTTGATCATCTCGCTTGAAAAATCCACCGAGACGACGCGATCCCCGATCTGCGCGAAGAATGACGTATTTTTGCCAGTGCCCACGCCCAATTCAAGGATGCTGTGATAGTGCTGTCCCGCGAGGAGTGTTCGCGTGATCTGCCCATCGAGATCACGCGTGGCATTGGTGTCCGTATTATAGGTCGCCGCCCACGTGTTGTAGGCTTGTTGAACGCTCATGATCTCTCAACCTCCGCAACAATCGTGCGCTGGCATTGTAGCGGAGGGAAACGTCCCCTTCAAGCGTCAGTCATATGAGATCACGAAACTTCGCTGCTGCGCGCATCATAGGTGGCCTGAGATGCCGCCACTTCCGCGAAATGCTCCTCCGCCCAATGCACGATGGCGCTGATCGGCGCGCACAGCGTCTCGCCCAACGGTGTCAACGCATATTCCACGCGCAGCGGGACTTCGGGATACAGCGTCCGGCTGATCAACCCATCGCGCTCAAGGCTGCGCAGCGTTTGCGTCAACATCTTTTGCGAGATGCCTTGAATGCTGCGCTGGAGCATCGAAAAACGTTTTGGCCCGTCGGAAAGCAGCAAAATGATCAGCGATGTCCATTTATCGCCTACCAGATCGAGGATTTGGCGCGATGGGCAATTAGCGGCATACGGATCGATCAGCGGAACAGGAAATTTCGTCAGCCAGTTGGTTTCCATCAAGTAACTACCCCACTTTAAAGTGCCTACTTCCCATTATATACTAACTCTCTTATAGTAACTATTGGAATTTTGATACGGAATTTGGAGCAACTGGATGTCAACTCAACCAACCTTATTAGTTACAGGCGCGTCGGGGCATTTTGGACGGCGCGTTCTCGAATTGCTGCTCGAAGCGAAGGTAGGCACTATCATCGGCGCGACGCGAACGCCGGACAAGTTAGCAGACTTCGCGCAGCGCGGCGTGATCGTGCGTCAGGCCAGTTTTGATGAACCTGACACGCTCCTCAAGGCAGCGACCGGCGCGGATCGGATGCTGATCATCAGCACCGATGCGGTAGGTATCTCCGGCGAACGCATTCGGCAGCATGTAGCGGCGGTCAAAGCAGCGGAAGCAGCGGGCGTAAAGCACGTCGTCTATACGTCGATCCCCAACCCCGGCCCGAATTCCCCGATCATCCTTGCGGCGGATCACTATGCTACGGAGCAAGCCTTAGAAGCCAGCAGCATGGGCTACACGGCGCTCCGCAATAACATCTACACCGATCTCCAGATCGGTTCGTTGAATCGCGCCGTGCAGATGGGGCAGTTGTTCAGCGCGGCGGGCGATGGCAAAACGGCTTACGTCACGCGCGAAGATTGTGCGCGTGCGGCTGCGGCGGCGCTGGCTTCCTCGTTCGAGGGACGCCGCGCCATCGACATCACCGGGCCGGAAGCACTTTCGCAAGCTGATCTCGCCGCCATTGCCACCCGCCTGACGGGGAAGCAAGTTACCTATGTTCCATTGGACGTAGAGAGTCTGATTCAGGGCATGATCGGGGCTGGCTTGCCACGTCCTGTCGCGGAAGTCTATGCTTCCTTTGATACCGGCATGGCACAAGGCACTCTAGCTCATGTATCGAATGCCGTCGAGGAACTCACCGGAACCAAGCCGATGAGCGTAGAGGATTTCCTCATCGCCCACAAAGAGGCCTTGTTAGCGCCCGCACCCGCGCACTAACAATAGACATAGCACAGAATGCAGTCGGTCAATTTCAGATGGATGACACGTCTGAAATTGACCAGTTTTAGTCCGTGCTCACCGTGACCTGTTCATAGGTGAAGCTCATGCTGAAGCGATCCGCCCGTAACGAGAAAAATGGCTCTTCAAACAAGCCTCGATACTGCATTCCAAAATAAACTTGTTTTACACGAAGCTTCCCTTGCGAAGGTTCTGACCCGTGTTGTCGCCAGTCGATATTGTTGCAATTTAGAAACATCATAGTAAATTGTTGATCTCGGCTTGGTGTGCTCTGAATCACCCCCGATAATTCAATAGCACGTCCCCACGCGGCAACTTGGATGGCAGAAAGAAGCACGTTTTCCTGAGTACTCCTCAGTAATTCGAAAAATTTCATTTTACGCTGTCTTAGCCAATCAAGTGCCATACCGCAGGCATCGATAGTTTCTTCATGCCAGATTCTCCACAAAAAATCTCTTGCTGGATTGGTGATGAAATATTCATAACCAGTCCAATCACGTTCACTAATGTAATGAGTGACTTCTCGCCCCGTCGCAAACTGCAAAATAGTTTTGCTATTTTCAAGCACATAAACTTCATTGGGGAATTCTCTAAAAAACTCGGTAAGCCATCCGAGCGTATCATCTCCGTAGAGTGTTTCACTATCTGATGGGCAGTCAAGGTGAGGACTATCATTATTATTGTATTTTGAGACAAGCGCCGTATAGAAATCCAACGCTTCTGACTCGGTTAATGTAGGTTTGTTACTGAAATAGTACATGGCGATAAACTCGAAATCTAGCGGCGCAAGATCCTATTTTATAGGTCAACCTCAATTTGGGCGCTAATGTCCTTTTCCCTAGCCCTCTGAAGCACGCGCCCGCAAATGATCCCGCTTCTCGATTCTTTCCTAACGATCTCTCACGTGAACCTCAAGCCTAACCCCTTGACTTCTTGCTTAACTTTGCTAGAATATATGATTATCGTTCTATGTCTCGATGGTGGGCTTGGCGGCTCATATCCAGACCACTAGAAATACGATAACCTACATCAGTGGTCGTGCCTCTCCATCTCGCCAGTACTAGGCGCACACACGCGCCGCTACGGAGACTGTACACCTCATAACATACGAGCCAATGTCAGGTCAACGTCACGCTCGTGCGGAAATCCGCAATCCTCAACGAGAACACTAGCAGGAACATAAGAGTGAATTAGCGAATGATCCCATTCACTCCTCGCAACGGGATCATTTTTGGGATCATGGTTGCCTAATCTCACGTGGATGAGGGATACAAACAAAGAGGAGTCAGCCGTACCAGTGCTGACTCCTCACTGCGAACTCACCGTGAACGGGTACTACAGCTTGACGGGTTGCCCTGTCTCTGCCGATTGATAAGCCGCGATCACGACTTCCACCGCCTTCAGCCCATCTTCACCCGTGATCGCTGGCGCACGATCTTCGCGGATGGCGGCGACGAACTCCTCGATCATGCCCTGATTAGCGTCCGATCCCCAGTATGCCCACTGCGGGCGTCTGACGCGGTCGCTGTACACGGTCATGACCTGCTTGAAGGCGTCCATCGTTGCCAAGCCCTTCTCCGCCACCAGTTCCAGCTTCAGCCCGCCCCATGTCGGGTAGTAACCGGGTTTGCTCCAACTGCAATCGATGCTGGCGAAGGTGCCGTTCGCGAAGGTCAGCATGATCACACCGCCCGTCTCGACATCGACCTTGCCGTTCGCGATGATCTGGTTAGTCGTGGCGTAGACTTCCGTCACCTCTGAGTCGAGGAACCAGCGCAGCAGATCGGTGAGATGCACGGCATGGTCAGCCACCGCGCCGCCGCCCGCCAACTGCTTGTTCACGAACCAATTGCGCTTCAGGAACGGCAGGTTCTCGGCCTGATGCAGTTCCGGCAGCGACCCCTGATTGGTGGAGTTGCAACCGTAGATCGTGCCCAGTTTGCCCGCCTCGATCAGTCGCTTGATCTCGATAGCAGACGCGCCGAAGCGCATCGGGAACGCCGTCATCAAGTTGACGTGATGCTGTTTACAACCATCTACGATGGCGCGGGCGTCTTCCAGCGTAGTCGCTAATGGTTTCTCGCACAGCACATGTGCGCCCGCCGCCGCTGCCATTTCGACCAACGGACGATGGTTGGCGTTTTCCGAGCAGACGATCACGGCGTCCGGTTTCTCATGCAGCAGCGCCTCATACGAATCGAAGGCGCGTGCCTTGAGCTGCTCCGCGAAATAGCGCCCGCGTTCAAGGTTAGGATCAGCCAATCCGATCATCTCGACGCCGGAGATGTTACGCAGGTTGCTGAGGTAAGCTTCCGCGTGCAGATGGGCAAAGCTGAGGATGCCGATGCGTAGCGTTCGTGAGGATGTCGTCATTATTGCACCTCCGCGATCTTGACTTGACGCCCGGTCTGCGCGGACAAAATGGCGGCGCGGGCGATCTGCACAGCAGCGAGGCCATCTTGCGCCGTCACGCGCGAAGGGATGCCTTTGGTCAGCACATCATGGAAGTGTTTGACCTGCGTCGTGTAGGGGTCTTCCAGCAACGGACTCATCGGCAAGCCGACATCCGGCGCATCACTGCCCGGTGTCTGCTTCAGGTAGATGCCGAGCGGTTTCGAACTGTCCGCCGGATGCTCGATCAGGCCAGCATCGCCCGCGATTTCCAGCGCGGTACGGAACATCGGTGGCGGATACGCCCACCCGCCTTCCACGTTGGAGATCGCGCCGTTGACATGCCGCAAGATGGCGATCCCGTAATCGCTAGGCGAGTTCGGCGTGGCGCTGCGGACGCTCTTAGCAAACACACTATCTACATCGCCCGCCACCCACCGCGCATAATCGAAATCGTGGATCATCAGGTCAAGCATCATGCCGCCCGATTTGCCGACATCGAGGAACCAGTTATCCGCCGCCAGTTTCGGTTGGAAGCTGGCACGCGTCAGCCGCACGACGGCGACATTGCCGATCTCGCCGCGTTCGACGGCGAATTTAGCCTGTGCATATTCAGGGAAGAAGCGCACCACATGAGCGACCAGCAACTTAACACCGGCTTTCTCGCACGCCGCGACCATCTCCCGCGCTTGGGCGACGGTCAGCGCCAGTGGTTTCTCGCAGATGATGTGCCTACCTGCCGCCACCGCCTGCATGACGTGCTCATAATGCAAATGCGTCGGCGTGCAGATGTCTACGACATCCACCTGTTGCAGCAGATCTTCATAGCTGCGGAACAGGGTCAGATCATATTGATGCGCCAATTTGCGAGCCTTGTCTTCATCCAGTGCGTATACGCCTGCGAACTGCGCCGGAGTATTGATCCAGCCCGCCGCGTGCGTGGTGCCCATAAAGCCCGCGCCAAGCAGTCCTACCTTAAGCATAACGTGATCATCCTAACGGGTAAGCAACCAAGCTATATTTTGCGGATAAGCATAGGGCATCAGCCGCGTTTTTTGCAAGAGGCTGCGGGGGTATTGACTAATGAGGAACGCAGGGTGACGGACGCCGATCCACCAATAAGCCGGAACGAGTGCTCATTCCGGCTCAGGTTCACACACTATCAAACTGTAGCTAACAGCGACAAAGCATTAGCCGCCGACGCATTTGGTCGGGATGTAGCCATTCGGGGTGCCAGAGACAAAAATCTCCGTCCACGCCTGACCGTCAGCCGCCTTCACCGACTTGGGATTGACATACCATGTCTGTCCACCCTTGATCCGGTTGTCACCAACGGGTTGACCACCGGGCGCATCGAATACCGCGACATCACAAGTGATGGTACGCAGCACGAACCCGGCAGGGATCGGCGGGCCAGCGTAAATGTCGGTGCCGCAGTGAATGGTCGTCGTGACGGTATGCGGTGTGAAACTGCCAGTGCCATCGAAAGCCCAGTCAAAGCGCAAGGACGTTGTCTGATCGGCAGGGAACGTGTAGGCGACGGTGGCGCTCGTCGGGGACGAGTTAAAGGTTGCCTGAGCAACATAGCCGCCACTGGTGCTGATATACACTGTTACGCTAGTGACAGTGAAGCCCGGTATCGTCCACGACAGATCGTAGACAATGGTATCTCCGGCAGAGAATGGTAGCGTGGCGGTAATATACGGATCGTTCACAGCGGTGGAGAACGTAGCTCCATTGACTGTCGCGCATCCTGATCCTGCTGCATAAACCGGTGCAGGTTGGACGAGGACGAAACTGAGAGCGGAGAACACGATAATCAACACGGCAAGTAAGAATCGGCGCATCGTTTTCATCCTTAATTTGCGTGAAAATAATGTCTTCCACTCTCATTTTATACCTTAAATAAATATTTGTATAGTTGGTTGCGAGAAGTTTTTATTAAATTCACGGAGTCATCAAGCGTCCATCAAGCCATTGGCCTCGGTTAACCACAGCAGTTTCGCCAATCAGGTACTTCACGAGGAACTGCATGTGAGCAGGATCAGCGCTGGTAAGGTATTCCGTGCCGCCGCGCTCGTTGCTCTGGTTGAGCAAACCGCGTTCTGCCAACACCCTCTTAACCTGCCGCGCCACGGCGGGCGCTGGATCGATGATTTCCACACTAGCACCGAGGAAGTCCTGCAAATATGGCGTCAGGAAGGGGAAGTGCGTGCAGCCAAGCACTAATTCATCGATGTTGGCTGCTTGCAGCGGTGCCAGATATGTCGCCACGATCTGGCGCGTTTCATCGGGGTTTGGCAAGCCCTGCTCGACTACCGTGACGAAGTCAGGGCAGACTTGCGTTTCGACCTGTACATTCTGAGCGAAGCGGTCGATCACGCTGGCGAACAACTCGCCCTGAAAAGTGGCTTTGGTCGTGATCACGCCGATCACGCCAGTGCGGGTATGTTCTGCCGCTGGCTTGATCGCTGGTTCCATGCCCACGATGGGCCATGTGGGGAACAATCCACGCAAATAGTGCAGTGCCGCCGCGTTCGCCGCGTTGCACGGGATCACCAGCAGCTTACACCCGCGTTCCAGCAAATAGCGGGCGATACCTTCCACAAATCCGCGCAGTTCTTCTCGCGGGCGCGGGCCATACGGCAGATGACCTTGATCTGCCACATAGATCACGTGCTCGACAGGCAGCAGTTGATGAACCTCTCTGAGTACAGAAAGGCCACCCACGCCCGAATCTAACATTCCAATCGGCTGCTGGCTCATGATCACTAGTACAGCCTAGCGTATCCCCAGTTCTTTGGCGGTCTGCTCGACACCACCCGTGCAGCTTGCGCCCCGTTCAGGCGTGGTTGGGCCGCTCTCGAAGCGGGCGATGAAGGCGGCGAGGCGGGCATCGTCAGCAGTCGCGAGACGGAGTTGGTAACCCCACGCCGAGATCACGATGGGGGTAGGCAAACCGGGATACGGGCTGAGTATCCGATAGTGACTTTGCATGGTAATCGCAGCGAGCCGCGCGACTTCGCCTGCATCCAAGTCTGGTTGATAGGTGATCCAGACCGCGCCATGCTCCAGCGAATGCACCGCGAACTCATTGTGGATAGGATCGGTATATACACCGCAGTTTTGCCAGACCGGATAGTGCGGGCCACCGACCGGAGGCACCTGTGGATAATTGACAGGTTGATCGGTGTGCTCATTCGATGGCACGTTGAAGCTCAACAAGCCGGGTATATCTCTGTCCGCCATCTCAATCGCGCCCGTTGGCAGCGGCACGTTGGAAATATCCGCGACGGGGGCGCGGCGGTTGACGCTCGCCAACACTAAAGCGACAATGAACACGGCGAATACTGCTACGACGATAAGGCGCAGCCGCGCATCTTTGGACATGATAAACCTCGCGAGTAGACTTGTGAGAAACGAATTATACCGTGTGGTAGGGGTCGATGGATCGCATTAACGAATTTAATAACTTTCGTTCTCTCTTGTTCTCGATTGCCTATCGGATACTCGGTAGTGCGATGGACGCCGAAGACATGGTACAAGAGACCTTTCTGCGTTGGCAGCAAACGCCAAGCGATGAGGTGCAGAGCGCTAAAGCGTACCTGACAACCATTATCACACGTCTGTGCATCGATCATCTCGAACGCGCCTACGTGCAGCGCGAATCTTACATCGGTGCGTGGTTGCCCGAACCAATTCCCACCAGCAGTGAGTATCATGATACGGTTGTTCTACGTGAGTCGCTTTCTATCGCATTTTTGGTGCTGTTGGAGACTTTAGCCCCGCCAGAACGCGCGGCTTTCCTACTGCGCGAGGTCTTCGAGTATGATTACGCAGACATCAGCAACATGATCGGCAAGAGTGAACAGAATTGTCGTCAGATGGTCAGCCGTGCCAAGGCACACCTTGCCGAGCGACGTCCCCGTTATGACGTGACGCCCGACCAACAAACCCAACTGCTCGGTCAATTCTTGGAAAGCTGCGCGAATGGCGATTTGAACGGGTTGTTGTCCATCTTAGAGGCTGATATTGTCAATTGGTCAGACGGCGGCGGCAAGCGTTCAGCCGCATTAAACCTCGTCTACGGCGCGGACAATGTCGCGCGGTTGACGCTTGGGATCGTGCGGCGGATGCCGCCAGCAGCAGAACTGCGCATCCATTCGTTGAATGGTCAACCTGCCTTGGTAATCTACAGTGAGGGACAGCCCTACAGCGTCACGCTGCTGGATGTTGCCAATGGTCGCGTGCGGGGACTGTACAATATTTTGAATCCTGATAAGCTTGGGCACGTTCCGCCCCTAGAAAGTGATCGTCATGAAGGCTCGTAATTGGCTGTGGTTGGTTAGCTTGTACTTGCTTGCGGCTTGCGCATCTGCGCCAACAACAACCCCGACTCCCGAACCAACCATCATGCCCGGTGATGCCGACGCCGGACGGGCTCTGTTTGAACAGGGCACGCTAAAAATCCAAGCCTGTGCGACCTGCCACAGTATCGACGGCAGCACTGACCTGCTTGGCCCCACGCTCAAAGGGATTGCCACGACAGCCGCCTCGCGTTTAGCAGGTCAAACCGCCGCACAATACCTGATCACATCGATGAAAACGCCTAATGCATTTCTTGTGCCGAACTACCCCGCCGACCTCATGCCCGTGCCAGAAGCAACCGAGCAGCAATATAGCGATCTACTAGCCTATCTGCTGACGTTAAAGTGATTCTCTCTTGTCCCCTCCTTATCTATATGGCATATAAGTGAAGTTGCCTGTGTGCTCGGCTAAGTACTTGGTATATATGTTGCAGTATTCTGGAATATATTCAACTGTACTATCTCAAGTTGTGTATAATGTAACGATTCCTTCATATACAGGAGTCTAGCGAGCAAGCAGTCGCGTACAAGGATAACGGTCTTCCATTCAACCCACATGGGTTAGCGTCACATCGCTCAGAGGGGTAAGCATCATGGGGCGTATATACACAGTTATTGTCATCTTGATCCTTTTCATCGGGACGTTGCCAATTCGCACGGTCGATGCGCAGACACCGATAACTATCCTTGAGCAATCACTTACTACCAACTATAAAACTTCCGCCACGTTTCATCTCAAGGTTGCTTCCAGTGCCGGAACAATCAGCAAAGTCCGGCTCACATGGCATTTTCGAGGTAACGCCTTCGTCGCTCGACCAGCCGTCAATTTCGCTCCTGCCCAAGAAGTAGTTGCCGAATACACATGGCCCATGGCAACACTAGCTTTTGTGCCTTGGGATTATCTGTTTGCCAAGTGGGAAATCACCGATTCCGCTGGCAACAAACTCACCACGCCGGATACACCGCTTCAAGTGACTGACTCGACACGCGCATGGAAGGAATTGAAGGACGCCAATATCGCCGTCTACACCTACGATCAGCCAGATACCGCAGCGCAAGCGATCATGGAAACCGCGCGTCCGATCTATGACCGCATGGTAAATGAATTGGGCTTCACTCCACCAGCACCCTTAGGAATTGTCGTTTACAAAACTGCTGAGGATTTATGCACGGCACGCGTCGCCCCCGACTGTGATCCGGGACGGTTGGCGCTCCTCCCTTTTTATGGGCCTGCAGCGGGCTTTACCTCCATGTGGATGGGCAACGACCCTGCCGAATTCACTTTCTACCTTCAAACCACCGTCGCGATGTCTATGCTCAATGACTGGCTGGTGCTGCCCACCTCCGTCAATGACGTTCCCACATGGCTGTTTATGGGACTTTACGAGCGTTATATGCCGAGCGGACAGGCCGAACGAACACAGCATGTGCGAGATTTGGCTGCTCAAGGAAAGCTGCTGCGCTTGGCGGACTTCGGGAATGCCTATGAAGCGGCGAATATCGCCCGCGATAAGGCGCGATTGGTCGAGCTTCAGGCGATGGAAGGATCAACCGTGACGTTCATCGTGGACAAAGTCGGCGAAGACGGATTGATGAAGATGCTAACACTCATGAAGTCCGGGAAGAAAATGCAATCCGCCTTGAAAGAGGTAACGGGATACGACTTTTCCACCTTCGAAACCGCGTGGAGTGAATGGGCAGGCGTAGCCGAGCCATTCGTCGTAGTGCCGACACCGACCGATAGCTTCAAATTTCCGCCAACGCCGACCTTCCCTCCGAAGAAATAATGGCGTAAGCCACCAACCTCATTTCCCGCCCTTGCGACGACAGCGGGAAATGGGGTTAGCTCCTCCACAATACGCTGTATCGGTTGATGTCGTTCGTATGACCATCGGCGCGGAAGCTGGCAATCTCTGTGAGTTGTGTCGCCGCTGTCAGACGCGTCTGTTCCGCCTCATCGACGTAATGACAGTAGCGCAGGATCGAGTTGGCCTCATGTCCGCGCCGCCAATCCATCAGATAGTCACCTTGTTCGTGTTCCAACTCGCTAGGCCAAGGCACGATCTTTTCACGGAAGCGCTCATATTCGTAGAAGCACCACGCCGTGAACACGAATACGCCGCCCTGATCCACACGTTCTGCGAGTTGCCCTAGCAAGTTTTGACGATACTCTGCGCCGGGAAGGTGATGCACGACGCCAAACAGCACGACTAGATCATACACGCCTTTGTCCGGCGGATCGGTTACGATGTCACGCAGGTCGAGCGTTACCGATAGCGATGGGTATCCAGATAGATCTTCGCTGGCTCGTTCCAGCAGCGTCGCGTTGTTATCTAGCCCGTGATAATCGACGGGCAGGGCGAAGTGCTTACCGAGGAAGCGCCCAAACCGCCCATTGCCGCAGCCCAGATCGAGCACACGCAGCGCATTACCGTCAGCCATGTGTTGTTGTGTCAACGCGGTGACGAGCGGCAGCGCCATCAACTGCTTCCAACCGGGCCAAAACCGCCCGCGCGACTCGTCAAAATTCTGTACGGTCACGCGGTAAAATTCGCGGTTGATGGAATTTAGCCGTTCAATTGTGGTGGTGTCCAATGGTACAATGCTTCAATACTGCTGATGTTACGTGTACTGTAATCTACCTATGAAATTCCGCCCACAAATCGATCTCGATGCCTACCGTGAACCGCTCGTCGCGATCTTACGCGCCATTGCCGCGCAGCCCGATCTGACCCGCAAACAGCTAGAGCAATTGCTGCGACATCACAGCAAAGGCGGGGCGTTCTTCCGTAACGATGATTTGATCTATGCTTATCGCGAACTGGCGGGGCAGCATGGACTGCCACCCTTCGATTCGAGTGTGCTGCAAGCGCTGCGCATGAAACCCGTGCGCACCAGTTCCGGCGTCACAACGGTGACGGTCTTGACCAAACCGTTCCCCTGCCCCGGTGAGTGCATCTTTTGCCCCAACGATGTACGGATGCCCAAAAGCTACCTGTCTGATGAACCCGGCGCGCAGCGTGCCGAACTCAATGGCTTCGATCCGTATCTCCAAACATACATGCGCCTGACTGCCTACCACAAGATCGGACATCCAACTGACAAGATCGAGGTGATTGTCTTAGGCGGCACATGGTCGTTCTATCCTGAGACTTACCAGCTATGGTTCATCAAGCGCATTTTCGACGCCCTTCATGACTTCGGCAACGGCATTGATCGAATGCCCGAAGTCCGTGCCCTGCTCGAATCACAGTCGCAATTCAAACCTGACGTACAAAACACCGACCTCGCCGCTCATATCGACGGAACCAGTCTCCATCACACGTACAATCAGGTTGTGCAGTCGATCTACAAGGATGAGATGTACCGTTCGCGTGAACAAGCTCATCAGATTGCAGCGGGGTTATCCGAGCGCACGCCGATCACTGAATTCGCGACATGGGCAGAGCTGGAAGCCGCGCACCGCGAAAATGAAGATGCAGACTGTCGCTGTGTCGGCTTGGTGATCGAGACGCGCCCCGATCACATCAGCGTCGATGAAGTCCTGCGTATCCGTCGCCTCGGCTGTACCAAAGTTCAAATCGGCTTCCAGAGCTTGAACGACGAGGTGCTGCGCAAAAATCGGCGTGGACATGCCGTAGCTGCCACACGGCGCGCGGTGAAGCTCCTACGGCAAGCTGGCTTCAAGATTCACGCCCACTGGATGCCCAATTTGTACGGATCGGATGTTACTTCCGATATTGAGGATTATCATCTTCTATTCAATGATGCCGATTTCCGCCCCGACGAATTGAAGATTTATCCGTGTTCGCTCTTGGAGAGCGCCGAACTCATGCAGCGTTATCAAGATGGTTCGTGGCGACCGTATACGCAGGATGAACTCATCACCGTCTTGAAGGAATGTTTCCGCACCACGCCGGAATATGTCCGCCTGACGAGGGTAATCCGTGACATCCCCGGCACAGACATCGTGGTCGGCAATAAGCTGACCAACCTGCGCCAACTGGTCGAGGATGCCCTTGCCAAACAAGGCGAACGCAGCCGTGACATTCGCGCCCGCGAGATCGGGGCGAAAGAACTCGACGTGAATTCACTTTCCTTCGATGAACAGTGGTATGTGTCCAGCATTGGCGAGGAAGTGTTCTTGCAGTTCATCACACCGTCACGCCAGATCGCAGGATTCTTGCGACTCTCATTACCAACCGAACCCGCCATCACCGACGAATTGCAGGGCGCGGCGATGATCCGCGAGGTGCATGTCTACGGGCAAGCGGTCAACATCGGGGAAACTTCGCCCGGACGTGCGCAACACGCCGGTCTCGGCACACAGTTGATCGAACGCGCGGCTGAGATCGCAGCACAGCGCGGCTATGCCAACCTCGCCGTCATCTCCGCCATCGGCACGCGCGGTTATTATCGCAAACGCGGCTTCGAGGACGGATCGCTGTATCAACTGCGTAGTCTCACCTGAGTCGCAGGTAATCGTCTAGCCTAGCATTATCGTTCATCGTTGCCTGACGCTAGGCTCTTTTCCATCACAATGATCTTCAATACCTCCCCTTCGACAGTCTCGGTTTTCCTGTCGATGTCCTTGAACCCCTGTTTAACGTAAAACGCATACCCTTTTTTATTTTCCTCCTCGACTTCCAAGCGCATTGTCTTAGCCGTCGGGAACTCAATCAAAGCAGCGTCTAGCATCTTGCTACCGATGCCCTGACGCTGAAACTTAGGATGAACGTACAAACGATGCAGCATCAACGTGGCGTCATCCACCTTCCTAGCCGTGATCAGCCCCAATTTTCTGCCGTTTTCGTCTTTCGCCACGGCAAAAAACAGGTCTGGATGTTGC
>JAHBVJ010000010.1 GCA_019637615.1 Anaerolineae bacterium | reverse complement strand
GTGACGATGACGACCAAGATCGGCGCGGCAAGCATCTCGCTCCAACTGCCGAGTGCGCCGGTGTTGGAGGCTAACTGGCGTGCCGTGCGGGCGGCAGTCGTCCACTCCAGCAGGTGTTTGCGCGTGATGAACATGCGCCAGAGCGTGATAACGATGGCGTGCAAGGTCAGCAGGGCTTCGTAGGGCAGGAAGGTGACGGCGAGCAGCCAGCGCCGTGCATCAGCACGGAGCGACTGCACTAGATCATCGAGCGTGGACGATTGGGATTGCGCGCTGAGGCCGACGAAGACGGTCACGAAAACGGGCGCGGTCAGCGACGCAAGGCCGATGAGCGTCCACAGCAAAGGACTGCCGATCATGCCGAGCCACGCGCAGATGAATAGGGCTAACAGGGCAGGCATGACCAGACTGCGGCGGAGGTTATCGAGCATCTTCCAGCGGTCGAGCAGGGAAAGATGCGTCGGCACGATGGTTTCGGTGGGGGTAGCGCGGACACGACCTAGCAACCACGGCAGCAGTTGCCAATCGCCACGCACCCAGCGATGCAGACGGCGCATATGCCCCACATAGCGCACCGGATATTCTTCAAACAGCGCTATATCCGTAACCAACCCGACGCGCGCGTGCAGCCCTTCAAAGAGATCGTGGCTTAACAGGGTGTTTTCGGGGATTTTGTGCGAGACGGCGGCTTCGAAGGCGGTCACGTCATAGATGCCCTTGCCCACATAAATGCCTTCCCCGAACAAATCCTGATACACATCCGAGACGGCGTGCGTATACAGATCGAGGCCGACATCACCGGAGAAGATGCGCGTGAACAACGATTGATTGGCGCTGGTCGGTTTGATTTCGACGCGCGGTTGGAGGATGCCATAGCCAGCAGTGACTTTGCCCTGCTGCGGATCGTAGTAGGCGTGATTGAGCGGGTGCGCCAGCGCAGCGATGAGCAGACGGGCGCTATCTTCGGGCAGGATGCTATCGGCGTCCAGCGTGATCACGTAGCGAATCTGGCACAGCACACCGAGCACGCCGAGTTTTACGATGAAAGCAGTGTCCGCCGCCGCATTGTCAGCGCGCAGCAGACGATTGAACTCGACCAGCTTGCCGCGTTTGCGCTCCCATCCCATCCACGCTTCCTGCGCGGGATTCCAACGTCGATCCCGATGGAACAAATAGAAGGGCGGGATGTCGCGCGGGTATTTGGCGTTGAGCGCGATGATGCCCGCCTGCGCACGCTCGATCAAGGCGGCGTCGGTGGGTAGATGCTGGCTCGGCGCATCCTCGTAATCGGTGAGCAGCGCGAAATACAGATTCGGATCGGTGTTGCGCAGATAGTGGAGTTCTAGCTGCTGCAAGAGCGAATCGACGCCGCTGGCATCGCTCAGGAGGGTGGGGATGACCACCATCGTTGTGTACGGATCGGGCACGCCATGCTGAAAATCCATGCGCGGGAGCAAGTGTGGCTCGACCGCGTGCGTGATGAGCCAATTGACGATGGTGACGGCGACAGCACTAAAAGGCAGCAAGCTCAACAACCCGATGCCAAGGATGGATGGCAAGCTGTGCTGCGCGCGGGCGGCGATCAGCAAGCTAACCACGACGAACAGGATGGTGAGCAGGGTGATGCTGCCCACGTAGGTGGCGGTAGGGCGGGCGCGCAGCCAGCGCCAGAGCGTGATCGGCAGCGGTGGGTGGTATTCGAAACGCGCTTCGAGTTCGGCATAGCCCGCGTCGATGAGATAATAACCGACATGCGCGGTGCGTGGCGGTGGCTGCCCTGCGGTGATATGCGCACGGCTGAGATCGATACTTTGACGGGCGATCTCGATTTCCGGCTGTTTGATGCGCCGTGCGAGCTTCTCGATAACCGTGCGGTAACGGTTGCGCGTGTCGAAATCCATTGCCGGATAGACGGCAGTAGGATCGGTGCGGAGAAGTTGCTCTACGCGGCTGACATTTTCGAAAAAGGTTTTCCAATCATGGATGGCGATGGCGCGCAGACTGGTGATGCAGTTGCCGACCAGCGAGTCATCCACGGCGGGCGTGATGGTAACGTTCGCGTCGGGCGTCGATGAGGCGGGGATGAGCTGGCGAAGCGTTTCCGCCAACTTTTCAAGAATGCCGATGCGCAGCATGGTCGGGAAGGCCCAGACCTCGCCCATCGTGAGCGGTGCACCATCGGCTTGCACGCTTTGCAGGCGCTTGGCGGCATCGTCCAGATTGAGGCGGGCGTTGCTATCCGCGATCAGGCTAACCGCCAGACCGTAGATGCGCGGATAGTTGGGCTGCTGTGGATCGGCGGGCAGTTGGCGGTAGTAGCCCGCTGGAAGGTCTTCGCGAATCTGGCGGATGCTCTGCTGGACAAGGAAATAGTTATCCAGCAGCCATTCCGCCGCATAGGACAAAACAATCGACTCTTGAGCGGCACTGCTGAAATACTGATTGGCCTGTTGCAGGTCTTTTTCCTGCTGTTGTACCATGTGTAAGAGCGGCACCTTATCGGCGGCTACTCTGGATAAGACGTTGTGGGCCATAACCTCATACTTTCAGCACATTTAGTCATCAATTACCTGTTTGTCTGTAGCAATTCGTCCGCCAGCGAACGCCGAGAGTTAACGATGCTTGAGAAATTAGTCAGGCAAACGCAGGTTGGTCGCCAACGCACGCCGAGGGTTAAAACCCCCGGCTACAATACCGAGAAGTCCACTAAAGGGACTCAAGACGGTAATAGCCTGATGTCACATTCCGTCTTGCAGCAGTTTTCAAGTTGGTTGGCTTTTTAACCCCTCACCGCTTGCGGGGTGGGGTTAAATCACATCACGTCCTTGAGACCGCTGAATTTGACACCCCGTTAGCGTCCCGGTCGTTCGGTGGACATGACATCTTCGGCTTGGCGGTTGGCTTCTTGCGGTTGGTCTTGCACGATGAGCAAGGGCAATTTGCCCTCCGTGATGAAGCGCCCCGTCAGCCCGCCATAGGGACGGTTGGCCTCGCCGGAATAGCCATGCGCGCTCATGATGACCATATCGATCTGCTCTTGTTCGCTGAGGCTTTGCAGCGAAGCCGCCGGATTGTCGCTGACCAGCAACCGAGTCTGAATCTGGACATCGCGCGGCGCGTGCATTTGCAGACGCTCCAGATATTTGTTGCCCTCTTCTTGATTGCGCTCCACGAACCGCGTGATCAGCTCGTTTTCTTCGGGCGTGAGGGGCATCAAGCGCGCCATTTCGGGCTTGGTGACGACATGTGCCAGCAATAGTTGGGCTTGATAGGCTTGCGCAATCGCCGTCGCCAGCGGCAGGGCTGACCCTGCCCGCGCCGAGCCATCGAGCGGGACGAGGATGCGCTCATAGCGCAGATCGAGCGGTTCGGGTTCGGGAGAATAATGTTCTGGCACAATCAGGGCAGAGACGCGCAGCCGCTGCAAGATCAACTGCACGGCGCTGCTCACCGACCACCCGTTGATCTCGTTTTCACTGTGGCTGTTCAGAATCAGCAGATCGATGTCGTTGGCTTGCGCCGCCATGACAATTTGATCGGTTAAGCGCCCCTCGGCAAGCGTCGCGGTCACGGGAATCTGCGCTGCGTCGAGACGATCTTTGGCGGCGTTCAACGAGGCCAGCGCTTCCATCTTTTTGAGATGCCAATCGAGCGGATCGACATTGGGCATACGTAGTGAGGAGGTGGTTTGTTCCAAGACCTTCAGCAAGAAAATTTGCGCATTAAACGCTTTTGCCAGCGCTACCGCATGGGGTAACACATAGTCATCCTGCGGTGAACCATCCAGTGGAACCAAC
Organism: Anaerolineae bacterium; assembly: GCA_019637615.1. GTDB lineage: Bacteria > Chloroflexota > Anaerolineae > Aggregatilineales > UBA2796 > JAHBVK01. The sequence goes on along the minus strand of JAHBVJ010000010.1, from coordinate 203,987 downwards.
ACATTTTTTAGCATCATATCCTCTCCATGAACCCTTCTTCTGACATTGACGGTTAGGCTACACCGAGGCAAAGTTTTACAGGCCCTGACGGTAAATTGCTCGATATAACGAGAGCAACTTGCTGACGCTGGTTGATTCGAAGTGGATGGATTGCAGCGCGGGCGACTTTAAACGGGATGAGCGCTACGTTGGATAGCTGGCAGATGTGCGACAGGTTGTCATAGCAGGATGCACCTATTCAACTCGTCCGGCATGGCTATGAACGGCGCAGCCATTGAGCGAGGGCTGGCGTTGGTAGCGTGCGGATTGCTTCGTTTGACGAAACTGAGTACGCGTTCTTGTGCAATATGCGCGAGTGCGATCTACTAATAGTATAGCGCGTTGATAGACTTCCACCAAAATTCGTTTATCCATTTCATAGCACAACATTAGCAAATAGGTTACTAACATCAGTAATATTACCTGATGAATGCGCTGTCAAGCCCTGCGGCGCGATGTTTCACCAGACGCGCCTAAGCCCCTGTTCTCCTGTGTGCTGCATACGGAAGCCGCCTCATTACTTATGGATCATAGAGGATGTTACGCGTGCCGACATGAGGGAGGGCGGGGATCACGGTATAGGTACATGGCGGCATTATCAATTAGGAAAAGTGGCTGATGCAGCCTATCATGAGACGGTAGCCGCCGACGTGGGAGCCGATTTGCGCCGCCGCCGCCGATAAATGCCGTTGAGCGCGATGAAGCAGCTCATCAGCCAGACGGTGCCCGCTGCGAAGCCCGCGATCACGTCCGAGAGGTAATGCACGCCGAGCGTCACACGGCTCGTCCCGATCAGGATGACGAGCAAAATCATGGCAACGGATAGCAGGATGCGCGCGATCTGGTTGCGCAGCCCTTTCAGCAAGAAATAGGTCAGAAAGCCGTAGCCGATCAGGGACAACATGGCGTGGCCGCTAGGGAAGCTAAAATTCTGCTCGATCACCAGCGGATCGATGAACACCGGTCGGTCACGGGCAAATAGCAGCTTGAGCGTGCTGTTCAAGATGAGGCCGCCGATCAGCGCGAAGACCAGCGCGGCAAGATTCAGACGTTCATTTTTGCTGACGAAATAGACGCCGAGAAACATGCCCACGAACCAGATGCCGGGTAGACCAAGCCAACTGATGAATTCAAAAACGGCGGTAGAAGTCGGCGTGGCGGCGGCGTGCAGGGCGTTAGCGGTGGCGATGTCGAAGGCGACGAGGCGGTCTTTTTCGACCACGTCCTCGGCTATCGAATAAAACAGCCATGAGCAGGCGATGGTCACGAGGAGGCCGACAATGAGACGCAGACCGAGCTTCTGGACGAGTGGCAAACGGTACAAGATGTTGCGAGAGTGCTGTGTGTTCGGTGTGTTGGTATTCATGGAACCGCTCTGGTGCCTGTTCGCTAGTGTGCAAGGTAGTCTACAGAAGAAGGTATCAAAAATATCTAATTTTTGGCAGCCGCAAGGCGATTTCGTGATCGCAAGGACGGCGACTCGCGTTAAACTCCATGCGCGAAAGTAGATTGTGACCTTACCTTATGCACTTGCCTCTGCCCTACCACGCTGCACTACAGGCACGGCGCTGAATGGAAGCACTTAATTATGAGGAGCGAACTTATGCGGCGCGTTTCTTTGCTCGGTCTTGTCTTGAGTCTCACGTTATTTGCGATATTTATGATGCGTTCGGAGGCGACGCTGGCGCAAACGCCGACGTCGATCCAAGGGCTGCATGTGGTCGGCAACCGCATCGTGAACGGCGACAACGCGCCGATCCGTATGCTCGGCGTGAACCGATCCGGCGGCGAGTATATGTGCATTCAGGGGCGCGGAATCTGGGACGGCCCTGCTGATAAGGCGTCGGTGGAGGCCATCGCGGCATGGCACACCAACGCGATCCGCATCCCGCTGAACGAGGACTGCTGGTTGGGGATCAACGGCGTGGATCCGAAATTCGCGGGCCAGAATTACCAGAAAGCGGTGGTTGATTACGTGAATCTGGTCAACAGCCTCGGTCAGATCGCCATCGTGGAGCTGCACTGGAACGCGCCGGGGACGACGCCCGCCGACAAGCAAGCGCCGATGCCCGACGCTGATCATACGCCGGCGTTCTGGAAATCGATGGCAGAGACGTTCAAAGATAACAGCGCGGTGATCTTCGACCTGTTCAACGAGCCGTATCCTGACGGCAACAAGGATAGCGACGCGGCGTGGACATGCTGGCGCGATGGTGGGAAGTGCCAAGGCATCGATTACGAGGTGGCGGGCTTCCAAACGCTGGTCGATACCGTCCGCGCGACGGGCGCTACCAACGTGATCATGCTCGGCGGCGTGCAGTATTCCAACGCGCTGTCGCAGTGGCTGAAGTACAAGCCGAACGACCCGACGGGGAATCTGGTGGCGGCGTGGCATTCGTACAACTTCAACGCGTGCGCGAAACAGTCCTGCTGGGAGCGCACCATCGCGCCCGTGAACGCCGTCGTGCCTGTGGTGGCAGGCGAGATCGGGGAGAATGACTGCGCGCACACATACATCGATGAGCTGATGACGTGGCTAGACGGTCAGCAGATCGGCTATCTGGCGTGGACGTGGGACGCGTGGGGCGCGGATATGTGCGGCAAGGGGCCGGTGCTGATCCTCGATTACAAAGGCACACCGACCGAGTATGGCAAAGGCTTCAAGGAACGTTTGAACATCCACCAATTGCAGGTGACGCTGACGCCTTCGCCCACGCAGCCACCGACCGCGACTCCCGGCGCGACACAAGCTGCGTCTGTCGATGTGCCCGCCGAGTCGGATACCCTGATCGCGCCGCGCGACATCGCGGGCGAAGCGGCCTACATCCCGTTCCCCGTGGCGATCAAGGTCGATGGGCAGTTGGACGATTGGAGCCAGATTCACTTCATCACGGTTGATAAGGGCACGGCGCTGTCGAAAGACCCTGCCGAAAATGGATCGCTCAAGTTCGCGGTGGCGGCGGACGAGAAGACGATCTACGCGGCGGCGGTGATGGTGGATAAGACCATCATCACGGGCAAGCATGATAACGCGTACTGGAACGAAGACTCGATGGAGTTTTACCTGAACCTGAGCGGCGATCTGGCAGCGACAGCCTACAACGATGATGTGTTCCAGCTCAATATCAATCCGTCGGACATGGGTAACACCGATCCCACCAAATTGACCGTGACGGGGACGAATTTCGGGAACGCCAAGGTCAGCGGTTACGTATTCAAGACGAAAACGGGCTGGGGCTTCGAGATCGCCGTCGATCTGGCTGGCAAGATCACGCCCGCGCACGGGCTGGAGATCGGCTTGCAGATGCAGGGCAACGGCGCGAGTGAGATGGATCGCGACGTGAAGTTGATCTGGTCGAGCGCGGATACGAGCGACAATTCGTGGCAAAACCCCAGCCTGTTTGGACGCGGTATTTTCTTCAAAGTAGGGAGCACGGAGATTCCCATGCCTAATTCATCACAACCAACCTCATCCACCGCGACGCCGACGCCGCCCGCACAGACTGGCAGTGTCAGCGTCAACCAGATGGGCTATTTCAACGCGGGCGTGAAGATCGGGATACTGGCGGCAGAAGGCGAAGCACCTGTCGCGTGGTCGCTGGTCGATGCGCAAACGGGCAGCGAAGTCGCCAACGGCACGACATCGGCGGGCGTGAAGGACACAACATCGGGCGATACGGTGCGCAGCGCTGACTTCACGTCGGTGACAGCGAACGGGACATACAAGCTGGTGATCAACGGGATCGAAAGTGTGCCGTTCAAGATCGGTGAGGATATTTACGGGACGCTGAAAAAGGATGCGGTGATGTATTTCTATCGCAACCGCAGCGGGATCGAGCTGAAGGCGGAATACGCGGGCGAACAATGGGCGCATCCGGCAGGGCACCTCACGGATAACGCGGTGACGTGCTTCAAGGGCACGGACGCCGATGGCAAAACGTGGGATGGCTGCGACTATACGCTGGATGGCAGCGGCGGCTGGTATGACGCGGGCGACTACGGCAAATACGTGGTCAATGGCGGGATCGCGACATGGACGCTGCTCAACTTTTACGAGCGCTATCCGCAATACTTTCTCGATGGTTCCCTGAGCATCCCTGAGAACGGCAACGGCGTCTCCGATCTGTTGGATGAGGCGCGGTGGGAGCTGGAATTCTTGCTGCGAATGCAGATTCCCGAAGGCAAGCCGCTGGCGGGGATGGCCTTCCATAAGCTGCATGACCGCGTGTGGTCGGGCGTGCCCGCCAAACTGCCGACGGAATACGACAACAACTCGGATTTCAGCAAGGGCAAAACGGGACGCTACGTCTACGAGCCGACGACTGCCGCGACGTTGAATCTGGCGGCGGTGGCGGCACAAGCGGCACGAATCTGGAAGGAAATCGATCCGGCATTCGCAGAGCGCGCGCTGAAGGCATCGAAAGCGGCGTGGGCGGCTGCACAGGCGAATCCGAAGCTGCTCGGCGGGCGCGTGCCGGGGGAAGGCGGCGGTGACTATGGCGACAATACCGTCGATGATGAGTTCTACTGGGCGGCGGCGGAATTGTACGCCACGACAAACGAACAGACTTACCTTGATTTCGTGAAGAAATCGAAGTATTTCAAGAGTTTCCCCGGTATGACGGGCGGTGAGGCAAGCATGGATTGGGGCAGCGTGGCGGCGCTCGGCTCGATCTCGCTGACGACGGTGTATCAGGGACTTGAACAAGCCGATGTTGAAGCGCTGCAAGGGCAGATCGTCAAGGCGGCGGATCGGTATCTGGGCGTGATTGGCAAGGAAGGCTATCAGGTGCCGATCACGGAGGATGGCTACGTGTGGGGATCAAACTCACTGGTGCTGAATAACGGGATCGTGCTGGCGCTGGCGCATGACTTCACCGGTGAGCAGAAATATCTGGATGGTGTAATCAAGAGCATGGATTACATCGTCGGACGGAATGCGCTGAATAAGAGCTTCGTGTCCGGTTACGGCGCGAACCCGCTGGAGCATCCGCACCATCGATTCTGGGGCAACCAGCCGTCACAGGGTTTCCCGCCGCCACCACCGGGTGCGCTGGCAGGTGGCCCGAACAAGCAGATTCAAGACCCCGAAGCGGAAAAAGCGAAGTTAGCCGACCTGCCGACGGCGAAACGCTATCTAGATGTGATCGGGTCATACGCGACGAACGAGGTGGCGATCAACTGGAACGCGCCGCTGGTGTGGGTGGCGGGCTATCTGGATAAGTCGTTCAACAAGATGGGCTGAGGATAATAGCGTATGGTGGGCGGCGTTCGCAGAGGTTAGGCGACGCCGCCCAATGATGACTGGCTAAATGGGATCGGAGCGTGGCAAAGGTCATTCCCACTTCATCGCTGCCTGTAGGGGTCGGCTATACATTTGATACGATTGCGCCTGCGCGCGGCTCCAATGCCCAACAAGAAGGGCAGAGAATGTCGTATCGCATCACGGAGTTCGTTCCCAATCATCACGCCAAGATACTCTTAACACACTCCGACATATTCAAAGAGGCGTATTGGACGACCATTGTCAACGCTGCCCAAGAGGGTGTGAAGGTCACGCTGCAAGTTGATCTTAGCCTGCGACCCATGTATCTGTTTATGATGCCTGTCTTGCTTGTGACAAATAAAGGTGCGTTCTTCAGAGATCTTCAGTATTTGAAACGCGCGATGGAAAATGACTAAATAGTTTGCCAGCCGATGATCAGGAGAGTCTGATCATCTGGTAGACACGCTTGTGGGCGCGTACTCCGTTGAGTAGGGCGAGGTTACGCGCCTCGCCCTGAGTGTGTGCAGTTACAGCAAAGGATGCCAGCGCATGGAGAAGACGAAGGCCAGCGCGACGAAGACCGCGCCGAGCGCCGTGAACATGACACTGACTTCCATGACTTCGTGCTTCACGATGATCGAGGTGGGCAGGTTCAGGAAAACGTTCTGAAGCTCGGATGCGCTTTCGGCGGAGTAGTACTCGCCGCCCGTCATATCCGCGATCTGCTTCAAGGTATCTTCATCAATGCCACGACGGAAGCGCCCGCCGCCGGGGAAGCCACCGCCTCCACCGCCGCCCTGAAATGGCTGACGCCCCATCCAGCGCTGACCGCAGCCCGCGAATTCCGCGCCCTGTTCGGTGCCGAAGCCGATGGTATAGACGCGCACGCCACGATCAGCGGCCTGCTGCGCGGCATCAATGGGCTGTGGGCCGGTGGTAGCAACGCCATCCGTCAGCAGCACGATGATGTCTGGCGCGTAGGCACCTTCCGGCACGGCGGGTGGCTGTTCCGCATCAGGGCGATTGATGGTGGTCGGCGCAACACTGGAATCAATATCAGCGATGGTATCGATGGATTTCACAATGCCGCTGCCGATAGCCGTCCCGCGCCCTGTGAGCAGACTCTGGATCGCCGCCACCAATTTATCGCGGTCGGTGGTGGGCGGGCGCACGAGTTCCGCGAAACCGGAGAAGGCCACGATCCCGATCTGGGTGCTAGCTTTCTGGCTCTCGATGAACTGGATCGCCGCTGCTTGCGCCGCTTCGATCCGGCTCGGCGCGATGTCTACCGCGCACATGCTGCCGGAGACATCGATGGCGAGGATGATGGTCGTCTGGTTGGTGGGGATAGCGGTGATCACGATGGGACGCCCAAGCGCGATGATCAGGCTGCCAAGCGCGGCGAGAAACAGCGCGAAGGGGAAATGCCGCCGGAAGCGCGAATACTGCGGCATAGCCTGACGCACGATGGAGAGGCTGGAGTAGCGCACGGCAAAGCGCCGCTTGCGCCGCAGCATCCAGACGTAGACCGCGATCAGCAGCGGGATGAGCAGCAGCATGGCTAAGAAACCGGGCCACAATAAGTTCATGGGCGTCCTCCAAACTCTCAAGAAAGTGCTGAGTGCTTAGTCCTGAGTGCTTAGTGAATACTAAAGCAAAAACTAAAGACAAACACTAGCGCGTGCATTAGCGTGTGTTACGGCAGGCGACCAATCCACAGCATCGACATCATGCCGCCGATCAACAGGATGAACAGCCCCGCGCCCGCGAACAGGGCGGTGACTTCGGTATTTTCCGGCTTGATGACCAACTGTGGATTCAGATTATCATAGATTTGGCGTAAATCTTCTTCGCTTTCGGCATTATAATAGACGCCATCGGTCATCTGCGCGATCTGGCGGAGCGTCGGCTCATCCAACTGCGTGTGTACGGTGAAGCCTTCGACGGTCAGGTTCGCGCCCGCCGCGCTGCCAATGCCCACTGTGTAGATGCGGATGCCACGATCAGAGGCCAGCTTGACCGCTTCCAACGGATCGGGGTTGGACGTGTTCTCGCCGTCGGTGAGCAGGATGATCACACCAGAACTGTACTGGCCTTTGGGCATGGGCGTGGGTTCGAGCGTGGGTTCCGGCGTCAGGTTGGTGTACATGGACGGCTGCGGATTGAGCGCCATTTCCAAGGTGGAGATCGACGCGAAAATGCCGTTGGCAAGCGAGGTGCCGCGCTGTGGCGACATACGGTTGACGGCGGAAAGCACTTCCTCGCGCTCTTTGGTGGGCGCTTGGATGGCAAACCCGCTTTCACTGAAGGCGACGACCCCGATCTCGACATTGGCGGGCTGACGCTCGACAAAATCTTGCACTGCCGCTTTCGCCGCATCCATGCGGGTTGGCTTCAGGTCATCCGCGCCCATGCTGCCGGAAACATCGAAAGCAAGGATGATGGTGCCCTCGATGCGCGGGATGTTGACGGTGGTTTGCGGCCTCGCCAGCGCGATGATGAAGATAATCAGCGCGAACAAGTAGAGTAGAGGCGGGATGTGACGGCGCGCGCCAACCTGACGTCCCGCGCCCCCTTGCATCAGGCCAAAATTGTTGTAGCGGGCGACGATCTGCTTACGTCGCTGCTGCATCCGCAGGTAAACGTAGACGAACACGGGAACCAGCAGCAGGGCTATGAGCATCAGGGGCCAGAGAAAGTCCATGCTTACCTCCCTCTACTTTCGGCGCTGGCGTCGTAACGCGGCGAAGCGGACGATAGCGCGCACGATGTCATCTTCTGTCGAGAGCGATAGCACATCGACTCCGGCGCTTTTGAAGATGGTATCGAGTTCGGCTTCGCGCTGGTGAGCCGCTTGGGTGAAGCGCTGACGGAATTTTTTGTCGTGCGTATCGACGTACAACTGCTCACCCGTCTCTGCGTCTTCCATCACGATCAGGCCGACATCCGGCAGATCGATCTCGCGCGGATCCCAAAGGCGGACAGCGATGACTTCATGCCGACGACTGAGCAGCCGGAGCGAGCGTTCCCACCCCGGCGCACTGATAAAATCCGAGATCAGGAAGACCAACGAGCGGGATTTGATGGTGTTGAGTGCGCCTTCCAGCAGCGGGGCGAGATCGGTAAAGGGCGCGCGTTGTAAGGGCGCGTGCTTGGTGAGATCGTTGATCAGGCGCAGCACTTGCAGACGCCCGCCGCGTGCCGGAACCGTGCGTTCGATCTGGCTACCGTAGAACATCGCGCCGACGCGGTTGCCGTGGCGCGTTAGCAGACGCGCGAGGGTGGTCACGTAATCGACCAGCAGCGTAAGCTTGACTTGCTGCACCGTGCCAAAGTCGATGGACGGCGTGAGATCGAGCAAGAACCACGCGGTGATCTCGCGATCTTCAACGTACTGGCGGACGTAGGGCGTGTCCATCCGCGCGGTGACGTTCCAGTCGATGTAGCGGATGTCATCCTGCGGCTGGTATTCGCGCAGATCGGCAAAGTCGATCCCGTAGCCGTAAAACAGCGTGCGGTAATCGCCCTGCAACAGACCGTCCAGCCGACGGATGACCTGCCAGTCGATGCGCTGAAGGATGTGCTCAGGCGTTGGCGCGGATGTTGGCGTGTTCACGTAAAGGCACCACCGGAACTGGTATACGGTTCATAATCTTCTTCAAGAAATCATCGCTGGTGACGTTATCCGAGAGCGCTTCATAGGACAGCACAATGCGGTGACGGATCACGTCGGCAGCCATATCGACCACGTCTTGCGGCAGCACGTAGTCGCGCCCGCGCAGGTAAGCCAAGGCACGCGCGGCGAGGATCATATTGATCGAGGCGCGCGGGCTGGCACCGAAGGTCACATAGCGTTCGAGTTCCTTGAAGCCGTAATCTTGCGGGCGACGGGTGACGGTGACGAGCTTGACGGCATATTCGATCAGCACCGAGTCCACATAGACGCGTTCGACTTCCTTTTGCAGGCCGAGTAGTTGATCGGTGGTGATGACCTGCTGCACTGCTTGCAAGGCTCCCGTCATGCGCTCGACAATGACGAATTCCTCGGTGTTGGACGGATAGCCGACCAGCACTTTGAGCATGAAGCGGTCAACTTGGGCTTCCGGCAGGGCGTAGGTGCCTTCGGTTTCAATCGGGTTTTGCGTGGCGAGGACGAGGAAGGGATTCGGCACCTTGAACGTCTCGCGCCCGATGGTGACCTGACGCTCTTGCATGACTTCCAGCAAGGCGCTTTGCACTTTGGCGGGCGCGCGGTTGATTTCGTCCGCCAGCAGGAGATTGGTGAAGACTGGCCCAAGCGAGGTGTTGAACTCGCCCGTTTTCTGGTTGTAGATGCGCGTGCCGACTAGATCGGCGGGGACGAGATCGGGCGTGAATTGGATGCGTTTGAATTCACCACCGATTGACTCCGCCAGAGTCTTGATCGCCATCGTCTTGGCGAGACCGGGGACGCCTTCCACGAGGATGTGTCCACGCGCCAGCAGTGCCACGATCAGCCGTTCCAGCAGATGATCCTGCCCGACGATAATCTTCTTTACTTCGTACAGCACGCGTTCCATAGGCATCCCGTTGGGGGATGGGGAGTTGAATGCTTGAGCCATGAATAATTACCCTTCCATCGTAGTTATCATCGTTACCGCAGGTCGAACTGTTAGTAAGGTGGTAGCCCTGCCGCCCCTCCTGCCGTCGTAATCGGCACTGCAAATCCGATGCCGATGAATACTTCTTGCTGAGTCGGGTTGAGGAGCGCCGTCACGATGCCGACGACCTGACCCGCGCGGTTGAGCAGCGGCCCGCCCGAATTGCCGGGGTTGACCGCCGCGTCGATCTGGATCAGCCCTTCCATCTTGCGTTTGGTTTTCGCATCTTGGAAGGATCGGTCAAAGCCGGAGATCACGCCGGTGCTCATCGAGCCGTAAATGCCAAAAGGATTGCCCACGACGTAGGCTTCGTCGCCCACATGCATCGCACCGGGGTTGCCCAAGATGGCGGGCACCACCTCCGATGGCAGGCGATCCGTCGCCAGCACCGCGATATCGATCTCCGGCTGTGTGGCGCTGATCTGGGCGTTGGCTTCGGTGCCATCCGCGAAGGTGACTTGAATGCTAGTGGCGTCCGCGACGACATGCAGCGCGGTGAGGATGTCGCCTGTGTCAGTGACGATCACGCCGCTGCCAACGGCTCCATCTGGCTGCCCATCTTGATCCGGCAAGCGCGAACGAATGTAGACGAGCGACGGGCGAATGATCTGATATACGTACGCTGAATAGGCGGCGGGCGGCGTGGCGGAGGCGAGGATGTTGTTAACCGACTGGTTGACTTCATCCGGCGTGATGAGATGTGGTTTGGGCGTCACCGCATTGTAAAGCAGCAGACCGAGGAAGGCCGCTAAGACACCAGAACCAAAAGGCACTGCGCGGCGCAGAAGGGCAACTAGCTGTTTAGCCCGTTGTCGCCAGCGCTCCGAACGTGTGGCGGATAATTCGTTCATTGGTGGGGCGAACCTCTTACTGTACCAACGTAATGTGATCGATCTAGCTACGCTTTATGGATGTTGACTGCTCAATTCCAAATCTTCACTGGTGGATGCAGAAATTATTGACATGCACCTGACAGATTGCAATGAGAGGATGTTTAGAAAGTAGCTAGTGCGCTCACACCATCCTCAGCCAACACAAACAAGATTCAAAAAAGGAACTGCATCATGAATTCTTGTTGATCATGCTGCCGATTCGGATACACTGATGAGTGAGAATGTGAGGAAGGAGCCGCTTAACGAAGGACGCCATATGCTGAGACTGAGCCATCTGCAAACCAAATTGATCTTGGCGTTCGTGCTCGTCCTGCTGATCCCGACTGGCATCATCGCGTTTTACAGCCTGAGCACCGCCAGCAGTACGCTGATCGGCAAGATCAGCGCGGAGGAACTGCGGTCGGTGGTGGCGCAAGCGAATACCATCGAGAAGCGCATCATCGACGTAAAAAATGATGTACTGTTCCTCAGCCAAGCGCCCTCGACGCGACGCTATGTCAACAGCTTGGACACGCCGGGTGAATTGCAGCAAGCGGCTGACGGCGAGACAACATTTTTTCAAGCCTTCCTTAAGCGCTCCACGCAGTATGTGGACATCACGATCCTGAGTCTGTCGGGACGCGAGATCGTGCATGTGAGCACGCTGGACGGCGAGGCATTCGACACGATCCCCGCCAAAGGCAACCAGAGTGGCTATGCATATTTCAATCAGGCTATCGGGCTGCTGGCGGGGCAGGTGTACATCTCCGGCTTTGAGCTGAATGCGAACGACGGCACAATTGAGCTGCCGTACACGCCCATCGTGCGTTACTCGACGCCGCTGCAAGCCGATAACGGCAATGTGGTCGGCGTGCTGGCGGTCAAGTCGTACATGAAGCCGATGCTGCAAGACATCACGGCGCAAGAAGCGGGCAGCGAGACGTACTTGATCGACAAAGATGGCAGCTATCTCCTGCATCCTGATCCGAGCAAGCTATACGGGCACGTGCTCAAGAACAAGGCCACGTTGGATGATGACCAGCCGAACGACATCCGGCAGATGTTCGGCGCACGGCAAGGCACCATCCTCGGCTCGCAAGACCGCCCCGACAGCCTGCAAGTCTTCGCGCACATCAAACCCGTCGGGCAGATCGCCGTGCAATGGCTGCTGGTGCGGCAAAAGGACGTTAGCACGATCCTGACCGAGGTAAACAATGCGCAGTTCGTGATCCTCGCACTGGCGGGCGCAGCCTTGATCGTGGCGATTGCGGTGGCGGTGTTCTTCACGCGGAACATCGTGCGGCCTGTGCGCCAATTGGTGCAGACCGCCGACGCCATCAGTCGCGGCGAATGGGAAACGCCGATCCCCACCGTGACCACGCGCGACGAGATCAGTCATCTGGCTACGGCTTTCGAGCGGATGCTGCGGGAACTGCGCACACTGTACAACGATCTTGAAAACCGTGTCGCCGCGCGTACCGCCGAACTCGAAGCTGCCAACAAGCAGCTCGTGATCACCAAAGGGCAAGCCGAGCAAGCCAGCCGCGCTAAATCTGTGTTTCTGTCCAACATGAGCCACGAACTGCGCACGCCGCTGAACGTGATCATCGGCTATTCAAGCTCGATGCTGGATGTGCCGCAGATGTTCGGGAATGTGCCGCTACCAGAGATTTATCAGCCGTATCTGAAACTGATCGAGACGAACGGGCATTATCTGCTCGGTTTGATCAATGACAGCCTCGACTTGAGCAAGGTAGAGTCGGGTAATATCGATCTGCGTTTCGCGTGCGTCAGCCTGCCGGACATCTTCCGGGGCGTGATCTCGACATCGATTGGACTGTTGAAAGGCAAACCTGTTCACATTCAACCGGATTTCTCGGATAATTTGCCGCTGGTGTGGGCGGATGCCATGCGCGTGCGACAGATCATTTTGAACCTGATGTCGAACGCGATCAAATTCACCGACAGCGGGCAGGTGACGCTCGCGGCGCGTGTGGAGGGCAACTGGGTGCGGATCGCGGTGAGCGATACCGGCATCGGCATTCCGGAGAAGGCGTTGGCGACGATCTTTGACCGCTTCAAACAGGCGGAATATGGCACGAGCAAACAATATGGCGGCACAGGCTTAGGCTTGGACATCAGCAAGCAGTTCAGTCTGCTGCACGGCAGCGATCTGACCGTCGAGAGCACCGTCGGCAAGGGGACAACATTCGCTTTTGCGCTGCCCATCGCCACGTCGGAACAGTTACATTCGGAACCACAGCCTGTTACAACGGACGGCGCGGTATCGATCTTGAGCGAGGTGCCAACATCAGTCGGGCAGACGGCTGTGATTCTGGTACTCGAAGACGAGATGACCACGCGCGATGTGATCCATCGGCTGTTGGAAGGCGCGGGGCATGTGGTGGTCAATGCCAGTGAAGCGGATCAAGCCGTGACGCTGGCGACTGGACTGCTGCCCGCCCTGATCGTGTTGGGCGGCGAACCACCGAGTCTGGATCGGGAAGCGGTATTAGACGCGCTGCACAAAGACCCGGACACGCGGCATATCCCGATTTTGATCATCACCGGACGTGACGAACATCCACCGTTGGCAGATAAGGCGATGATCTATACTGTGATGAAAGCGAACCTAACCAGCGAACTGGCAGCGTCGGTCACGATGATCCTTGTGGCGGCGCGGGCGGCGATGTCGGGCGATTGAGCGCCGACCAGCCTTGTCGTAGAGGGATAGTGGAGACGGAATCGTTTTGGGCAAGCATATTCTAGTGATCGAGGATAATCAGGCGAACGCGGATATGATCCTGCATATTTTGCGAACAGCAGGCTTCGAGGTGCGGCATTTCGCCAACGGCTTGGAAGGGGCGAAAGACGCGCGTAAAGATCATCCGCGCCTGATTCTGATGGATTTTAACCTGCCGGATGTGGACGGGCGGACGCTGGCGCTGGTGCTCAAGCAACAGCTTGGCGACCTGACCGCACCGCCGATCATCGCGTGTACGGCGCGGGCGGGTGAGCATGAAGTGAAGATGGCGGCGAAATTCGGCTGTTCCGCCATGATCCGCAAACCGTTTTCGACGGAAGAACTGGTTGATCTCGTGAAAAGATATATTGGTGAACCGATCCGCCCTGAATAATGTTTTTGGAGGACGCTGTTATGCCTACTCGGAAGTTAGATCGCCGTCAATTTTTAGCCGCCAGTATCTTAGCAGGGCTTGGCATTCCCGGTTTTTATAGCCAACTGCGCACGCGGGCGGAATCGCGCAAGATGCGGGCAGCGGTGACGACGGCGGGCATGGCGGGGACGTGGAACCAGCAAGGACAGCAAGCCGCGCTCTTATTCGCGGATTGGTTGGGGATCGAGCTGGTGTGGTACGACGGCAAGTGGGATGTGCCGACACAGCTAGACGCGATGAACGAGATCGCCAAGCAGAAATGGGATTTCGTCGCCGTGCAACCCGCCAGCATCGGCGCGCTGATCGAGCCGATCCAGCAGGTGATCCGCGCGGGAATTCCGGTGATCGACATGGATACGCTGATCGCACCGCTGCCCGTCTTGAAGCAGATCGGCGTGCTGACTTTCATCGCGCCGGATAATGTGGGGCTGGCGGAAGCGGTGGTACAAAAGCTGGTCGATAAGATGGGCGGGAAGGGCAAGATCGCGCAGACGTGGGGGCAGCAAGGGCATACAGGGGCGCAAGGACGCGCACAAGGCTTTTACAACATCATCGGCAAGTATCCCGACATCGAGGTCGTGGATGACCAGCCCGCCGATTGGCTGGTGGATCGCGCCTCCGAAGTGTGGCAGCGCTTGCTCAGACGCCATCCCGACTTGAAAGCAGGCTTCTTGCACAATGATGACATGGCACTGGCGGCGCGCGATGTGGTGGAGCAGGCCGGATTGCAAGACCAGATCGTGCTAGCGGGCATCGACGCGATGATCCCCGCGCTGCAAGCCGTCAAAGATGGTAAGCTGCTGGCGACGGCGCGCAATTCCGCCACGCGCATTCACGCATGGGGCATCATGGCGGGCTATTACGCGGCGATGGTCGGAGTCGAGAATGCCGCGAAAACCATCCCGCCGTTCATCCTTGCCGATGGCATGATCATCTCCGCCGATGTCAACAACGACGCCAAGCTGTTGGATGAGCCGTGGAAGCTGCGCACGTATGGGCAAAATGTGATCGACGGTTATATGTGGTCGGAGCAGCAGTTAGTGTTCTAAGCGCATTCCTATTCTTGCATTTAACACTCGTCTCCTTCACAATAGTGGCGATTGAATTAGTCATTTTTTGGTAGAAGCGACGGTTAATTTTATGAATAATTTGGATACCGACGCTTTTGAACAACAGGTTCGCGAATGCCTGCTTCACTTATTTGATTACCTGTTTTTGCAAGACCATCCCTTGGTACATGCTTGCGTGCCGGAAGCCAAAGGCGACGCCAGCCGCATTCAGGCGTTCCGGCAACTAGTGACCGACTCCATCGAGAGTTTGAATCCCGGCAAGGAGGTGACGCCAGATTCACGCAAGACGCGCCTGTACCAGATTTTACAGATGCGCTATCTCAGTCAGCAGCAGATTCAGCATATTTTGCACCGCCTGAACCTGAGCGAGCGCCAGTTTTACCGCGACCACGCCAAAGCCGTCCAGACCCTCAGCACCATCCTCGCGGAGCAGATCAAAGCGCCGCTGGAACTCTCACAGCCAAGCACGATATCGCTGCAATCCGAAGTCGAGCGCGTCCATCAGCAGGGCGAACCACAGCAGATCAACGGGGTCGCCTTCTTGCAGAAAACCATGCACGCGATCCAAGGGCTGATTGACCGTCACCAAGCACATATCGACGTAACAGCGATCAATCCGCGCCTTGACCTGAGCACCGATCTGACGGTGTTGCGCCAAGCCATCATCTGGATCATGTCGCAGCTCATCACGCAGTCGCCAGCGCACAGCCGTTTTCTGGTGACGCTGACTCTCACCGCGACCCATTATCAGTTCATCATTGAACAAGATGACGCGCTGGTGATGCGCACGCAACTGGCGCAGACCGATACGCTGGATACGCTGGTCACGGCGCTCGGTGGGCGGGTGCTGCAAGATGAGGACGGGATTACGCTGGAAGTCCCGCTAGATCAGCAGTCGATCTTGATCATTGATGACAATCCCGACGCGGTGGCCTTGTTCCGGCGCTATTTGACGGGCTACCCGTATCAGGTGTTGGCAGCGCATGACGGCACACAGGCGCTTGAATTAGCCACCAACGCACAGCCGCGCTTGATCGTGCTGGACGTGATGCTGCCCAAGCAGGACGGTTGGGAAGTCTTGCAACTGCTGAAGAATCGCCGCGCCACGCAGCATATTCCGGTGTTGATCTGCTCGGTGCTGGATGCTGCTGATCTCGCGATGTCTATCGGCGCGGACGGGTTCCTCAAGAAGCCGCCGGGGGAAAGCGTGTTTCTGGATGCCTTAGCCCGTCACCTCAACCCCGATCCACAAGCCATGTAAACAAACTCTGTGTATCGGTCTGGCGAGTTACGACTAATTTTTGGTAAACCCATTGACATCTATGATATAGAGCCAATCATAATCATGGTATTCAATATGAGTAGGATAACCATAATCAGGATCATATTGGAATGACCAACCGAAAAATTTACACAGAGGCCACGAGGTGATGCAGTTTTTTGCGTGTTCAAAAGCCCAATCAATGATCGGCTTATCGAATTTTTGAAAGCCTTGTACAACTACCTTATTCCGAACCAATTCGCGGTCTTCTACGTAAGTAATCGACTCGGCTTTACTATACTTTACACTAACCGTGTAATTAGTCGCATTTTGATCGAGCCACATTGTGTAGTTGTTCGAGAATTCGACCCAAAGGAAAATAGCATACGCCAAATACAATATGCACAATAGCGCCAGCACGCCTATTGCCCATCTCAGGCATCCATTTAGACCTTGCTTATGCTTAATGTTTCCTTGAATTTGAGACATCAGGATGTTACGCGTTATTGGCTGCAATGAGGCACGCATGAAATATCACCGTTATTGGCTCTAAACCCTAACCAATAATGGTGATATTATCCTAGATTGAACAGATACATTTCGCTCAGTCTTCGTCATCAATCTGCTTCGTCAGGACGGCGAACAACCGCTTACCCGCTGGCAGCAAATACTTGCCGATGCCGACCTCAACAAAGCGTGCCGATGCCTTATCCCACCCGAAGCGCTTATCCAGCCGCAGCGCGTAGACCACGAAGAAGAGGAAACCAAACAAACTGATCGCCGCCCCTACATAAAGTACGGTGGGGCGGTACACAAACTCAACTTCCACTGGCTGACCATCGGCGGGCAAGACCACACCGAGATAATGACTGATCGACTCGACTTGCGCGGGCGCACCGTTGATGGTCACTTGCCAACCCGGATAGGCGACCTCTTGAATTACGAGGATGTCTTCGGGATCGTAATGATCAACCGTCAGCAAGACGCTCTGAATGCGGTGATAGTAGGTGACGGAACGCGTTTCGTCGCGGGTCATCGGCGTCTCACCATCCAACGATGAGCGCTTGACCGTAAAAGCATAATCAAGGGCTTGCGGATGTTCCCACGCCACTTCCCACTTGATGTTGATCGGCGCGCCGGGGACTGGCTTGTAACCGAAGGCCGGACGCGACTCGAGGAAATCCCAGACATGCCCCGCTGCATATTGCGTGGGGACATCGTCCAAGCGCGTGCCGCCGATGGTGGGCGGCGATCCGATGCTGGCGATCTCTGGATTGCCAACGACGGTACGCGATAGGGTGTCGTAGAACTCGTCGCCCTGAATGCGCTGTTGTGTGTCGATGCTCAGGAACTGCGTGGGATACAAGCTCCGCAGATAGCGCACACCAGACCAATCGCGCACCCACGCGCGGCTTTCCACCCACCCGAATTCATTCCAATTATACGCGGTGGCTGTCCACGCTTCGTTGATTGCAAGCACGGCAAAGACGACCAGCACACCCAACGCCAGCGGACGGCTGACCACCTTGGGCACCACAATCTGGCGGTTGAGCAGCGGCAGCCCCAAACCTAGGCGTTCCCGTCCGAGCGCCGCCATGCGCAGACGATACACGGCGCTGTCGAGCAGCAGCACCACGATCACGATCAGCCAGATGCTGACGGGCACCAAGACGCGCGGCGTCCAGCGCCAGTTGAGCAGGAAGGGGAAGGCTTGATAGACACTGCGGTTGAAGTCGGTACCTTCCATCGCCCAGAAGATCAGCGGAATCGTACCGATGGCGGTAGGCACCATGATGTTGAGCAGCGTCGAATGCAGCCGCTTAATCGACGGCGAGATCACCAGCCACGCGATGATGGCAAGCGCCAGCAGCAGCGGTGACAGCGTGTAGTTGTAATTCGTCCAGACAATGACCGGATCGTAAGTCGGCGTGAATAGGGAGCCGATCACTGTTTGGAGGTTGGTGCCATCCAGCAAGCCAGTGTTATTGTGGAAGAAATTGCCGCTCTCGTAGAATTGCGGCAGCAGCCGGATCGCGCTCAACAATCCCGCCAGCAGCAGCGCGATGATCAGTCGTCGCAGCCGACGGCCTTCGAGATAAAAGCGATTATTATCGCGCCCGACCAGCGCCACGACTATCAGCGGCAAACACAGGCTTGCCAACGGCAGGGTATACCAATAACTGCCCGTGCTGACGAACAAGAAACTCATCACCGCAAACAGCACGATTGACCAGCGTCCGCGCCGATACAAGATCGCGATCAAGGTTGCCAGCAGCCACGGAATATACGCGATGCTCAAAGCGATCTGGAACCAGCCCCACCCGATGGCGACGGCGAAGCCCCCTAAACCGAGCAGCATGATACCGAGCAGCACGCGCCCGAACTGGCGCATCCCCAACACGCGCCCCAACGTCCAGCCGCCGATGCCCATCAAGATCACGTGCAAGATGACGGTGACTTTGGCTCCGTTAACGATGCCGTAAGCCAAGAAGGGCAGGAAGATCAGGGGATTCAGGATGAACGAGAGGACGGCTTCCAGCGTCGGCTCGCCGTGCCCCATGAACGGATTCCATAGCGGCAGGCGTCCGGTTTTCTCCAGAATCAGGCTGGCGAAGCTGCCACTGCCGACCAGTGGCACAATTTCCGGCCCTTTGACCCAGAAATTGATGTCCGGTTCGCGGTAACGCGCGGTGACGAACCAGCCGATAAAGATCAGAAGGCCGACCTCTATCAGCAGCATATAGACTGCCAGCGGAGGTGTGTTCAGCCTGTCTGTCTCGGTCGGCTCGACCTTGGGTTCGGCTGCCGACACTTCCTCTGGCGCACCCTCTTCCGGCGTGGTTTCCTCAATGGCATCCGTTGGCTCGGTGATCACCTGATCGTCAGTCACTTGACTTCCCTCACATCGTGGTGGGCGTGTGGCAACACACCATTGCCTATACCCATGAAACTCGCGAAGTTGTTACTTCATTGCGAACTGCCGTTTGAGGAAGACCATCGTAGCCGATTAGGACGAGATAAACAGGCTAGGTATCCCATAAACGACACGGTAATTATAACCAGTTACCCATCTCAGATGTGTTGCAATGTCTAGCGAACCATAAGGCGTTGGTGGCAATCAATATACCAATATAAGAAAGTAGCCGGGATGCAATTGGCTGCCACATAGGGAAATACATCAGAGTATCCTGTTTTCTGCGGTGAGAGGTCGCTTCGACCACAACCCATCTGTCAGCTTTACAGGCAGTGCCCATCTACTGCACAAACTATTAGTATGCTGAATGTATTGAAACTGTTAGGCATATAATTGCGGCACATTTGGTTATATAATGAAACTACCATATATGAATATGATTATTACTCTAGATAGGGATGAGTGCAGCGCTTATATGATGATGGTTGATACCCTTTTCAAAGGATGACAAGATAGCCAGCCAAGAAAGGACAATCCATGTTTGTGATTTAGAAAAATTGACTTTGATCTGTGAATCGACTAACAGACAACAACAAATGGGTGGTTGCGATGTCCTTCGTCTTTTACTGAAGATCCCGACGGAGGCACTATCAGTGACATCAAACACACTTTAGATTGGAGGTATCGTATGCATACGAATACTCCACGTAGTAGCCAATGTCGCATCAGCCTAGTCATCCTCCTGACTATCGCCCTTTCCTGTTTCCCCAATATTGTCCGCGCGGCGCAGCCTACCGAAACACTACTTGCCCCATTCAAAGGTGAACTTTCGGGTGGCTTCTCGCACCGCTGGGTCGCTTACATTGTGAATGACGAAGCGAAGAAGACAGTAACCGTTGAACTGAACGGCGAGGTATTGGGGCCATTTAGCAATTTGAGCCGCCTGTTTCAGTTCAGTTCGGATGGCAATCACATCGCGTTTGCAGCGAACCAACAAGGCAAGTGGTATATCTACCTCGATGGCAAGCAGATGTGGAAGCATGATGGATTAGGCTGGGGAAGTTATTCATGGATTGGCGATCTGGACGGCAGACAGTTTGTCATGCAGACCAGCGCTGCCGTCATGAAGTTTTCTCCGACAGGTGACAGCCTCGCCTATATGGCAGAAGTTGGTGACAAAGAATACGGCATCGCTGTAAACGGCAAGCTGGACACACTACACTACCCGTCACTTGGTCTACGCTATGAATTCGTCGGTGACGACGTGATCTATGCTGGCTTCTTGAAAGACAAGACGATTGAATACATTTATAACGGCAAGGTATTCGGGCCGTATGACTCGGCATCTGTGCCCATTGTATCGGCGGATCATCAGCATTTCCTGTTGCGTGTCACCAAGGGACAGACCTCCTCGCTGATCGTGGATGGTGCGGTGGTGGCAGAGATCAAAAACAAGTTCGCGGATTACCAGATGGCGGCGAATGGGCAAGTCGCTTATTCGTATCAGGATGGGAAACGGTGGAAGGTGAACTTTGCCGGAAATGATCTACAAGGCGACTACGATTATGTCACGCATTTGACGTTGAGTTCAGACGGTAGCCACGTGGCATTCTGGGCACGCAACGGCAACACATGGACATTGAAAACCGACGAGAAAGACTTGCCCAGTTTTGGTGGCCCCTATGTGTTTGAAATCGGCAGCGAGTCTTACAGCATCGTGTGGGACGCGCAGAGCGAAAATATCGCTTACCTAAGCACTGAGAACGGCAAGTTGATCGTGGCGCTTAACGGCAAAAAGGTCAACACAACGCTAGATTTACGCGAAAGCATATCCGGCAGCGGTCAAGCTACTGTTTGGGAACCTCGAAATCCTGACGGGCCGGGTATATCGTTCGGGAACGGACGCCCTCTGGATCGCGACGGCTATATGGCTTGTCTGAGCCAAATTGAGGCATTAGCTTGCAACCCTGTGCTTTCGGTTTTCGTCAAAGATGACCTCGTCCAGATGAACAAAACCAGTGCCGTCGTCACAACGAGCAAAGCGAAGGAAGGGCCGTTTAAAGCGATCAGCAGCGACCTCATCATCTCGTCAGACCGTCAGCATTATGCCTATGCGGTAAAAACCGATAAAGGCCAGCAGGTGGTCGTCGATGGTACGCTGATCGATCTAGTCTATGAGTCGATCTATCGTGCCGCGTTTGCCAGCAACGAAGAGTTTGCATTTTTGGGAAAACGCGAGGGCAACCTTTACCGAGTTGCAGTTAGCACAGCGCATTAGCTGATGCAGTCTGCCATTCATCAACGTAATCAGGAACCCTGTATCCGACTGGATATAGGGTTCACCTAATAACCTCGTCAAACCGCTGCCCCAAATGTGCTGGAAATATGGCAGGTCGATGTCAGTCGATGACGCCTAGAATGAAACTATCGGGTAGGGAAATTGAGATTTTTAACCCTACGCCGCGTTATTTGGCTGAACTAGATCGATTTTTGTGAAAGGAGCGCCCTGCTCATCCCATGCTTGCATTCTCCTCCAACAAGCGCTTGGGTTTGAGCGAATACCACCACTATTTCCACTCGTGATCACGTTGAGACCTATTTTCGCAAATATTCTGAAGGAACTTAGCAATGCGTATTTTGAAACTATTTGTCCTCGCCGCCATCGCCATGATGGTCTTCGCCTCCTACAACACCATTCCTACCCACGCTCAGAGCGGCCTGACCATTGGCTTCTCGCAAATCGGTTCAGAAAGCGGTTGGCGCACCTCCGAGACGGTCTCGATCAAGGCCGAAGCTGAGAAGCGCGGCATCAAGCTGCTGTTCGATGATGCCCAGCAGAAGCAAGAAAACCAGATCAAGGCACTGCGTTCGTTCATCGCGCAGGGCGTTGACGCCATCCTCCTCGCCCCCGTCGTTGAGACTGGTTGGGACGATGTGCTGAAGGAAGCCAAGGATGCGGGTATCCCCGTGGTGCTCGTTGACCGTGGTGTCAAGGTCGATGATGACTCGCTGTATCTGACCAAGGTCTCCTCTGACTTCGTGCATGAAGGCCGTTTGGCTGCTGCGTGGTTAGCCCAGCGCACCAATGGCATTTGCCAGATCGTGGAACTGCAAGGAACCATCGGCTCCAGCGCCGCGATTGACCGTCAAAAGGGTTTCGCAGACGTGATCGCGCTGTTCCCCGAAATGAAGATCATCGCCACGCAGTCGGGCGACTTCACCCGTGACGGCGGCAAGAAAGTTATGGAAGCCTTCTTGAAGGCGCAAGACCCCAAGACCATTTGCGCAGTGTGGGCACACAATGACGACATGGTGCTCGGCGCAATTCAGGCCATCAAGGAAGCCGGTTTGAAGCCCGGTGTCGATATCCTCACGATCTCCGTTGACGCCGTCCCCGACATCTTCAAGGCGATGGCTGATGGCGAAGCGAACGCGACCGTCGAACTCAGCCCGAACCTCGGTGGCCCGGCCTTCGACGCGATTAACGATTTCAAAGCTGGCAAGGAAGTCCCCAAGTGGATCGTCTCGACCAGCCCGATGTACTTCCCCGCGACCGCCGCTGACGAATATGCGAAGCGCAGCGCTAAGTAAGTAATAGACGCTAGAATAAAACGCATGGGGAATCTCTTACAAGATTCCCCATCGTTGGCTGGTATACTTAGGTCGTGGAGTTGATCCACTGTCCATAGTTAAAAATCGCCATCACACGGCATGAGTATATGCCGCCACTGATGGCAACAAATTTGTCGATTTACTTTTTGCAGGAAGCATTATGGCTGACGCCAAAACACCGCTGCTGGAAGTCCGGGGCGTAACCAAGACCTTCCCCGGCGTCCCCGCGCTCTCTAATGTAGATTTCACAATGTATCCGGGCGAAGTACACGCGCTGCTGGGCGAAAACGGCGCGGGCAAATCTACGCTGATCAAGGTCATCACGGGCGTCTACAAGAAAGATGCTGGCACAATTCGGCTGGAAGGTAAACCGATTGAGCCGAAGAATCCGAGAGATGCGCAAGCGCTAGGGATAAGCGCCGTTTACCAAGAGGTCAACCTCGTCCCGACGCTCTCAGTCGCGGAAAATCTGTTCCTTGGACGGCAGCCCAAACGGTGGGGCATGATCGACTCGCGTGCTGCCAACCGTCAAGCGCGGGAACTCCTGAAGACTTACAACATCGATGTCGATGTGACGCAAACGCTGTCCTCGTTTTCGATTGCGGTACAGCACATCACCGCCATCGCGCGCGGCGTTGACCTTTCCGCCCGCATTCTGATCCTCGATGAGCCAACCGCCAGTCTGGACGCCAACGAAGTCAACACGCTATTTTCCGTGATCCGCTCCCTGCGCGACAAGGGCATCGGTATTCTGCTGATCACGCACTTCCTCGATCAGGTCTATCAAATTTCCGACCGGATCACGATTCTGCGCAATGGCTTGAAGGTCGGTGAACATCTGACCAGCGAACTGCCACAGGTGCAGCTCGTCACGGAAATGCTCGGCAAAGAACTCTTGACCGAAGTCCAATCCGCTGCGACCGAAGAAAAACATACGGAATCGGATGTATTTTTGCAGGTGAAGGGTCTCGGCAAGAACCGCGTCTTGTCGCCCATCGATCTGGACGTGCGCAAAGGCGAGATCGTCGGGCTGGCGGGCTTGCTCGGTTCAGGCCGCACGGAAACTGCGCAGCTTATTTTCGGGATTTTACATAACGACAGTGGCGAGATGCACGTCAATGGCAAGCGGGTTACGTTCCGCTCCCCGCGCGATGCGATCCGCGCTGGCTTCGCGCTGTGCCCCGAAGACCGTAAGCGGGAAGGCATCATCGGTGAATTGACCGTGCGCGAAAACATCATCCTCGCACTGCAAGCCAAGCGCGGCTGGCTCAAGACAGTTTCCCGCAAGAAGCAAGAGGAACTGGCAGATGAGATGATCAAGGCGCTACACATCGCGACGCCGGATTCACAAAAATTGGCGGGTGAACTTTCGGGCGGCAATCAGCAGAAGTTGATCCTCGCGCGGTGGTTGGTATCGCAGCCGGAATTTTTGATCTTGGACGAGCCAACGCGCGGCATCGACGTAGGCGCGCACGCCGAGGTGATCGCCATCATCAAGCGGCTGTGCGACCAAGGGCTGCCACTGCTGGTGATTTCGTCGGAGTTGGCGGAGGTGGTCGATTACAGCGACCGCGTGGTGGTGCTGCGCGACCGACGGAAAGTGACTGAGCTGAAGCATGACGAAATTAGTCAGGGTTCGATTATGAAGGCCATAGCGGAACAAACATGACTACGAAAGAAACGACTACCGCCTCCGCAGGCACGAATGACGTAGGCCGCAGAATGTCGAATTGGCTGCGAGCCAACCGCAACGCGCTGTGGCCTTTGCTGGCGCTTGGCTTGATTCTGTTCATCGACAGGTTGGTATCCCCGACCTTTTTCCGCATCACCGTGGTCGATGGACACTACTTCGGCAGCGTGATCGATATTGTGAAGAATGCCGCGCCCGCCATGTTGTTGGCAATTGGCATGGCGCTGGTGATTGCCACGCGCGGGATTGACCTTTCCGTAGGTGCCGTGATCGCGATTGGCGGTGCGGTAGCGGCGGTGCTCGTCCGCACGACCAGCTTGCCTGTCCCCGTGATTATCCTGCTGGCGATTGGAGCCGGTACGCTGTGCGGCATGTGGAATGGTTTCTTGGTGGCCTTCTTCGACATTCAACCCGTCGTCGCTACGTTGATCCTGATGGTGGCGGGGCGCGGCATCGCGCAGTTGATCACCGAAGGGCAGATCGCTACCTTCGTCAACGAAGAATTGGCACATTGGGGCACAGGTTATCTATTTGGTTTGCCCTTCCAAATCTTCATTGCGTTTGGCGTTCTGCTGCTGATATGGCTGTTGACGCGGCGCACGGCCATCGGGATGCTGATCGAATCCGTCGGCGCGAATGATCGCGCCAGTTATTACGTGGGCATCAATGCGCGGTTGATCAAGCTGCTGGTGTACATGATTTCCGGCATGTGCGCGGGCATCGCGGGCATCATCGTGGCGGCGAACATCAAGGGCGCGGACGGCAACAACGCGGGCCTGTGGTCAGAACTTGACGCCGTGCTGGCGGTCGTGATCGGCGGCGCGTCTTTGAACGGCGGGCGCTTCCATCTGGTGATGGCAATGATCGGCGTGCTGATCATCCAGAGCATGAACACGGGCATCTTGGTCAGCGGCATCACGCCAGAATTCAATCTGGTCGTCAAAGCCATTGTCGTTCTCATCGTCCTGCTCATAGAATCGGCGCAGTTCCGCGAACTGATCAGCCGCCCCTTCCGGAGAACAGCATGAAATCACGTTTCTTGCCACTAACCGCGACCGTGATCGTGTTCGCTGCCCTATACCTGTTCGGATGGGCGCGCTTCCCCGCCTTTGGCACGACCCGCGTGATCGGCAATTTGTTGACCGATCAAGCCTTCTTGGGCATTGCGGCGTTCGGGATGACCTTCGTGATCCTGTCCGGCGGGATCGACTTGTCGGTTGGTTCGGTGATCGCCTTTGTCGGTGTGTTTTGCGCGTTGATGCTGCGTCAAACTGAGCTACATCCGCTGGTCGTGTTCGCGATGGCGCTGGCGATCGGGACGCTGTTCGGTGCGACGATGGGCGCGATCATCTACTATTTCAAAATTCCCGCCTTCATCGTCACGCTGTCCGGCATGTTCCTTGCGCGTGGCATGTGCTACATGCTCACCACCGAGTCGATCCCGATTACGCATCCTTTTTACAAGGAAATCAGCAATCTATTTATCCGCTTCCCCGATAACGGACGCTTGCGCTTCATCGGCATGATTCTGCTGCTGGTGCTGGTGGTGTGCATCTTCATCGCGCACTATACGCGCTTCGGGCGGAACGTGTACGCGCTCGGTGGCAGCGACACAGCGGCGCTGTTGCTCGGCGTGCCTGTCGGCGCGACCACTATCCGCGTTCACGCGTTGAGCAGCTTCCTCGCGGCGTTGGCGGGCGTCGTCTATTCGCTGTATACAGCGGCGGGCTACCCGCTGGCGACGGTGGGCGTTGAACTGGATGCCATCGCGGCGGTGGTGATCGGCGGCACGCTGCTGACGGGCGGCGTCGGCTACGTCGTCGGGACGTTCATCGGGCTGCTGATTCAAGGCGTCATCCAGACCTACATCACGTTCGATGGTTCGCTCAACAGTTGGTGGACGAAGATCGTGATCGGCGCGCTGTTGTTCACCTTCATCGCCTTGCAGAAGTTCTTGAGCACACGTGGTGCGATGCTCGGTATGCGAGGTAAAACGAAGGTGCCTAACCCTAGTGCCGCCGCACCTGCGACATAACAACGCCAATGTCTCGGTATTAGGCCAACGACTCAACCTCGTTGGGATTTAGAATCATATGGATGGTAGGGCTGTGCCACAGCAGCCCTATCGCCAATGCCCATCTGCACATTTTCCCTGACATCGAAGCCAGCGATACTCTGTTTGACGGAACGACGATCATGACTCAGAGGTTCCCATTCTTAAAGTTAGCTGCTCACAAGCTGCTGAGTCCGCGCTCGATGCAGATCGCCGTGCGCTTGATGGTGCTGGCTGGCTGGCTGGTGGCGCTCGGCTTGATGAA
Source organism: Anaerolineae bacterium (assembly GCA_019637615.1). Taxonomy (GTDB): domain Bacteria; phylum Chloroflexota; class Anaerolineae; order Aggregatilineales; family UBA2796; genus JAHBVK01. The sequence goes on along the minus strand of JAHBVJ010000010.1, from coordinate 177,129 downwards.
GACGCAGGGACATGTGCCGGTGATCTACTTCTTGCCGCTGCTGAGTCTGGTATCGCTGTTCCTGCTCGATCTATTCGCGGGCGTGGTCTGCGCGCTGCTAACATCCGGACTGGTACTGCTTTCGCCCGCCGTGACGAATGAGGCACAGTTCGCGCTGCTGAGTCTGCTGTGGGCATCGATGCTGCTGATCGTGGCATTCCGGCATAATCCTGTGCAGGAGCACCAGCTTGCTAATCAGGCTACGCTGGAACTGCCCACCCTCAACGCTGCTACGCCAACGCTCACCAGTTTCGCCACGCATGTCAACCACGAACTGCGCACGCCGATCAATCTGATCATCGGCTTCAGCGAACAAATGCTGCATCCGCTGAATCATGCCCGCGATCCGCTGCCAGCCGCTTATCGCGGCGATGTCGAGGCCATCCAGCGCAACGCATGGACGCTGCAAAAAACATTGGCGGCGCTAGCGGATGGGGCGTCATTCCAGCCCAACTTGATGACGGCCAGCGTTGAGCAGATCGAGCCAAGCAAAGTGATCCACGAGGCCGCTAAATTGGTACGTGAACGCTATGGCGAAACAGAACTGTCGTTGGACGTGCGCATCATGGGGACGCTGCCGCCGCTGCACGTCAATCGGACGTTCTTCCGTCAAATGCTGCTGACGCTGATTCAATATGTGGCGCGATCAACCTCAACGCGAGAACTGAGCGTGACCGCGCAGGTTCTCAACGCCGCTGTGATCATCCGCGCGGGGACGAGGGCGCAGGTCGATCACGCGGACGGCGCTGATCGCCCGCACGAGACGCTGACCGCCGAGGAAGAACACGCGCTGGCCTTTTGCAAGCAGTTCGTGACGACGGCACACGGCACCTTGTGGGCGGAAGGTGCCAGCACTGAGCGCGCCTTCTACGTGAGTTTGCCATGCGCGAACGACACACACGCGGCGGAAACACGGCGCACGATCATCGTGTGTGACGATAACCGCCGGGTGGTCACTTTTTTCGCGCAGCAGTTACCCGCTTGGCAGGTGATCGGCGTCCCAAGTCGCGAGGAACTGTTGGCGCTTGGCGGCGAAGTCCGTCCACACGCAGTGGTGCTCACCAACGAGGCGATCAAGATCAAGCCCGATGAAGTCATGCGCAAATTTGGTGCGGAGGCTGCCCTGATCCTCTGCCCCGTCGCCAGCATCGACCGCTTGCTGCGCCGTTATCACCGCGTCGAGCACCTCGTCAAGCCCGTCACCTATGACGCCCTGAACGATGCCTTGCAGCGTCTGAGCGCCACGCCGACCAGCGTACTCGTGCTTGATGATAATCATGACATCGTGCAGATGTTTAGCCAGATGATCCAGAGCCTTGCGCCTGCCGCGACGTTGTGGAAAGCCTACAGCGGTCAGGAAGGGTTAGCGCTGCTCACTGAACAGCACACCGACTTGGTGATCATCGATTTGAAACTGCCGGACATCAACGGTTTAGACTTGATGCCGCAGATTCGCGCCATGCCAACCTACCGCGACGTGCCGATCCTGCTCATCTCCGGCGTCAGCGATCAGGACATCGTGCCGCAGTCGGTCAATACCTCGCTAACCGTCCATGAAGCAGGACTCGCGCCGGAAGCCTTGGTACGCCGCATCGAAGCGCTCGTGCTGGCAGACGCGGAGGTTGGTTAAGCGTTATAAACGATTACGCCGATAACGTCGGAAAATTACTAATCCCCAGATGAGAATGAGACCAATTAGCGGAACTCCGAATATCAGAATTTTGCCAAACACTATTCCAGTTGCGTCTATAGACGGAGCGTTGGAAGAAACGCATCGAAACTCAATATTGCGTTTATAGGTTGGAGATGTTACGGATATTAGCGAAAAACCAGATGGACAAATGAGTGGCGATAGAAGAGTTTGCGCCGGAGGTGAAAGAAACAATAACAAAGTGGTGATGGCGACCACTACGGTGCTTACGAGAAGGAGTATTCTGGAGATCGTATATAGTTTGATCATGCTCCGGCATTCGGACTACTTATGTTTCAATATACCATCATATTCACTATGCGAACCAATCCATATCCAAAAAACTTCTTCTCCACGAAGAATACCAATCGCTCGATAATCAAGGCCAATACGAACAGAGTACATCGCAGTTGTGCCTTGCAAATGTTTGAATTGTAAACTTGGATGATTCGGATTTTCTTTAAATAACTTGTAGGTCTTTCGTGCCTTTATCTGTACTTCAATCGGCAGTCTCGAGAAAGCGGCGCGGAACTGAGGCGTAAGCTTTGACTTCATAACGTGTCTGGGTCAAGATCTTCAGTTAGTCCCGCTTCGTCGTCAGCTAATGCCTGTGCGCCCCATTCTTCTAGCACACGTATGGATTCTGCACGAGATAATAATTCATCCCATCGCGCATTATCGGCGGCTTCGGCTTCTGGTGTAATTTGTTCCACTACAATTTCGACTTCTTCACCGGGTGGAAGATTGATGGGCGTCTCAAGGATGATTTGACCAGCCTCATTAACGTGTCCTCGAAGCACAATGAGTGACATTGTAATTCACTTTCACCTGTTTAGATTGTTATCGTATCATAGCACGCTGTACCATGCTTGACTACATTACCACCAACTACCGCGCCCAATCCACGCGGTAAATCGTGATGCTGGAATTTTCGTACACCGGATTCAGCAGCCGGATCGAACTCGGTGACCATGTGCCGAGTCGGCGTTCCTCTTCGCCATACCAGAGATAACTCACGCCCTGCTGCGACATAAACTTCCAGCGCCACGAATCGGGCACTTGTGGATCGAAGAATTGGCTGACTTCCTCGCGCTTGTGCAAGTAGTCTACCGTCTCGATCCAGTGTCCGAGCACGGTACGGCGTCCTGTCTGCGCCACCAACTGCCCACCGCTCTGGAAGCTGCCGAGCACGGTATCGTATGGATACGTGTTATCGCGCACCCACTGCCACGCTGCAAACATATCGTCGGTGTAATACACGGTGCGGTCATGGGTATCCGCCGTGACGTGAAGCTGCAACAGCAAGACCAACAGCGTCGAAAGCGTGCTGATCGCGCCGTAGATGATCAAGATGTGGTTCGTGCGGCGGCGGAAGCGACGGCGCAGCGCGGGAATGCCGACCTCCACGAACCAGAACACGGTCAGGGCGGCGAGCGGCGCTTGGATGCCGAGCGTATAACGCCGCTGCGTATTGAGTGGCGCGTACAACAGCACGGCGACAAAAACGATCCACAAAATTGGCAGCAGCCACCGATCCCATAATTTCAGACGGTCGTTGCGGGCGAATTCTGTAGACCCCTGTGGCGCAAGAGCGACTTCATTTGGCGTGCGATCAACGGGGTTCGGAGTGTGACGCGATTTGTTTATGATAAGAGCGAAGTCGGAACCCGGAGGGCGCGCAGCGGTCATCGGCACGATGACTTCGGACTTTCGCCTAGTTATCGTGGACAAACGGAGTTTGTTTATGATAAGTCGTATTATCGTCAGTAATGCGGGGATCAGCAGCGGCGCATAGCCAAACAGATAATAAATCGGCGCGGGCGACAGCGTGACGTTCTGTACCGTGAATTCAGCCCACACAGGCTGTTTATACAGGAACACGAAATCGTAGCCGAGCAACGCTCCGTGCGCGATGGCGACCAATGCGCCGCCGACAATGGCATGGGCAAGCGTGAGTTTCGTCTCCGGCTGATGGCGCAGCACCCGCCACAGGATCACGATCAGCATGATAATATCAACCAGCGGCAACCCAAACGGCTGCACGATCCCTACGCCGAGGCTGGCGACCAACAGCGTGAGCAGACTCCCCGGCTTGCCCTCCGCCCACCGCTCGATCATCAACATCGCCAGCAGCAGCAGCGCGATTCCGGCGGCGAAATGCGGGAACGAAAAACTCGCCAACCACATGTAGCCATCTTGCAGCCAGAATTCGATGGGCGAGACTTCGGCGGTCATGGCGGGCGCGAGGATGTACAGCAGATAGCCGACACCGCCGCTGAACAACGTGAGCAACAGCGCCCACCACGCCTGATTTTCGGTGAGGTAGTGCCGCAAAAAGCCCCAGATCGCCCACACCATCAGCGCCGTGCAGATGATCCGCGCCAGATGGTAGGTGACGACCAGCGACAGCCCTGTGATCCGCGCCACCTGACCGAGTGCCACGTAATAGGTTTGCAGCAGTGCGCCGCTGTGTGGCTCGGTGGTGAATAAAATCTGGTACAGCCACTCGCCGCGATAGCCTTGCTGCATCTTAGCGAGATGACTGTTGAAATCGACCCAATTGCCGATCACGCCGCTGAAACTGGTGCCGCTCGGCGCGCTGAACAGCGCCACCAAATACGGAATCGAGGTGAGCACGACCATCGCGATGATGGCAAACCATAAACGGCGGTTTATTCGCATCGTGCCGCCTTTGCTACCGCGTCGGGCTGATCATACAGCACCAGCAGCAAGTCATTGACGGGAATATCACTCAGATGGCGGTAATGCGCGTCTAGCCATTGCATAGCGGGCGAACTTCCCCCTTCGTCGGAGATTTGCTGTTTGAAAATCACGAACCACACTTGATCCGCACCGCCAGCCGCCTGCGCGACACATTGATCCGCCAGCAAACCGAGCGCTTGCTGCGTGGGCAAGCCGAGCGTATCCTCGCCCGACCCCTCCACATCGCGGATATAGTGCTGTTCCGGCGCGGTGCTGTGTGCCAAATGCGCATAGTACACCATCGGCAGCATCGTGATCTTGTTGGCGTGGACGACGCGCGTACCGACAGTATCCGCTTGAGCGGTGATCGACTTCCACGCGAGGTCAAAACGCGGGCGCGGAAACGTATTCCACGTAAATAGGTAATACAGCCCCACCACGCACGACGCGATCCACGCCAGCCCGATCAGCGCGCGAAACAGGCGCGGGACTCGCGCATCCAGCAGCAGCCACGCCACGCAGATATATAGCGCCAGCGCCGATCCTTGCAACCCGCGAATCAGGAACACGGGGCGCACCTGTGAGAACAGCCACATCAGCACCAGCGGCGCGACGACTAACCACAGCGCGATCCACAACGATTGGCGTTCGGTACGCTTCATGCGCGACGCTTGCGAAGTGCGCAGCAGCAAAAAGATCACGATCAGCGACAGACTCAAAATGCTGACGAACAGCGCGACGGGCGCGGTGACTTCCAGTTCCACGAACAAAAATGCCCATACCGCCAGCAGCAGCGACGGCAGACTCGGCTTGGCAATCCAGTACACGCCGACTTTGCCGAGCTGCGACGGCAAATTGACCAGCCACGGCAGGTAGATCAGCACCGCCAGCGACGAGGCGAGGATGGTACGCACGATCAGATCGCGGCGACGCAGCAAAAATGGGATCAGCCCTAGCGCGGCGAGGTAAAAGGCGGCCAACTGCTGCGCGTACATGCTCAGCCCCGCCAGCACGCCGAAGCCGAGCCATGCCAGCAGCTTGCCGGATTTGACCGCAACCAGAAAACACCACGTCGTCAGCATCAGCAGCAGGCCGAGCAGCGCATACATGCGGACTTCTTGCGAGTACTGAACATGGAACGGCATCAAGGCGGTGACGAACGCCGCCGCCAGCGCGATTTTCTCATCGAACAATTCGCGGGCGACGAGGAATACTGCGCCGATGGTAGCGAGGCCGAGGATCACGCTGAACAGCCGCACCGCCGCCGGTGACTGCCCCGCCAACCGCATCCAGCCGTCCAGCGCGGTATAATACGCCAGCGGATGCACGTCCGCCGCCGCGCCGTTGACGGGCGTCAGCGTGCCATACAACATGGCGTCCAGCCCTTTTTCGCTGAACAGCACGGCGAAGGCTTCGTCATACCACAATATCCGCGTGTTGATCGCGATCAGGCGGACAGCCAGCGCCAGCAGCAAGATTATGAACAAGCGCAGCCCTGTCGAGGCCGTCCAGCGGCGCGGTGGTTGAACGGGCGATTCCGTCATGCGGCGGCTCCTTGCAATTTCACGGACGGACGCGCGTTCCACCAGCGGTTGCGCATCAGCCACAGCAGGATCAGCGATCCCCACGGGATCGGCAGATAGCACAGCGGACTCTCGAAGCGCCCCTCGACGGTGGTCAGAAACAGCACCCACAGCGCCACATTCAACGCCAGCATCGCGATCAAGACGCGGCCTGTGCCTGTGCGCCGATCCGAGCGCGCCAGTTCGCGGAACGAAAATACCAGCACGGGTAGGTACGCCACGAAATGCGGAGTCGCCGTACGCAGCGCCACCAAATGCGTGACTGCCAGCGACAGCGCGGCTGTCCAATCGAATAGATTGTGCTCACGCCGCCAGATCACGCGCCACCACGCCCACAACATGAACAGCACCAGCAGCGCGGTGATGACGATCTCGCCCGCTGTACCGAGGAACGGCAAATATACATGCGCGATCACCCACACGGGCGACCCGATCCGCGTATAACCCGTATACTGCGCGGTCTGCTGCAACCATTCGCCCAACCACGCGGGCAGCAGCAAAAACGAAGCGAGCATCAGCGCCGCGAAGCTCACGATGAACACGATCACGAAGCGTCGCCGCCCCACGCGCAGCCCCCACAGTAGCAAAAATGGCAGGATGAAAATCCCGATTTGCGGCTTGTACGTGGACACCGCCAGCAAAACGCCCGCCAGCACATCGCGATCTTTCGCCAGCGCCCACAGCGCCACGATCTGCAAACACACGACGAATGTCCCCGGCTGTCCGAGGATCACGCCGCGCGCCGATGGGTAAAAACTGACCGCCCACGCCACGCCGAGCGTCAGCATCAAGGGGGACAGCCGCCAACCATAGGTTTGTGCCATCAGCACGAAGCATAGCCCACACATCGTGGCAGTCAGCGTCATCCAGATCGCTGACGCCAGCGCGTAGCTCAGCGGAGCCAGCGGCGCGAGGATCACCGCGTAATGGAACGGGTACAAAAAATCGCCGGGGTACTGGTCAAGGGCGGGGTCAGTGCTGGCGGGTGCGCCATACAACATCAATTCGGCGTCCAGCGCGACCTCACGACTGTACGGGTCTTTGCCCTCTACCCAGAAGGCGTGCGAACCGTGCCAGCGTTGGGCGAAATCGTTCGCGCCGGGATGCGGCAGCGTGACGTACGTGTACATGCCCCACACTACCAGCGCGAGGAACAACAGGATCATGATCGGCAGCGCAAGGCGGCGCATCATGACTCGGCTCCGCGTTGAATTCGGTTGACGAAAAAGGCCATAGTTGTTGGCTGCTCCTGTGGGAAAGCGATGAGCGATGGCGCTGATCGCCGTCACGAACTAGCCACAATCCTAACATCGGTTTGCGGAGCGCGCAGTTACAAACTCATCAGCAGGGTGATCCGCCGTTTGCCCATCTGGAACTGATCGACGCGGCGGAAGTCGGGATGTTGGGCTTTTTGCGCCTTGTCCGTACAGATCGCGACGACGGCCTTGGGAGCTAACACAGCTTGCAGCGCGGTCAGCATCGACGCCAGCGGATCACCCAGATGCGCGCCTTGCCACATGGAATGTAGCCCGTACGGGACATCCGCGATCACGATCTGCACGCTGGCGGGCGTGAGCGTAGCCTTGATCGCGGCGGGATCGGTGGCATCTGCGAGAAAAGTGGTCGTTTCGATCTGCAAATCGCGGATGCGCGGCGTCATCCGTTCGATGGCGGCGAGGGCGTCTCGATGCGACTCTTTGCCGTACTGCTCCACCATCTGAACGATGGCGTTTCGGCGCTGTTCAAGGCCAGTCATTGTCAGCAGCGATAGGTTCAGTGCCGCTGTGCGCAATACCTCCGGCGCGATGTCCGAACCGATCAAGCGCTGGATGCCTTCCGCGTGCAGATAGCCGAGCGTGCTGAGTAAGTAGCCGCTGCCGCAGCACGGATCGTACACGACGGCCTTTGCGTACTCGCCGTGTTGGGCGCGGATGGCGGCGCAGCGCTGGAAAATCTCGCTCGTCAGCCGGATCGGAAAGGCAGGTTGCCCCGCCTGATTGTAAAACACCTTGCCCGAAGCAAGATCGGCATAATCGGCGCGTTCGACGGCATATTGATAGGTCATCTTCTCACCATGCGAGCACGGTATGGCGCTGTAAATGGCAGTCCAGATTGATGGCGATGGGGATCGCGGCGATGTGCGTCGGATAATATTCGACGCGCACATCCAAGGCCGTGTTGACGCCGCCCCATCCCTGCGGCCCGATGCCCGTCGCGTTGACCAGATCGAGCAGTTCAGCCTCTAGCGCCGCGTAACGCGGATCGGGGTGACGGGTGCCGATCTCGCGCATCAGGGCTTTCTTGGCGAGGAAAGCGGCCATCTCCAGCGTCCCGCCGAGACCGACCCCGACCACCACAGGTGGGCACGCGTTAGGGCCAGCTTCTTCCACGCAGCGTACTACTTCCTGCTTGACACCAGCGATGCCATCAGCGGGCGTCAGGATTTTCGCCCAGCTCATGTTTTCCGCGCCGAAGCCCTTGCACGCGAGGGTCAGTCTGAAGGTGTCGCCAGCGACGAGATCGAAATGAACGACGGGCGGTGTGTTGTCCCGCGTGTTGCGGCGCTCAAACAATGGTTCCGCCACCACCGAATTACGTAGATAGCCTTCCGCGTAGCCCCGCCGCACACCTTCGGTGATCGCCTCGCGCAGGTTGCCGCCGACCAAGCGCACCTCTTGCCCAAGCTCCACGAAGGCGATCACCATGCCCGTGTCTTGACACATGGGCACCTGTTTTTGTGAGGCAAGCTGACGATTTTCAACAATCGCCTTCATGGCTTGGCGTCCAGCGGGCGAAGGCTCGTGCTGCTGAATATCGATCAGTTGGATCAGCGCGGGCTGCGGCGTGTGGAAGTTCAGCGCCTTGACCGCCTCCCTTACGCGCTCGGTTACTTCGGTCACATCGATCTCACGCATAGCGGCCTCTCAACCTTCGCGACGATAAGCGGCGCGTCCCTGCTCGAATAGGTCGCCGCCATGAACATCATTCCCGACCACCAGCGGGAAGTCTTGCACTTCCATGCGGTAGATCGCCTCGGTGCCGAGATCGGGATACGCGACTAGATCGACGCGCTTAATCCGATCTGCGATCAGGGCGGCAGCTCCGCCAACGGCGACGAAATACACGGCGCGATACGTGGCGATGGCCTCCCGCACGGTTTGGCTGCGCTTGCCCTTGCCGATCATCCCCTTCAGCCCGTGCGCCAGCAGCAGCGGCGTGTACGGATCGACGCGGGTGGAGGTGGTCGGGCCAGCGGGGCCAGTCACCTCACCGGGGCGGGCGGGTGCGGGGCCGACGTAGTAGATCACCTGCCCTTGCAGCGCGAATGGCAGCGTTTGACCTGTGCTAACAGCATCGGTCAGGCGCTTGTGAGCGGCATCGCGGGCAGTGTAGATCACGCCGGACAGCAGCACCTGATCGCCCACGTGCAGCGTTGCGACGGCTTCATCACTGATCGGCGTTGGGAGGTGGATGGGACTATATTGTGATTCACGCATTGAGATTGTGGCTGTAAACTGATGCCATTTCAATGATGATACCATATGAACGATCAAAGATACGGATGAGAGTTGAACAAGGTATTGATCTAAGCAATCACAAGGTTATATCGGTGGGTGTTATCCACTGAGGGATGCTGATAGGTGGGCACGATTCTTAGTCCATAACAATCTACGTAGTAGCTACGTAGTCCCTTGATAAAAAATGCAGCATCCTACGGATGTGTTTTGACTACGCTTGATTACGATCTACATTGCTAATCGTGCGTGGATTCGAAGTATCGACCAGTGTGGAGTCAACCACGCAAGTTAGGTGAAGGCAATCAGCGTGAAGACAAATAGAGCGACAATTTTGATCGTCGAAGATGATCTGGCAATTCGCATCCTCATGCGCAGGATGCTGGACAGCGAAGGGTACAACATCGTCGAATGCGGTGACGGCGGGGAAGCCGTCGGTCTGTTTGAACAGGTCATGCCCGATCTGGTGCTGCTCGATTTTATGCTGCCGGGGTTGAATGGCATCGAGGTATGCACGCAGCTCAAGGCGCTGCCACGTGGCGCGACGGTGCCCGTCATCATGGTCACGGCGCTCGATGATCCGACGGCGATTGAACAGGCTTTTGAGGCTGGCGCGTTCGATTACATCACCAAGCCCGTCCACTGGGTCGCGCTGCGGCATCGTGTGCGACGGTTGATTCAGTACAAGCGCAACCAAGATCAGGTTTTGTTCCAAGCTTCGCTGCTGGAACAGGTTCATAACGCGGTCATCGTGGCGGATGGGCACGATCAGGTTTTGTACTGGAATCACGCGGCGAAACGATTGCACCAATGGGACGTGACGGGTGATCTCTCCCGCACAATCGGGCAATATTTGTTGTTTCCGGATGGCAAACCGATCCACATCACGGATGTCGAGGCCAAACAAGTAGACGGCTTCTGGGACACGGAATTGGTTGCCCGTCAGCGCAATGGCACACTGCTCCCCGTCCAGACCGTCTTCACCTCGATCACCGATCCCAATTCGCTGCATCACTTCACGGTGGGTATTTCCATCGATATCACTGAACGCAAAGCCCAACAGCAAGCTCTGCACAACAGCCGCGAACTCTACCGCACGTTGATCAACCATTTCCCCAACGGCGCGGTGTTCCTGTACGATCATACGCTGACGGTCAGCCTTGTTGGTGGTGTGGATAACACGCTGTTCATGCACCCCAACGAACAGATGACGGGGCACGTCTTGTACGACATTCTGCCGCGCTCAGTGATGTCTACCGTCATGCTGCCATGCCAGCAAGCCTTGAACGGCGAGAGCAGCACTGTGACCGTGGAGTATCAGGACAAAATCTATCAGTTCTATATTCACCCTGTGCGCGATGCCGATAACAAGGTGGAGGCGGGCTTGGTGATGGCGCAAAACATCACCGAGTTGAAGAAGGCCGAGCAGATTCTCCGTGAGCATCAAAACTCGCTGGAAATCATCGTGGAGCAGCGCACGAGCGAACTCACACGCACCAACGAAGCGCTGCAATGGGAGATCGCCGGACGCCAGCGCGTGGAAGCCGAATTGCAATACCGCGTCGAGTTCGACCAGCTCATGGCCTCGATTTCTACGCGCTTGATCAGCCTCGGCACGATGAACATCGAGCAAGGCATCCCCTTCGCCTTGCAAGCCATCGGTGAATTCGCCAATGTGGAACGCAGTTTTGTGTTCACCCTCTCCGAAGACGAAATGCTTTTGCACAGCATTTTTGAGTGGGTTAGCCCGAAGATCGTTGATCTGGAAATCGGGACGACCATCCAGCAGTATCGCACGATCCCGACGGCGCTGTTCCCGTGGATGATGGAAAGATTGAGCTTGGGGCAGGCCGTCAGTCTGGATGCGATTGATGATCTGCCCGCGTCCGCCAGCTCGGAACGCAAATTGTTCATCGCGCGCGGCTGTCAGTCGTGCATCATCATGCCGATGACGTATAATGGAAAACTGACTGGCTTCATCGGGTTGGATACAGTCACGGAACGGCGCTCTTGGGAAGCCGACGTACCTCCGCTGTTGAAAATGGTGGGCGAATTGTTCGCGAGTGTGCTGGAGCATCGTCGCACGGAAGCCGCCTTGCGTTACAGCGAACAGCAGTTGCGGCAGATCACCGACACTATGCTGGACGCGGTCTATCAGATCGATGTTGATGGCGTCGTCCAATATGCCAGCCCATCTTGCTGGACGGTGCTCGGCGTGCGCCCCGATCACTTGTTGCATGACAACATCTTCCGTTACGTACATCCGGATGATGTGCAGCAGATGCGGATGGCGATTAAGACGGTCGGGACGGCGGAATATCGCTTCCGTCACTCGGACGGCAATTACGTGTGGTTGGAAACGCTAGGCAACATCCTGCTGGCGGATAGCGACTCCGGCGAAGGCTACGTACTTGCCAGCCGGAACATCACCGAACGTAAGCGGGCGGAACATGAATTGCAAGAACTTAACCGTTTGAAGACCGAATTCCTGTCCACAGCGGCGCATGAACTGCGTACCCCGTTGACCTCTATTCGCGGCTTCAGCGAGATTTTGATCACGCGGCAGCTCGATGAGAACCGCCAAAAGCACTTCCTCAAGCTGATCAATGAGCAGTCCTCACAGCTCGGCAAGCTGATCGATGACTTGCTAGACATCTCGCGGCTGGAAGCCAAACGCGCCATGACGCTGCACGTCGAATCGCTGGATTTGTGTCTGCTCATCAACAACCTCGTGCAGACTTTCAAGGAAGCGGCAGAACGTCACGCGTTCAGTGTGGTGGCTGCGGAGCCGTGTGTCGCCATCCTCGGTGATCGGCTGCGTCTCTCGCAAGTCATCCAGAATTTGCTCTCCAATGCCGTCAAATATTCGCCCAAGGGCGGCACGGTGACGATTGAAATCATCGAACGCGCGGATCGCCAGTTGCAGGTGAACATCTCCGATCAAGGGATTGGGATGACGCCTGATCAGCAGGTGCATCTATTTGAGAAATTTTATCGGGCAGATGCCTCTAACACAGCGATCAGCGGTACGGGGCTAGGACTCGCCATCAGCAAATTGATTGTCGAGCTGCACGGCGGGAAAATCTGGGCTGAAAGCGTCCACGGACAGGGCACGACCTTTGCCTTCACCCTACCGATGGTACCAGCGGATGAAGCGCCCGCCGATCTCGCGTCACTTATTACTACCCAACCTGCATCCTAGTCATTTGGAGAACTATCATGAAAACGATTTTGATCGTAGACGATCAACCCGAAGTTCGCGAACTCGTCTGCGTCACGCTTGAAATTGGCCCCTACGAGATGTTGACCGCCAGCAATGGGGACGAAGCGTTGGCGATGGCGCGTAAGCATCACCCCGATCTGATTCTGCTTGATGTGCAGATGCCCGGTGGCAGCCTTGATGGGATCGGCGTCTGCAAGGCGCTCAAACGCGCACCGGAAACCAGCGATATTACCATCATCATGTTGACGGCGAAGGGGCAGGATTGGGATCGTCAAGTTGGCATCGAAGCTGGCGCTGATGATTATTTCGTCAAACCCTTTAGCCCGCTCAATCTGATGAATAAAGTTGAAGAGGTGTTGGCATGACAAACCCAGAATCCAAGACCGTTGAGGAGCGTGATGCCTCTCTAACCGTCAAGCAGGTCATCGAATATGGTCGCGATCTCGCACGCGTCTACGTGCTGGAGAAGGAAAAACGCGAACAGCTTCAGATCGCCAACCAAATGTTAGAGGCGCTGTTTGCCAACGCGCCCTCGGCCTTACTGGTTTTGGATCATGAGTTTTCACTGCAACATGCCAATGTCGAATTCTATAAACTGCTCGGTCTGACGGCAGACACGGCTCAATATGTCGGGATGTCCATCGAAGCGCTGTTAGGGACGGATGCCCTCAATAAGGCGTGCCAAGCAGCGGATGCCGAGCACGACAGCCGCAGCGAATTCGAGCTGACTATCTCTCAACCGGTGACACGGGTGCTCTCCGCCCGCATTCAGCAGTTACAAACCAAGACCTTTTCCGGCTGGATTATCGTGCTGCAAGACCTGACGCAGCAAAAGCGCCTCGCCATGCAGAAGTCGGAATTCATCAGTATCGCCGCCCACGAATTGCGCACGCCGTTGGGGTCAATTTTAGGGTACACCACCCTGCTCAATGATGATCTCGCGGCTGGCAAACCGATCGAGGAAAGCGCCCCGTTCATCACGGCGATCATCAAAGGGGCTAACGAATTCAAAGCCAAAATCAACGAGCTGATTAACTTCGCTGAGTTGGAACAAGGGGATTACGCGGAACGGCAAATCACGGAAGTGTCGCTCAAGGAGATCGCGCAGAAGACGTTAGCCGAACTGCGGCCTCTGGCAGATGAGCAGTTGGTCACGCTGCACCTGCTCATCCCGGACGATCTGCCGCCCTTGCAAGTAGAAGCGGCGACAATCCACTCGGTCTTATATGAACTCCTCAACAACGGCATCAACTTCAATCACGCGGGCGGCTTGGTGCGCTTGGAAGCGGAACAGTACGGTGATGGTCTCCGTCTGCGCTTCATCGATACGGGCGTTGGCATCGAGGCCGCCGATCAGTGCATGATCTTCCAATCGTTCTATCAGGTCAGTGAGCCAAATACGCGCAGTCAGGGCGGTTTGGGGTTGGGGTTATCCATCGCGCAGAAAGCCGTTCAGCGGCTCGGCGGCGAGATCAATGTGAGCAGCACGCGCAAAGAAGGCACCACCTTCACCGTCGATCTACCGTTGCAACAACCCTCACCGCTGAAAGATGTTGAACGTCTGCGGAAAGAGCTGGAAATCAAGCATCAGCAGTCGTTGGTCTACGCAAAAGATATTCAAACGCTGTATCGGCAGTTGCAGCAGAAAAATGTCCAACTTCGCGAGACGAATATGCAGCTTGAAGAAAGCAACAAGCTGAAATCCGACTTCCTCGCTGTGATCGGGCATGAGCTGCGGTCGCCGTTCGTCTCGGTCGATATGGCACTTCAGACGCTCCACCGTCACGGCGTGAGCAATCTCTCCGCTGATCAGCAGACCTTAATCGGGGAGATCACGACGTATACCAAGCAAGCCTTCCAGATGGTTGATCGTCTCGTAAAATACGCCAACTTGCTGGATAAACAGGGCAAACTCAAGCCCGATTATCTCGATTTGACGGAATTGCTGCCGGAAGTTGTGGATACGCTGCGACCGTTGGCACAGCGCCGCAGCATCACCTTGACGCTGAACATCCACCGCCCCATCGATATTGTGCTGGCGGATCGCGAACTGGTCAGCGACGCCCTCTGGCATCTGATCCACAACGCGATCAAGTTCACGCCGCATAAGGGGCAGATCGAAGTCTCGGCGCATCGCGGTGAGGCCTACATCAGCCTTGAGGTCAAAGATAACGGCGTCGGCATTTCAGAAGAAAAACAAGCCATGATCTGGGAGCCGTTCGCGCAGCTTTCGGATGCGTTGCGGCGTGGTGTCGAAGGGCTTGGGTTAGGGCTGCCCTTCGTGCGCTATGTAGCGGCGGCACATAAGGGGCGTGTGATCGTGCATAGCAAGGAAGGCGTGGGCAGCGTCTTCGGGTTCTGGCTGCCGCTGGCAGGCACGACGAGCGACGCCGATGACGAATTACTGTAAATAGCCGCGCTTACTCGACCAACTTGATGCCCTGTGTCAGCCGCAAAAGTTCGGTTTTGCTGCGTAAATTGAGCTTGCCCATCACGTTAGCGCGATGGGTATCCACCGTGCGCGGACTGAGCGTCAGCCGATCCGCGATCTCGGCGCTGGTATAGCCCGCCGCGACCCACCACAAGATTTCCTTTTCGCGCTTGGTCAGCGTCTCGTAGCCCTGCAATTTTTCCAGTGAACCACTGACCTGCAAGAAATACTCAATCGCTTGGTCGAGGAAGGGCGTACCTAAAAAGCGCTGCCCCGCATAAAGACGGCGGATGGCGTGGGTTAGTTCGCCTTCAATCGAGGTCGTCAGCAGAAAGCCGCTCGTCATGGCGCGCCCCAACAGCCGATTGATCAGATAGTCGAGCGTTTCGTCACCGATAAACAGGGTCGGGTACGTGGGATCATCGATGATCGCGTCCATCTCTTGCGGGCTGATATGCGTCAGATCAACAATCAGCACATCGGGCGGGTTGCCATTCACGCTGGCAGTCAGTTCCGCGAAGGCAGTTTTTTCAGCGACAATTTGAATGTCCGCGCTGCGATGCAAATAGCCCGTGACATCGTTCAGCATATCGCGATCTTGGCTGATCAGGCCGACGCGTTTGAGCTGCGCGTGCGTCACTTGGGGGCGGTGCTGCTCCGGGGGTTGCGAAGTCAGGTCACGTCGCGGCATCGGCGGGTTATCGCTCACCTGCTCAAGCGGAATCTGGATTTGCAGGTCAAGCATGACATCTTTGATGATTTTGACCGCGAGTTCCCCGCCAAAAGCCAGCGTGTACTCATACAGGCGCACCAATTCGTTGTTGTTTTCCAGCAAGGTTTGCAGATTGCGCGAGGATAAGGGCTTGTCCGAGTTGATCGTACCGTTCACGAGAATAATGATCTGCGTTGCTTCCCGTTGCAAGACGAGCGACAAGTCTTGCACTTGCAGCGATGTTTTGATCTGCCCCAAGAGCTGCTGAATCAGGCGAAAGATCAGATGACGCAGATCGGCGGATAGATCATGATCGGTGAAGGCGTCCGCGTTAAAAGTCACGGGTTGTTGCGTTTGCTGGTTGTGGCGCTCTACGTACCATGCCAGCGATGAGAGCAAGCCTAATTGTTGCAGCATGGTCGGATCCATGTCCATCGACAATTCGTGCAGTTCCAACGTGGCTTGATTGATCAGGACTTCGATCTCGTTGAAACGCGCACGGTTGCTGGCATCTAGCATCCGTTTGCTGCTGTCGATCAACATGCGGGCACTTTGCAGATTTTGTCCGACGATCTCCCGCAGCAAGTGAGCCGTGCGGCGCTGTTCTTTCTCTTCCGTATCAATTAACTGCTGCGAGAGCGCCCGCAGTTCCAGTACTTTGACCGTCGCGCGCTTACTGAGTTGGCGCTCAACCGCCGTGATCAATTCTTCGGTTGTGAACGGCTTCGGAACGTAATCGTCCGCCCCCATTTCCATGCCTTTGCGCATATCCGAACGGGCAACGCGGGCGGTGAGGAAGATAAACGGCGTGCCAAGGGTGAGCGGATTTTCCTGCACAGTCGCGAGGATAGCATAACCATCCTGATCGGGTAGGTTGATGTCGCTTACGATCAGGTCAGGACGTTTGGCAAAGGCGAGGGCAATCCCGTCGGCAGCGGTGGTTGCGCCAACCGCTTCAAAATCATTGACCGAAAGGATGAGTAAGATCTCTTCGAGTAGGGGTTTTTCATCTTCGACCACTAAAATTGTCGGGCGATGTGAATTAGCCATTAAGATCTTGCGATGCTCCGCTTCCTGACATTTCCCTGCCTAATTGTCCGTTATCTACCAATAAATACGTAGTTGGTACGTAGTCCGCCTTCCAAAGTTACCGTCTGTTACTGATACATTTTTTAGGAAAATTGTTTACCCTCATTATAGACTGATTATTTGCAAAGGTTGTAAGCCGCTTGATGGAAAACCTAGACCTCACGCTTATGCAACCGAATAGCACACAAGCCTACTTCATCCGTCAAATGACGTTGATCAGCGAGTGTGCGGCGGTGCCTACCACTACAATGGATGAACCCCATTATTGTTCAGCCATTGTACAGCTTATCCATCAATCGGAATTGTATGGAGAAGCCGCCGTCCAACTCGGCGTTGGTAATCGTGATGGTGCGGTGATGCCCTCCACCTCGGCTTTGCACGCCTCCATCAGTCACGAACAACATGATTTTGGCGTCCTGATAGTAACTGCCAAAGCCGACCAAGGGCTTGAGAAGTCGGAGGCTTCTTGCTTGGCGAGCCTTGCCGCCATCATCGGGAGCGGCCTTGCCTCCATTCAACTCCGCCGTACCTTGCAAGACACGGAATTATTGTTGAATGGAGCCGCCATCGACATACACGAGAAGCAGCAAGAGGCGGCTGAATACGAGCGTGAACACCGGACGATGAACAATACGCTGGCCTCGCTCACCTTGTCCCTAGCCTCACAACTCCAACTCAGCGATGTGCTCGGAGAAATTCTGATTCAGGCCAAGATACTAGTACCTTATCAGACGGCGAATATTGCGCTGCTCGAAGGCGACTCGCTCTATATCCGCCAGTGGGCTGGCTACGATGAGGCCAGCCTCGCCTTTGTGCGGAACTTGCGCCAACCACTCGATACTTACCTGTTAGATGGGCACGTGATCAAGACGAAACAGGCGAAAGTTGTTCGCGACACGGTGGAAGAACCGCTGTGGATCGTTTTGCCCGAAATGGCTTGGATCAAATCCTACGTAAATATCCCGATTTGCTCTCATGATCGTGTCCTTGGCGTGCTTCGCATCGATGGGGAACGTGAGGATCAATTCTCCGAAGAAACCATCGAACGGTTAGCGCCCTTGGCAAATGCAGCCGCCGTAGCAATTGAGCGTGCCGCCTTATTTGAGCAGGTGAAGCGCGAATTGGCGGAGCGCAAATTTGCTGAGGCGAACCTTCAGCGCCTCAATCAAGAACTTGAACAGAAGGTAGAGCAGCGCACGCAAGAACTGCGCCACGCCAAAGATACAGTCGAAGCGATCCTCAACAGCAGTAGTGATGCCATCATTCTTGTCTACGCAGATACCGGGATCGAGCGTGTGAACGATACGTTTGACGCGCTGTTTGATGCGCAGTCCGCGCCGCCGAATGCTTTCCTCAAGCGTCCGCTCGATCAATTGGCGACCTATCCTGATGACGCCGAGCGGTTGAAGGAAATGGTAGATGCGGTGATTCACGACCAAGTGACACGGCGGCTTGAGCTTGCGGTGACCAGTTGGAATGGCAAGATATTTGATGCTGAAATCGGCATCGCGCCTTTCAATGGAAGTCAGTACGGCGTCATTTGTACGCTGCGGGACATCTCCGAGCACAAACGTATGGTGACAGCCGTGCGCGAATCGGAAGCGGAGTTACGCGCCCTATTCGCCTCGATGGAAGATGTCATCGTCGTCTTGGATGATGACGGCAAGTGTCTAAAATTCGCGCCGACGAACCCCGTCAACCTATCTACCGTGGTCGATACCCAGATAGGTAGAAGGCTGCATGAATTATATCCCGCCAAAGATGCCGATCTCTTCCTGAACTCCATCCGGCAGTCACTGAATACGCAGCAGATCGTGGAGATTGAATACCCGCTGGTAACGCATGGTGAGGAACGCTGGTACCGCACTCAATATTCGCCGCTCTCCAAGCACACCGTATTTTGCATTTCGCGTGATATCACGTCCCGCCGACGCATCGAAGAAGCCTTGATGGAGAGCGAAATCAAGTTCAGGTCGTTGGTGCAAGCCGCGCCCGATTGCATCTGTCTGTTGGATATGGACGGGTTCATTCTAGAAGTCAATCAGGCTGCGCAGGATACGTCGGGGTACACCGAAGTAGAATTGCTGAACCAGCCTGTCGTCAAGTTTATCGCGCCCACCTATCGACAAAAGTTCGAGGCGGCTCTACGGCGCTTATTCGAACAGAGCTTGCTGCGGCTGGAACTGGAAATCTTGCGTAAAGATGGCAGTTTCCTGATGATGGATTGTTCCGCTGCGGTGATCACGGACGAATTCAACCAGCCTAGCAGCATTATTCTCCTCCAGCGGGATATTACCGAACGCAAGAAAGTTGAAAAGTCGCTCGAATACCATGCCAGTCTGCTGGAAAAGATCTCGGATGCGGTTATCGCAACCGATCTGAACTACCACATCGTGACGTGGAATCACGCGGCTCAACAAATCTATGGGTGGCTGCCGGAAGAAGCCATCGGTAAATACGCCGATATGCTGCGGTTTCAGGATGAAAATAGTGTTCCGCTAGAAACCATCGTAGGCGACCTCTATAGTAAAGGCGTATGGGCAGGCGAAGTTACGCAGCAGCGCAAAGACGGTTCCTTGGTCTACATCCAATCGTCCGTTACGCTCATCCGCGATGGACATGGGGTTGCCAATGGCTTTATCGCCGTCAACCGCGACATCACTGACCGCAAACGTACTGAAATCGCGCTGAGTGATAGTAAAGCACGCTTGGCAGAAGCACAGCGGATTGCGCATCTGGGCAACTGGGAATTCGATCTTATCTTAAACCGTACGCGCTTCTCTGAAGAAGCCGTCAATATTCTGTCGCTGGACGCTGCACAAACTGACCCGAATCAGACTCTGGAGAATATCTTCATTGATGATAGGGACGTGATCCAGAATCTGTATCGCCGTTTGCTTATTAATCATGAAAAATCGGTGGAGTTTGAAGTCCGCACGAACCCCGCCTTCGGGCCAATTAAGTTCCTGTGGGTGACGGCGGAAGTCGTGTTCAACAGAGAAGGCAAGGCGGAGCGGCTGTTTGGCACTATCCTCGACATCTCTGAACGCAAGCAGATCGAGGATGCGCTGAAGCGGTCAGAGGCAGAACTCCGCACCATTTTCAACAGTATCCCGCATCAGATTTTGATGATCGATAAAGAACTCACGATCCATACCATCAACGATGTGGCGCAGCGGCAACTGATGCAAATCTATCAGAATCCGCCACATGAAGGGGACAATCTACTCGATTTCGCCAATGAGCCGAGTATGCCGTCGATGCTGGAAGGCATCAATCGCGCGCTGCGTGGGGAGACGGTTACGCAAGACATTTTGTCGCCCATCGCGGACGCGACCAATTATTTCGAGGTGACATTTACCCCCGTCGTGACCGCCGAAAACGCCACGATAGGTGTCTGCTTGCTCATCCAGAACATCACCGAGAGAAGGTCTTCGGAACGGGCATTGCGGGAGAGCGAGGCGCGTCTCAACGAAGCGCAGCGGATCGCGCGGTTGGGGAATTGGGAGCTTGACATCCTGACCCAAACGCCCATTTGGTCATCGGAAACGTGGCGCATTCTGGGTTACGAACAGCCGGGTGAGGTGCCGCCAAGCATCGAAGAGCAGTTTGTCCGCATCCATCCCGATGACGTTGTGCGCTTGCGCAGCTTCATGGAAGACGTTCTCACCAACACGACGCCGCAAGAGACAGAATACCGTTATCTTAAAGCGAATAACCAGTGGGGCGATTATTGGCTGAACTGTCGGCCTGTGATCAAGAACGGCAAGGTCGTCCGATTATTAGGCACGCTCCTTGACGTGACGGAACGCCGCCACAACGAAATGGCGCTGCGGGAAAGCCAAGAGCGTCTGAAGATCATCTTTGAGAATTCGCCCGACGCGTTATGTCTGGGCAGTCACACCAAAGGCATTGTCGATGTCAATCAGACCTTTGAAACGCTGACTGGCTATCCACGCAGCGAAATCGTCGGCAAGCGTCCGCGTCAAATGAAGTTCGTCAGCCACGATCAGATATCCAAATTCTACCGACTCGCTCCCGACGCCTTACCCTCTACCATCGATTTTCTGCTCACACGGCGTGATGGCACGGTGCTCTACGCAGAAGCGCGTGCCTACCAGATCGTGATCCAAAGCGAAAAGCTGATCCTTGTGGCGATCCGCGATGTAACCGCACGCCGACAAGCGGAAATCGAACTGCGCCAAGCCTTTGACAAGCAGTCGGAACTCTACGAGCTGAAATCGCGCTTCATCTCGATGACCTCGCACGAATTCAGGACGCCGTTAGCGACCATTCTCGCGGCGAGCGACGTGCTGCGGCGCTACAAAGATAAGATCACCCTAGACCAGTATTATCAGCGCATCGAGAAGATACAAGCGCAAGTGCGGCACATGACCCTGATGCTAGACGATGTGTCGATTTTGGGGCGCATCCAAGCTGGCAACCTTGAATTCAGACCTGCCACCGCTGATGTCGTGGGACTATTCAAAGACATCATTGATGAAATGGAGATCGTCAGTGAAGAAACGCACCGAATCGTATTCGATTGTGAGATGTCCACCTTGAATGCCTATATTGATCAAAAATTGGTACGCCAAACGCTGACGAATTTGCTCAATAATGCGATCAAGTATTCGCCACAGGGCGGGCCAATCGAGGTTCGTCTTGAAGTGAAGCACGACAATATCATCTTCAGCGTGACCGATAACGGCATTGGTATCCCTGAACAAAACCAAGCCCACCTTTTTGACCCGTTTTACCGTGCGGATAACGTCGGCAATGTTTCAGGGTCGGGGCTTGGGCTAACCATTGCCAAGGAGGCAGTAACGCTGCATCAAGGTTCGATTAATTTCGTAAGTAACGGCGATCAAGGCACCACCTTTGTCGTACAACTTCCATTGGTGAAACAAGCTTCACTATCAACGGAGAACTAGTGAAATGATCAAATTATTGGTAATCGAAGACGAATTGCCCCTGTTAGCCGAAATTCAGACCATGTTGGAGTTCGAAGGCTTCGACGTAGTGTGTGCGTCCAACGGCGAAGAAGGGGTGAAGGAAGCACTAAAAGAAACGCCCGATCTTATCATCTGCGACGTGATGATGCCTGTGCTCGATGGCTACGGCGTGATCGAGGAACTGCGCCGTCATCCCGCGACCGCGATCACACCGTTCATCTTCCTGACGGCAAAATCCAGCCGCGATGATACGCGCTTGGGCATGGACTTGGGAGCCGACGACTATCTGACCAAGCCATTTTCCAGTACCGACTTGGTGAACGCCATCAAGACGCGCTTGGCTCGTCAGGATAATCGCCGTCAGGTCTTCATGAAAGACATCAACAATCTGCGCGAACACCTGACTACGGCGCTGCCTCATGAACTGCGCACGCCGCTGACCACCATCATGGGATATGCCGAATTCCTCGTCAACGACTATTCAAACGTCCTGACGGGTGAGGCGTTGGATATGGTGCTGAAGATTCACAAAGCGGGTGGTCGCCTGCATCGCCTGATCGACAAGTATCTGTTCTTCGCTCAGTTGGAAATCATCCAAGCCGACATCGCGCGGGTCAAGATGATGCGTAATCAAGTCTGCGACGAAGCCAGCTACATCGTTTCTGAACTCGCCAAATCCAAAGCGCGGGAATGGGAACGATCAGACGATTTAGTCCTCAAAATGACTATGATCAATGCCAACATTATGCCCATGTATTTGTCGAAGTTGGCTGAAGAGCTGATCGATAATGCCTTTAAGTTCTCCACCAAGGGTACCGATGTCGTTGTCACGGTGGGGGAGGACGAGCAGGGCTTCCTACTGAAAGTCGTTGATCATGGGCGGGGCATTGATAACGAGCAGCTTGAACAGATCGGGGCCTACGTTCAATTTGAGCGCAAACTACACGAGCAGCAGGGTTCCGGCTTAGGGCTGATCGTTGCCAAGCGCATTACCGAAATTCACGGCGGGCACTTCTCTATGGAAAGTACGGTGGGCAAAGGTACCACGGTGACTGTTCAGTTGCCGAATACGCCGATCGGTCAGCCTAACTCGTTCGAGCGTGCGCGTACGAGCTGAATTCGGGAACACAACATCGCGTGAGAAGAAAGTCAGTGTAGGTCATCCCTTGCACGGTTTTGGTGCGGGTGCCCTACACTGGTTTTGTCCTCACGTATGAGCGAGGGGGCAAGTCATCGCTGGCTTGCTCCCTCGTTGCATGATTAGTTGAGGGCGGCAGCGAGCGGGAAGCGGAGGGCGTCGATGGCGATGGCACCGTCAGCGGGAGCGATGACCACGGTGTGCTGGCCTTGCGACAGGTCGCTCACGCTGGCGACGGCTTGGAAGTGCGTCTGCTCGCTGTGGCTGTCCACGGTCTGCACGACCACGCCATCCACTGAGATGGTGAAGCTGCCCAGCGCTTTGTGCTGCACGTACACCACGTCGAATTGGCTACCGGTGAAGGTGAAGCTGAGTTGGGCATGGCTGCTGTACAGGTAGCTGCCACCGCTGGCCTTGCCCGTGCTCTGCGCTTGCCATGTGCCTTGACGGCTCAGGCGGGCGTCGTCCGACTCCACCACCTGCGTCAGCGGTTGTCCGGCGTCACCGGGCACGAAGGTCGGGGCGAGCGGCGGTTGGCTGCTCACATCGGTGCTACCTGCGTGCCATAGCACAATGCCCGCGATGCTCGCCACACCGTCGGTCTCCACCAGCAGCGTGCCGCTGGCGTCCACCGTCACCGTCCACGGGCCGACTTTCTGCCACGAGCCGACGTTGGCATTGGGTTGGTTGACCCATGTCTGCCGTCCGCCTTGCAGTTTCAGGGTGTACTGCTGTGCTTGGTCCCACAGGTACAGCGAGAGTTGGTAGCTGCCCGCCGGAATGCCCCGCACGGTCAGGCGCAGGTAGTTCCCCGTCACGTAGCAGCGCAGCATCTCGGCGTGCGTCGGGTCGGTGACTGGCGTCAGCGCCGCGTCGGGCTGGCACACCTTGCGTCCATCCACGCTCAGATTCTTGGCATTCGCGCCTTCCCAGCGCTGCCCGTCCAGCGTCAGGGCGCGTCCGTTCAGGTTGACCGCGCGGTAGAAGCCGGTCGGGGCATCGGTGCTCGGCGTCACGGGGGTGCTGCCACCGGCACCGGTCACGCTGGCGAATTCATCGCTGCTCACCGTCGCCGTCGGGGCCATCACGATGCCCGCTGGTGCATCCACCCGCCAGACTTCCAGCCCGGACAGCTTGATGTTGTTGCCGTTGGAGGTCACGCTCAAGGTTCCGCCTGTCACCGTCACGGGCCACGGGCCAAGCCGTTCCCAGCGTCCGGTCTGCGACGAGATGGCGTAGTTGGCTTGTGCCACGGCTCCATTCAGCTTGAAGGTCGCCGTGCCGGGGTTGGGCTGGTTCCAGTCCTGCCATGTGTACAGGTACACCACATAGCTGCCACTCGGCACCGCGCTCAGGGTGAGATTGTGGTTCCAATGCTCCGCGAAGCACTCCACCATCTG
Organism: Anaerolineae bacterium; assembly: GCA_019637615.1. GTDB lineage: Bacteria > Chloroflexota > Anaerolineae > Aggregatilineales > UBA2796 > JAHBVK01. Next base: position 152,651 of record JAHBVJ010000010.1, on the reverse strand, counting down.
CTCGGTCGCCGCGTCCACGGCGGGCACCACGGGCACATAGATGTTGCACTCCTGATGCGTCCCGGCGCGCAGGCTGAAGTTCGGGGCGCTGCTGGCTTCCCACGCGTGGTTAGCGATGGTCACGGCGGAGCCACCGAGGTTGATAGCACGATAGAAGCTGCTCTCACCGGGCACGACGGTGCTAGTAGCGGCGGGCGGCGGCGGATTGGTACGCGTGGCGGTGGCCGTCGCGGGACGCGGGGTGTTAGTCTTGGTCGCCGTCGGCGGTGGACTCGTCCGTGTCGCCGTGGCTGGCACTGTAGTCCGCGTGGCCGTGGCGGGACGCGGGGTGTTAGTCTTGGTCGCTGTCGGCGGTGGACTCGTCCGCGTCGCCGTGGCTGGCACCGTAGTCCGCGTGGCCGTAGGCGGCAGCGGCGTGCTGGTCTTGGTCGCCGTCGGCTGCTGCACGATGACCGTCGGCTGCGCCGTCGCGCTGCCCGCCCGCCAGACTTCCACACCGGACAGTTTGATATTGTTGCCGTTGGTGGTCACGGTCAAGCTGCCGTTGGTCACGGTCACGCGCCACGGGCCGAGCTTGTCCCAGTGTCCTGCTTGCGAGGACAGCGCGTAGGTCTGCATCGCCGCGCCATTCACGCTGAAGTTGGCGGTGCCGGGGCTAGGCTGGCTCCAGTCCTGCCATGTGTACACATACACATCGTAGCTGGCATTCGGCACCGCGCTCAGGGCGAGGCTGTGGCTCCAGTGCTCGACATAGCACTTCAACATATCGCTGGTGGCGGTGTCCGGCGCAGGCAGGACTGGCGCGAACGGGTTGCAGGCTTGCGCCGTGCCGCTCTTGAGTGTGAAGTTCGGCGCGCTGGCGCTGGCTTCCCACGCATGGCTGCCCACCGTCATCGCCCCACCGCCGAGATTGATACCACGATAGAAGCTGCTCTCGCCCGCTGGCACGGTGCCTGTGGCTGGTGGCGGTATCAGCGTGGTGCCACCACCGGGTGGTGGCGCGACCGTGCTGGTCGCCGGACGCGGGGTCGTGGTTGCCGTGGCAGGGACAGGCGTCGTCGTCTTGGTCGCGGTCGGCTGTTCCACCACTGTGGTCGGCACTGGCGCGGACGACGCGGGCAGCTTGCTGTAGTAGTTGTCGCGCCACAGCACACCATGCGCGGTCAGCGGCGAACTGGCGCTGTACGGCACCGCCGGGTCAGTCCAGTCTTCCAGCATATTGTTGCTGTCACACCACGCGAAGATCCACGCGAACAAGCCGTTGTGGCCGTTCGGCATCCCGGTGTTCAGGAACCCGCTGATGGTGCTCTTGACATAGTTCGGGTCGAGCGGACTCGCGCCGGGGTTTTCCTGTCCCAGCTCACCGATGACCAGCGGCACCTGTCGCGCGGCTGTCCACAGTTGTGAGGGTAAGCCAGTAATGTTGGGATACAGGTGCATACTGAAAGCCACATTGGCCGTCCCGCGCAAGCCCGCATCGAAGCTCATCACGCTCTGGAAGGCCGACACATCGAGCAGCGTCGCCCACCCCGTGCCGTCCATGACGACGACACCTTGAAAACCCGCTGTGTTGCGCAGGTAGGTCAGCACATCCTTCTGCGCTTGTACCCATGCAGACACGCTGATGTCCGGCCCCGGCTCGTTCCACGGGTTCATGATGAGGTAGCTTTCCAAGCCGCGCGCCCGCATCCCGTCGATGATGCTCTTCATCATCGGGTACGAGGCCGACGCGCTGCTCAACACGCCACCCGTATAGGTGTGGTCAGATGGCATGACATACATCCCACGATTGGCGAGTTCTTGCGCCATATCGAGGAAGCGCGTCAGATTGCCGGATTGCTGCAAGAAGCGGTATGAATAGTTGAGACGGACGGCATTCACGCCGAGGGCTTTGACTTTATCCGCCATCACGCCGCGAATGGCATAGGTGCCGTCGGTCACCCAGCCGCAGCCGTTGTCGTAATCGCGGTACATTTCCATATTGATGCCCGCCACGACGAAGCGGGAACCATCCGTATTCACCAACGTCACGCCTTGCACCCGCAAGCCAACCGTGGCGGCGGTGGCGACGGAAGCCGCGCGGGTGCTGAAGACCAGCACGAGCAGCAGCAGCGCCAGCGCCAAGCGCGTGAGGTGGCGGTGGTAGTGAGTGGGCAAAAGTGCGAACATAACGTCTCCCTGATTGAGAAAGCATTGAGACATATTTACAGTCTTCATATAATCACAATTTTCATGAATTAAGAAAGAATTGTCAAGCATCCTTACGATACCCTAACCACATCTTTATTCTTAAGCCTCTTTCGGTTAGAATAATGAAGACGCCAGCAATCCAGACGGGCTGTACCCAAACCCCGTCTGCGCTAGCCGTCTTAAGGTTTCAGACAGGTTTGTACACTCCCTTAACAATTGTCAGCACCCGTTGGTGCCAAGTTAGGACTCTGCATGTTCTCCGTTTATCACATTGCCATGCAGATGAATGGTGATGATGGAGGGACGTTAGAAGAGTAATGAATCGAGGAGCGTAGGATTCCGCCTTAATGCTTCTTGCGGATTTGTCCCTAGATGAGCTAAGTTTCGGATAGCCACTGAGTCGCCCATCGCTCACGATTGAGTACGAATTCGTCTGTGAGGATGAGTCCCGTAGAGACTTCGTTCTCTAAACCTGACACTTCAGCGTCGGTCGGCGTTGCCGATGATGCTGCGTGACCTACCCAAAACTGAGGGTAGATACTTTCAACGGTTGGAACAATCTCAAACTGAAGTGATCAGCCTTCCCTTGACCGTTTCCCCACCATCATTTATCGCAAAAACGATTTCTCGAACAAAATTTTAACAATTCGGCACTTGACTCAGCTTGAAGAATCGTGTATTCTACTTAATACGAACAAAGAGCTGATTTGACCCCATCAACTAATCTGCTCACGTTCGCCCGAAAACTCACTCCACTTATTCCTTCTTCTCTCAAACTTGCGCTTACGATCTGATCATTCATTATCTTGACTCTACGGGTTCGCTAATCGGGCTGCCTTTCAGTCTCTATCACAGGAATGCCATTCGTTGCACTCAGTACGTGCGTTGTCGCCCTGTTAGCCCTGTTTTTCTCGGTTCAGGACGGCGCATTAAGCACAAACTCTCAACCGCTTCGTGATCACCCTGATAAAACAGGGTTATCAGGGCTTCACCCATCTATCGAACGTGAGGTATGTCAACCGATGCCGCATCAAACTACAACACATCACTCATCCCTTCATCTCACGGTGTGCCGCCCATCGGCTTTACTGAGCACTTCCACGCTGTCTTTACTCAGGACTAAGCACCCAGCACTAAGGACTTCCATGATCCCGCTCTCACCAGCCAACGGGATCATAGTCGGGAGCATTGTCCATCGTCCACTCGCGCAGATGCACCGTGCTGTACGTCACGCGGCAGCGCTGCGCAAGGTAAGCGAAGCCGCCGTAGCAACCTCAATAGGATGTGTGCGTACCATTAACCATACCGACACTAACCTTAATGAGAACTTCAATCATGGCACGTCCCTTTAACGCTATTCCACTCGTCAAACTGCCCGCCGATTACGATCGTCGCACCGGCGCGATCCTCGCTGGCTTCTACGAACAGCACGGCCCCATCTTCCGCACCGAGGCGTTCGGTTCACCCACCATTTTTCTCGCCGGGCCAGAAGCCAACCGATTCGTGATGACCAGCAATCGCCTCAAGTTTTCCCATCACGTCGGCTGGGGGCGTTTCTTCGACACGGAGTTCATGTTCGGCAACGGATTATTAACAATGGACGGCGACGAGCACGCGCAGCACCGCCGGATGATGAATCCTGCCTTCACCGTGAACTACATGGATCGCTACTTGCCGATCATGATGCGCATCATCCGTGAACGCGTCGATGCGTGGCTCACGGTGGGCGAAGTAGACCTCTACGATGAAGCCCGCAAGATCACCTTCGATGTCGCTGCGGAAGCGCTGGCGGGCATGGCTCCCGGTAAAGAAGTGGAGCAGTTCCGCGATCTTTATTCAGCCTTAATGTATGGCAATTGGAGCAGCATCACCGAAATTCGCACTACGTTGGATAGCCTCTTGCGCAAGAAGATTAAGGAACGCCGCGCGAACCCCACCGATGACATTCTCGGCATGATGGTGCGCGTGCAGGACGAAGCCGGACATCACCTCTCCGACGAGCAGATCATCGCGCATACCAATATCTTGTTGGTCGCAGGGCACGAAACCTCGACCAGTTTGAGCGCGTGGCTGCTGTATCTGCTGGTGACTCAGCCCGACTACACGGCGCGCGTGATGGCGGAACAACAAGCGGTCATCGGCAAGCATGACGATCCGACGCTGGATCAGATCAAGAATATGAAGGTGCTGCATTACGCGCTGCAAGAGGCCGAGCGTCTGTATCCACCCGTCCCCAACGGGCCGCGCGGTGTGGTGGAAGACTTCGAATTCGAGGGTTATCAGGTGCCAGCGGGCGTATTCGCGCTGTACTCGATCATCGCCTCACATCGCAATCCCCGCCTGTTCGCGGAGCCGGATCGCTTCGATCCTGACCGTTTTGCGCCGCCGCGCGAAGAAGACAAGAAAACCCCCTATAGTCTGGTCGGGTTCGGGGGCGGGCCGCGCATTTGTCTGGGCATCAACTTCGCCCAAGTTGAGATTAAAGCGCTGACTTCATATATACTACGTACTATGGAATTGAACCTCGTGCCGGGGCAGACCATTCAACAGGTATATGGCGCGACCGGCTTCCCGTTGAACGGGATCAGAATGAAAGTCAGGAGACGGTGACAGAAGCAGCGGAACCTTTCGGTTTTTTGGCAGTCGATAAGCCGCGCGGATGGACAAGCCATGATATTGTGGCGAAGGTGCGGCGCGGCACGGGCGTCAAGCGCGTCGGACATGCGGGCACGCTTGACCCGATGGCGACCGGAATGCTTATCTTGTGTATCGGCGCGGCAACCCGCCTCAGCGAATACGTGATGCACACCGACAAGCTCTACATCGCCACTGTGCGGCTCGGCGTCGAGACGGATACTTACGACGCCGAAGGGCAGGTCGTCGCCACCAAACCGATCAATAAGCTGACGCGTGAAGCACTGGATTTTACGCTGTCACAATTCAGCGGCGAGATCGAGCAGGTGCCGCCCATGTTCAGCGCCATCAAGCAGAACGGCAAGAAACTGTACGAACTGGCGCGCGCAGGCAAGGAAGTCGAACGCGCGCCACGCACCGTCCACATTCATGCGATTCACATCTATGAATGGGAACCGCCTGATGCCAAGATCGTCGTATGGTGCTCCTCCGGCACCTACATCCGCAGTATCGCGCACGACTGGGGGCACATCCTCGGCGTGGGCGGGCATCTGACCGAGCTGCATCGGCGTATCGTCGGTTCGTTTCAGGTGATGACGCCGTGGGAAGAACTGCTGAATTCCTTCGACGATGGCTCGTGGACGCAATATATACGCAGTGAATTTCAAGCGCTGCAACATATCCCGGCGATCTACTTGGACGCCGCCCAGACGGACGATATGCAACATGGTCGCCCGATCTCGCGGATGGAAGACATCGGCAGCACCCCGCTGCGCCGCGCCTATGCCGACGACGACGGGCTGTTCCTCGGCATCGTGGAAGCCAAAGATCATCACTGGCAGCCGATCAAAGTGTTCGGCTAACTGCCTATCGATTCTCCTGCTACGTGAGCGCCTCGCGCCTTCACTTAAAAATCAACCACCAAAAAGCTGTTAATATCCTATAGGGGAGTACAGATTCGGGGAACGGGAGCATCTAATTCTCCAGAATGAGGAGGCAACCAAATTATGCAATTGGGTATGGTCGGGCTTGGCAAAATGGGCGCGAACATGACCATCCGTCTATTGGGAGGTGGTCATACGGTCGTCGTGAGTGACCTCAATTCAGCCGCTGTTGAACGGCTCGGAACGCAAGGCGCAGTGACGACGAACGCCATCGCAGAGCTAAAGACAAAACTAGACGCACCACGCGCCATATGGGTCATGGTGCCATCCGGTGACCCGACGGAGCAAACGGTCAAACTGCTCGGTGATCTGCTCGAACCGGGCGACATCATCATTGACGGCGGCAATTCGAATTACAAAGATTCCAAGCGGCGAGCAGCGCTGTTGGCCGCAAAGGGCATCCATCTCGTGGATGTGGGCACCAGCGGCGGCATCTGGGGGCTGGAATTCGGCTACAGCCTGATGATCGGCGGCGAACACGACATCGTGGAACGACTCCGCCCGATCTTCGAGACGTTAGCGCCTGCACCCGATAAAGGTTGGGGCTATGTGGGGCCGAACGGCGCGGGTCACTTCGTCAAGATGATCCACAACGGCATCGAATACGGCCTGATGCAAGCCTATGCCGAAGGCTTCGCCATCATGAATGCCAAACGCGAATTGGAATTGGACGTAGCCACTATCGCCAAGATATGGCAGCATGGCAGCGTGGTGCGCTCGTGGCTGCTGGATTTGACGGCGGACGCGCTCGGTCAGGACGCCACCTTAGCCGATGTCGCGGCCTACGTGCCGGATTCGGGCGAGGGGCGCTGGACGGTGGTCGAGGCCATCGACCTCAACGTCTCCGCGCCGATCATCACGCTCTCGCTGGATCGTCGCATTCGTTCGCGCGATACGGCTCCTTACGCAGATAGACTGATCGCTGTGATGCGCAATCAGTTTGGCGGGCACATGGTTAAGAAAGTGGAGTAGAGAAGGACGCACGACCTATGACAACTACAATCGTGATTTTCGGGGCGTCGGGTGATCTCACCAGCCGCAAGCTGATCCCCGCGCTATACAATACCGCTGCCAAGAATCGGCTGCCTGCCGATTTTCAGATCGTCGGCGTGGCGCGCCGCCCGTGGAGCGAGGACGATTTCCGCAAAGTCTTGCAGGATGGGATGCAGAAATACGCGCCCAAAGACTATAACGAAGGCCAGTGGAGCAAGTTCGTACAGGGCATCCATTACTACCGCGTCGATTTTGAAGCGGGCGACGACTTTTCCGGCTTGGATGGCTACCTCTGTGACCTCGAAGCCGCCGACAAGAAGGAAAACGAGGCCAGCAACCGGCTGTATTACCTCTCCGTCGCGCCGAATCACTATCCAACCATCGTGCGCAAACTCAGCGCGCAGAACATGGCGGACGAGGATAACGGGCACGGCTGGCGTCGGATCGTGATCGAGAAGCCCTTTGGCTACGATCTAGCGACGGCGCAAGCGCTCAACCACGAGGTTCACGCCGTCTTTGACGAAGGGCAGGTCTACCGCATCGACCATTATCTCGGCAAAGAGACCGCGCAAAATATCCTGTTCTTCCGCTTCGCCAACACCATCTTTGAGCCGATCTGGAATCGCAATTATGTCGATAACGTCCTGATAACGGTGGCGGAAGATGTGGACGTGGGCACGCGCGGCGGCTACTACGATACATCCGGCATTCTGCGCGATATGTTCCAGAACCATCTGCTGCAACTGCTGACGCTGACGGCGATGGAACCGCCCGCCTCGTTCGCGGCAGATTTGTTACGCAACGAAAAGGTCAAGCTGCTAAACAGCATCCGCAAGATCTCGCTGTCAGACACGGTGCGCGGTCAGTACGAAGGTTACAGCATGACACAGGGCGTCAACCCTGAGTCGGAAACCGCGACCTTCGGTCAGATCAAGCTGTATATCGACAACTGGCGCTGGCAAGGTGTGCCGTTTTACATCCGTTCCGGTAAAGCGTTGAAGGCCAAAGTATCCGAAGTGGTGGTACGCTTCCAACGTCCGCCGACCATGTTCTTCGCGCTGCCACAGGGCGAGGACTTCACGCCCAACGTGATCGCGATGGCGATCCAGCCGGACGAAGGCATTCACCTGCGTTTTGAAGCCAAAGTGCCGGATGGTGGTCAGCATATGCGCTCGGTAGATATGGACTTCCACTACAGCGACTCGTTCGAAGGCGTGGTGCTGCCGGATGCTTATGAGCGCTTGCTGCTGGACGCCATCAACGGGGACGCCGCGCTGTTCACGCGCAGTGATGAGATCGAGGCCTCGTGGCGCTTGATCGATCCCGTCATCAAGGGTTGGGAGTCTCCGAACGCCCCGCCGCTGATGATTTACAAGCGTGGATCGTGGGGGCCACAAGCCGCCGAAGATCAGCTCAAGGTCGATAATCGGCACTGGCGCATCTACGGGCATATCGTGCCATCGAAACATGCATGATCGTTAGCGTCTGCTCACTGCTGCCGTATGCGCGTCATGCGGCGGCACGTCATCGCCGCGCCGCCATAACCAGCTTTTCCGCCACCGTTTGCAGCGCTTCGCGCAGCGCATCGGGTTGGTGCACGGTGAACGGCAGCTCGATGGAGGCGAGATAGCGGGCGAACCAGTGCGGATCGTCCGAGTAGCAAGTCACCAGTGTGTCTTCGCCCAGCGCCTCGACTTGCGCGGTGTCGGGCGGGATGACTTCGCGTACCGTCGCCAGCGGCGCATGAACGATAACCTCGAATGTAAACAGCCCCGGAATGCGGGCGAGTCTTTCGAAAATGAAGGCCGCTGCGTCGAAATCTGCTGGCATCTCAAAGTGCCGGTCAGTAGGAACGGCGGCACGGATGCGATCCAGACGAAAGAGGCGCGTTTCCTCGCGCAGGTAACAGTAGGCGGGGATATACCACGTCCGCGAATGCAGCACGAGGCCATACGGCGCAATCACCCGCTGTGTCACCTCCCCGTCAGCAGAGGCATACTGGATGTCCAGACAGTGCCGATCATAGATGGCAAGCGAAAACAGGCTAATGTGCTCGTTGGAAAGATGGTGTGTGCCAAGCTGCACATGGTTGAGGAGCAGCGATTGGCGCACCGCTTCCATACGCTGACGCAGGTCTTCCGGCAGCACACGGTCGATCTTGGCGCTGGCACTTTCCAGCGCGGTTAGCGAGCCGTAGCGGAACTCGCGCAGCAGCAGCAAGCCAAGCATGACCGCGTTGATCTCGTCGGCATTGAACATCAAGGGCGGCAAGCGGAAGCCCGGTCGCAGCCGATAGCCGCCATAGCGTCCCCGTTCGCCATCGACCGGAATGCCGATGTCACGCAGCAGCATGATATAGCGGCGGACACTGCGCTCCTCGACCTCCAGCATCCGCGCGATCTCTTGCCCGCTCATCTCACCGCGTGATTGCAGCAGTTCGAGGATGGTGAGGAGTCGCGTAGTCGGGTTGTACATAGAAGTTGACCTCGTATATTTAGGACTAATTTTAGCCTAAATCGGAATGATAATCGGTTTATACAGCCGCACCATCCATTCAATAGGAGAGACAGAGATGGGAATCAACAGGCTAAATCCCGACACGATGTATCACAGTCCTGCCTTCACACAGGTCGCTACCGTCAGCAGCGGCATGAAGTTGATCTTTGTCGGCGGGCAAAACGGCATCACCAAAGACGGTAAAGTCGCTGGCGACGACATTGCCAGTCAGACGGAACAGGCGCTGAGAAATGTCGCCGCCGCGCTCGAAGCGGCGGGTGCTGGCTTCAAGGATGTTGTCAAAATGACGATCTATCTCGTACAAGGTCAGTCCTTCAGTGAAGGGTACGCTGCTACCACCCGCGTGATTCCTCGCGATACGCCCGCGCCAACGGTCAGTGGCATGCTGGTGGCTGGCCTCGCGAACCCCGCCTACTTGGTAGAGATCGAAGCGGTCGCGGCGGTTGTCGAATAGGAGGGCAGACAATGACGAATCAAACACCCGTCGGCAAAACTAAGACTCAGGGCTGGGAGATCGGCGTACGGCGCACCTTTCCCGTTTCGCCGGAGCAAGCATGGGCGGTTTTGATGACCTCACCGGGTCTCGACTGCTGGTTGGGTGATGGTGCAGAGCCACCGTTCAAGAAGGGCGACACATTCATCACCGAAGACGGTACATGCGGCGAAATCCGCAGTGCCAGCGAAGGCGATCTCGTGCGGATGCGCTGGCAGCCGCGCGGATGGAACTTCGAGTCTACGCTGCAACTGCGCGTGATCCCCGCCCGAACGGGTGCAATCATCAGCATTCATCACGAGATGTTGCAAAATCAAGAACAGCGCGAGGCCATGCGCCAGCATTGGACAGAAGTTATGGATAAGCTGGCTGACTTAATGCAGTCTGTTAGGCGGTGAGGACAACGGCTGTGATCACGCGTGATCACAGCCATTGTAATGATAGAGGACTCGCCTTAGTGCGCCATCACAGGAGCGCTATCGCCGCGCGGCACGATCTTTGTCTGCGGCAGCATGAACGAACTCAGCGCCCCCAAGGCCACGAAGACTGCCGCGACGGTAGTGGCGTCATGGGCACCCTGCGAGAAGCCGATTGCCAACGCCCGTTGAATCCCCGCTTGCAGTTGATCCACACCGGGCTTCAGTTCGGTCTTGATCTTGGTGACGACTTCGGGATTATCAAGATCGACACCTTGAGTCAGCTTGAGCGCCAACTTCGCCGCGCCGGGGATGTTGGCTAGCGCCGTGTCAAGCACATCCGTGTTCGAGTCGAAACCTTCGTTGTTATCGAGTCCGGTTTCGATGCTCTTCTTGGCAGTATCCTCGAACGCGCCGAACTGCGCCGCGATGACCTTCGATTCTTTGGACAGATCGGGATTATCGGCAGCCCACGTCACGAAGTCCTTGAAGGCGGTCGTTTGCTCGACCAGCGGTTTGGCGGCGGTGGCAAAGTTGCCGAACAACACCGCGCCAATGACGGCGATACCGAGCGCCGCGCCAATCTGACGGATGGTATTGTTCGCACCGGATGCCACACCTGCTTTTTCTGGCGGGACATCCGAGAGGACGATGTTAGCAAGCTGGGCAATCGCCAAGCCCACGCCGACACCGTACAAGGTGAAGGCTAACATCAACTGCCAGATGGGAGTATCGACGTTGAACAACGAGGCAATGATGAATAACGCCAACGCTTCACAGATCATGCCCGTAGTGACTACCCACTTCGCGCCGAAACGGGTGGACAGCGCGCCCGCCGTAGGTGCCGCCACGATCATGGCGAGGGCGAGGGGCAAAAAGGTCAGGCCGGTTTCGAAGGCGTTGAGCGACTTAGCAAGCTGGAAGAAGATCGACAGCACCAGAATCGCACCGAATTCCCCTAAAGCGACGATGGCGACCGTGATCAACCCGTAGCGGAAGCTCGGATAGCGGAACATGCCGAATTCAAACAGCGGCTCCCCTTTGCGGCGTTCCTGCTGCGTTTCTACGATAATGAACAGGACGAACATCACAATAGCGAATATGAACACGAAGGGGATGAACGAAGTCGTGCCCGCCGCGATCACACCGTCCGCGCCCACTTGTGGGTACACGAACGAGCCGAGCGTGAAGACTTTCTTAGCCTCCAGCCAACCATAGGTTTGACCTTCGATTGCGCCGAAAACCACCGCGCCCAAGGCTAACGAGGCCAGCACAATCCCCAACCAGTCGATATGATGCTTGATGCTGGTATCGCGCTGTTCGCGAATCGCCCAGAAACTGCCCGCGATGGCGACGATGCCAATCGGGACGTTGATCAGGAAGGCCAAACGCCACGAGTCAGTCGCGCCGCCATAGGTGATCAGCCACCCGCCGAGGATCGGGCCGAGCGCCGCCGCGACACCAGCCGTCGCGCCCCAGATGCCGAAGGCGATGCCGCGTTCACGTCCCTTGAACATCCCCGAAATAATCGACAGCGTAGACGGCGACATCATCGCCCCGCCCATGCCCTGTACACCACGAAATAGGATCATGACGGGGATGGTGGCGGCTAACCCCGAACCGAGCGACCCGATCAGGAAGACGATGGCACCCGCGATGAAGATATTGCGCCGCCCGTATTGATCACCGAGCTTGCCCCACGTAATGAGCGCCGCACCGAAGATCAGCGAGTAGATCGAGTTGACCCACTCCGCATCAGCAAAGGACGCACCAAAGGTAGCGCGGATCGAGGGGAAGGCGATATTGACGATGGTGCTGTCCATCACAATGAGCGTCAAGCTCAGGCTGAGGATCAGCAGCGCGATCCATCGACGCTTGTAAGCGGCCTCTTCTGCTGCCGTTCTGGGTGGCTGTGCCGCCGCAAAATGAGTCATACTAAGTCCTCCGAAACTCCCATATCAGTTGAGACGATTTGCCGTTGGCAAACGGGTTACGCCAGTTATTAAGGATGAACGACAACCCCTGACAAAAACAGTCGAATCACATCCTCGATGGCTTGGTGAAGATCGTAGGGTGTAGTGTCTGTGGTGGACTGCGGGGGTATCTCGTTCAGTACACCAGCGAGGCAGAACATCGAACGAACGATGATTTGCGAATTGAGGTCGAGGCGAATATCCCCGCGCCGCTTGGCTTCATCTACGATTCGGCTCATGATCGCTTGGAAATGCTGCATCCCCTGACGTACTTCGTCGTTGGAATGCTTGAGCCGCACGATGATCTCTGGCCCGATGGAAGCCAAGATGCTGTTGGGGAAGTAGCGCTCCCGCAGGTAGACCCGCATGATATGCTCGATCTGCACCAGCGGTGCGGAGTCTGCCACAGTGGCTAATTCCGCCTCCAACGCCTGAAAGCCCTTGAGCAGCACCTGCGCGATCAACTCGTCGCGGGTGCGGAAGTGCTGATAGAGCGTTTTCTTGGAGATACCGACTTTTTCCGCCAGCGTATCCATGTTCAGATCAGCATAGTTGCTTTCGCGCAGCAAGCGGCTGGCCTCATCAACAAGCGCCAACTCGCGCAGGTGACGCAGTTCGTCCTGCATATCTCTATATTTGATCGGCTTCATTGGCAACCCCGCCAACTCACGGAAACTCACCAGTTTACATAGAAACTGACCAGTTTATGGTAGTGATTTTGCAGTTTCCTGTCAATAGGGCAATTTTGACGAGGACAGAAGATCATGATGTGAGCATTGATGACCATGTCCCGATATTTTCAAGCTACTTGCGAAGCAAACGCGCTTGCACTGCCTCGCCCCTTAATTCTCGCAGCGCATCAGCGGCGATCCAACGGGCAGAAGGACGCTCCATGCGCTGGATGTCTTGCGCCGTCTGGATGGCGAGTTGATTCAATACCATGTTGCGTTTGCCGATGCCCCGCAGCGCCCAATTGACGGCTTTCTTAACGTAATTACGTTCATCGACGGCTTCGCGTTGCAGCACCGCGAAAAAGGGGACGAACTGTATGTTGTCGGCTTTTTTGTCGTGGACAGCGAGATAGGCCATCAAGCTGAAGCCAGCGCGTTTGACGAACTCCTCGCTGCGGGCTGACCACTCGACGGCTTTGGCATAGGCGAAAGGCGTGCGATCAAACAAATTACCGCAGGTTTGATCGACCAGCGCCCAATTGTCGAAATCGCGCGCCCATGCATCCATCTGCGCCGCCGTCACCTGCTTGGGATCATCGATCAGGGTGGCGACGACACGCGCCTCGAAGATACCCGTTTGCCACAACTCGGCGGCGAGGGCGTGGTTTTTGCCGATGGGCTTCGCGAGCTTGCGCACGTCGGGCATGGTGACGCCGAGGATATTCTTCGAGACGATGCCGACGCGTCCGGCTTCCGCGAGGACGAGGGGATCACCGAGTGATTCGAGTTGTCCGAGTACGGCAGCAGTATCCATGAACAAGATTCTCCATAATAGAAGCCGAGGTAAAGATCAGGTCTGCAAAACCGATCATAAAAGTGTACACAAACGCTCATTGGGATGATCGGTTGGCCCGATTCCCTGCTCAGGGTTTGATCGGAATCGAGCGTTATTTCAACGCATATGATCGGTTTTATGATCGGAATTTACGCGTGGATTCCGATCATACATGATCGGATACGCAGAAAATCACGAGTTTGTGAACCAATATGGCAATCTCAAAACAGGTTAAGCTGCGTTTCCACCCGCTTGCCGTTCAGCAGAATGTAGGGCGCAGCCTGTTCCGGCGCGCGAATGCCGACTTTACGCAGCGACGCTATATCGGTTAACTTGGTGTGACGACGCGCCTTGAGGATGGCGTCCGCTCCGGTCGCGCCGATGCCCGGTACACGCATCAAGGCTTCGCGATCTGCGTGCATCAGATCGATGGGCGCGGTACGCAGGTTCAGCTCTGCCCATGCCCGTTTAGGATCGACATCGAGCGGCATGTTGCCGGACGTAGCAAAGGGCAGGTCTTCCAGATTCCAGTTGTAATCGCGCAGCAAGAAGCTGGCTTGATACAAGCGATGCTCACGCTGCGGATCGGTGCGGTTCAGGTTCTCGAACGGCGTGTGCTCCACCGGCCCGAATGGCGAGTAGTAGACGCGCGTCAGCCGCAGTTGGCGGAAAAGGCGCTCACTCAGCGAGAGCAATTCCAGATCGGTGTCCCCGACCGCGCCGACCACGAACTGTGTGACCGTCTTGGCAAGCCGCTGATCAGGATGATCGCGCCGGAGTTGTTCCGCCCATTGCAACATCTTGAGCAGTTCGTTCGTCCAGTCTTTCTTCGGTGCAAGCGAGGCCAAGCGCTCCGGAGTCGCGCCCTCCATATTGACCGAGACGCGATCTGCCAACTGCATGGCGCGGTAAAGCTGCTCGTACTGCGCACCGGGCATAACCTTGAGATGGACGAAGCCTCGAAAGTTATACTTTTTGCGGATGATCTCCGCCGTATCGATCAGCTTGTCCTGTGTAGTGACACTGCCCTTGATGATGCCGGATGAGAGAAACAGCCCTTCGACCTGACCACCGCGTTGAAGCTGATCGAAACCTTTCGCCATTTCGTCAGGCGTCATGGTAAAACGTTTGGTCTGAGCACGCCCCGCTCGGAAGACACAGTAATTGCAGTTGCGTTCACAGGCTGTCGTCAGCATGGTCGCCAGAATCGGCTTCTTGGCGGAGCCAGCCGAGACGTTGGTGATGCACTCGGCAAGGCTGCGCGATTGGTAGCGGTTGCCCTGCTTCCGCTCCGACAGCGGCTGATCGCCAGCGGGTTCGTGAGTCGTCACGTCGCCCATCTCCGCGATCTTCGCCAAAGGATCAAGAGAGGTTGTTACAATCATGTTCTAATTATACTCGAACATTGGTATCGGAGTCAAGGCGTAAAATCCTGATCTAAAATTCCGGTATTCGTGACGGTAAGAAACTTACCTGATTAGTCATCTAAGCTAGTCGAGATACCAAATTGATGGGGATTCCTCATGGCGAGCGTGTTTGAGACGATACGTGGGAACTTTAGCCCTCTCAGCAATCGAAATTTTAGTACTTATCTCGGTGGACAAGCGGTTTCGCTTATTGGAACGTGGCTGCAATCGACGGCGCAAGCATGGGTCGTGTGGACGCTCACGGGTTCGGAAGCATCGCTCGGCGTCGTGACGATGCTCAACACCGCGCCGGTGTTATTCCTTGGGCCGTGGGCAGGTGTGTGGGCAGATCGGCTGGATCGGCGCAAACTGTTGATCGGTACGCAGTTCGTCGCGATGATTTTGGCGTTTATCCTCGCGATCTTGACTCAATTCGAGATCGTTCAGTTATGGCATGTGTATGTATTGAGCTTTTTTCTGGGCGTGGTGACGGCGCTGGATATGCCCGCGCAGCAAGCCTTCCTCGGTGACCTATCCGGACTGGGCGAAGTACGCAAAGCCGTCAACCTCAACATCACGATTTTGCAGGTGAGCCGCGTGCTAGGGCCTGCGCTGGCGGGGATGGTGGTCGCCCGGTTGGGAACCGCACCCGCGTTCTGGATCAACGGCATCAGCTTCATCGCCGTGATCTTCAGCCTGATCGCTGTGCGTGCGAATCAGGATTTGAGCCGCCATGAAGGGCACAACGAGAGTCCGTTGAAGCAGTTCTCAGAAGGCATCAGTTTCTTACGCACACAGCCACGTATGCAGGATATGTTCCTGTTCGCTACGTTCCTGACCTTCTTCGTATTTTCGATCATCATGAGTATGCTGCCTGCCGTGGCGGATAAGCTGCTTGGCGGCGACGCGGAAACGCTCGGACAGTTGATGTCGGCGTCCGGCGCGGGCGCGTTGATCGCGGTGCTGTTCATCGTGCCGCTGGCGCAAGCCCGCCGACGATCTGGCGTGGTGATGATCCTCGGTAGTTTCTGGTTGGTCGTGTGGATGTTCGCGTTTTCGCTGTCGCGCAGTGTGGGGTTGTCGATGCTGTTCCTGTTCATGGGAAGCATGGGCGCACCCACCGTGATGACGATGGCACTCGGCCTGATTCAGGTGATGTCGCCGTCGGGGATGCGGGCGCGGCTGCTCAGTTTGTTCACGACGATCAGCTTCGGGATGCAGCCTATTGCCTCATTGTGGATCGGGTTCATGGCGGAACGGTTGGGAGTTGATCACGCGATTCAGATCAGCTCTGTGCTGCTGCTCGTAGTGACCACGCTGATGGTATTTCTGCGCTCGGAATTGACCACATGGGAAGTGACAGCAGCGGGCAAACCGACCGCAGCGCTGACGGTCGAGGGGATCAAAGAGGCCATTCATGGCGTGCAGCCGATCCCTGAAGCCGAGGCCACGCGTTAAAAAGTCGCCGGACGCTTCAAGGCTTGTCCGGCGTTGAGCCAACAAGCAAAATCACTAATGCATCTCGCGGAAGACTCAACACCACGTTGATGACTATGCCAAGGTGGCAAGCCGCCATCTTGGCAGCGAGACTGGTATGTGCTCGCCACGCATGAACTAGTAGCACTGAATACTGAAGGCTTCAGAGTTTAATCCGTTTTCCCTACCTTGTTCCTCGAAAAGTTCCATATAAGCTTCTTGAGCGTTGGATTTCGCAGATAGTGACATGCCTATTATGTCTAGGTGCCATGTTTGTCGCCTATAATAGAAGTGCATACTTCGCAAATACCAGTTGGCTTATCTGCCCCGAAGGTATCTGTCAATTCACCGTGGCAGATGGACATCAGCATGATACACAAGAAAACTCAGTCATTCATCGCGGTCATCCTCATCCCCATTTTGATGTTGAGCAGTCTCATCGCGGTAGGTCAGGTGAGTTCTGCGCAAAGTGCATCACTACCCAATGCGCCAAAGACAAACGCCGTTATCCAACAGGATTATGGACAACTGCCGCTGTCGTTCGTGCCGAACGCCGGACAGACCGATCAGGCTGTGCATTTTCAAGTGAACAGCCTCGGCGGGACGTTGTTCTTCACGCCGCAAGAGGTGGTGCTGTCGCTGCCACAGGCGAAAAAGAGTGCAGACCCCGCGAATCCTGAGCAGCGAGTCGCGATGTTGGAACACGACGAACCAACTGTGAGTGAGCTGCCATTGGTGGTGAAGATGCGGTTGATTGGTGCGAACGCGGAGACTGAGATCGCGGGCGCTGATCCGCTGCCGGGGATCGTCAATTATTTCATTGGGAACGATCCGAGCCAATGGCATACGAATATTTCGACATACGCTGGAATCGTGTATCGGGGCGTGTATCGGGGCATCGATTTGCAATATGATGGGCATGAGGGACGGTTGAAGGGGACGTATACCATCGCGGCGGGTGTTGATCCGAGCGTGATCCGCTGGCGGTATGAGGGCAACGCGGGATTAAGCGTCGAAGAAGAGACGGGCGATCTGTTGATCGCGCTGGCGAATGGTAATGTGTTGCGAGAGGTCGCGCCAACAGCATGGCAAGAGGCGGCGGGAAGTCAGGAGGCGGTCGAGACGCGATACGTGGTGGACGGCGAAGAAGTGCGATTCGGGATCGGGGCGTATGAGGTGGGGTTGCCGCTGGTGATCGATCCAGAGTTTGTGTATTCGACTTACCTCGGCGGGAGCAGTAGTGACTATGGATGGGCAGTTGCAGCAGATAGCAGTGGCAATGCCTATGTCACGGGATACACAGTATCGATCAATTTCCCCATCCTGAATCCGTTTCAGGGAACTGTAAATAGCCAAGATGTGTTCGTGACAAAGCTAAACGCCACGGGTAGTGCGTTGGTTTACTCTACTTACCTTGGTGGTAGTTCCGGGGAAACCGGTTTTGGTATCGCCGTAGACAGTACTGGCAATGCCTATGTCACTGGGGAAGTAGGTTCATCTGATTTCCCTACTGTGAACCCATTTCAGGCAACTAACGCAGGCGGTATAGATGTGTTCGTGACAAAGCTGAACACTACGGGCAATGCGCTAATCTATTCCACTTACCTCGGTGGCAATACTGTGAGTCGCACTGACGTTGGGTTTGATATTGCAGTAGATGGGAATGACAATGCCTATGTCACGGGATACACAGCATCGACCAATTTCCCCACCATGAATCCATTTCAGGGAATTCTAGCAGGCGACTCTGATGTATTTGTGACAAAATTTAGTGCAACAGGTAATGCACTGGTGTACTCTACATTTCTTGGTGGCAGCAAGATTGAGTTCGCATATGGTATTTCGGTAGATAGTAGCGGCAATGTCTATATCGCAGGGAAAACGGGTTCTCTTAATTTTCCCACTATGAACCCGCTTCAAGCGACTAATGCTGGTGGCACAACAGGCACTAATGATGCGTTCGTGACGAAGCTAAATGCCGCTGGCAGCGCATTAATATACTCCACGTACCTCGGTGGTAGCGATCACGACTCAGCATATGACATAGCGATAGATAGCAGCGACAACGCGTATATTACAGGAACAACAGCATCTTCCAACTTCCCTATGGCGAATCCACTTCAAGGGACATTTGGAGGTGGTCAGGTCGTCGGTCAAGGTGACGCGTTTGTAGCAAAACTGAATACCACCGGCAGTGCGCTGGTCTACTCCACATATCTTGGCGGTAGCGCCGACGATATGGCATTCGGCATTGCCGTAGATGCCAGTGGCAGCACTTACATCGTTGGAGAAACATTTTCCGCCAATTTTCCCATTGTGAATCCACTCGTAGATACGAAGGAAGATGAATACAATATCTTCGTGACGAAAATGAATCCGGCGGGGAGTGCGCTCGTCTATTCTACCTATCTGGGGAGCGGCAGTGGGACTAATATTGCGGTCGATGATAATAATGCCTATGTTATAGGAGCCACAACCGCACCTAATTTCCCTACATGGCACCCTCTTCAAGGAGGACTTGGGGGCGGTTATGGATCACCACCGGATGCATTTGTTACAAAGATCAATAATGCTGCCGCCCCGCCGCCAAGTCGCGATACCATCGGCGTCTTCCGTCCCTCGACCGGCACCTTCTATCTGCGTAACAGAAACTCGACTGGGTTCGCGGATAGTTCGTTCGCGTTTGGTGCGCCGACAGATTTCCCGATTGTCGGGGATTGGAACGGCGATGGTATCAATACACCGGGCGTATACAACCAATCGACAGGGGAGTTCTCCCTCACCGATAGCACGACCAATCCAGTGACGGTCACTTACACGCTGGTGCTTGGCATTCCGGGCGATCAACCATTGGTGGGTGATTGGGACGGCGACGGCAAAGATAGCGTCGGCGTTTTCCGGCCTTCCAACGGCTTGATCTATCTCAAGAATCAGTTGACAACAGGTTTTGCCGATTTCACAATGGTGCTCGGCATTCCGGGGGATGTCGGGATCGCGGGTGATTGGGATGGTGACGGGAAAGCTAGCCCCGGCGTATACCGTCCCTCGAATAGCACGTTCTTCATAAGCAATCAAATCTGCAACTGCTCCGTATACGCGGACGCACAGTTCGGGTTTGGCATCGCAGGCGATACGCCGTTCGTAGGAGATTGGGATGGCGACGGTTCAACAAGTTTTGGTGTTTATCGTCGGTCAAACGGCCTGACTTACATCAAAAATGTGGCGACGGCTGGTTTTGCCGATAATCAATTTGTGTTTGGCAGCGCCAACGATTATCCGCTAGCGGGCTACTGGGTGCGCGTGAGTCCGCCCGCCGCCGAGGCCGCGCCGACGTTCGTGCCGTAGCAAGGTCAATTTCTCCACGTGAATAACCATAGGGCGGTCTTAGCACCGCCCTTTTTGTTTGTTCGTACTAATGAAACCGCGCCTATCAGGTGCTTTAGGACAAAATCGGAACGATCTGTCACGCTGACCATTTGAACGTGTAAAGAAATTTGGTGTAATGATTACGCGGTGTTCGTTGATTACTATATTGTAGGGGTCTAGACCAAAGCACAAGGCTGGCAAGATGGATGAGCATTTTGCGAACCGACGCCGCTTGGAGGAATTCATCGAAGCGGAAACGGAGGCATTGCGCCGCACGCTGCGCTACTACTTATCGCGTAGTGGTCTGGCAACGGTCAACGAACTTGATGAAGCTGCACATGATTTGCTGAATGAGGTGGTGGCTGAGGCATACGCTTGTCTCGACAGGTTGGGCGCAGATGTGCAGCCCCGCGCATGGCTGCTAGGGATTGCCGCGAACCTGATCAAGCGAGAACAAGCTGCACAAGCCAAGCGTGAACGACGTGAACCGCTGATCCGTGACCTGTACACCGGTCAACAGGAAGCAATGAGCGACGGGGAGTTATTCGACTTACTGCCAAGTGTGGAATATGATGCCGCTTTCGAGGCGGAAAGCGATGATAGTTTGGAAGCGCTGCTGCGAGGACTTACGAAAAAAGACGCGGATTGTTTGCGATTGGCCATTGTGCGAGATATGGATGGTAACGCGCTGGCTGAGATATTGGGGGTATCCGTGAACGCGGCACGTGTCCGTATGCACCGTGCGTTGAACCGCTTGCGAGAAATTCACATGCGGAGGAAGCAATCATGATGCCTGCCAAGAATCGATCTCTACAACGGCGACGCGAACTGGCTCTTTTTTCATACCGCAACGCACTTGAACGTGGAGACTTTGCGACTGTGGCCGCGATCCTAGCTCAAGCGGAACGCGACCCTGTGCTTGACCAATTGATCACAGACATGCAAATCGCTATCGAAACTGAACTTACACGGCCTAGCGGCCTGATTCCGAGGAATACCATGTTGACTCCTAACAATCGGATTTTCAAAATCCCCATTCGTATTCCGTTTCTGGCACTGCCGCATCATCTGACATCGGTGGTGGCGATGATCGCGCTAGTCATCCTCGGCGTCCTGCTGGGGAAAGCGTATCCCAATTTACCACCAGCATTTTCGTCGGGGCAGCAATCAGCAACCCCTATGGTGACGCCACCAGCAGCACAGGAGAAGATCGGGGTGCAGAATGTGGGCAAGCTGGCGTTGGTGGCGGAAATCCCTGACACACGACTAACGCAACTCGCCTTTAGCGCAGATGGCGCGTACATCGCCTACGAAACCGCTAAAAACGAGGTGCAGGTGTGGAATACCGCGCAGCAAAAGGTGGAGAAAACGTTTCAGGCGGATGTGGCGGATACCAGCGGACGGGCATTAGCGTTCAGTCCCGATGGGAAGTATCTGGCGGCTGCTTCATCGTTCTACGAATTCACCCTGTTTGTATGGAATATTGAGACGGGAAACGCGATTAAGACGTTGCCACTGGTGCGCAGTTCACAGGTTGGCAAAGGCTATATGAGCTGGATTGGTTTCTCGCCGGATAGCAGCACTGTCTACTTTTTAGGGTGCGGTCATTCTGCTAGTACGGCAGTCGAAATATGTGACCGCTTCGATCTGAATGGTTGGAACACGACCTCCGGTGACCACACAACCCAGCTCCAGTATGCATCGGGTAAATCGATCGCCAACCCTGCTATGATGTTCGCCAAGCATATGTTGGTGATTGGATACGACGACGGCAAAGTAATTTTGCACGATATGCAGAGTGGCAAAGTCATCAATGTTCTGTCGTATGCTGGCGATAGCATTAGCGCGGTAGCAGGCAGTGAGAATGGAAGCCTGTTCGCGACGGTAGATGTAAAGGATCAGTTGCAGTTGTGGGACACCGCGACGGGCGCGAGTAAGGCGAAGATCGGCATCAACCCTGACCATGAAGTGCGTATTCTGACGTTTAGCCCGGATAATACGTTACTTGCATCGCGGGGCGCACCGGGCGACATGACGATCCAGTTTTTGGACGCGAGCAATGGGCACAGCATTGGCAGTTTGAAGGTGACAGAGACGGGGCTGGTATACGCGTTAACGTTTAGCCCCGATGGAACGCTGTTCGCGACGAATGGCAGCGATGGGATGGTCAGAATTTGGAGTGTGGCAGCGGGAAACTAACCTCTTATTGAAGGACAGTTGAACGCAAACTGAGAATACCCACGTATATCATGCGACAAAGTTGAAAAATCGCTCTTTATTATGTTTCGGATAGAAAGATGCGAAAGGATAATTTCATGTCGCCAACAGTGCTCGACAAGCCACTGCTCGTTTTGAAAGTAAAATTTCAGCGCGATCCTGCTCCGCCCCTCGCGCCGGGGCAAGGTTATCTTCGCGACGAGCCATATACGCCGAATGCATTGGTCGGTGCCGCGTGCCCGTGGTGAGGCGGGGTCAAAAAGCGGATGTGTGGTTATGGACGGAGTCGGCCTTCGCCCAGATGCCCGATCAGCCATGAAAACATGAGGCGGATGATTACTTCATTGATCAGTGGCAACAACAGCAGACCGAGGATGGTCTCCACGACAGGCATAGTCATGGCGATGGCACTGGCTGGCCCGGTGATCATGAGCACGAGGATGCGGCTGAGGGCTTGCGGCGGCGGCAGCAGCCCGATCAAGCTAATGATGAAGATGGCACGCACAACCAGTAAGGCCAGCATCGCGCATAAGGCCAGCATCGCCGCCACCTGCCGCGAGGGAGCGATCAACGAGGCAACCAAGCCGATGAGCGAGGCCAGTACGAAATCTTGGATGCGCTCGATCAGATATTGCAACGGGACGAGGAAGATCACCACCCATTCGAGGATTTCGCCCAAGACGCCGCTGCGCTTGTCGGCAAAGGTTACGATGGCGAAGATGCAAGCCAGCCCACCCAACATGAAGTAGACCCCCGGCACGATCTCACGAAATGGGTTGATATAGCGCAGCAAGCGTGCCAAGCGTGCCAGCACCAGTTCATCCCAGTTGGACGTTGCCGTTAGCAGAATATCCCATGTTTGGCGTTCACGTTCGGCAACGATGATGGCGCTGGTCAGCACGGCGACGGCGGCGGGCAGAAAATAGATCACGAGTATGGCGACGACAACGGGCACGATCAGGACTGCCATGCAGGTGGTGCTGATGAACTGCTGCCACTGCGCTCGCAGCATGACCTGAGCAAGCATCCATACGACGATCACCCCTGCCAACACCCACAGCCAGCGACGGCGCTTGGCGATTTCGCGAATGACCGTACTCATGATCGGGAATGGCAGATCGATCCGGTTGCGGAAGTACTTATAGGCGGGATGAGCGGAAGGCGATTCCCAGTTCTTCAGCATTTTGCGGATGATGCCGTAGGTTCCGAGCATGAGTCACCATCCGCTGGCGTGACGGGTAATCCAATGGAACAGCCAACGCACCAGCAGCTCGCGTCCGATGATCATGACAACTACGAAGGCGAGCGCGGCGGTCATAGGGAGCACGGCGAGGAGGGTAGCAGACCCCGCGACGAAGTTCATGACGATGATGTTTTGCAAACTGAGCAGCGTGACCTGCGGCACAATCACGAAGGTGAGCGCGAGCTGCACCACACGGATCAGAAAACCCGCCGCCAAGCCCGCTAGAAAGGCGGTGCGGGGCGAATCGGTTTTGATGGCGATGAAGATGCCAAGAACGACGGACAGCGCGATCTCTTGCTCATGCTCCAGCACGATGGCGACCATGCCGACAATCATAAGCAGGACACCGATCACGAGGCTCTGGTTGATCTGGGAAGCCATCGAGGCGATAACGGGCGAGACAAAAAACAGCGCCAGTAGCGTCCCGAAGAAAGCCAGCCCGACCACCAGACTCCATACGTTGCGTACGGAGGAGGCCGCCTTCGCCAGCAGGATATTCTCGGTGGAAAAGGGCGTGATGAGCAAGGTTTCCCACGTCTGCGTGACGCGCTCACGGGCGATACCTTGCCCCGCGAGGATGGTCAAGGGCACTGTCCAACTCACACTTAGGACGGCTCCCGCTGCCACGAGCATGGTGACTAAGACCGTGTTGACCATGCCTGATACATACACGCCGAAGGCACTCTCCAAACAGACGACGGCTGGCGTGAGCAGGAGCAGCAGGAGCAGCGCGCAGCCACCGATAGCATTCAGATTGACGCTGTACGGCATTTGCTGTTTCAGCGCCGCCCGATAGATCGGATGGCCTTCGCCCTGAATCAGCGTTAGCAAGTGACGGACGATGGCAAAGGTGCTCATCGTCGCAGCGGGCGCTTGGGTGGCGTTCAATGGACGCCTGACAGGTCGAATTTGGCCTGCTGCATGAAGCGCAACATATTTTGCACAACCGCAGGATCGACGGCTTTCAACGAATCAGCATCCATCAGTCCGCGCAGTTCATCGGTGTTCCGCAGCAGCAGTTCGCTCAGGTTGTTGGCGGCAGAAACGGGCATCGCCACGGATGCGACCAAGCCACCGTAAGGCAGTTCAGGCGAGGACATCAGTACCTTGACCGCCCCGTTCTCCGCCGCTGTGTAATCCAACATCGTCCCGCCGGGGATGGCCCCTGCGCAGCGTTTGTCAGCAACTTCCTTGACTAGCGCGTCAAGGGTAGGCACGTTGCGTACCGAGGAGAGGTCGAGCACGGGGTCGAAGTCCGTTGCCGTGCGCATGAGTAGCGTGGGCAAAATCCACGTTTGCAGGTCTTCCGCGTTCAGGCGGCAAAAGATCAAGCCTTTGAGACCAGCGGGGCCGCTGGCTTCGGACGTACCCGTGATGATCAGATCAGAACGATAACCCGTCGCCGCTGTGTTGCCGCGCCCGCGTACATAACTGAGCAACGGACGCCCGCAGCCCTGCGCTTGCGCCGCTAATAACGTCCAGCCATCCACTAGCGCTAGGGTGGGAACATCGCCGCACAAAGCCGCCAACGCTTCCGCTCCAGAGGCAGCACGCTGCACGCTGAAAGTGAAGCCCGAATTATCGTTCAAATAGGTTTGCAGGTCTTCGCCATCGTTGGTGCTGTTCTTGGGCGGCATGAAGACCATCTGGTAAGGTCGCGCTTCGCCGCCAAAGGTGGCTTGCGGCTCGACGGTGGGCAGCGGCGTAGAGAAGGGCGTCGGTGTGAGCGTGGGCGGGGGCAGCGTCGGCGCGGGGATGATCTCCGTCCGGCGGCAGCCACTGATGATGAGGCTGGAACAGATCGCTAAGATGAGCAATGAGCCGATACGAGAGATGCTTGGCATGGGCAGCACACGCTCCGTGTACGGATAACCAATAGTTCACCATCACTGTGTGCAGTTAGTATAGACGGTGCTGCCTATCTGGTGCAACGAGACCGGACAATTGAAACTGGTTTGGAATTCAATTGAGTCGCACGCGGCGGTTGACTAAGACTGACTCAGTTTTTGAAGACGCTGGTGGGCAGCGGCGTGACCGTATTCGGCAGTTCGGTGCTGTTGATCCCGAACTTGCTGCCCGTGCTGGCGATCATGAAGTACCAGCCGGATTCTTCGGCGGATACGTAGTCGATGATCTTCCAGCCAGCGGGGAAGCAGTAGGGCGGCGAAGTGTTGGGCACGTAAGCATAGCCTTCCGCGTCTGCCGACCACACAGCCGGCTGGCTGATATTCAGCACATAGACGTAAAAAGTTTCGTTCTTGTCGCAGTAGCCGTACATCACGCCGCGTGTGTTCGAGCCGGAAGGAAAGCCCGCGTCACTGGCGTTTAGCCACTCGGCTTGCCCGATCTTGGCGTCGCGCTTCCAATCCGCGAGCCGGGGATCGATGGCGGTGTGAATCATGGCGAGATCGGCTTGAGTTATCGCGTGGGTGGTCGCGGTGGCATTGGCGTTATCGCGTTCCTCACCGGATTTTTTGAGCGCATCCAAAATCGGCGGTGTGATGAAAATCAGTACCATAATGCCGATCCAGATCGCTACCCACATGGGATCCATAGGCTGCCCGCTGCCACCACCGTCATCGCCACCCCCGTAGGAGTTCCGCCGCCATGAAGAGCTGCTGCTCCATGAGGATGAACTGTTGGATGATGAGGACGAACTTGAACTGCCGGAACTGCTCGATCCGCTTGATGACGACCCCGAACCGCCGCCCCATGTACGTTGTGGCATCTTTTCTCTCCTAGCGACTCAGTATAGGGAAAATCTCTCAACAAGCTATATCACAGCCTATAAATTCGGTGTGAATAGATCGTAAATGGCAGAGGAGGATCAAAAATAGGGCGGAAAGAGGGAGCGATGTGGCTTTCGCAGCCGCATCGCTGCTCTGATGAAGGCTAACGCGTGTCTCAGTTTTCGGTTTTGCGGCGGGCGCGTTCCTGCTTGAGTACGTTGGTTTTGAGCTGCCCACAGCCCGCTTGAATGTCGATTCCACGACGGACACGCACAGTGCTGGTCACTTCGTAGTTGGCGAGTTCATCCTGAAAAGCGCTCACCGCCAGCGGATCCGAGGGTGCGCCGCCGAATCCACCCGTCGGGTTGAGCGGGATCAGGTTGACGTGACAGAGCAAGCCATGCAGCAGACTGCCGAGCTTTTGTGCTTGTTCCAACGTGTCGTTTTCGCCGCGAATGAGTGCCCACTCGAAGCTGATGCGGCGACCTGTCTTGCTAACGTAATATTTGGCAGCGTCGATCACGTCACGCAGCGGGTAGCGCTTGTTGACGGGCAATAGAGCGTTGCGTTCCTCGTCGGTGGCGGCGTGCAAGCTGATGGCGAGTTTGGTGTGGATGTCTTCGTCGGCAAAGCGCTTAATCTGCGGGACGAGGCCGACTGTGCTGAGAGTCATGTTGCGCTGCCCGATATTCATGCCGTCCGGATCGTTAAGGGTGCGGATGGCTTGCAGGGTGTGATCATAGTTGTGCAGCGGTTCGCCCATGCCCATCAGGACGATGTTGCTCAGACGGTCGTTTTCGGCTTCCAATTGGCGGGCGAAGTAAATAGCCT
The DNA here is from genome assembly GCA_019637615.1 of Anaerolineae bacterium. Taxonomy (GTDB): domain Bacteria; phylum Chloroflexota; class Anaerolineae; order Aggregatilineales; family UBA2796; genus JAHBVK01. The sequence continues at coordinate 125,717 of JAHBVJ010000010.1, read as the reverse complement.
GTTCCACGATTTCGCCGCTGGTGAGATGACGCGCAAAGCCCATTTGCCCCGTCGCGCAGAAGACGCAACCCATCGCGCAGCCCGCCTGTGTGGAAATACACGCTGTACGGCGTCCATCGTCGTATTCCATCAGCACGCTCTCGATAAGCTGCCCATCCGGCAGTCGGAACAGGCGCTTGACGGTTTGCCCGTCATTGGAATGCTGTTCCGCTTCTTGCTGCATGTGCCCGATGACGGTTTCGGCGTCGAGGCGTTCGCGAAGCTGCTTGGGCAGATTTGCCATTTGCACGAAGGTGGCGACTTTATGTTTAAACAGCCATTCGTAGATTTGTTTGCCACGATAGCCGGGGAAGCCCCACGCTTTCATCAGACTGGTCAGGCTGGCAAGATCATAGTCGTACAGGTTGATTTTCTTGGTTGGTAACGTTACAGAGTCGGTCATTAGGTTCAGTTCCAAAAGGCAATCAGGTATCCTATGTATCGTCAACGGTCGTTCACATAGGCATTAGCGTATCCGTTAGTTTGGCATAAATCGGGGGCGCTGTATAGAGCCAATTCGCGAGGATGAGAAGCTATGCCGATCCCATCTATGAAAATCGGCACAGCAGTTTCGAAGCGGTGAGCTAGGACAGCACCACGACTGTATCGAGTGGATCGCGACCAGATTCGGGGATCGTCAAGACTACGCTGGCATCGCGCCGTTCCAGCGCCACCGCCTCTCCAGTTTTCAACAGCCGCGCTTGCTGAACGCTCGGCGGGACATTGGTGAGCGTCACGCAATCGCTAATATAGTCGAGCACATGGACATAATGCACATCGCCCTTGCGCGTGCTGACGCTGACCGCCGTCGGGGAGATGACACCTGCCCGCGTTCCGTAGATCGATTCGCTGTTGTCCTTGAGCCACGCGCCAACCGCCCGCAGCCGCGCCGCGTGGACTGGCAGGATTTCGCCCGCCTCCGTCGGCCCCACATTGAGCAAGTAGTTCGCGCCAGCACTGGCACTGCGGGCTAGATAGGCGACTAACTGCTTGGTTGATTTGAAGTTAACGCTGCCTTTGATGTAGAACCAGTGGTTGTTGATGGTCATGCAGACTTCGAGCGGATGATCGGAGACAATGGTCGAGTTAAAGCCAGTCGAGTTGATGCCGGGCAGGTCTTGCTCGAAGCCTTGCACATCCTCACCGGGCAGCGGGATCACATGCCGATTGTTGACGACCACCGCATCGGGTTGCAGGGTGTGGATCATGTTGTACAGTTTATCGTACTCGAAGGAACCACCGGGCAAGAAGTACGAATCGGTTTCATCGAATTTGTGGTTAGGCCAGTCGCCATCGAACCACATACAAGCGATCTCACCGTAATTGGTGCAGAGTTCGCGCACTTGCCCGTGCAAGAAGTCGAGATAGTCCTGCCACACGAGACCGCTCTGCTCACGGAAGCGATAGGCCGGATGATGCCAATCGAGCACGGAGTTGTAGAAGCCGAGCTTCATATCACTCCGCTTGGCAATGGCGTTCGCCAATTCGCGGACAGGATCGCGCCCGAACGGAGACCACTTCGGATTGGTGATCTTATAGTCACTGAGGGCGGTGTCGTACATGCTGAAGCCATCGTGATGACGGCTGGTGAAGACCATGTACTTTTGACCCGCGTCCGCCGCGATGCTCACCCACTCCTCGGCGTTAAACTTGACAGGATTCAGCCGCGCCGCGATCTTCTCGTATTCCGGCACGGAGAGGCGAGCGTCGTGCATATGCCAGTCGTACTGAGCGGCGACGCTTGTCGGTCCCCAGTGGATGAACATCCCGAAGCGAATGTCCTGAAACCACTGGAGACCCTTTTCAGAGGCTTGTTTCGTGATTTGCGCAGTTTCCATAAGCTGTTATGTCAACACCACTACTGTATCCAACGGATCACGTTGATCTTCCGGTACACACAGCACTACTTTATCGTCATGACGATCTAGCGAAACTGTCGCCCCACCACGCAGGAGCTGCGCTTTGGTCACGGTGGTTGGCACGCCCGTCAGGGTCACGCAATCACTGGTGTAGTCCAGCAGATGGACGTAGTGTGTATCGCCTTTGCGCGTGCTAACCGTCGTCGCGGAGGGAGCGATCACGCCTGCCCGCGTGCCATACACCGACTCGCTATTATCCTTTAGCCACGCACCGACACCGCGCAACCGTACCGCATGAGTCGGGACGATCTCACCGAGCGCGGTGGGGCCGACGTTGAGCAGGTAATTACCGCCCGCACTGGCGCTGCGTACCAAGAGATGCACCAGATGACGCGTCGATTTTGTGTTGTGATCGGCTTCGCTGTAGCCCCAGTGATCGTTAATGGTCATGCAGACTTCGAGCGGGAGATCGTAGATAGTGGTGGCGTTGAACCCCGCCGTGTTGATGCCGGGTAAATCCTGCTCGAAACCCTGCGCGTCTTCACCGGGCAGAGGTTTCTCGTGACGGTTATTCATCACGACGGCATCGGGTTGCAGCGTGTGGATCATGTTGTAGAGCTTCTCGTACTCGAACGAACCGCCCGGCAGGAAATACGAATCCGTCTCGTTGAAGGCATGGTGAGGCCAATCGCCGTCGAACCAGATGCAGGCGATCTCACCAAAGTTCGTACACAGTTCGCGCACCTGCCCGTGCAAGAAGTCGAGATAGTCCTGCCACACGAGGCCGCTGGTGTCGCGGAAACGATAGGCTGGATGATGCCAATCGAGCAGAGAGCTGTAGAAGCCAAGCTTGATGTCGCGGCGCTTGGCGATGGCGTTGGCGAGTTCGCGCAGGGGATCGCGCTTGAAAGGTGTATTCGTCACTTTATAGTCGCTGAGGGCGGTGTCGTACATACTGAAGCCATCATGATGGCGCGAAGTGGGGACGATGTATTTTTGTCCCGCGTCTGCCGCGATGCTCACCCATTCTTCGGCGTTGAATTTGACGGGGTTGAACTGCGGCACGAGTTTTTCATAATCGGGGACGGAGATGCGATCCGTGTGCATCACCCATTCTTGTTTTGCCAGAATGGAATACAGTCCCCAATGGATGAACATCCCGAAGCGGATGTCCTGAAACCAATTTAGTCCTTTGGCGGAAACTTGCTGAACCAACGTAGAACCTCTCTTCAGGAAAATCTGATATGAATTCTATCAATCAGGCAGGGCGCATCGAACTGAGCGGCGGCTTCAGCTTGACACGCGCTATCGATCGTGTGCGCTTGGCGATTTTTGATGGTGTGGATGAGACTGACGCTATGCCGATCTCATCCACGCTGCGGGACGCGATGATTACTTGGTTGTCTTCATCGAGTCATAGGCTTTTTGGCTAATCTCCAACAACCGTGGCAGACCCTGTGATTCTAACGTCGCGAGGTAGGTATCCCATTCCGCGTCGATGTTGGCGTCACCTGTGATGAAACGTACCTGCATTTCGTCTACATAGGTCTTCACAGCGAGCTGAATTTCGGTGACTTCCTTGGCATCCGAGTCTGAGTACGTCAGCGGCGGGATCAAGTTATCGATAGATGGCGCGTAGGGTAGCATCGCATTGGAGGCCTCGAACAGCGGCACTTCGACAAACTGATCCTTAGCGGACTGGCTGAGGCGGAAATCGGCGGTGCGGTAGGTCATGCCCGTCTGACGCCACGACGAATCGGTCATGCCTTCGCCCCAGTTGGCAGTAGTGCGGTAGGCGGCTTGCTTGCCGTTGATGCCGAGTTCGCCCTCTGGCGGCTTGATCCAGTCTTTGCCCTCGACACCGAACGTGTTGCGCATGGTGGCTTCGAGGTTGTACATCAAGTCGCCAAGACGGAAGGCGACATCGGGATGCGCGGCCTTATTGGTGATGATGAAGCTACCGATGGTGATGCCCCACGGCGCGTAGGCGGCAGTCTGGACGCCTTCTGGCCCCTTCAGCGGCGGGATCGCGATCCAGTTATCCATCTCGCCACCCTGCGCGAGGGTCTTCGGCTCGGTGAACGTCCCCATCCAACCGCCGCTGACCGCGCCGAGTAGATGTGGTTCCTTCTGGCTGCCGAGTTGTAGCAGCGCGGGGTTGTCCTGAATCAGGGCATTGGGGTCGATCAGACCTTCGGAGTACAGGCGGTTGAGGTAACGCAGCCCTTCTTTGTAACCGGGTTGCGCGTAAGCTGCTTGCACTTTGCCATCGATGAGCAGCAGACGATCTTGCTGGATCAGATCGTAAAACACAAACGAGTTCATCAAGAACTGGTCAACGCTGTTGTGCCAGCCGCCAGCGGTGAGCGCCGACGAGTTGCCGGAGAAGGGGATTTCATCCGCGATGCCGTTGCCATTGGGGTCTTTCTCTTTGAACGCCTTGAGCATGGCTTCAAATTCGTCGGTGGTGGTCGGGATGGCGATGCCTAACTTATCCAGCCACGGCTTGTAAACCCACATCTTCTGCGAGAGGAAGCAGTGGAAGCATTCGTTGACGGTGGGCAGGCCATAAATTTTGCCATCGGGGGAGGTGATCAGGGGGACGATCTGCGGGCGTTCCTTTTCGAACACGCGCTTGGTCTCGTCACCGTACTTGGCGATCAGATCGTTGAGGGGCAGGAAGACGCCTTGCGCCCCTTGCTGCGCCATCAGGCTGGACGTTGGTTGGAAGCCGAGCAGAATATCGGGCAGATCTCCGCTGGCAAGCACCAGATTGAGCTTGGTCTGTGCATCGGTGCTGTTGACGACTTCGATTTGAAGATCGATGCCAGTTTTTTCTTCCAGCCACTGGGTGTAAGCATTGGTGTTGAAGTCTGAGACCTGCTCACCGTTCGACACCAGAATCTTTAGGACGGTGGGTTCGTTCACGACGGGGAATGTGCCAGCGGGGGTAGCGATGTCGCCGCCCTGAGCAAAACTCATGGCCGGCAGTAATAAGGCGATGGCGAGTAACGCATAGATTAGCTTTTTAGTCATTTTTGATCCCTTCAAACTCTCTCCAAAACAAAACTTCATTGCTAGTGCGCTGACGTTATCGATAATCCTCCTTTGGCTCCTACCCTTTGATGGCTCCAATCGTTAGCCCTTGTACGAAATAGCGCTGAACAAACGGGTACAACATCAGCACCGGGACTGAGGCAACCACGATGGACGAGAACTTAAGCTGCTCTTGCAGTGCCTGTTGGTCAGCCATACGCTGCACGTCCGCCAACATGCCGAGGTCGATCTTGTTCAAGATCAAGATGTTGCGCAGCACGATCTGTAACGGCGCGAGATCGGGGTTGGTCTGCGTGACCAGCGACAGGAAATATTGATTCCACTGCGCGACGGCATAGACGAGGAACAAGACTGCCAAGATCGATTTAGCCAATGGCAACACGATCCTGAGCAGGTAGCCGATGTCGCTACAGCCGTCGAGTTGGGCGGCTTCCCACAACTCGTCGGGGATGCTGGCACGTAAAAACGAGATGGTGATGATCAGGTTCCAGACGCTCAAGGCCGTCGGGATGATGAGCGCCCACCGTGTGTTGACCATGCCAAGATCGCGTACCACCAGATAAAACGGGATCAGGCCGCCGCTGAACAGCATGGGGAAGAAGAACAGGATGGTCAGGAAACGCCGCCCCGGCAGGTCTTTGCGCGTCAAGGGATAGGCCGCTAGGAGCGTGAGCACTACGCTGATGCTGGAACCCACCACGGTATAAAACAGCGAATTCAACATGCCCTTGATGAGCGTGGGATACTCGAAAATCTTCTGGTAGCCGACCAGCGTGAAATCCACCGGGAACAGCGTCACCTTGCCCGTAATCACCGCCGATGGCGCGCTAAATGAGGCGCTCAGGGTGTAGATCAGCGGGTACAAGATAATGATCAGGATCGCCAGCAGGAAAATCAGGTTGATCGCCATGAAAACACGATCTCCGCGCGTATCCTGAATCTCGCTGAGGGATTTGCGGCGTTCTTGACGGGGCAGACGTAAGGTGGTCATGATTGCTTCTCCTTATTGATCGACTACCACAGACTCTCTTGACCCAAGCGTTTGACGGTATAGTTGGCGACCACCACCATCAGCAGGGCGATGACACCCTTGAACAGGCCGATAGCCGTCGCATAGGAGAAGTCCAACGTCGGAGAAGCCAAGCCAACTTTGTACACGTAGGTATCCAGAATCTCCGAGGCTGACACGTTGACGGGATTTTGCAGCAGCAGCACTTTTTCGAAACCGATATTGATGAAATTGCCGAAGTTCAAAATCAGCAGCATCGTGGCAATCGGCATGATGCCGGGGATATCGATGTGACGGATGCGCTGGAACCGTGATGCGCCATCGACTAAGGCTGCTTCATGCAAAGCCGGATCGATGGTGGTCAGGGCGGCGAGGTAGATGATGGCGGAAAAGCCCATGTGCTGCCAGATGTCCGTCCAGACGTAGATCGATTGGTACAGTTCCGGACGTGACATCGCGCTGACGGGCTGCATACCGAGCGCCGTCGTTATTTGCGAGAGCAGTCCGAAGCGTGGATTAAGCATCTGTAAGATCAAACCGACCATGACGACGGTCGAGATAAAATGCGGCGCGTAGGTGACCATTTGCAGTAGCTTTTTGAACCACAACGTCCGCACTTGATGCAAGCTGAGGGCGAGGATGATCGGGATCGGGAAGCCGATCACCAGCAGATAGAGGCCGAGCGAAATGGTATTTACGATCAGACGCGTGAACTGAAATGAGTTGAAGAAGCGTTGGAAATTCTCGAAACCGACCCACGGACTGTTCCAGATGCCACCCGCGACGGTATAGTCACGGAACGCGATCTGCGCTCCTAGAATGGGGACGTAATTGAAGATGATGATATAGAGCAGCGGCAGCGCCAGCAGCGCATATAACTGCCAGCGTCGGCGCATCCGTAACAGCAGATGCCGGAGTCTGTCACTGGTAAAGGATTGTGTGCGAAATTTTCGCGGAAGGACGGGACTGTCTATCGGATTAGACTGGTCAGTAATGCTCATCTTTTAGTGCCTAGCTCCATTTTTTCACATTAAGTAAGTAGCGCTGGTGTTTGATCGGCTCTCCCCTTGGTTAAGATCATCCTCGTACTGAAAAGTGCTCACTCATACCCTCGGTAAAGACAACGCCCGCAGCAACGAGAAGAAATTTTTAATCGGGACATCGTCACTAAGTTCGGAGGCGACTCCGGCTACATAGCCACCACCTGCCGCCAACAGGGAAACGGTGCGCTTGATTTGCTGTTCGACAGCATGTTCCCCCGCTGTGCCTAACAAGGCCGTGGAAATGCCGCCCATCAGACTCAGGTTGCCAGCGGTGCTTTGTTTGAGGGCGGCGAGATCGTTCAGTTCCGGCTGCGCGATGTAGACCGCATCAAAGCCCAAGCGCCGGATCAGTGGTATAGCCTTTTCCAGCTTGCCACGCGTATACAGGACGGTAGATAGACGGTGCTCATGCGCTGGACGGAGCAACCGTTGGAGACGTGGACTGAACACTGCCTCAAACGTGTCCGCATCCACGCGCAAGCCGTGTTCATCCGCGATGTCATCGGTAATCATCACGAACGCGAGATCAGCCGCAAAGCGATCACAAATCAACTGTACGATTTTGCTTTGATAAGTCAGCAGATCGTCGGCAATCTTGAACAAGAGGGCTGGCTGCGATTGAGGATACAGGCTGCTGAGTGCGTCCAACGTGCGCAGGGTATCTGCGACAATCGACCGGAAATCCGCCGCGATGCCGATATTGGTGTTCCGCGCAGCACGGACATAGTTATCGAAGAAATCGAGCTGATCCGTCAAACGTGGAAAATCAAACGGCAAGGCGTCGTTATTCACAGCCCAATGGTTAGCCATCTGAGCAAGATCAAGCACGGGTTGATACGGATACCGACAAGGAATTGCCGCCAGCCCGATGCGCTGGGCAAAGTCAACCTGATCTTCGGCAGCGATGAGCGTCGTCCGCTGGACAACTTCAGCTTGCGGCTCGCGCTCCAAGACGTAGCGGTACAGGGCACGGTTGGTGATGCTGTACTCAACATGTGGAACGGTGGACGCCGTCACCTCTTCATGGCACAGGGCTTGTTTGAGCAGGGTGACTTGCGCTTTGTCTGCTTGTATCAGGTGATCATCGGTCGGCGGCAGCGCGACCTGTACGACGGAACTCACGCGGAGAGTAAGATCGGCAATGTCCCGGCGCGAGAGTGGTGCGATGAGCTGCCCTTGGACGCTATCGAAGGTTGCTTTTTCGTCCAGTATGCTAGGCACGTCGCCGCAGGATTTCCGGATGATTAGCCGTGTTGGTAAAACGACGGTCTGTGGGCGCAGGAATTCCTCGGTGTTCAGGCGGTTGAGTAGCAGTTGCGCGGCGTTGACACCAATATCGTAGGGAGATTGGGTGGCGACGGTCATTAGGGTCGCAAAGCGCGAGTCGGGATAAAAATCATCAAAGCAGACCACCGCGACTGCCTCGGGAACCGATATGCGGCGATTCTCTAGCGCTTGCATGACGCCAATAGCGATCTCATTGTTCGCCGCGACTATCGCCGTTGTGGTGGGGTGGTGTTCCAAAAGATCGTTGGTCAAGCGTTCTGCCGTGTAGCGCTCATATTCGCCCCAGCAGATCAGGTCGGGATCGAGCGGAATGGCGGCGTCTGCCAGCGCCATCGCGTAGCCAGCCACGCGATCACACGCGCTGGTGGAACTTTGCCGACCGGTGACGATGGCAATTTTGCGTCGTCCTAGCTTGAGTAGATGCTTGGTCAAGGCAAATGCACCGGAAACCGAGTCGCTGTATACGTTGTCCACGTTCCAAGCGGCAGCCTGAGACTGCCCCACAAAAACTATCGGCTTCTCGCGCGATTCAATCGATTCACGGGAGGCATGTCCTTCCCCGCGCATAAGCACACCCCACTCGGAACGGCGGCTGAGGATCATGCCGTCCACGCGACTGTAGATGGACTCCAAGTAGCGTAAATTCTGGTGTGACCGCGCGTAGGTATTGCAGATCAACACGTGGTAATCGTTGGCTTGCGCCGCGTCCTGAACACCACGCGCTATCGTCGTCCAGAAATAATTGGTCAGTTCGGGGATAGCGAGAGCGATGGTATCCGTACGTTTGCTGCGTAGACTGCGCGCCTGAGAGTTTGGCTGGTAGCCAAGATTCGCGATTGCCTGTTCCACCTTCGAGCGTGTTTCGGGATTCACATTTTTGGCCCCGTTCATCACTCTAGAAACAGTACCCGTGGAAACGCCAGCTAATTTGGCAACATCGGCAATCGTGGACATTTTTGCAAGAACCTTAAAAGGAACGTAAAACTAGTTGAATGGTTGCATTGAATCGATTTCATATAACAATTATAAATTATAAATAGATTGCGAGAATTTTGTCAACCTATTGCTTTCTCGAGGGTGTATTTCATAAAAGTTCAGGAGGAGTGCTAAACTGACTGGCAAAGATACCACAGGCAGGTAGCGATGACGCCAAACGAAATGAAAGCGAAGTTACTAGCGGAAGCCGAAGCAGCTATCGACAAGCTGTTGGCGAAACGCAGCCCAGCCAACCAGATTACGATGCGCGAAATCAGCCAACTCGCGATAGAGAGTGGACAACAAGTACAAGCCGCCGTGCTGCACAGCTTGACGCAAGCCAGTCAGCGTGCTGAACCAGCACCAGCACAGCTAGAGTGTCAGCAATGTGGTAGGAAGATGAGCTATAAGGGTAAACGGAAACGCCAAGTGGTAGCTGACGGTGGCGAAACGGCAGTGGAGCGAGATTATTACTACTGTAGCAAGTGCAAAGTGGGTATTTTTCCCCCTAGATGAGCAACTTGGCTTGGGCAGCAGTGTATACAGTGAGGAATTAGCACAACACATGACTTGGTTAGCTGGCTTGTTGACCTTTGAGCAGTGCCAAGCAGTGTTTGCGCGGATTGGCAAGCGTCACTTGCCCGCCAGCAGCATTTGGCGTCAGGCGGCACAGCACGGTGAGCGGCTGCGTGGACAGGTGGAACGGGACAGGCAACAAGTAGCGCCGGAACGGATAAGCTTGCCAGACGCCCCGCATGACCATCGCCAGCGTAAAGGCGTGAGCATGGATGGTGGCATGGTGCATGTGCGTGGGGAAGGCTGGAAGGAGATGAAGGTCGGGGCAGTCTACGATGTAGCAACCCAACCTGAGCGTGACCCCATCACCACTGACGTAATGGACATGCCCCATGCTGTCAACCTTACCTACACCGCCGTGCTGGGGGAAGTACCAGCTTTCGCTCAAGCCTTGTGGCAGCTAGCCGTACAGCAGCAAGTTCCCACCGCCTACGAGGCGAGTGTGACAGCCGACGGTGCCGCTTGGATTTGGAATGTCGCGGCTGACCTGTTCCCTGACAGTGTACAGATTGTGGATTGGTATCATGCCCGTCAACACCTGTCGGCAGCGGCTCAAGCCTTGTATCCTAACCACCCTGACCAAGCCACCGCTTGGCTTAAGCAACATACCGATGCTTTGTTTCAAGGCCAGCTTCACTCCATCACCGCGCCACTTGACCACGCTGGTTTAGCTGACCACAGCCGCTACTTTCACACGCACCAACGGCGCATGCAGTATCAGGAGTTTCGGGAAGATGGCTATCCCATTGGCTCTGGCACGGTGGAAAGCGCCGTTAAGCAGTACAAGGCGCGTCTTACTGCTGCTGGCATGCGCTGGTCGCGGGTTGGCGCTGAACGTATGTTGATCCTGCGTGGTGCTGTGCTGGATGGTTCTTTTGACGCTCTCTGGCGCGTTGCCTAGCTTGAACTAACTTGAAATGCACCCCTTTCTCGAAACTAGAGCGGGCTGCCGAAGCGGGACAATTTATGGCGCGGTATGGCGATGAGCAAGAGGGCAATTTATCCCCCCATTGGCATACCGAGAACGTGTCAGTTGATACATTCCATCCGCCATGAAACGCGGTAAAACTGTAGCAAGTTAGTAATAGGCACCAAACAGATCGTTAGTTATTGAAAGAGGTTATGATGAAACAAGCTGTGATGACCGCACCGGGTCAAATCCAATTTCGGGAGGTCGAACAACCCGCGCTGCACGACGATGAAGTGCTCATGCGGACGGAGCGCATCGGAGTTTGCGGTTCCGACATCCACGTGTATCACGGGCTGCATCCGTATACGAGCTTTCCCGTCGTGCAAGGGCATGAGGTCGGCGGAACGGTCGCCGCGCTCGGCAAGAACGTCAGCGGGTTGAAGGTGGGCGACAAGATCACGTTCATGCCACAGGTGACGTGCGGAAAATGTTACCCGTGTACGCATGGGATGTATCACATCTGCGAGTCGTTGAAGGTGATGGGCTTCCAGACGGGCGGCGCGGCGCAAGATTTCTTCGCTCTGCCCGCCGAGAATGTGCTAAAGCTGCCGGACAGCATGTCACTGGATGAGGCTGCCTTCATCGAGCCGATCTCCGTCACCGTCCACGCGCTCGGACGTGGCGGCGGAGCGAATGGTAAGAATATTCTGGTGTTGGGCGCGGGGCCGATCGGCAACTTGACGGCGCAAGTGGCGAAGGCAACCGGCGCGGCAAAAGTCATGATCACGGACGTCAGCCCGTACAAATTGGAAAAAGCCCGTCGGTGTGGCATTGATTTCGTAGTGAACTCGGCACAGGAAAATCTCAGTGAGGCGCTGCTGCGGGATTTTGGCCCCGCCAAGGCCGACCTGATTCTGGAATGCGTCGGCATCGAACCCACCATCACCGACGCCGTGTTGAACGCGCGCAAAGGGACAACCATCGTGGTCGTCGGCGTGTTCGACAAGAAACCACAAGTTGATCTGGGCTTGGTGCAAGATCGCGAATTGAGTCTGGTCGGCACGCTGATGTACCAGCGGGCGGATTACGAATGTGCGATTGATCTGGTCGCCAACGGGAAGATGCACCTTGACGACATGATCACACACCGCTTCCCGTTTGATCGTTATCTGGACGCCTATCACGCGATTGAGGCGTCCAAGGGCGAGTATTTGAAGGTCATGATCGAGTTGACCTAGACCTCAGTATCAGCCGATGACGCCTATGGCAGATGGTGCTCATGCTCACCAACCGTCTGTCATAGGCGTTTTTGATGTGGGGAACAAATCAAGATTCTGTCCATCAAAAAAATGGCTGGAACTTTTCCGAGATGCGTTTCGTCTTATGGCAAACGGAGCGTATTCTTGGAGGATGTATGAAGGCTTCACGATTATTCTCATTCATCGGCGCGGCACTGATGCTGCTGGTCGCCACCGCCACGATCTTTACCTCGCCCGCGCCGAGCTACGCGCAACAGCCATTCCGCAGCGGGGTTTACCTCAAGTCTCACCGCGTCAGTGTGACCATCGATAATCAGGTAGCGGTCACCAAGATCGAGCAGGTATTTGTGAACGGCGGATCGGGCTTGGCGGAAGGGCAATATCTGTTCCCGCTGCCACCCGGCGCTGCCGTCTCCGATCTGACGCTGTACATCGATGGGCAAGCCTTCAAGCCTCAGCTTCTGAGCGCGGGACAAGCCCAACAAATTTATACGCAGATCGTCCGCCAACGCCGCGATCCGGTGCTGCTGCAATATGTGGGACGGGACGCGATTCAGGCTAACATCTTCCCGATTCCGGCGGGACAAGAGCGCAAGATCGAGATCACGTACAGCAGTGTCGTGACGGGCGATAATGGTTTATTCAACTACCTGTATCCGCTCAAAACCGACTACGCCACCACACTACCCGTCGAGCAAGTCTCACTATCGGTCAATTTGACGTCTAAAGACCCGATCAGCACGATCTATTCCCCGAATCCGCTGGTGATCATCTCGCGCTTGGACGAGCACACCGTTCGCGCTGGCTTCGAAGTCACCAATTATCGTGCCACCGAAGATTTCGCGCTGTATTACGGCGTGCCGAACAACGACATCACTGCGAACCTGCTGACCTACCGTGCGGGGGCGAACGAAGACGGCTACTTCATGCTGATGCTGACGCCGCCCACCAACATCGACGCGACCCGCGTGATCCCCAAAGACGTGATCGTGGTGCTGGATCAGTCCGGCTCGATGCAAGGCGACAAGTGGACGCAAGCCCGCGCCGCCGCTGAATACGTCTTGAACAACCTGAACCCGCAAGACCGCTTCAACGCGATTGTGTTCAGCACGGGTTACCGCCTGTACGCCAACACGATGCAGTCCAAGAGCGAAGCCCCTAACGCCGCCCGCTGGATCAACGGCCTCGACGCGCTCGGCGGGACGGACATCAATCTCGCGCTGACCACCGCCGCGCAGATGAGTGACCCTGAACGCCAGACGATCCTGCTGTTCCTGACGGATGGCTTACCCTCGGAAGGCGTGACCGATGCCAAGTCGATCCTCGCTAATCTGGAGGCCAGCGCCAAGCCGAATCTGCGCCTGTTCGCGTTCGGCGTGGGCGATGATGTCGATACGTACCTGCTGGATTCGCTCTCGACCAAGTACGGTGGCACTAGCGTTTACGTGCGTCCGCAGGAAAATATTGAGCAGAAGGTGAGCACGCTCTATAACAAGATCACCTCGCCCGTGCTGACCGATCTCAAGCTGGATTTTGGCACGGTGATGGCGGATGACTATTACCCGACCGCGCCGCTGCCCGATCTGTTCGCAGGGTCGCAATTGATCGTGGTGGGACGTTACCGCGCGGGTGGCCTGTCGAAGATCACGCTGACAGGGCTGCTGAATGGCGCACCGCAAACGTACATCTACGAAGGGCTGAAGTTCACCGATAACGCGGGCGGGCAGCCGTTCATCCCGCGCCTGTGGGCGACGCGCAAGATCGGTGTGCTGCTGAATCAAATCCGTCTGAACGGCGAGACCAAAGAACTCGTAGACAGCGTGGTGCAGTTGAGCGTGCGCTACGGGATCATCACGCCGTACACGTCCTTCTTAATCCAAGAAAATGACATCGTAGCGCGCAATGATGGCGGTGGCATACCGGGGACGCCGCTCCCGCCCTCGTTCGCCTCTACACGAGTCGCGATGATGCCGACCATGACCGCGATGCCGACCGCTGGCGCAGCCGCCGTCGATAAGGCGTCCGAAAACAACAATCTGGCGGCGTCTGATAGTGGGATGCTTGCGCCAACACTGACGGCAGTTCCCGCCTCCGCACCATCACAGGGCGGTCAGCCACCCGCCGAGGAAAAAGGATCGGGACGTTCCAATGAGCCGATCAAGCAGGTCAACGACCGCACCTTCTTCCTGCGTGCTGGCGTGTGGATCGACGCGCTGTACGATCCGAACACGATGCAGAAGGTCAGCATCGACTTCCTCAGCGATGCTTACTTCAAGCTGCTAGACGAGCATCCTGAGATCAAGGATTATCTCGCCATCGGTGACAAGGTGATCGTAGTGGTAGGCAACGTGGCCTACGAAGTGAAGTAAACGCGCTTCTGGTATAACCGTGAGGGGTGGGCGTGACTGCTCACCCCCTCACGCTCGCTTGGCGTATTCCGCTGCGTAATTCCCCTATGCTATAATCTCCGTAATCTACATACGAGCCGTTCCCAATTCTTATCGTTATTGCGATGTACGGATAATATCTGCGTGAGGAACTATGTCAGCAATCCGTTTTACAACGAAGCTGGTTAACATCAATTCTTGGACGATTCTCAGACTGCCTGAGGATGCCTCCGCCGAACTGCCGTCAAGAGGGATGACCATGGTTTCAGGAACGATCAACGGCGTTCCATTCAAAACCATGCTCGAACCGGACGGGAAGTATGCGTCGGGGCAGCGATCCAGCCATTGGTTTAAGCCTGATCAAATGCTGTTGGATGCTGTTGCCGCCAAGGCAGGCGATACGGTACAGGTTTCGCTGGAACCGACCAAAGAATGGGTCGAGCCGGAAGTCCCGGAAGATTTCGAAAAAGCGCTGGCAGCTTCCCCCGACGCCGAGGCGTTATGGCAGGAGATTACCCCGCTTGCCCGTTGGGATTGGATCCGCTGGATACGCGCCGTAAAAACATCGGAAACCCGCCAGAAGCATATCGAAGTGGCGCTGGACAAACTCAACAAGGGTATGCGGCGTCCCTGCTGCTTTAACCGTAATATGTGCAGCGAACCCGAAGTATCGCATAACTGGGCGCTCCTTGAGGCCGAAACCAGTGAAGTAGAAAACGCGTAACACTCACCCGTGATCTACGGATCGGTGTGTGCTCCAAGATATGTCAACATCGCCGCGCCTGTTTTAATCCCACTGATGAAGCGATCCAGTGTCATGTTCTCGTTGGGTGCGTGATTGGCCTCATCATGGTTGGCGTAAGGCACGCCGAACGCGGGAATCCCTAGAATCTTGGTGAAGACATAATCCGGTACGCTGCCGCCCGCCGAGGGGATCAACAGGGGCGCGTTGCCCTGCGCGGCGATGATCGCGGCACGGATCGGCTCGGTAAAACGCGATTCCAGCGGGGTACGCGATGGTTCCATACCCGCGTCAGGAATGAACTCCACGTCTGGCGCGTGTTTCTTGACGTGTACGGCGATCTTGGCGAGGATGTCATCGGCGCGCTGCGCTTCCACCAGCCGCATATCACATTTGGCAATGGCTTCATGCGGGAGCACGGTTTTCGATCCCGCGCCGCCGTAGCCGCCATGCAAGCCGTTGATGGTTAATGTCGGTTGGAACATCAACCGCTCGTAGAAGGGACGATGCAACGTTTCGTCCAGCGCCGTGAGGCCGAGTTCAGCCTTGATACGCTCCACATCCAGCGGCAGTGCAGCCATCGCCGCGCGATCCATGTCGGTGGGCGGCAGCACGTCACCATACAGGCCGTCGATGGTGATCTCGCCGCGCGCGTTCTTCATGGTGCCGAGCAGATGTACGAGCTGCCAGATCGGATTTGGCGCAATGTTGCCCCAATTGCCGGAATGTAGATCGTGGTTCGCGCCGCGCGCGCGCAGTTCGAAGCTGATCACGCCGCGTACCCCGAACATGATGCACGATTGCCCGCTTTCGTGGACTGGCCCATCCGCCGTGATCGACAGATCAGCGCGCAGGTCGTCGCAGTGCTCACGGACGAACGCGGCGATGTGCGGACTGCCGAGTTCTTCCTCGCCTTCCAGCAAGAAGATCACGTTAAGGGGCAGCTTGCCGTATACCGCTAACAACGACTCCAAGGCCAGCAACTGCGCGAAATGCTGCCCTTTGTTATCGCCCACGCCGCGCGCATATAGGCGTCCATCACGGATCGTCGGTTCGAACGGCGGCGACAGCCACGCCTCCAGCGGGTCGGGCGGCTGCACATCGTAATGCCCGTACAGCAGCACAGTCAGCGCATCCGGCGCTTCGATGCGCTTGCCGAGCACCATCGGGAAACCCGCCGTCGGGATGGCACGGGCATCAAAACCGAGCGCCGTCAGATGATCGATCAGAAGCGCCGCCACCTCCTCGATCCCCTGCCCGTATGCGCTGATGCTCGGATGACGCACGTAGTCGATCAGACGGCGGATGAACGACTCGCGCTGGCGATCGATGTGCGCAAAGACAGCGGTGAGATCGGGCTGCGGCATGAGCGGGATGACCTTTAGTTAGCTGGCATGAGCAGCCAAGTATAGCGCAGCCCTACGCATTGATAACGCGACTTTAGGCGGTTTTAACCGAGGTCGTTTTGCGCAGGGCTTCGACCCGCACCGGAAAGCCCGTCGCGAATACATCTTCGATGACCACGTTGGTGAAGATAGAGATCAGGTCGTCGGGATGCTTGATCGTGCGTCCGGTCGCCAAACTGACATAGGTGAACTGCATCCAACAGACGGACTTGACCTTGAACGTCTTCGGATCGAGCATGACGCCTTCGACGGTCAGGCTGGTGTCGCTAAATTGCAGCAAGCAGGTGCGAATCAGTACTTCTTCCATCACGCCGACGGGACGCAAATAGCTGATCTGGGTGTTGGTCACGACCCAACCTTCGCTGGTCTGCTTGGTGTGCTCGTACAGATGCAGTCCGTAATGCGCGGCGAGATGCTCCTCACGCGCGTTCAGGAAATAGTCGATGTAGCGGGCGTTGTTGAGATGCCCGAACGGATCGCAATCCTGAAAGCGGGCGACCAGCGTGCTTTCTGGCACTTTCGTCAGCGGTGGAGAAGATAGCATGATAGACTCCTTGATTTCAGACTGAATGGTCGGTTTTCTTGGCAAAAAAAGAGCCAGCGTCAAACGTTGACGGAATGCTCAATATGCTGGAGCAGAAATTCCACCGCGTACTCGATGTGAGTCACATCGTTGTACAGCTTGGACATCATAATGCTGCCTTCCAGAGTCGAAATGATCAGGCTGATCAGCGCTTCGGTGTTTAGCGTGTCGCGAAGCTGGCCTTGCGCGATCCCGCGCCGGATGGTGCGCCGCAGCAGATCGCGCCATGATTCCATCGCTTGCCGTGCGCGTTCGTACAACACCGGATTCGTGTCATCGGCTTCGAGCGCCGTGTTCAGCAGAATGCAGCCTCCCATCACGGGCGGATGCATCCCGTACTCGATGAAGAACTCGATGAACCCCTTCAAGCGATCTAACGGCTGCGTCCGCCCTTGAATGTAGCGCAGCATGGCCTTGCCGGTGATCTGGAAGCCATATTCGAAAGCCTCGACCGCCAATTCTTCTTTGCTCTTGAAGTGATTGTAGATGCCGCCCTTTTGCAGCCCCGTCGCTTCCATGATGTCCGACATCGAGGCGTTGGCATAGCCCTTCTGGTTGAACAGGATCACGGCGCGTTCAAGGATGGCTTCGCGGGTTCGTTCGCCTTTGCGCATCACACCTTCTCAGACCGATCGGTTTCTTTTTCTAAGATACCACAGGACAAGGAGTGGAGTCAAGTTAGTTCATACGCGCCAGAACAAGGGCAAAGCGACCAGCAGCGCCACCAAGCACACCAACGTCAGCGCCCAGCCGATCCGGAAGAAGTCTTTGAAGTGATAACCCCCCGGCCCGATCATCAGGACATTGACGGGATGCGCGATGGGCGTCAGGAAGGCCGTCGAGCAGCCAATCGCCACTACCAGCGCGGCGGCGTGTGGACTGATGCCCATTTGCTGCGCGGCGCTGATGCCGATGGGCGCGATCACGACCGCCGTGACCTGCCCCGACATGACCTGCACGAACAGCACTGTCATTACATAAATGCCAGTCAGCACTGCCAAGGGGCCGATGGGGCCAAGCGTCGCGATCAGCCATTGCCCCAATTGCTGCGCCAAGCCAGTCTTGATCATGGCGGTGCTGATGGGTAGCATCCCTGCGATCAAGAAGACGGCTTTCCACTCGACCGCGCGGTAACCATCATCCATCGTCAGGCAGTTGGTTAGCACCATCAGCACCGCGCCGAGCAGAATCGCCACCGGAATGATCGCGGAGTCCCCGAAGATGCTCAACCCTAACACGAAAACCGTGATCAGGATTGCCGTCCAGCGTTGGGCGGGTTTGGTCGTGACGGTGGCTGTCTCGCCTTCGAGGATCATGAAATCGGCCTCGGCTTGCAATTCAGGGATTTTATCCGGCGGGCCGACCATCAGCAGCGAGTCACCAAATTTCAGCTCGAACAAGCCCACATCGGTACGCCAGCTACGGCCTTCACGCCACAGCGCAACGGCGGTCATGCCGTACTTTTTGCGGAAGTTGAGTTCTTTGAGCGTGCGGCCTTCCACGCTGGAGTGCGGCGCGACGATAGCCTCTACCAGCGCGACACCGGGACGTTGAAAGCTATCCCGTCCACCGCGCCCGATGTCAAGCACCTTCTCTTTGAGACGCAGTACCCGTTCCTCACGTCCGGTGATGAGCAGAATATCGTGCGCTGCGATCAGATCGTCCGGCGAGGGCTTGAGGTTGGCTTCGTGCCCATGCCAGATGGCGATGACGGTGACGCCCAACCGCGCACCAATCTCGCTCTCGCGGATTGTCTTGCCCACCAGCGGCGATTCCGGGCGTACGACGGCTTCCCATAAGCGCTCTTTGAGCTGATAAAAGGATTCGATCTGCTGCGGCGAAGTACGCTTGGTGAGCAGCGAGGCTTGGCGGGCAGGCGTGCGGATCGGCAGCCAGCGCCGTCCGATCAGCATCATGAAAACGATCCCCGCGAGGCACACAATGCCACCCGTTTTGGCGAAATCGAGAAAGCTGAGGTCATGCAACCCCGCATCATGCAGCGTGCTGTTGACCACGATATTGGCGGTCGTAAAAAAGGTCGCCATGCCGCCTAACAGCGTTCCAAACGAAACAGGAATCAGCAGTTTGGAGGCGGGCACCTTCGTCTCACGCGAGGCGATCACGACGGCGGGCAAGATGACCGCCCCCGCCGCGATGGTGCTCATGAACAGCGATAGGAACGCGCCACTGACGAGACACACGAAAATCAGCCGGACTTCCGATCCCGCACCGAGCCTGACCAAGCGATCCGCGATGAGCTGCGTGACGCCCATGCGATCTAGCCCTGCGCTGATGATGAACAGGCCGATGATGGTGATCACGGCAGGGCGGCTGAAGCCCGAAATAGCCTCCGCTGGCGTGACGATCTGCCCGATCCACAGCGCCAACAGCACGATCAGCGCCATCAAATCGGGGCGGACGCGCTCGGTAACGATCAGGCCAAGCGCGATGAGGATAACAACGGTGACATAGATAGCTTGTGGGTTCAATGACTACTTTTTCGTCCTTGGGGTGGGCGGCGTAAACGTATCTGAATCAGGGAAATCTTCTGCCTCGTCTTCGTTTTCGTTCCCCTGACCGATCAGGGCATAGGTATCGATCCAGCCCATGACGGAGAGCATTTCGTACAGGCAGCGATAGTGGACGCGCTGGTATAAGTCTGGCAGCGCTTCCGCCACCGTCCATTCTTCGATGGCATTTTCTTCGTAGCCGTCAACATCGAGCATATCGTCTGGCGTTTTGACCATGCGGCCTGTGCGCGGGCGGATACAAAAATAGGTATGGGCACGGATGTTAGGCCAGATCGCTTGCAAAGTCTCGGCTTGGAAGCGCAGCGGTTCAAGCACCTCGCCAAAAAATTCGCGGCGGATGCGTGCATAAGTCTCGACTGGCTCGACTTCCGGCTTGAGCGGCATCGGGATCAGCAGGTCGCCGTTATCTTCACGCAGCACATCCAATTGCTCCTGACGGTCGCGCAGCACCGAGGTCGTCCCGTAAAAGCGCAGCCCATGCATCACGATGTCATCATACAGCGCCACGAGATTGTACGTGTCGGGCGCTAACAACTCTTCATCGACATCTTCGCCCGCCGCGAGGACATCTTGCTTGGCCTGTTCGAAGGCTAGTTGCAGCCGATAGTGCCAGACCGCCGCCTCTAGCAGTTGGGGGGATTCCTCGTAGATGGCGACGCCGTGAATATCCTCGAATTTATCCCACAGATATTCAAGATCGTCACCGCTGCCCTTGGTCGGGATGATGGGGAACACGGCGCAGGGCTTACCATCTAACATGGCCTTGATGAACCCCTCGCTCGTATACCCCGGCGCAGGGGCGATCTGGGCACCCGCCAACATCAAGAAAACCTTCAATTCTTCGAGTTCCGACGCACCATCAATAGGTTTACCACTGGCCTCGGTAATCGTCTTTAAAATGTCTTTAACAGGCCAGTCGTTTTCCAGATCAAGGGATTCGCGTACTTCTTGGAGGTCGAAGTTGGGTTCCACGAGTGGGATGCTGCGCAGGAAGATCGCGCCGATGTCCGGCTGTGGATCGCCAATTTCCTCGTTGCGGATGCCCCAGATCGGGATCAGCTCAGTATCTTCCTCAAGGAAATCGCCCCCATACAAGGGCGGCAAGATGCCTTTTTGATCCATGACCCACAGCGACACCTCGTGCAGATCGAAGACTTCGAGATCGAGCACATCGAGGGTGTCGCGCTGGAGGCGGCGTTCTTCACGTTCAGCTTTGGTCAAACGCGGTGTTTTGGCTTTGGGCGATTTCGGCGCAGCAGGACGCTTGGCACGCGTGCCAGAGGCTTTGTCGGGTTTGGGAGTGGAACTGCGCTTTGGTGTCGTGGTAGGCTTGGGTTGGCTTTCCGGAGTATCTTTGGTTACGCGTTTTTTCGCCATCGGTGCCTGTCCTGAGTGCTGTGATGTTTGGGGTGATTATAATAGGGCTTGCTCAATTTGCGCGATCCATCGCCACAAACGGCGCTATAATTGGCGAATCATAGTTAGTTCGCATCTAATTAGGACTTCATGCTGCCGTGACCACTCAAGCCACTGTCGTTCCACCCAGCACCAACAACGCGGAACCACGACTATCAGCGGATGAAAAAACCGCTTTACGTGCTTATTTGCAGCGTTGCGAAGTACGGCTTTCTACGATGCACCGCGTTGTCACCGCTTTTGTCAGCGGCGCAGCCTTGATGGTTTTGATCCCGGTCTTCTTTAAGGATGTCGTCGGGGCGCTGATTCAAGTCTTGCTGAACGATGTCGGCAATCACTTTCCAGCATATGGCAACACCGGCGCGCTGATGACGGGACTGTTGTACGTCACGATCTTATATGTGTTTGGACTATCGATTTTCGTGCCGCTGCGGGCGCTGTATTTGCTTTTCAAGGACATCATCGATTTCTACATCACAGTTTCGACGCCGGATACAGAAGAAGCCGTCGGGCTGCATAACCCCGCTTTTGCCCTGACAGGCGTGGCAATTTCTAGCGATGAAATCTCTGATGAAGTGCAGCGCGAAATTTTGCGCTATCAGTACTTGCCGCGCAGCATCGACTTTATGCTGCCGTTCAGCGATAAACGCCGCAAAGAATACTTCGAGCCGATTCTGGACGCTACCCGCTACGAGGACGCACAAACGAAGACTACGCGGCATCGCATCATCCCACCGGAACGCGATCTCAACATGCTGCGCTCGGATGGCGTGATCGCAGACGCTGACGAGGGATATGTGCGCGATGTGATGTATTTCAACGTGGCGTTAGGCGTCGGACGCAGTTACCAGCGCACGCTCGTCCGCGAAGCTGCCAAAACCGAAATGTCGCTGGTACGCCACGGCATCTATTTGCGCCGTCTGATCTTCCGCTATGTAACGACGCTGCTGATCTTCCTGTGGACGCTGATGGTGCTCTTCGGCATGTTATCGATTTTGCAAGCCAACATGGTCAAGAACGCCCCGTCACCATCCGCCGCTGGTCTGTTCGTCATCGCGGCGGGCTGCTTCGTGTGGACGCTGCCGCTACGCTATATCTTGCACAGACCAATGAATTGGATTTACCGTCCACTGCGGTCAGAAGACAACAAGCGACCCGACGCGGATTCGTTTGATCCGCAGTTGAATCGCTTGGAACGCGCGCTTATCCCGTATCATTACCTTGCCCTCGTTGCTTCCATTCTCGGCCTTGTCTTAGCAGCGATTGCCATCGCTCAGGCAGGTTAGGAAGGATTAACCGTGTATATCCAGACTGTAACGGGGAGCGTTCCCGTTGATGACATTACCCTCGCGGATGCCCATGCGCATGTTTGGATCGATCCGCCCGCTGCTGCACCGACACAACTGCATCTACACGATGAAGCGCTGATCACAGCTGAACTGCGCGATTTCGGCGCGGCGGGCGGCAACCTGCTGGTGGATTGCCAACCGGAAGGCACGGGGCGCAACGCTCACTTTCTCAAAACACTGTCCGAGCAAACGAACATCTCCATCACGGCGACCACAGGTACGCATCTGTATAAGTATTACGAGCCTGAACATTTCTTGTGGAATATGAAGGCCGAGTTAGCGGCGGCGTTCTTCGTGCAAGAACTGACTGACCGCGTATACGAAGCATTGGACGGCGACAGTTCCATCCGTGCGACCACGATCAAGATCGGCTTTGAGGGCAACATCAGCGGACAGACGCGCGTGTTGATGGAAGCGGCCGCGATTGCCTCTCAGCGAACAGGAGCGTTGATTTTGTTTCATACGGAGCAAGGCAGACAAGCCGAACTACTGCCGACATTCTTCATGGATCGCGGCGTTCCTGCCCATCGGTTGTATCTGTGCCACATGGATAAGCGTCCCGATCTTGGGTTGCATCGTGAATTGGCACAAGTTGGCGTCCTGCTCGGCTACGATACGTTCGCACGTCCTAAGTACGAGCCGGAAAAACATGTGTGGCCTTTGCTGCGCCAGATGGTGGCGGATGATTGCTGGCAGTGCATCGCGTTGGGGTTGGATCTGGCGTTGAGTTCGATGTGGCGGCATTATGGCGGCGAACCCGGCCTGATGATGCTGCCAGAGCAAATTCAAGCGCGGTTGCGGGAGGAGCACTTCCCAGAGGAGGCGATTCCGAGTTTGCTCGGTCAGGCCATCGCCAAACGGTTAGTATGGAAGAAAGAGTAGGCGGCGATGAACTACCCGGCAGACTTCTGGCTGCCCCGCCAACAGCCGACCATGTATTTTATCGGTGTGACAACAGCGCAATCCGCGATCATGCGCATCTTCCCACGCTGGTCGGCATTGTGGGGCTTGGATGCGCACCTTGAAGGCTACGACGCCCCGCTGCACGCGCCCGCCGCGACGTATCGCGCCATCGTCAACCACATCAAGCATGATCCACTATCTATTGGGGCGCTGGTCACCACGCACAAGATCGATCTGCTGGCGGTCACGCGCGATCTGTTCGATTACCTTGACCCAAACGCGGAGTTGTGCGGGGAGGTGTCCGCTATCTTCAAACGCGATGGCAAACTGCACGGCTATGCGTTAGACCCGATCAGCGCAGGGTTGGCATGGCGCACCTTCGTCCCGGCAGGCTACTTCGGTGCGACGGGCGCGGAGGTGCTATGCCTCGGCGGTGGCGGGGCGGCGATTGCCCTGAGCGCATACCTTGCCTTGGGCACAACGCCAGCAGACCGTCCGGCACGCCTGCTCACCATCGACAATCAAGTGGTCAGATTACATAATCTCAAACAAATCCATGCCAGATTTGCTACCACGATACAATTTCATTACATGTTAAACTTATCCGCATCTGAAAATGATAGTATGTTAGATTTGTTACCAACTGGCTCAGTCGTCATCAACGCGACAGGGTTAGGTAAAGATCGCCCCGGTTCTCCAATCACGGAATCGGGCATTTTCCCACTGCGTGGCATTGTGTGGGAGATGAATTACCGGGGCTGGCTCGATTTTTTGCAACAAGCCGACCGTCAGCGGGAACGGCGTGGGTTAACCATCACGGATGGTTGGAATTATTTTCTACACGGGTGGACGCTTGCCATTAGCACTATCTTTGAGGCACCTCTGACGCCTGCCCTATTTACTGAGCTGGATAAAGCTGCTACTGCCTTCCGCTGACAGCCATCGGCAGCTTTTCCGCGATCAATTACGGAGATTTTCATGCCGTCCAATCCGTCAATAACGCCTGATTTCCGCACATTGTTCGAAGCCGCCCCCGGTTTGTATCTGGTGCTGACTGCCGATCTGACTATCGTTGCAGTCACGAACGCCTACCTGAACGCGACGATGACCAAGCGCGAAGATATTTTGGGGCGCGGGCTGTTCGAGGTTTTTCCGGACAATCCCGATGATCCGGCGGCGACGGGCGTTAGCAATCTGCGCGCGTCATTGGAACGTGCGCGGCAAAACCGCGTGCCCGACGCGATGGCAGTGCAAAAATATGACATTCGCCGCCCAGAAAGCGAAGGCGGGGGCTTCGAGGAACGCTTCTGGAGTCCGATCAATACGCCAATCCTGTCCAGTGACGGTCAGCGCGTTGAATACATCATTCATCGCGTGGAGGACGTGACGGAGTTCATCCGCCTAAAGCAGATTGGCAGTGAGCAGCAAAAACTCACCGAGTCGCTGCAATCCCGCACCGCACAGATGGAAGCCGAGGTAGTGACGCGGGCACAAGAAATTCAGGTCGCCAACCAGAAACTGCGCTCCGTGAACGATGAACTAGCACGGCGCGAACAGGAGATCACGCAGCTTTATGATCGGCTATATCAGCTTGACCAGCTCAAAACGCAATTATTCGCCAACGTCAGCCACGAACTGCGCACGCCATTAACCCTGATCCTCGGCCTGACGGAGAAGATGCTCGCCAGCAGCGCAACACCCGCAGCGCTGCACCACGACCTGCACAGCATCGACCGCAATGCTAGAGTACTGCTCAAGCACGTCAATGACTTGCTCGATGTCGCCAAGCTAGAGTCGGGCAAGATGTCCGCCAACTATGCCGAGGTTGACCTCGCGCAGTTGGTGCGACAGACTGGCGCTCATTTCAGTTCGCACGCACAGGAACGCAACTTAGCGTACACATTGGAGACACCCACCACCTTACACGCCCAAGTTGATCCCGACAAGATCCAGCGCATCTTGATGAACTTGCTCTCTAACGCCTTCAAGTTCACGCCAGTCGGTGGCAAGGTACGCTGCGTTTTAAGCGCCGATGATGCGCCGACCAGCACACAGGCCAGCATCGTCATCGCGGACAGCGGGCCGGGTATCCCTGCTGCGCTGCGAACCAGCGTGTTCGAGCGCTTCTTTCAAGTCGAGGAAAGCTCGACCCGGCACGTTGGCGGCACCGGCTTAGGACTAGCCATCGCCAAAGATTTTGCCGAGCTGCACGGCGGCTCGATCACAATTGGGGAAGCTGACGAAGGCGGCGCGCAGATGACGGTGGTGCTGCCCCTCGCCGCTCCCGCCGGAACACCAATGCATGTCACGACCGACACGGGCACGCGCATTGACGAAATCTTGCAGCCGATTCTGGACGACTTCAAGCAGCGCCCCGAACCCATACCCGATGCGCCAGATAATGACGAGCGTCCGCTGATTTTGGTGGTGGAGGATCATCCAGAGATGAGCCGTTACATTCGCGAAACGCTGTCACGCGATTACCGCACGGTGAGCGCCTTTAACGGCTATGAAGGGCTGGAAAAGGCGTTGGAGGTGCGACCAGATTTGATTTTGAGCGACGTAATGATGCCCGGTTTCAGCGGCGTGCAAATGGTCGATGCCATCCGCGATCAGGCAGTCTTAACCCATACACCGATCTTGATGCTTACCGCGAAAACTGATGATGAAATGCGTGTCCAACTGCTGCGGGAAGGCGCACAAGACTATCTGTTGAAGCCGTTTGTGGCGGAAGAACTGCGCGCACGGGTCGGCAATCTGGTCGCACTCAAGCGCACCCGCGAACAGTTGATGGAGCGAAACGAGCATCTCGGTCGTGTGATTGCCGATCTGGAATTCGTCAATCAGGAGTTGGATGCCTTTTCGTACTCCATTTCACATGATTTGCGTGCGCCGCTGCGTGCTATCGCAGGGTTCACAGGCATGATCGTCGAAGATGTTGCGCCCAGCCTCGAACCCGAAAGCCAGTATCATTTGCAGCGCATCCAGCACAATGTCGAAAATATGCAGCGCATGATCGATGATCTGCTGACGCTGGCGCGCTTGGGACGGCAGACCATCACCAAGCAGTACATCGAACCTGCCCAACTCGTGCGCGAGGTGCTGCAAGAACTGCGCGCCGAACAGGAAGGTCGGCAGGTGGATATTCAGATCGGTGATCTGCCCGCCTGCGAGGCCGATCCCGCGCTGCTCAAGCACGTCTATACGAACCTGCTGTCGAACGCGCTCAAGTACACGCGTAAACGTGAGCGCGCCGTAATCGAAGTTGGCTGTCAGGAGAACGGCGACACGATTTACTTTGTGCGAGATAACGGCGCTGGGTTCGATATGCAGTACGTTGGCAAGTTGTTTGGTGTGTTCCAGCGGCTGCACCGTGCCGAAGAATTCGAGGGCACGGGTGTCGGGCTGGCTCTTGTGAAGCGCATCGTTATGCGGCACGGCGGGCGCATCTGGGCGGAAGCAGCGCCTAATCAGGGCGCGACCTTTTACTTCACGCTGAACGCGAGGTGAGCGGATAGCCCACCTCGTGTTACGTCAACCGTCACTACCACGCGTAGGCTTCAGGAGCCATCCCGCCGGGGCCGGGCCAGATTTCATCGAGCTTCTTCAGCACGTCGTCGGAGAGCTTCAACTCGGCGGCAGGCAGCGATCCGTTCAACTGATCGAGCGTGCGCGGCCCGATGATCGGCGCGGTCACGGTCGGGTTATGTAGCAGCCACGCCAGCGCTACCGTCGCGGGTTGTTCGCCCATCTCCGCGCACAACGCCTCCCACTTTTCTAGCTTGGGACGCAGTTCGTCCACCAATTTCTGCTGATCAGGGCTGGCATTGCGGCCTTCGTTGGCTTTCTTCAGTGCGCCGCCGAGCGCCCCACCCGCCAAGGGACTCCACGGGATCACGCCGAGGCCGTAGAATTGGCAGGCGGGCAGCACTTCCAACTCAACCGTGCGTTCTGCCAGATTGTAGAGGCTCTGCTCGGATACCAAGCCTAAAAAGTGGCGGGATTTCGCCGCTTCACAAGCCTGCGTGATATGCCAGCCCGCGAAGTTGCTGCTGCCGA
The DNA here is from genome assembly GCA_019637615.1 of Anaerolineae bacterium. GTDB lineage: Bacteria > Chloroflexota > Anaerolineae > Aggregatilineales > UBA2796 > JAHBVK01. Next base: position 98,327 of record JAHBVJ010000010.1, on the reverse strand, counting down.
CGTAGATCACCTTGCCCTGCTGCACCAAAACTTCCATCGCTTGCCAGATTTCTTCCCACGGCGTGAAGCGGTCGATGTGATGCATCTGGTAAAGGTCGATGTGGTCGGTTTGCAGCCGCCGCAAGCTCTCGTCACAGGCACGGCGAATGTGCAACGCCGACAGCTTGGATTCGTTAGGCCAATCGCCCATCGTGTTGTGTACCTTGGTCGCCAGCACGATCTTCTCGCGCCGCCCGCCGCCTTGGGCCAGCCAGCGCCCGATGATATTCTCGGTGACGCCTTCGCCTTTCTTGCGCCCGTACACGTTTGCCGTATCGAAGAAATTGATACCCACTTCCAGCGCCCGATCCATGATCTGGTAGGCGTCGGGTTCGGCGGCTAAGGGGCCAAAGGCCATCGTGCCCAAACACAGCGGCGAGACCAACAGCCCTGTGCGGCCTAAGTGACGGTATTGCATATGCGGTTCCTCTCTATCCCCATTGGAAGCCAACAGTATAGTGCTGACGCGGGTTGTTTGCTACCTTCGTGCGTTTTGCATGGTGGGGTTTCCGACGTATCCACCAGCGATCAAGTACACATGGAGTCGATGGATGTTCAAGCGGTTGAATCTGAACAGCAGTACCTCCGCTATCGTAGTTGATCATCGGGACATCTTTTACGTATTCGAGAGCAGATTCCGCTTCGGTTGCACACCAGTGTACGACGCCCGTGGACGGATCAACTGACCATCGCTGTACTGCTCGATGGTATGCGCCACCCACCCGATGCTCCGCCCCAGCGCGAACAGCGCGATGCCAGTCCCCACAGGCAGATTAAGCAGATGCGTCAGCGCCGCCAGCGCGAAGTCAATGTTCGGCAGTCGGTCAAGCGTCCCGCTCACGTAGGCTTGCACCGCCTCGATCGCCGCCACCCGCGCGTCGCCTTCGAAGGCCGTGCGCAGTTGTGCCAGCAGATAGGCCGCGCGTGGATCGCCCAACGGATACAGCGTATGCCCGAAGCCGGGGATTAGCTCACCGCGCCGGAGTTTGCCGCTGATCACGTGCGGGATCGCGTCTACATCGTGCAGGTCTGCCAGCAATTGCTCGGCCTGTTCGGTCATCCCGCCGTGATGCAGCCCTTGCATCGCCGCCAAGCCCGCCACCATGACCTGATGCGGCGGCGTATTCGCGGATGCCACCACCCGCGCCGTGAAGGCCGAAACGTTCAGCTCGTGGTCAGCGCACAGGATCAGTGCCTTGCTGAACAGCGCCCCTGCCTCCCTTCGTTCAGGGCACCATGCATCCGCCAATTGCTGCGCAAAATCCGTCTGCCCGACTGCTTGACCTGCCAGTATGCTGGTCAGCAGATGTACGAGTCGCGCGCCCGTCTTGGTCACGTTGTCTGCGCGCAGGTCATAGGACGCGAGATCGCTGGTCGCCGCCACCGTCAGCCCGATCTGCATCTGCTGGATCAGCGTCAACGGTTGCCCGATCCGCTCGACAGCCGCCAACGCCGCCGACACCTCTGGCACCGTGCTGAATAATTTACTGGCGCTATCGGTGTCCCCCGTCCACAGCAGCGCCGCTACTTCCTCGACGGTGTGCCGTTCGGCAAGCTCGGTGGCATCCACCCCGCGATAGTACAGCGTGCCATCGCGGATCAGCGTCAGCGCCGACTCCATCAGCGGCGCACCCCACGCTAACGACTCCTTGATGGCCTTGGCGGGGTTCTGGCGCTGCTGCTTCCGCTGACGAAGCGCCTCCACATCCTCCGCCAGATATAGGCGGGCACGTGTATCTTCCGCCGATGCCTCCGAGCGGATCAAGCCCCGACTGACGTAGGCATACAGTGTCGAGGCGTTGATGTTGAGCAGGTCGGTTGCTTGTTTCGCCGTCAAATGTCGTGTATTCACCATGATTTTCTTCTATATATTGATTCTTCAATCAAGATTGACAATATATCTGAATTTTTCTACCATGACCAGTAACGAATCTTGGGAGAGCACAATGACAAACGGCACTTCAACCGAAACACCCGATTATTTCTTGGACAGCTTCCCGCGCGACAACTTCCCGCGCTATGTCTGGACAGAACGCCCCGCTACACTGCCCGCCGCCGTGTGGACGACGGAGACCACGCACCGCGACGGTCAGCAGGGCGGGCTGCCGCTCACCGCCGAGCAAAGCCTGCGCATCTACGACCTGCTGTGCCAGTTCACGGGCGAGTCGGGCGCGATCCGGCAGGCCGAGTTCTTCGTCTACCGTCCCTCGGATCGCGCCGCGCTGGAAGGCGTCATGGAGCGCTATCAGGCTGGCGCGCCCATCGAGCCGACCACATGGATACGCGCCGCTGCCAAGGATGTCGAGCTGATCAAGGCGCTCGGCGTGCGCGAGACGGGCATGTTGGCGTCGGCGTCGGACTATCACACGTTCCACAAGTTCAAGCCGGGTGGCAGGCAGCAAGCCGCGCAAACGTACCTTGACGCCGTCCGCCTGACGCTGGATGCGGGTATCCGTCCGCGCTTGCATTTGGAAGACGCCACCCGCGCGCCGCTGGACTTCATGCGCCCGTTCATCGAGTCGGTACAAGCGCTGGCGGCCTCCTACGGCGAAGCGCTGCGACCCAAGTTCCGCGTGTGCGACACGATGGGCTTGGGATTGCCTTACGAGGATGTCGAACTGCCGCGCAGCATCCCGCGCCTGTTCCGCACCCTGATCGGCATGGGACTGCGTTCGGAAGACCTCGAATTCCACCCGCACAACGACACGGGCTTGATCGTCGCCAACTGCCTCGCCGCCATCCGCGCGGGCTGCGCCGTCATCAACGGGACTTCGCTCGGCAAAGGAGAGCGTACGGGCAACGCGCCGCTGGAGATGATCCTGCTGCACCTGATCGGGATGGGCTACTATCAGGAGAGTGCGCCGGACTTCAAGGCGCTGAACGCGCTGGTTGATCTGTACCACGACATGGGCGAAGGTATCCCGCCGAAGTATCCGCTGTACGGGCGGGACGCGCACCGCACACGGGCGGGCATTCATGCTGATGGCCTGAACAAGTTCTGGTGGATGTACGCGCCGTTCGATGTGCCGAGCTTGTTAGGGCGTCCGCTGGAAGTGTCGCTGACCAAGGACAGCGGCATCGCGGGGCTGATCTTCGTGATCCGCCAGCATATGGGCATCGACCTGCCCAAGGATGACGCGGGCTTGACGCAGGTTTACGCATGGCTGACCACTGAGTTCGACAACGGGCGTCAGACCAGCATCGAGTGGGAAGAACTCCGCCCCGTGGTTGCGCAGCATATCAAGCCTGTCGCCGTAAGCGCCTGACAGTCCCCATGATCCCTAGTATGATCCGTTTGGCTGCTCAACTAGGGATCATTTGTTGATCAAACTTCTGTTTCGTGGAATGTTCTCAGATAGACTAGTCGAGATGACCTGCACGAGCATGATGTTGACCTATCATTGGCTCGCATGTTATGAGATTGCAGACCGCTCGGTTACGCATCCGCACATGGGGTGGTTGCGTATAACTGGCGTGAAGAGAGGTGGCAATCGCTGATGTAGCGCTTCGTATTTCCATTGGTCTGAGCAAGAGCCGCCAAGCTCTCACCGAGACTTAGAACGATAGCTTAAATATTCTAGCATAGTTCCGGTCAATGTCAAGTCAATAGGATTGAGGTTTATATAAGAAAGCCTGAAGGATGGATTGAGAACATAGGTTGCGGGGTAACAGTGATGAAGAAATGCAGCCGGGATTGACGAAACAGAATAGGGGCGGGTTCGCAGCGCCGCCAGACGTTGATGGCGTCTAGGAATTTGGTCAGGCAAACGATCTCCGACGATGAATTGTCGGGCTTACCTTACGAAGTCCCTTGCGGGACTCAAGAATATGTTGGCGTGCTCGGCGTATTCCTGCCATTTTTTGAAAAGACCATCAATGTCTGGCTCAACTTACAAAGTACCCATAGCAGCGTCGCTGTTTTGTAAGCAATAACGCGGTGATGTCTGCTCGTGGCTAACCGAAATTCAAGGTATACGGCGGGAAGCAGGGGGATGTCTATCTGTTAGCGATTATCTATGTGACTTTGCGTTTGGCGGGTGGCAACGATGATGATACGATTAAATTGAAGTCGATGGCAAACTGTATGAAACTGTATGAAGCGGTGCCAACTCGAAATACGGGATGGTGAAGGCTACCTGAGCGCTGTCACCAATCCGATCTATCGAAGGCACACGATCTAGAAACTAAAAAAAATCATCTATTTTGGGGACTTGCCATCTACACGATCCTGTGTTATTTTGATTGTATATACAGGTTACTACATTTATTTTTGATTGATAGTTTATGACTAAAGTTAGCGACATTCAGTTATACCATGACAGTTTAGTGTCGCTGCACACGCAGATCCACAGTCAACTCCGGCACTTGATCATGTCGGGGCACTGGTTGAACGGGTCGCGCATCCCCTCGGAAACTCAACTTACCACGCATTTACGTGTTAGCCGTAGCACCGTCCGTCTGGCACTTCAACAGGTCGAGCTAGAAGGCTTGATCGAGCGCATTCCCGGCAAAGGGACGTATGTCAGTTATTCGCCCGTACAGGGCAACCAAAAGCAGCTTATCGCCTTTGTCACATCTGATCTGGAAGACCCGAAAGCAATCGAGCTGTTGAACGGAGCGGAAAGCGAAATCCGCGCCAGTGCGTACCGCATGATGTTCAGCAATACGAAGACGCACAGTGAAGAAATGGAAGTGCTGACGCGCCTGCAAGAAGAAAATGTGGCGGGCGTGCTGGTATGGCCTAACTCCGATTATGGCGCTGCGCTCGATCAGCATATCAACAATTATCGTTCGCTGCGGATGCCGATCGTGTTTCTGGATCGCAATGTCCCCGGCGTCGAGTGCGACTGCGTGACCAGCGACAATTATGGCGGCGCGGCGACGCTCGTCCAACATCTGGTCGAACTCGGACATCAGCGCATTGTGTACCTTTCGCACCCCAGAACCGAGATCATGACGGTCGCCGCACGGTACCGCGCCTATCAGAACGTGATGCAGAATGCGGGGTTGACGCCGCAAGCGCCGTGGATCATCGGGCGGGATGGGCGCGAACTTCAGGGCAACACGACGCTCACGCATTCGATCAACCATGAAAGCTCCGAATTTCAAGATGTGATGAACTGCATCTTGAAGGCACCCCAGCGCCCCACCGCTATCATCGCGGTCAATGATTACATCGCGATTCTGGCGCTGCGGGTGATGAAACATCTGAATATCCACGTCCCCAGTGAGATTTCAATCACTGGTTTCGATGATATTGAATTGGCGGCGCATCTAGACGTGCCGCTTACCACCATCGCTCAAGACCCGTTTTTGCTTGGCAAACGCGCCGCGCAACGGTTGATCGAGCGCATCGATGGTTTTTCGGACAAGCCTTGTCTTGACATTATCCCTACTCAATTACGCTTGAGAAGTTCAACTTCAATGCCCATCCGGGTGTAGCTGCTTAAGGAGGTGATGGTTATCGGGATGATCTGATTTCGACAAAATGTTTCGTGGCGAATTATTACTATTTTGGAGGAAATGTGATGCGACGCACTATGCATATCAACCTCGTGTTGATTTTGATCCTGCTGTTAGCCTCAACCGCAATTCAGCCAACGCGCGTTTCCGCGCAAGACGTGGCTCGTGAAGATACCGTTATCTTCGACATCGATGACTCCGCCGTTCCCAACCCAACAAACTTCAACTGGATGGTTCCGGGCACAAACCGCAACCAAGGCGCACACCAAGCGCTGTGGGAACCACTGTTCATCCTGAACTATGAAACCGGCAAGATTCAACCGTGGCTCGGCCTGAGCTTCGAACCAAACGCGGCGCAGGATGTGTGGACGCTCAAGCTGCGTGATGGCGTGAAATGGTCAGACGGTGAGGCATTCAATGCCGACGACGTCGTGTTCACCATTCAACTGCTGTTGGACGACAAGACCGTTACCCTCGGTGAAGCCGCCAACATGCAACAGTGGATCAGCGCCGTCAAGAAGATTGACGACCTGACCGTTGAATTCACGCTCAAGACGCCGAATCCCCGCTTCCAACTGGACTACTTCTCGGTTCGTATTTGGGGTGGTGTGGTAATCCTGCCCGAACACGTGTGGAAGGGTTAAGACCCGTTCACGTTCACGAACTACGACCCCGCCAAGGGTTGGCCGCTGGGCACTGGCCCGTATAAACTGACCAGCGCGTCCCCGACCAACTTCGTGTGGGATCGTCGTGATGACTGGTGGGGCGTTGCGGCTGGCTTCCATGATCTCCCCGCTCCCAAGCGTCTGATCTGGCAGATCACCGGTTCCGAAGAAAACAAAGCCCTGCTGATGACCAATCACCAGCTCGACAGCGCGATGAACATCACCCCCGGCGCGTTCGAAGCCATCAAGGCCAAGAACCCCAACGTCATCGCGTGGCACACCGACCTCCCGTACTCGTGGGCCGACCCCTGCCCGCGTCAGCTTTCCTTCAACACCGAAGTCGCACCGTGGAGCGACCCGAACCTGCGTAAGGCTGTGAGCCTGATCATCGACCGCACGCAAATCATCAACGTCGCTTACGAAGGCACCTCGACGCCTTCCTCGACGATGTTCGTGCAGTACGGTGGTATGCAGCCCTACATCGACGCGATCGTCAAGGCTGGTTACGGCGTTGACGCTGCCGCGCATGTTGATGAAGGCAAGAAGCTGATCGAAGCCGCTGGCTACACGCTCGGTGGCGACGGTATCTATGAAAAAGACGGCGCAAAGCTGACGGCGAATATCCTCGTCAACAATAGCACCGCCGAATATACGCGCACCACTGATGTCTTGGTCGAACAGCTCCGCGCCGCTGGTATCGATGCCAGCAGCCAACCACTGACCGGTGCGACGATGGGCGACAGCGTGAACAATGGTCAGTTCGACGCGGCCTATAACTGGGATCAATGCGGTTCCGTCAACGAGCCGTGGAACTCCATGAACACGCTCAACGTCAGCCGTTACGTGCCAATCGGTCAGCGCGCTTCCGCGAACTATGTGCGTTGGAACACCGACGGCGCGAAGGCCTACAGCAAGATCGTCGATGAAATCGGCGTGCTGCCTCTGGGCGACCCGAAGATCGTCGATATGGTTGTCGAAGCGTACAAGTACATCTACGACGAAACGCCAGTGATTCCGTTGGTGCAAGCTGCGAAGTTGGTGCCGTTCGATACGACCTATTGGACGGGTTGGCCGACCGCTGAGAACAACTACAACCATCCAGCGACGTGGTGGTTCAGCACCCATCAGATCATCCTAAACCTGAAAAAGGCCGGTAGCTAGTCGTTCGCAAATGAGATCAGCGCTGTGGAGTGGTAAACCGTGAGCAAGACTGTTACGCCGCTCCGCAGTACTGACATCCTCCTTGCAACCCCTAACAGGTGAGTGCAAGCGTGAAAGGGGTGAGAACCCTGTTCCACTCCTTTCACGTCAACTTTAGCAAGCCTAAGAGGATATGATGGGCAGTATAAGTATAAACTATTTTTTGCGGCGATTGCTGATTTTCTTTTTGACAATCTGGATTGCTGCCAGCATCATCTGGTTGATTCCGCGTCTTGCCCCCGGTGATCCCGTCACGGCGATGGTGAGCCGCATGATGCGTTCATCTGGCTACGTAGAAAACTCCGACAAGATTATTGAGGGTTGGAAACAGCGCTTCGGGCTGAACGACCCACTGCCTGTGCAATATCTGCGTTACATGGGCAATTTGCTGCGTCTCGATTTTGGCTATTCTCTGGCTTATTTCCCCACGCCCGTCAGTGAGATCATCGGGATGGCGCTGCCGTGGACGGTCGGGCTGCTGCTGATCGTGGTGACATTGACCTTCTTGATAGGCAATTTTCTCGGCGCGGTTCTGGTCTGGCGTGGTACACCGCGCGTCTTCAAAGTGTTAATCCCGATGGGAATGATCTTTACCTCGATTCCCTCGATTCTTGCCGCAATCTTCCTGATTTACGTGTTCTCCTTCCTGCTGAACTGGTTCCCCATGATCGGAGCCTATGAGCAAGGCATGACGGTGGCCTTCACGCCGCAATTTATCCTGAGCGTGATCAAGCACGGCACCCTGCCCGCCCTATCGATCATCATCGTGAGCTTCGGCTACTGGACGCTCGGTATGCGCGGCATGATGATCACGGTAGAGGGCGAAGATTATATCCAGTTGGCGCGCGCCAAAGGGCTGAAACCGTCCTACATGCTGTACCGCTACATGGTACGTAACGCCATCCTCCCGCAGATCACCGCCTTCGCGATTACGCTCGGTACGCTGGTGGCCGGTCAGACGCTGGTGGAATACGTCTTCACGTATCAGGGCATGGGCACGATCATTTTTAACGCGATCACGACGCAAGATTTCCCCGTGATTCAGGGCACCACCTTCATCCTGATTGTGATGACCTCGCTGGCAGTCCTGATCATCGACCTAGTTTATCCGCTGATCGATCCCCGTATTTCCTATGAAAGGAACTAACGATGACCGCCACAGGTAATACTCAAAATCGGACGGCAGCGGCAGTAGGGACAATGCCCCGCACAACAAAGCGGATGGGGCGTTTCAACCAATGGGATACGCCGTGGTTGAATCGGAATCTGATCATCGGTGCGTCGATCATCGCCCTTATTTTGCTGGCAGGCATCGTGGGGCGGCTATTTTGGGACATCAATCTCGCGTATACCGCCACCTCGCCGCTGAACTTGCCACCGCCGGGTTTTGTGAATTCGCGCGGGCAGGCTGGCACATGGGAGCACCCGCTCGGCACAGAAAACAGCGGACGTGATATGCTGGCGCTGATCATCGTCGGCGCGCCGAACTCGTTCCTCGTGGGCGTGATCGCGGCTGGCGTGGGCATGAGTCTCGGCATTATCCTCGGCTTCTCGGCGGGCTTCATGGGCGGGCGCGTCGATGACTTCATCAAACTGATTTCCGACGTGACGGTGACGATCCCTTCGCTGATGGTGCTGATCGTGATCCAATCGGTGATCAGGCAGGTGGACTTAACGACGATGGCCTTATTGATCGCGGCCTTCGCGTGGCCTGTGCCGACGCGTCTGATCCGCGCGCAAGTCCTCAGCATGAAGCAAAGCGGTTACGTGCAGATGGCGCGGCTATCGGGTGCATCGACCTTCTCGATCATGTTCAAAGAGATCATGCCGAATCTGCTGCCGTATCTCTTCGCGAGTTTCATCGGCAATTCTACCGGGGCGATCCTCGCGGCGGTCGGTCTGGAAACGCTCGGCCTCGGCCCACAGCGCATCCCGACGCTCGGCGGCACGATCTACGCGGCGATCCGCTCGGCGGCGCTGCTGCGTAATATGTGGTGGTGGTGGGGCGTACCTACGCTGCTGCTGGCGCTGATGTTCATCGGCTTGCTGCTGATCAACCTCGGCTTCGATGAGATCGCTAATCCGCGCCTACGTCGGTCAACACAGTAAGGAAGCATGATGACGGAACAACACTACGACCGACCGCCAGTTCTGAAGGTACGTGGGCTGCGCGTCTATTATGAAACCCCTAAGGGCGACGTATTGGCGGTCGATGATGTCAATTTTGATTTGTACGAAGGCGAAACGCTCGGCTTGGTGGGCGAATCCGGCTGCGGCAAGTCCACCGCCGCGATGGGCATTTTACAGCTTGTCGTGCCGCCGGGGCGCATCGTGGATGGGGAAGTGTGGCTAGGCGACAAAAATCTGCTGGCACTTTCCGAAGAAGAACTGCGTCAGCAGCGGTGGACAAAACTCGCCCTGATTCCGCAAGGCGCGATGAACTCGCTCAACCCGACGATGAAGGTCAGTGAGCAGATCAAAGATACGTTCGACGCTCACGAATCGAAGCTCCGTTCGAAGGCGAGCGCCAAAGATCGCGTGCTGCAACTGCTATCGATGGTGGGGCTGCCAGCGCGCGTGTATGACATGTACCCGCACGAACTCAGCGGCGGCATGAAGCAGCGCGTGTGCATCGCGATGGCGATTGCGCTGAATCCGTCGGTCATCATCGCGGACGAATCTACGAGCGCGCTAGACGTGGTGGTGCAGCGCATCGTCGCGCAGACGCTGCTCAAGGTGAAGCAAGCCCTCGGCGTGTCGATGATTATGATCGGTCACGACATGGGTTTGATGGCGCAGATGGTTGACCGCATCGCTGTGATGTATGCTGGCAAGATTGTGGAGATCGCGCCGGTGAAGTCATTTTTCACCGCGCCGAAGCACCCTTATTCGCAACTGCTGATCGAGTCGGTGCCGTCGCTGCGGGAACGCAAGCCGCTGAAGATCACCGAAGGCATCACGCACGACCCGCGCAACCCGCCGCCGGGTTGCATCTTCCAATTACGCTGCCCGCATGTGATGGAGATTTGCCGCGTACAGACACCGCCAATGCGGGAAGTCGCGCTGAATCAGCTTGCCGCTTGTCATCTGTACGATCCTGATGTGGAGGGGAAACCGACTAATGTCCGAGATGTTGTTGGAAATCCGTAACGCGACCAAAGTTTATAAAACCCGTGGCAAAGGTAAACAAGAGGTGGTGGCGCTGCAAGATTTCAATCTGAGCATCCCCAAAAATCCTGCCTCGATCGTGACCATCGCGGGCGAAAGCGGCAGCGGCAAGACGACGCTCGCGCAGCTTATCCTAGGCTTTACGCGGCTCTCCTCCGGTCAGATCATTTTCGACGGGCAAGACATCTCGACTGCTGACGCCGCGCAAATCAAGGACTACCGCCGTCAGGTACAGGCCGTGTTCCAAGACCCGTTCGGCGTCTATAACCCGTTTTATCGCGTCGATCACGTCTTCGATCTGGTCATCAATAACTTCAAATTAGGTGGCAACGCCGCTGACCGTCGCGACCTGATGGAACGCTCATTGAACGTCGTCGGCTTGCGCGGCGAAGATGTGCTGCGCAAATATCCGCATCAATTGAGCGGCGGGCAGCGCCAGCGCATCATGATGGCACGCGCCTACATGATCAATCCCAAGATGATCGTGGCGGACGAACCCGTGTCGATGGTGGACGCGTCGCTGCGTGCCTCGATCCTCGACGTGATGATCCGATTGAAGGAGGAGCGCGGCATCTCGTTCCTGTACATCACGCATGACCTGAGCACCGCCTACCAGATTGGTGACCAGATTTACATCCTGTATCAGGGCACGATTGCGGAAAAAGGCAACACGATCAAGGTGATCGATAAGCCGTGCCATCCCTACGTGCAACTGCTGGTCGAGTCCGTGCCGGTGCCTGACCCCGACGTGAAATGGGACGGTGAGATCAACCTCCCGCCCGAAGAGGAGATGCGCAGCTCGGTACACAGCGGATGCCGATTCTACCCGCGCTGCAAATTCCATATGGATCGGTGTTTGCAATCACAGCCGCCGTTGTACCAGATCGGTACCGATGACCACGAAGCCTCATGTTATCTATACGCCGAGGAACAGATGGCACCAGCTAACCAAGCCTGATTCATAACCTAGATCGTCATTGTCATTCATCGAACTAGCCTTACCACAACATAAGGAAGATTTAACCTTGCTACACAAAGTGCGCTGGACGCCACAGAAGATCGCGCAACGCATCCAGTTGATTGCGCCGCTCGTCTATAAACAGCGGAGTCCGCTGCCGCCATTCCGCTACAAAACCCTGCCTAGCCCGCTGGAAGCTCCACCCATCGGCGCGGATGTCGATGACAGCGCGTGGGAGGAGATCAAGGATGGGGCGTATTGGGGACGCTGGCGGACGGATTTTATTTTGCGGACTACCTTTCAAGTCCCCGCCGATTGGCCTAACGACGGTTCGACCGCGCTGTTGCTGCCGATTGGCGAGGCGGGCGACTTCAGCCATCCTGAAACGTTAGCTTTTCTCGATGGCAAGCCGTATGCTTCGGCAGACCGTCACCATCAGGAGATTTTGCTGCCTACCGCGCTGTGTGACGGTCAAGTACACCGTTTGGCGCTGCATGGTTGGACGGGGCTAGGTGGCTGGGACAAGCTGGACTTGAACCGCAAGCTGTACATGCGCGAATGTGCCGTCGTGCGGATCGACGCGCCGACGCGCGAACTGGTCGGCGTGGCACGCGTGGCACTGGAAGTCGCCGCGCAGTTGGACGATAACGAGCTGATCAAGGGTCGCCTGTACAACGCGTTGGACGAGGCGTTCAAGCTGGTCGATACACGTGACCCGCTCGGCACCGAGGCATTCTATGAGAGCGTACCTGCCGCGCTGGCCTATTTGAAGAAGGCAGTGGCGGAGGCCGGCGAGCCGATGAACGTCGATGTGATCGGCGTGGGACACGCGCACATTGACGTGGCGTGGTTGTGGACATTGGGGCAGACGGTGCGCAAATCCGGACGCACGTTCAGCAATGTGCTGCGCCTGATGGAGCAGTTCCCCAACTACATGTTCTCGCAGAGCCAAGCGCAGCTCTACCAGTACACGGAAGACAATTACCCCGACATCTTCGCGCAGATCAAGGAGCGCGTCAAGGAAGGCCGCTGGGAGCCGATGGGCGGGACGTGGGTCGAGCCGGATTGCAACGCGATTGGCGCGGAATCGTTGGCACGGCAGTTCTTGCTCGGTCGCGGGTACTTCCGCAAGCATTTCGGTGATGTCGATACACCCGTCCTGTGGCTGCCGGACACGTTTGGCTACAGTTGGGCACTGCCGCAGCTCATCAAGCAAGCGGGCATGAAGTATTTCATCACGCACAAAATGAGCTGGAACCAGTACAACCAGATGCCGTACCAGTTCTTGTGGTGGCAGGGCTTGGACGGCACGCGCGTCCTGACGCACTTCCTGACGACTGGCGCTGGCGACGAATATCTGCCGCACGCCACGACCTACAATGGCAACGTGTCGCCCAAGGAAATCTTCCAGACGTGGCAGAACTTCCGGCAGAAGGAACTGCACAACGAGCTGATCACCGCTTACGGGTGGGGTGATGGCGGCGGTGGCCCTACGCGCGAAATGCTCGAAAACGTGCAAAATCTGGCACATCATCCCGGCGCGCCGCGCGTCCGCCCCGGCACGATCCGCGAATTCATGGATCGCGTCGAGGCTGAGCGTTCCGAGCATCTGCCCGTGTGGAACGGCGAATTCTATCTGGAATACCATCGCGGCACGTACACGAGCCAAGCCCGCAATAAGCGCAACAACCGCAAGAGCGAAATTCTGCTGCACGATGCCGAATTCCTCGCCAGCCTAGCGGCGCAGTTGACCAATTTCCACTATCCGCACGACACGCTGACCAAAGCATGGCAGTTGGTGTGCTTGAACCAGTTCCACGACATTCTGCCGGGTTCATCCATCGGGGAAGTGTACGTGGACAGCGCCAAGGACTACCAGCAAATTTGCACGATGGGTCAACAGGTGCGCGAAGACGCGATCAAAGCGTTGGCAGCCGCCCTGCCCGCCAATGCCAGCATCCTCGCCGCGAACCCGCTGTCGTTCAGCATGACGCGCATCGGCCTGTTGGGAGATCAACTGAGCGCGGATGCCCATCTCGTGAACGCGCGGGGCGAAACGCTGCTCACGCAAGCGGTGGAAGCGGGTACGCTGGTCGAACTCCCTGCACTGGAACCCTATTCGGTGATCGGATTGAGCGAAGTCAGCGGCGCGGCTCCGGCGGCGAATACGGGACTCTCGATCTCGCAATCGGGCGGGGAAACGGTGCTCGAAAACGCGCTGGTGCGGGTCGAAGTCAACGCGACGGGCGATGTCACGCGCCTCTATGATAAGCAAGCTGAGCGTGACGTGCTGGCACCGAACACGGTGGGCAATGCCCTGCTCGTCTTCGAAGACCGCCCGATGAACTTCGACGCGTGGGACATCGACATTTTCTACGAAGATCGCACGGAAAAGGTCGAAGACGTCGAGAGCATCAAGGTTACGGAAGCAGGCCCGCTGCGCGTTGCGCTGGAGATCAAGCGCAAGTATCGCAGCAGCTTAATCAACCAGACGGTGTATTTGTACCACGATAGCAAGCGCGTCGATTTCGACACATGGATCGATTGGCACGAACAGCATATGCTGTTGAAAGTCGCTTTCCCCGTCGATGTGATGAGTCCCACCGCGACGTTCGATGTGCAGTGGGGCAACGTACAACGCGCGACGCACAGCAATACATCGTGGGATTGGGCGCGGTTCGAGACATGCGCTCATAAGTGGGCTGACCTGAGTGAAGGCAATTACGGCGTGGCGCTACTCAACGATTGCAAGTATGGCTACGATATCCACGACAACGTGATGCGGCTGACGCTGCTCAAGAGCGCCACCGACCCCGACCCGAAGGCGGATCAGGGCGAACACCTGATGACGTACAGCCTGCTGCCACATCAGGGCGATTGGCGCGGCGACGTGGTGCAAGAAGCCTACGACCTCAACGATCCGCTGATCCTGCGCAAGCTGAGTGGCAGCGCGTCGTACCAGAATCCGATGGGCGCGTTCGTGTCGGTGTCCGATCCGTACGTGATCATCGAGACGGTCAAGCAAGCGGAAGACGGCAACGGGCTGATCGTCCGCCTGTACGAAAACCAGCGCAATCGCGGCACGGTCACGCTGAACGTCGGCTTCCCGCTGGCGTCGGCGCAACGCTGCAACATCCTCGAAGAAGATGACGGCGCGCTGACCATCACCAACAACCAGATCGCGCTGGATGTGACGCCTTATCAGATCGTGACGCTACGGTTAATCCCGGCGAAATAGCATCACGCTTTACTCCTGCTTTGATGCCAGTATGGATTTGCTCCCCATACTGGCGTCGTGCTGAAGCGGGCTAGTTGCCGACTTCCCAGATCGATTCCCCCGCCATGATGCGCTGAAGCTGCGCCGGAAAACGGTCTACCATCAACGGTTTGCCGATGAAGCTGTCGAATCCTGCATCGCGGGCTTCGTTCAACTCGCTGGTATGCACGCTGTAGGCCACGATGGGCGTGTTGGTCAGGCGTTCATCGCGCCTCAACGTGCCGATCACTTCGAAGCCGGAATAGTTGGGGAATTCCAGATCGAGGAAGACCACATCGACTTGGGTTTGCGTGTCGAGCGCGGCATATAATTCCTTGAGCGTCTGGGCGGTGGTGGGCTTGAAGCCTTCCTTGCGGAGCAGCAGCGCCAGCGCGTCCAGATTTTCGGGGTTGTCGTCCACAATAAGCGCAGTTTTGGTCATTCTTACACATCCTCTAGATTGCCTTGCGGCACATACCATAGTTGTTCGCCATGAATGCAGGCCGCGATCTGCACTGGAAATAAGCGCGGCAAAATCGGCTTGCCAATGAAGCCGTTGAGTCCGATGGCTTTGGCTTTGGGGATTTCGATGCTCGGTTCCGCCGCGCTGACGGCTACCACCGGAATGTGCGCAAGTTCGGGGACTTTGCGTACTTCTTCGAAAACCGCGTAGCCGCTGCGTTGATCGCGCAGCATGAGATCGAGCAGGATAATGTCGATAGGCAGGCGCAGCAGCAGTTGACCGCACGCGCCCGCGCTCCATGCATATTGGAAAATGGTCGCGCCGCTGCGCCGCAATGTCGCTGAAAACACGGACAGATTCATGATGTTATCTTCGATGATGAAGATGCGTTTGTCCTTCAACTCGTTCATACAGATACCCCCGGTAGTTCGCCTTGATCGCGTCCGCCGCCGCCAGAAATCAGCCAGCGTTCGCGGGTTCATGATTACGGTGTGAAGTTGGCAGCTTGTCGAAGGGCGGCACGCTGCCCGCAACGATTGATAAGGAGAGATTGGTTGCTCACTCAGGCAACCTCACCCCCTGCCCGCGACCGCTACGCGGTGCCCGCCGCTTCGCAACGAGGGGGAACCACTTGGCAGGGAATCAGATCGTGCTAACTTGAATTCCGTATGCGTTAGTAGGTGATGTGCCAGACGGATTCGCCCGCGAGCACGCGCTCGATGATGCGCGGGAAGGTGGCAACGCTGATCGGTTTGCCGATCACGCCGTCGAAGCCACTTTCCATCAGCGTTTTGACTTCCTCGTTCATCACGCTGGCGGTCAGGGCGACCACGCGGGAACGCTGATAGCGCGGATCGCTGCGCAGCATTCGCAGGAGGTCGAAGCCCGTGTACGGTTTCATATGGATGTCGAGCAGCACCACATCGGGCGGGGTGGGCAGCGCCACAAGGCGGCTCATAAAATCGGTGCTGTCTTCGAAGATGTGGACGTTATCAGCGCGCATGACGCGTTTCAAGATCAAGTCCATGGCCTGCCGACTAAGCAGGTCATCTTCACAGTACAAATACGTCTTGGTTCTGGTAAATTCAGGATTCATCGCGCCCCCTTAACCTTGCACCGAGTCGGATTTGGCTTGCAGCGGTAGGGAGACGTAGAAAGTCGCGCCTTCCCCCGGCGTGCTGTCTACCCACAACTGACCGCCGTGCGCCATGACCAAGCTGCGCGAAATCGGCAGCCCCAAGCCAGTGCCTCCGGCGTGCGTGATGCCCGTTTCGGTCTGGACAAACGGCTCGAAGATGATGTCCTGCTGTTCCTTGGCGATCCCCGGCCCCGTATCGCTGACCGCTAAGAGGATTTCGTTGTGGCGCAGCTTGGCGCTGATGGTGATGGTGCCTTCCTCGGTGAACTTGACGGCATTCGAGAGCAGATTCATCATCACCTGCCGGACGCGGCGCTTGTCACAGCGGATCGGTGGCAGATCGTGATCGATGTCCCTCACCAACTGCACCGATTTACCCATCAGCATTTTTTCCGCCGACGACGCGATAGCCTCAAATTCCCAACCAGCGTCGAAACCATCTTCAAGGAACAATTTCATCATGCCCGCGTGAATCTTGGTGATGTCCAACACGTCATTGATCAGCGAGAGGAGATGCCGCCCGCTGTTGAGCGATTTTTGTAGATAATCGACCTGTTCTTCGTTGACTTCGCCAAACGTGCCCATCGCCATCAGTTCGTTGAAGGTGAGGATGGCGTTCAAGGGCGTGCGCAGTTCGTGGCTCATGCTGGAAAGGAACTGCGATTTCACGCGGTCGGCCTCTTCGGCGTGGAGGCGCGCGGCTTCGGCCTGTTCCTTGGCGACGGATAACTCGTGCGTGCGTTCCTGTACGCGCTTTTCGAGCAGCGCTTCGGACTCGGTCAGGCGTTTATTGGCGGTTTGCAGTTCTTGCTGGCGTTCGCGCTCAAGGCCAGTACGGTAGGCCATAAACACGAGGATCATGGACGAGGTGGTCAGAAAGACCATGCTCGTGCCGAATGGTGACATGATGGTGGTCATCGAGGTGGTCACGCTCAGGACGATTTGTGTCGCCAGACTCAACCCGAACAGCACGAAGGTGATTGTGGCGGGCGTGAGCAGCGCCGCGAAGATGAACCACATGGTGGTGAATAGCAGCCACGTCGGTTCTTGAGTAGCTACCGCCGAGCCGTAGATGGTGACGAAGGTTTGCGCTAGAAACAGCCCCGCGCTCAAGCGATAGCGTCCGCTGCGGTTGAGGAAATATAGCACCATCGTCAGCAGGATGCCGGGGACGAGCGATTTGACAATCGTCGGTATTTGCCCGCCCGCCCGCGCGGTCAACAGAACCGCCACGATTGAGGAGGTAAACGCAAGAGTCAGGGTGAGCGCCGCCAGCAAGCGCGACTGCCGCCGCTGCTCCATCTGGGTGAGGCTGGCGTTGGGACGCGTCAGATAGACGAAGAAGGCGATGACGCGATCTCCGATGCTCTTGGAACTTGGCTGGTGAACGGGTACCAGCGGATTAACGTGCGACTGTTCAATCATCGAGAAACTTCCTCACGAACCTATGGATTCCAGATGGCATGAGCACCTTTCGACCCCGCCGCTATGTTGTGGCGAATAGGCACCAAGGTGTGAGTGTTGTGATTGAAGGTAGAGCGTTGTCACATGCCTGAACGGACGCAGATCATCATAATAGAGAGACAAATGTCCATCAACTATTACAAATGATAGGGATCACGCGGCTCCGACATCACAAACGGATAACGGACGCGGTTTTCAGACCAATCCGTTTTTGGCAGCGACCACTAACGCTTCTGAACGCGTTTCGACGCGAAATTTGGTGAGCAGGTTGTTGAAATGAAAGCGCACGGTTGGTTGGCTGATGCGCAGCGCCAAGGCGATCTCGGCGTTGGTTTGACCGCTGGCGAGCAGTTCGAGCACCTGTCGTTCGCGGTCGGTCAGGCCGAAATCGGTGCTGGCGTCCGAGGTCGTTCTGGCGAAGATCACGCGGGCTACGTCGGGGGATAGTACGGTGTTGCCCTGACGGGTATTGCGAATGGTGTTGACGAGGTCTTCCGTCAGCGCGTCCTTGACCAGATAGCCTATCGCGCCTTTGTCGAGGATGGCGCGGATGTCCTCGTAGTCGCGAAAACTGGAGATCGCCAGCACCCGCACCATCGGATTTTCGTTGAGGATCAGTTCCGTCGCCGCCGCGCCACCCATCCCCGGCATCATCACATCCATCAGCACGAGGTGAGGGAGCAGTTGGCGTGCCTGATCAACGGCTTCTTCGCCGGAATAGGCGTGCCCGACCAGACGGATGTCGCTGACGGCGCTCAAAATCGCCGTGATGGCATCGTGGAAGATCTGCTGATCATCCACTAGAAGCACACGCGTCAAGTCTGACATCGTGGTTCACCTCGTTCACCAGCAACGGAGCAGGTTGATAGCTCGATTCATCGTCGCGATGAAGTTGGCGCGAGTGCCCAAACGCCTAACGGAGTCATGCGACTAGTTGCATGGTAGGATAGCACGAATTCGGCTTGCGACTCAACCATCAAAACGGGGCAGACATCCGCAGCACTTGAATGGTCACGTGCTGATCGCCACGCTGTCCATCAACTACGATTCCGGACGGTGCGCCCAATCCAGCCAGTATGATCACATGCCCATGTTGTACGTTTGGAGGCACATCGACGTCTAGGTTGCCGTCAATGGTTGGAACGCTGAAGGTGCCACCGTGTGCCGCTTGTTCTTCATTCAATCTCAAGACGCTGTAAATATCGTCTCCTGAAAGCGTGAGGTTCGGGTCACGCGTGGTCTGCACTTTGATGAAAACATCGCCGCGTACTTTTCCATCTAGCCTCATATGGCCTTCTTCAGGGAGGCGAAACCGAGTCGGCTGTTCTAGCGTGATGCGTGGCGGGATAGGGAATTCAAGCTGGGTCGCTCCCTCCAATGCTAATCCGCTGCCACCACACTGTGAACAGGGAACTTTCGGGAGGGTACCTCTTCCCATGCACTCCGCACATGCTTTGTATTGTATGAAGTTAACTTGGCTCGTGCCCGTAACAATCCTGAAACTGCCTCTGCCCTTGCACGTTTTACATTTAACGCGCTGACTGCCAGCGGATTCACCTGTGCCTTTGCAGGTTGGACATATCCCCAACCGATTGATTTCTACTTTCTTGGTGGTTCCTAGCACGGCTTCGCGAAAACTCAGCTCCGCAGAAGTGACGATACGCTGCGGGGCGGGTATCACTTCCGGACGTCCAAAGCTCTTGAGAAAGTTCTCGATGCGCTTACGGATATTCGTCCTGTCTTGATAAGGCGCACTGAGTTGGGGGCGTTTTGTTTCGTCATAGGGAGGAACTTCATAATCTAGTAAATTAATGGGTTGTCCTAATTGTTGTTTTCTGCGTCTACCGCGCTCTTTCGCAGTCACCGCAAGATTCTGTTGAGCGTCTACGCGTACAACCACTTCAATTTTTGGTGCTCCTTGCAGCGCAATTGGAATATTATCCACCACAAACTTACCCAAGCTTGTATTCTCTTCAACCATACGACCGCCACCATATAACAAGTGGATGATGATCTGCCGTTGATCATCGACTGTTGTGGAAAAAAGCTGCATGATTTCGACGGGCAGTGCTGTCCCCTTTTCAAGCAGCGGTGATGCCCGCCCACCTGTTGTTTCGATAGCGACGTTGTGTAGTAACTGTGGTTGCGGGTGCTCGGCGTTGGTCTTAGCATTCGTGCGGAACATAAACTCCATTCTTTCAGAAATGCCGATTCATTGTCCTGAGTTTGTTTTCAGAATTAACTATACGAAAAAATTGGGCGGGCTTGGCTTCGGTTCCCTCATCTACGGAGTAAAGGACGCATGTGGTCAAACTTGGTAACTACATGGAGCCTCATCTAATGCCCTCTCAAATAAGCACGCGGCTGTATGCTATCGGGCGTCAGAATAAGCCAAACATCCGCGTGAGTTTGACGTTGATGTGCTGATCGCCGCGCTCCGGACTGCCTTCTTTGAGCAGCGCACCGAGGCCAGTCACTACGATCACCTTGCCATCTGGCGTATTGGGCGGGATTTGGACTGCCGTCGTGCCTTCAAGCGTCGGGACATTGAATGTGCCCCCGTGTGCCGCTTGATCTTTGTTGAGTTTCAGCGTGTAGTGGATGTCATTGCCCATGAGCGTCAGCAAGGGATGAGGCTCGACCTGAACCACGAGCATCACGTTGCCCCGCGATTTGCCATCCGCCGTGTGGTTCGCTTCGCCAGCGATGCGCATGACGTTGCCCGTCACGACGCGGGCAGGAACTTTCACCGTGATCTGCTTAGATTCGAGGAGCTGCCCCTCGCCACGACATTGCGCACAGGATGACCCCGTGAGGCTGCCTTTGCCCTTGCAACGCGGGCATGGCTGCACCGTGACCATCGCGCCCAAAAAGGTCGTCTTCGTCTCCCTGATCTCGCCCGTGCCATTACACTTCTCACATTGGTGGCGTTGCGTGCCCGCTTGAGCGCCCGATCCGCCACAGACCGTGCATAGACTCCGGCGCTTGATGTCCAGCGTCTTCTTCGCGCCGAGCGCAGCCTCCTGAAAGGTCACCTTGAGTTCGACCGAAATGTCGATTTGCTTCGGGGCGCTTGACGAGGGGGATCTCGCGATGCCACCGAAAAATTCCTCGAAGATCGCGTTGAAATCGCTCATGGACTGCGTGGTTGGCTTGACATGCGGGCGATGCAGTTCATCGTAGGGCGGCACTTCACGCTCAAGCAAGTTGATGCTCTGCCCTAGCGCTTCCGCGCGGCCTGTTTTTCGATCTCGCGCGGTCACTGTCAGTTGGTGCTGCGCGTCCACGCTGACGGTCACTTCGATCTGCGGGATGCCTCTGGGCGCGGGCGGGATGTCTTTGAGGATGAACCTGCCGAGACTGGCGTTATTGATCACGGCGTCGCCACCGCCATACAGCAGATGGACTTCGACCTGCCGCTGGTTATCGGCACCTGTGGAGAAGACCTGCACGTTCTGAGTTGGCAGCGACGTGCCTTTTTCCAGAATCGGCGTGGCTGTGCTGCCTAGCGTCTCGATGGCAAGATTATGCAGCAGTCGCGCCTGCGTATCGCCGGTGTTAGGCTCGGTATTGGCATGGAACATGAACGTTACCTCCCTTGAACACGCAGACTACGACTGCTCGCCTGATTACGCCTTCGCGCCCAAGCCCGCCACGATTTGCTTGAGCTTGGCCTCCGACTCCGCGATCTCCTGCGTGAGCGCGCCGAGTCGGACTTCGATCTGTTCCAGCCGATCCTGCGTTTGCGTCAACTGATCGAGCATCCGATCACGCAGCGCGGCCTCTTTGCCCGTCGCTTGCAGCGTGGTGAGGTTCGCCCGCAGTTGATTCTGCTGCTCGTAGATGCGTGCGCGCTCGTCGTTCAGTTTGTTTTGCTCGTCATGCGCGCGTGAAATGGCGGCACGCGTATCTAGCAGTTCGGAGAGCCGATCATAGGCCGCTTGATCTAGCCAGCGGTTCTCGAAAAAGCGCTGCAAATTCTGGTAATCGAGGCTCATCACGTCTTCTTGCCAGTGGGTCAGCATCCGTTCTTTGCGGGTGAACACGGTCGTCTGGCGGGCGGGAACGGTCACACGCCAGCGCCGCTCATTCAACGTTTCGGCATCGGCGGCGGCGGTATCAAACGGCTCCCAACTGGTCTGCTTGGGTGCTTCGACCGTGATGATTTTGTCCTGACTGCTGGTGTTCAGGATGTGATAGACAACGGTCTTCACGCGATATTCTTCGTGCAAAATATAGGCGTCTTTCAGCGCCAAACGTGCGACCTCGGTGGTCTGGGTGAGGTCTTCGCGTACCTGCACGCCGAGTTCGATGGCGTAGGGCAGGTAGACGGAGCGCCCATCTTTGGTGAAGGCGATGACCGCTTCGCCCTTGTAGTCGCCATCTTCCACCACAGTGACGGGGCCACGTTCGAGCGTCAGGCCAGTGGTGTTCCTGAAACGGAGGGAGGCAACGGGATTCTTAGGGAATTTATCGCCGTTGTAGAGCAGTTCGCGATTGTACTCGACGTTCACGCTGATGATCGGGACGAGCGCCGACTCGCCGCGCATGACCGAGACAGGCGTCTGAATTTCGTACTGGAAGAATTCGCCCGCGTCTCTGGTTTCGGTGTTGGTGACGACGGCGGCTGCCACATCGTCCAGCGTGATGGCGCGTTCTCTAGCGTCCAGTCTCCTCATAAGCCCGCCTCCGGCTGCTTTAGGGGCCGGAGCCGCCATTGCCATAGCGGGGGCGGGCGCAAAACGCACCGCATCGTCTACGGGGCGCGTATTGGTCGAGGCGAACTCGATTGGCCCCGGCGCGACGCGTGACTCATCCTGCACGACGGGGCGTTCGGGGATGCGCGAGGCATACAGATCGTAGATGAACGAGATCGGCTGTCCGGCGACGAGCGTCACCTGTACATCGCTGAGGTCTTCTTCGAGGCGGTTATCGAACAAGCCCCAACTTTGCAGCAGCGCTTTGCCCGTCTGTTTATCCTCCGCCGCCTCTGCCACGATACGGTAGCTGACGCGCCATGTCGGACTCGGCGCGACGTAATAGACCGCGATCTGGTGATCACCCTCGCTGAGACGGATATTCACCGTCCGGCGCGCGTCTTCCGCCACGCTGGTATCGAGGAAATAGGAGAGATCGTCGCCTGCCAGCGGATCGCTGATCTTGACGCCGCGCAGCACATCGAGCGGGAAAATGCGCGTGCGTCCATCGTCCAGCAAGGCATGTACGTAAATGGTGTGGGTTGGCATGGCGATCCGCGCGTTGCCGATCAGTGCCGATCCGTCCGGCTCATCGATCCCGATCACGCGCCCGACCACGACTTCGAGCGTTCCCGTCGTCGGCTCGATGGTCAGTTCGACGCGGCGTCCGCGCAACTGCTTGATCAGATCGCGCAAGCTGCTTTTGTCCGAGAGCCGGATCGAGCTGTTTTCCAAACGGGCGGCTTTATCCATCGGCGTCTGGTAGTGGATGCCCAAAACTTGCCCGCCCGCCTTATCAAACACCACCAGACTTTTGAGGATGTCGTTGATCTCATCGCGGCGGAAGGTGACGGCGAGTTCTGTCCCGCTGACCGCGCCCTCCCGCACAAAAAAACCGACACCGTGTTTGTATAAGACCATCTGCCGAACGGGTAACGCAGCCATCGTAACTCCTACATCGGGGGAAAGCAGGTGCAGCGCTCACCATATGTTATTGCTACAGCGCTGATGTCATTCAAGTGCATCACAATTTTATCCTGTTCGCGCGATCTCCGTTGCATTGTAGCGGTGAGTTGAAAGAGAATGATATACAATGATTGACTTACTCTAGGAATCAACTTGTTTCGGCGGGGGCTAGATGTCTAACGATAGGCTGAACGAACTACTGCAACAAGGCATCGCAGCGGCTCGGGGTGGCGATAAGGAATCGGCGCGTTCCATCCTCCAAGAAGTGATCAAGCTGGATATGCGCAATGAAACCGCGTGGCTGTGGTTGAGCAGTGTGGCGGAAAACAACAAAGAGCGCCTTTTCTGCTTGCGCCAAGTGTTGCAAATTAACCCACAGAACGAGCACGCCATCAAAGCGATGCAGAAGTTCAGCAGTGGTGCGTCGTCCGGCGATACATCGGCGGCACCGCCCAAACCCAGTGGCTCGGTTCCCTACCTCGATCCCAAACGCTTCAACGCGCTAGGGACGCAGCTTGACGAAATCCTGTCCCGCGTGCAAGCGCCGCCAAGCGCGTCGCTGCCCTTTGACTGGGTGAAAAAGACACGCGGGCGGATCGGTGACGCAGCGGCGACCCGTCTGCGCGCGGTGGGACTGCTGGTGGCAGCGGTCGTGCTGGTCGCGGTGATCGGCCTCGGCGCGCTGATCGTGAGCAACATCGGCGGCCCGGTCAAGGTGGTGGCAGATGTGACCGAAACGCCCACGCCGACCATTACGCTGACGCCGACCCGCACGCCCGGCACCGAACCGACGGCCTCGAATACGCCGCGCGTCAAGGTTGATCCGTCCAACACGCCGAGCATCCCCGGTGGCACCATCGGACAAATGACCGCGACCGCGCCCTATCCGCTGATCAACAGCAACAGCGTGCAGCGTGAAGCACAGGGCTTGTACGCCATCGGCAAGTATCAGCAGGTCATCCCGACGCTCGATGAAGAACGCCGCCGCAACGAAACTGAGAAAAACAGCCCTAGCAGCAGTTATTATCAGCTCGTTTACTATCTCGCCATGTCTTATGTCGAGGACGGCAGTCCGGGCAAGGCGCTGGCCTTGTTGCAGAACAATCAGAAGGCGGATTCGGCCTTTTATCATGCGGCGCTGGCGGCGACCTATTACGCGCAGGAAAATTATGATGATGCGCTGACCGAAGCAAACGCCGCGCTCAGGCTTGATCCTAAACTGGTGCAAAGCTCGATCATCGCGGCGCGTGTTTACCTGAACCGTGCGGAATACAGCCGCGCCGAAGATGAGGTCGCGGCGGGCTTGCGGCAAGAACCGCGCAACGCCGCGCTCTTTATCGAGCGCGCCAAGATACGGCTGGCTTCCGGCAAAGTCGATACGGCGTTAAACGATGCGCTACTGGCGCTGTACATCGACCCGACCAACCGCGAAGGCTTCATCGTGCGTGGTAATGCGCTGCTGGCCTCGGCAACCGCGCAAGCTGACCCCACCGAGCGCGTCCAGAGATACGGCACGGCGGTCATCGCGGCGCAAGAATTCCTATTCTACTATCCGGGTGATACCACCGCATGGCTGCTGTATGGACAAGCCCGCGAAGGCGAAGGCAACCTCACCGCCGCGCTGGATGCCTATGCGCAGGCCGTCGTGGTCGATAAGGAATCGCCTGCTGCCCGCGAAGTCTTGCTGGCGCGTGGCAAGCTGCTGCTCGATGAACGTCGCTATGCCGAAGCCGTCGAGGACTTCCAGCAAGCCAACCGCATCAGCGAGACGGACGAAACCCGCCGCCTGCTATTGAAAGCCGCCCTCGACAGCGGTGATTACACGGCGGCACTGGAACAGGTCAACCGCCTGCTGCAAGACACGCCCGACAACACCGATCTGCTGGTCGAAAAGCTCGATTTGCTGATCCGCGCCCGCGCCGCCAGCGCTGGCAGTGATGTTGACCGTCAGAATTTTGCCGAGGAAGTCAGCCGCGTGGACGACGCCTTCATCAACGGCCTTAACCCGCAGAATCAGGCCGTCGCGCATCTATATCGCGGGATCGCGATGTACGATACCAAGCAGTTAGACGTTGGCTTGATCGAGCTGAACCGATCCTTAGCGCTCACGGATTCTGGCACGGCGCGCTATTTCCGCGCATTGATCAATGACACGCAGAACCGACCTGAGCAAGCACTGCTCGATTATCACTGGTTACTCTATTGGAGCAACTTCACGAAGTATCCATTCATCGATGATGTGCGGGAACGGGCGGGGCAAGTCGTGGAAGCGCTGCCGACGCATACGCCAACGCATACGTTGACCAGTACGCCGAGCTTGACGCCAACAAACACGCCGAGCTTGACACCGACGCCGTCGCGCACGCAGACGCCAAGCCGCACGCCGGTGCCGTCACGGACGCCCATCCCAAGCCGCACGCCAGTGCCGTCGCGGACGCCGCGTCCCACCAACACGCCGTAATCCTAAGGGCGTTGAAATTGGACAGCGCAGGTGACTAACGGGTCGTCCCGTTAGTCACGTATGGCAACAAACAGCAGCATATCATCGTGGTGTTGCGCATCCAGCGGCGCGCTATTGGGCGTGATGGTTTGCAACAACCTGAAGCCCGCATTTTGCAGCAATCTCGCCACGGTTTGCGCAGTGTAGCCGCGTGAGATATGCGTTTCCTCCGCGCGCGTCCAGCCCGATTCGCCATCGCGCAGGATGGTGTACTGTGAAGTCAGCGCTAAGGTCTCGAAATTGAAGCTGCTGGTGGTCGCGATGAAAACCTCATCCGTATTCGCGAGGATGCGCATGGCGTCGGTCTTGGCTAACCCCTGAATCGTCCTGAGATCGAAGAAGAATAATTTACGCGGGGATAGAGCGGTATGCGCCACGCGGAATAATGCCTCTACATCACGCAGAGTGGGCATCAGATTGACCGTGCCGCCGATGCACACCGCCAGATCGAAGGCCGTCGTGGGCGCATAGGTGCGAATGTCGCCCGCCGCGAAGGTCACATCGACATGCGCATCAATGGCTTTAGCATCCGCCACCCGGATCATGCTAGGCGAACTATCCACGCCCAAACTGCGAATCTGCCGTCCGCCGAACCACACCGCCAATTCCCCGATCCCACAGCCAAGATCGATCAAGGTTTTGCCCGTCCAATTCAGATCGAACGCGATGGAGAGTAGCGATTGCGCCAATCCGGCGGCATAGTTGGTGAAGCCCGCCACTTGATAGACGTCCGCCAACGCCTCATACGGTTCCACACGGTTGATGCCCATCTCTGTCTCCTCCCTCAAATACGTGCTGAGTCCATGCTATTTGCGCGCCTCAACAGCTTGGTGCTGAGTCTAGCCTCGAATACGCGCCGCTGAGTCAGGCTTTTCGTGCGCTGCTTATGATCATTCCGGTAAACAAAGCCAGCCTGCATGGATCATATCTATTGCAGCACGGCATAGCTGTAAATGCGAGCCAGCGATTTGCTGACGATCACTACGCTTTTATAGCGTTCCAGCGGCAGTTGTCCGGGGATGGTAAAGCGCTGTTCGCCGCTGCTTCCGAGCAGATCGCCAACCTCGAACGGCGATGCCCCCTGCACTTCTAAGTCAGCGATGGTCGCTGGCTTCTCAGTGCCACATAGGTACAACGTCAAATTGGGTGCATTCGTGACGGAAAAGCCGTCTTCGAGCTGCAAAATGACGCTCTGGTTAGTCATGCGGTACAAGCGCGCGCGTCCCGTCGCCCTATGCACGGCGTCTATCTCGGTGAAACGCCCACCAAGGATGGCGTCCTGTGCCAGCGCGGTAGGCGCACCCGTGGGGGTTGGCGCTTGCACCGTCACCAGCAGCGATACATAGGCCGTCGCGGCAAGATTGCGATCTTTTTCTTTCAACAGCACTTCACGCTGCGCCTCGGAAGCGTCCGCGAAGGCACGCTGCGACGATCCTGACCGTAACACGGTGCGCCACAAGGGAAAGGTAAACAGCAACACCACGATCAGCGCGCCCAATAACAAAATGCCCCAACGTGGACCTTTCACCTGCAACATCCTCTACCTGCAACTCCCCAATGATGCGGGTCATTGTAGCGAATTCCGCCTGTTTCGGCAGTGTTCTGTACAATCCCTGACATTTCTCCTTCCTAAGCCGAGGTCGCAGCACCGATGAAGGCGGGGCGTGATTTTGACGCTGATCAGCGCGGTCATGCTTTTGTTTGTTACTGGATAAGAAAAATAACGACTACACAGCGTCGTCAGATGCCGTTATCCTGATGACAACATCGGCAGCAGGGCAGCACACAAAGGGCGCGATCCATGACTATATTGACGAACTACCACCATTTCGACGGGGCGGCGTGGGCGACTGGCTACCCGACCAACGTGCTGGCTTATCAAGGGGCGCTGGCACCGCATACGGGGCAGCCCTATACCGAAGCGATGTTGATGGGCATTAACGGCGGATTGTGCGCGGGCTATTTTTCATTTGCCTACGAAGGCTACGATCCGCATCTGCATTTCCTGACGCGCTATCCGTTTGACGAGGAACCGGGAAGGCTGTTCGAGCGTTTGGGCATCGCCATGAGCGTACGCAACACTACCGACCCCGAAAAGGCCGTCGCCAATGTGCTCAACGCGCTGGCGAAGGGGCAACCCGCTATCGTCTGGGTGGATATGGCGAGTTTGCCGTACAACTACGGCATGACGGGCACGTTCACCGATCCCGATGACGCGAAAATCTGGCTGGTGATGCCGCTGGTCGTGTATGGCTACGATAGGAAGGCCGATGCCGTTTATCTGGCGGATCGGGCGCGAGTCGGGTTGCAGGTGGACACGGCGACGTTCGCCAGAGCGCGGGCACGGGTCGCCAAGACCAAACATCGCATGATGACCATCGGCGCGCCCAACCCCGACAAACTGCCCGCCGCCATCCGCGCTGGTATTCAGTCGTGCATCGAGGTCTTCACGGGCAAACCTCCCGTCGGCGGGCCGAGTCATGTGGGCAATTTCGGCTTCGCGGCGTATCAGAAATGGGCGCATCTGCTGCGCGATACCAAGCAGAAAAAATCGTGGGCAAAGGAATTCGCACCGGGCAGCAAAATGTATGCGGGCTTGACGACAGCCTTCCAGACGACCGCCGTGTATTTCACGGGCGGACGCGGCGCACGCGCGATTTACGCGGATTTCCTCAGCGAAGCCGCCGACGTGCTCGAACTGCCCGCGCTGCGTGAGGTCGCGACGCTATTCCGCATTGCCGCCGAACGTTGGGACGATCTGACGCGCACGCTGCTGCCGGAGACTATCGCGCCGTTCAAGGAAACACGCGATCTGCTGATGCGCAATAGTCAGCTTTTCCTCTCGCAGGGAGCCGCGTCGTTGGAGGAGCGCAAAGCCATCGCCGCCCGCTTGCAGACGATCAAGCAGCAGATGCGCAGCGAGTTCCCGCTGACCGATGTACAAGCCGCCGCGCTCCGCGCCGATCTCGCGGAACGTGTGATGGCGATCCATGACGCCGAAGAAATCGCCATCAGGGCGTTGCAAGCTGCCGTGAGTTGAGGTCAAGGTGCCAGCGCGTGTGATTCCGGCAGTCCAGTCCCTATTTCACGTCCACTTTCCAGCAGATGCGGTACTTTTTCGCCTTGCTGAAGACGATGATCATATTGTGTGGGCCAGCGTCCAACTTGGTATCGACGGTTAGGGTCGCGGTGGTGGTGGTGGGCGTGACGGGAGCCATCCATTTGGGGTCGCTAAGGTCGTTCAGCAGTTGGAACTCGGCGCTGCCTTCTTCCATCTCCGCCACGTACGATAGGCTCACCGTCTGACCCGCTGCGACCGTGATCGGATAGGGCGAACTCTGACCGCCGGATAAATCCCCGCTCGTCACGCGGTAATATTTGCAGAGATCGTTGCTGGCGAAGGGATCGCTGGCGCTGCTGCACCCGCTCAATAGCAGCGTACCAAGAGACATTAACAACACGATCAAGCGTGTTCGCATAGTGCGTCGTATTCCTTGCTATCACGCGGCGCGCTCATCGATTCCATGCCGCGCTACAGACTCGATAGACCTCCATGTTACTATGCTTTGCCGATAGCGCGCATGTCAATGTTGAACGCCATTCGCTGCATTAGGTGTGTCTTAGCTCTTTGCCGTCTACATCGACTGATTTCTCTCCAACGGCTCATCTGCAAAACTGCCATACGTTTCCTCGAAATAGCCTAGTGGATACCCCATAGAATCTGTGGCCTTGACTCCGCTTGGCTGCATGACCAATATGATTTCAAGCTCCTGATCCACCAAGTCAGTGGTGACTTCGAGTTTCATAACTCCGTCGCTATCTGTCCTTGCTTTCAGTGCAATTGTTTGCATATCACACCACACCTATTCCTTAATATCGCGCGGCACGAAAATCAACAGCGCCAGCGCCACAAACGCGATCACGTACAGTCCTACCGCCACCCATGAGCCACCCATAGGCAGACTCGCGACGACTTGCGGGCTGGTGGGCAGCATCGTAAGGCGATTGAGGTGGCTGGTCAGCAGGTATGGATATGCATTCCGCGCGATCTCAATAATCGTCTGGTAGAAGCTCTCCGCGCTCATATAGGCTTGCGGCATGTTGGTCGCGGTCGCGCCCAATGTGCTCAGAAGCCCGTCGATCCCCGAATACACCAGATAGATCACCACGCCGCCCGTCACCGCTTTGACCGAATAGACCGCCGCCATCGTCGGCAACGCCCACAGGAACATGGCAAGGCAGCGCAGCGCGAGATGCGTGGCGTTCAGCCCGATCACCTCGACATCCTGCGGGGTGAGACCAAACGGAGCGCCGAACAGCACCTTGAAGAACATCGCCAGCAGCAGCCAACTGAGCGTAATGGTGACGAAGCTGGTGCAAGCCATCACCGCCACGAACAAGACTTTGGACAGCACCACATAGGCGCGGTTGGGCTGGCGCGAGGCGACCATCTTGATCGTGCGCCAGTTGAATTCGCTGTAGACGCACCAGCCCGCCAGCAGTGCGAAGCCGACCGCGAACATCGGCAAGAAGCCCGAAATCATGATCTGTCCGGCGATGGCGAACGCGCCCACGCTGCCGAGCGCATAGATTGGCGCGCCTGCCATCCCCACGACACCCACCACCTGCGAATCGATCCCGCTGTAATCCGGCCTCGCTGGACTGAGCAGCATCCCTAGCGCGGCAACAGTGGCGAAGATGAAGGGCGCACCGACGAACCACTGATACAGCAGGTGCCGCCGCCACTTGAAGATTTCCCCGACGAACTGGCTCCACAAATTCGGGTTGGCGATGATGCGCGGCGTCGGGATGGTCGCCCGCTGCGTGATTCCGTCCATGCTGTTATTCCTTGATGTCGCGCGGGACGAAGATCCACAGCGTGATGGCGATGTACAGCACGAGATAGATGCCCACCGCCAACCACGACACCGCCAGCGGCATGGTCGCCACTACCTGCGGGCTGCTCGACACCATCGTGATGCGGTTCAGGTGGCTGGTCAGCAAGTAGGGATAAGCCGTCTTCGCGACTTCGAGGATGGTCTGGAAGAAGCCCTCCGCACCGGAGTAGGCCAACGGGTTGTTGATCGCCGCCGCGCCGAGATTGCTCAAGAAGGCTTCCGTGCCCGAATACACGAAATACAGCAGCACGCCGCCCGTCACGGACTTCGATGAATAGACTGCCGCCATCGTGGGCAGCGCCCACATGAACATGGCGAGGCAGCGCAAGATCAGGTGGTTGATGCCTAGCGAGATGGCGTCCACATCATTGGCGGTGATGCCCAACGGCGCACGGTAAACCAGTTTGAACACGATGGATAGGAAGAACCAACCGAGCGTTAGCATGATGAAGGAGGCGAAGGCCAGCGCCGCCACAAACAGAACTTTGGAGAGCACGATCTGCACGCGGCTTGGCTGGCGCGAGGCGACCATCTTGATTGTGCGCCAGTTGAACTCGCTGTGGACGCACCAACCTGCCACTAACGCGAAGCCGACTGATAAAATGGCGAGGAAACTGGTCATGTAAAATTGACCAGCGGTGGCGAACGCGCCCGTCGTGCCCAGATTGTAGGTCGCAGGGCCAAAGGTCATCATGGTGTTGTTGTCGATGTCGGGCAGACTGCGCCCGCGCGTGCCGACGGCCAGCCCGAAGGCCATCACCACCGCCAGCAGAAACGGCGCGGCGATGAACCATTGATATAGCCGATGCCGCCGCCATTTGAAAACCTCACCGAGGAATTGACTCCACAGGTTCGGGCGTGCGACGATCTGACGGTTGGACGTGAGGAGAGGTGTCGTCATGGCTTGTCCCTACGCTTTCGTTTTCGGCGGCAGGTCGCCCGTCATTTGCAGGTAGTATTCTTCCAACGAGAGTTTTTCCGGCACGATCTCGGCGGCGTAGATGCCGCTGCTGGCTAACACGCGGTTGATCGCGCCGCCATGATCGGGCATGGCACGCACTTCCAGCATGTCTCCGACGACTTGCAGACCCGTTTTCCACTCGCTGCCCTCTAGAATCTGCTTGGCGCGTTCCAATTCCTCCGCCGCCACCTTCACACGGATCAGCCCTTGCCCCGCCAGCAGTTCATCGACTTTGCCCTCCGCGATCACGGTGCCCTTTTGCAGCACCGCCACGCGGTTGCACACCATCTGCACTTCGTTCATCAGATGGCTGCTGAGGAGCACCGTGCGGCCTTGCCCCGCCAACTCGCGGATCAACTCGCGGATGTCGCGCATTCCGGCGGCGTCCAAGCCGTTGGTCGGTTCATCGAGGATGATCAACTGCGGATCGGTGAGCAGCGAGGCGGCGATGCATAAACGCTGCTTCATACCGAGCGAATACGTCTCGAATTTGTGCTTGGCGCGGTCGGTCAGGCCGATGATCGCCAGCACTTCATCGATCTTGCGGCGATCGGTGACGCCGGATGCGTAGCCCATCGCGATCAGGTTGTCGTAGCCGTTGAGTTTCGGGTACAGCGCGGGCGACTCGAGGATGGTCGAAGATCGCACCAGCACCTCGCGCCGCTGGCGGATCGGGTCGAAGCCGAACACGCTTACATTCCCTTGATCGGCCTTCATCAAGCCCACGATCATGCGGATGATGGTGGTTTTGCCCGCGCCGTTGGGGCCGAGCAAACCGAAGACATCCCCCGGCTCGACGCTGAAACTGGCGTCTTTGACGGCGATCACCCGTCCAAAGCGCTTATGCAAGCCCTGTACGCGGATCGCCAGTGCAGCGTCGGCGGCACTGTCGATGACCTGTGTTCCCGGCAAAGTTGCTGCTACCATATTTCGATCACCTATGATGCTAATGAACGAGGACGTCGTCCCGCCTTGCTCACGCTCATGAACAAGAGGCCGGTGATAAACGACGGAACGATGTAAAGCAAATACATCACAAAATAGTTGAATAGATGGGCGTAAGCGGAATGTTGCAGCGACAGCGCGATGATGAATAGCGCCACGCCCATGCTCACCGACGTGTAGATGGTCAGCCAGCCGCCAAGACGCTCGTTTAGCCACGCCACACTGATGCAGAGCGCCGTGATCGCGCTCATCAGCACGAAGGGCATGAACTGTGGATCGGCACTGCGCAGCCCTTGTTGCACGACCGTCAGCAGGAACCACAGTACGAACACGCTCAGACCGCGCGTCATCCAGCGGATTTTGGTCAGTTCGCGCTGACTGGCATTCCGCCAACGCAGCGCAAACGCGTGTTGATATTCGCGCGCGATGCTTTGTGGAAACTGCCGCAGTTCGTTCCAGCACAGGCGGCACAGCGTCAGCACGCCGCCAGCCGCCACATCTTGCAGTAGACACGAAAAGGTATCGCGCAATTCGTCCCCGAACTCCGCCCGAAACTGTGTCGGGTACAGCCGCAGGGAGAGGGCGTGCAGGCTGATCAAAAGGTGAGTCAAATAGCTCATTCTATCGCTCCTGCCATGCGTAGGCGGGCTTGCCGCAAAACATGTTCCATGCGCTGCATCTCGGCTTTCATCACATCGCGCCCCAATTGAGTGAGTTGATACGCCTTACGTCCACGTTCGCTCTGCCCCGCCGGATCATCAATCCGCTCGATCCACTGCTGATCTAGCAAGCGTTCCAGCGCCCCGTACAGCGTGCCTGTGCTCAAGGTGATGCGGGCGTCACTCAACGTGCTCACTTCCTTGAGGATGGCGTAGCCATGTTTCGGCGTGGTGGACAGCGCAACCAAGATCAGCAGCGTCGTTTCGGTGAGGGGCAAAAATGTTTCAGGGTCGGTGGTCATGCCTTGGTTGCCTCTACTATGTCGTCAGACGACATGTCATTATCCGACATAATACGGCACAGTTTGACTCGAGTCAAGCAGCTTTTACGTTTTTGATGGAAATTCGTCGTGCGGGGTGTCAGCAGCCGCGATCCAGCACTTAGCAGTTTGCCACGAATGCGCCTAACTGCTGCTGGAACACCGCCTCATCGAATTTCAGCGCGTGTGCCCGCACCGATTCCGGCGAATAGCGTGCCGCGTCGAAGGAACGCAGTACCGCCGCCAGCGACTCGACGGTTTGCTCGGTGAAAAACTCGCCCGTCACGCCGGGGATGACCGTATCCAGCGCCCCGCCGCCCTTATACGCGATCACGGGGCGTCCCGCCGCCATCGCTTGCACGGGCGTGATGCCGAAGTCTTCCAGACCGGGGAACAAGAAGCATTTACAGCGCGCCATCAGGTCGGGCAGGTCGGCGTCGGGCACGTAGCCGAGGAACTTCACCGTCGGCCCCGCCATCTGCTCCAAACGCTCACGGTCGCGCCCGCTGCCCGCCACCAGCAGCGGCAAGCCCAACTGTGTACACGCCTGCACCGCCAGATCGATCCGTTTGTAGGGGATCAGCCGCGAGACAATCAAGAAATAGTCGCCCGTCGCTTCGACAGGCTTGAAGCGTGCCGTCTCGACGGGCGGGTAGATGACCACCGACTCGCGCCCGTAAAACTGCCGGATGCGCGCCTGAATCTCCGTCGAGATCGCGATGAAGTGATCGACGCGCTGCGCCGCCGCGTAATCCCAGCGTTTCAGCAGCGACACCAGCGGACGCAGCATCAGCCGCGTCGCCTTGCCCATATTCTCGCGATCCATGTAGGCGTCCAATTGCCACACGTAGCGCGTTGGCGCGAGGCAGTAACACACATGCACTGCGCTGCTTTTCTGCACGCCGTGACAAAAGCCGCTCTTGTTGGAGAGGATCACGTCGTACGCGCCCAAGTTCAGCCCGCCAAAGGCCAACGGATACAAGGGCAGGTAGCGCTGATGATGTTCATGAATCCCCGGCACACGGTCGATCCACAGCGTGTGGATAGGCCATGTGCGCCATGCGGTGGGCATCTTTTCGCGCCAATAAATGCTGGTGTACAGCGGCGCGGCGGGGTACATCTTGACCAGCGACGCCAGCACATCCTCCGCACCGCCAACCTGATTCAGCCAATCATGCACAAGGGCAAGCTTCATAAGCCTCTGCTATTCCAACGGGCGCTTGAGGATGATCATCACGCGGTTACGACCATCACCCGTGCCCGAACCGGGGATAGTATGCGTCAAAGGCGCGGTTCCGGCTACTTCCCAGCCGTCCTGTCCCACCTGCGCCAGATAGGTAGGCAGGTCGTGGTACATCGGCTCTTTGAACAGCCCGCCCGGTTCGACGGCCTTGGCTTCCTTGTTGTTGAGCTGGACGACTTCCACCTGCTTTTCGCGCCCGATCTTGACGACTAGCGTTTGATATTCCCATCTCTGCATGATGTTTACGTCTCCGTTCATGCCGCATCATCTCTACAGAAATCTGTACGCAGCACGGTATAATCTAGTTGCTCTTTCCAACGTTGGAGCAAGGGCAAACCGATGCTCTTAGATCAAAGCCGACGCTAGTACAGCCTCATCAGGTAGCCTCTCGGTTCCCCCTCGTTGCGAAGCGGAGAGGGGGTCAGGGGGTGAGGTTGAATATACTCAGCACGAAGGACTTAGCACTAAGCACTTCCTATGGACAGCATCGAAGATACCCCGCTCCTGTGCGGGCTGGACGAGGCCGGACGCGGGCCATTGGCGGGGCCGTTGGTCGCCGCGATGGTGTGCTTCCCGCCGGGGTTCAACTTCAACGCCTTTTTCCGGCACGCCGAACTGCGCGACTCGAAAAAACTCAGTCGCGACCAGCGCGAGGAACTGCTGCGCTACATCTATGAATATGCCCTCACCGTCGAAACCGAGATCATCTCCGTGGAAGACATCAACGCCTATAACATCGGGTGGGCGAACCGCACCGTGTTCGAGCGCCTGATCATGCGCGTGGAGGCCATGCAATATATCGTGGATGGCAACCTCAAGCTGCAAAATCTGGGCGCACGCGCCAAACTGGTCAAGAGCGTGGTGGAAGCCGATGCGCATGTGCAATCGGTGGCGGCAGCTTCGATCGTCGCCAAAGTCACGCGTGACCGCCTGATGCAGCAGTTGCATGAGGAATTTCCCGTTTATGGCTGGGATCACAACGCGGGGTACGGCACGAAAGCCCATCTAGCCGCGCTGCAAGCACATGGCATCACGCCCCATCATCGCCTCAAATTCGTGCAAACGGCGCTGTCCCGCTTCGGCCCCAAGCTCCCCGGCTTCGAAGGCTGATTTGTCGTACGCTAACTTGACTTGCCCAAGCAGGAGGCCGTCATGACCACTGGATCACAGTCGCCGCTAACGCCTAAATCTCGCCCCAACTGGTATCAACGCCTGTTCGCGCATATGCTGGCCTCCGAGAGCAAGACCAGTAAACAATATTACGATGCGCACAAACGCGCCCTGCTCGGTGATCTGCACGGCGATGTGCTTGAGATCGGCCCCGGCACTGGCCCCAACCTCGGTTACTATCCGCGTGATGTGCGCTGGATCGGCATCGAACCGAACCCCGCCATGTTCCCGCACCTTCAGCAGGAGGCGCAGCGGCTCGGCATGAACGTGCAACTGCGTGAGGGGAAATCGGAGCGCTTGGAGGCTGACGACAACAGTGTGGACGCGGTAGTGAGCACCTTGGTGTTGTGCTCCGTGCCCGATCCGCAGCGCACACTTCAGGAGATTCGACGGGTGCTCAAGGTCGGCGGGCGGTTCGTGTTCATCGAGCACGTCGCCGCGCCGCACGACAGCCGATCTTACCGCATTCAGCGCTTGGTGAAGCCGTTGTGGAAACCCTTCAGCGACGGCTGTAATCCGGATCGTGACACAGGCGCGACCATTGAGGGGGCGGGCTTCAGCCGCGTCCACATCGATCCCTTCCGGCTAGACATCCCCATCGTCGCACCGCATATCGCCGGATACGCCATCAAATGAGGTAAGCTCGTGTTCCGCGCTTAACGCTCAATCCACAAATCAAAATCGGCGTTAGTACCGACATATCAGGTGGCATCTTGGTTCCCCCTCTCCGCTTCGCAAAGAAGGGGTGAGGTCAAATGTCCATGTATGCTTATGGATAACCAACGACAACTCACAATCCGGTTCTACTAAGGACTAAGCACTCAGCACTAAGGACTTTTCTCACTCCAGCAGCGGGAGCCAGAAATAGAACGTCGAGCCTTTGCCTTCCGCGCTGTTGAAGCCGACTTGCCCGCCGTGCCGTTCGATCACTTCCTTGACCAAGCTCAGACCGACGCCCGTCCCTTCGATGTGGCGGGTGGCGCTGCTGGTGGCGCGGAAGTACGAACTGAAGATTTTGTCTTGCTGGTCAGCCGGAATGCCGTAGCCAGTATCGTCTACGGTGAACAGGAAGCGGTCATCTTCCGTGCGCACGCGGACGGTGATGGTGCCGCCGTCGGGTGTATACTTGATCGCGTTCCCGACCAGATTGTTCATGGCTTGGCGGAGTTGCAAGAAATCGCCGCGCAATGGTCGCAGCGCCTTCTGAATATCCTTGACCAACTTCTGATTATGCTGGTTCGCGGCATCCGCGTTATCTTCCAGCACCACATCGATCAATTCGTGCGGGTCAACGGGCACGCGCTTCATCGTCACATCGCGGTCAGATCGCTGCGCTTCCAGCAGCGTCGCGATCAATGTTTCCATCCGCGTGATGGTCTTGTGCATGTGGTCGATGTACATCGGATCGGGCATCGTGTTATGGGTGATGTCGTACTGCATCAGATCGAGATAGCCGATCAACACGCCAAGTGGATTCTTGAGGTCGTGCGAGGCCATTTGGATCATATGCGTCTTCAGGCGCGTCAAATCCTTGAGCGAAGTGACATCGTGCAGCCCGATCACATAGCCGCCGTCGCCGCTTTCGCCAATCTCGCTGCCATCTTCTTTGACCAGCCGCCGCGCCGTGACGGAAAAATCCTTGAACAGCTTATCATCGCGCAGATCGAAGGTGAAGACTTTGTCCTGTGCGCTGGCACGCCCGAACAGCTCGATGATCATCGCCGTCAGCGTGGCGAACATGGTGTTGGGCGAAACGCCGTTCAGCGGCTTCCCGATGACATCTTCGTCCTCGCTGCCGAGCAGTTCGCGACCAGCGGGATTCATCAGTTGGATATTCCAGCGCTCATTGACGACGAACAAGGCGTCGGAAATGCTGTTGAGGACGGCTTCCAATTGTTCTTGCTGAGTCTGCACGCGCTCGAACAATTCCGCGTTTCGCAGCGAGGTGCCCGCTTGCGTGGCGGTGGCTTCGGCAATCCGCAGTGCCGTACTGTCGAACTGGTTAGGGGAGGTATGTTCGAGCGTCATCACGCCGCGCATACTACCGTCGATGAAAAATGGTACGCACATGGCAGAGCGCACCCGGAATCTATCTTCGAGCATCAGCCAACGCGGATCGCTCACGGTATCTTCGATCAGGACAGCGCGGCGGTTTCCCAAAACCCAGCCCGCTACGCCTTTCTCCAGTACGCTGAAGGAGGTCTTGGCGCGTTCTTCGGCGCTGAGTTCGCGAGAGGCGATGAAGTGGGTCAGTCGCTTCTCGTGCTCATCGAACAGGAAGAAACTGCCATTCGTCGCGCCCACAGCCTCTGTCGTTAAGCGCAAAATATTGCGCAGAACCGCCTCAATATCCAAGGAATTGAGCATTTGAGCGATTTGGATGAGTGTTTCAAGCTGACGCACTTGCGCGGCGTCGGACATAATTGCTTAACCCTAGATGAAGATGATCCTAATATCGGTTTATAGCATAAAGTTGATAACCCGTACAGTGTATTGCGAAACATTTGATAGAAAAGCCCTGTTTTCGGGGCTATCTGTTCCAATGTGGCTCTACACGCACCAGCCATCCCGATAATCTGCCTGCGTATCCTCCTATTTCGCGGCTTCTCGCAGCGCTGTTCCCCCGATCTTGGAAGCCAGCGCCGGATCGTTTTTGCCTTCGAGCGCCACCGCTACTACCACCGCTTGATCATCCGGCAGTTCGATGAAGCCGATGAACCATGAGTTGGCAGTAACACCTGTGTAAGCATAACTCGCATGACCATAAATCGTTAAATCAGGTTGATCGGCGGCGCTGGCGGCTCCCCGTGTGACGGCTTCGCGCATGGCGCTGCGGATGGCGTCCGTGACATCGCCGGTGATCACGGCATGTTCTTCGGGGAGCGGGTTCAGCGCCTGCCATGTGCCACTGTTCGGGGCGCGGATCGCCTGCACGAGATAGGGCGTGACGGTGTTGCCTCGATTCGCGATGGTGGCGGCGACCAGCGCCATTTGCAGCGGCGTCACGGTCAGGTCGCCCTGCCCGCTGGCTTGCGCGCGCAGCTTCACCGGATCGCGGAAGTTGGTCAAGGCCGTCGGCGTGCGCCCGCTCACCGTCCCGAACTTGATCAGATTGGGCGCTTCCAGCAGCCCAAACGCGTTGAACATGTCTTGCACATCGCCGGGGGCGCTCATGGCGGCGTCCACGAAGGGCGACGGGCACGCTTGCGCATAGGCATCGGCAAACGTCTTCACGCTGGCACCAGTGCTTGTACACGCGATGGTCAGCCCGTTGATGCGGATCGGTTCCGCCGCACCAAGCACGGTCTGATCTAGTGTTTGGCGGTCGGTCAGCAGCGTCGCCAGAATGATCGTTTGCAGCGCGCCGCCCGGTTGGTAGATGCCCTGTGTCACGCGGTTGAGCAGCGGGGCGAACGGATTCAACCGTAACAGCGAGTACGTATCATCCAGCCGTTCAGGATCATAACTCGGCAGGCTGATCAGCGCCCGCACCGCGCCGGACGGCACTTCCACGACGACCACCGCCCCCGGCGACCGTCCCATCGCCGCGATGATGGCCTGTTGCAGCGGCATGTCGATGGTCAGTTGCAGGTCGCTGCCCATCTGAACGCGGTGCAGCAGCCGATCCACTTCGGTTTGCGAACCGCGCAGTTCGCTGTCGAAGGCCGCTTCCACGCCGCCGCTGCCATAACGCAAGCTGTAGTAGCCAACCACACTGGCGTCGTCGCCAAACGGATACACGCGCTTCATCACCGGCTGCCCCGATACCGAATGCCCGACCAGATCGGTCTTTGCCAGCACTGCCTCGTGTCGATCTACGATCATGCCGCGTTGGATGGCGCGTTCAGCCTCCACCAAACGCGGATTGTCACTGCGGGCGAGCAGACTATCGCCGCCGACTACTGACCAGTAGCCGAGACTCAGGGCGATCATCGAAAAGCTGATCAGCACGACGGCGGTCACCCGATTGAGGGTATGTTGCAGGTTCATACGTCCTCGCTCAACATCAGCAGGATGCCGATCATCAAAAAGCTGACCAGCAGCGAACTCCCGCCATAGCTGAGAAAGGGTAAGGTAACACCCGTCAGCGGGATCAACTTCAACGCGCCACCCATGATTAACAAACTCTGCACCGCCAAGCTGATGCTCACGCCCGCCGCCAACAGCGCGTGAAATGGGCGCTGATGCAGCGTGACCGCCAGCCGCAGCCCGCGCACCACCAGCAGCGCTATGCATACGGTGATCGCCAGCGTGCCGAGCAAGCCCCATTCTTCCGCCAGCGCCGCGAACACAAAATCCGAATGAACGACGGGGATATACGATGGCGACCCCTGCCCGACGCCTTGCCCGAACACACCGCCCGCCGCGAAGGCCAGCAAACTCTGCACGATCTGGTAGGCGCGGTTTTGCGCTTCGGGCCACGGGTTGTACCAGATGTCCACGCGCTGGCGCACCACGTCGAATAGCTGGTAGGCCACCGCGCCGACCAGCAGCAGCAGCCCGCCGCCGCCGATCAGGTAGATCACGCGTCCGCTGGCGATGTACAACATCAGGATGAACACCATGAAGAACAAGGTCGCTGTGCCCAGATCGCGTTGCCACAGCAGGATGATCAGGCAGAAGCCCCACATGATCAGCAGCGGGACGAGGAAGCCGAGCGACGGCACGCGCAGTGAACCGATGGTGAACGAATGCGCCGACAGCAGCGATTGATGATCGGCTAAATAGCTGGCGAGGAAAGCGACGAGGATCACCTTGAGCAGTTCGGACGGCTGAATGTAAATATCCGCGAAGCCGATCCACAAGCGTGGCCCCGCGCCCGACGGATTGCTGCCGATCAGGATGGTCAGCGCCAGCAAACCCAAGCCGCCGAACAGCCACAGATAACGGTAGCTGCTCAACCAGCGCAGATGGCGTGGCGCGAAGGCCAGCCCTAGCATCGCCGCGACCGACACGATCAACCACATGGCTTGACGGCTGGCGAAGAAGGGTTCCAGCCGTGTGATCAGGATCAAGCCCCAGCCCGCGATCAGCATGGCGACGGGGAACAGCAGCGGATCGCGATGCGGCAACCGCCGATTCAAAATCACGTGCCCGACCACTGCGCAGCCAAGCCATACGACGACGATCCACAGCAGCCCCGCTGCGCTGTTCCGCGCGAGGGTCAGCCCTGCATACGTAAACGCGATGAACAACCCCGCCAGAAACAGCAACAGCCGTTCACGGAACGTGATGGTGTCCCGCCGCGTCTCCATCTCCTCTTGTCCGAGCCAGAGCGTTGTCGTCGTCAAGCGCTGTTTTTAGTCCTCGACCTTCGTTAGATATTTCCCAACAATCGGTTTGAGCGCGATCAAGGTCTCCGCCGGAATGCGCTCTTTCGCCGTGGCGATGGCGCTGGCTAAGGCCGACTCACAGCCGCAATGCGTGGTTGTGCTGGCGATGCTGGCGGCGATCTTCTCGATGGCGAGGGCGACGGCACGCTGCGCGAGCGTGATATTGGCGGCGAACTGCTTGAACACCATGTCCGAGGTGACGGGTTCATCGTGCCACACGTCGTAATCGGTCACGTGTGCCATCACCGCGTAATGCATTTCGGCTTCGCGCGCGAGGAAGGCTTCCGGCGAGGTCGTCATCCCGATAATGGAGAAGCCGAGCTGCTGCCAGACGTGACTCTCGCCGCGTGTGCTGAAGCGCGGCCCTTCAATCGTGACCGATGTCCCGCCCTCATGCACCGTTCCGCCCGCTTCGCGGCACGCCGCCGCTACGAGCTTGCTCAGGTCAACGCAAAATGGATCAGCCACGCCCACATGTCCGACCAAGCCCTTGCCGAAAAACGAGCGCCCGCGTTCATCTTTGGTGAAGTCGAAAAGCTGATCGGGGATCACGATATGCCCCGGCGCGAGCGTTTCCTTGAGCGATCCGCACGCGCTGACGGCGATGACGTGCGACACACCCAGCGTCTTGAGCGCGTAAATATTGGCGCGGTACGGCACCTCGGTCGGCGTATGCACATGTCCCCGCCCGTGACGCGGCAAGAAAGCGACACGCTGTCCGCGCACCTTACCGATGATGATGGCATCGCTTGGCGTGCCAAACGGTGTATCGATGCGAATCTCGGTAACGTCGCTTACTTCTGGCATACTGTACAGGCCAGAGCCGCCAATAACGCCGATGCGAACGGGTTCCATGAACCATCACTCCTTCATGCGGAACGTGAACATGGCAAAAAAATTATTCAAGTTCCAACTTTAAGTCGATCTGTCCGACGCTGATGATGTCGCCCGTGCTGACGATGACCGACTCGCGGATGCGATAACCGTTCAACTGTGTGCCGTTGCTGCTGCCGCGATCATCCAACCACCATCTGCCGCTGCGCAGCGTGATTGTAGCATGTTCTCCACTAATGAAGGCATCTTCCAACGGGATGGTATTGGTGGGCAAGCGTCCGAGGCTGGTCAGCGGCAGCAGCGCGAAGGTGGTGCCCGGTTTCAGGCCATTATCGCTGCTGTTGATCACCACCAGATGTCCCTGCGGGCGCGTGCGGGTGCTGACCTCGAAGCTGATCGCGCGGAAATCGCGCCACATCATCCAAAAAAGTGCTGCTAAGAAGATCAGTAGCAGCACGCCAGAAACGATCCGCAGTCCGAATAATACCCCCTCCACGCCGCGCCTACTCTCCTTCGCCCGGAGACATCGACTGTGTGTCATCCATGCGCATCTCGTTGATTTCGGTGACATGACGGCTGGTGGTGCCATCATCTTCGACGTATACGATCAAGGTATTGCCGATGGAAATCACATCGCCGGGGTTGAGCACCGCTTCGCTGATGCGCTTTTCGTTGACGAAGGTGCCCGCCGTGCTGCCCAGATCGTAGATCACGTATTTACCGAACCGTAGTCGTAACTGCGCGTGCGCCCGCGACACGGTTGGCGCGTCGATCACGATATGGTTGTCGCGCCGTCTGCCGATGGTCACGATCGGGCGCGTCAGCGGCACAAACTGGGTCCCTTGGATGATCAACTGCGGGTTGCGCAGCCCGTGTTCCTCCGGCGTACTCGGCGCGTCCGTCGGCGCGAAGATCGCCGTCGCGTGCCGTTCGGTGCTCTGCTCGTGCCACGCCAGCACGTTCACCTGCCGCAACATAAACGCGTCGTCGGTGCGCAGATGGATGATCGGCGGCGTCGGCAAGCGGCATTTAGCCTGTGCCGCCAAGCGCGTGATCACGGTCGCCAGCACCTCGGCAAGATCGGGTTGAATTCTCAGCAGCGCCTCATGATCTTCAGTATTCAGGATGATCGCGTAATTGGTCGGCGCGACGGCGTTATTGCCATCGGCGCGCAGGTTATCTTGCATGGCACGCGTCAAGCGCGAGGCAAGATCGCTCGGCTGCAAACGCCCTTCAAATATACGGGTGAGCCGTTCCTCTAAAAGATGCTCGATCAAGTTCTCCAGACGAGAAAAGCGTGCGCTGCTCATGTCACTAGTCTACCTGCCATCGGTCGAATTTGAGCGCTACTGTTGCTCAACGTTATGGTAACGCAATCCCGGTGTTGATGCTTGCCGTGTTAATCGTCATTTCATATAATTACGGCGCTTTTAGTCGAGGAGTTTTATGATGGCAAAGTTGACGATCCACGAGGTAAAGCTCACGGCGCTTGCTTCGTGCGCGGGTTGAGCGGCTAAACTCGGTCCTGAGGACTTGGCGCAGGTTCTGCGCCCTTTGCAGCATACCTTTCAGGCGGCGGATTTCCCGAATCTGCTAGTCGGCTTAGACGCGCCTGATGACGCCGCCATCTATCAACTCAACGATCAGCAAGCCATCATCTCGACGGTTGACTTCTTCCCTCCCGTCGTGGACGACCCCTACGCTTTCGGCCTGATCGCGGCGGCGAATGCCCTTAGCGATGTCTATGCGATGGGCGGTGAGGTGCTGTTCGCCATCAACCTCGTGGCCTTCCCCGATAACCTCGATCTTAGCATCTTGACCGAAATCTTGCGCGGTGGCGCTGATCGCGTGAAGGCGGCGGGCGCGGCGATTGCGGGCGGTCACACGGTCAAAGACAAAGAACCCAAATATGGCCTCGCGGTGACGGGCATGGTCGATCCCAAACGGCTGATCCCCAAAGGCGGCGCGAAGGTGGGCGATGTGCTGTACCTGACCAAGCCGCTCGGCACGGGCTTGATCACCACCGCCCTCAAGCGCGGGCAAGCCGATCAAAAGCATGTCGATGAGGCCGTCATCAGCATGGCGCGCCTGAACCGCGAAGCAGCACAGGCGGCGCAAGCGGTCGGCGTACACGGCATGACCGATGTGACAGGCTACAGTTTGCTCGGTCACGGGCACGAAATGGCGCA
This sequence comes from Anaerolineae bacterium, assembly GCA_019637615.1. Classification (GTDB taxonomy): domain Bacteria; phylum Chloroflexota; class Anaerolineae; order Aggregatilineales; family UBA2796; genus JAHBVK01. Next base: position 53,798 of record JAHBVJ010000010.1, on the reverse strand, counting down.
CCTCGCGCAGGTCGATTTCGTGCTGTCTTACGGCGCGCTGCCTTGGTTAGCGGGCGTGGATCGCTATGTCGAGGAAAACTGCTTCCCCGGCGGCGCGGCGACCAACATGGACTATTACCGCCAGTGGACGGACTTCGATCCGCCTTTGGACGATTCAACACAGCTCCGCCTGTTCGATCCGCAAACTTCCGGCGGCCTGCTGATCGCCGTCGCCGCTGATAAGGCCGCCGCGCTCGAAGCCGAATTCACCGCGCGTGGCGTCACCGCGTGGCGGATCGGCTCCGTCACCGAGGGCACAGGCCGCGTCCGCATTCTTCGCTGACCTTTGCTTGTGCTCCCCTTGGTGGCCTACTTCCCATGCCTGAGTCCCGCTAGGGACTTCGTAATGTTGAGCCAGACAATTCATTGTCGGGAATCGATTGTTCTTCGTTATCGGCGAGCCACACGCCTAGCCTGAGTTTTTGTCCCCTATTCGTGCCATTGTAGGCGTCACGCTATGTCACACGTGTTATACTCATCCCATCCTTCGACACGCACGAGGTGAGTCGCCCATGACGCTGCCTGATCCCGCCCCCGAATCCCGCATCGACACCGATCTGTTCATCAGCCATGCCAGCGCCGATGATCCCGCCGTCAGCCTGATCGATTCCGCGCTCAACGCTGCTGGCCTCACCACATGGGTCGATCATGAGCATGGCCTCAGCTACGGGGATCGCTGGCAGCAAGCCATCAGCGACGCCACGCTGCGCTGTCGAGCCGCCCTTTTCATCCTGACTCCCGCCTCATCGCGCTCGATCTGGTGTGAAAGAGAACTAACCCGCATCCAAGAGCATCTCAAACGTCAGATTTTTGTGCTCAAACTGACTGCCATGCACGACTGGCAAATCCCCATGATCGTCAACAACGTGCAGTACGCCGATTTCACCGCTGCGCCCGTCACCGATCCCGCCGATCCGCGCCTCAGTTCGCTAGTCGCCGCGCTGCAAGGCAAGGGCAAATTCGACAAGACGCTCACCAGCACCCGCCGCACCGCCCGCGTCACAGGCAACTATCCCTTTGGCGATCTGCTCTATACGCTCTACGGGCGCGACACTGATCTCAGCACCGTCTTGAATTGGCTCACCCCGACGGATCGTCATGTGCCGGTCTGTATGCTGCGCGGTATCGGCGGCGTCGGCAAGACCCGCTTGGCAGTCGAGATCGTGGATCGCCTTGATCTACCTAACGGCGCGATCTGGTTCGCCTTCGATTCGGCGCAGCCCACCGAGGCCAATTCGCCCGACCGCCTAGCCGATCTGATCCGCACCCATTTCAATCTGCCAGCGGGTACATCGGACGCCGCATGGAGCGCCCTCAATGGACGCGATACCCTCGTGGTGCTCGATAACGCCGAAGACTGCCCCGCGTCACAGCGGGAAGGCTTCGCGCGCCGTCTCAAGAGTTTGCAATCCGGCCCGCGCGTGCTGATCACCAGCCGTCATGCGTGGGACGAACTCGACTTCTGTCCCGAACGTGATCTGCACGCCCCTTCGCCCGCCGATGGCGTCAAAATCCTCACGCGCATGGCAGAGGTGAGGGACTACACCGCCAAACTCGCCGGACACGCCGATCAGCTTGCCCAAGCCGCCCGCTACCATCCCCGCCTGATGCTGTATGCCGTCGGTTGGTTGAAAGCCAATCCGCCCCAAGCCGTGATCAAAGCCTTGGAAACCCTCAAGGGCAAAGAAGTCGAAAAAGCCTTGGCGGAAATGGTCGGGCGTACCCTCGATCAGATGACCGCGCAAGAAGGCTCCGAACCTCTCGCTGCCCTTCGCCGTCTGAACGTCACACGCGGTGGCTTTGACTACGAAGCCGCCGAAGCCCTCCTTGCCGATCAATCCGCTGCCGATCCCCTGTTGAGCGTCCTGACCACCTTAGCCGCATGGAACCTGATCGAGTTCGATGGGTCGCGCTACAACATCGATCCCCTCGTCGTCCGCACCGCTGGTGAAGACGACGGTGCCCGTGCCATCCATTGCGACCATTTCCTCATGCGCGCCAAGCGCCAACATGAACGTCAAGATTATGCTGCCCTCGAACCTGATGCCGCCAATCTCGAGGCCGCGTTCCAATGGACGATCTCGCGGCAAGTCGCTGACCAAGCGATCGAATTAGCACAATATGGCGGTCAATTCCTATTGAATCGCGGACGTATCCAGCAGAAATTCGACTGGGCACAACAAGCCCTCATCCTCACCGACAAACAGAAAAATAGCGAAGGCTCTTCTGGTATTTCAGGGAGGTCATGGAAAAACACTGTGATTTTCCGCATCCTGCTGCGGCCTTTAAAACGCCTATTGAGCCGTAGCGAATTATGGGCGCGAGCACAGAACAACCTCGGCAACGCTTACAGCGACCTGTCGCAGGTGGAGGAGCGGACGGACAATCTGCGCCGTGCCATCCATGCCTATCAAGCCGCCCTCATCTACCGCACTCCCGCCACTGCGCCGCTCGACTATGCCATGACGCAGAACAACCTCGCCACTGCTTACAGCGACCTGTCCGAGGTGGAGGAGTGGACGGACAATCTGCGCCGTGCCATCCACGCTTATCAAGCCGCCCTCATCTACTACACCCCCACCGTCGCTCCACTTCACTATGCCATGACGCAGAACAACCTCGGTAATGCTTACCGCGACCTGTCCGAGGTGGAGGAGCGGACGGACAATTTGCGCCGTGCCATCCATGCCTATCAAGCCGCCCTCACCTATTCCACCCCTACCACCGCCCCACTTGAGTATGCGCGAACGCAGAACAATCTCGGTAATGCTTACCGCGACCTGTCCGAGGTGGAGGAGCGAACGGACAATTTGCGCCGTGCCATCCATGCCTATCAAGCCGCCCTCATCTACCGCACTCCCGCCACTGCGCCGCTCGACTATGCCATGACGCAAAACAACCTCGGCGTTGCTTATAGCAACCTATCTGAGGTGGAGGAGCGGGCGGACAATCTGCGCCGTGCTATCCAAGCCTATCAAGCCGCCCTCACCTACCGCACTCCCACTGCCGCCCCGCTCGAGTATGCACAAACGCAGCGGAATCTGGGCAACGCATTATGGAATATGGATAGCCACGCAGATGCCTGTGCCTGCTGGCACGAAGCCGAACGCTATTGCCGTCAAATGGGCATGCTTGATTGGGCAAATTGGATGGCAGATCAAATGCGCGAAAAGGGCTGCTAACCACCCTATCCTCGCCACCACCATCACCCACATGGCAAACGGCATTACCCTACCCTCACCACCCAAACACGTTCATGGCTTACGCCTGAGTCCCGCTAGGGACTTCGTTCTCTAAGCCCGCACGTTTCAACGTCGGGCGGCGTGATCCACCCGATTCCGTCTCATTTCGTCAATTCCTTTCTGCCCCTCACCCCACTAACCAACTCCCTACCCAACGTTTACAACATGCCGCTTGACATTCATACTCAACTCATGTAGAATATGTGTACTCAGTTCTTCGCTGAGAATCTCTGGCTTGCGCGAACGTTCGCCGCCATCTTCATCAGTCCTAGTTTCTGTTTCCTCTTAGATCGATTTGCCTGTTTTTGCCTGTTACGCCCTGTTAATTGCCTGATCTTTTTGGTTCACGACGGCTCATTAAGCACGAAAAATACATTCCCTGTTATTTTGCCTGTTATATCAGGCAAAACAGGCAAATGCTTCAATAACCAGTAAAGGAGGGGATCACCACCATGCCGCATTTGCTTCGCAATTCGCCAAAAACACGTCTATTGCAGAACTATCAGCGGAACACCCGCACTGCTACCCCAATGATCCCGCTCCCACCAGCCAACGGGATCATTTCAGGGATCATTACGACTTCCCAAAGCTCAACGAACACCTCAGATGAATTCCACCGAGTCACGTTCCTGACCCGTGCCACTCGGTTCCCCCTCGTTGCGAAGCGGAGAGGGGGTCAGGAGGTGAGGTTAACTTCCCTTGCCCTCACCAACCCAACGAGATCGCAGCTATTGAGAGTGTTCCGCCGGAGTCGCCACCAGCACGCACCAATCGAATACCGTCTCGGTGGCGGGCAGCGTGTCGATCTTCAAGCCTTCGATCAGCGTACTCGGTGGCGTGGGTTGCGCGATGCCGGAACACAGATTCGCCAATTCGACCTTCCACCCCGCCTCAGCGAAATGGGTCGTGGTGCTGCTCTTGATCAGCAGATCGGGCGGAAGCATAGCGCTGATCGCCTCGATATTGGGCGTATCGTTGGGCGGCAAGAAATGATTGATGGCGAACAACGTGCCCTCGCAAATCCGCCGCAGTTCCCACAGCAGCAGATCGGGCTGGTCGATGTTGGGCAGACCGAGGTTCGTCGTCATCGTCTGGATGCTGCCTGCTTTGAACGGTGTCTGGCGCGCGTCGAAGGCCAGCAACGTGACCCGATCATACAGTCCCATCATGCTCAAATACTGGCGATCTCGCCGCAGGATGCGCGGACTCACATCCGTGGCAATCACCAGTCGGTTCGGCAGCGCCAGCAAGCGCTCGACCAGATAGCCGCGCCCCGACGCAATATCGAGGATCGGGGACTCCGGCGCGTGGCTGGCGACCTGCGCATATACGAATTCGGTCTGGCTGCGGAAGCATTCGACATATTCCGGCGTATACAGCCCGCTCATGGCGACATCCGCCACTCGCTTGGCTTCCTCGAAGTTGCCCTGATCTTCCAGCCACATCGTCCGCAGCATCTGATCGGCGGGCGTCAGCGCGTCCAACGGCTGTTCCATCAGCGCCCGCTCAATCTCTGGATTCGCCCGCAAATAGCCCATCAAGCCGCTGGCAGCTTCTTCCCACAAATCGTCTTTGCGCAGCGTCGGCGTGACGAACAACCCGATCCCATCGCGCACGGGATAATGCACATCGCACGAGGAGCAGTACGCATCGGCCTGCAAAATGCGCCGTTCATCCTGTTCCTCGATAGTCCAGTCCAGCAGCCCATGACACAGCGGGCAAATCAGCAGGTCAACCACCGTTTTATGCATACTCGTCCTCTATCTCGCCTTCTATGTACACTGCACCGGCACGCGATGCCAGACATTGTTCATGTAGCCCTTGAAGTTCCAGATCGCGTCCACCTCACTCGGCTGCTGGTCGCCCGCCGAATCGACGGCATAGGCCACGATCTCATGGCTGCCCGTTGGCAGATCGAGGTCGGTTTCCCAGAACAGCCACGACCAGACTTCCTGCGCCGGACGCGGTTCGAGCGTGATCGTGTGCCAGCGCGCGCCGCCATCCGCCGATACGCAGACCTGCGTAAGCTGCCGTCCGTGTCCCGTCAGCGCGTAGCCACTGATGCGCGTTTTGCCCGCCCGCAGCGTCTCGTCGTGCATTGGTGTGAAGATGACCGCGTTCACGTTCAGATGATCGAGCATCACGCCGCCCGACCAATCGACGCTGCGCTCGTCCACCGACGGCGGGAACAGCTTATACGCGTGGGCTTGGTAGTAATTATCCGACGGTTCGGCCTGAATCGTGATACGCGACAGCCATTTGACGCTGCGTGCGCCGATGTAGCCGGGGACGAGCACGCGGAGAGGATAGCCGTGTTCCATCGGCAGTGGTTCGCCGTTCATGGTGTGTACCAGCAAGACCTCATCGCTCAACGCCTTGTCCAGCGGGATCGAGCCGCCGAAGCCGAACGCTTTGTCCTGCTTCACCACCTGATCCAGCCCGACGAACGCGATATGTCCGGCGCTGTCCTTGATGCCCGCCGCCTCCAACACATCGCGCAGCCGCACGCCTTCCCACGTCGCGGTGCCGATGGCGTCCGTATCCCACGGCAGTTCATCAGGGATCGGCGCGCGCGCGATCAGCTCGGTACGGCGGTTGCCTGCGCACTGCAAAGTGGCTTCCACACGGCGGTGCGACTCGAACCGCGTGCGCAGATCGTTCAGGCTCAGGCTGAGGGCGGTGTCTACCAAACCGTCTACAGTGAGGCGGTACGTGTTCGGATCGATGATCGGGATCGGCGCGTGGTTACGCACGAAAAACAACGGCGTCGGCGTCAGGCGTTGTGCCGCCAGCAGATGCAGCGGCGTGCCCATATTCAAGGGCTGCTGTGTGCGGACGATCATGGCGTGGTCTTTGTTGAGTTGGTTCATCGGCGGTGATCGACAGGTAAGTTAGCGATGAGGTCATTGTACCGATGTCGCCGTAAAAGGAAAATAACAACAAAAAACCGCCTTGCGGCGGTTAGTGTGTCCGTGGAGGGATTCGAACCCCCGACACCCTGCTCCGTAGGCAGGTGCTCTATCCACTGAGCTACACGGACGTATTGTTATGTGATGCAAATGGAATTTTATCACACTCTCGCTTATTCTATCAAGGTAGAGCATAATGTCAAGGTTGAATTGATTCAGCTTTTTGAACATTATCGTATAATCCAAAATAAACATATCGTGTACAATAGGGTCAACGGCGAAAGACCTGACCGTGAATAACTGAATGTAGGCACTATGCAAATTTGTCCAAACTGCAAAAATCAGAATCGTCCGGGGGTTGTCTTTTGCGATCATTGTGGGGCGAGTCTGATCGGTGATGTCGCTATCGGTACGCGGTCGCTGCCCAAAACAGGCGCGACAGGCTCACTGCCGAAAGCCCCAACCGGCCCCGTTCCCAATGCAGGCACGTCCACTTTCCACCAGATGATGATTTTGCGGTTGGTGATGGATAGCGGTCTTTCCGTAACGGTTGAACCGAAACAAGAAATGATCCTCGGTCGGCGCGATCCGGCGACAGGTGCGCAGCCCGATATTGATCTGACTCCCTATGCTGGCTACCGGATGGGCGTCAGCCGTCGCCACGCTGCCATCCGCCGCTCGTCTGACACACACCTTGATTTGTGGGACTTGGGCAGCAGCAACGGCACCTACCTGAACGGTAATAAGCTCGTGTCGTACCGCCCGAATCGGCTGCACGATGGCGACGAAATTCGCTTGGGTCAGATGGTGATGCGTATTTTCTTCGAAGTGCCGGAAGGCTTCCGCACACCCGCCGCGCGTCCCGTCCCGCAGACGGCTTCCGACGAAGCGCTGAATTCACCGACGCCGAGCGTGCCGACCACCAGCCGCCCCCCGTCCGACAGCACGATTGCCAAGCAGCCGTCGCCGTGGTCGAATAATCCTAGCGGGGGCACAGGCAATCTCAACAGCGGCAGCCCGAACCCGCCGCGCACCACAGGCGGCACCAGCAATCTCGGCGGTGGGAACGCCAACCCGCCCCTACCGCGCTCCGGTGATCTCCCGCGTCCGCCGTGGGAACGCGATAATCAGTAACCCGACACCTGCGCAACCCCTCTCCACGAGGGGTTGTTTCCCTGATCAACTGTAGGGAATGTAAATTGTGCCGAGCGTGGCAAACACCGTGTCAAAGCGCGAAATCTGCGGCCCCAGATAGACGGCGGCGCTCGGCGTAGAGAGCTTGCCGCTGCTGCCATCCGGCTTGACCATCTCGACATAGCCCGTGATCGCGCAGAATGGATAGCGTGCCAGTTTCTTCCACCAGCGTGTATTCAGGCGGGCTGGCACCAAGGCCACGGCTGACGTGACGCCGCCTTGCTCGTATTCCTCACACAGTTTATCAACCCATTTTTCCGTGCTGCGCCCCGGTACCCCGCTCATCCAGATGCGCCCCTGCCATGCTTGCGCCAGCGCGTTATCGTCGGGCGTCAAGCGCAATTTGGCGGGCGTTGATCCAGAGGTGCTGTAGACGTCAATATCGATGCTGCCGAGGACGTCAATCGCCCGCTTGATGATGGTCTGGGGTTGGGGCGTATCGACAGGGGCCTTCGCACGTCCTACCGAAGGCAGGACACGCCGGGTACGTATGGGCGTTTGGACTTCAAAGAGTGGCAACTGCATGGTAGCCCCTTTACTCATACAACCGATCATTAATATTTTATCACAGAACAAATCTGTCCGCAACTTTGTTCTAGCTAATTATTAAGATAACCCTCATCAAAACACAAAATGTAATGAGATTGAGAAGGGAAACTACGCTTGATAAGCCAAGCGTTCAAGGACGGCGCAATTTTTCAAGTGGTGTCTGCGTTCCGCCATGCGTCACCCCCGCCGGATGGCATCCCCATCACCGCGCAAATTCCCGCGCCCGGTAGCGCGCGTTACGGAAATTGGTAATCGGCGTCTGGCAACGCCCACCGCAAAATGCAGTTTTCTGGTAATTGGACGGGAATTATGAAGACGATTGTATTGTTAACTTAACACGTAAAGATTCCCAAGGGGGATATGATGAGCTACGCGGAAATGCGTGATGCTGAGTTGATTGCAGCGTGGCGCGTTGATCAGGAACGCTTCGCGAGGAAGCAGCTCTCGACGCTGACGGGGCCATTGTGGCTAGAAGTCCTTTTCCGTGCCTTCGTGCTGTGCCGTCAAGACTTCCTTGAGGCGTTTGATGTCGATTGCCGGAGACTAATTTTTAGCTGGATTCTCAATAAGAAGTCCCCGAAGGCGAAAGTCACGCAGTCGGCGGATGCAGTGGACGGCGAGGCGACCTATCTGCCCTCCAATAAACGGCTTTTTGAACTGCTGCTGGACTGCGACAGCCTATTTTCTGTGCCAACCGTCCGGTTAAGCGAGAACGAACCGAACGACATGCAAACGACGCTCATGCTGTACGTCTTCCGCACCTGCTATGAGAAAGTCCGGCGTTCGCTTTCCAAGCACAAACGGCACGAGATAGATATTGACAAGCAGCGCTGCATCTTCATGAGCAAGTTTGAACATCGTTTACAGAATTTCTTTGGCTACATGATGCGCGCCGTGCGCAATGAGCTGTTCGCGCTGCTGCACGAAGCGGGCTACGTCTTCCACAACGCCGAATTGGTGACGCCTATCGTGCTGGTTGATCTGTGCTCGGATGGCATCGAAGGCATTCCCGATCCGCTGATCCCGGAAGAAATCGTTGACCGCGCCATGACGCAGACGACGATGGAAAATGCCGTCGCTGAGTTCGTCGCGGACTTGAGCGAAAAAGAACGCATCATCATCGAGGAGCGCTACTTGGATGAACGTCCGCCGCGCCTGCTGGTGAAGCTCTACCCGCAGTGGTGGGCAACGCCGGACGAACTTTACAACGACATTGATCATCTGAAGTCCAAAGCGATCAAGCATCCCGCGTTCCGGCAGGTGGCGGAACTGCTGCGGTTCCGCACCGCCAACGTATCCAAAAACACAGGCAAAGCCGCCCGCGCCACTGTTGGTGGCGCTGTCGGTGGGGCGAACCCTCAGCTAAGTACGCGGGTGAACTTGCAACCAGTCTATTCGTCTTTGGCGCAGCGGAATCCGACCCGCCAATCGCGCTCGGTGCCCGCCATGCGGAAGCGCATCACCGCACCAGAACCGCCATCGATGTAACTGAGCCAGCCGCCGCGAAAGACGCGCTTGACGCTGGCATCATCCTGCGCCTCGCGCCCGTCGCTGGCATTGTAGGGATAGGGCTTGTATTCGCTGCTCACCCATTCCCATACGTTGCCGCTCATATCGAGCGCGCCGACCCATGATACGCCACCGGGATGACTGCCCACATCGGCGGGTTCCGTCGAATTCTGGTCATATTGCAGATACGCGCCGATCAGCACATCGCCCCACGGATAGATTAGCCCGTCGGGGCCGCGCGCGGCATATTCCCACTCGGCCTCGGTAGGCAAACGCGCGCCGCGCTGACGGCAAAAATCGCGCGCTTCCGCCCACGTCAAATTTTCACGGGGACGCTGTGGGCCAGCATACACGCCCTCCGAGCCATACTGCGCGTTGGTGACTTCGTATTTGTCGATCCAAAACGCGGATGTGAAGCACTGCTTGTTGGCGGGGCGTTCGTCGCGGCGTCCGTTTTGCTCGCCCATCACGAAACAACCCGCCGGTACTTTGACCATTTCGACACCGTTGTCGGTGCGCGTTTGCGGCGTCCAGTCGTGATTCGCGGCGATAGGAGTCGGGGCGGGAGTCGTTGTGCAAGCGGCGAGGAATAGAATCATCAGAGCCAGCCGCATCAGGGACGGCTTCAAAGCGTGAGTAGGTACGGTGATCATCGAGTCCACCTTCCATAGACGTGTCGATTATGCCCCTTGCCAACCGGATGAGCAACCGCTGATCATGCGCCGCTGATCCGATAGATGGCTTGGCAAGCCGGATGAGTCTGCGCTACTCTTGCGTAAGGGTAAGTATCTATAGGAAAGCAGTAGGAATTCCATGACCGCAAAAGCAAGTGGAACGTTTACCCTCGGTGGCGATCTGACGATCAACCGGATGGGCTTCGGGGCGATGCGCATCACGGGTAAAGGCATCTGGGGCGAACCCGCCGATCATGCCGAGGCGCTGCGTGTGCTGCAACGGCTGCCCGCGCTGGATGTCAATTTCATCGATACCGCCGATGCCTATGGCCCGGATGTCAGCGAGGATTTGATCTGCGAAGCGCTGCACCCCTACGATGGCCTGATCATCGCGACAAAAGGCGGGCACACGCGCCAAGGCCCCGATCGCTGGACTCCGGTCGGGCGTCCTGAATATCTGCGGCAAGCGGTGTTGATGAGTATGCGGCGGCTCAAGCTGGAACGCATCGATCTGTGGCAGTTGCACCGCATCGATCAATATACGGATCGCGATGTGCAGTTTGCCGCTATCGCTCAGATGCAGCGCGAAGGGTTGATCCGGCATGTTGGCCTGAGCGAAGTCACCGTCGAGGAAATTCAGGCGGCGCAGAAACACTTTCCGGTGGCGAGCGTCCAGAATATGTACAACATGACGCAACGGCAGAGCGAACCTGTGCTGGACTATTGCGAACAGCATAATATCGGCTTCATCCCGTGGCGTCCGGTGGGTGGTGGCGGCATCGGTGGCGAGAGCCGCGCCCTGCAAGAAGTGGCAACCCGTCTGGGCGCGACACCGCTGCAAGTTTCGCTGGCGTGGCTGCTCAAGCGCAGTCCGGTGATGATCCCGATCCCCGGCACGAGTACGGTCAAGCATCTTGAGGAGAATGTCGCCGCTGCCGATCTCGAACTCAGCGACGAAGATTTCCGGCTGCTCGACGGCGCGGCAGCACACGCCTAGTCTCTATCCACAGCCCTGAGCATCAAAAAGGGGAGCGGCTACTCCCCTTCTCTAGCGAGAGGTTGGCGGCGCGAATGCACTCGCCGCCAGCCTGACTCCTCACCGTTAACGATGCGGCACTTCTTCCGGCACATCGTAGACTTGCCGACGATAGTCGGCGTTTTTCCGCTCATACTTCGTGGTGCGGAACTTGGCAACCTGTTCCGGCGAATAGGGTTCGGCGTTGGCATCATAGCCGCGCCAACCGCCCGCGTGCCATGCGGCTCCACGTTCCTCGATATCGACGGGGACGTAGTGGTTGAGGATGTCTCGCGCCCGCTGCACGTTGATCTCGTCCGTTTGGACGACCACCAGCGTGCCGCCGCGCCGGATTCCTTCGGCGTAGTAGCTGGCGTCTTCCGGCGTGATGCCCGTCTTCACCAGACCGGCCACGAGGCCACCGGTCGCGCTGCCAACCACACCACCGATCACGCCGCCCGTCAGACCGCCGATGCCAGCCAGCAGAGGGCCAGCGCCGATCACAGGGCCGACGCCCGGAATCACGAAGGCGGCAAGTCCGGCAACGATACCCGTCAACGCGCCGATGGTTGCGCCAAAGCCAGCGCCATCACCAGCGGTCACGGCATCATCGGAGGGGACGACGCGGCCTGACGTAGTGACGTATTTGCCATAACGCTTCGAGACATCATTCGCCATCAAGCTGATCTGGTCGCGGGCGAACCCGCTGGCGACCAACTTGTCTAGCGCTTGTTGTGCGCTGCTAATATCATCGTAGAGCGCCACGACTGTTTTATTCATGATCGTTTCCTCACTGTTTCCTACATTTGTTAACGCCGCTTGTGCCGTTACTCTCCACCCAAGCCGATCATTACCTATCACACGGGAGCTTGGATGACGCGCAAGCCTAGTTAACTAGTCCTATTGAACGCCAAGTGCCCTAAATTACATCTAACTGATAGATTAATATGGTTGGCGATGCCTGATCCCCGCTTCCTACGTCGTCTAGCAATCGTCATCCCTAACCGCCACTAGCTGGCTATAATCGGGGTCGTTGCTTCGATTAGTAGGATGTTGCACCTTGAAACGCATTGCCTTCCTCCTCACGCTGTGTCTGATCCTCGCTCCGCTGACCGTCCACGCCCAGAGCTATGAATGGCTGCCCGCCGCAATCGACAAGTTCGACAATCCGCTGTACCTGACCAACGCGGGCGATGGTTCCGGACGGCTGTTTGTGGTGGAGCAAGGCGGCATCATCTGGATCGTGAACGATGGCGTGTTGGTCAAGCAGCCCTTCCTCGACATTGTGGATAAGCTGCCGGATGAGGTGTTCCGGGGCGGCTATACCGAACGCGGCTTGTTGGGGTTGGCTTTTCATCCCGATTACAAGAACAACGGCCTGTTTTATGTGGTGTACTCGCGGCGCGACAAAACCAACGTGCTCGCCCGCTACCACGTCTCGGCAGATGACCCCAACCGCGCCGATCCCGACAGCGAGACGATCTTGCTCTCCTATGAGCATCCCGAAATGAACCACAACGGCGGCATGATCGCGTTCGGGCCGGATGGTTACCTGTACATGGCGTCGGGCGACGGTGGCGGCGTGCAGGGCGATCCGCCCGACTACGCGCAGAATAAAAGCCTGTTGTTCGGCAAACTGCTGCGGATCGACATCAACAAGACCGAGGGTGAGCGCCAGTACGCCATCCCGCCCGATAATCCCTTCGTCAACGATCCGCAAGCGCGGCCTGAACTGTGGGCCTATGGACTGCGCAACCCGTGGCGCTTCAGCTTTGACCGCGAAACGGGCGATCTGTTCATCGCGGATGTGGGTTGGGGCCGCTGGGAGGAGATCGATTATCAGCCTGCTGGCACGCCGGGCGGGCGGAATTATGGCTGGAACCGCTTCGAAGGCACGCACGCCATCTCTGGCAGGGACGATCCGGGCGGCGTAACGATGCCCATCGCGGAATACGATCACCTTGAGGGCGCGTGCTCGATCACGGGTGGCTATCTGTATCGCGGCCCCGGTGCGCCGTCGCTGCGCGGCAAGTACATCTTTGGCGATTACTGCTCCGGACAGATCTGGACACTGACACGCTTGGCGGACGATCAATGGCAGATGGACACGCTGATGAATATGCACACGCCGATCTCGTCGTTCGGGGAAGATGAACGCGGCGGGCTGTATCTGGTCACGTACAAGGGTTACATCTACCGACTGCGGGAGTATTGATCGCTCCTTTGAAGATAGTGCTAAGGAAAGAGCAGTCCTTAGTGCTGAGTGCTTAGTCCTTAGTACAGAGGAGAAGGCAGAAGAAAGTGCTAGGTGCTGCGTGCTAGGAGCTAAGTCGATACGGTGCTCGTGTCGTGTGGTGAGAGGAAAGCGTTCGTTAGGCCGTTGATTGGCTGTGGCCTTGGGCGACGTTATCCCTGCAATGATCCCGTTGGCTGGTGAGCAAGGGATCATTGGGGAAGCAGGGCTAAGTGCTAAGTTCCGAGTGCTGAGTAAATGCGAAAGGTAATTGGCGGTGCGATGAGGGGCTGATGGGAGCGCAATTGTTGAATCAGTCGTTGAAGGCAGCATCGTTTGAATTACCTTGCGTTGTTGGACGGTGTGAAGCCCTGTTAACCCTGTTTAACAGGGTTATTTCAGGCGCTAGGAAAATCTCTGCTCAATGGCCTGTTCTGAACCCGAAATAACAGGGCTAGGAACAGGGTTAACAGGGTCAGATCAGGGCGACAAAGCACGTGCCGAGTGCTGAGAGCGTGTTTGATGGCCGTGAGTCCGCGACTACCAACGTTTGTGTTTCCCCGCCGTCGTTCATGTTTACCTCCATCGATTGGCCTGTTTTGCCTGATATAACAGGCAAATTTCAGGCGATGAAAAATTCTGTGCTTAATGAGCCGTCTTGAACCGGTAATAACAGGCAACTATCAGGCCAGATCAGGCAATTAACAGGCAAACCGAGAACAGATTGAGCAAGCCAATTATTGATCTTGAGCGTGTCGTTCAACGTGAATGATGGTTAGACCGTACTGTACGAATAGGTTTGATGAAACCGAGCAGACAAATGAGCGTGCGAGTAAGTAGGAGCAAAAAAGAAGGAGAGTAAGGAATCCACACAGCCTATGCTGATGCGTGGGTGAGTAGTATCGCACAGAAGAAGCGTAAAGTCAAGAACTAATTGTCTGGATTTTGTGAATTATTTGTTCGAATTTTCAAACAAAGCAAGGAGCGCGGGAGTCGATCCCGCGCGCTGGTGAGATCGGGTCGATAGCGCCGTCTGACGTTAATGATGTTAAAGAAATTAGGCAGGCAAACGATCCACGACAATGAATTGACTGGCTCACGTTACGAAGTCCCTAGCGGGACTAAGGCGCGTTAGGATGAGAATGGCGCGGGCAAGGACGCGACGGTGTTGACGGTTTCGAGGCTGACGGCGATGATGCACTCAATCAATAAATAAAGGTAAGTTAGCCACCAATGGGAAGCTGACGAACCCGTATTGTATCGTCGGTAACGACTACCAAGACACCTTCTTCCAAACTTGCCTGATTGGTTTCGATGACCTCGGCTAGTCGTGCGGTAACGACTTCAGAAGTTTCATTGCCCAACCGAAAAATAATCAGACTAGGAAGTTCTGCTTTACTGATCGCCATTAAGTAGCCGAAATCCAGATCGAGGGTGAGCAAGATACGGCCTTCTGCAAGCGCTTTGGTCAACACGACTGTATCCGTCGCTCGTTGCAAGCCTTGCTCCGACAAATGAACACAATCATGCCCTTGCGTCCGCAGCCAACCGACGGTACGCAGCGACATACCCATATCAGCAAGAAACTTCACAGCGTTGCACCCGAATGTACAGTAACTTGCTCGCGTGCCAACCATGCTGCATACGTCAAGGCTTGCTGAATATCCTCTGCTTGCAAATCAGGATATTCCGCCAGAATGTCAGCGGTAGATTTTCCGTTGGCGATCAAGTTCAGGATTAACGAGACAGAGATACGCATCCCCCGGATGCAGGCTTGTCCCGCCATAATCTCACGGTTGAACGTAATACGGTCAAAGGCAGACATCGTTACCCCTACGGCTATTGGTTGATAATGAGCATTATACACGAATCGCTTAGCGCATTATGTGCTGAACTGCGCGGGCAAGGACGCGACGATGTTGACGGTTTCGAGGCTGACGGTGATCACTCGACCGACGAGATCGACAATGTAGCGTTCGTCGTCGTCGCGATTCGGATCGGAGGTGATGCCGCTGCGTTTGTCGGTGCTGACCTGATACTGGTCGATCACCCAATCGAGCGCGGAACGGTTGCCGAGACGGTAGTTGAAGGTGTCGGGAGGGATGTTGGAGAGAGTCAGGGAGTCATTCACGATGAGTTGGGTTTTGTCTTTGGAGAGGCGCATCTTCTCGACGCGGTAGGAGAGGGGCGTATCCTTCGCCGTGCGCCATTCCAGCTTGTACGGCGTTTTCTGCTCATAATTGAGGTGGAGATCGGCTAGTTTGTGTCCGGCGTCTGCAAAGGCGCGGAACTCCAGCGCGAAAGGAATGCGAGGTAGTTCGCGCTTGAGGTTATCCGCAAATTTGGTGCGGTATTCGGGATGGTGAAGGATGCCGTAGACGTAATAGAAGATGTCCCATTTCGTGATGGACGGATCGGCGTAGTGGGTGCGGAATTGGTTCAGTGCCCAATCGGTGATGTTTTCGCGACGGTTATTGCCGTCTTCATCGTAGGTGTAGAAGGGGAAGCATTGACTTTGCGCACCAGCACCAACTAAGTGTAAATCAGTTATAGAGTTAGTTATCATGCTCATAAACGGCTTCTCAGATCCAATTGCCGTTAACGAAATAGCATGGTTTTCTAGTTCAGATGTTAGTGTCGGGAAAAAATAGTGTTGCAGATAAATGCTATTGATAAATAGACGATCAAAATATAATCGTTGCTTGGTAAATGGGCGATAAAGTGATATCCGCATCTTTTCCTGATCAAAATCGCCATATTTTTGATCTTTTAGATGCCCCTTGAGCGTGCCATCCCATTTCAAGCGGCTATGATCAACAAATCCGTCAATATTAACTGGTGCTTTATTTCGTTTGAACCGATCAACTTCTGCATTATAGGCTTCAGCAAATTGCCCCATTCGCTCGGACAATACATCATGGTTGAAATCATAAACCACATCATCACGGTTTGTTTTCACCCCACCACTGTACAGCTTGAAAATAGCTTGTGTTGTATTACCTCTTGAAGATTTAGCATCCTTATCACCTATAGGTAAGAATCTAGCAAAAGTATCGGCATTTCTTGGAACACGCCAAGTATGCCGTGAGTCGGGAATAAGAATTTGCCAGTGAACTTTGCCGACTTGTTCATGTTGCGCTAGCCAACTGTATTTTTCTTCTTTGCGTAGGTTCTCTTCTACACGTTGATAATACAAACAGTGTTCAGCGTGACTTTGTAGCTTCACCGCCACTGTGATTCCAACTCCTACTTGAATCCCGAAAACATTATGTGTTGTACCGCTTAGTTTCGGATTTTGCCGAACATTTCCATGGAGATCAATATGGTAAATACGCGTAAAATCTTGTATCAAATTCTTGCGCATTCCATCGAAGGAAATTTGATCTACGAAGCTATTGTTAGTCACCATGCATACAATACCGTCACGTCCTTGTAGACGATCAATCGCCCATCGGAAAAATTTCACATACGGATCATAAAGCTGCGTTTTTAGCGTAGCTTGTGAATCCTTAGCATAAGTGTCTTTAATACGCTGGTCTATGATGTCGTATTTGCGGTTTTTGTTGTTGTCGTTCTCGCTTTCCTGCCCGACGTTGTAGGGAGGATTGCCGATGATGACGGTGATCGGCGCTTTCTTCTGGCGTTCCACACGGGCGGTATTCTGCTCGGTCATGAACGAGAATCGCATTTGCGCGCCTTCTGCCAGATCGAGCGTATCTACAAAGCACAGCCCCTCGAACGGCTCATAATTGCCCGTTAGCTCGTAATAGGCGTGCTCGATGTTCAGGGCGGCGATGTAGTACGGCAGCAGCATGATCTCGTTGGCAAACAAGCGCTCCTTGTACATCGTCTCCAAATGCTGTTTGGGCACACGGCGCAGCAAGTTCACGATGAAGTTGCCCGTTCCCGTCGCCGGATCAAGGATCACCACGCCGTCATCACCGAGTGACTTGCCGAACTCGGTTTGCAACACCTCCGCCACGCTGGCGCACATGAAATCCACAATCGGCTGCGGTGTGTAGACGATGCCGTGCGTATCCGCGATCTTGATCGAATAGCCCTGAAAGAAGCGCTCATAGACGGTGTTGAGCAGCCCTTGCTTCTCCGTGAAGCCTAGCCCGTGTCCCGCTGTCTCGATTGCCGTGTAGAAGCTATCCAACGAGCGCAGATATTCATCGCGGTCGAAGCTCTGGCTGACCAGCGCGTCGATCACCTTCTCGATCTCCGCCGCGATCACGTTGCGGCGCGTGAAGTTAGGGTTATCGAATATCTTGCGGATCAAACGCTCGGTAAGCACGTGCTGCACCAGCATCTCATCGACGGCGGCGGTGCTGATGTTGGGGTTGAGCGCCGTTTTGCATAATTCATGGAAAGAAGCGAAGGCCGCTTGGAACTTCTTATTCTTCTTGTGCGCTTCCTCGATGATCCTGACTAAGCCCTTCGCCAGTTCCGGCACGCGATCTTTGAAATTCGCCAGCGCCGCGTCGAAATCCTCCAAAACGGGTTCGGTGTAGCTCAGGAAATCCGAGAGCAGGCGCGCTAGTTCATCACGGTTGCTCAAGGGCGTACGGAAGGCTTCTTTGCGATTCTGGTAGAGTACCGCCGTCTGCGTATCTTCAAAAATGATGTTGCTGAGGGGATAGCCTTTGTCGGCCTTTTTGCGAATCTCTACATCGAGCTTGTCGCCGGAATCCTTGGCTTCGTAGTAACCGCGCGGGAGGCCATTCTTCACGAAGGTCGAGTCGGGATAAATGGTGCGCCCCTGCGCGTTTTTCTTGGCGTGTTCCTGAATCTGTATCCAATCCGCTTTCTTGGCGACCTCTTTGAGCAGATCGAGGAAGGCCGGACGCACGCTGGTCTCTTTGCTGACGCCGAGGTCTTTGTACTGCTGCATCTGCTCGTAGTAGGCGGTGATGGCTTTGTCAGAGGGCTTGATCGTGACGGTCACGGCTGCGACTCCCGAACTTGCGACGGTGTTGTAAGCGGATTGGTTGCAGATTCTAGCGTGGATGGCGGGTGGACGCTAGGAATAGCCCTCACCCCTGACCCCTCTCCCGCAAGGCGAGGGGAGGAAAGATCCCCGACAATGAATTGACTGGCTCAACCTACGAAGCCCCTTCGGGACTCAAGAATAAGTATTAGCGCGAGCGTCGTATTCCCGCGTTAATTTTTTTGAAAGACCATAAACGTCAGGTTTAGAGTGCTAAGTCCGCTAACGAGGCGCAAGGCGGGAATAGTGGGGCGTGACGACGAAGCAACCTGATGAGATTGGGTAGATGAGGTGAGCGAGACAAGTGCATGGGTGTTGGCGGTCAGCAGCGCAGAATTGTGACGAGCCGGTGCTAGACCGGCTCCTGTCACGCTGGTTATTCGGCGTCTACAGTCACATCGACGCGCTTTTCGACCTTTTCGGAAACCTTCGCGTCGGCGGGCTTGGCGTCGGCGGGTTTCTCCATCGGTTTGCTGGCGACGAGCGGATTGCTGGTCGTGGGCGCGTTGAGCACGGCGGGCGGCGGCGGGGTGGCGGCGGGCATATCCGCGATGGCCTGCTGCACGGCGCTGTCGGTGCGCTGTTTGCTGGCGTCGCGATCCTGCTGAATCTTGTTGATGCCGTTGCGTACGACGGTCAGCGTCTTGGTCAGATGCTGTTCGAGTTCGTTGAGCACCTCGACCACGTAGCCATCGGCATCGCCACGGATGCCTTCGGCGTCTTGACGGGCTTGCTCGATGATGTTGGCGGCGCGGTTTTGCGCGGCCTGCACGATGGCATCCCGCTGGATCAGCGTTTCGGCTTTTTCTTTGGCGATCTCGATAATGCGTGCCGCTTCTTCGTTGGCCTGTGCCAGCAGCCGATCCTTCTGGTTGAGGATGCGTGAGGCTTTATCGACTTCTTCCGGAACCGAAATCCGCATCTGGTCGATGATTTCCAGCGCACGCTCCTCATCGATGACCGTCATTTTGGTCATCGGGATGTGCCGCCCCTCATCGATCAAATCTTCAAGCCGATCTACTAAATGCTGAATATCCATAACTCACTCCCGCCGACTATCAGTCCTGTAAACTGATCGAGTAGTTGTGCTCAGGTCGATCAGCGCCGTTAAACTTTGCTTTGAGCGCCTCGCTGACGATGCTTGGCACCATCGAAGAGACATCGCCCCCCAGTTGTGCGATCTCGCGCACGGTGGACGAACTGATATGTAAATGTTTTTCGTCGGAAATGAAGTTCAGCACTTCGATCTCCGGTGCAAGACGTCGGTTTGCCAGCGCCATGCGGAATTCTAATTCAAAGTCCGAAAACACGCGCAAGCCGCGAACAATCGCGAAGGCGTTTTGATGACGGACGAATTCAACGACCAATCCGTTAAACGGCACAACTCCGACATTTTTTACATTTTTCAGTAATTGCTGAAGCAGTTCGACGCGTTCCTCGGTACTGAACAGCAACTTTTTAGCGGGTGTGTTGTACACCGCGACGATCACTTCATCGAAGGCGCGGGCGGCCCTCATCACAATATCTAGATGCCCGTTGTGTACAGGGTCAAATGTACCGGGGTAAACGACGCGGCGAGCCGCCATGACCAAACTCCCTCAAAAATAGTCCTAAGTGCTCAGTGCTAAGTCCATACAAGGCAGGGTAACGAGCACCCTGCGATGATTAGCACCATTAAGCAAAAAACATTGTCTTAATGTTTTGAGCATTGTAGCGATCTTTGAAATTTGTGCAAAATAGTTTGCACAGTCAAACATTCTATTCTATGGTGAGTGTACCGAACTCACCGCAACAAGGCCAGTGCCACCCCGATCATCGCCGCTAGGATAGCCGTCAGGAAGAAGCGCTGCACGACCTGTGTTTCGCTCCAGCCGACCAATTCAAAATGGAAATGCACGGGCGCACGCAAAAACAGCTTCTCCCCTTCCGTCCAACGCGCATAGGCAACCTGCAAAATTACGCTAATCGTCTCCACGACGGGCACAATCGCGATGATCGGCAGCAGCAACCACTGCCCCGTCATGAAGGCCACCGTTGCCAGCGTCGCGCCGAGCGCCAGCGCGCCCGTATCGCCCATGATCATCTGCGCGGGGAAGGCGTTGTACCACAGGAACGCGAAGCACGCACCGACCATGATGAAGCAGAACTGGACGAGGAAGATTTGCCCTTGCAAGAGCGCGATCAGGCCATAGGCGGCGAAGGCACTGGCAGTCACCGTGCCCGCCAAGCCGTCCATGCCATCGGTCAGGTTGACGGCGTTGGACATCCCCACAATGACGAAAACCATCAGCAAAATATAGATGATGGGCGAAACCGCGACCGAAAAACCGAGGATCGGCAAGAATATTTCGTTGGCGTACTGGAAGCCACTGCCGCGTGCCAGCGCCACGATGCCCGCCGTGATCGTCGCCAGCACGATCTGGGCGAGCAGCTTGGCACGGGCGGAGATACCTTCGCCTTGCGTGCGCACCTTGACCAAGTCATCCACCGCGCCCACGACGGCGAACCCGACGAGCACAAACAACGGCACAAGGATACTGACGCCCGTGCCCGCGCTGTTGGGGCGGATCAGATTGACGAAATTTGCCATCAACGTGATAAGGAAGGCCGGGATCACGATCAGCAGCCCGCCCATCGTCGGCGTGCCCGCTTTGCCCGAATGCCAGTTGGGACCATCGACGTGCAGTTTCATGCCCACCTTCAAGCGGCGCAGCACTTCGACCAGCGGCGCGCCCCAGATCACCGCCAACAAGAAGGTGACTGCGCCGAACGTTAACGCGAGAGAAACGGCATTACTTGTCGCAGATGACATAACTTGATCACTACCTGAATTCGATCTGGTCGGTTTGCCCACCCTGCGCCTTGAGCACCGCCCGCTCCGCATCGGTGGGGATGTTCATCACGACCACCAGACGCTGCGCAAGTTCAGAGAAGACCACCGCCGCCGTTTGACTGGCATAATCGGGCACTTTTTCCATCTGGATCAAGATGCTGACGCGGGGTTCGTCACCGGGCACCAAGCCGAGGAACGAGACGTTGTTGTAGTACGGGTCGTAGCCGCCGCACTCGTTACATTGACGCTGCGCCGTGCCTGTTTTGCCCGCGATGGTGTAGCCGCGCACCTGTGCCTTATCGCCTTCGCCTTCGTTCACCACGCGGATCATGATGTCGCGGATGGTGTCCGCGACTTCGGGCGAGATCGGGCTGCGGACAGGGATCGGTTCGGCGCGGATCACGCGGTTGCCGTCGATGGTCGCCAACCGGATGTGCGGCTGCATCATCTGCCCCTTGTTGGCGATGATGTTGCCGTAAACCAGCATTTGCAGCGGCGTCACCGTCAAGCCTTGACCAAAGCTGTTGGTGCCGAGTTCGGACTCGCTCCAATACAGGCTGATGCCGGGTTCTTTGAGCGTGCCGGACGCTTCGCCTTCCATGTCGATGCCGGTGGCTTGCCCGACGCCGAAGCGCTTGAGGCCGTCATAGAATTTGCGGAGACCGAGCACCTCGACGGACAGCGTAGTCGTGCCCACATTCCACGAGCGGATCAAGATTTGTGCGAAGGTCTGCGTACCGTGCCCCGCGCGATCCCAGTTCTGGATGGGCGCGCCGCCGAGCATGTAGACAGACTTGTCCAGATACGTCCATGTGTTGGGATCGATGCCGCCATCTTGCAGCGCCAGTGCCGCCGTCACGATCTTGAAGACCGAGCCGGGTTCGTATTCGTCGCTGATGGCGGGATTCTTCAGCGATTTGGGATCAGCCGTCGTGTACGTGTTGGGATCAAAATTGGGGAACGAGGCCATCGCCAGAATCTCGCCCGTGCGGGGATCCATGATGATGATGGTGCCTTTTTCCGCCTTGTAATCGCTGATCGCCTTTTGTAGTTCGGTTTCCGCGATGTACTGCAAGCGGCGGTCAATGGTCAGCATGATGGTGCGTCCCGGCGGCGGGCGCGTGTTGGCGTTGGCATCGAACGGGATGCTGCTTTCCTCGGTGATCAGCTTTTGCCCCGCGAGGTCGTCGTTATAGTCGCCCTCGACGCCGACATAACCACGCCGTTCCGTGCCATCCCAACCCACGAAGCCGATCACGTGGGCGGCGAGGCTGCCCTGCGGATAGATGCGCTTGGGTTCGGGATCGAGCCGGACGCCGAAGATGCCGAGTTCGTCCACTTTCCGCGCGGTTTCCGCCGAGATCAGCGCGCTAGTCAGCTGGACGTAGGAATCTTTGCTGGTCACGGCCTTGTAGATAGCGGCTTCATCGAGGTTGAGCACCTGCGCCAATTTCTGCGCCGCGCCTTCTTTATCGGTGATGTAGACGGGACTGAGGCCGACGCGATATTCGGTGGTGTTGCCCGCCAGCATCTCGCCATTGCGGTCAAGGATCAACCCGCGCGAGGGGGCTTCGTCGCCCACTTGCACATAACGATTGGTGTTTTTCCAGTACGTGTTGATGTCGAAATTGAACTGGAACGACGCCAACCTGACCAGCAGCACAAGGCCGACCAAGAGCAGTACCACGGTAATTACGGATAATCGTCGGTTAAAAGTCGTTCTCATCAGCCCGCTCCACTACGCTAACATCCATCACCAATGCTTGATTACACCACTAGACACTACTAATATCTCAAGTACGCTCTAATAGACTAAGCACTAAGCACTAAGCACTAAGCACTAAGCACTAAGCACTAAACCGCACTATTACGGCTGCGGCGTACCCTGCGCACTGCGGCTGCCCGCCCACGCTTCGAACTGCTGCACCAAATGCCCCCACTGGTCACGCACCCAACCATCGAAGGTTTCTGTATACGCGTTGGTTGGCACGGGCGTAATGATGGGCGTCGCGGTCGCGCGCAGCCGCGTGTAATTATCCACCACCACCCAGCGCATATCGTCCGAACTGGCCTGCGAGAAGCCCAAGGCTTGCGCGCGTCCCGTCAGCACAGCCAAGTTGCGCTTGAAGGCGATCTGAGATTCCATGTCTTCGTTGCTGCGGGAAAGTTGATCGCGTTCTTCGCGCAGCCGGATCAGTTGATCGCCCGTGGTGGCGGTGACTGTCGCTTGGACTAGATACAGCGCCCCGATGATCAGGCTGACCACGATCACCATCACGATCAACAGGGTGGTTTGTGTCTGCGCACGCTGCCACGGCATCTGGCGGAAGGCTTGGCTTTTGGGCAGCAGTGGCGATTCTTCTCGATCCATCTCGCGTTATAACCCACACTTACCAACGTTTGGGTGTCGATCTCGATGTTGGATATTGTACCCCACGCCAGTATAGCACACGTTGTAAAAACGATCGCTGCAAGTTCTATGGCAAATCTTATTGTGTTTGCCAAGTGCTTCTCCTACAATTCACCATGCAAGCATGTAGCGAGCCAATAAGCAGGAGAAGCGCATCATGCGCACCACCATCCTCGACATCCGCAAAATGAAAACTGCTGGACAGCGCATTCCGATGGTCACTGCCTACGACGCCACCATCGGGCATCTGATCGAAAGCACCGGCGTCCCGATGCTGCTGGTCGGCGATTCGCTCGGCATGGTCGTACAGGGCAACGCCACCACCGTCCCCGTCACGCTGGACGAGATGATCTACCATACCAAGATGGTCGTGCGCGGCACGCAAAACGCCCTGATCGTGGCGGATATGCCGTTCATGTCGTACAAGATCAGCCCCGAACAAGCGCTGACCAACGCGGCGCGCTTGATGCAAGAAGGCGGCGCGGGCGCGGTCAAGCTGGAAGGCGGCGAGGCAATCGCCCCGATTGTTGAGCGCGTGGTAGCGGCGGGCATCCCCGTCATGGCGCATATCGGCCTGACGCCGCAGAGCGTGCATCAACTCGGCGGCTGGCGCGTGCAGGGGCGGGACGCCGACGCCGCGCAGCATTTGCTGAACGACGCTCTCGCGCTGGAACGGGCGGGCGCGTTCGCCATCGTGCTGGAGACGATCCCCGCACCGCTGGCGAAGGAAATCACACGGCGGCTGACCATCCCGACGATTGGCATCGGCGCGGGGCCAGATTGCGACGGGCAGGTGCAGGTCTTTCACGACATCGTGGGCTTGCTGGACGACATGAAACCGCGCCACGCCAAGCAGTACGCCAACCTCGCGGAAGCCATCCGCACGGCGGTGCTGTCTTACGCCGACGAGGTGCGCAGCGGGCAGTTCCCAACCGAGACACAGAGCATCAAAATGGACGAAGCCGCCCTTGCCACGCTGTACGGAGCCAAGTCTTGATGAAAAGCCCATGAGAAGCTGCGGATTTTCGCGCAAGCTGCCTTCATACTAATACCATCGTCGGGATGGTGAGTAGGGGAGACTACACCATGACCAACCACATGATTAGTCGTCGGCGGATGTTGAAGTATGCAGCAGTAAGCGGAATCGGCGGCCTGATCGCGGCACGGCTGCCCATCATCGCCCGCGCCGCGCAGCAGACTTCGCTGGCACAGAGCATCGCGGCGGCAGCGGCTACCTTTCTTGATACGTTGTCGCCGGAACAGCGCACTACCGCTAGTTACGCCTTCACGGATGACGAGCGCTTCCGCTGGCACTGGACGACGCCGAGCGGTTTCCCGCGTCATGGACTGCCGCTACGCGACATGAACGACGATCAGAAGGCGGCTGCCTTCGCGCTGCTGCAAGCCAGCGTGTCGCCAGTGGGCTACCAGAAGGCGCTCGACATCATGTCGCTGCAAAATGACCTCGGCAATGATCCCCAACAGTATTACGTCACCGTGTTCGGGACTGTAGGCGACGCGGCGGGTTGGGGCTGGCGCTGGGAAGGCCATCACCTCTCGCGGCACTTCACGGTGGTGGGCGAACAGGTCGAGGTGATGCCGTTCTTCCTCGGATCGTGGCCTACCGAAAACGACGCCGGACTGCGTGCGCTCGGTCGTGAGGAAGACGCCGCGCGCGAACTGGTCAATTCGCTGGAGGGCGAGGCGCGTGCCGCCGCAATCTTCCAGACCAATACCCTGACCAACCATGTCACGCAGAATAATCCGCGCGTCACGCCGTTGGGGCCGCTTGGCGTGCTGTATGCCGCGCTCGACGGCGACCAGCAGAACTTGGTGACGGAGATCATCGAGGCGTATCTCGGCGTGCTGCCGGAAGCGCTGACGAAGGCGCATTATGATCGGCTGATCGAAGCGGGCATCGAGCAGGTGCGCTTCGGGTGGGCGGGCAGTTTGGAAGCGCGGCGACCTCAGTATTATCGGCTGCAAGGGCCGACTTTTCTGTTAGAATTCGACAATTCGCGCAATCGCGGCACGCATGTCCACAGCGTGTGGCGCGATTTCACGCACGATTTCGGCTACAACCTACTCTAGCATGTCCGTTGGCAGCGAGTCATCGGGCTGATGGCTCGTTGCTGTTATTCGGAGCAGGACTATTAGCGTCGAGAGCAAGCGTCCCTCGTGGCTGCGCCGACATTGGCCTCGCCTGCTCGTGCATCTCATCGCGGTCGGGCTGGCGGGGTGGCTGTTCGTCATGTACCAGTTTGGCGATCTGGCGCTGCCGGAACGCTTCGTGATGCTGCGCACGGGCATGATCAGCCTGATTCTGCTGGTCGCCTCGTTCGCCGTGACGCCGATCAGCAAACTAACGGGCTGGCGGCAGCTTGTGCCGTGTCGCCGTCCGCTCGGCGTGTATGGTTTCTGCTTCGCGGGTGCGCACTTATTTGTGTATGCCTACCTCGAAAACGCGCTGGAATGGGACTTGATCTGGCGTGATCTCGGTGAACGCCCCGCCATGAGCGTCGGCCTGATCAGCTTGATCCTGCTGATCCCGCTGGCGCTCACGTCTACGGCGGGCTGGCAGCGGCGGCTCGGCAAACGCTGGAAAGTGCTGCACCGCCTTGTTTACCTCGCGATTCCGCTGGCGGCGGCGCATTTCTACCTGCTGGATCGCGATTTCAAGCAGCTTCCGCTGACATTCGCGATCATCGTCGCCGTGCTGCTGGTGCTCCGCTTGCCACTGTTGCGCTTGGTCACGCGCCCGAAGACGACCTAAGCTATGGTCAGCGGGACGCCTTCCGAGTATGCTCAATCGCATGAGATAAGGAGTCCTGATCGAGGATGAACAGTTCCTCCGCGAAGGTGACCGCGCCAACCGTTGGCTATTGGCAGCTCATCCGGCAAAATGACCGTTTTCGCCGTCTCTGGATCGCACAGTTGATTTCGGCGGGCGGTGACTGGTTCAACAGCGTCGCCGTCTTGGGGCTGGTCTTGCAGCTCACCAACAGCGGCCTCGGCGCAAGTTTGGCGATCCTGTGCAATACGCTGCCGTCCTTTTTCCTCATCCCCTATGCCGGGCCAATCGTGGATCATTTTGATCGGCGCACGCTGATGATCGGGATGAACCTGTTCTCCGCCGTGATCGCGCTGCTGTTCATATTCGTTCACGACAGCAGGACTCTGTGGCTGCTGTACCTCGCCAGCGTGCTGCTGATTGTCTCGGCCTCGTTTTTTGCCCCCGCCAGTTCCGCCAGCATCCCGAACGTCGTGAGTTCCGAAGAACTCTTTGCGGCGAACGCGTTGAGCGGCGTCACGTGGGGCGTTATGGTCATGGTCGGATCGGCGCTCGGCGGCCTCGTGTCCACCCTCTTTGGTCGTGACGCCGCCTTTATCATCAACGCCTTGTCCTTCCTTATCGCCGCCGCCCTCATCGCGACGGTAGACATCCCTAGCCCGCAAGTCGAACGTAAGGCCACGCCTTGGCGCGATTTTAAGGAAGGTCTGAGCTATTTGCGCCAGTATTTACCCGCGCTCAACTTGGTCGGGGTCGAAACAGGGTGGGGGATTGGCGCAGGCGTGTTTGTGTTGTTGAGCGTCTTCGGGTTGCAGGTCTTCCAAGCGGGTGACGCGGGGATCGGCTTCCTGTATGCGGCACGCGGCCTCGGCGCATTCATCGGCCCGCTGTTCCTGCGCACGCTCATCGGGAACGACATCAAAAAACAGCGCGCCGCGATCTGGGTCAGCTTTCTCGTGGCGGCGCTTGGTTATGCGATCTTCGGGCTGTCGGGCTGGCTAGGCAGCTTGCTATTGGGCGGTCTCGCCCTGCTGATCGCGCATATCGGTGGAGGCACGATCTGGACGGTGAGCAACGTGATGCTTCAGATGACCACGCCGGATCGATTTCGGGGTCGCGTATTCGCCGTCAATTTTGGTCTGGCGACGCTCACCACGGGAGTTTCGACCCTGCTGTTCGGGCTGGCGCTACAGGCCAGCGAGTCACCGATGATCCTCGCCCTTGTCGGCGCGCTGCTGTTTGGTCTGTACGGCATTGTGTGGGGCATCGGCGCGAGCTATGGCCCGCTGCGGATCACGGAGGCTACCGTTGCAGCGGGGAGTGAGGTCAACAGCGGCACGACTGAGCAGTGAGGTGGCGAGGCCGAATGTGACTGAGTATCCTCTCGCTGCATCATGGATAGTATGTCCTTTCGTGCGTTGACTGGATGATAAGATGCGATTTCTCCTCAGTGTGTCGCGGCCTCGTTTCTGGATGTACACGGCGGGGCCGTTCTTGCTCGGTTAT
This sequence comes from Anaerolineae bacterium, assembly GCA_019637615.1. GTDB lineage: Bacteria > Chloroflexota > Anaerolineae > Aggregatilineales > UBA2796 > JAHBVK01. Next base: position 25,904 of record JAHBVJ010000010.1, on the reverse strand, counting down.
GCCAGCGGATTGCCGAACGGGTGGCATGGGCTGTATCCACCCGCGTTCTGGCTGCTGCTGATCTTCTACCTGCTGCCCGCCAACCTGCTGCTGTACGGGATCAACGACTGGTTCGACGCCGATACCGACGCTCTGAACGCCAAAAAAGAGGCGCAGGAGCACCGTTTGCAGAATGCCGAACGGCGACGCCTCAAAAGTGTGCTGCTGATCTGCGTATTCCTGAGCGTAGCAGTGTTGGCGCTGCTGCCAAGCCAAACGTGGTGGCTGCATGTCCTCTTCGTCGCGTTGAGCGTGGCCTACAGCGCGCCGCCGCTACGCCTGAAAGCCCGCCCGCTGCTCGATTCGTATTCCAACGTGCTATACGTGCTGCCGGGCTTCATCGGCTACACCATCAAGGCGGGCACGCTGCCCCCGCTGGCAATCGTGATCGCCGCGATTGGCTGGGCGGCGGGGATGCACGCCTATTCCGCCATCCCCGACATCGCGCCGGATCGCGCGGCTGGCATTACGACGGTCGCGGTGCTGCTCGGCAAAACGGGCACGCTGGTCTTCGTCGGCCTCAACTGGCTGATCTTCGCGCTGCTGACTATCAGCGTGATCGGGGCGGTGGGCGTGGTCACGCTGGTCTATCCGCTGCTGATCGCGGCGCTGCTCCTGCGTCCGACCCTGTCGATCACGCGCGTCTACTGGTGGCTGCCGCTGATCAACGGGCTGATGGGCTTCGCCGCCTTCGCCTACAAAACCCTGCTCATGTAGCCCGCAGCCGATCCCGCACCACCTGCGCCGAGATCAAGCACATCGGCACCCCGATCCCCGGCGTGGTGTTCGCGCCCACGAAATACAGATTCGGGACGCGCTTACTGCGGTTCGGCGGGCGGAAGATCGAGGACTGCCACACGGTATGCGCCAGCCCAAGCGCCGAACCTTGATAGCTGTTGTAGCGGCTGGCGAAATCGCTGACCGAAAAAATCTGCTGCGTAACGATGCGGTGCCGGATGCCGATGTTGAGCTGCGTTTCGATGTAATGCAGGATGTGATCGGCATATTCGGCGCGTGACTGGTCGGTTTCGTACAGGCCGGACGCGACGGGCACGAGGATGAACACATTCTCGTGATCGGGCGGCGCGACGGTGGGATCGGTTTTGCTCGGCACGCACAAATACAGCGATGGCTGCATGGGCCACACGGGATGCTTGACCAACTGGCGGAAATGCGTGTCCCATTCCTTGCTGAACAGCAGATTATGATGCGCCAGCGTGGGCAGTGTCCCCTTGACGCCGAGATACAGGATGAAGGCCGAGGGCGCGAGCGAGCGACGCCGCCAGTAGAAATCGCCAAACTGCCGCTGCCGCTGATCAGAGAGCAGGGTTTCCGTGTGGTGATAATCCGCGTTGGAGACGACCACATCGGCGGGGAGGCGCTGAGCGCCGCTGTGGACGGCGGTCACACGCCCGCTAGTGACTTCGATCTGCGTGACGGGCGCGTTATAGAGGTAGCGGACGCCGTGCTGCTGACCGATCCGCACCAGCGCGTTGATGACTTCGTAAATGCCGCCGTCGGGATACCAGACGCCGAGGCCGAAATCGACATGCGTCATCAGGCTGTACAGCGCGGGCGTAGTCTGCGGCGTGCCACCGAGGAACAATAAGGTGTGCTGCAAAATCTGATGCATCTTTTCGGCGCGGAAGAACCGCCGCACGTAGTGTTCCATCGACTCGAAAACGTGCAGGTTGCGGCCTTGCGCCTGCAACTCAGGATCGGAAAAATCGCGCCACGAGAGGTTGCGGTACAGGATCGAGCGTAGCGAAACGTCATATTTCTGCTTGGCCTCCGCGAGATACTGCTCGAAGCGTGCCGCCGAACCCGGTTCAAGCTGCTCGAATAACAGCTTATCGCGTGCCAGATCGCCCGTGATGTCTACGTGCGTGCCATCCGCGAAAAATAAGCGGTAGTGCGGACTCAGGCGGCGCAGCTTCAGATGATCGGCGGTGGTCGTGCCCATCTGCTGGAAGAACCGCTCGAACACGTCCGGCATCAGGTACCACGACGGCCCCATGTCGAAGCGGAAACCATCGCGTTCTAGCATACTCGCGCGTCCGCCCGCTTGCTCGTTCTTCTCGATGACCGTCACCTCGTCGCCGTCTCTAGCAAGCAGCGCCGCCGTCGCCAGTCCGCCGACGCCCGCCCCGATCACTACCACGCGTTGTCCCATCATGTCGCCTTTCAAGTGCTGAGTGCTGAGTAGATGCGAATGCGATGCGTGTTCCCCGTGGCGGCGATCAGCATGGTCGTATCTACCTCAGAGATTGTAGACTGAATCAGCAGCGATTGTGAAATGGGGAACTTGCGTGAGAAGAATGCGGCGTTGATCCTTATTGACCTATTAACAGCTTTTATAGTAAGATGGTGCCCATCGTTAACTTAGTAAAGTGAGGATTATCATGAAATACACAGACGTTGACGAATTCGGTGACATGGTGAGCTTTTGAGCCGTCCAGCAAGCGGCGCAAAGGCTATCCGTCCGAGCGGCAGGTGAAACGCGGTGATCGCGTCGTCCATGCTGACAAAGAGTTGCTCGAAAAACTCGGGCGCAACGATCCATGTCCGTGCGGTTCCGCGAGGCGTTTTCAAGAACTGCTGCATGAGAAGTGGTCGTTTTTGACGGACGTCAGCGCGGCTACTACTTTTAGGGAAAAGTGAATAATGTGGTTGGCTCTGTCCGACGTGGTGGAGCTAACCCGATGCTGATCTGAGGCGGGATTAGGTCGCTATTTCTCTGAGCAAGTCATCCACACCCCCATCCATCCAACGGACAAGACGCGGAACTCTCCACGACTCAGCGCCGCTCGCATTCCAGATAATCTGCTGCAACTCATGTTCAATTTGATAGATGGTTAAGCGCAGTGCAAGATCAGGAACGCGGGCGCAGCGGGGCGAGGCATCGAAGAAGGCTCTCAGAAACGTTCTGAAATCGATGTCGGGTTCGGGTGGATATACGCACCAGTGGATGAGATGGCACAATTCGAAATCTGCTTCGCCAAACTGCGAGCATTCCCAATCGATCACGCCTGAAAACTTCCCTTGATCCAGCAAGATGTTTTTGGGGTGAAAATCGTTGTGCAGCAGTTTAGGACCAGTTTGAAAATCTAACGCGGCACTGGATGTTTGCAGAAATTGATATGCGCGTTCGAAAATCTGGATGCTGTCCGGCTTCAGGGGTAACTTTGCGGCTTCTTGCGCAAACAGTTCCCAGTATTTTTGATGACCATCACGCCAAGTCCCGGAAAAGTGAGGAAGCATCGGCACATAGAGGCCAATGTCGTAGGAAGTGCCGGCAAACGCCTGCAAGTTATCCAAAAATCTTGCGACCTCTTTACCCAGCTGTTTTTGTTGTGCTGTCGTGGTCGCTGGATAGACGTTTACAAAATCATCACCGGGCAATAAGGTCAAAAGGATATAGTAAGTTGGCTCGTCTTTCTGCTGGAGCGTACCCATGTGGATGATTTTTGGTACGAAGTCTAGCGTGGCAACCCGTCTGAATTTCTCCAGTTCAAGCGTCATGGGTGTTTCTGACACGCGTAAGAGGAATTCTTGGTTGATGAAATAAATCCGCTTGCCAAAACTCCCAGTAATCGACTGTAAATCCTTGATGGTAATCTGATGTTCAGCGCATATCTGGCGCACTTCTGTAAAATCAACGTCCTTTTTCAAGTTTGCCTTGCCTACTTCAGTGAAATAGTAGTGATGTGGCTGATCCGAGCAGCGGATTGATGCGTGATACCGAGGCGCACCGTCTACCTATCGCCTATTATACAAGGCTCTCGCTGTCCATTCTCCGAGAAAACGTAGTCTCCTCAGGACTCGCTCCTCAGCAATTTAAGGTTTTCTCGCATTAGTTCGTTCAACGCCAGAGGTTAAAAATCGCCTCGCACGGCCTGTAGAAATAGATTGAACAGCCGGAACAACAAATACAGACCGAGCATCACGACCCAATACAGCAAAAAATTCGCGGCTATTTCAGTCGTCAGTCGGATGCCTTGCCGCAAGTCCACGACGCCAGCCAGCAGCGCAGACAATATCATCGATCCCACGATGATGTAGACGACGTGCAGATGTTCCGTAAATTCGTCATGCAACATGATTTCCTCTAGGTGCCCGTATGTTAGGCTAAGAAAGCACACTTGATAATGCTAATGCTATTGACATCTCATTTTAGGAACCTACCCGCAAAAAACTCTAAACAACCGACGAGGAGCAGTGTTGTGTAGTTGAGCGAATATCAAGCGGGGAAATGAGGATCGATGCTCAAGCAAGCATAGGCGGCGAGCGCGGATCAGGGGTTAGCTTGTGTGCAGGTACTCTGACGGTCGCACGGATAATTCCGGTGGATGACTGTTCCGGCGCTCTGTGACCATTGCTGAGTGATCATTGAACCCGAAATTTCTCTATAGTCGGCGTGTTTACCATTGTAGCATTGAGTGCCGCCGTCACTCAGAACCAGTCGGGGCGGGCGCGGACGAGGATGCCTTTAGTCTCGCAGATTTCCCCGTACAGCGGATCGATCACCACCGCGCGCCATTCGTAGGTGCCCGAACCCGGCAGCAGTTTCAGCGAGATCGGGAACACAGCACCGCCATCAAACGGCACATCGAGCTTGATCCCGCCCTGCGCGTTCTGGCGCAGCAGGGAAAGCTGCATCGTCCGGCCTTTGGGCACACCTTTCCACGAGAACGTCACCACCGCATTGAAATCCGCCGTCACGCCGGATGCGGGCGTCACGATGGCGAAGAACTGGCACAGTTCGGCGCTGGTGAAGGTCGGCACGATGGTAGGCGTTGGCAGCGGTGTGCGGGTAGGGCGCGGCGTAAAGGTGAAGGTCGGCGTCCATGTCGGCGGCAGTTCACGGTTGATGCTGGTCGGGATCGCGGTAGCGGTCAGCGTTGGGCGCGGCGTAGGCGTCGGCGGCGGGGTGCTGCACGCCGTGAGGACGAGCAGACAACACAATGCAGATAAGCCGAGTCGCTGCTGGAGTGTGTGAATCATCGTGGGCTGCTTCATCCTGATCGCGTACAGGTGACATGCGGAGGGCGAGTCAACGACCCGCCCTTCCGATGCGTTCACAGCATTATATTCCGATGTGGGAGATAGGCACAGCGCCGCTTAGTGAGCGCGTTCACCCAAGCGGCGTTCGCGTCCCGCCAAGAGGCTCTTAATATTTTCGCGGTGACGGTAGAAAATCATCGAGCCGACGATCAGGATGTAGAAGGCGTAAAAGCTCGGAATGCCCATCGAGCCTTGCGAAATCAAGACCATCACCCAGATCGTGCCGATCCCGACGGAAACCAGCACCGCCAGCGAAACGTACCGCGTGAGCAGCACAATCGCGCCCCACAGCGACAGCGTAATCACAATGATCTGCCACCACGGAGCCATCAGGATTAGCCATGTGCCGCCCGCTGTTGCCGCGCCCTTGCCGCCGCGAATTTTGCCCGTGATCAACGCCGCGATGAACGACCAGTTATGCCCGATCACGACGGCAATCGCGCCGATCACGCCGTTGCTCAACGGAGCGCCGGGGAGGTTCCACGCTAAGGCCACTGCTAACACGCCCTTGAGGGTATCGATGATCCACACGAGGACGCCCCACTTCATTCCCATCGCGCGAATAGCATTCGCCGCGCCCATGTTGCCGCTGCCGATCTGGAAGATGTTGATCCTGTTGATGCGCCCGATCAGGTACGCGGTGGGCATCGAACCAATGACATAACATACGAGGAAAGTGAAAAGCGGGAGCAGAATGCTTTGATCCATGCGTAACCTCTTGGTTGTTTCGCGTTAATGCTGGAACGATTAGTTCCTGTGAACGTCGCCCATAATAACACCACATTTTTGGAGAGGTTACGCTAACGTATCATCAATTCATTACGATTTGCTGAGAATATCTTAATGTGCCGTCTGTGGATGCTGGCGGAACCATGCGACGGTTCTGGCGACGGCTTCTTCCAGCGGCGTCGCGTGGTTACCAAACGCCTTGACGAACTTGCTGTGATCGACCACGAACGGCTTGGCAAATTCGTAGTACATTTCCACGACCTCGCGCACATTGGGGACGAACAGGCCAAGCGCTTGCAGCATCAGCTTGTTGGCGGCGCTGGCTTTGAACGGCGTTCCGGCGGCCTTGAAGATCAGGGCGAGATACTCGCGCGTGGTGACGGTCGGCGCGTTGGGACTGTGCCACGCCTGACCGAGTGCTTCGTCGCGCTCACCGAGGATCACCAGCGTTTTGGCGAAATCTTCGGTGAAGGTGTATGTGTGCGGCATATCCAGCTTGCCGATGGCGTTGACTGTTTTGCCCGCCAGCGCCGGACGGTAGGTCAGATCGCCCGATACGGCGTCATTGGGGCCGAAGAAGTCCGATCCGCGTGCGATAGCGACACGCAGTTTGCCCTGTTTGAAGGCATCTAGCAGTGCCTGTGATAGCTGAGCGCGGATTTTTCCCTTCTTGGTATGCGCCGCGTAGGGCAAGCCCTCATGAATCGGCCCATCGACTTCGCCGTACATGTACAAATTCTCGGTCACGATCAGCTTGGCATTGTTGGCGGCGACGCCCTCCACGATAGCGGCTTGCATCGGCGGGAATTTGGTCGTCCATTCCGAATACGCGGGCTGTGCGCATTGATACACGACCAGTGCGCCTTTGGTCAGCGTCCGCACGCTCGCAGCATTGTACACGTCGCCTTTGACCACTTCGACGTTATCACCGCCGCCAGCCAGATCGAGCGGCGCGTTGCCGCTGCGATTGACCATGCGAATATGCTTGTTGCCGCGCCGGATCAATTCGCGGGCGACGCCGGTGCCCATCGGGCCAGTGCCAAGGATGACGTGTAGATCGGAAGATGTCGTGTTCATGATAGCTCTCCTAGAGATGACTGAATGCCAGTTTGATAAAGTGCGTGCTGCGCCCGACCGATGATCGGGCAAGACTGCGCCATCCCCGCGCATGTGGCGTGCGGCGTTGTGATGACGCCGCCGATCACAGGCAGCGCCAAGCGAGACTCGCCGTGAATTGGCGAATTCTGGTTGAAATAGGTTGTCAGTGTAGGTGGTTAGTTAGTCTGCGATGCTGCTTCAGGGCGGTTCGGTGAGCGGAAGGCCGACGCTTTTGATCACGCATTCGCACTCATGGCGGTAGAAACGCGCCGGATCGATCACTGTGCCTTCGAGATGACCGTGCAGTTCCAGCATGACCAGCCCGTGCATCCGCAGCCGCCCCTCGATAGTGATGTACAGCAGCGCCGGATCGAGTCCCGGATAGTCCGCCAGCGCCGCTTTGATCACGTTGGGATCGGCTTCGGGCGGCAAGCGCAGGGTGCCCGCCTGAAATTCGGGCATCAACACGCTGAACACGATGTCGATCCCGCGTTTGGCCTTGGGCACGGTAAGTTCAGCGGGCGCTTCATAGCCGGGGATCGGGTTGCCGTACAGCAGTTGGAACACGGCGGGGTTCGCCAGCGCCCAATCGCGATAATCCAGCATCAGCGCCAGCAGTTGAGCACCCGCGCCGTTGCGCAAGTTACGATCAACGGCGGCTTGCAGCGAATCCGCCTGCGCATCGAACCCGTCCATGATCAGCGCCGTGATCAGGTCATCGAGGCTGCCGTAATAGCGGTACAGCGCGGTCACGGTCAGCCCCATTTCCTCCGCAATGCCACGCAGTGACAGCCCTGCCGTGCCTTTGCGTGCCATCTGCTTGAGGGCGATGGTTTTGATCTCTTCGCGCGTTGCTTCGCGCTGCCGTTCGCGCCGTGTCACCATGCTTCGCCTCGATCTTTGTTATCTATGTTCACAATAGTTAACGATGTTCACAGTATCGCATAAATTGTGAACACCGTCAACTATTGTGAACACTATAATTTGTTAGGAAATTGTCTAGATGCGGGCGCTTAAGTTCTGCCGAGCGCCGTCAACGCCACGTCAGGGCGATTCGTGATGATCGCGTCCACGCCCAGATCGCGCAGTTCGCGGATGCGGTTCGGATCGTCCACCGTCCACGTATGCACGCGAAAGCCATGTGTCCGCGCCCAGTACATGAAGCCGCCATCGATGATGGTCGCTTGCGGATGGCGTGCCTCGTGCGTCAAGCCTGCCATGAACCAGCCATAGCGCAGATAAACTGGCTCGTCGGTGGAATACAAATAACCAATCGGGATTTCCGGCGCGCGCTGGCGGAAGCGACGCAACGTGAACGGGTTGAACGAAGAGATCACCACGCGTCCGCTGGCGCTGTGCTTGCGGATCACGTTCAGGACGGCCTGTTCCAGTCCATCCGAGTACCAGCTATTGGCCTTCAGCTCGATGTTCACGATCAGGTCTTTGCCGATGGTTTCCAGCGCTTCATCCAGCGTCGGGATGCGCTCACCCGCGTAAGCCGCATCGAACGAGCTGCCCGCATCCAGCTTCTTGATCAGGTCGAGCGTGTACGAATTGACCGCGCCGTGACCGTTCGTCGTGCCTTCCAGCGTCAGATCGTGGATCACGACGGGCACGCCGTCACGGGTCAGCGAGGTATCCAGTTCGACGCCATCCGCGCCCATTTTCTTGGCGAGTTCAAAGGCCACCAAAGTATTTTGAGGCGAGTCGTGGCTGGCTCCACGATGGGCAATAACGAGCGGCTTGTGCGCATAAAAAGCATCAGGAATCGGCATAGCAAGTTATCCAAAGTTGGTAATTAGGCGAGAATCACAACAATGGACGGTGTTTATAGCGCAACTTACGCGGCGAGTCGAACCGAGATCGGACTGTGGAGCGGCTAGGTGATCGTGTACAATAAAACTACCATCAGCGAAGACGAATTGTATGGCTATGAAGGTTGCACATCCCATTCCCTATCAGGGAAGTAAACGCCATTTGGCAGCGCAAATTTTGACATTCTTCCCCGATGATGCCACCCGTTTGCTTGAGCCTTTTGCCGGTTCCGCCGCCGTCGCCTTAGCCGGGCTGCATCATAAGAAAGTCGCTTCGGTGGTACTCAATGACGCGAATAGCGCTCTGATGGCGCTGTGGGCGGCGATCATCGACCATCCAGACGAGATCGCCGCCCAATATCGTGCGCTATGGATTCAGCAGCAAGGGCAAGAACGCGCCTTTTACGATACGATTCGCGCCGAATTCAATCGGACGCACCATCCCGATCATTTTCTCTATTTGCTCGCGCGCTGTGTGAAAGCCTCGGTGCGCTACAATGCGCAAGGCGAATTCAACCAGAGTCCCGATAACCGACGTAAAGGAGCACAGCCAGACACGATGCGCGATCAGATAGCGCACGCCTCGCGCCTACTCATAAATCGCACTTCCCTGCACAATCTCGATTATCGCGATGTGTTGGACATGGCGGTTCAATCCGATATTGTGTACCTTGATCCGCCCTATCAAGGGGTGAGTAAGTCGCGCGATCCACGTTATCAAGCCAGCATCACGTTTGAAGGCTTTGCCCGGACGCTCCACACCTTGAATGAACGCGGCATTTCCTATATCGTCAGTTACGATGGGCGCACGGATGCCAAAATCTACGGCGCACGGTTGCCCGCTGAGTTGGATCTAGCTCATATCGAACTTGAGGCCGGACGATCCTCGCAAGCGACACTGTTAGGACGCCGTGCCCATACCTTTGAATCCCTCTATCTGTCGCCCGCGCTGATGAGTCGGCTAGGTAAAGACATGCACGTTGCTCCGCACACACTCCCGCGACAACTCCAACTATTCGAATCGCCATGACATCCTCGCAAGTTCCCCAAGCAATTCTCGACCTCATTCGCCAGTTGACCAATAAACGTCCACGCATTGTTGCCGAGCACATCCTCAAGCACGGATCAGTGACGACGGAAGAGCTGGAGACACTTTACGGATACAAACACGCGCCCAGAGCAGCCCGCGATCTCCGTGAGGTTGGCATCCCGCTAGAAACGATCCGCGTGAAAAACGCGGACGGCAAAACCATCGCCGCCTATCGTTTCGGGGACGTATCCACAATACGAGCGGATCGTCTAGCAGGCCGACGCAGTTTCCCGAAGAAATTCAAGGTAGCCCTGATTAACCAGCAGGGTTCCTTGTGCGCGATCTGTCGAAGCCCTTATGAGAGCCGCTATCTTCAGATTGACCATCGCGTACCATATGAGGTTATCGGTGATCCGGTCACTACGGAGCGTGCGATTGCGGATTATATGCTACTTTGCGGAGCGTGTAATCGGGCGAAATCGTGGTCGTGCGAACATTGCCCCAACTGGTCGGAGGCCAAAAATCCGGCCATTTGTAAGACTTGCTACTGGGCGACTCCAGAAACGTATCTACATGTCGCCCTTCGAAACATACGCCGGATTGAGATGGTCTGGGATGAAGACGAAATACAGCTTTATACAAAACTAGAAGAAAAGGCACGCTCACGTGGCGAAGCGCTACCCGCCTACGTGAAGAGGATTATCAAACAACATCTGGAAGACGATGTAGATAACCCTCCTCATTTGCCTGAACAAGCCGAGTAGCAGGTCAAATTTCCATGCGCGGCTAGGGCGCGCTATGCAAATGCAAACAGATCAGGCGCGGTTAGTAGTCGGCGTGACGCTCTCCTCGACGCCGATAGCGGCATTCGCAGCCACCTCGTCGGGTTCGTAGGGACGGGTGAGCGCGGCGGTGATCATCTTCAGCTCGACATTCTCCGCCACCTTAACCCACGCTACCCCGCTCTCCTGATCCATCCGCGAGATGGTGCCGATGATCCCGCCATAGGTGATCACCTCGTCGCCCACGCGCAAGGTACGCACATAATTGTTGTGCTTCTTGAAATCGCGCTGCTTCGGGAAGATCACGAACGACCAGTACGCCGCCAGAATCAGGATCAAAACGACGCCAACCGCGACAATTTCACCACTCATGCCAACCAACTCTCCGAAAATAGTGCTAAGTGCTTAGTTCTTAGCGCTTAGTAAAATGCTAATTTTCTGTCCGTGATGGTACAACATCACGGACAGCCACACGGGAAGGCACTCCTCACCGCCGCAGCAGCGCCACCGCCACCGCGCCGATCAGCATCAAGCCCGCGCCCGCCAGCACGATCACGCCGCTGTGCTCGATGATGCTGTTGACCAGTGCCTCGATCACCGCATTACTGCTGGCAGCTGCTTGAACCTCTGCGCTCGGCGCGATGCCCGCTGTGATAGTCAGTTCGACGCCCGCCTTCAGATCGACCTCGACCGGATTGCCGAGCGTCAGCCGTGAGTTCGACGGCAAGTTCGCGGCGATCTCGTACATCCCCGCGCTCAGGCCATCCGCGCACGCCGGACGGATGTTGCTGGTAGCGATCTCGCGCACGGATTGTGCATTCCGCGAGATCACGAACGGGATGCTGCCGAGCGGCGCTTCACCCGCGTCCTGATATTGATTGCCGTTGAGATCGCTGAACGTGATCAGGCATACCGTTCCTGTGCTGGCGGTTTCGGCGTCCAGCACGCGCACCGGATCGATCACCAGTGCGCGTGGATGCGGCAGTGCCGCGCTCTGAGTCGGCGTCCGCGTCGGGATCAGCACGGGGCCAAAGGTCGGGCGTCCTGACGGCGCGGGCTGCGAGGCAGCGGGCGTGGCGGTGATCGTCTCTGTCGATGGCAAAGTGCCTTCTGGTGTCGCGGTCACGATCAAATAGATCGGCCCTGCGCCCTTCCTGATGATCAGTTTCTGACCGGGCTGGATGAACGCGCCGACGGGCAGGTTGTTCAGTTCGCGGATTTGGGCGACGGTCACGCCGTAAGCCACCGCGATGCTCGACAGCGTATCGCCTTCACGCACGATATGGATGATGCTGCCATCCGTCTGCGTGGCTTGTGGCGTCACGAACGGCACAAATGCAGGCACGGTGGGCACAGCGGTGCCGCCCGTATTCGTCCCGCCGATGGTCACGCCGGGGCCGAGCACCTGCAAACTGGCATTATCCAGATACAGATTATTCAGCAGCATCGCGTAATCTTGCGTGTAATTCACGAACACCGTAGCGCCGTTCGTGCTGGTCGTGCGCGAATCGATCACCAGCGCGCGGAAGGCGTCCCACGGCTGCGAGAAAGCCGACCACACGATGGAGGCCGAGGCGCTGTCCTTGCCGCCCGTCGGATCGATACCAACGCGCACGCGGGCATTCGATCCCGTTTCTGACGTGCGGTGCCCATCGCTGCCGATGCAAGACGTTTGCTGATTGCACGTGAAAATGTTGGCCTCGATGGAGAAGCGCAGCGGCGTGCCGTTCGGAATCCCCGGCACGTACTGGTAAGCCATCATGCTGAAGGCCGCGCTGCCCGTCGATAGATGCCATGAGCCGCCGTACTGCTGATTCTCGAACTGCCACTGCTGCTTGGCGGTATTGATCGGGATGCTGGATTGCAGCGTCCAGCCGAGCGGCACGACCTTATCCCCGCCGAGTCCGTAATAATTATCCATGCCGTTATTGGTCAGCAGTTCTTGCGGCGTCTGCGCTTGCGACAGCGTCAACGGCACGGCAATTGCCGCCAATACCGCCATGACGCAAAGTAGAAATAACCCGTGTCGTTTCATATTCCCCTCAACCGAATTCAGTTTCATGTCAGCGCTGCTTACGATTCTCCGCAGTCTCGCCGCGCCAACGCTGCGCGTCACGTTAAGGCGTCGCTTCTGCCGTCGCCGCCTGAGTTGCCTCGCTGGTCGGTGCGGCGGTGGCTTCACTCGTGGCGGCTTCTGTCGCCGCCTGTGTTGCTTCGCTCGTCGCGGCGGATGTTGCCTCAGCGGTGGCAACCGGAGTCGCCGTCTCGATCGGTGCTTGCGTGCCGAGCACTGCCGCTATCCGTGCGATCACGGATTCTACCTTGATTTGTAGACTACTCTTTAACCGCTGCATGACGGGTTCCATACGCGACCACTGATCCGCGTGCGTGATGCCAGTGATGACGACGAGATGTTCGTTGGCGCTATCCAGCGGCACGACGCAATTTTCTACCTTGCTCTTGGTGTTATCTTGCAGCGTGAAATTTGCCAGTCCGCATACGCCCTTGAGTCCGCTCACTTCGACGGGGGAGATGTCGGGCGCGCCATCCGCTTGCTGGAGCAGTTCCTTCACCAAGCCTTCTGGCGACGTGTCAGCAGGCAAATTCTTAGAAGCACGCAGCGCCGCGAAATAAATCCTGATGGCGGTTTGCATGTCGCTGTTAGCGGGCACAAAATCCGTCACGAGCTGCAAAGTGGGGTTTTCTTGCGGCGTCCACAAGGTCGGATGCTCGACGGTGAAGGTGCCGTCAAGGCTGGTATAGGACTGGTAAGTGAGGTTCGCAAACGGATCAACGGGAATCGGCGTCGGATGAGGACGCACCACGTCGGTTCTGGTCATGCTGGCCGAGATCACCAGCAGCGCTACGATGCCAGCCATCAGCACAGTGAACAAGTACACTGGCTGCGAAATTCTGATGCCCTTAACATCGCTATTATTGGTCAAGAGTTTACCCTTTCGCGCGAGCACATCATGGACGAACGCCGATTCAAGTGCGGCGGATTGTACCACAGATGGTCGGCAGATTTCCGTCAGTTGGCGAACGCGGTCAACCTAAAACTCTCAACGCTGATGCGGGTTTCCCGCGACCCCCTCATTCTTGGGGTGAAACTTGGCATGTTCATCCAACGTAGAGTACATTGACTACTTTGTAGAAGTTTTCACAGAAAGCACTGTCAGGAGGCTCAACATGGGTCTAACATCTGTTTTGTCATTTGTAGCCATCGCTGGCGTCCTAATGCTATTGGGCGGAGCACTTATCGCAGGTAGCAATATGACTCAAAACCGTTCCCCACGCGGGGGAATGGTTTTGGCAGGGGTTGGGTTGGTCATCGCCATCATCTTTTTCGTCGCTAGTTCCGGTTTGGTCGAAGTCGGCGCAACGGAAGTAGCGGTGGTCTTCCAGCAGTTAGGTGGCAACGCCGCCACTAATTCGCTCTGGGATAAGCCCCTCGGCCCCGGCGTCCACGTCATTCTGCCGATCATCAATCAGCCGATCATTTACTCAACCCAGACACGCAACTATACCATGTCTGGCACGTCGGATGAAGGCTCGCGCTCAGGGGACGATGCAGTCGAAGCCCGCACCAGTGATGGTCAGCTCGTCAAGGTCGATGTCGCCGTTTTCTATCACATCGATCCGAGCACAGTCAATCAACTGCACATCAAATGGCAGGATCGCTTCGAGAATGATTTCGTGCGCCCGACGACGCGCTCCATCATTCGCCAGATCATGGCGGACTACACTGTCGGGGATATTTACAGCGGTGCCGCTTTAGCCAATCAACAAGCCTCGGATGGTTCGACGCCCGCCGCCAAGCCCAGCAAACTGCCAGAGATGGAACAAAAGATGTTCGATCAAATGACACCAGCATTTGAAACCAATGGGCTGACTCTGCAAAGCGTGCTGCTGCGTAACATCACCTTCTCGGACGAATTCCTCAAGGCCATCGAAGCCCGTCAGGTTGCCGAGCAGCAAGCGCAGCAAGCCAAGCTGGAAGCCGACCGCAAGCGCACCATCGCCCAAGGTGATGCGGATGCCGAAGTCACCGCCGCCAAAGGTGATGCGCAGTCGAACATCGAGCGTGCGCGTGGTGATGCCGAAGCCATCGTGCTGCGTGCCGACGCCGAAGCCAAGGCGCTCGACGCCATCTCCAAGCAGCTTGCCGCCAACCCCGCGCTGATCCAGTGGCGCTACATCGAAAAGCTCGCCGCCGACATCAAGCTGATCCTTGTGCCGTCGAGCAGCCCCTATCTGTTCGACCTGAACAGCCTGCAAAATCAAGCGGGCACGACCACCTCTGGCACCGCCACGCCCGCCCCGTAACGCGTTCTCTGACTTTTCGTCCCTCTCCGCACACACGCGGAGAGGGAATTGTTCCTTCCGCTTGACACCGTCATCGCCTACATGTACGCTGCTACCAGCACTAAGCACTAAGCACTAAGCACTAAGCACTAAGCACTAAGCACTAAGCACTAAGCACTAAGCACTAAAATACGCATTGATCGCCTCGGCTACTTCCTGCGGACGCGTCACCGTCGGAACGTGCCCCGCACCCTTCACCACCTGCAAACGGGAGTTTGGCATCTGCTCGCTAACCCACTCTGCCGCGTCCAACGGCACGATCTGATCGAACTCGCCGTGAATGATCAGCGTGGGGATGGTGATCGACGGCAGCTTCGGGCGGAGGTCGATGCCGTCGATGCACTCGTACAAGCGCACAGCGGATTCTAAACTGGCGCGGCTGAGGATATGCCGACCCCAACGGCGGATTTGGTCGCTGTCCGGTTCGCTTTCCAAGACACAGGCGTCCACGAACGCGCCGATTGTCGCCTCAAAATTGGCTTGCAGACCGAGCACAAAGGGTTCTGTCTGCGGCGGCTTCGGCTTGAAGTACAACCCATCCACCAGCACCAACCCCACAAAGCGCTGCGGGCGCTGGATCGCCGCATTCAATGCCACCAACGCGCCCGCCGATTCCGCCGCCAGCACACAGCTATCGACATGCATAGCATCCAGCACGGCGAACAAATCCTCGGTCATCGCGTCAAGGCTGATCGACTCCGCAGGCGCGATGGTAGCGCCCGTTCCGCGATGGTCATAGGCGATGGTGCGCCATGTTTTGCTGAGGATCGTGAACGGATTCGTCCACAATTCCCAGCTACCCGCCCAACCGCCGTGCGCGACCAATGTGCGCGGAGCGGCTCCAAATTCGACTGCATACAGGGACGCGTCTTGGTGGGAAATAAACATCAGATCACCTCTGGATAAGCAGCGGATCGTGGATTGCTACCAGAGTTAAGCCTAGCGGGATAAACGCGTCACGTCAATCGGCAGCGTGGTCGCAGCTCCACTCCACCGTTTGACGTGACAAATTTATAGATGTTCCCCGCATCGCTACGGGAGGATAGGCTAATCAACCGGACGTCTGATCGCGTTTCGCTGCGTACATGGCTTGCCGTGAAGCTAACCACTCCAGCGCGCGGTCACGATCCTTCGGCGTGAACAAGCGGATCGAGTTGCGCGTGCGCAGTGGACGCAGCAGCGTATCGCCCATGATCGCAATATCGAGGTTCAGCAGCACCGCCGCGTTCATCGCCGGATGGTTCGGATAGTTGTGTTCCAACTGCATCGTCTGTCGCATCGACGGGATGATCGGTAGCGCGTGTTCGCTCGAATCGATCAGCGCAAAAATAGCGTGATCACGCTGCGGTTCCGAATACAGAGATTCGAAGATCGCTATCAAGGACGCAATAGCGGCCCGCGACCCGTCGTTAATCTTGATCAGATGGATGCCGGAGTTGGTAACTTCGTGACTGATAAGGTCGGTAGTACGTGTCGCTGGCTTTGGCATAAGATCATCATCCCTTGATTCGCTGTTCTCAAGGGTATCTTAAGTCTATTTCTGAATTTTGTGAATGATTTTGACCGACATAATTATCACAAATGAGTCTCAGTCTCTTAATTCAGTGGATGCAAACACTACTTTGAACACGCGTAAACAGCGTCTTTACGCCGTCATGATGCGGAATATAGCGGGTGCCATCAACGCGCCGCTATCGTAACAGTATGATCGGCGCGGGTGTGCCGCGTGCTCTACACGATATTCACGAATCATCAACAGTAAGGGAGCTTTCTCGCGTCAACTGCCAGCGGTGGGGCGGCAGGGTTTGCCGCCCCTATCATGCATTATTCAGTTGTTATGACGTGCCTCAATAGCCGGGCCACTGATCGGAGAAGTTGTAGGCGGACTCTACGACATTGGGCGCGGTCGGCCCGCTAAAGTCCATCCACATCTGCCCATCCCGCAAGATATACCCTTCAATCGACGCATTGCGCTTGAAATAGCCGGTCGCGGGGTCTTGCGTATAGGCGCTCTCCAGCGCGGGCAGTGCCAGATGGAATTCAACCACATGCGCGTCCTTCATCCATCGGCTCGTCACCGTGATTTGCCCCTCCAGCCCGCCCCAACCAAGATCGCGGCTGACTTCGAGGCCGTCCGGGTCTTCACCGAGCAGCACCGTGCCGTACAGGTCGGTTTCATAGCCGACGAACGACACGAACTGCACCGTCGCTTGCTTCCACCTGCCGTCCACGTTCTTAGTCGCCGTGATGTTCAATGCCGTGCCAACATTCCGCACGGTCATTTCGAGGTGAACGCCTTCTGCATACGCCTTCGCCGCGATGCTGCTGGTCGTGGGCATAGGCATCCACACGACGATGCTCAACACCGCCGCAATGACCATCATTCGCTTCAGCATAATGTCACGCTCGTTTTTCAAATTGGCGGACTCTAGTAACCGGGCCACTGATCGGAGAAATTGACTCCGGTCACTTCATGATAGGCCGGGCTGGTCAGCGGGAACGTCCACACCACCGCGCCGTCACGCATAATCACGCCCGTGACCACCGATGGACGGTTGAAGTACCATGTGGCGGGATCTTCGGTGTAATCACGTTGCGAGGCGTTCGACTGCAAGTGGAACTCGTATAGGCGCTGCTCACCAGTGTTGATGTCTACCAGCGTAACTTGCCCATCCAGTCCGCCCCAGCCCAGATCGCGGCTGACTTCCAGACCGTCAGGATCGCCGTTCAAAATGCCTCTGCCGATGAAGCCGCCGCGCCCGCAGCAGTTCATCTGCCAGAATTCGATGCTTGTCTGACGCCAGCTTCCATCGGCGCGCTTGGTAGCGGTCAGCGAGAGGTAAGTAGCCGCGCTTGCATTAGGATGCGTGCTTACGGAGAAGGTAATGCCCTCGGCAAAAGCCTTCGCGGCACTGACGGGGGTTGATGAAACCAGAGGTAGCATCATCAACAGGACAGCGAGAAAACATAAACGTCTATTCATTTTTTGCGCTCCTAGCGGCAGTAGCTCCGTTGAGAGCCAACATTCGCTGGAGCCGATGAATCGCAACGGCTGGAATTCCGCAGCGATTCCCTGCCGCCATCTTCTATTATACGCCTTATTACTCAGATGAGGCATATAGGATAGCGGCAGTCAGTCTCATTTCAAGATCAGTCCCGTCGTGATCAGCGTCGTCGCTTCCAACAGCAGGCGCGGATGGCTCTTGAACAGCGTCAGCAAGACGTGTTTAGGCGTCATCTCATCCAGCCGCAGTTCCGACGCCGTCTTGATCAGCCCGTTGATCTGCTGTTCGTCCATGCCTGAGAAAAACTTGCGCATCCGGTACAGCGCGTTGTGCTGGTCATCGAAGCGGCGATGCCACGCGCTCTCATACGCACGCAGCACATTGGCGGACACATCCCCGCTGCGCACGGCCTTGATTGCCACCGTCGTCGCCATCTCCGCCGCGATCATCGCCAGATTGATCCCTCCCGCCGTCAGCGGATCGGCCTGATGCGCCGCGTCCCCGATCACCATCAGCCCGTCGGTGACCAGCCGCTTCAGCGCCCCTGAGATCGGGATTCCGCCCGTGATCTCGCTCAAAATGCTGGCTCCCGGAAAGACGCGCTGCACGAACTGTTCCAGATAGGCGTAGGCGCTGCCATTGCCCTTATTCTCGCCGCTGACCACCAGCCCCACGTTCGCCATCTGCCGCCCCTTGGGGAACACCCACGCGTAGCCCCCCGGCGCGATGGTCGGGCCAATATGATACTGACAGCGCGTCGGGTCGATCGCTTGCCCGCGCAGGCTGAGGAGAAATTCCGCGCCCACGTAATAATCGGTCAGCGACGGCACCGTTTTCAGTCCCGCCCACCGCGCCACCTGTGATTCCGTCCCATCAGCGGCGATCACGATCTTGGCGCGGATGTCGCGAATCTGCCCGCGCTGCTCGATCCGCACGCCCACCACGCGCTCATGTTCGCGCAGCAGTCCGACGGCGCTCGTCTTGGCTTGTACCGTGCAGCCCGCTTGCGCCGCGAGGTAAGCCAATTCGCGGTCGAAGATTTTGCGTTCCAGCACCAGCGTCGGCTCTGTCGGCGGCACGACCACCGAGTCGCCCGCGCTGTTATAGATGGCGTAGAGATCGATGTGCGCGTTGATCCAGCGCTCGTCCGGCACGATGTACGGGCGCAGCGTCTCCTGCCCGACGGCCTCCGCGCACCGCACGGGCGACCCGATCTCCTGATGTTTCTCGATCAGCAGCACATCCAGCCCGCCCTCAGCCGCCAATCGCGCGGCGGTCGATCCAGCGGGGCCAGCACCCACCACGATCATGTCATAACTAGCGTTCATCATGCTTGCCTGACCATCGATAGCGCGTGGACGGGGCACACCTTTGTGCAGCGTTCACAGCTCGTACATGCATCCATTTCAATTTGCAAACAGGTATCGTTCAAATACATCGCGTCTGCCGGACACACCGCCACGCACGCGCCGCACACATGGCATAGGCTGCGATTGATGACAACGCGCGCACGGGATGGATTGCGGGGCGAAACAGGCTTGCGAAGTCCTGCTCGGAGCATAATTGCCTGCCTTCGTAAAAAATATTCGCTCTTTTAAGCCTTTGAAAAATGTTGCGCCCTGCATGGCGGACGCCAACCGTGCTCTCCCTGACTGCCTAACGTTACCGCGTGAGTTCCGCAGTCTCTAACCCTGACGTTTATGGTCTTTCAAAAAAATAAGGCAGGAATACGACGTTCACGCTAATGCTTATTCTTGAGTCCCGAAGGGACTTCGTAGGGTAAGCCCGACAATAAATTGTCGGGGATCGTTTGCCTGACTAATTTCTTAAACACCATCAACGTTGGGCGACCTTGCCAAAACTCACCCACTACTCTCAAGCATAATGACCCTTCACGCTGACTCAACACCCCAAAATAGGGAGGTTGCGTGTGTCTCTATCCTCTCTACGCCTGAACAGGCCGCCCTTGTGTAGAATTAGTGCTATTCGTATCGTCAAATACGTGACAGAGATCACAATTCCGCGTTAAGTCCCCCAAATAGCCCGATTTTGGCAAACTCGGCTGCGCTATCCGGCGCAACTCATCGTATAATGGGAATAGAAGTAAACGTTGGTAGGGCATCCACCAGAGGTGTTTATGTCATTGCCAAATCTTCAATCACCAGTTCCTTCCCATACCCCCCATCTGCCACAACTGCATTGGCCTACGCTCGTTTTGCGAGTGTCCATCATCCTTTGCGTGGTGAACGTAGTGCCGTTTCTGGCGGGGGTCGGTACGCGTGACATGCTGGGGGCGACGGCGACGCTGCTGATGACTTTCCTGCTCTACAACGGTCTCGTCTTCGGCATCTGGGAATCCGCTCGGCAGTTCCAACACGTCGCTGCCATCGGCAAAGTCTTTTGGGGCATCCTGATGGTCGTTTTCGCGTTGTTGCTGGCTATCGTGTTCATCGCCAGTTTCTTTATCTATGGGTTCTTCTTCTCAGGTACGCTCGTATAACAGACTCACTGGCGTTTATTGCTGCATCTACGCCAGTCGTTTATTTGCCATGCAGCCCACTCCTCTCACACCTAGTCGCCCGATTCACACGGATCGGGCGACGTATTTCATGGAATTTACCTTACGCAGGCTGCGCCTTGCCTACAAGCGATAACGGAGAAAATGGTTCTGCGTTATCCCTTGGTTCCCCCTCTCCGCTTCGCAACGAGGGGGTCAGGGGGTGAGGTTGTGTAACTTACCGCGTCAGGAAAATATCGATCCTGCCATCGCCCTCATCCGTCGCCAACCAGCGATTCGCCTCGAACGTCACCCGCACGTTGGTATCCACGTTCTTCACCGTGATCCGCGCGAGGAACCAGCCGGACGCCAGCCCCGAATTATCATGCCGGATGCGTATCCGCGTGATCGTGCCCAGATTTTGCGGCGTCGTGACCGTGAACGTATCCGTCTGATTGCGCTCGAAGTCATCGCGTCCCGGCGTATCCAACTTGAATTCGGCGCTGCTGCTCTGCGTGCCGAACAGGGTGATGAACACATTCGCGTCGGTTCCTGCGAAGCTCACATCGCCAGTGGTCACGCGGATTTCAAACTTGTTGCTCGGTGCGGGCGTCGGCTTCGGGCTGACCACGATCCGCCGTGTAGCGCTGTTATTGGCCTCATTGCTCTCCGTCACCGATCCGTCGATGTCGATTTCCACCACCGAATCGCAGGTCACGGGCGTGCTAAAGGCGTGATTGAACTCGACGGGCGTACTTTGTCCCGCCGCCAGACTCGGCACCACCTTCGTCTCTCGCGGTTGCGCCGCGCACGGACGCCACCCTACGCGGAAACTGCCCGCGTTCCCGCCGCCCACATTCCTCACCGTGACCAGCACGCGCACGTTGTCATCCTCTTGTGGCGAGGCCGGACTGATGCTGATGCTCTCAATGGTGAGGTCAACGGGGGCGGGCGTCGCCGTCGGGATCAGGAAGCGCACCACGCCCGTGATCGATTTCCCGTCGGGATAAGCCAACGTGACGTTAGCGCTGCCCTCGGCCTGTCCCGTCAGACCCGCGATGTCCAGCACGATTCGGTCATTGCTCGCCGCCTTGACATTCACGCTCGTGCTGCCGATCTTGGCGGTGGGCGTGGTGTTTTGCGGCAGCAGCGAACTGCCCCACACTTCCAACTCTTTGTTGATTCCCACCGTCAAACGGTCAGGCACCAGCGCGATCAAACGCGGATCGCTGGCGATTTTGTCCAATTTCTGCTTCAGCCCTAGCCCCGTGTTGATCATCACGAACGCCCGCGCTTGCGGCACGATCACCAGCGACCCGAACAGCACCACGAACGCCGCCATGAACGAAAACGCCAGCGTTCTTGGGATGCCTTGCTGCGGTAGCTGGCTCTTGAACAGCAGCCAGATGAAGCTGATCAATCCGATTCCCAAGATCAATAGCGCCACCACGATGATCGCGTTGTGGAACGTCCGATCCACCACGAAGGCCGCCGTCTCGCCGCCCAGAATCAACGAATCCTTCAAGGCGTCTTGCAAGAACGCGGTAGTTTGCTTGAGTTGATTCGCCGCATTTTGCAGCGAGTCGTTGAACACGCCCGCGAACAGCTTGACGTTATCCTGCAATTTGCTGTTGATGTCTTCGATCAGCGCCTGCGCTTGCTGGATTTTGTTGTTCGTCAGCGCGTCCACGCTGTCCAGCGACACATTCAGGTTATCCTGAAACGTCTCGCTGATCTGATCTAGCATCCCTTGCAGCTCATCCGCGACAGCGCCGAGCACATTACGCACATCCGTTGGCGCGTTGGCGATCAAATCCTTGATCTCGCGCACGGTGTTCGCGCCGAGGCTGAGGAAATCTCCGATATTTTGCAGCAGTCCCGCCGACGCGGGCGACGCCCCGACCGCCAATTGCAGCAGCAGACACACCACGATGAACAGGGTCAACAGCGAAGTTTGCTGCCGACGTGAGCGCATGAACGTGACCATACCGATACTCCCGCTTCTGGCTACCATTAAAATTCCGCCATATGCAGATCAGTAAAGTATGAAAAAGGGAGCAGCGCAACCGGATTACCAATACTTGAAATCGCGCGTCATTGAGCGTGTAAACGCCCTCCGTCCGACCGCAAGTTAGGTGCCCGCCACTAGGCACGCTTACCCCTTCTCGGCTAGGCCGCCGCCTCCATCCTTCCCTTGCCGTGTCTTACGTCCTCCTCGTGAACTCCTCAGTGAACGTGCAGTCGGGGGATATATTTCTTAAACAAACACAACCATAATGTCATGCTTTGGAGTCCCGCAGGGACTTTGTAGGGTAAGCCCGACAATTCATTGTCGGGACTCGGTTGTCCGTTCTGATTTCTTCAACACCAGTAACGTAGGGCGGCCTTGACAACTTGCCTACGCGCCGTTACACCACATCGCAACTTGATTCCTTCAACGCCACTACGTCCACTATCACCCCGCTGACCTGCTCTTTTACCCATTCCGGTTCTACTACGACAACCGTTCTCTAACCTTCATTTCTCCTCGTATTTCACCGTCTTTGCTTACCAATCTTGGCATAATTCAAACCAAATTATAACCAATTGTTCGACAATTGAGGCTTGACCTGTCCTTACGTTCTATCGTATGATAGCTGCCCATGCAGTCATCCTCGGCTGCTAATCTTGCGGAAGGTGTAAATGAAAGTCAACAGGATTGAACGAGAGGAGTCTCCATCGGTCGCTACCACCACTAGCAACCCGAACGCAATCCGGCGTCCAGCACATCCCACCCCTGTGCCGTTCATGCGCAAACCGTGCCAGCCTTGGCAGCTACTTGGTACACAGGAGGTAGTCATATGAGTCGTACTGATACTCGCCGTTCCACGCCCAGTCCCACGCAGGACGAGGTGCTGCAATTCATCGAAGCGTACAAAGCCGATTCGCGTAACGACGGCAACAGTCCGACCTATCGCGAGATCGCGCACGGCTTAGGCAAGAGTACGCAGACCATCTACGGCGCGTGCTTGCGGCTCGCCGCCAAGGGGCTGATTGTCATCAATGCACGGGGAAAAATTGTCCTTCAAGGTGGCAAATATCTCCGCCCGGATGGGGAGTCTTAACCGATTCACACAGACACCCCTATCCTCTGTAATGCAGATGGATAAGGGTGTCCGGTCAAGAAGCGTAGGAATTAATCTGAATGAAGTCAAAAACGCGATCTGGTTAGGTCGAATGCGCCGCGTGTGTGGCACGTATTGCATTCTGTCTTTCCAGTAGCCACGCGATTGCTTGTTCGCGCTTGTCCGGCGCAAACAGCCGTATCTGATTCTTGGAACGCAGCGGGCGCAGCATCACGTCCAGCAGCGAGGCCAATGGATGATGGTGCATCAGCGCGACAAACACCGGCACGTGCTGCGGATAGCGGTTCTCTAGCGCGATTCCGTCCCGCACGGTCGCGGTAATCGGCACTGCTTCGTCCACCGAGTCGATCAGCATACAGAGGTAGCCAGCCTCTGCGGACGATACATACAGCCGTTCAAGCAGTTGAAACAGACTCGTCGCACTCTGGCGCGAAGACTCTTCGAAGCGCACGAAATGGATATCGTGATCCAACACCTGATAGATGATCGCACCGGAGGTCAATGAAGATGAATTAGTCATGCGATTCATACCTTCGATAAAATAAGATGCTTTATTCTATCGTGCGTATCTCGTGTGAAACTTAAGGATCGCTTGTTGTTTCCCTAAGCGTGTAAACATCTATTTTGCACGTAGAATCGCCCCTCTTCACGCCAGTCCGGCTTCAATTGTTCCGACCATCTGCCTGTTGCACCAGCCACTCGATGGCTTGCGTATGCTGCTCGGAATCGAATAACCGAGTCTGGTTTTTCATGCGCAGCGGGCGCAGCATCGTCTGAAGCACGTTCGCCAACGGGTTCCGTTGCAGCAGCGCGATGTTGACCGGCACATGCGTCGGATACTTCTTTTCCAGCTCCGCCGCCATATGTACCGACGACGCCAACGGTACCGATGCGTGGCTCGAATCCATTAAGATCGACAACACTTGTCTGTGCGATGGCTGTCGATACAGGTGCTCAAGGATCGAGAATGTGCTGACCGCCGCTTGTCGGGTGGATTGCAGCAGACGAATGTAGTGGATGTCGTTATCCAACACCTCGTAACTGACTCCCTCATACTGCGTTTCCTGTTGCTCGTTCATAGAAGTTCAACCACATTTCTGTCGATGACCATATACTACCATACTGTCATGTGGATCGACATCAAAATCTCCTCAATTTCTAGTGAAGATTGTCTGAATAGTTGACTCGGCGGCTAGAACAAATTTTGCACGATCAGGGGAATCGATTCACGCGTGGCTCTTGGGGGTTTTACGCTCATACCCCCTTACATTTGTACGCTTACAAATGTATGCTTACAAATGTATGCTTACAAATGTAAGGATGTTCAAATCAGAAATCTCGTTTTATCATCTTGACTATCTGGGAACGCCGACGACTCCCCACCAAAAATCAATGTCGTAAGGCGAGTGTCAGGGCGTTCCCGGCTCGGCATCAACCAATTGCCCATGTCTCGCTAGGCTTGTTCTGTTTGGCGATCAGCCAGTCAATGGCCTGTTCGCGCTCAGTGGCATCAAACAGACGGATGTGATTCTTGAAGCGCAGCGGGCGCAGCATCGTATCCAGCATTTTCGCCAGCGGATGCCGTTGCAGCAGCGCGACATGCACAGTCGGGTGGTTCGGGTGCCGCTTTTCCAGATCAATGCCTTCGCGGATCGCGGTGGTCATCGGCAGCGATACCGCCGACGAATCAACCAGCAGATACAGGTCGTCAGACGCGCCGGATTGTGCGTACAAACGCTCAAGCAGGTTTATCAACGTGATCACGGTCTGTCGTGATGCTTCTTCGAACCGGACGAAGTGGATATTTTCACCAAGCGTTTGATAAGTAAGTGAACCCGTGGTTACTGACGTTCGCTCAAGCATGTAATTGTCCGTTTACTAGATAGCAATATAGATTATCTTACCATATTTTCGCGTCGTGAGCGTTAAGAATGGTTTGCGTTTCCATAAATATTCTTGATGCAACGGCAGCGGGTCAGAACAAATGGGGTGCTTACATCGGCTCATCTCAATCATCGAAAAATAGTAATCCGCGCTCATACCCCCTTACATTTGTAAGCATACATTTGTACGCTTACAAATGTAAGGATGTTCAAATAAGAAATTCCATTTTATCATCTTGACTGTATCTGGGAACGCCAACGACTCCCCAATCACAACAAGGTCGTAAGGCGAGTGTCAGGGCGTTCCCGATCATCTTTACCAACTTATATCCTTGGTCACTCCTCGCGGTCATTCCCACGCGGCAGCCCGTGAACCACCCTTCACGGGTTTCCCCGCCGCCTTTGGATGCGCGTGGACGGAATGCACGTGGAACGTTGGTAAAACCCCGACAATGAATTGTCGGGCTTACCTT
>JAHBVJ010000001.1 GCA_019637615.1 Anaerolineae bacterium | reverse complement strand
GATGCCAAATCGCAAGGGGCACTCACCGTGAGCATCACCAATAACGCCGACTCGCCCTTGGCGCAAGTCGCCGCTCATCATTTGCCGTTGATGGCAGGCGAAGAAATCAGCGTCGCCGCGACCAAAACCTACACCACTGAGCTAACTGCTGTCGCACTGATCACCAAAGCCCTAGTGCCCACCCTCGATCCTGAAGATCATCTGAACAAGCTGCCGAGTTATGTACAGAGCACGCTCACCTTGAGCGAACCCATTGCCGATTGGGCGATGCGCTACCGTTACATGGATCGCTTTGCCTCGATTGGGCGTGGCTACAACTATTGCACGGCGTTTGAAGTCAGCCTGAAGATCAAAGAACTATGCTATGTGACGGGTGTGGAATACAGCGAAGCCGATTTCCGCCACGGGCCAATCGCGCTCGTGCAGCCCGGTTTTCCAGTGATCGTATCCGCGCCGACGGGCAAAACCTTGCCCGGAATGATCGATCTTTTGGGCGCATTGAAGGAAAAACAGGCTGAATGTCTGGTGATTTCCAACAACGAAGATGCGCTCAAATCCGCCATCAGTCCGATGCCGACGGCGATGCTGCCCGAATGGCTGTCTCCCATCGTGACCGTTATACCCGGTCAGGTTTTCGCGATGCAGTTAGCCTTAGCCAAAGGTCACAGCGTCGATAAGCCGATTGGCCTGAATAAGGTCACCGTCACGCGCTGAAAATGCCACTTGCCAGACTGCCGTGTGACCTACGTCAACGGCGGTCTGGTTGTTTTCTGATCACAGCGATGATCACCAACATCGCGAATACCGCTAACGCCGCCAGCGACACAATCACTCCTAGCCGGAATGAGGACGGCATATAAGTCATCTCCACTGTATGCGTCCCTGCTGGCAATATGACGGCGCGGAAGCCGATATTAGCGCGGTGAATCGTCGCAGACTGCCCATCGATGGTTGCTTCCCAGCCCGGATAATACGTGTCTGCCACGTACAACACCCCCGCCGTCGGATAGTCGGTCTGCATCACCAAATGCTGCGGATTCTTGTCCACGATTGTTACGGCTGCTATATCGCCCTCGGTAGGGAGCGCGCTGACATCGATCTGCTCCATCAGGATCACGGTAGTGCGCGGGTTCCAGTCTGTCGCCAGCATCTTGTTGCGGGCATCATCCGTACTCGCCGCTGTCACTGCCCTCGGCGCGATCCATGCACGCGGGAAATCACCTTCCTCTACTTGCGTAGCAGTCAGCAAGGGATTATCAGGATCAATGCTTGTTCGAGTCTGCGCCTGTGCCGCTTGCCTTACCACCAAACTCTGATCGAGTAGACCGCTAACAGTCTCCATCCACGCGGGTCGCAACGGATCGAAGTTATTGAAATAGCGGTGACGATCAAGCACATTCAGGTTTGGCAGCATCGAACATCGGAACCCATTGGCATTAGCCACTGTAAAGGGATAATCCTTGAACGGCAGCACCTGACCGACTTTGGTTTGTTCGTCCTCGCTATCCCAATATAGGCGTCCTTGCACGACAGGATACTCACACGTCTCGCGGTAAAACGATGGATAGATGCTCGGATTACTGACGCGGTTCGCCCACACCAGATCGGCTGCCACAAAGATCAGCGCCACAAGCTGCCATTGTAGACGGCGTGGCGAGTCCTTCGGCGGTTGGCTCATCAATAGTTCCGCCGTCAATCCCAATAGCACGCCGAGCACAGCGATTCCACGTGCCATCTGCCGCATGATCGGTGTTGCATCGGGCATAATCACGGAAAGCAGTAGCCCCAACAAAGCCAACCCTACCCCGCACGCCATCATTAGCCGCAAATTCCGCTTGCCTCGATATGTGGTTTCCCACGTTGAAACGGTTTCTGCCGCGATCATCGTCAGCGAGAACACAGTCAGCAGCAGCCAGCGGGCGGGCGCTTGGAACAGGTTAAACGTCGGTACATAACGGTACAACATCGGGTAAATCGGCGTCTGGTTGCCGAACGCGAGGATCAATGTGATCACGGCAACCAGCGCGAAGAAAATCAAGCGTGCGCGGCGGGCGGGTGCAGCACTTGCCAGCACTTTGCGGAAACGCAGTAGCGTCACTACTGTCAGTACGATTGGCAAGACCCCGATATAAGCCGCTGTCTCAAAATACGCACCGCCGATCACATAGCTGCCATCGCCGGGGTTGCCGAAAAAATCGGGGTTGAATAATGTGATCAGCGAAACAGGGGAGTAGGAGAAATTGAAGGCGAACGACTCCGTCACCGAATCCGCGCGCTGCGACAACCGCTGCAATTCCGCCGTTGGGAATAGCTGCGCCGCCGTCAGCAATATGGCGAATCCTATCGCCGCACTGCAAATCACCAGTATCAGCACCGTTCGTCGTTCACGCGCGACTCGCCATAATCCGTATGCGCCGACTAGCAGCCAACTGTAGAACGTCCACTGCGCATGACCTGCCAGCAATTGCATCGCCGCGATGATTGCCAGCAGCAGCCACCGCCGCAAGGTTGACTGCGTAATCAGTCCATCGACGGCGAATAACAGCCACGGTAGCCATGCCGCCGCCTCGACCATTGGAAAGGTACCGAAACGGGCGATGATCGTACTGCTCAACGGATAGCACAGCGCCGCCAAACCACGCCCGAAGGCTGGCAAGCCGAACCGTCCTGTGAGCGCCCACATCCCTAGCCCTGCCCACACAATGTGCAGTATCCCGATCCAGCCCATCATCGCGGGACCAGCATACACGAAGTACAGCAGGTGCGGCGGATACAAGAGGGCACTCTGATAATTCGCCAGCAGCGGCGCGCCCGCCCCGCTGTACGGATTCCACAGCGGCATTCGTCCATTTGCGAACTCGGACATGGCGAAGTCGCGCCACGGGAAAAATTGTAGCGCAGGCAAGCCCCAAAATAAGGTCTCGCCTAACAGCAAGCGCACGAATAGCACGCATACAGCAGCGATCAACACCGCCAGCGGCAGCCAGCGCGGCAGCGACGACTCAGGTTTGGTCAGCACACCATCTCCTACTCACCCAACATAATGCCTGTGATGCGTTACTTCTTCGCATTTACTAACTCACCTTACGCAGTGGGAATCAGACTGTTTGAATCCGATCATCAAACCGATCATAACCTCCCACAAGCATGATCGGTTTGATCATTTTTGTGCTCAGCGCATGATCGGAAAACCACGGAAAAAACTGCGTATGATCGGTTTTATGATCGGAAGTTGAGCAGCCAAACCGATCATACATGATCGATTGCGCATGTTGGAGTTGAGTTGGGCGTGGTGTGTTGAGCGTCCAGTAGTAAATCAGACAACTTGTTCAGTACAATTCAGCAACACACGAACATCAGCAACACACTATCCAATCTCAGCCATTCTAAACGAACATCCGAGCTGCGTCAAGGGTCTATGAACTGCGTAAGATGAGTTACTAAGGACTTAGCACCTATGACTGAGCACTTCGTATTCCCTACGGCAGCGGTTCCAGCCAGTAAACACCATCGCCTGACTCTGCCGTCCAGCCGATGACACCGTTATAGTTGACCTGCCACCATGTATATCCGAAGCCGCAGACAGGGCCGTTGATCACAGTAAACACGCCGCCCGCTGGAATCAGTGCCAACCGCTGGCTGTTCGGGTCTTTCGACGGCGGTGATGGTTGTGTATTCAGGTTATTTGGCTCCCCCGGTGTGACACGTCCCGTTTTACCTACGATCATTCGCGATGGCAGCGTGCCGGGGCAGCTTGGGATCGGCGTTGGCGCTTGGCTAACGGGAGCCGCAATCCCGATAAATACAGCGGCGGCGCTGATCACCGGACGCCGCGCCTCGACGGTCAGCAGGCTCGGCTGCATCGCCCCAAGCGTGAAACTGCCAGCGATCACCTTCGGGCGCACGGCAAAAATCTGATCGACAGCAGCACCCGTATTGGCGGCGCTGACAGCAGCGAACGAGCTTTCCACGAAACTGAACGCAATGCGCGTATTGTCTATCGCGCTGATCGAAGCAAACCCACGCCCCGGATAACTCAGCACGGGCATCGCTGCCCCGCCCGTGATCGGTACGCTCATCAGCGTGACTGAATAATTGACGCCTTCGCGCGGGAAATCCCCAAACGCCGATACCGCGTTCGGCTTAGTCATATCAAGCGGGATCGTATTGAGCTTGTTGGCGCTGCTATACAACACGCGCGTGCTGTCCGCCGTCCAACCCACCGCATCCACGAACGGCGCACTAGTCACCAGCGTTGATGTGCCTGTCGTCAAATCCACCACGATCACGTTGAAGTTGACCGTATTCGGGTCACCGTCGGGATACTGACGTCCAACCGCGTAGCGCCGATTCGGGGAGATCACCGTATTCGCGATGCGATCGATTTGCCAGTGTTTTTGGCCCGTAAAATCACTGAACGCTAGGCCGTAATTCGAGATCGCGTTGAGTGGATGCACGAGTCCTGTATCCAGCCACGCCATCGCGACGCCATTATTGCTGGGAAAGCTCTCGCTGAGGATCAACTCGTCGGCAATATCGGGAAGCGGAGCGCCTTCGCCAAAATACTGCATCTGGAAGGTGCCAACCGTGCGCGGTTGTCCGCCCGCCCGTGGCACAGCATAGAAAGTATACAAATAGTCGAAGGTATTGGTCACAGGTTGTGCCGACCGCATGGCGTATCCAATTTCTGCGCCCGTCGGTGACCATACGATACCAAAATCGCTGCCCACGGCTTGCACCAGACTGGTCGGCATCTGACCAGAATTGGCGACATACAAAGTACCTGATGGTGGCTCCGTGTTCGGATTGAAACCGACGAACGCCAGACTTGATCCCTCCGGCGACCAGCGCAAAAATCCATAGGTGCGGTTGCTGCGGAAGCCGGAAAATTCACGACTGCCGAGTGCATCACCCGTCAGCGACGTTGCTACCGATGTTGCGTTCAGGCTGTTGATGTAGACGTTGCCATCCGCGCCTACATAAGCCACCACTGGTGCTTGATAGGCGATGTTGCCCTGTGCAAATACGGATGGCGACCACAGTGCCAAGCTGATCAATACGACTGCTACCAGCCCCCACCGCATACGCGCAAAAAACTGCATGTAAATCCCCCTCTAAAAAATCCAGCGTTTATTGTAGACAGGATACACGATTTTAGGCTGGCTCATGGGTTTCTAATCGGCACGCTTCCAATACGACTTCCAGATGCGCTATACTGAGCCAATCCGAAGGGAGACGACGCGCAGAAGGTATTGGTAGATGTACCGTCAGTCGAGGAGTACACCTGTCTTGTTCCTCGCCATATTAGCGGGCATGTTAGTGTTCGGCGGTTATTTTGTTTGGCGTGGCTTCCTTGCATGGGTGGATGCGGGCGGCGACATCACTGCGCCTGTCACCGCAGCAGCAAGTACCATCGACAGCCAAGCCGCCGCTGCACAAACCGCGACCTTGAACCTCGGCACCACCATTCCGCTGAATTTTCTGCTTGTCTCGCCGACTCCTGCCCGCGAATGTATGATGTTCCGTGTCATTGTGATCCGTGCCCGCATCCGCGAATGCCCGATGACCACTTGCCCGACGATGGATCAGCCCGCGCAGGGAGCGCAGATATGTGTCTACGGCCCCGCGCCCATCGATCCCAAGTATCCCGACGCTGAAAACTGGTACGAGGTCAACCTCGATCCGAACGATCCCTTGCCCCGCATCGGCTATATGCGCAACGACCTGATCGAGCCGATCAACCCGACCAAGCGCCCGACGCGCACGGCGACATCCCTGCCCACCATCACCCTCACGCGCACCAAGCGCCCGACCATTACGCCAACGCAGACAGACACACTGCCACCAACCGATCCGCCAACACTCGATCCGAACGCCACGTTACCACCGACGCCTGCGCTGCCCACCATCACGCCCACGCCGTTCCAGACGCCGACCATGCCCGTGCGTTCAGCCTAAATGATGGGTACTACTCGTTCAGATCGGTGGCAGCGATTTCGTAGGTGGTACTGCATCGGGCGCGCTGTTAAGGGAGACAACCTCATCCAACCGTTCCCCGCTTGGCATCACCCGCGTGATCGAATCGGCTTTAACTGCGACGGGTGGCGGGCTGCTTATCGTGGCAGCAGCGCGTTTTTTGCTTGAAACAAGATAGGGGAATACCTGCGCTCCCAGCACAACGCCGAGCGTCATCATCAACGCCGCGATCAGCACCGTCGGCACGGCGTCGATGACCGTTTCGGCGGCGAACACGATCGGCGCGGCGGGGATCGCCCACGTTTCTTGCCCGTCGTAATACCGCAAATACCCAGCCCACGGGATCAACAGCGCCAACATGATCCCTGCGACACCCGCCAGCACTTGCAGCCAGCGCGACCATCGCACGCTGACCGCCACGCCCGCCACGAACATCGCGCCGCTCGCCAACGCCACCCAGAAATCAAGGATTTCGTCGTAAAGTGTCTGGTTAAGCAGGATGAACACGTTCGCTACGATCCAGCCGCCCACGAGGATCGCCAGCAACAGCCGCCAACCAATCCACACCACGCGCAGTTGACTAGCTATATGCCGCGCTGACCACAAACCAAACGCGATTAGCACGCCGAACAACAGCCCCAATCCGATCACGTTGAGCGTTTTCGAGGGTGTGTCCGGGTAGATGCTGAGTACCAACCATCCCATGCCGAGCACACTGCCTGCCGCCGCTGTCATATATTGCAAAAAACTGTTCAAAGGGCGACGCAGCAGTTGCAGCACGCCGAGTCGGAGGCTGATCTGCCATTGTCCGGCAGTCGATACCCCTGTCACGTTGGGCAAACTGCCCGCTGCTTCCCGCACCCGCATCAACTGCTGGAACTCGCCAGCTTGCCCCGCCATTAGCGCGACGGCTTCCGTGCGGCGTGTACGCCCAATCAAGGTTGCCGCTTGTTCGGCTTCAGGAATATCACTCATGGCGACCTTGGCAAGCTGTTGATCAATCAGTCCTTCGTCGCCGCTGACGATCACCCGTTGCGCGGGCCATGCAGTGGGACGTTCCAGCAGTACCGCCAGCAAATCGAGGGCGGGTGCGGTCAACGTTGATGGTGGCAGCAAGCGATCTGCGACATGTTCCACCAGATTTTGTCGGAGATGAACCAGCGGGAGAGGCGAACTGACCTGTGTGTTGGATTCCACCAATTGTTGTAGCCGTGCCAGCGCCCGTGACGCCGCCTCGCCGCTCCCACCGACCGCATGATCGCACGCCAACCACTGCCGATAAGCGTCACTCGTGTTCCACCATGCCTCGATGAACTGCCCATATTCGAACGCGCTGCGCAGCATCAACGTCCCGACGGTTTGGTTGACCAGCGTCGGCGTTTCTTGCAGATAATCATGCAGCAGCACAAATTCGGTCAGGCTGAGGGGCAGTTCGCCGCGCTGCCAAACGGG
Source organism: Anaerolineae bacterium (assembly GCA_019637615.1). GTDB lineage: Bacteria > Chloroflexota > Anaerolineae > Aggregatilineales > UBA2796 > JAHBVK01. Next base: position 509,703 of record JAHBVJ010000001.1, on the reverse strand, counting down.
AAGCGTGCGCTGCAAAATACGTTCCGCCTCCAAACGGCGATAATTCACCGAGCTGGCATTCACGCCTTGCAGGAGTGTCAACGCCTCCTGCTCGATGCTCACCGCGCCCTGTGAGGCGAAGATCGAGGCCAACCGTCGCATGACCATCTGCGCTGATGTCGGGCGATCATGCGGATCGATAGCGGTCATTTGCCACAACAGATCGTTCAAGGCAGGCGGCAGCGAGGGTTGCAGGAGCGTGATGTCCGGCAAGCGCTCTTCTGCCCCGCGCCGCAGTTGGAGCGCACCCTGCGAGGCATGACCGCCGTGTGGCAGCGCCCCCGCGAACAATTGATATAGCAAAATGCCGAGGCTATAGATGTCTGCCTGCGTGGTTAGCCGTTCACCGAGATATTGTTCCGGTGGCATATAATACAGTGTGCCCGCGATGGTGTGCTGCATGACCCGCTGATGGACTGATTTCGCCAGTCCGAAGTCCGACAAATACGGGAGTCCTTGCGCATCCAGCAGAATATTGGCGGGTTTCAGGTCACGATGCGCAATCTGTTGATCATGGATGTAATCGAGCGCGGACGCGATCAGCGTGACTAGCCGCAGGGTCTCGGTGATTGGCAAGCGTGGCGTTTGATGCAAACGCTGTAGAAGCGAACCGCCGATCACGTAGCGCATGACCAGATAGCGATGATCAGCGGTTTTCCCGAAATCATACAGCGGTACGATGAACGGGTGCTGCAACTGTGCGATCAAGCCTGCTTCGCGCTCGAACTGTGCCGAGCCTGTCTCATCTTCCGCTTCCATCGACATCAACTTGATGGCGACCAGTCGATTCAGGCGCGTATCCCACGCCGACCAGACCGTAGAAAAGCCACCTTTGCCGATCTGCTCGGTCAATCGGTAGCTGCCGATCATCATACCGCCGCCAAGTTGTTTGTCGTCCGCCATGCAACCCCTCCGATCAGCCGCCGAATAAGCGGGTCGGTGTCGGCTGCGGAGCCGACGGAGCGGGTGCGCCGCCACTTGCGGGCTGCGGCGTCGCGGTCGGCGCACTGCCCGCCCCCGCCGTTGGACGCGCAGCGGGCGCGACTTCGAGCGCGTCCAGTGCGCGGATCACAGGTTGCAGGGCGGGATCGAGCGTGACGGGCGTTGGCAGCGAGGGCACGCCAATGGCTTGCAGTCCAGTCGCACCGCCCAGCGGCACCGTCACCATTTCCATCGGCTTGACGGTTTGCGCCATGCCATCCGAGGTCAAGATAGCCGAGCCTTCGATCAGGGTGAACGTCAACTGGTCGTTCGGGTTGGCGGTCAACAGTGCCGTCGAACCGATCCGCACATCGACGCCGTTGGCGCGGAAGGTAACTGTCGTGCGCTTCGGAGCGCGTACCAGCACCCCGCTGGCGGGCATTTCTTTGCATTCAGGCGCGCCCAAACCTGTCGAGAAATAAAAGGCCTGCATATTGCCGGAATCATTTTCGAGCTTGGTATCGCCGTACACGAGGACGGTGACGTTCTGACCGGGCAGTGTATCGGGCAGGTTGGTCTTCAGCTTCAACAGCGACAAGCCCCATTCTTCGCGCGCCTCGTTGAATGGTGAAGTCGTCAGCGACCGGATCGCTTGCACAGGCACTTGATCGCCGCGTTGGGTGAAATGCAGCGCATCGCGCAGATCAGCTACCACCAGCGCATTGCCGTAACACGCTTCGTCGCGTCCTAACTGGCGACAGCTCGATTTCAAGGTATTCAAGGCGCGCGTCAGGATGTCTGCGCAGGTTGAGGCTTGCGCTTGATGATCAGGCACACCCACCAACGTTGAGAGGGTAACAACGCTGATGATGGTGAGAAGCAGGCGAATTCGTGGAAAAACTTTGATCATCACGCCTCCTAAGTATACCTTCTTCATTATTATCAGCGCGATCAGGGGAAATGTCTACCTCGTGGCGCTATCCTCAACACAGCGACAGCGCTACAATAGTGCCAACTACGTGATATACATCGCTGCTAAGTCTGGTTTATGGGAATGCCATTTTAGGATTGTTCATCTATGCTACCGAATTGGCTCATCCACCGCGCTTATCTCACGCCTGATCGGCCTGCCCTCATCACCGCCAGTGAACAACTGACATTTCGCGATCTGTTAACCCGTGCTCAGACATCGGCTTATCAATTGGCTGCGCTTGAGGTCAAAACGGGCGACGCCGTTGCCGTGCTGATGCGCAACAGCGTCGAGTTCGTGGTCTTGATGCACGCCGTCAATATGCTTGGCGCGACGTTGGTGCCGCTTAACACGCGCCTGACTCCGACCGAGATTGCGTGGCAGCTCGATAACGTCAAGGCCAAATTGTTCATCACAGACGAAGATAACGACCCGACCGCGCAAAATGCCCTGACGGAACGGCCTCTCGGCTCCAGTGAGTCGCCCTTGGTAGTGGACGTACCGCCGAGTGTGCCCTTGCTTCAACAATATGCGCTGGATGCTGTCCACAGCATCATTCACACGTCCGGCACGACGGGTCATCCCAAAGGCACGATGTTGACTTTCGGCAACTTCTGGTGGAGTTCAGTCGGATCAGCCTTGAATCTGGGCAATCACGCGGATGATCGCTGGTTGGCCTGTATGCCGCTGTTCCATGTGGGCGGGTTGTCGATTGCCATCAAGAGCGTGATCTATGGCATCCCGATGGTGCTGCATCAATCTTTCGACGCGGCGGCGGTGAATCGTGCCATCGATGAACAAAAAGTCACCATCGTCTCGGTAGTCGCGACGATGCTGGCACGGATGCTGGACGAACGCGGCGACAAGCCTTATCCTGCATCCCTACGCTGCGTACTACTTGGCGGCGGGCCAGCACCCCAACCTTTACTAGAAGCGTGTGCGGCGCGTGGTGTACCTGTCGTGCAAACCTATGGCCTGACGGAAGCGGCCTCACAGGTAGCGACCTTAGCTCCCGAAGATGCGCTCCGCAAGCTCGGTTCGGCGGGTAAGCCCTTGTTTCCGATGGAAATACGTATCGTGAAGGATGAACAGTCCGTCAACGCGGGCGAGATGGGCGAAATCCTCGTGCGCGGGCCTAGCGTGACTCCCGGCTATTACAACCAGCGAGAAGCCAGCCGTCAAGCGCTGCGCGGTGGTTGGCTGCACACGGGCGACATCGGTTATCTGGATGACGAAGGTTTCCTTTACGTGGTGGATCGGCGCGACGACCTGATCATCTCCGGCGGCGAGAATGTCTACCCTGCCGAGGTTGAAGCCGTCTTGATGGCGCATCCCGATGTCGTGGAAGCCGCCGTGATTGGTGTCTCGGATGAGAAATGGGGAGCTGTCCCCGCCGCGCTGATCAAAATTCGCGACGGCGCGATCTTCGATGCGGAGAGCCTACGCGCGTTCTGTGCGGCACGCTTAGCGCGCTTCAAGGTACCTGTTCACATCAAAGCGACAAATGAACTCCCTCGCACTGCCTCCGGGAAATTGGTGCGGCGTGTCGTCGCAGCGCAGTGGGTGGCTGGCTAAATCGGAAGATGCGGTATATTCGATCATCTTCTCATCACTAACGACTTGGCACTTAGCACTATTTTGAGGACACTATGGATGCACAAGCAGCGGTCGAACGGCTGCTAGAGATGGCGAACCTAACCGATGATCTGGATGACGAAGCCGCCGATCATCTGATCGAATGGGGAGCCAACAGCCTCCGCGCCTTGATCGCCTTTGAAGATGACGACCAGACCAGCGGCGACAAACTCAACAAGGTGACGGGGTTAATGCGTGCCGCGCGTCAGATCGCCCGCCAAGCGCCCACAAGTAATCCACAGGCGTTGCAGCATTATATTCAGTTATTCCTCAATAACGCGACGGAGTTATATCCTGCACAAGCAGTGCAGCGGGGTACCGAAGTCGTACAATCGCTGGCGGACGAACTAGCCGGGAAATCGCCCACACAAGCCATTCAGCAGCTTCTAGCGGCGGTAGTGCCCTCTGCGTCAGCGCCGCCGACGGTTGAGGACACCACCGAGGAGTCAGAGATGGGTCTGTCTTTCAACGAATACGACGACCCGGTGATGTAAACTATCCTTGTAAATGTGCTTCGAGGAAGTACAGCGCCTTGTCGATGCCACGCGTGATCTCGGTATACAGATCGGCGGTGGCCTTATCGCCCGCTTTATCTGTGGTATCGATGGCTTCGCGCGTGTGCTTGGCGAACGCGGCATAGCGCTCTGCCAGCAGTTCTACGTGCGCCATCCCTCCTTGAGTTTCCGTCGGATATTCCGGCAGGAAGGATGCTTCGGCTGCCATCCGCGCCGTGCCCAGTGCCGTGCCGCCGAGCGACGTGATGCGTTCCGCCAGCATATCGACGTAATCTTCGACTTCTTCCGCCAGTTCATCGAACAACTTATGCAGTTGATAGAAATCCTTACCCTTGACGTTCCAGTGCGCTTGTTTGGTTTGGCTGTGGAGGTCAAAAGCGGCGGCTAACGAAGTATTTAACAGCTTGCTAACAGATGTCCGCGTAGAAGCGGGGATATCGATATGGGTTTTGAGTAGAGTTTGGACTGCCATTGCAATTTTCTCCAGTCGAATGATGGGTCAGCTATAGACAACACCGACCCATTCATAGTTTTAGCACCTTCCACGCGGAAAAGACAACTGGCAGTCTATAATGGTGTGTCTTACAGTTGACGATCCACGAGGTATTCCGCCCATTGTTGCAGCAGATCGCGGTACCGTGAGGACGGCAGTTTCGCCAGCAGTTCCAAGCCTTCGTCCACCATTCGGTTAGCGAGATCGCGTGTATAGTCGATGCCGCCGAGCGAAGTCAGCAGTGTAGTCGCCTTCGCCACCTCATCTGCCGTCGCGTGGACGTTCCCGATGATCGACAGCAGTTCATGTTTCTGTGCGTCGGTCGCATTCAGCAGTGCATGATACACGATTAGCGTTTTCTTGCCCTCGCGGATGTCCGCGCCGACAGGTTTGCCAGTTTTCTCCGCGCTGCCGATCACGCCCAAGATGTCATCCTGCAACTGGAACGCTGTACCACAGCGGCTGCAAAAATCACCGACGTACCCGATGCGCGGATCGGTCATGCTGGCGTCACCAAGCCCGATCGCCGTGCCGGCCCGCCCCGCGAATTCGTACAAAATACCTGTCTTTTTGCGCAGCATCTCGATTACCAGCGCTTCGGACAGCGCCTTGACTTCGCGTTTAGCGTACTGCACATCGAGCAGTTCGCCTTCGACCAGTTTCAACTGCACATCGGTAGCCAGTTCGCCTACCAGTTGCAGCACCAACGCCGGATCAAGGCCATATTTTGTATGCATCTCGCGGAACAGCATGTACGACCACGATTGCTGCACATCGCCCGCCAGAATCCCAATTACATGCCCGTAATGTTCAGCCTCGCTAGCGGGCAGCCCGAATTCCTTCGCGCCGCGATCCGCAAATTCGACGTGTACCGTCGGTGCGCCGCGCCGCCGATCATCGCGGTCAATAATGTCGTCATGTACCAGCGTCCATGTGTGGTAGACCTCGATCCCCGCCGCCGCCGGGATTGCCGTCTCTTCGCTGCCACCGACCGCCGCGCAGCTCAACAGCAGCACCGCCGGACGGAGCGATTTGCCGCCCATCTTCAGGTAGCTGAAGGCGGCATCCTTCAAGTGCTGTGGCGCAAATTTCTTGGCGTAATCACTGGCAAATAAATAATCGTAGACGCGTTGGCGGCGCGTAGAAAGTTCACTGAGCAGCGCGTCAAATCGATTATGCGTGGTTGTAGTACTCAAGTCAGGTTTCCTTAATCTTCCCCCAAACTGGAAGTTGATACTACCCCAAAGCGATAGTCAGCAACAATTGTTTTTCTGGGGATTATCGTCTTCGAATGCCCTTCACAGAATTTAGCAGGAAGGGCATCTTGTGGACACTGGTGAGGGATTACCGGGCGAGGGATTGTCCGACTTGGACTTGGATATATTCCGTCGAGTCGGCGGTTCCCGGCTGGCGACCCTGACCATACGGCACGCGGTTGTTGTTTACCACGAGGATGCTGTTGTCACTCATGCGGGCGATTCCGTTGATCGCCGCATATGGGAACGTGAACGGCGACCCGATCCCCGACAACCCGTTCGGGTCATCAATCTTCAACAAGTCAACTAGATCGTTCTTGGAGCCTGAGTTGATGTCCGCGAGGTAGACATGCTTGACTCCCGTTGCGCCATCTTTGCCATCGATCTCGATGACCAGCGCTTCACTGTCGCTGATCATGCTGATCCCGCCAATTTTCGTGCCGCTCAACGGATACGTGCCAAATGTGCTCAACACCTCACCGCTACTCGGATCAGCACCCACGAACTGCCCATTCCCTAGCGCCACAATGAGATGCCCCCCATTGGGTGTCATGCTAAGTCCGGCTACTGCACTGCCAACAGGCATAGGCGCGGCGATCAACTTGCCTTGTTGATCGAAGTGCATCAGTTGGTTGCCTCGCTCATCCGCCACCCAAAACGTCCCATCCGGTAACCGCACGAATGCACGCGGCGTCAGGTCGGCCCCCGTCAGTGTGCGGGAACGCGTACTGCCTAGCGCGATATTCGCTAAGAACTTTTTCGGGTCGGAGAGCGCTAACCAATCGACCGGATTAGCCGATCCTGTGCCGCCGTTCGCGTTGCGGAAATCAATCTGCACGGTATAGATGCGGATCAAGAAATCTGCACTTTGCGATGGGTTTTGGAACGTGCCACTGACTAGCACCATCCACACACCCGGATAATCCCCCGGCACGACGCCTGTCACCGAACCGAGCGGCTGGCTGGAAAATGGCAAACTCAATCCGTTTACCGTGCCCGATAGCGCCTGTCCGGCTGGACTGCCATCCGTCACCGTCCCGGCGGGCAAGACGGCATACCCTATCAATTGGGCATTCCCCTGTGCGGACACTGCACCCGGCAGCATCATCAACAAGGTGAAGAAAACGAGAAGACGGATTGGCAAACGACCGCTGCGCATAGTTATGTACTCCAACGCGAATATATCGCTATTGTAAGTCCAGCGAGTCGAATACGCCAGCACGCATCGGATACGATTGCGGTACGCCGCCCAATTCCCCCCATTTTGGGGGTTCTCTACCAATCACGTTACCGCAATCGCTTCGCATTTACTTAGCACTAAGTACTAAGGACTAAGCACTTCCCTTCGTCCGCTGTCCCGCCAGCGCAATCAGCGACAGGCTCAGGATGATCAGCATCATCGCGATCAGCCCGATCTCCGTGATATGCTCACCCGCGAAGATCGTCCCCAACAGCACCGCGATCATGGGGTTCACGTAAGCATAGCTGGTCGCCAGTGCGGACGGCACGTTACGCAGCAGATACATGTAGGCGCTGAACGCCACCAGCGACCCGATCAGTACCAGATATGCCCATGCGGCAATCGCACTTGGCTCCGGAAACGCCGTGAAATGTTCACCACGCACCAACCCGATCACCATCAGCAGCGCGCCGCCGGTGAGCATTTCCGCCGCGAATCCCATCGTCCCGTTCGGTAGTTTCAAGCGTCGGCTCCACACCGAACCGAACGACCACAGCACAACGGCAGTCTGCATCGCGATTACGCCGATTGGATTCGACGCGGATAGCGACCCTTCCACCGCCAGCAGCGCCACGCCGCCAAACCCGATCAAGATGCCGATCCATTCGCGCCGTGCGGGCCACTGCCCCCACAGCCCGCTGAACAAGGCCGACCAGATCGGGATCGCAGCCGCGCTCACCGCCGCTAGGCCAGAACTGATCCACTGCTCGGCAAATGTCGTCCCGCCGACGCCGCCCGCCAACAGGAATGCGCCTACGATGGCCGAGTTGCGCCACTCGATCCGCGTCGGATTCGGCACGCCGCGCCACCGCAAAAATCCGTACAGCATCCCGCCCGCTGCCAAGAACCGCAGCCCGATGCCCAAAAACGGCGGGAACCCAACCAACATATAGCGGATCGCCAGATACGTCGATCCCCACACCACATACGTGGCAAGCAAAGCCAGTAATACGTCCGACGACAGCCGTCGCTGGACGGATGGAACTACCTGCGTAGCCATGTGTTTGTCTCTTTCTGATAGATTTTGCGTGAGAAAACTAGGCTGGATGCCGATCCTACAACGTTCGATGCGCTGCTTTGTGTCTATGGCAGAACACCTTTAGTTTATGCTTTTTCTGAGGCAAAGTGAATGCAATTCTCAAGCCATTTCTGGTAAAATACAGAGGATTTCAAGTCATTTTATGGGGATCGCATTGAAAATGACGGCATTAGATCACCTCGATTGGGTCATCTTGGAATTGCTGCAAACCAACGCGCGGATGCCCTTCAGCGAGATCGGCAGGCAGGTTGGCCTCTCGCAGCCAGCCGTCGCGGAGCGTGTCCGGCGCTTGGAAGCCGAGGGCGTCATCTGCGGCTACCACGCAGAAATCAACACCGAGCTGATCGGGCATCCTATCACCGCCATCATCCGCATCTCCACGCCGGGGGGCATCCATTCGGATCGAGCTGCCGCGCACGCTGCCTCGATGCGGGAAATCATCGAATGCCATAAGGTGACGGGCAGCGATTGTTTCGTCATGAAGGTACTCGTCAAATCGATCAAGCACCTCGAATCGGTCATCGATCAACTCTCACCGTTCGGGACGCTGAACAGCTCCATCGTACTCGACTCGCCCATCAAAAGCCGCATCTTCACGGAAGATAGTGCGCGTTAAGCTGAATGGGCTATCATTGGTGCCGCGAAGTATAACGACACCGCAAATTAGATCGATATCTGGAACATCATGGTCAAACTCACCATTCTGTATCGCACCCCGGCGAATGCTGGCGCTTTTGAAGACTGGTACGTCGGAAATCTTGCACTGATGGAACGGCTGCCGGGGATTCGCCGCCGTCAAGCCAATGTCGTACTCGGCAGTCCCGGCGGCAAATCTCCCTACCTGCGCATTCTCGAACTCTATTTCGACGCTTTCGCGGACTTGGATCGTGCGATGGTCTCGCCAGAAGGCCGCGCGGCTGGCGCTGATCTCGTCAAATTTATGGGCAAAGATGCCGACATGATCTTCTCTGAGGTGTACGAGGAATAACACTACCGTTCCAGCCGCAACCTCTTCTACTTCTACCGCGTATAGGGGACAGAATACCGTTTGCAACTTGTCCTCGGTGAAGAGGTTGTGGCATGTCGCCATTCATCAGCCAGAAATTCGATCCAACACCAGCCTTGCAGCAGCACGTCAAGTGTTTCTGGACGCTGGAAGCCGACGAGTCTGCCCAAAACAGCTTGCCCGTCTTTCCCGATACCAACGTCGAATTGATCATCACCTGTGGTGCGCCATACGTCTATTCCGACTCCAGCGGAACCCTTCACCAGTTGCCGCGTGTGATCCTCAGCGGATTGCATAACCGTCCGCAGTATCCGCACGTGCTGGGTGATTGTCGCTTCGTCGCCGTGCGCCTCTATCCGTGGGCAGTCCGCAGCCTCACCGATCTCCCGGCCTATATTGATAATCTGCCCTACATTCCGTTGAGCGCACGTTGGCAAGATTTCGCCCGCACACTTGTATGGACGTTTGATCAGCGCGGTCATCAAGCCGCTGTCGATTGTTTACAACAGTTCGTGCTGGATTCTCGCCACGATCAACCGACCGCCGTGCCTATTCAAAACGCAGGGGCAGCGCTAGATGCATCTGGCGGGCAGGTTGATATGCCGACGCTGGCGACACGTGCGCACCTCTCGCTGCGTCAGTTTGAGCGTCAGTTCAAACACTGGACGGGCATCCTGCCCAAAGCCTACGCCCGCCTGATCCGCCATGAATCTGCCCGTGCTTCCCTGTATCGCGATCCTGCGCAAAGCATGGCAGCAGTCGCCCTTGATCACGGCTATACCGATCAAGCCCATTTCATCCACGAATTCAAAACCTTCACAGGCTATACACCCGGTGAATTTGCCAGTGTTCTCCGGAGCAGTCCTATCGCCTCCTAGATGTCGATTTTTTACAATAACCGCGCTGCACTCTCCCCTACACTGAAGCTATCGTTTCACCCATTGGGAGCAGGCACATGTTAACGGAAAAATCCTTCGATACAGGCGAACTCATCATCAACTATGCGGAACGCCCCGCCGCTGGCCTCGCGCTCGTACTGCTGCACGGCGGCACCCAGCGCTGGCAAGATTGGGATACGCTCATCGCGCGTTTCGATCCCTCGTGGCATATCTACGCGTGCGATTTGCGTGGACATGGCAAATCAGGACGCGCGGGCGATCACTATCTCCTGACCGATTTCGTGCGTGACATCAGCGCTTTCTTGCGTCAGGTGGTGGTCGAACCTGCTATCGTTATTGGGCATTCGCTCGGTGCGATAGTCGCCCTCGGCACGGCGGCAGCAGTGCCCGATCAGGTACGCGGCCTCGTCGTGCTCGATCCGCCGCTGTTCCTGCGCGACAGCAGCATCACCTTGCTGCCGACCATAAAATACTGGTTCGATTTCGTCTATCAAGTGACGAGCGGCGCAAGTTCACTCGATCAGGTCGTGGAAACCATCCGTCCCTATGCGCAGGGCGCGGATGACGCTGAACTCCAGCGTCGTGCGGAAATCATCCACGGCAACGATCCCCGCATGATCGACATGATGCGTACTGACAAAGCTGTGCAGGGCTTCGACATGACGGATGTCTTGTCGCGCATCACTAGCCCTACGCTGATCATCTGTGGCGAATGGGATAAAGGCGGAGCGGTGCGCCCCGAAGACATCACCTATGCCAAACAGCATTTACACAGCGTCGAAATCGTGCAAATTCCCGGCGCAGATCATCAGCTTACCGAGGATGCCCACATCGCGACTGTTTTGGAGCATCTCACCACCTTTTTCCAGTCCGTCGGCATCCGCTGACGATCTTAGCTCTCGTCGCGATGGCGCATGAGGCATCCGCTTGAGCTTGAAACCTGACGAGCGCAGCGGTTTCACATCGACTGGTTAATCTGCTTACGGATCAAGCCGTAAGTAGATTTTTTTAGATCACGTTGTGCTCATCGTCACTACAATGCTCACATTCATGTGCAAAACCCTAAGTGACGATTGACAAAGTGAGCTATGCTTATGGACAGTATCTTCTCATGGCCCACCCGCCTACATCATCAACAGGGTTGCGCAGCCTCAACAATCAAAAACGAGTGATCTGAATGGACATCCAATCTGCGAAGTCGTTGGTGTATCGATATTTCGATACGCTACTCAATCAACGCGACATTTCCGTGTGCGATGCACTGCTCGCGCCCGATTATGTGGATCACGACGCCCCTACCGAGACATCTCCCGGCCCCGCCAGCACCAAGGCTTATGTGCTCACGCTGCTGGAAAACCATCTAGATTTGCGCGTCAAAATCTATGACCTGACGGCGGAAGAAAATCGTGTTGCCGCGCGCATCATCTGGCGTGGCACGCACCACCTGACGGGTCATAAACTGCATTACATGGGGATTGTCCTGCTGCGGCTGAACGAACAGGGACAAATTGCCGAACGTTGGTCGGCCTATCAAAACCTCTAGGGCATTGTGCTTGCTAGGCGGAACTAGGAAGTCATCATCACACCTCGCTATAATCTGCGAAGTGCAAAGTTCCCCTTCAACATCATCCTGTCCCGGAAAGGTGGAAAATGATGTCCATTCTTACTCAGTCCCCCGCGTGGCAAGCTCTAGACCAGCATTATCAGCAGATGCGCACTGTCCATATGCGCGATCTGTTTGCGCAAGACTCGCAGCGCTTTGATCGCTTTTCACTCCACTTCGGAGACATCCTATTCGACTACTCCAAAAACCGGATCGACCAGCAAACCATAGCCCTGCTGCTTGATCTAGCGCGGCAGTCCAACCTCAGCCAGCGCATCGAAGGCATGTTCACAGGCCAGAAAATCAACACAACCGAAGATCGCGCCGTCCTGCATATTGCGCTCCGCAATCGTTCCAACCGCCCGATCCTCGTGGATGGCGTCGATGTCATGCCCGAAGTCAACCGCGTCTTGGGCAAAATGCGATCCTTCAGCGATCAAGTGCGTTCCGGTGCGTGGAAGGGCTACACCGGCAAGAACATCACCGATGTCGTCAATATCGGCATCGGCGGCTCAGATTTAGGCCCCAAGATGGTCACGCTGGCCTTAGCGCACTACGTCAAGCCCGATCTGAATTTCCATTTCGTCTCCAACGTCGATGGCACTGACCTAGCCGAAACCTTGAATCATCTGAATCCCGAAACGTCGCTGTTTCTGATCGCTTCCAAAACCTTCACCACGCAAGAAACCATGATGAACGCCCTCTCCGCGCGTGCGTGGTTCCTCGCTGCGGCAAAAGACGAAAGTGCCGTCGCCAAGCACTTCGCCGCGCTCTCCACCAATGCCGAGAAGGTCAAGCAGTTCGGGATCGACCTTAACAACATGTTCGAATTCTGGGATTGGGTCGGTGGGCGCTATTCACTATGGTCGGCCATCGGCCTCTCGATTGCGTTGGCGGTTGGCATGGATAACTTCGAGGCACTGCTCACGGGTGCGCATCAAGTCGATGAATACTTCCGCACTACGCCCTTCGAGCAGAATATTCCGGTCATCATGGCGCTGCTCGGCATCTGGTACAACAATTTCTTCGGGGCGCAAACGCTGGCGATCCTGCCTTACGATCAATATCTCTCGCGCTTTTCCGCCTACTTCCAGCAGGGCGACATGGAAAGCAACGGCAAAAGCATCACGGTGCAGGGGGATGCCGTCGATTACAGCACTGGCCCTATCCTCTGGGGCGAACCCGGTACCAACGGTCAGCACGCCTTCTACCAGCTCATCCATCAGGGCACCAAGCTCATCCCGTGCGACTTCCTAGCGCCGATCCGCACGCTGAATCCGCTCGGCAATCATCATCCCGTCTTGCTTGCTAACTTCTTCGCGCAGACCGAAGCACTGATGAAAGGCAAAACGCCTGCCGAAGTCCGCGCCGAATTCGCCGCCGCAGGCAACGCCAATCCGTCTGATATGCTCGTCGCTGCCAAAACATTCGCGGGCAACAAGCCGTCTAACTCGATCATGTTCACACAGTTGACGCCTACGACGCTCGGCTCCCTGATCGCGCTCTACGAGCACAAAATCTTCGTGCAAGGCACCATCTGGGGCATCAATTCTTATGATCAATGGGGTGTAGAACTGGGCAAACAGTTGGCAAAAGTGATCGAGCCGGAACTCGCCACGCCTGCACAAATCACCACGCATGATTCATCCACCAACGGCCTGATCAACTACTACAAGCAGCATCGCGCTTAACACATCGCAATCTTCAACGGCGGAACATGCTTGCCGTTCCGCCGTTGATAACGCTTAATGGTGCTCAAAAATTCGCTCTTGACTCCAATCAAACGTTCTGATAGACTGTCAAGTGATGAGGTGGAATTGTGAGTCGATTCATTTGTCAGAATTCGTGGTTACTAGGGCAAATGATCCGAATCCAAATTTCGCTTCGATTCGTAGCAGAAATGATCTGAATTAAGCAGAAAAATCAGATCATATTCAGATCGTTTGACCCTTCCTGACCCGATCCAAATGATCTGATTCCCGCGCTCAAATGTGAGATTCGATCATTGCCAATGATCTGATTCCAGACTGGTACTCGCCTTGCCAACCCTCAACTCCCTCGAACCCGTCACCCGCTTCCTGACCGATTTCGTTCAAGGCTTTCAAACCGCCTTGGGCGACAGGCTTGTCGGCATCTATCTGCATGGCTCTCTCGCGATGGGCTGCTTCAACCCCGCCACCAGCGACATCGATCTGCTCGTCGTGGCGCGCGACAAGCTGACGTTGGCGGATAAACAGCGCTGCCGTCAAGTACTGCACCAGCTTGCCGCCATCTGCCCTGCCAAGGCTATCGAGATGAGCATCGTCACGCTTGCCAGCTTGCAGCACTTCCACCATCCCTCGCCTTACGAACTGCACTTCCCGACGGATCGCCCCGACGACGATGCCATCCAGTTGTACGATCCCGACCTCGCCGCGCACTTCACGGTAACCAGATCGCGTGGTCTATGTCTCGTCGGTGAAGCCATCGCCGCCATCTTCCCCGATGTTCCCCCTTCGTCCTACCTCGCTTCGTTGGCTGGCGATGCCGACTGGAGCTACGGGCACATCATGCAGGGGTCAGATGAAGGCAAATGTTCGGTTCCCGTATATGGTGTTCTCAACTACTGTCGCATTCTGGCTTATCTTGAGCAAGGAGCGGTCATGTCCAAATCGGAGGGTGCTCAGTGGGGATTAACCCATCTCCCCGCTCTATACGGGTCTCTCATTCAAACCGCCTTGGCGAAATATACCGCCCTCGGCACTTCCTATAACGTAGATGCCAAGCTGCTCAAACAGTTCGCCACCTACGCCAATACTATCATTCAAGCTGCCAATCAGGATGCTTCAAGCGCACACTAGTCGGAGTTGCCGTCTCGCCGGACGTTAAGTTCAGTGCTTTGTCATTATCTTCCACATCTGATAAGCTCAACCTCACTAAGGGTCTTAATACTGCTTCACCACAGCGAATGAAGCTTCAGTCTGCTTAATGAACTCAGACTGCCAGCGCCGATAAGGAATTGTCCGAGGAAATATATGCTGCTTCCCATCCCGCAAACGAGTCCCAGAGCGGCTTACGAAGCCTTGAAGTCGGAGATTGATACCGCTGTTTCTCAGGTGTTAGAAAGCGGCTGGTATCTACTGGGCGAACAAACGAAAGCCTTCGAGTCCGAGTACGCAGCATGGAATGAGCTTGCACAGGTCGTTGGCGTTGGCAATGGTACCGATGCGCTGGAATTGGCGCTGCGTGTGCTCGACGTGGGGCAGGGTGATGAGGTCATCGCCCCCACCCACACCGCGACGGCGACCATCGCCGCCATTGAACTCGTCGGCGCGACGCCTATACTCGTTGACATAGACCCTTGTACCTACACGGTAGATGTGGAGCAGGTCAGGCAAGCCGTCACCAACCGTACTAAGGTGATCATTCCAGTCCATCTCTACGGACATCCTGCTGACATGAACGCGCTGTTGGCAATCGCCAACGAGCACAACCTGAAGATCATCGAAGACTGTGCCCAATCACACGGTGCCCGTTATTTCGGCAAGCGCGTCGGCAGTCTGGGGGATGTCGCTTCGTTCAGCTTCTACCCCACCAAGAATCTCGGCGCATTGGGCGATGGCGGTGCGGTCGGCAGCACGACGCCCGCCTATATGGGACGGGCGCGGGCAGTCGCGCAGTATGGCTGGCATCAGCGCTACATCAGTGATGAGGTCGGCATGAACACACGCTTGGACGAGCTTCAAGCCGCGATCTTGCGCTGCAAATTGCGTCATCTGGATGCTGATACGCAGCGCCGTGTCGAGATCGCCAACCGCTATTCAGCCGCCCTCAAAGTGAAGGTGACAGTGCCCTGTGTAGAGGCCGGTTGCGAACCCGTTTATCATCTATACGTCATCCGCCATCCGAACCGCGATGCGCTACGTCAACATCTGAGCGCCAAGCAAGTCGGTACGGGCATCCATTACCCGCTGCCCAACCATCTGCATCCTGCCTATCGAGGGCGCTTGGGAGATACTGGTTCTTTTCCGGTCGCGGAACAACTCACGCAGGAAATCCTATCCTTGCCGCTTTACCCCGAATTAACCGATGATCAGGTAGACTATGTGATTGAGTCTGTGCTCACTTTTGCCGACTAATTCGGCCTAGGGAGGAAACGTGACGCAAGGCTTTCAGGGAAAAAAGGTACTCATCACGGGTGGGATGGGCTTCATTGGCAGCAATCTTGCCATCGCGCTGGTCAAAGCAGGGGCAGACGTCACGATCACGGACGCCATGATCCCCGATTTTGGCGGCAACCTGTTCAATATCGAACCGATCCGCGATCAGGTCGTCGTCAATTTCTGCGATATTCGCGATGCCCATGTGATGAACTACTTGGTGCGCAATCAAGATTATGTTTTCCATCTGGCGGGGCAGGTTGATCACATCGCGAGCCTCACCGACCCGTTCCCCGACATCGACATGAACATCAAAGGCACCGCCGTGCTGATGGAAGCGTGCAAGCACCACAACCCGCAAGCGAGGGTTGTGCATGTCGGCACGCGTGGTCAGTACGGGCCAGCGGTCTCGCTCCCCGTCAGCGAAACCGCGCCCACCTATCCTAAAGGGATTTACGAAATCTCACGGTTGGCAGCGGAAAAAATTACTCAAGTCTACAATGACATCCACGGTATCCGCTCGATCATGCTGCGCCTGACTAACGTGTACGGCCCGCGTGCGCAGATGAAGCACGCGCGTTATGGTGTCGCCAACTGGTTCGTGCGGCTGGCAATCGATGATGACACCATCAAAGTCTTCGGAGATGGGCTGATCAAACGAGATTTTCTCTATGTGGATGACTGTGTGCAAGCCATGCTGATGGCAACCCAGTGTGAGGCAGCCTATGGTGAGATTTTCAACGTCGGTGTTGACCAGCCAACCAATTTCAAAGAGTTGGCAGAATCCTTAGTGCGCATCGCGGGTACGGGACGCTGGGAATATGCGCCGTTCACGCCGGAGCGGGCCGCGCAAGACCCCGGCGATTTCTATTCCGACATTAGTAAAATCTGCCGCATCGTCGGGTGGGAACCCGCCACGACGCTCGATGATGGCCTGATCAAAACCTTAGCCTATTATCGGCAGTACAAGCACTACTACTGGTGATACGTGCCTAACTTACAGTTGTTGCACCCTATACTGACCGATCTGCAAGCATGGCTTACCGATCAAATCGTCTGGCGGCGCTATGACTTCATTCGGGAACCACAGGGGTTTGCCGATGCTGACCGTGCCTATTGCGCAGACGAACTGATACGTCCGCTCAAGCCAGAAGACGATCTTCGTTTCGTCTATGAAGACGAGCACGGTGCCGTGTATATCTTTGCCGAGCGGTTAGCGTGGGATAGCGATTTCTTCGGTTATCAGGTCGCCCGCTTGAACGCGGTACTGCCCTCGACGGTGCTTCCTTGTCCCCCTCAGATCAATTTCACGGACGCACTGTTGGCGCTGCTCACCGAGGTTTCCAAACGTGGGATTCGTTATCTCTTCGCGCCGGTTTTTCCCGAAGATTTAGCGCTGATACACGCGCTTTCGCGTACTGGCTTCAACCTGATCGAGACGCGTCTGCTGTACCATATGCCATTGGCGAATTACACTCATTCCGAACGCTATCCGGTGCGCTTCGCGCGGGAAAATGACCTCCTACTGTTGCAGCAAACCGCGCGCGAAGCCGTCAATGCTTATGACCGCTTTCATGCCGACCCCTTCATTCAGCCAGAGCAAGCGGATCGGATGATGGAAGAATGGGTGACAGCCTCGCTTCACCGTGGTTTTGCCGACGCAACGCTTATTCCCGACATCGCGCAGCCCGCTGCCTTTAATACAATACGCTACAATCGTGAGCGTTGGGATGGGTGGGGGTACAAAGTCGCGCAGACCGTGCTCACGGCGGTATCCCCCGCATGTCGAGGATGGCATAAGAAGTTGATTTCCGAGACCAATTATCACCTACGCAGTCTTGGCGTTGACCATGCGATTCTGCCCACGCAGATCACCAACCGCGCCGTCCTGCACAACCTCGAACAACTCGGTTATCGCTATGGACGAAGTGAGTACATTTTTCGCATCCTATTGTGACCGGGTGGTGCAATGTCACTAGTGTCAATTGTCGTTCCCGTATACTTCAACGCGCCTAGTTTGCCTGATCTCTTGAAAGAGTTCCAGAAGGTTGCCGACCGCAACCCCGATCTCGGCTTTGAATTCGTCTTTGTCGATGATGGTTCCAAAGATGACTCGTATGCAGTATTGGAGCGTTTAGCGCAGGACGAATGGCGCGTATCAATCTTGAAGCTCTCCCGCAATTTCGGCTCGAATGCAGCGATTCTAGCGGGGCTGACGCACGCTAGGGGCGATGCTGTCGTCGCCATCGCTGCCGACCTGCAAGATCCGCCTGCCCTGATCCACGACATGATCGGCAAATGGCGTGAAGGCAACAAAGTTATCCTTGCCGCGCGTGAAGAACGCGACGATCCGGGGTTAACCTCACTCATGGCGGACACATTTTATGCGTTATTCAGGCGCTTCGCGATCAAGACTATGCCCAAGCGCGGCTTCGACTTCTTTCTGATCGACCGTCAAGTCTGCGGGCTGATCACCAGTATTCAGGAAAACAATGCCTATCTGATGGGGCTGATTCTGTGGATGGGTTTCAACCCCGTCGTGATTCCCTATCACCGTCGCGAACGTGAGAAGCGTTACGGTCGTTCGATGTGGACGTTCGCCAAGAAGTTAAAATATTTCGTTGATTCGTTCGTGGCTTTTTCCTATCTACCGGTGCGTTTCGCCTCGTTGTTGGGCTTCACGCTGAGCGGCTTAGGACTCTTGTATGCCCTGTTTATTGTGGGGCTTCGCATCTTTACCCATTTCGATGTCGAAGGTTGGACATCCCTGATGGTAGTCATGTTGATCGTCTCTGGTGTGCAGATGGTGATGATCGGCATTCTGGGCGAATACTTGTGGCGCAATCTAGATGAAACGCGCAAACGTCCTCGCTACATCGTGGAAAATATCATCGAGACGCGCCAGACAAAAGAAGTTGATCAATTGCAGCACTTTCCCGAACTGGATGGACACGTTCATGATTAAAACCCTTGTGGATATGTTGGTTTGCCCATCGTGCAAATCGAACACCTTGGAACTGCATATTTTTGGCTCTACCTCGCCAGAGAATGGGCAAGACGGCGTGGTGAAATGTACCGCGTGTAACGCGTGGTATCCGCTCGAAGATGACTTGCTCGAATACTTGACGGGTGACCTTGCCTACCATGATGACCGCGCGAAGTTTTGGACAAAGTATACGACACAGTTAACAATGCTTGGATTGTCGGCGGATAGACCCACGTCACAAGAAGTGGTGCAGCAGTTGCAGACGATCCAGCAAAAACACTTCGACTGGTATGCCCAAAATGACCAGCAGACCTATTCAGCGTATGAGCGCCGACCGTTTTGGCGGGCGGCTGACCAGCTCACCTTTGGTGGTTGGTATCCACAAATACAAGCTGGTCGCTGGTTGCTGGACATCGGTTGCGCACAAGGCCGCAGCACGTTCAAGTTCATGGATTTGGATATTCACATCGTCGGCTTCGACATTTCGAAACACCTCGTGCGGCAAGCTATCCAGCGCTATCGTGCTGCGAAGTATGCGGCGGAAGCCGTTTTCTTCGTAGCGGATGGGACACACTTACCGTTCCGCGAAGAAGTATTTGATTACGTGCTGATTTACGGCGTACTGCATCATCTACCAGAGCCAGCGCAAACCTGTCGCGAGGTATCCAGAGTTCTCAAGCACGGTGGCAGCTACTTCGGCTCGGAGAACAACGCGTCATTCTTTCGTGGGATATTCGAGCTGTTGCAGCGGTTGCGTCCTCAGTGGCATGAAGAAGCAGGGCCAGAAGCGCTGCTTTCTGCCGATTGGTTCAACCGTGCCTTCTCAGGTACCGATGTAACCATTAGCACCGAAACCATCGTGTTCCTGCCGCCGCATCTCGTCAATCTAATGTCGGAAGCAGCGGCGCTGCAATTGGTACGCTGGAGCAATGCCCTCGGGCAAGCCATACCGGGGCTTCGCGATAACGGCGGTCTGATCAATGTGCTTGGCAGGAAAGCATAGCCGTATAGGAGAGTGAGCATCATCCTCTTCTCGCATAGTATGGCAGAGAAGAGGATGAACTACCCGTCTTGCTTAGTTCTTCATGCTCGGATCAACTTTTTCAACGCACTTTTGTATGCCTTCATAGTATCCGTTGGGGTTGGCGATGTCTAGTGGTGGCAACGCCCCGGTACATGACATAAACTCTTGCGCAGACTGCTGGGCTTGCTCTAGTTCCGCATCCAGATCAGCTTCTTCCAGTACATAGCGGTCAAACGCGCGGAACAACCAGCGCTCCACATAATAACCGTCTATCGAGCTGTAACCGCCCGTGATAGCCGACGGAATGCGTACAGCATTTGGATCGCTCAACCGATCTGCCAGCGCGTTGAAGGCCGCCACTTTATCTGCGCCGACCGATGATGCAAAAGACTCTGAGTCGAGCACCGAACGACGGGCAGGCATCGCAGAAAACAACGCTGGAGTCTGCGAGATTTTACTCATCAAGCGGTAGCAGGCTTCCGGTTGCTGTGCCTTGGCGCTGATGAAGATACCCGTCGTGCCATACATCACTGGCATGTATTTCCCGCTTGGGTACGGGACGATTTTGAACTTGGCATCATCGAGCATGATCATGCGGAAATTCTGATCGAGCGCAGAGAAGCGATCCGTGTAGATTGGTGCATCGGACGGCACACTTTGACCTGTGAATTTCACCAAAGCTTGGTAGTTGATCTGCTTCTGTTTGGCGAGGTCAAGGATCTGTCGCATGACCTCTTTTGTATCAGGATCGGTGAAATTGATGGTTAAGGGTTTGGTGCGCTGGTCGATTGGGAGCGCTCCTGCTGCTGCCATCAGAGACAACATATAGCCGCCGCTAGTATCGGCTCCGGTTTTGCTGAAGATTGGCTTCGCAGGGTCATCGCTTGCTGCTTTGAGCGTGCTAAGGGCATTTAAGAATTCATCCATTGTCCAATCGCTGTTTGGCAGCGGCACGCCCGCTTTCTCAAACTGAGCGATGTCGAGGCGCAACAACTCCGGCTCGATCATCATCGGCAGGCCATAAGTCAGATTATTCGCCTGAAAACTCGTCAAACTACCGCCGATAAAATCATCTTTATCGATGGTGCTGTCGGCGTTTAGGTAGGGATCGATAGGCAGTAGCAACGATAGATCATAGCCGCTGAGTAATTCACTGGATACATAGAAACAATCGTAAGTATCCGTCAACAGTGTCTGCCCGCCGAACGAAATGTCCAGATCGACACGACCGACTTGCGGATCTTCCTCCGCGAAGGACTTGATAAAGGCATCCCATGCAGGTTTGGTCGCGATGTCGGGGCTGCTCAACAAACCGAACTTGACTGCCACTTCACCGGGGGCAAGTTCGGCGATTGGCACAGGCGTCGCCAACGTGATCTGGACGCTGGCCTTATTCTCGGTGAGCACTGGAATCCAGTCGTTAGCGCGCTTCTCGGCGGCTTGCAGCACCTCGATGACGGAATCCTGTGTGGGTACTTCAGCCGTTTTGCCATCTTCGGTTGATGTCGGGAAGCGCTTGCCAAGATCGAAATACAAATAGTCGAAGTAGCGAACATCATTCGCGCTGAACCCATTTTCTAAGGCGCTTTCCATCACCGTGCGGATGGCTGGAGCGAGCTTGCTGGTGCTTGAAAACACCGAATTGGGCGATGATTCCGCCAGACTGCGCCGTGCTGGAATGACATACATCATATTAGAGTACATTTCGGGGCGCGTGGTCAGGTATTTCGCCAATTTATAAGCCGCTTCCGGGTACTGTGTGCCAGCACTGATCGCGAAGCCGCTGACTTCGATACCGGCTCTGTCACCGGGCAGCAGCGCGGCGGCGCTGTGCTTTCTACCATCCGCATACTCGCTGGTGATCCGCCAATCGGCGTTGATTCCGAACGGCGCGGTATAGTCGATGATGCCACCACCCTGTGGGTAAGTCGGGCCGACAACACCTTCCGCCTTAAGTGATAGCCACTCGGTGAGCAACTGCTGCAAGGCGGTGTTGGCGCTGAACTGCGGCGGATTCGGGACAATGGTAGTGTCTACCAAGCTTTCCGCGCCCATCAAGCTGCGGATGAGATACCACTCATCGTAGAATCCCGCGTCGATACCTTTGACGGTGACTTTCCCGCTGGCATCTTTAACCGTCAATGCACGCGCTGCGTTGGCAAAATCGGTCATCGTCCACGACGCATCTGGATAACTGAGGCCAACCGCGTCAAAGGCGGCGGGATCATAGGTGAGCACGTGCGTGGTGGCTTGGTACGGCAGCGCCCACAACCCATCGTCCCATTGGTAGAACTGCCAGACGCCTTTATAAAAATCATCGCTGTTGAGGGTAGCATCGGTATCCGCGAGAGGTTTCAGGTTGAGATAGTAGCCAGCTACCGTGCTGTCGATTGGAAGCCGTCCCCAATAATCGATCTGGATGACATCACCCGTGGAAACAAACTGTGCTGTCTTGTCGTAGAATTCTTGCGGCATATTTTCACCGCCATAAGCGAGTGATGGTGCCCACAACTGAGTATCAATGGCGACCACGTTGAGCTTGATGCCGGGATTTTCGGCCTCAAAATCGGCTAACAGTTTTTCGTTGAATACTTCCTTCTGATAAGCATTGACGGCGAGAGTGAGAGTGATGTTTTGTGCGTTGACTCGCTCTGAGGTGAGCTGACTAACGATAAGTAACGCAAACGCACACGATAAAAGGAGAATACGCCTGTAAAGAACACGCATCACTGACCTCCTAACAGGTATTTACAAGGTCAGTTACACAGTCTAACAGCCAAAGTCTCTGTGGATGGCGACGCGTAGGATAATCGTTGTGCGCGTCAGAATGGGACTAGCAGGTCAGTATCATCGCGAATGGCAAGACTGAGCAGCGACTCGCCTTGATAAAACGCCGCGCCTTGCGAAACGCCTAGCACATAGCCGTCATGCTCGGTTTTGATCAAGCCGTCATTGACCCCAATAGGTCGCCCCCAAATATCGGTTAGACGTCCAATCGCCTCCCCACGCTTGACCGGATCGCCCGATTTGACGAAGTGGGACATGATACCGCTTTGGGGGGCGTATGGATGTTGTATCCGGCGGATAGGATAACTGGGCGTCAGGATGTTGATGTCCGTAATAGGTTCCATCGGGCCTTCTAGCATCCCACCGAAGCGCATCACATTGCGAATGCCCGCGCAGCACGCTGCCACAATGGCAGGATCAACACTGAGATAGCCACCAAGCTCGACCGTAAACGCTGGGATACGCGCCATATTCAAGACGGAGCCACTGACCGAACGATGTAGATTGCGCTTTAGATAGTCTGCTGTGGCGTATTCATTGATGATAGTGTGCCCGAACGCCTTTAGCACCCCGTCCATCACGGTTTGTAACTGACGTGCCGTCGCTTTATCGTGCTCATCTGCGTAGCCAATCGGATCGCGGAAGGAGAACGGCAGCGAGTTCAGCGAATAATTATGGAGATCGATCAGATAATCGGCGGTTTCCACCATCTTTTCGAAGAGATGCTTATAGACGTTTTCAAGCGCCGAGATCGGTTCCGGATCACTTGGCAACCCGACCAGACTCGGCACTTTCTTGCTGCCTGCGGGAAACAAGCGGTTGGGATCTTGATTCTTCAGGTAATAGGCGCGGCGCTCACCCACGCGTAACCCTGCCGGATTCAGGGTAGGGATGGCTATCACCGCACCGCGCAGATCGCTAACAAGTGCAGGGGTGATTAGGCGATGAATAGCGCTGATGCCTGTATATTCATTGCCATGAATCGAGGCCGTTACCCACAATACGGGGCCTTCGCGTTTGCCCTGCGCAATGATCACCGGGAGATCGTCACTGCTGCCCGTCGGCATTTGCACGCCTTCGAATGTGCCGTAGGTGATCTCGCCTGCTCTGCCTTGTGCGGTGCCTATGCGCAATCCGGTCTTCACGAATCCCCCTTGATGTTAGCTAGGACGACCAATCATGAGGGGGAATTATAGAGCACGCCAGTGAATTTCTGCCACGATGTTAAGACGCATCCGATCATGCGTAAATACTTGTGACGTCTACTGTCCATAGCTGATGCGGTAAATCGCACCCGCACGGTCATCGGAGACGAGCAGTGATCCATCCGCCATCACTTGCACATCGACCGGACGTCCCCACGCGGTATTGCCCTGTAGCCAACCCTCCGCGAAGCTTTCGTAGGATACGGCGCGACCGCTGCCATCAAGTCGTACTAGCGTCACACGATAGCCGTCTGGAACACTACGCGACTCCGAACCATGTTCCGCGATAAATATCTGATTCTGGTATTCAACAGGGAACATGCTGCCAGTATAAAAGCGCATCCCCAACGCGGCGACATGTGCGCCAAGAGCTTGTACAGGCGGTGTGAATTCCGTACAAGTGTGACCCGCCCCAAACTGCCGATCAACGATGACGCCACCGTGACAGAAGGGGAAGCCGAAATTCATGCCAGCTTGCGCGGCCTGATTGAGTTCATCCGGAGGAATATCATCGCCAAGTGTGTCGATGCCGTTGTCGGTGAACCATAAAGCGCCCGTGCTCGGATTCCAATCAAAGCCCACCGTATTGCGGATGCCCGTTGCATAGACTTCCAAGCCGCTGCCATCGGGGTTCATACGCATGATGGTGCCGTAGACGTTCAGGTTCATCTGGCAAATGTTGCACGGCGCACCAACAGGGACGTACAGCTTACCATCGGGGCCGAACTTGATGAACTTCCAGCCGTGCAGCGATTGCGATGGGAAATTGGCGTTGACCACGACGGGGCGCGGCGGCTTGGCTAGGTTGGCCTCGATATTGTCGAAACGGATCACGCGGGTTTGTTCTGCCACATACAATGCGCCATCGCGGAAGGCCACACCGTTCGGCTGGTTCAAGCCGCTGGCGATGACGCTGACCTTCGTCGCACCGAGTCCGCCCGTCACAGCGTAGACTTTGCCCGCCGAACGCGATCCGACAAACAGAGTGCCATTTGCACCAAATGTCATCGACCGCGCGTTAGGGATGCCGCTGGCGTACACTTCAATCTTGAAGCCCGCCGGAAGCCGGATGTTGTTCAGTGGCAACGCGGTTTGCGCATTAGCCGCCGGTTCAGCAGGGACTAGCGCAGTCAGCAGCAACGCGATCCCGATCAATAGACGTTTCATCGGCAGTCATCCTTTATTGCGCGTCGTTCGCCCATACAGTGTCGCCCTAGCGTAACCGCGATCTCCATCATAATTCCTGAAAAGTCCATGAGCGATCGCAGACGGTTTTCCGCCTCCGATATTTAAGCTTGTGTTAAGGATACCTGCATAATTTGTGAACAAGTTTGCATTATGGTTTAACAATAGAATGGAATGCAGTTTTGACTGAGGACACATGAATCTTACAATGAAGTCAATTCCCAGGTCGGTCAGGGCGGCTAATGCAGACTGTAGCCCATTACATTCTGAACTTGTGCGGTTCGAGCCGTTCGACCTGACTGAACTTCAGGATGCGGCGCTGCTTGACCGTGTAGATACAAAGTACATCATCGGGCTGCATCAGCTCTATGCCATCCTGCCAAACGTCGAGCGTGATTATCGCGTCCTCACCATCCATACGGCACGTTTGCACGCTTACCAGACCCTATATTTTGATACGCGTGATTTCACCATTTATCGACAGCATCATAACGGCGTCGCTTCACGCTACAAGGTGCGTGCCCGTAGATACCTCGATTCTGACCTCGCGTTTTTAGAGGTCAAACATCACACCAACCGGAAGCGCACGGTCAAAACCCGGCTGCCGATCCCTGACATTGAGACACGTCTCAGGGGGCAATCGATGGAATTTATCGGAGAGCATACGCCGTTCGACCCGCGCGAGTTGGAACCAAAACTATGGAACCACTATACGCGCATTACACTGGTCAGTCGGCACCGCCCCGAACGCGTCACCATCGATACCAATGTCGAGTTTGGTTGGCGAGATGATTGCACCATGCTGCCCGGTCTGGTGATTGTCGAAGTCAAACAGGCGCGCTTGTCGCAGGATTCGGAGTTCATTCAGCACATGCGGCGGCTCGGCATCCGCCCGATGTCGTACAGCAAGTATACGGCAGGTGTGTATTCGCTCTATAAGCCCATGAAGCTGAACAACTTCAAGGCTCAGATTCGACAGGTCAACAAAATCATGCAGGGGGAATTCGAACGTGAATTCGCTTATTGAGTTAGCGGTTGGCTTTACGCTCAACCTTGTGATGGTCATCGTCATCATTCGTTTTATCTACTATCCACGTCAGCGCGACAAAGACTACGTATTCACGTTTTTCGCCTTCAACGTGATCATTTTCTTCGTGATGGGTCTGCTCAACAGCACCGAGATCAGCGTGGGAGTCGGGTTCGGTCTGTTCGCCATCTTTTCCATCCTCCGCTACCGAACGGACACCATCCCGATCCGCGAAATGACGTACCTATTCGTCCTCATCGCGCTATCCGTGCTTAACTCATTGCTCTTGCGGGCGCAACAATATGCTGTGTTCGCTGCCATGAATCTCACAGTCATCGTCATCCTTTATGTACTTGAAAATGGGTGGGGCTTCCAGTACGATACTCATAAACACATCACCTATGAGCGCATCGATATGATCCGCCCCGAAAATGCTACACTGCTCTTGGAGGATTTACGGCAACGCACCGGATTACCGATCAACCGCGTGGAGATCGGTCGGCTAAATTTCCTGCGTGATACCGCCGAACTCAAAATCTACTACGATGCGCGGGTGGTTAAGCAAGGACTGGTAAGCTATGTCGCGAACGGTAGCACCAGCCAAACAAACGACTCCTACGATGATTAGTCCGATCATGGAGAAGGCCAGCGATGCACAACAGAAAATCCTTACGAAGGCTGTGCGTACTCGTGCTTGTCTTCCTCACCACCAGCAGCGCATCACTGGCGAACGCCTCTGTCACGCGCCCGTTGGAGAGCAAATCAGCCCACAAGGACGATCCGCTCAATTATGAGGTTGTTTTTCCGCAGAACGCAGTCAACACTATCACCATCACCATTGATGCCAAGCATTGGCAAGCGATGCAAGACGACCTGACCGCCCTGTTCGGCAAATTCGGCGCAGGGACACGACGCCCCGGCGGTGGCGACTTTCCCGGTGGTGGTGGAGAAGGAGGCGTTGGTGGCGGCGACTTCACCGAAGCAAATCCCATCTGGATACCAGCGGACATCAGCTTCAACGGCAAGACCTGGGCGAATGTCGGGATGCGCTACAAGGGCAATTCAAGCTTGGCGGGCGCATGGAGCAGCGGCTCGCTCAAGCTAGGATTCAAGCTGAACTTCGACAAGTTCGAAGATGACTTCCCCGCCATCAAGAATCAGCGCTTTTATGGCTTCGACGAACTGAGTTTTTCTAGTAACTTCCGCGATACCTCCTATCTACACGAAAAAGTCGCCGCTGATATTTTCCGCGAAGCAGGTATCCCCGCCGCCCACACGGCCTTCTACGCCGTCACGATGGATTATGGCAACGGCCCCGTTTACATCGGCCTGTATACGGCGGTTGAAGTGATCGAAGATACCGTGATCAAAACGCAGTTCAGCGACGACAGCGGGAATCTCTATAAACCAGAAGGAGCAGGCGCGAGCTTCCAAGCGGGCAGCTTCGATGAAGCGTCGTTCTCGAAGGAAACCAACGAGGATGAGGCGAACTTCAGTGACATCCTCGCGCTGTTCGATGTATTACATACCAGCACCCGCACGACTGATCCGGCAGCATGGCGTACACAACTCGAATCGGTGCTGAATGTCGATGAATTTATCCACTGGTTAGCCGTCAACACCGTGATCCAGAACTGGGATGTGTATGGCGTAATGGCGCATAACTACTACCTCTATAACGATCCCGAGACTGGACGCCTGACGTGGATTCCGTGGGATAACAACGAGGCGTTAACCAGCCGCAGTGGGCGGCGTGGAAGCAACAGCGGTGCATTTGATCTCACACGAGTCAGCCCAGCATGGCCTCTGATCCGCTACCTGATGGACGACCCCGTCTACCGCAAGATGTACGTGGCCTACGTCGAAGACACTATCAAAACCGCGTTCGAGCCGACCAAGATGGAGACCACTTTATCGGCACTGCACAGCTTGATCGCGCCCTATGTAGTCGGGGATGGTGGTGCGCAAGCTGCCGACAGCACACTTGAATCGCCTCAATCCTTTGAGAACTCGCTGACCGAATTGATCGATCACGTCAAGCAGCGGAACAAAGCCGCGCGGGACTATCTAGACAAACAGGCCAACACGCCGTAAGGTCATTCAGGGCGTGCCAAGTTCGCGCTTTCGCTAACTATCCGCCAGTTGTTAGCGGCGTTCACGGATCTGGCGTTGCGCTTGGGACTCGCGGAACATGTCGATGTCAATCTCCTCCTGATCCCCGATCAGTTCATCGAGCGACATGCTTTCCGTCGCGGATTGAGCGGCGGACTTCGCCAGCCACTCGTCGATCTCTCCATCGGGGCGGAGATAGGTGCGGAAGGCAGCGCCAGCATCCGGTGTGATCTTGAAATCATGCAATGCCAGCAGTTGATCCCCGATGCTGATACGCAGTTTCCAGTTGCCACCGGGTTCTTCATCACCCATCGGCAGCCAGTTTTGCGGCGTCAAGAAGTTTTGCCCCGGCGTGACCTCATATCGCTGGTCTGCGACGAAACGCACTTGATCGTCATCATCCAACAGTTCGAAGGTGATCCGACCGAACGCATTGCGCGTGTATGGGAAATTGATCACCATGTACGGACGTAGATGCGTAGCAGAGGCTGGTACCGTCTCCGTGCGGGTGACTTTCGGTTGTTTGCCGCCATCATAGGCCAACATGCCAATGTCTAACAGACGAATACCGCGTGAGTGCGGCGAATTGTTAGCTTTTTGCAGCGCCTTATCCGCGACCTGCTGCGCCGAGGAATTCTCGCGCGAGGAAGGCGAATGGTACGGTAAATAGTCAAGCGCATCCCCAGACTGGGACTGATTCTGTGCGCGGCGCTGCTGATTGCGCGACATATTATTAATGAATGACCACGTGATGCCTGCCGCGACTAAGAAAGCAAAAGCGCTCGGCAGCAGTGCGTCGAAGATATTGATCAACACGGCGAGCATCAGACCGCCGATGACGATGTAGCCTAGCAGATTTGAATTTTGAGAGCGCATGGTGTTCCTCTGGAAGTTTCGGTGACACTCATACGGAAGCTGGTTCAGGTAATTTGGGCAGCCCGATCAATCATGTCCCCTTACATGGAGCCACTTCGACGCTTTTGTTCACGGAGCAATTCTTCGAGGCTGACAGGCGCGTCGTCTTCGTCCGGACTGCTGATGGTCATGCGATCACGGCGCTGCTCAACAGCGTCATCTTCAGCAAGACGGCGACCCGTGTCTTGCGCTGGCAGCATCGAGAAGCCGTGTACACCTGCTAACGTGCCATCTACCTTGACGCGCAAATCCCACGTCCCGGCGCGACCAAGTTCGTCATTGCCGCGTAGGGGAAGCTGCTGCTCACACGCGATCAGATTCTCGCCATCGCGCACCCAATGCTTTTGCTGATGGCTGAACTGCACCTTGCCAGATTGATCGTAGAATTCGAACTCAATGAGCGCCAAGCGTTCCGCCGTGCCCGGATTCAGATGGAGTTTGACGAACGGCTGCACCGCCGATGCATCCATCGAGATCGACTCCGCGAGATGCCGATCCAACTGACCATTACGGCGACGTTCGTTGACCATCAAGCCGATGTCCAGCAGGTTCGTTTCGAGGCTGAACTCGCCTCGATTACGGGCGCGCTGCGCTGCCCGCCGTCCAGCCGCTGTCGTGCGGTTGGCAATGGTGACGGCAGGGCCGAATTCTTGCAGACGATTCCGCAGGAAATTGGGGCCGAGCTTCGCAAACACTGCTAAGGCGACGGCTGCATAGGCCAGCCCCGCCGTCAGCGCAATGGCAGGCGGCACTGTGCCTGCTAGGCCGCCTAAAACCACAAAGAATACGGCGACTCCGAGTAAGCCTAGCATCACCCGTGTGCCACGACGTGCAGAATTCATGCCCATTACCCCATTCATCATGTTTCGTCACTCAATTATAGATGAGTATTTGGTGAAACTTCCAGATACACATAATACGCCTAGATAGTGGGGAAGGTTTCGCCCAATTTTTAGGGGACTGCCTACAAGCTAGTATGGATCACTGCCATCACACTCGTGTTTGACGATGCGCATGTAGATTGTTGGTGATGATGACGTGAGCACCAACGAAATTTGTGAAACAAAAGTCCGAAAGTTATTTTCGAATCAGATCATTGCAATGATCGAATCGATCATTTGACACGGGAGATTCAGATCATTTGCATTGGGTCAGGAAGGGTCAGATGATCTGAAAATGATCTGATTTGTCTGCTTAATTCAGATCATTTCTGCTACGAATCGAGAAGAAATCTTGATTCAGATCATTGCGAGACAATGACAACACTGGATGTGCGACTCTCGCAGAATACCTAGCACGCAAAATTATACACGAACATCCGAGTGGAGTCAATGCCTATTTTTCAACGTCATGATGTGCAGGTGAAGTCAGGTCAATATTCAAACTTGACGCCGATCTAAGGGTCAAGTAAGCTGTGCTAAGTTAACGCGGCGATCAAGATATCGATTCAAGCCATTAAGCCGCAGATACAGGTACGAATGCTAGTTTAGTTTTCCTCCATCTCCACTGATTTGCCACGCTAGATGCAGCGACTAGATCGGGCGATCTTGCCTGCTGCGTATATGGCAACTCACACTGCATATTTGTGGCTGTAAATCAGGCTTTCCCTACTCGATTCATCTAGCTTTGTATTCGCCTTGTAGAGATTCCTAAATTTTTATCACTTGCTGCGTCAAGGTAGTCATGAAAGAGGATGCGCATGTCCACCCAAGGTATTTCTCCTGAATCACAAAATCGGTTGGCGGCTGTTCCGTTAGCACGCGCCCCGCTGCGTCAGGCGGTAGAACGGCTGGTATCCGCCTATCGGGGGAAGCCGTGGCGTGTTACAGAGGCCAGAGACATGATCGATTACGCCAGTCATCCCTGCGCCATCCTCTCTGATGGGCACTTTGCCGTATTCGCGAAATTCAGTGACGCGGCGGATGGTCAAGATCAGTTTGAGGTCGAACTCGCGCGATTGCGGCTGATCGCTGATCGCGCTGATGTTCGGATTCCAGCGCCTATCAGCGTGATTCCCGTCGCGAATGGCAGCCTCTTGGTTTTGGAAGCGGTGCAAGCCGTCGAGCGTACTGCCGACCATTGGCGAGACATCGGACGTACGCTGGCGCAACTGCATAAGATTAAGGGGCAGCGATTCGGCCTAGAATCGGATGGTTACTTTGGCCCGCTGTATCAAGACAATACGCCGATGGACGATTGGCCTCGTTTCTACGCAGAACGGCGTTTGCTGCCTATGTTGAAGCTGGCAAGCGACTCCGGCAATATTTCGGCGGAAGTGCGCCGACAGGTCGAAATGCTGATTGCACGCTTGCCAGACTTATGTGGCCCCACTGTCCAACCAACACTGATTCATGGCGATGCACAGCAAAACAACTTCATCAGCACGGAGGCGGGTACCGTGATCATCGATCCAGCGGCGTATTATGGGCATCCTGAGATGGATTTAGCGATCCTCGATTATTTCCAACCTGTACCGCAGGATGTATTCGATGGCTACCGTGATGAACTGCCGATTGATCCGGGCTTCGAGGAACGGCGCGAACTGTGGCGTTTGTGGAGTCATCTGGCAGTGGTATCGGTAGCAGGCGGCGAGTATGTGGGCAAGCTGATCGAGGCCGTGCAACAGTACACGTAGTTGCTAAGGAATCTTCAGCCGCACGGTGTACAACAATAAAGACAGGGGGCAAAATTGTACATTCGCAGCTTACCTATCCTCGTTTTGTTCGGGTTCCTCGCGATACCGAGTTCAGTGGCAAGTCAAGAACGCGGGTTGAAAATCGCGTTTACCAGTCATCACGCGCAAACGTCCGATATTTTCGTAATGGAGGTCGGTAAACCCGATTACACCAATCTGACGCGGAATGACGCCTTGAATTATTTCCCCGACTGGTCACCAGATGGTAATCACATCGTGTTCCAGTTCCAGCAGCCGGATGCCGCGCTCCACAGTTCCGATGGCAACGGACACAATCAGATTTATGTGATGGATGCCGATGGCACCAACCAGATCAACCTTACCAACGATCCAGCGGGTGATTATTATTCGCCTGTGTGGTCACCGGATGGCAGCCGGATCGCGTTCGTGACCAACCAAGAGTCGCGCTACTTTGTCAGCGTCATGGATGCGGACGGCAAGCATCGTGTTACGCTCACCGAGGGAATCGCGCCAGCATGGTCGCCGGATGGGAACTATATTGCCTATATGAAACAATCGGGCATCTTCCTGCTTAATATCGCGGATTCCGTTGAAACCCAGTTGGCAACTAGCGCAGGATATCCAACATGGTCGCCGGACGGCAGCCAGATCGCGTTCGTCTCTGACCCTGACGGCAGCCCCGATGTTTACACGATGCGGGAGGACGGCACAGATATGATCAGGGTGACGAATACACTGGAAAGCGAACTATCTCTAAAATGGTCGCCAGATGGTAATTACATGCTGTTCGGCGTGATGCTGCCAGATGCCAACGTGATCTATATGATGAATGCTGATGGTTCGGAGCGCGTGAAGGTGGCTGAAGGTTTCGCTCCGGCTTGGGTGCGCTGACTCCCACAATGTGTCAAGGGGAGCTAGACCTTGACACATTGTGAACAGGAGAAACTGCGTCGAATAAGCTGAGTAAGTGTTAGCGACCGTTATTGAGGTACTGTTTGTTCACCACCGAACGCGGCGGCTTGCCTTGCAGTACATCGATCACGTTACGGGCAGTGCTGCGCCGGAGTTGGATGCTCGATTCGCCCGACCAACTAGATGTGTGCGGCGTGAACAGCACATTTTCCAACTGCAACAACAGATCGGTTGGCTCTGGCGGTTCTTTGCTTAACACATCGAGTGCCGCGCCCGCGATGGTGCCGTTGGTAAGCGCGATATACAAAGCTGCCTGATCAACAATCGGGCCGCGTGCCATATTAATCAGGTAGGCGCTTGGCTTCATCTTGGCAAACTGCGCCGTGCTGATCAGATTGCGGGTTTCGTCGGTCAGCGGGCAGTGCAGCGCCACGTAATCCGATTGTGCGAGGAGATCATCTAAACTAAGCGAGGTGATGCCTAGCGCGGCGAATTGATCAGCCTTGAGGTACGGATCGAAGCCGACGACCGTCAAGCCGAGGCACTTGGCACGTTCCGCGACGGCACGTCCGATGTTGCCCAAACCAACAACGCCGAGTGTTTGCGTAGAAAGCCGCACGGGCGCACCACCGGGCGCTGGCCCCGTGCCCCATTTGCGATCCCGCACGAACTGATGCTGCACCAAGATATGCCGATTTAGCATCAACAGGAATGAGATAGTGTGCGTGCTGACTTCCTCGATGCAGTAATCCGGCGAATTACAGACCATGATGCCATGTTTGCCCGCCGCGACGAGATCGACCATATCGACGCCGATGCCGTAACGCGAGATTACCTTACACTTGGACAGGCTATCAATCACCTCGCTGTTGATCTGCGTCCACTGCACGATCAAGCCATCCGCGTCCGCAACGTGCGGGATCAGTTCTTGCGGTGTCTTGGCGTTTAGCCGTACCAGCTCAATCGGCAAGCCAGAATTGGTAAGTTCTTCTTGTTCAATGTCGTTATCGGGCATCCCGAAATCGGTAATAACGACTTTATATTGCGTCATGCTTCCCCCTAAATGCCCCACTCAAATTTTGAAAGTATTTCTGGTCCAGACTCGGTAACGAGTACGATTTTTTCCGAACGTGCGCCGAAGGTGCCGCCTGCGCCTTCGTATGCACCGGGTTCGACAGCGAATACCATACCTGCCTTGATCGGCGTATGGTCGTGGTGGACAAGGCGCGGCAGTTCGTTGACCGTCACGCCCAATTGATGACCGGTATAATGCGCCATCGGCAACCCAAACTTGGCAAAGGCGGCTTCGGCAGCTTTGGAAGCGTCCGAGGCCAATTTGCCGACGCGGAGTGTGTCCATCGCAGCTTCACAGGCTGCCTGAGATGCCTTGGCATATTTCTTTTGATGATCAGTGGCTTGTGCTGCAATGACGTGGGTATTGGTGCAATCCGACCAGTAGCCATCGATGCGCTGGCTGATGTCCATCAGCGCGCCGTCGCCCGCCAGTGTAATGCGCTCGCGCGGGCCAGCCGGATATTCCACCACGCAAGTGCGCGGGCCAGTCACCAGCTCGCCCACGATCGGGATTTCGTGCCCAACAGCGCGATACATGCGCGAAGTCAGCTCTGCCCACATGGCAAATTCGCTGCTTCCGGAAGTATGGCAAAGTTCCGCCAGCGCCTGATGACCGATGTCACCGATGGCAGAGGCACGCCGCACCAGCCCGATCTCGCGTTCGGTTTTGATCAAGCGCGCGTCTTGGAGCGCTGCGCCAACATCCACGAGCGTGAGTTTGGGGAATTCTTTCGCCAGCAGCGAGGCCGCCACGAACGGTAGGTAGCGTATTTCGACGCCGAGTGTCGCTTGAATTCCGCTTAACCCTGCCGCTTGTAACGCGGCACGGAGCGTATCTACAAAGGCAGCTTGCGAGTCGATGTCAACACTTGCATCGAAGGCTTCGGCTACCAAGACCTGATCTAGGCGTGAGGCTTGCTGCGCTGCCGCAGCGTTTGGTCGGGAGGCGATCAGCCAGCTACCACTACTACCGCTATCCCGCGTACTGAACAAAGCCAAGGTTGGCCCATAAGCCATTTCGGCACTGGCACCTAATGGGAAGGGCACCTCAAAGCCGCTGACGTAAGTGACATTGGCGATGGATGACAATAAGACCGCATCACAACCGTGCGAGCGTGTCGAGAACCGCGCACGCGCCAACTCTTCGTTTGACGTGGTTACCATTCATAAAATCCTTAAGCATTTTAAAAACTGGGGTAATTGTCAACAGTTTTTTGTAATCAGATTTTACGTAGATCGAATTTCCTGTCAAGTTGGCAGATTGACAAGGTTGCGAATTCGACTTATAGTACATATTGTTAACAGTTTACCAGAAGCGGGGTTGTTGTTTTGGTCAAACTGTATCGGATTATCCCTGCGTATTGATGCCAGCGAAAACAACATTATCTTGCCGCCCACCCGCCGTAGGTACGTCGATGCATCGTGTGTGGCAGCTTGCAGCTAAC
The DNA here is from genome assembly GCA_019637615.1 of Anaerolineae bacterium. GTDB lineage: Bacteria > Chloroflexota > Anaerolineae > Aggregatilineales > UBA2796 > JAHBVK01. The sequence goes on along the minus strand of JAHBVJ010000001.1, from coordinate 474,620 downwards.
CTTTTCGCTGCGCATCAATACGCGCTTTGCAGCCTTCAAAGGAGGAAGATGAGGGAACCAATAGGCACTGAACTTACGCGCATGACGGGGAAAAATACTTGCAGTTTCATGGAGAGCATTAATTATGTCTGATTTCAAATCGCACAATGAAAAGCGCATCAAGCGCGTAATCACGCGTCGTGATTTCCTCAAGATGGGCACAGGTGCGGCAGCCTTCGGGGTGGCCTCGACACTCGGCGCGAAAGCAGCGCTGGCCGATAACAAAATCTACGTCCCCTACTTCAGCCGTCAACAGACGATGAACCTGAAGATGCTAACGTGGTTCTGGCAGGAACCCGGTCGTGCGGATGCATGGCGGGCGATGATCAAGAAGTTCCACGAGGCGCAGAAGGACATCACTATCGAAGAGGGCGGATGGCCTTTTGACCAGTACACGAATCAAGTGTTATTGCAGGTAAAAAGCGGTCAGATCGATGGTGATTTGTTCACGACTACGCCAGACCTCGTGCTGCGTTTAATGCGTGCCGACCAGCTTGAGCCGCTGCAAGACATCGTGGATAAGCTCGGCTTGACCGATACCTTGAGCAAAGCACATGACTTTATCCGCAAAGACGGCAAGGTCATGGGGTTGGACATCGTGACCGTCAAATTCGGTCTGCTGTACAACGCCAAAATGTTCGAGGATGCCAAGGTCAGCGCGCCCACGTCCATTGATGAGTGGATTGAAGTCTCCAAGAAGCTGACCAAGCGCCCCGATCAATTCGGATTGTTCTCGCCGCACATTTCCTCCGAGCCGGAAAGCACATGGTTCACGCTCCAGCAGTGGGCGGTACTGTTCGACGGCGTGTGGGCAAAAGACAAGATGCCGACGGTCAATACGGAACCCGTCATCAATGGCTTGAAGTTGTTCAAGACTATGTTCGATGAGGCTATGCCCCAAGGCACTAACGACGCGACTGCCAACAAGATGTACGGTTCCAGCCGCATCGCGCAGGAATTGATCGTCTCGGCTGCGGTCAACGTGTGGAAGACGGACGGCCCCGATGTGTATCCGAATCTCCGCAGCGCGATCCCGCCGTGGCCTAGCAAAAAGGTCATCACGCGCATTCACCCGCTGTGCGTCAACATCAACGCGGCGGACGAGCGCAAAGCCGCTTCCAAGGCATTCGTGGAATGGCTGTACCAAACCGACAATTACCGCGAGCTGCTGGAACGCAGCCTTGACGTGGTGCCCGCCTTCCCAGACGGCATCCGCAAGGAATATCTGGACAGCCTGACATGGTCTGAAGGCTATCAGGCCGGGGTGCCGATCACGCCGCCCGATGTGATGGGCGAGTTCATCTTCTACAACCAAGAATTTGGTCAGACGTTGATGGATAACTTCCTGCCCGCGCTCACCAGCGGCGTCCCGATTGAAGATGCAATGGCAAACGCACAAACTGAACTCGAAGCGCTCGGTCAGCGCGTGTTTGCGTCGTAATTCGCCCGATTTTGGATGGCTATTCAAGCCCGATGCTCCAGCGTCGGGCTTACCTATGACTATCCAAACCTGAGCATCACTGCTTATCCGGGCACGTTCGTGTTTTGGTGTGACTGGCTTCTGCGCTGTTACCTCCCGGTACAGGAGCCAGTTTTACTTATCTCTTGAGAGTACGGAGAAATTTGGTATGGCTGTTCAAGCGGGCGTCCGCGCTGCCATTGTGACGAGGCAGCAACGGCGGCGCAACCTGCTGCCATATATGCTGGCGCTGCCGATTTTGATTTATGAAGGCCTTTTTATTCTGCTGCCGATTGTGCAGGAAATCCTCTCTAGTTTTACCAACGACGTGATTGGAGCGGGCGCGGTCAAATGGGTGGGTTCCGCCAATTATACGCGCATGTTGAACGACCCCAATTTCTGGAAGTCCATGCGCACCACGCTCACTTACATGGTGCTGGTGGTTACGCTGTCGCTGATCATCGGGCTGATCTCGGCGCTGCTGCTGAATGAAGCGGGGCGCGGACGCTCGATTGTGCGAACGGCAATCACGCTACCGTGGGCGTTTCCTGAAGTGCCCACCGTGTTGGTGTTCTTATGGCTGCTAAATCCTTCTTTCGGCGTGATCAATATTGCGGCGCATTTACTGCCGGGAGTGGAACAGAACCCGCGTTGGTTCCTTGACGTCAATTGGGCGATGCCTTCGGTTGTGATGATCTCCGTATGGAAAGCCTTCCCGTTCTACAGCCTTGTGCTACTGGCGGCGATGCAAACCATCCCCGCCGAACTGTATGAAGCGGCTAAAGTGGACGGCGCGAACTCGGTGCAATCATTCCGCTTCATCACGCTTCCCAGCATCGCGCCGACGCTCACCCTGCTGGGGGTGTTGGCGTGTATCTTCGCTTTCCGCCAACTCGTGCTGATCTGGTTGACGACGGGAGGTGGCCCCGGTGGTGCGACGGAAACACTGGTGATCCGCGTGTATAACACGGCGTTTCGATTCTTCGACTTTTCCTACGGCGCAACGCTCGGCACAGCGGGCTTCATCGTCGTGTTCGTGATTACCGTGATATTTTCCATCATGCAGAGTCGGCGTGCTGGTGATAAGTCGTAGCGGAAGTGTAGAGGTAATGCTGTGAATACAACGTCCATATACCACATGAGCGAACAGGTAGCCGCTGAGTCACGCCGACGCCGACGAATGCATCAAGTGCGGCGCGGCCTACTCTATGTATTTCTGGCGGTGTTCTGTTTTGTCACGGTTTTTCCCATTTATTGGATGATCGTCAGCGCGATCCAACCCGTACAATACAGCCTGCAATATCCGCCGCCGTTGATCCCGCAAGAGATCAACTTCGCCCCGTTTGCCAAACTGTTTGATAACTTTCCGGTGGGCAGTTGGCTACTCAATACGATTTTCCTCGCGGCGCTGACTACCGGATTGACGATGATATTGTCGGTGCTAGGGGCATACGCACTATCAACCTTACAGCATTGGCGCGGACAGGGGATCTTCGGATTCTTCCTTCTGATGACGCAAATGCTGCCAGAGGTGCTGCTGGTCATCCCGATCTACGCGATGTATCAGCGATTCAATATGAAAGAGAGTCTGCCGAACCTCGCACTGGTCGATACGGCGTTCGTACTACCGCTCGGCGTGTGGATTTTGAAGAATATGTTCGACACGATCCCACCTGAAATTGGCGATGCGGCCTTAGTAGATGGCTGCACACCATTGGGAGTATTGTGGCGCATCATCCTGCCGCTGACCACGCCGGGGATGGTCGCCGTAGGGGTGGTGGCCTTCTTCTATGCGTGGAATGAGTACTTGTTCGCGGCAAGTTTGATCACCGAGAAAGGGTTGACACCAGCCTCCGTCGGGTTGGCCTCACTACGCTCGATGATCGACACGCCGATTGACCGCGTGTTAGCCGCCGCATTGTTCTTCTCGATCTTCCCAGTGATATTCTATGTTGCCGTGCAGCGCTACGTGGTCGCGGGCTTGAGCGCGGGCGCTATCAAGGGATAAAAAATGGGGGCACTCTGATGCCCCTTTTTTGATATTTTTGTAGGAAGGTAACTATATCGTGACGCATCCACTTTTCGATATGACGGGGCGGGTAGCGTTGGTGTCGGGCGCTGCTCAGGGTATGGGACGGGCGATGGCAATCGCGTTTGCCGAAGCCGGAGCCGACCTGATGGTCGCTGACATCAATGCACAGGGCGTGGAAGCCACCGCCGAACACATCCGCTCACTTGGCAGACGTGCTGTCGCCGTGCCATGTGACATCACCAAGATCGATCAGATCCGCGCGATGTTCGCCAAGCTCGATCAAGAGTACGGGAAGATCGACGTATTGGGGAATGTCGCTGGCCCTGCCTCACTCGGCAAGCCGGAAGAAATGCCTATCGAAACCTTCGCAGGGATCATTCACGGGCTGCTGGTCGCGCGCTTCACTTGCTGTCAAGAAGCAGGCAAGCGCATGTTGGCAGCGGGCAAAGGAAGCATCATCAACATCGGGTCGTTGGCGAGCATCACGGCGCTAGGACGGGGTAACTTCGCCTACAGCGTCGGCATGGGCGGCGTGGCGCAGATGACACGCGAACTGAGCACCGAATGGAGCGGGCGCGGCGTGCGCGTGAATGCCATTTTGCCCGCGCAAGTGCTCAACCCCGGCCTAGAGGAACGCATGAAGACCGATCCCAATCTGGAGGCCATGTTTTTACGCGGTATCCCCACTGGACGTTTGGGCACGCCGGACGACATCAAGGGCTTGGCGATCTTCCTCGCGTCCGATGCATCTTCGTGGATCACAGGTGCGCTGATCCCGATGGATGGCGGCAATCTGGCGGTCAACGCAGGCGGCACTGTCGGCCCCAAGCGTCAGGCGTAAAATTACACTCTATCGTTTCCACAATGGATAAGCAGTATTTCTTATGAGAAACAGTAAAGTACTTGCCAAATTTCGCGCGGGGCAACCCGCCATGTTTGCCCAACTGGGCTTTTACATGCCGCACTTCGTCGCCCTTGCCTCCTCGGTCGGGTATGACGCGATCTGGGTTGACCTCGAACACCGCGCATTCGATCCACGCGAGATTCAAGCCCTGATCAGCTACTTTCATATGTACGACATCGACTGCATGATTCGGCCTTCGACGCGGGAAAAAGCCGTTTTGTACCGCTATCTCGAAGACGGCGCGGCTGGCTTGATTATTCCGCACGTGAATGATGTCGAGTCGGCGCGTGATCTGGTGCAGAAGGTCAAGTTTCCGCCCGTCGGTGATCGCGGCATCGAAGGCAACAGCCTAGAAGCCAACTTCGGATTGGATACAGCGGGGGGACGGTCTGCCCTCGTGGAACATGCCCTGCGCGAGACGTTCCTCTTTTTGCAGATCGAAACGCCGCAAGCACTGTCACAGGTCGAGCAGATCGCCGCCGTGAAAGGCGTCGATGGCTTGTTCTTTGGCCCTGCCGATTTTGGCATTCGTATTCCGTATATGACAGAGGCCGAGCGCGTGACGCTGGATCAAGCGATGGTACGCGTTGCGAACGCGTGCAAAGCGAATGGAATCATGTGGGGATCAATGCCCGCCAATATCGATGACGTGCGTCGTCATGCCGAGTTGGGGGCGAATATGCACATCTGGGGACATGACCTTCGCGCGCTGCGGGCAGGCTTGGCGCAGAATATCAAAGAACTGCACGACATCACGGGCAGTTAACTCGTCGCGGGTCATTTCACTGTTAATGCGGTAGGGCGTAGGGGATGGCTAGATACCATCCTCCACGCCCTATTCTTTTACGGCGTGGCGAACTCAGCGTCCCTTGGCAAGCAGATCGCGGATTTCCATCAGTAATTTTTCTTCGGTGCTCGGCGCGGGCGGAGCGGCTGGCTTCTCGGCCTCTTTGGTCATCATTGAGTTCATGGCACGGATGATCAGGAATAGGACGAAGGCAATGATGACAAAGCTGATCAGCGCGTTGAGAAACAGCCCGATATTGATGGCGACTTCAGGTTTGTTAGCGGCCTCGTTGGCGGCTTGCAGCACAATCTTGATTTGCTTGAAGTCGATGCCGCTGAGTACCAAGCCAATCGGCGGCATGATGATGTCATTGACGAGCGAATTGACGATCGCCCCGAAGGCGGCACCGATAATCACGCCGACCGCGAGATCCACCACATTGCCACGCATGATAAACTTACGAAATTCTTGGATCATGATATACCCCCGTGAAAAGTGTAAAGATAGGGCGCTATGACTTTAGCCTATATCTTATATTGTGCAAGGGCGAGTTTTAACGCGATGCCGACTGGGAGCAGCCACAGAGACTTCATGTGCATCTGTGGCTGTGTATGTTCTGGTTAGCGCCCAGAATCAGTAACAAATTTTTCGCGCAGGAACCCATTGCGCACGAGGAAGGCGTGTAGCGTGGATTCGTCCGGTTCATGCAGCATCGAACCACGATCCGTGTCGCGCAGATTACTCAGGTTGGCGTCGGTGGGCACTTCAACCGGATCGATACTCGCGTAATCTGCAACCACAAAGGTCGGGATGGTACGCGTGCCGAGCCAGTCATCCAAGCGGAAGGCCGCTGCTTCATCGAGATCGATGTTCAGTTGACGGTAAGGTACATTCAACTGATGCAGCCATACGCGTGCCTTGCTCAAATCCGGGCAGAAGGTCGTGCGCCCATAGATCACCAGATCGCGCTTTGGGCGAGCCGGCAGCGCGGGGCGTTCGCCACCCACGGCAAGCCGGAAGCCTGTGCTGACATCAGCATAAAACGGCGTGTAGTAGTAGCGGGTGGTGACGCGGTTGGCATACTTGCCGTCGCTCCAATTGCCACCGCGCAGTACACGACGTTCCGGTGCGTAGACATCTTCGCGACCATCCGCGCTGGAATAGGGATAAGGCAGGAAGGCGCTGCTTGTCCATTCCCAGACCTGTCCCAACTGGTCGCCATGTCCGAACGGGCCGTCACCGTGGGGACTGAACAGACCGATGGGCGTGGTTGACCCCCGATTGGTGCTGCCCACACCCGCTACGCCGCTGTTCAGCTTATCGGGATCCCATGCGCCACCCCACGGGTACAACGATTTGACGTTGGTGGCACGCGCTGCCCACTCCCATTCGGCCTCGGTTGGCAACCGTACATTCAACCCCGTGCGGATCGATGCCCACTGCGCTACCGCCATTGCCTCGAACCAACTGACACCGACGACGGGACGGTCTTCGCCCGCGAATTTCGGATTATTCCACATGCGCGGATGGGTGCGGTTGACGCTGACCTTCCACGCCCAACCATCGGGAGTCCAGAACTGCGGATCGCTGTAACCGCCTTCCACCATGAAACGCGCATACAATCCATTGGTGACTGGATAACGCATCAGGTCAAAACTAGCGATTTCGACATTGTGAAGCGGAGTTTCACGTCCGAAGAAGTTCTGCCACATATCGCCGTAAGCTTTGATGAACTTGGCGGCGATTTCTGCTTCCAACCCTAGTGTTGCCGTACCCGCTGGTACAGGCACAACATGTAATTGCTCAATCAAAGTCTCAGCATCGGCTGATCGCGTTAATGCGGTCACGTTGCAGCCCCCAGTAAATAAATTCGCATCGTTTATCGCTCAGTGGTTTGATGATGCTAACCAACCGGCTCTTACATAGGTGAGTACTACTATCAAGAAGGTCGGGATTATTGCCATTTGCTGACGAGGTGGGAGAAAAGCAACCCCATTCACGCGATCTGATTTCCGTTTGAGGCGTATATCTAAAATTCGCGGGCCATATTCGGCATTGCATTAGCGGCAAATGAGGTACCCTTAAGTAAGAAGTGGGTAGCCGTTGAGCAGACGTATGCCGAGCGAGCTGCATAACCACGCTGAATTTGCTACAACCAAGATTAAAAATAGAGGAGAATGACATGATAACGCGTTCCCGAATTACGCTACTCTTCGTTATCCTGCTGGTCATTGCCGGACTTGCCCCCACTCTACATCCCGCAGTGGCGCAGCAAGCGACTAGCCTGACCATCGGCGTGATTGGCGCTGAGGATAGCCCCACCTTTCGTGGCGTCGCGCTGGTGATCGATAAGGTCAATGCTGATGGCGGCGTCACCCTACCCAACGGTCAAACGCTGCCGATGGCGGTTGTCGCCGCGCCAGCCACCACCCCTGATGAGGTTAATCAGGCACTACAAACCCTCAAAGCCCAAAATGTGATCGCTATCTTCGGCCCCGATGACGACCAACTAGCGCCGCAAGCGCTTCAAACGTTGGCGTTCGCGGGTGTCCCAGTCTTCACAGCGTCAACCAATATGGATGCCAAAGTCGGCGGCTTCGTATTCCGCACACAGGCCAATGACGAAATCCGCATGTCGGCGTTGGTCACTGTATTGAAAACGGATGTGCAAGCCACGCGGATCGCGGTCTATCAGGGTGGCGCGGCATTTGCTCCACAAGCTGGCGCGTTCGTACTAGCGATGGCGAAACAGCAGCTTTCCCCCACCACTACGGTTCTACAGGTGGAAGGCAGTACCGCCGATTCATCCGCCAGCGTCGCGATGCAGTCGCAGCCCGATACCGTAGCGGCATTCGGCACGCAAGATCAGGTCGTCGCGCTTTACCAAGCGATGGTCAATGCGGGCTTCACGGGCAGGCTGGTGACTACCTATGCTGACCAACGTGAGTTCATCAACCGGTTGCCCGCCAATAAACGCGGCAATATCTACGGCGTGACGGGCTGGTCGTTCGCATGGACGGCTCCGTCGAGCCAAGCCTTCCTCACCGACTATGTGGCAGTGTATGGCGAAGTCCCCACTTCGGTCGCGGCGGCGGCCTTCGATGGGGCAACGGCGCTGGTACTGGCAGTACGCGCTAATGGCAGTAATCCGGGGCAAATCCTGACCAAGATGCTAACCACGCCTTCGTTCTTCTCGGTGCAGGGCGAATTCGATCCCTCTATCGGCACAGGCGATCTGACGCAAAACGCGATGGTCATCATGACGCAATCCAATGGTGCGCCGAAGGTGATAGCGCGGTTTAAGGGCACACAACGCCTATCACTCAATCCCAATGACGACACGGTGCAAGTCCAACCAACACAGGGTGCCGTTCCGACGCAAGAAACCATCGCGACCTTAGTCCCGACGCCACAACCTGTCTTCGTCACCGCTACACCTGATGGCGTCATGATGACCATCCTGAATGACACGGTCAATGTGCGCGGTGGCCCCGGCATCAACTATCAAATCTTGGGACGGGTGGTGAAGGATCAACAACTGCGTGTGTTCGGTCGTAATTCCGACGGATCATGGTTGGTGATCAATTTTAATGGCACCCAAGCGTGGATCACTGCTGATCCGACACTCGTCAGCGTGTTTGGCGATGTGCGCAGTCTGCCCGCCGTACAAGCACCACCAACGCCGACGCTATCCGCTACCGCTACACCGCAGCCGTCCGTCTTGCCAGACATCCAACTCGTCGGCTATCAACTCACGCCGTCTACGCTGGTGGCTGGTCAGCCATTCACGCTAACGGTCACTGTGCGTAATGGTGGCGGTACGGCGACAGGCGGGTTCGCCATCGCCGCGTCCTTCGATCCCGGTCAGAAGTATGGCGCAGGGCTGATCGACAACCTGAATCCGGGCGAGCAAAAGATTCTCTCGATTGGCTACACAGGTGTCAATCCCGGCCCCGGTACGTACACGGTGGCTATTGTGCTTGACTTGAACAAGCAGGTCAATGAAGGTGACGCTGGTGAGGCCAACAACCTCATTAACATTACCTATTCCGTCCAGTAGGTCAGCCTTTGGCTACAGTAGAGGCGCAACGAATCGCGCCTCTACAATTCCCTGTTTCGTATTAGCCCATAACTAACTGTGATTTTTGTAAATAATTGACAGCGAGATGGTTTTGATATAGTATAAGATTGGTTTGTTTTGTAATAATATACTTGCACTGCCCAAAAGCGAGGGGTAGACGTTTGTGGTGATAGCATAGATAGCTTTCAACAAGGGCACGGCGTCATGTTAAATACATATCCCGGAAGTGGTCAACACCAACCATCATCGTCGGATATTGAACAACTTTCAGATGGACTTACGCTTGAGTGGTTGTCTAATCGGAATGCAATTTGCTTCACAGTGAGCAATTCGCATCCTGACGTCATCGCCAAGTGGGTGGAACGTCGTCGGCAAGCAGCTTTGGCGTGGCCTGTCGATCGACCTCTGTTCGAGGTCATTGACCTGACGTCCAAAGACTGTACGGTGACGCCCTATATGTGGAAAGCTGTTAAAACGCTGCACCGTATTTTGCAGATCGTGCCTACCTGTGCGGCTATCGCCACGCGTCAGGAAAATTGGCTCATCGATCAGATGGTGCAAACCTATGTGCAAGTGTGCAAGTTAGACGGCATCACCATGCGCATTGAGGTCGTTCATAATCGCCAAGAAGGTCTCGCCTGGATCGAACAGCAGATTGAAGCGTATCACAACAAGACTAGCGATAAGTAAGCACGACCGTCCCTGCGTTTGGCACATCAGCGCAGGTATAGTCCCCTTCCGACGAATTCGGTAACTGCGCGGCTGTGCGTGGCGCATTATTGGCGTCCAAGAACCAAAATACCCCTTGCCCCAACAGACACACCCTCAATGACTGCTGAAAGCGCGTGACGGACGAGCCGCCGTTAAACGCATAAATCTCGACAGCAACCTGTACCCCGCGTTCCAAGATGGTCTGGCTTCCAATCGAATACTCATTCGTTAACGCTCGGCAGTAGATACTCGCACCGGGAGCGACCCCGCCAGAGGCATTCGTCCGAATCACTGTAGAGATACTGCCGTCAGCATCGGGGCACTGTGCCAGCGGCGAGCCGCTCTCGATATTTCCCGGCGTTACCGCCAAGGTCGTGACGGGTTCGGGCGGAAACGCGCCGCCGCCCGTATCTGGCGGAAATAGTGTGCGCGTATCATAGGTACTATACGCACCGGGCGTCAACACATTCAAGTTAATATCGGTTGGCGTGAACTGTAAGGCTGGCAAGCTCGTCGGCCTGACGCCGAACGGCGTGATACTCGGACGCCCTTCGACGGTCGGCGTCGCTGTGGGCTGATTAGCGATGAGTGTCGCTGCGGTAGGGGATGGCACGGTACGGATGCTATTGTTAGAAATCACCAACAAAATGCCGCCAATGCAATAACAAGGCAGCATTGCCGCCAACAGCAGCAGCACGCCGAGTTTGAAACTTGCATTGCGACCGAGAGAATCACGTAATGTATCGAACATCTTCACTATGTCGCTGTGGGTAGCACAAAGGAGAACTGACTGCCTTGGCCTACCTGACTGCTCACCTCACAACGCGTCCCTAAGCCATCCAGAATCAGCTTGACAATCGCCAAACCGACGCCAGTGCCACCAAAATGACGCGTTGAGGTATGATCGATCTGGTAGAAGGCTTGGAAAATCTTCTCAACTTGATCAACTGGAATGCCGATCCCGTAATCCCGCACGGCAATGCGCACGCCCGATCCGTCCTCGACGGGTTCGGCTAACACATCAACAAACCCACCTTGCGGGCTGAATTTCAGACCGTTGTCGATCAACTGCTGCAAAACTTGCGCGACCGCGCCCCGATCACCCATCACTGTTGGCAGATCACCAGCAAGCTGTGGGCGGACGCGCTCAACTTCGTGCGAAGATTCCCATTTGCGGCGCACCTGACGCTGTGCCTGATTCACCGCGTCGATCACGAGGAACGGTTCACGCTTCAGATTGAGCGAGGCCGCCAAGTGCGTGATGTTGTTAACCACACTTTCCAAGCGGGCGGTCGCATGAGCAGCGTAATTCACGAGTTTTGCCGTCGAGTCGGGAGCTTGCTTCAAGTCTTCCGCCAACAGCGAGAGCGACGATTTCATTTGCAGCAGCGGCGTACGCAGCTCGTGCGATACTGTTGCCACGATAGTATCTTTCAATACCGTCAGCTCTTGCGAGCGACGCAGCATATGCTCCAATTCGCGATTACGTTCGGCAAGCTGCTGTTCCAAGCCACGATTACTGCTCACCAGATGGGATCGCTGGCGTCGGTTGCGCAGCGCCATTTTCAAGCGAGCCACCATCTCATCATTGGTGTACGGGCGGACAAGGAAGTCATCGATGCCAGCCTCGTACCCCACCCATTTGGGCGATGGTGGTTCATGCAGCAGCACCACAATCAGCGGACTATCCTCATCCCGTTTGATCTGCTGGCACAGTTTCAGGATAGCCAGCCCTACACTGACAAACAACACGACATCTGGCTGCTCACGACGGATGGTTTCACGCAGGCGTTTAGTGAGCATTGTCGAGTGGACTGCAAAATCGGCGTCTTGCAATGCGTCGTGAAGAGTTTGGACGGACACAGGATCACTGCGGTCATCTACCACAAAGATCGTAGCCGTCGTATCACTAGGGTGCGGAAGTGTGATGGTCATGTGCCTGATAAACACAATTGGCTTGATATTTGTTAATTTTACACCTTCTTGTAATGAAGTGTAAACGAATACTTGCATCTTCTAACATGTGACAGCAGATGCGTCTCAATTCTCTAACCAAATTTCTGGTGGGAAAGGTATAAAAGCGGGAAAACAGGATCAATTTAGCTGCGGAAATAATGCACACAATCAATAGTCAAGACTCAATCCCTTAATTCATGGTCTGGTGGCTCAAGATAGTCAGCGGTCATCCGCTGCCGCCGACTATCGACCTCACGGAAAAATGGACGTAACTATTGTTGTTCTTCGTCGGCTTCATAGGTGAGCGGTACGGGCAACATGGCGACCATTTCGATCTCGACCAATGCGCCCTTGGGGAGTTGCAGACCACCTACCGTGCTGCGTGCTGGATAAGAACCTTTGAAATACGAGCCATAAACTTCGTTCACACCCGCGAAATCGCTCATGCTGTTGAGGAAGATGTTCGTCTTGACGACATGCTCAAAGTCGGTTCCGGCAGCGGTCAAGACGGTTTGCAGATTCTTCATCACCTGATGTGCTTGCGCCTTGATGTCGCCCTGCACTAGATCGCCCGTCGCCGGATCGATGGGCGTCTGACCTGAACAGTACACAAACCCATGTGCGATGATCGCGTGAGAATATGGCCCGATGGCTTTGGGCGCGTTATCGGCAAAAATGGCTTGACGTGACATGGAAGCTGTTCCCTTCTGATGCTATGTTAGTGACCACTTCAGGGTGTTGAACATAGCCCGCAATCCGGCGGTACGCAAGCCCAATTCACATTAGCCAGCGAGGCGGATTCGCGCCGAATCCACCCCGCCGTATTTCACCTTACTGTGGCGAACTCAGACTGAACTCGATGGAGGCAGGCGCAACATCATCTTGTTCTCCTACGGCGTACTCTGCTATCACGACAACCGGGCCATCGGCTATCGCTGTCACTTGCTGCTCGAAAGCGGTATCACCGACCTGTCCGGTTAACAGCACATAACCATTTTGCAGTACGGTGATTTGCATCCCTTGAATGCCGCTGTTGACCGTCGCTTTCAAAGTGTAGGCTTGACCTGCTTTGCCTGTGAACACTACCGCGTTCCGGCGGAGCTGGGAATTCAGGTTGATCGTCATCGCAGTCTGATCGATGGCAAGCGGCGCATGTTCAGCCATAGTCAGGGTGAAAAGACCTGTTCCCGGCGTTACCGGACGCACCAAGATAGCGTACAATGTATTGGAACGGATCACGACATTGGTCAGTTCCGGATCGCTACCTTTGCCGCTGTTGTCATCCATGCAGAAGATAGACATCGTTGGCGTCGTGCAACCCGTGATGGTTTTCCCAATGCTGAACGCTGCACCGCCCCCTGTACTCGACACTTCCATCAACACCAAACTTAGATCAAGCCCATCCAATGCGGATGCCGTCACATCGATCTGCGCACCGGGATTACCTGTGAACAGATAGTAGCGGAATTGCGTTGACGTGGCGTCAAAGCTGCTCGATACCGACTCGTGCAGTGTATCTAGCACTTTGCCTTGATCAAAGTAGAAACTCAACTTGAATGACCCGTTCTGTCCCGATAGGCTGGAGACCACGATCCGTACCAGACTGCCTTTTTTCACGAAGGCGACCAATTCGGCTCGCGGGATGAGCGAATCGCTCCCGCCGCCCCCACCACCACCGCCCCCACCTGCGTTTTCGACATACTGATAGCTCAGGTTGATCGGAAAATCGGCAGTCAGACCAATGACGTCGATCATGCCATCTTCCTGAATTTCGACCTCGTAGGCGAGATACGGCTGCGCTGGCGTTAACTGACCCGTGATCGTGCTGTTGACGGCGACGCGTTCGGCGCTGTCAAACGCTTCTGGCGGGATGTACGGCGCGACGGAGGCACTAGGAGGTATGACGGTCGGCGTCGTGGCTGGTTGAAGCGGTACGATGGTAGGTTCGAATGGCATTGGCGTGAACGTTGCCGATGGCACCAGTGTCGAATCCGTCTGACCGATTTCCGCATTGGCTGTTTGCTGCGCAGCGGCAGTCGTCGTGGCTTCGCTAATGATGGCGGTCGCCGTCAGTTCAATCGGCTGCGCGATGACGCCCGAACTCGTGGGCGTCGCCGTCAATGCTTCCGTCGGGATCAGACTTGGCGTGGCGGCTTGGTTGCTGCTGCCAAACGCTGTTGGAGTCGGTGGTGGTTTCATCGAAGACAAAGCCACCATACCGGCTGCGAAAATGACGATGGCAGAAGCCGCTGCTAACAAGGTCAGATTATTGGTCAAACTCACGCTGCGGCGGGTGAGTGTCATAGGATTGGTCGTCATCAGAGTTCCTCTCGCTGGAGATGTTACAGTTGGTTGTTGCAAACGTTGTACTTGCGCGGCGATATAGGCTTTCCGCCACACCCGTGCTTGTACATCATGTGCGATAGTTACATGTTCAGCATGCAGCAGAGTACGGATGAAGTCCGCGAGTTCAGGCGATAAACTGGCTGGATTCGCCGTCTTGGGATCGCGTATGAGGGCGTCGATAAACTCATCCACTGCTCTGGCATCATCCACCGAGAACTGCTTCTCAGGCATAGCGCATCCCTCCTTCTGGCTCCTCGTACATCTGCCGCAATTGTCGAATGATACGGTGTAGGGCAACACGGGTCGCCCCTGCGCTTTTTCCGACGACCGCACCGATCTGCTCCGCCGTCAACCCACCTACTACTTTGAGCAGCAATAAGTCCTGCTGCTCGGCGGGTAGACGCGCCACTAACTGACGGAGCCGTTCATGCGACTCGGTCTTGATCAGCGCATCGGCAGGATCATCCCAATCGATAGGGATTTCTGGCATATCGTCCAGTGAAACCGCTTGCGGACGGCGGCTGTGGTTGATCACCGTGTTGTGCGCGATGCGGAACAACCATGCCGCTACCATCCCGCCGCGATATTGATCGAGCTTGCTCATTGCCTGCGTGAAGATCTGGCTGGCGAGGTCTTCCGCTTCTTGAGCGTGTTCCACCCGCCTTAAGCAGTAAGCGTAGATACGGGGGAAGTAACGTTCATAAAGCGGGGCGAAGTGCTGTAGATCGCTTTGTGCTGCGATCAACTGTGCCTGTTCCGCCGTCTCGTGAGCCAGTTCATCCGTAGAGAGCATTTCATCTCGCCGTACTATCAGCCGTCGGATAAAGCTTACCGTACCGATGGTGCTATCCTCCCTCCCATACGTAGAGTTTGAACGCCGCGTTCATTACCCTAAGACAAGCGAGAGGTGAAAGTGTTACATGCCAAAATTTCAAGTTACGATAATTCTGCTGAGGAGCGTGCGCAGGGGATTGACAGCCCGTGCAATACAGCCAGTGGCACGCGGATCGAGATGGTCAAGCCTTTGCGCTGAGGCAGCCAGCTATCTCAACTCGCGCACTCCATTGACTCTGTCTTGCCAAGCCCCCTGACTCATGATATGCTTATGAGCAGTCGTAGTTACGTTGTGTGAAAAGTGGGTCTCCCCACTTTTCTTGTTATCTGAGGTAGTTTACGCATCGGAGTCCGGCATGGCAAAGAGTGATTTGTTCTTAGCCTTTAATGAGATCACAGAAACGCATCACCTCCCGAAAGAGGTCGTCATCGAGGCGCTCAAGCAAGCGTTGGTCTCGGCCTACCGTCGGGATAGCGGCATCAGTGCGGCTCAAAAGATTGAGGCTGAGGTCGATCCGCTGACGAGCAAATACCGCATCCTCGTGGAAAAAGAAGTGGTGAATGATGAGGTGCGCAACCCGCGCACGGAGATCGACATCTACGAGGCCAAGCAAATCGACCCTAATGCGGCTTTGGGCGATATCGTTATGGCTCCCGAAGAAACCAATACGCGGTCGTTCGGGCGCATCGCCGCACAAACTGCCAAGCAGGTGATTTTACAGAAAATCCGCGAAGCCGAGCGTAAATCGTTGTATGACGAGTACAAAGATCGCGAAGGCGATCTGGTCAGCGGTCAGGTGCAAAGCATCAACAACATGCACATCACGGTCAGCTTGGGGCGTGCCGAAGCGATCATGCCGTCTAACCAGCAGATCAAGGGTGAGCGCTACCATGCGCACGACCGGATTCGCACCTTCGTATTGGAAGTCAAAGAAACTAATCGCGGGCCGCAGATCGTGGTTTCCCGTGCTCACAAAAACATGCTGCGCCGTTTGCTCGAATATGAAGTCCCAGAGATTTATAACGGGCAGGTCGAGATCAAAAACATCGCGCGTGAAGCTGGCAATCGGTCTAAGGTTGCCGTCGCCGCATTGCAACCCGGCGTTGATCCGGTCGGCGCGTGCGTAGGCATCAAGGGCACGCGTATTCAGAGCATCGTCAAGGAACTCAAAGACGAGAAGATCGACGTGATCGAGTGGAATACCGATCCCTCGATTTTCATTGCCAAGGCACTCAGTCCCGCCCGTGTTAGCGGCGTGTATCTGGAAGAAGACCTCGATCAGGGCAACACCGCGACGGTCATCGTTCCGGACGATCAGCTCTCGCTGGCGATCGGGCGCGAGGGTCAGAATGCCCGCCTTGCCGCCAAATTAACGGGTTGGCGCATCGACATCAAGAGCGTGACTGAAGCTGCGTTCGATGCCCAAAGCAAGCTGGATGTCGAACCGCTGAACAAAATGGCGACTGAGCATCCCGATCTGGTGACAGAGGCCGCACGCATCCTCGAAAAGAAGCGTGCGGATCGTGCCGTGATGCCGGAAGAATATCAGTCTCTGGCGCGCTTCGTACAGTTGGCGGAACAGCGCCTTTTGGAATACCGCGAAGGGCTGCGCTCCAAGCGACGCAAGGCGCTCGAACGAGCACGTCCTACCGTGCCACAATTCGCCTTCAACATGCAAATTTCGGAGTTGGAATTGGCGCGCGACATCGAAGACGCCATCAAATTCCTGCCCAATGTGGGTGAGTTGATGGTGCGCTTGCTTGTCGATGAGGAACATTTGCGCACTGCCCTTAAAGCGGGCAACGCAGGTTCTGATGCGATGGAAGCCATCCAAGAAGCGATTGACTCGCTGGTACTCGCTAAGCAAGAAGAGATGATGGCTGCGGAAGCCGCTACGGAGGTGGCTGGCGAAATCGTGACTCCAAGCGATGAGCAACCGGTGGCTGAAGCGGTAGCGGTGGCTGCCACGACCGATGACGAGGAAGAAGCACCACCCGCCTTCGTAGACATCGAACCGCCTACCACACCGAAGGAACGGGTCGTGGCGGATGAGCCGACCAAGATCATCCGTCGTGAACCCGTACCCGCGCCTGTCAAACCCGTCAAGTTCGATGCGGGTGATGCCAGCGGCGTCGATGCCGATGATGATGGCGAAGACTGGGGTCAACCGCTCAACAAGGGCAAGAAGAAGAAGAACAAGAAGGGTCGCGAGCTGGTCTTCGATGAGCAGCGCGGCGAGGTGGTCTCCCGTCGCAAACGCAAGGGCAATCGCGGTGGCGAATGGGATGTTGACTAACCTGTCATGTTCAACTATCGTTTAGGGGTGGTCGTGATGTCCACCCACCACTTGTTAGGCTATGCGAGAACAGCATGACCAAGCAGCCCGCCCCACGGCGTAAGCACATCCCTCAGCGGATGTGCGTTGTGTGTCGAGAGAGCAACGCCAAGCGCCAACTGACGCGAGTCGTGCGCACCGCCGACACCGGCGTACAGATCGACCCGACGGGTAAATTGAATGGACGTGGCGCGTATCTCTGCGACAAACCAAGTTGCTGGAAGCGCGCCGTAGAAACGGATGTGTTAGCCAAAGCGCTGCGTACCGAGTTGACCGACGAGGACAAACAGCGCTTACGAGAGGTGATGACGACGATGAGCCAGATGAGCAATTAGCCATGTTTAAAGGTATAGTTTCCACTCTTGGAAGCGTCCAATGAACATAGATCTGACATCTGTTCACGCCTTTTTGAGCGTCTATAGAGCAATGAATCATCAACACGCGAATCGCATGGTATGGCGACACGGTGAGGGAGTTCCCCTCGGCCTCTGATAGATAACGCCACCGTTCCTACCACTGCGGTTTTGCACATGGAGGGAATGTATGGCGAAAGAACGACAAATCATTGAAGTCCCCGATTTTCTGACGGTGCGTGAACTCGCAGGCTTGATTTCCGTCAGCCCCATCGAAGTCATGAAGCAGTTGATTAACAACGGCATCATGGCTTCCATCAATCAACAGATTGACTTCGACACCGCCGCGATTGTCATCGACAGCTTGGGTTTTGAGGCACGCGCAACGCAACAGGAAGAAGTCGAAACCGTTACCGACGAGGACTTACCTCTGTGGCGGCGGCTGTATTCCGACGAAAACCCCAAGGATCTGGTGCGACGTCCTCCGGTGGTGACCATCTTGGGGCACGTTGACCACGGCAAGACTTCGCTGCTCGATGCGATCCGGCACGCCAATGTGGCGGAAGGGGAAGCTGGCGGCATCACGCAGCACATCGGTGCCTATCAGGTCATGCACAACAATCAGAAAATCACCTTCCTTGATACCCCCGGTCACGCGGCCTTCACAGCGATGCGCGCACGCGGAGCACAGGGCGCGGACATCGCGATCTTGGTGGTCGCGGCGGACGACGGCGTGATGCCCACAACCAAAGAGGCGCTGGCACATGCCCGTGCAGCGCACATCCCGATCGTCGTCGCGCTGAACAAGATTGACAAGCGCAACGCCAACCCAGACCGCGTTAAGCAAGAACTTTCCGACCTCGGCCTCGTCTCCGACGAGTGGGGAGGCGACACCATGATCGTCCCCGTCTCGGCGCGCGAAAAGATCGGCATTGATGACTTGCTTGAAGCGATTGTGCTAACCTCTGAGGACAAGCAAATTCTAGCGAATCCCAAGAGCAAGAGCGCGGCGGGCACCATCATCGAAGCCCGCATGGAAAAATCGCGCGGTGTGTTGGCGACGTTGCTCGTCCAGAACGGCACGCTCCGCTTGGGCGATACCGTCGTAGCTGGTCGCGCGATAGGCAAAATCCGCGCCATGTTCGATGAGAAGGGCAAACCCGTCAAGGATGCGCCACCATCGACACCCGTGCAGGTTATGGGCTTGGCTTCGCTACCAGAGGTAGGCGATATGTTCGTCACCTATAAGAGCGAAAAAGAAGCCCGTGCTGTGGTGGAAGACCGTAACCAAGCCTTCGCTACTGCGCACGAGCGCGGCAACCGTCCGCAAATCACGATGGAAGAGCTGTTCAAGCAGTTCAAAGCGGGTGAGGCCAAAGAGCTGCGCCTGATCTTGAAAGTGGACGTGCAAGGGTCACTGGAACCTATCATCAACTCGGTCAATGATCTTGGTCAAGGGGAAATTGGCGTCAAAGTCTTGTTGGCGGAAACGGGTAACATCTCCGAGGATGATGTCAACCTTGCCATCTCGACTGGCGCGATTATCGTCGGCTTCGCGGTAGAGGCAGATAACCCCGCCCGTAAATCCGCCGAGTCGAACGGCGTTGAAATCCGCACCTACACGATCATCTACCAATTGCTGGAAGACATCGAGAAGGCGCTCAAGGGTATGCTCGATCCTATCTACGAAGATAAGATCATCGGCAAAGCTGAAGTACGCAAGGTGTTCAAGATTTCGAAACTCGGTAAAATCGCGGGCTGTTACGTGCGTGAAGGCGAAATCCGCCGCAATGCCAAGGTGCGCGTCATTCGTGGTCGCAACATCATGATTGACCATGCCAGTGTGAGTTCGCTCAAGCGTGAAACTGAAGATGTGCGCGAAGTCCGTGCGGGCTTCGAATGTGGCATCAACGTGGATGGGTTCGAAGACTTCATCCCCGGCGATGTCATCGAATTCATTGTCTCGGAGCGCGTGCGCTAACCATCGCCCGACACCCTGATCGCTCCTCATCGTCTGCGTCGCGGATGGTGGGGGCGATGTAGCAGTGAAGTAGGTGTCTTATGACCATTAAGCAAGAACGCATGATGGATCGGGTGCGTGAACTTCTCAGCGGTTTGCTGCTGCTAGAAGTGACCGATCCGGCGCTGAAAGGCGTCACTATCACCGATGTGGT
This sequence comes from Anaerolineae bacterium, assembly GCA_019637615.1. GTDB lineage: Bacteria > Chloroflexota > Anaerolineae > Aggregatilineales > UBA2796 > JAHBVK01. Next base: position 454,608 of record JAHBVJ010000001.1, on the reverse strand, counting down.
GATGGATCGTGAATTGGAATACGCGGAAGTGTACGTCAACGCTCTCGGTGACGAAGGGCGGCAAGCCGAGGTGATGAAGGGTCTGAAGCGTGCGCAGGGCTTTTTGCGGCGCGAACTCGGCAAGCGGTTGCGGCTGCGGCGTGTGCCTAATCTGGTATTCCATTGGGATGTGTCGTTGGCGCGGGGCGAAGCGATGGAAGCCAAGCTCAATCAAGTGCGTGCCAGCCTGCGGCCTAACCCTGCCCCTGAAACAGAATCCGCCAAGACGGACACGGAGTCGCATGACGGTAATGAATGATTGGGTGCCAGCCAAAGAACTGCTGACCCCTGCTCAACGCGTGATCATCCTGACGCACATCTCGCCCGACGGCGACGCCATCGGCTCGATGGTCGGGCTAGGCAACGCCTTGATGAGCATTGGCAAACAGGTCATCATGGCGGTTGACGGCGGAACACCCTCGAATCTGCGTTTTCTGCCCGGTTCTTCGGAAGTCCACAGCAACTTGGACGGTGTAACTGCCGATCTGGTGATCGTGGTAGATTGTGGTGACGAAAAGCGGATTGGCAAGGTGGGTGAAGCCGCCCGCTTGCTGAACCTCAAGTGGATCAACCTCGATCACCATGCCACCAACACAGGCTTCGCGGATGTCAACATCATGGATCCCGCGTTTGTCTCGGCATCCGAATGTGTGTTGCGCTTGCTGCGCTGGCTCGGCATCGACCCTACTGTGGATGCGGCGCAATGTCTGTTGTGTGGCCTCGTCACTGATACGCTAGGCTTTCGCATCAGTGCTGTCAACGCGGAAACGTTCGGCTTAGCACAGCAGTTGATGGCGGCGGGCGCGAACCTGACCATGATCGTGCAGAACACCATCGCACGGATGCCCACCTCGGCGTTGCGACTGTGGGGACAGGTGATGCCCACCGTGCAAATCAAAGACCACGTGGCATGGGTACATTTGACGCTGGCGGCGAAAAAAGCTGCCAACTACAGTGATGAGTCGGGCGACGGCGGCTTGGTGAGCTTCTTGCTCCAAGCGGATGATGTGAACGTCTCGTGCGTGATGAAAGAGCAAGAAAGCGGCAAAATCGAACTCAGCATCCGGTCCAAACCCAGCTTTGACGTAAGCACGGTGGCCTTCAGTTTGGGTGGCGGCGGACATAAACAAGCCGCTGGTGCAACCTTGGAAGGAACCTTGGATGAGGTCGAAGCCCGTGTGATCCCGCTGCTGGTGGCGGTGGCGAACAGTACCAGCCCAATTACCTGACAGCTAATGTCCTGTGTGCGTGAGACAAGACAACCTGCGATCACGCACACGACCATCGGACAGCGTGTGTTAATCCGCTTTTGTCGATTCCGTATATTTCAGTGTGCTATCAATGAGTTGCTTGAGTACTTCGACATCGACATCGGCCAGTTTCTTGATGTATAAACAGCCTTTGCCCGTCGTGAATTTGCCGAGTTTCGTCAACAATTCTGGCGAATGATCGCCACCCAAGCGCAAATACAGCGTCAGGGCTTGCTTGCGCGGTGAAAAACCGATCGGAAACCAATCCACCTCTTTCCCCGTCGATTCATATTTGAGCCGCATGTTACCACATCCCACGATGCTCTCACCCCACATCTTGGCTTCGCCAGCAGCTTTCTGCATCATATCGAGGATGACGAAACTATCTTTGCGTTTCTGTTCGTCGGAGACGGTGTTCAGAAACGCCTCTACGCTCTGTTCAGTCTTTTTCGTCTTCATCTCAGCCATTGTGCCACTCCCTCTTGTGCTAGATAGTCCACAAATCACAATAATTGACTAAGTTCCGCTGTCAGCGCTTCCGCCAGATCGGGTCTGCCGTGGAACTGCGCCGGTGTGTTCTGGAACAACGCGATCCGCCAGCCGTCGCCCGCCTTGATCGCCACCATCGATTGGATCGAGTTGACGGCGGGATTCAAGGTCGTTTTCCCCGCTGGTACCATGCCCACCACCGCCCGCAGCAGTGCTGTTTCCGACGTCAGCAAACGTACCTCACGTACTTTAGCCACGTAAGCAGCCGTCTGATGGTTAGTGAAGATGCGCTGGAGTTCGGCTGCAATCGTCGCCTGACCGTCCATCTGACTGCCATCGAAGCCGATCACGTTGGCGTCGTCAGAAAAGCACGCGGCGAACTCAGCCGCATTCCGCACGTTCCATGCCGCGATTAACTGTCGATATAACGCCTCGATCTGCTCCTGCTGCGTGGAATCAGCGTGATGAGTTTTAGATGTTGGTGTTGTCATGCCTTCCTCTTCCCAAATGCAGACAGAACAAAGTATACATCAATATTTACGAACAAATGAATCTAAATGCGTTGGCGTGAAGCTAAGTACGAACTCTCGTGCGTCTCTCGTCAGCATAGATTTTTCAGAGAAATCACCAGTTAGCGCGCCGTTGGTAGGGTAAGCGTTGCGGTTCGGCTATCCGCATCAACGCTATAATTCTGTGCATGATGAAACTCACTTTATCTCGCAATCAGCAGCGCATCCTGATCGTCACTGGCCTTGTGGTGCTTATGCTCACCGTCGGTCTCGTGCTCGATCTGCATTACAAGGGGCTGGCGTGGCGTATCCTGTACAGATCCACGGGCGAAGAAGAACCCTTCAAGCAGGTCTATGCCTTCGTCGGCTACCTTGGCAATCTGACGCGTCGGCAACCCATGACCGCCAATGATCAGATCACGCAGTATCCCGTCGAGAATCCACTCGGCATCAACACCTTCCTCGACTTGGAGGTCGAACCTGCCAAGCGCGAACAATCTTTGCAGATGATTCAAGAGGCTGGCTTCGCGTGGATTCGGCAGCAATTCCGCTGGGATGACATCGAGATTAACGGTCGTGGCAATTTCACCGATGACCGCAACGATGTAAACGGCGACGGCGTGAAAGATGCCATCAGTGGTTGGGATAAATACGACAATATCGTGGACTTGGCAGAGCAGCACCAGTTGAAGATCATCGCCCGTCTTGGTTCCGTGCCCACGTGGGCGCAACCCGCCGAGGCCATGCCGAGCTTCGCGCCGCCCACCGATCCGCAAGATTTCGCCAATTTCGCGGGCGTGTTGGCGGCGCGCTACAAAGGGCGCATTGGCTATTACCAGATTTGGAACGAGCCGAATATCTACCCAGAATGGGGTCAGCAGCCCGTCAACCCCGAAGCCTACACCGATCTGTTATGCCGCGCGTATAAGGCCATCAAAGCCGCCGATCCCGCCGCCATCGTTCTGAGCGGAGCGTTAGCGCCTACCTTGGACATCAGCGGGACGAACCTGAACGATCTGGTCTTTTTGCAGCGCATGTATCAGGCGGGTGCGCAAGGCTGTTTCGACATCCTCGGCGCACAGGGCTACGGGCTGTTCAGCGGCCCCACCGATCAGCGGATGCGCATCACGCAGTTGAACTTCGCCCATGTGCTGTGGTTGCGTGATTTGATGGTCGCCAATCAGGACGCCAGCAAACCGATCTGGATCGGGGAAATGGCGTGGAATCCTGTGCCGAACTCGCCCGACATTGCCGACCTCAACCGCTTCGGGCAAGTGACGGATGAACAAGCCGCGCGTTATGCCGTCGAAGCCTATGAACGCGCCCGCACCGAGTGGCCTTTCGTCGGCGTGATCTCGTACTGGTACTTCAAGCGTCCCGCCGACTACGAGAAGAATCAAAGCTTCTACTACTTCCGCATGGTTGAGCCGGATTTCACGCCGCTGCCTGTCTACGACGCCATGAAAGCCTATGCGCAAGAGCGTTACGGAAAGCGCCCATGAATCCGCTGCTTGGTTGGCTCAGTTCTTTGTGGAGCGACTCGACTCGGCGTGCGCTGTGGAAGATTACGCCGCTGCTGCTCATTCTGTTGGCTGCTTATTTGCGCTTTTATCAGATCGATCATCAGTCGTTGTGGAACGACGAGGGCAACTCACTCCGGCTGGCGCAGCGCACCGTCCCCGATCTGATCGCTACTTCGCGCTTGGACATTCATCCCCCCGGCTATTATCTGCTGCTCAAGGGCTGGATTTCCCTCGTTGGCGAGAGTGAATTGGCGCTGCGGTCGTTGTCGGCTTTCGCGGGCGTGCTAACGGTGGTGTGCGTCTACGCGCTCGGCAAGCAGTTATTCGCAAAGGGCGTCGGCATCATGGCGGCGCTGCTAGTCACGATCAATACCTTCAGCATCTACTATGCGCAGGAAACGCGCATGTATGCATGGTTGACGTTGTTCGCGGCGGCTTCGATGCTGGCCTTCGTGCGTTGGATGGAACGTCCCCGCTGGCGGCGGGTACTGCCTCTTGCGCTGATCAATGCAGCGGGCTTATACACGCAGTATGTGTTCCCGTTCGTCATGCTTACGCAAGGGGTGATGCTCGTGGTGCGCCTTGCCGTCCACCAGAATGGCACGCCACGCACGCGCCTTGTGCTGCGCTACGTGGCGCTCAATCTGCTCACCATCGCGCTGTTTTTGCCGCAGCTTGGGGATGCATGGCGGCAGGTCAGCCAATGGCCTCGCACGGGCGAAGCGGTCGAGTTCGCAACAGGGGCGGGTACACTCATCCAATGGCTGACATTAGGCAAAACGGCAGTAAATGTGTCGTGGTGGCTGTATTTGCTGCTTGGCCTGTTTGCAGTGGCCTCTCTCTTGCCCGATTGGCTCACCTTGCGTCTGCCGTCGTGGTGGCGGCGCAGTCTGCCCTTCGTGTGGATCGCGATCTCGGTGCTGCCGTTCTTCGCCTTAGGGCTATTCCGCGAAGCCAATCTGAAATTTTTGCTGCCCGTGCAGATCGCAGTTGCCTTGATCATCGGGCGTGGGCTGTGGCTGCTCTGGCAGCTCGGTTCGCCTAACTTATTCATCCTCACCGAAGCGCTGCCCCGTATCGTTGCTGGCATCGGGCTGCTAGGCTTGTTCTCGGTGACGACTGAAGCCTTACCCGCGTTGTACAATGATCCGCGCTATGCCCGCCCCGATTATCGCACGATGGCGCAATTCATCAGCAGCGCCCCGCAGGCCGACGATGTGATCTTGCTGGACGCGCCCAATCAGGAAGAGGTCTTCCGTTACTATTATCACGGCTCCGCGCCGATCTACCCGATCCCGCGCGGCCTGGGCGGTGATGACGCCGCGACGATCAAGGAAGTCACCGACGTGATCACGCAGCACCGACGCTTGTTCGTGTTGTACTGGGGCGAATCCGAGCGCGATCCGAACCGTGTCGTTGAAAAAACGCTGACTGAGCAAACCTACGAGATCGCCTCGCCAAGGTTTGGTGATGTGCGCTTCGTCCAATATGCCACGCCGCCGACCTCGCTGATGCCGCTTGATCTGCCGCCTACGCATTTTGGCGAAGCGATCACGCTGGAAAAAGCTGAGATCAGCGCCACATCGCTGCATCCCGGTGATGTACTGGCACTGTCGCTCACGTGGCAGACAGACAGACCACTCGACAAGCGCTACAAAGTCTTCATCCACGTGCTGGATTCTAATGGCGGGATACTCACGCAGCGCGACAGCGAACCGGGTAACTACCTCGCCATCACCACTACATGGCAACCTGATATGCCTGTGATCGACACGCACGGACTCGTGATCCCACTGACCGCGTCCGCTGGCACGTACCGCGTCATCATTGGTTTGTACGACAGCGGCGATCCACTGCAACGACTACCCATTGGTCAGAGTGACACATTGGTTTTGACCACCATTTCGGTCAGTTGATGACCCGTCACCACGCGTGAAATTTTATGTGATTGATAGTTTTCGTGGCTAAACTGTGAAAATTGTGGACTGATCGAGATATTCGCCAGCGACAAAGGGCGCGTGTTCATTGCAATCTATTCATACTTGGGCGCACAGGTGGCGGCTCGTCACACTGGTATTGCTGGTATTCACGGCTGTCTTCGGGCTGTCCGATCTGCGGCCTGTGCGTTCACAGTCGCCAGTACGCATCATGCCGCTTGGCGACTCGATCACGCAAGGCGCGAACGATCACGACTCGTATCGCCGTCCGTTATGGCAGCAGCTCACCAATGTGCCTTACAATGTCGATTTTGTCGGCAGTCTGAACACCAATTATTTCGGTGGCCCGCCGCATCCCGATTTTGACCTCGATCACGAAGGACATTGGGGCTGGCGTGCGGATCAAATCCTTGCCAATATCACGCCGTGGGCGACCGCCGCGCAGCCAAACATCGTTTTGATTCACCTCGGCAGTAATGACATCTTTCAAGGGCAGACCAACGCCAGCACCATCACCGATCTGCGTAACATCATTCGTGCCCTGCAAGCCGTCAACCCACAAGTCAAAATCCTGCTGGCGCAAATCATCCCGCATAATCAGTCCGGCTCACCGAGCGTCAGCGGCCTCAACGCGCTGATCCCGCAATTAGCCGCCGATGAAACTACCGCCAATTCGCCTGTCTACGTGGTGGACATGGCGACTGGCTTCGATCCCGTCACCATGACATATGACAACGTGCATCCCACTTTGGCAGGCGAAACGTTTATCGCTAACCGTTGGTATGCCGCGCTCACGCCGCTGCTTTCCGGCGCAATGCTCCCGACCAATACGCCTAGCCCGACGCGGACGAACACCAGTGCCGTCACCGCGACCTTTACGCGTACTGCTACACCGACCGTCAACGCATCCGCCAGCCCTGCCGCCAGCGCCACCCCGACGATGACAACAACGGCGGACGGCTCTAGTTCGGTCTTTTACCGCGCGATCAACTTGGGCGGCGCGGCGATTGTAGTCGATGGTCACACGTGGGAAGCCAACACAGGTACTACTCCGAACTTCACCACGCTTGGCACGGCTTTTTGCGCTACGTGGCAAACAATCACGCCGACCACTGATGCCAAGCGCACCAGCATGATCCAGTGTTCGCGTCAGCATTGGGCGCATAACGCCGTGATAAGCGGCGTCCCGAACGGCAGTTATCAGGTTTACGTCTACACATGGTTAGACTGGGCTGATCCGAACCCGCCTGCTTACAGCTTCTACGTGCAAGGCCAGCTTGTTCAGACGAATTATCAATCTGGCCCCGTCGGTAAATGGGATCGCCTTGGCCCGTGGACAGCTAATGTCACGGCGGGCACGATCACGGTGCAGACCAATGGTGGTTTGGCAAATCTATCCGGCATCGAAGTCTATGCGTTGGGAACACTGCCCACTTCGACTGCCTCGAACACGCCATCTGTCACCTTTACGGCTTCCATCACGCGGACGAATACTCCCACCGTGACACGCACGCTCACCCGCACATCCACACCGACTGTGAGCGCGACACCCTCAAAAACGCTCACGCCTACCGTCGTCCCTTCTCAATCTGGCGGCGGATGCGGTGACTTTTGTGAGACGTTCACGCCGAGCGCGACCAGTACCGAAACGCGTACATCAACCGCGACACTCACTGTAACGCCCACCGCGACATCGACCGAGACCGCTTTACCGACAGAGACAAACACGCCTTCAGCGACCTTTACACCGAGCGCCACCAATCCCGCCACGAACACCCTCACGGCAACGCTGACGGCAACAGCGACCGATACGCCAACCGAAACGGCACTGCCAACGGAAACCAGCACCCCGCTACCTACGTCCACGCCGAGCATCACTAACACGGCAACGCACACGCCAACTGCTACATGGACAACAACTGCAACCGATGTGCCAACCGAAACGGCACTGCCATCAGATACCAGCACGCCGCTACCTACGTTCACGCCGAGCATCACTAGCACAGCGACGTCAACGTCTACAACGACGCTGACCTATACGCCGAGCGTAACAGCCAGCCCATCGAGTACGGCAACTACTAGCAACACACCATCGCCCACGCTTTCCCCTACCAGCACCGCGACTTCAGGTTCATTAAGTCCTGTGTTTTATCGCGCCGTCAATATGGGTGGGGCGGCAGTAGTAATCGACGGTCATACGTGGGAAGCCAACATGGGCACCACACCTAATTTCACCACGAATGGTACGGCTTTCTGCAATCAGTGGCAGGTCTTGACGCCTGCTACTGATGCTAACCGCGCCAGCATGATTGACTGTTCACGTCAGCATTGGGCGCATAGCGTGATCATGAGCGGTGTTCCGAACGGTAGTTATCAGGTTTATGCGTATACGTGGCTCGATTGGGCAGACCCCAATCCACCCGCCTACACGTTTTATCTGCAAGGTCAATCGGTGCAGACGTATCAATCTGGCCCCGCCGGAAAATGGGATCGCCTTGGGCCGTGGACGGTCAACGTTACAGCAGGCATGATCACGCTGCAAACATCCGGCGGCGTGGCGAATCTGTCCGGCATCGAAGTCTACAGCTTAGGCGCACTGCCGCCGACTGCCACGTACACGCCAAGCGTAGTTGTTACTGCGTCCACGACCTTCACACCGTCGGGCACCACGACGGGTACTGCCACGCGCACGCTGACTCCGACACGCACTGCCACCAGCACCCGCACATCCACACGCACACCAACCATCGTGCCTACGCTGTGGAACGCCTATAATCTGAACGGGCCGCAGTACACCATCAGCAATGTAGTCTGGAAAGCGGGTGATGCCAACAACGGCGTAACCGTCACTAATGGCACTGGCTTCTGCGATCAAAACGTCACACTCAGTCCCACCGCGTCCGGCAACAAAGCCCGTATGATCCGCTGCTCGTACAACGCCAACGGCACGGCAGATATGAGCATCAATATTGCCAATGTCCCCAACGGCACCTATGATGTCTATCTGACGGTTTGGGAAAATGACGCGCCGACCACGTTCTGGCTTGCTATCCAAGGTGGGCAAGTCTATGTCCCCTCGGTCACGACTGGCGCGGTGGGTTGGTGGCAGCGGCTGGGCGCGTATACGGTCAATGTCACCGATGGCAATCTGCTCATTGTGGCGGGGGGGGGATTAGCCAACCTCTCCGGCGTTGAACTCTTTCAGCGCTAACGTCATGATGAACCTGCAAACAAAAAGCGCCACTGTTGAAGTGGCGCTTGCTTGAGCGGGTAAGGGGACTCGAACCCCTGACATGTTGCTTGGGAAGCAACCGTTCTACCGCTGAACTATACCCGCGGATAGAAGGAATTATAACCTCAATCCCGCTGGCGTCAAGATGCGTCCGTGCTTGGCTACCCGTGGGCGCTCGTCTACTTCTTAATTTCCGACAACTGCCGGAACCCGATCACCAACACGACAAAGCCGAGCAGGATCACCAGCCGATGCACGAAATTATTAAAATCGCCACTCCAGCCGAGCACCCCCAGCGTGAAATCCGAAAATAGATGCCCGATCCCTAGAATGATTGCGCCCGCGACGATGAGATTGAGCGTGCGCCCGAAGATTCCACCTACGCCACGCACCGCGACGATCATCCAGAAAGCGGCACCGACAAGTACGAAATCGAGAATCAGATTGAGGGCAGGTAGAGGGTTTGAGAGATCCATAACATCTATTCCTTTGACTAAACATGAATTTCCGTGGTAATCACCGCCACCCATTCCAGTTGGAAGCGCGGCGGGCTGCTAAATTGCACTCGTGTATTCAGCGCAAGCGGAGCACATCTGCCACTTTTAGTGTTTGCGCATCGATTTTCGCCTCCACGGCTTGGATATGCTTCCTGATGACGCGTTCTCCGACGACCGTATCGGCGTAAGCAACAGCTTTTGCCAGCAGCGCACGGTAAATGTCAGCGTTGGCACTTCGTACGTCGATGCCGAACTGGTTGTCATCCATCTTGAAGGGCCACGAATTACGCGCCGCCGTCTCATTCAAGATCGTTTGCAGGTTGCTGCCTAGTTTTGCGCCACCCATCTGGATGAGTAATTCTTGGATACCCGCCAATTGGATGTTGAAATATTTTTGCAGGAACGATTCCTCGGTCGTATTCAGATACTCGTCCGACTCTACGAAGCCCGTCTGAAGATCGCCGCGCTTGATTTCAATGGTTGGCTGGAGCGTAATGTCAGCACCAACAAACTTCTTCTTCGCATCATATGTGGCGATGGCACTAACGCCGACAGCAATCGTGCTGCCTTGCGCATCCTTGACTTCCAACCGTGGAATCGTCACCTGCGCGTTCTTGCTCAGATCGCTGATCAGTTTGTCGATCACTTTATTCGATATCGACAGCACTTCATACAAAGGTTTGCCGATGATCAAGCGCGCATCGCTGTGATGCCGTCCCAGCAGATGCAAGCAGTTCTCATCCAAGAAAATCACCTGACCATGCAAATTGGTCATCAACAGCGCGTCGGGGCTTTCGGTAATAGGATCTTGCGCCTGTTTCGGCCCGCCCTCCATCACCTGTGAAAGCGCAGCGGCAAGGCTGCCGGGGGTTGGATAGCGTTCTTCAACCGCCTTCGCCATCGCCGTGCTGATCACGACCTGTGCTTCGTGCGGGAGATTCGGCTGGAAGTTACGCACCTGTGGGATCGGCTGCGTAATGTGGGCCAGCAGCACGCCCATCAGTGTAGGTGCTTCGTAAGGCACACGCCCCGTCAGCATCTGAAAGATCGTGACGCCAAGAGCGTAGACATCCACAGCGGAAGTCAGGTTTTCGGATTGTGCCTGTTCAGGAGCCATATAGGCGGGTGTCCCGACGACACTCCCGACAGCCGTGATATTGGCGGGTGCTTCACTGACACGCGCCAAGCCGAAGTCAGCCAAGTATGTGTTACCTTGTTCATCGAGTAACACATTGCTCGGCTTGAAATCGCGGTGAATGATGCCCTTCTTATGCGCGTAGTCCAACGCATCCGCGATCTGCTTTACCAGCCGATTGACATCCGTTAGGTTGAGCGAGCCATGATGCACCATGTAGTCAGCGAGAGTGCCGCCAGTCAGGTACGCCATCACGACATACGGCATCCCATCATGCTCACCGAAATCGTACACGGGGAGGATATGCGGATGCTGTAAACTCGCGATGATCTCAACTTCGTGATAGAAGCGCCGTAGGAACTCTTCATTGCGGGTTGTATTCGTCCTGAGCACCTTGATAGCAACATCGCGTTTCATCGAAGTCTGCCATGCACGGTAGACTGTTGCCATCCCGCCCGTGCCTATCTGCTCCAGAACCTGATATTGGCCTACCTGTTGTCCGACGAGTTCAGTCATATTTGGATTTATAGAAAGTGGATTTTGAGGTCATTATACATCCATTCCTGCTCAGTGCGAGTCGAGTTAGCCTAGAACAAGATGAGCGTTGAATTTCCGTTGCTCCAATGCTAGAATCACCTTAATGAAACAATCGTGCCCGTGATCTACATCGCCCGTGCAAACTGGCGAATTTTTGTTTCGGCAGAAGGAAAGCTATGACAGAATCCGTACCTGAATCAGCCATCAACCCTTTACCAGAGCCGCAGCTCGCGCACAGCGGCTACATCGCCGTCGTAGGCCGTCCCAACGTCGGCAAATCGACGCTGATGAATCACATCTTGGGTGAGAAGATCGCCATCGTCAGCCCCAAACCACAAACAACACGCCTCACCCAGTTGGGAATCTATACTGAGGGTGATGTACAGGCCATTTTCGTAGACACACCGGGAATTCACAAGCCGCGCCATAGTCTGGGACAGTTTATGGTCGCTATCGCCGTTTCCGCCCTCCGTGACGCTGATGTGATCCTGTTTGTCGTGGATTGCAGCGATCTGCCCAACGAAGAAGATAAACGGGTGGCACAGCTCATCCGAGAGTCCGGTTCGCCAGCCCTGCTCGCCATCAACAAGATGGATCGCGTCAAGCCGGAAGATGTGCAACCGCACGTCGATGCTTACCGCGCACTCGTGCCCAACGCCGATTGGACAACGTTGATCGCCAAACTTGGTGATGGCGTGCCCGAAGTGCTCAAGCGGCTGATAGAAAAACTACCCGCTGGCCCGCAATATTATCCCGAAGATCAACTCAGCGATACGGCGGTGCGCCAGATCGCCTCGGAGATTATCCGCGAGAAGGTGATGCACAACACCGAGCGCGAAGTCCCCCACGCTGTCGCCGTCGAAGTGGATGAGTTCAAGGAACGCAGCGCCACGCTCACTTACATCGGCGCTTCCATCTATGTCGAGCGTGATACCCAGAAGCCGATCATCATTGGAAAAGGTGGCGCGCTGCTCAAAAAGATCAGCACCGAAGCGCGGACAGAGCTAGAAACACTAACCAATACACAGGTGTACCTTGAATTACGTGTCAAGGTTCACAAGGATTGGCGCAGTGATGACGCCTTCTTGCAGCGGATGGGTTATAAACTGCGTAAGGATCGTTAAGTCCAAACTCGGCATATCCCGCCTGAAAGTTGATGAGGAATTTGGATGACCAATCCGCCACTTGCTCCCAATGAACGAACAGCCCTGCTCGATCTGCTGTTCCGCCGCATTAGCACGATGGACGATTCCAGTCTACGGGCACTTCATCAACTGACTATTGAGGTAAGACCGGGGCAGCGCATCCAACTGCCACCGCGTTCGACGCCGTTCACGCCGCCGCCTCCACCTCCACAGCGCCCGCCGATCACCAAACCGAGTGGCATCGGACGCCGCAATTTTTTGCTCGGCCTATTCATGGGCGGTTCGGCTACGATTTGCGCGGCAGCAGCGGCGGGGGTGGCCTTCTACGATCAAACTCTGCGCGATCTGCTGCTGCAACAGGGCGTCTTACCGTCATTAACGCCACTTCCACCGACTTCCACCGCCAGTCCGACGCTCTCGCCCACACCACCGACTGAGTTGGTCGATCAGATCGCCTACCTGCAAAGCATCGTGGTTGGTCTCACCGCCGAACGTGACGATCTAAAAGTGCGCCTCGGTGCCACAGAAACCAACCTCAACAATGCTAACCGTGAGATCGGACGGCTTAATGGGGAGAATTCTGTGCTGATGACCGAGCGCGATACGCTGCGCATCAAGGTCGATGGCCTCACTGCCGATCTGAGTGCTGCGCAAAACAAAGTCACGGTGCTAGAAACCGCTACGCAGCAAAACATCAAGTTGATTGGCCTCTACAACAGACTCGAAGCGGCTGATTTGGATAGCACTGTCAAGACAGGTCTCAGCGAAGTCGATGACAGCCTTGTCTCACTCAACAACAGCCAAACCGCCGCTGCGCAAGACGCTACCGCGATCAAAGACGATCTTCGTGTTATCGATAACCAGATGGTCACGCTCAATGCGAGCGTCGATTGGCTGGATCGCGAAGTCGCCACCTTGACGGCGAACTTCCGCGCCTACCAGACGGCTTTGAGCAATGTGCAACCCAACGTCGATGTAGCCGAATCGACCAATCGATTCGCCGCCGATGTCGCCACCGCCATGACTTTCTCTAGCGAAGAATCGCGTGTTGCTGTCCAAGCGATGGGCGCACTCGTCGCCCGTCTGCCAGAATTCTTGAACAATGTCAACCAGCAGACCATTGCCCCCGTCCGTACATGGATCGTGCCGGATCAACAAGGCGGTCTCTACAAACTTCTGATAGCACCGCTTCGTAACGGATTGTTAACCTCTCTTCAACAACTTATTAACAGTGCGGAAAATGTCAAACTGATCTACAATGAGAAATTAGCGCAGCCGGCGCAACGTGTTCTTGAGCAACGCGGACGGATACGCGCCGACATCAAACAGGTAGCCGGAGCGTCTAACTAAATGACCGGAACATTTCGAGTCCCTGCCGTACGGGCAGTTATCATACATGAAGGCAAGTTCCTTCTTGCACAGCATCATAACCATCTGCCGGAAACTATCGGCAAATGGGGCTTGCCCGGAGGCCGCATCGAAGCTACCGACGCGGACTTAGTAGCCGCTTTGCGTCGCGAGTTGCAGGAAGAATTCGCCATGACCGCCGACATCATCGGCTTCGTCGCGATGTACACCTACCGTGAACGAGCACATCAAATTTTCCTTGCCAAGCCACACAGCATCAACTTCCGCGTCAACACCAATGAAATCCTCGGCACCGTTTGGCTCACCCTGCCAGAAGTGGTCGAGTGGCACCAACAAGGTCAGCTCCATACCGGGTTTGAACTCGCGGCCATCAAAGCCAGTATGGCACGCTACGGTAAGGTGTTGGATTTTTAGGCATCCAGATCCACTTCTGCTACAATTTTATGTATACAGCAACTGCTGACCACCCGTTGGATGAGGTCAACCCACTCTTCCTGTGGATTGACTTTCCGCACACCGTCTATTATCATCTGCCTTCTGAACGAGTAGTAGAAATACACAATAGATTATGAACGAGAAATCGGCACAGGTCTTAGAACTGCCGAAAATACTTGCCCAACTGGTCACCCATGCCCAATTTTCTGCCGGGGCTGATCTGATTCGCCAACTGCGCCCGACCGTTGATATTCGCGAGGCGCTCGATTGGCAGCAAGAAACATCCGAAGCGCGTACATTGTTGGAAGCACGCTCGGATATAACCCTCGGCGGCGCGCGTGATGTTCGCGAACCAGCGATTTCCGCTACGCGTGGCATCATCCTTGAACCGCAAACGCTGCTCGATATTCGCGGCACCTTGCGGCGGGCCACCACGCTCAAGCGCACTATCGGTAAACTCGGCTCGACTTCTCCCCGCTTGGCGGATGTCGCCAACGGGCTAGAGGAATGTGCCGCGCTGCAAGGCGAGATCAGCCAGACCATCGATGATAACGGCGGGATTTACGATAACGCCAGCCCCAAGTTAGCCTTGGTGCGTCGGGATATGCGGGTGGCACTGGAACGGTTGCAAAGTCGCCTCAACAACTTGGTCAACAACACCAACAACGCCAAATTCCTGCAAGAGCAGTTGATCACGCAGCGAAACGGACGTTATGTGGTGCCGCTGCGTGCTGAGTTCAAAGGCCGCATTCCCGGCATTGTACACGACTCGTCATCCTCCGGCGCGACGCTGTTTATCGAGCCGATGGTCACGGTAGAACTCAACAATTCGTTGCGTGAGCTGGAGATCGAAGAAGAAAACGAGATTCGGCGTATTTTGAGGGCGCTCAGTGAAGAAGTTGGCAACCTTGCCGAGCAGATCGTGCGCTCAGTGGATGGATTGGCGCATCTCGATTTGATCTTCTCTAAGGCACGTTATGCCGCTGCACTCAACGCCACCGCGCCCAAGCTGCTGCCCTTCCGCGAGATGAACACGCCGCATCCGGGTTCGCGTATCAAGCTCGAATCGGCACGTCACCCGCTGCTCGATCCGCGCAAAGTTGTCCCGATTGATATGGTATTGGATGATGAAACTTTCATCCTCGTCATCACGGGGCCGAACACGGGCGGCAAAACCGTCGCGCTCAAAACCGTCGGTTTGCTTACGCTGATGGCGCAGTGCGGGCTGCACATCCCTGCGGCGGAAGGCGCTGAAATCACGCTGTTCGAAGGCGTCTACGCGGATATTGGCGACGAGCAGAGTATCGAGCAATCGCTTTCGACGTTCTCCGCGCATATGACTAACACCATCAGCATCCTGCGCGAGGCCAATGATCGTTCTTTGGTCATCCTTGACGAACTCGGCGCGGGCACCGATCCGACCGAAGGCTCGGCCTTAGCGCGGGCTGTCCTGAATTTCTTGGTCGAGCAAAAGATCACAACGCTGGTCACCACGCACCATCCCGAACTCAAGATCTACAGTCAGAATAAGTTCGGGGTACGCAACGCCAGCGTCGAATTCGATCTCGAAACCTTGCGTCCCACCTACCATCTGATCATCGGCATTCCGGGGCGCTCCAATGCACTCTCGATTGCCACGCGCCTTGGCTTGCCGCAGGACATCATCGATGATGCCCGCAGCATGGTGGGCACCGAAGATTTGGTGGCGGATGACCTGCTCGATGAACTACACAAGAGTCGCGAGGAAGCCCGCCGTGCCCGTGATGCTGCCGTTGCGCAGCAAGCCAGTGTCGAGGAGATGAAGCGCGAACTCCGCCAACGCTTGGATGAGGTGGAGATCGAACGCCGTGACATCATCGCCCAGACCCGCCGCATGGCTGATCGTGAGATCGAAGACTTACGCAGCGAAGTTCGCAAGCTGCGTCAGAATTTGCAGGCCGCCGGACAACCACTGGAAGTCATCAAGCGGATCGAGGAAGCGGCCTTCACGTTGAAGGGCAATATTCAGCAGCCTGTCGCTAACGTCACGAACGCCCCTGCGGGAGATGCTCCCAAATTCCGTGTGGGCGATACCGTCTGGATCATCCCGCTGAAATCTGAAGGCGAGATCGCGGAACTCACCGCCACCGACGCCGAAGTGATCATTGGGCGGTTGCGGGTACGCGTCAAACTCGATGAGATCGAAAAACGGACGCGCGAGGAAAGTCGTAAAGCGGCTGGCAAAAATGCCAAACCTGTCATTGAGGAGCGCGAAGCCCCGATGCGGCGCGGCGTGTCACCGGGCTTGGAACTCGATCTGCGCGGCGCGCGCGTCGAAGATGCGTTGGAACGAATCACCAACTATCTCGATGCGGCCTACATGGCTGGTTTGCCCTTCGTGCGGATTATCCACGGTAAGGGCACCGGGGCGTTGCGCACTGCGGTACGTGATGCGCTGAAAGGCAATCCGCTGGTGCGTAATTACGAGCGCGGTGGCGAACGTGATGGCGGCGACGGCGTGACCGTCGTGAATATGGTGCCGCTGACGTAATCTGGCGGCACCCAACTTTCTGCTGCTTACCTCACGGCACAACCGCCATCGCGCAACGGAATCCCACGCTGTAATTGATCAGATCGGGCGTGTTAAAGCTGCGATCCGTAAGCCTCAACGCGCTCGGCGTCTTATCATTCCATGATCCACCCCGCGCCACACGGGGGCTGATCAGGTCATTCGGGTCTTCCCGACCATCATTGGCAACGTAGGGATACTCTTTATAGATCGAACTTGTCCACTCCCATACGTTGCCACTCATGTCCAGCGCCCCTACCCACGACGCATTGCCGGGGAAACTCCCCACATCCAATGTACCAGCCTGACCGCTGCGATTCCAATTCACCCTATTAGGCACCCACGTATTACCCCATGGATAGGTATAATTTTGCGGGCCACGGGCCGCCCATTCCCACTGTGCTTCGGTAGGCAAAAATCCGCCGCGTTTCTCGCAAAAAGCCTTAGCTTCGTCCCACGAAATGCGTTCGCGCGGACGTAGTGGGGCGGGCCAGTTACTGCCATGTCCTGCTTTGCCGCCTAGACTCCTGAACTGTTCATTGGTCACTTCATAGCGGTCAATCCAGAATGGCTGCTCGATCCGCTGAAGATGGACGGGGAGTTCGTCCACTTCGCCGGAACTGCTGTCGCCCATCATAAAGCTGCCAGCGGGCACCAACACCATCTCGACGTGGTATCCATTGTAGTCCACCGCCCGCACGATCTTTCTCCATGTAGTCGGATTCTGCGCCGCATCGAGTGTGGGATAGGGCGTCAAGGATGGCGTCAGGGTGATCGACGGCGTAAATGTGATAGATGGTGTGTAAGTTTCGGTTGGGGTTTCCGTAGCCGTGGCTGTGTACGTGTGAGTTGCCGTTGGCGTTTCGGTGGGCGTTGATGTTGCTGTCGCGGTTTCGGTAGCTGTCTCCGTGAACGTAGCCGTTTCCGTCGGTGTGAAGGTCGCCGTGGAAGTCGATGTCGGCGTTTTCGTATATGACGCGATCACGAAGGCGGTTGCTTGCGCATCTGTCGCCGCCACAATAGCCTCCGCTGTTTGTTGATAATTCGGCGTTGGAGTTTTCGTATACGACGCAATCGTCATCTCGGCGTGCTGTGTCCGCACCGCAAATGTCTGATTGGCAAAATCAAGCGGGTTGATCTGTGTGCTGGTCGATGTGATCGTCGGTGTGTCCGTGGGGAACGGCGTCGCGGTTGCGCTTGGCGTGTCCGTCGGGATTGCGACCGTTTCCGTCGCCGTTACGGTGGGGATCGTCGGCAAAATCACAACGATGGGCGTACTTGGTGTGTCCGAGGCCGTTGCGCTGGCCTCTGGTGAAGTGCCAGCCCCATTTCGTTGCAACGCCAGCACCCCCGCGCCAATGATGAGGATCAACACCAGCGCGCCTGCCACGGCAAACGGCAGGCTAAACCCCTGCCGTGTCCGAGGCGGTTCCGATGGTGGCGCTACTGGCGGTGGCGCGGACATCGTCGGGATCACGGGCTTTTCCGCCATGATATAAGTTTTGCCATTTACGGCTTCTTTGATCGCCTCTGCAAAAGCTTGTGCCGTTTGGAAGCGCTGATCGGGCGTTTTCGCCAACGCCTTCGCCATCACAGGTTCGAGATATTCCGGCAAATCTACGCGCCATGTCTTCAGCGGTAATGGTGGCTGATTCAGGTGCGCGAACATATAACTTGCGGGCGTATCCACCTGAAATGGTAGATTACCCGTCAGCATCTCGTAGACCATGATGCCGAGCGAATACAGATCGGAGCGCGCATCCACGATCTGCCCCTGCCATTGCTCTGGCGACATGTATGACGGCGTACCCATCGCTGCGCCGGTCTGCGTGATCGATGTAATCTCATAATCGGGCTGAATCAATTTCGCGATCCCGAAATCAGTCAGGAAGGCGTTCCCTTGTTCATCCAGCAGCACATTTTGTGGCTTTAGGTCACGATGCACGATTCCCCGTCGATGAGCGTAATCCAACGCCGACGCAATCTGTGTGAGCAGCACAACAGTCAGATCGAGCGACAGCGGCTGATTGACGATCAATTTGGTCAGCGCCCCACCCGTCTTGAGTTCCATCACCAGATAGAGTAAATCCCCCTGCTGTCCATAGTCGAACATCTTGAGGATATGCGGGTGATCCAAGCTGGCAACTGTCTCGGCCTCACGCACAAATCGCTTTACAAATTCCGGATTACTCGCAAGGCCAGACTCGATCACTTTGATCGCCACATCCCGCTTAATAGACAACTGGCGAGCGCGATAAACAGTCGCCATACCGCCTTTGCCTAGCACAGCCGTAATCTGATATTGACCAAGCGTTTGACCAATCAAGTCTGTCATGTGTGCATCATCCGATCTTAGAGCGCGGTACGCAGAGGACGTCCCAAGCCCCGACATAAGACAGGTGGTTTGCGAGTACTATCTTATTTCATCGGTAGCCATAATGCTCATTGTAGCTGAATTTTTAACGGAAACGCAAAAGTAATTTATACAAAAAATGAGGAAAATGCAGAGTGATAATGATCCCATCAGTTAGACCATAATGGGATCATCTCATGTACATGTGAGGGCTATCGATTACAGGGTAAGGAACGCAATGGGTACTTTGTTATTGCGATCCTTTTGACAGGCCGCCATACTTCCGATCGCGCCCGGTGAACTGCGCGAAGGCTTTGCGCAGTTCTTCCTTATCGAAGTCAGGCCAATATACAGGGGTCGCGTAGTATTCGGCGTAGTACGCTTGCCAGATCAAGAAATTGCTGACCCGCATCTCGCCCGCCGTCCGCACCAGCAGGTCAACGTCGGGTTCGCCCGCCGTATCGAGATAATGATTGAACAACACCTCATCGATCTGTTCCGGCGGAATCCCTTCCGACACAATCTGCTTGACCGCCCGCAAAATCTCGTCGCGCCCGCCATAATTGAACGCAACATTCAGCGTCAGGCGGTCATTGTTCCGCGTGCGTTCTACCGCGTTCAATACTTTTTGCTGCAAATTGGGCGTCAAGCCATCCAAACGCCCCAGATGCCGTAGTTGCACGCCGTTGTCATCCAGATTGTCCAGTTCACGGTCAAGCATCATCTCTAGGATGGTCAACAGCCCGCGTACCTCCGGCCCCGGACGCCGCCAATTCTCGGTGGAAAAGGCGTAGATCGTCAGGATTTGTACGCCGAATTCCGAGCAAGCGCGGATGACACGACGCAGATTTTCGACTCCGGCACGATGTCCGGCTTGGCGTGGCAATCCGCGCTCCGTCGCCCAGCGCCCGTTACCATCCATAATGATCGCTAGATGGTAAGGCACTCTGGCGGGCAGCGTCGCGGCAGTCTCGGTAACGATGGGCGTTGCGTTCGTCATGGGCTGGCTATACCGCCATGATCTCCTGTTCTTTGCGCTTGCCGATGGCATCAACCGTTTCGACGTATTTATCCGTCAGTTTTTGCATTTTCTCTTGACCATCTTGGGAGTCGTCTTCGGAGATCAGGCTTTCCTTTTCGTACTCGCGGATTTCTTCAATCGAATGGCGGCGCACGTTGCGGACGGCCACCCGCGCTTCCTCCAGCCGATGGTTGACGAGCTTGACCAGTTCCTTGCGACGGTCACCTGTCAGTGGCGGTAACGGCAGTCGGATGATCGTGCCATCATTACCCGGCGTCAGATGCAGGTCAGAGTTCAAAATAGCCTTTTCGATGTCTCGCAGCGAACTCTTGTCGAACGGCTTGATGGTGATCAAGAGCGCTTCGGGAACCGAAATCGAGGCCATCTGATACAACGGGGTCGGCGTACCGTAATATTCGACCATCAGCTTTTCAACCAGTGCAGGACTAGCGCGTCCCGTCCGCACCCCGGCTAGATGTTCTTCTAACGCCGTGATCGCGCTTTTCATGCGTCCTTCAGCGTCCTTCAATATCTCATTGGTCTCGTCGCTCATGGAGTCCTCAATTCAGCGATGTGGAAATCCAAAATTTTATTTAGCACCAAGTTGTGAGTTGTGCCTTAATGAGGCAATTTTGGCGCAGACTAGGAACACTGTCAAACGCGATTGCCGTCTGCTGCCTGTCCTAGCATCTGTCTATGTGTCGCTAGGCAGCCAATAGGTCATCTCATTGTGTACTTCTTGTTTTACGCGCCCATCGCGTTCCAGCAGATCGAGATGTCCCAACGTTTCGGACAGTGTGAGATACAGCTCAGAACTGGCGATTTTCGGAAATAAGTGCTGCGTTAGCGTATACAACTGCTGTGGCTGTCCACCGAACAACCCGTATAGCTTATCCGCCCGCTGCTGATAGAAAACGAAGCGTGCTGTCACCCGTGAGCGTACATCGTAGATCGGTTCGCCGTGCCCCGTGTGCGCTACCTCGATCTCTAGCTTCGCCATGCGCTCGATCTCGCGGATGTAATCCAGCAAGCGGCGCGGGCGCTCGGTTTCCGGCGGCATGGGCGGCTCGATCAGCGCGTTTGAACTAACGTCGCGCAGTAGATGATCGGAAGATAGCATCATGCAGGTGTCCGGCTGATATAAACACACCATCCCGCCCGCGTGACCGGGCGTATGATACACCTGCCAAGTGCGTCCGAGCAGATCGAGGCTGTCACCTTCTTCGACGGTCACGTCCACCTTGACCGTACCCGCCAGTTTGGTTAAAAATCGGTTGGACGTATCCAACAAACGTAGCGCCTCATCAGGGACGCCGTTCGCGCGGAAAAATTTCTCCGTGAATGTGGAGGACATCGCCCGTGTTTGATCCGGCGCTTCCAGCCACGGGCAGTTGAATGGATGCGTCCACACTTGCGCACCAGACTCGCGCACGATGTCTTCCGCCAACCCGACATGATCGACATGATGGTGCGTGATGAATAACCGCCGAATATCCCGCACGGTATAGCCAAGCTGAGTCAAATCATCAGCCAAAGTTTGCCGCGCTTGCGGGGTGCGCACGCCGCAGTCAATCACAGTCAGCGGCTCGGTTTCTATCAAATAGGCGTTGACATCACCAACAGCGAACGGTGTCGGCAGTGCGATCCGGTGAAAACCGGGGGAAATCGTGGTCAGCATGAACTTCTTGCCGTTTATTCTTACTCAGATAGTAGAGTGTACCGCAATCACATCGTTGCTAGATGCCCGCTGCGTGATCCAATTGTCGGATCGCGTACAAGCGGCTATGCTAGTACGAATTCTACGGTGCTGAGGAATCCTCCAGCGCTTCACATCTGAGAGCGCACAGGATAGGGGCAAACGCATGTCGCAGCAACCTGAATTCCCGTTAAGCGATCCTTCCGGTGAGGATGCGTCGCTTCTGACGCGGCTGAAGCAAGGTGACGAAACCGCTTTTATGCTGTTAGTCGAGCGGTACCAAGCCTCGATGCTGCGTGTCGCAGCGGTTTACGTGCAGGAACGCACCCTAGCCGAAGAAGTCGTGCAAGACACATGGATCGGCGTCCTGCGCGGCTTACACAACTTTGAGGGACGATCTTCCCTCAAAACGTGGATTTTCAGTATTTTGATCAACCGCGCCAAGACGCACGCGCAGCGCGAAGATCGCTATGTCACCGCTGGTGATCTGATTTCCGATGACGACGCTGACTCAGACTCGCCCACGGTTGATCCCTCGCGCTTCTGGGGAGCCGGCGCACCCGATCCGGGCTACTGGATCACCTATCCGAACAACTGGGAGCAAGTGCCCGAAGACCAGTTGCTTTCCGACGAAGTGCGTCGCATTATCCAGATGGCAATTAGCACTCTCCCCGCCATGCAGCGGCAGGTGATCACCCTGCGCGATATAGAAGACCTTGACGCCGAACAGACTTGTGCCATGCTTGGGATCACGGATAGTAATCAGCGTGTGTTGTTACACCGCGCGCGGGCAGCCGTGCGACAAGCCGTTGAGCGTTATCTGGACGAGCGAGATCGGCAGCTTGTAACAAACTCGTAAATGGCGAGACTGATAGACATGGAGAAGTAGCCACATGGTTGATGAAATAAGCATGACGTGTCAACAACTGGTGGAACTGGTGACCGACTATCTCGAAGGCTCACTTGATCCTACCGCCCGCCAACGTTTTGAGGAGCACCTTTCTGACTGCACAGGCTGCCAGAATTATGTCGCCCAGATGCGTACGACGATCAAGTTGGTGGGCAAGCTCACTGAATCGGACTTGACGCCATCGATGCAAGATGAGCTGCTGACTGTGTTCCGCAACTGGAAGCGCGACTCGCAACGCTGAAGGTGTGCCCGCACCCCTACCAACTTCATCCTGTTGGAGGTATCCAGCCTCGTATTGCGCTGCCATAATATCTGCATACAATGATGACTCTTTATCGTATTCAGTGTGCAGGAGCATTCCCTCATGACTGCCATCGAGCCACGTATTACCGAAGAAAACCTTGACCCCGCCGATTGGGACGCGCTGCGTAAAACCGCGCACCGGATGGTGGACGATATGCTGACCTATTTGCAATCCGTGCGCGACCGCCCAGCATGGAGACCAATCCCATCCGAACACAAAGCAGCATTCAACGCCTCCCCCTTACCCCTCGAACCACAAGATATCGATCAAGTCTACGAAGACTACAACAACGATGTCTTGAGTTACCCGATGGGCAACATTCATCCACGTTTCTGGGCATGGGTGATCGGAACAGGCACGCCGAGCGCTGCCCTGTACGAAATGTTAGCGGCTGGCCTGAATCCCAACGTCGGCGGCGGCGACCACATGGCGAATCAGGTCGAAAAGCTGGTCATCGAATGGTGCAAAGAGATGCTCGGCTATCCCGCCGAAGCGAGCGGGTTGCTCGTCAATGGCGGATCGATGGCGAACCTGACCGGATTGAACGTGGCACGGAATGTCAAATTGCTAGAAGCGGGGATCGATGTTCGTACGCACGGGCTGACCGCCGCGCCACGGCTACGGCTATACTGCTCTAGTGAGACGCACAGTTCGGTGCAGCGTGCCGCCGAAGTTCTCGGCATGGGCAGTGAGTCCATCCACACTATTCCAGTCGATTCTGAATTCCGCATCGATCTAGCCGCCCTCCAAGCCGCCATCAACGTCGATCGGGATGCCGGGTCGCTTCCCTTCTGCGTGATTGGTTCGGCGGGCACGACCAACACCGGTTCCATCGATGATCTGAATGCTCTAGCCGATCTCTGCGAACGTGAACATCTCTGGTATCACGTCGATGGTGCAATTGGCGCGGTGGCTGCCCTTTCCCCCGCTACGCTCCCACGGCTACATGGCATGGAACGCGCCGATTCATTGGCCTTCGATATGCACAAATGGCTGCACATCCCTTTTGAAGCGGGCTGCATCCTTATTCGCTCTCGTGAGCAGCATTACAACACTTTCACGCTCACGCCGCCCTATCTGGTACACAGCACACGCGGGACAGCCGGTGGTGATCTGTGGCCTAGCGATTACGGGATTCAACTTTCGCGCGGGTTTCTGGCGCTCAAAGTTTGGATGTCGCTCAAAGAGCACGGCATCCGCAAACTTGGGCGCTCGATCCAGCAAAACATCGATCAGGCGCAGTATCTTAAAGCGCTGGTCGAAGCTGCACCCGATCTCGAACTCTTAGCGCCCGTCGCGCTGAATATCGTGTGCTTCCGTTACGCGCCGTCGGGCATGGACGACGCTGCCTTGAACGCGCTCAATGAGGAAATCTTGCTCCAGATTCAGGAGCAAGGGATCGCCGTACCGTCCGGCACGAAACTTAATGGGAAATATGCCCTGCGCGTTTCGATCACCAATCATCGCACCTTGCGCGAAGACTTTGACCTGCTCGTGCGCGAGGTAATCCGCTTGGGCAAAGCATTCGCGCACAGCCTTCCCAAGCAGTAGTTACGACGTGGGTGCCGATGACGCATAAAGCAAGCCAAGTTTAGAGGAGAATCCCTATGTCGTCTCCAATTCCTTTACTGCGAAAAGTGGATTGCATTGAATTCTTTGTGCCCGATTTAGAGGCAGGCATCGCGTTTTACTGCGCTCAACTTGGTCAGGAGTTGAAGTGGCGCAGCAAGACAGCCGCCGGATTGGGACTGCCTGACTCTGACGCCGAAATCGTCTTGCAGACCGAACGGCACGGCCTTAACGTCGATCTGATGGTCGAACTGGGTGGAAACTGCGTTGAAGCATGAACAAGTTGGCGGAAAAGTCATCGTGCCACCTTTCGATATTCAGATCGGACGCGCGGCAGTCGTAGCTGACCCTTGGGGCAACCAGTTTGTGATGCTGGATGCCACCAAGGGATTGTTGAAAGTCGATGAGCATAAGAACATCATCGGCAACGAGCGACCGTCCAACACGCGATAGGCGTCCATTCACACTCTAATTTAAAGTAACTCACCGAATGTTGATGGTCTGCTGCATTTTGGGTGCGTCGGGGAGATTGACGACCTGAAACCATGTATTCCCCGGCTTCAAGTAGATGGGCTGATGGTCGGCTTCTGTCCAGAAGGTGAGCATATCGGCTTTGTCCCAACGGTTCCATTGACCACGAATACAGCGCCCGTCCCGACAAACTAATGCGGGGCCAAGTGTCCATAGCTGAATCTCGACGGAATAGGATTTGACGCCCTGCCATTCACTTTCCACGATGGTCACGTCTTCTTGATGCCACGCCCGCAAGATGACGACGTTGGCGGCACTGACCTGTTGGCTGGTGTTGGCATCCACATGTGGCACAAGGGTATCGGTACCATCATCCGTCCAGCGCATATACCGACCCGTGCCGGAATCGTAGCGCCATTCCGCTGTAGTGGGACCGTAGTCGATGCTGATGATATTGGCGGACTGAGTGAGCGGGTCGAGACTTGACGGGATGGTGTCACTGAACTGCATCCCAGCCACCGGTTCGGGCTGATCGACACCGCGCTTATCGGCTAATGCCCACAGCGCCGATGGATCAGCGAACAGGTTATGCGGCGGCTCGATAGAGTCATCACGGTAGAAGGTGGGCGCGCCGACGCTTACACCCTCGAAGGCGCGCTCCCCGAAGCTGGAAGCAAAGACCTTATTACGCACGCCTTCACTCGCACCAGCAAAGGCAAACAGCGCCTTATACATGACCGCGATCTCCAGATCGATGAGGCGAGCGCTGCGGATCGAACCGACACGCGGTGGCGTATGTGTCCAATAGACGGCGGTGAAGCGCGTGATGCGACCCTCGGTAATGTGCTCGAAAACGAGATCGGCGTCGGCAATGCCCGCTTGCGGACGGACGATGGCTGGCCCGTTGCTGATCTTGACGGCAAGGGGGCGGCGCTGCAAGACAGTGGGATCATCGACACGCAGCCCGGTCAGCGGATTGACATCGGGTGCAAAGGTGGGCGCGGGGGCGGACGTGGCGGATTGACTGCCAACTTGGAGTGACGGTCGCCACAGGAATAGGCCAAAACCAACCAATAGCAGGCCGATAAAGAGGACAAAGCCCCGCCTGACATATTGTCTTCGCCATATCCACATGGTGCATTCCCTGTTGAGACTACGATCCCTATTTTAGCAATTTGGCGGGATGCCGATTCAGATCATTGCGAATGATCGAATCTAGCATTTGAGTGTGGGATTCAGATCATTTAGATTGGGTCAGGAAGGGTCAAATGATCTGAAAATGATCTGATTTGACTGCTTAATTCAGATCATTTCTGCTACGATTCCGAGAGAAATTCGGATTCAGATCATTTGCTGGTTGGAAAGGTGGTTGATGATGTACTCCAAGTGCATTCATGCGAACAAGTATATCCGAACATTTGAATTGAGTCAAGGGTAAGTTTCCGCATTTGGAAAACTAGATCACACAGCGGTGAAGGGGAGGTTCAAGGCGGCACGGAGTCGCCCTTCGAACTCGGATAGGATGGCAGCAGTGGCTCCCCACACCTTACGGCCTTCGATGAGATAGAAATAGATGTTGAGCGTCATATTGACATCGGCACGGAAAACAGCCTCATTGCCTTTGATGGAGTCATCGAACAAAAGTCGCAGCGGTGTCTCGATAATACCAGCGACTTCGAGCGCGTCAGGGTGCCACGTGGGACGCTGTGGAATGTAGCCAACGACGGGATGCACTTCAAAATCGCTCGGCGGGATGTACAACTCCGCCAATGTGCCTAGCACCTCAATGCCTTCACACACGCCGACCTCTTCGCACGTTTCCCGCAGCGCGGTGTCGATCATGGTTTCGTCGCCTTCATGCTTGCCACCCGGCAAACTGATCTGCCCGCTGTGGACGCCATTATATTCGGGACGCTGCGTCAACACGAAGTAAAGTTCACCATCACGCGGGTAAAGCAGGATCAAGACACCGCCGAGGCGAGGTTGTCCGGGGCGATCAGGACGACGGATAGGACGCGGACGAGGAGCCATGCGCAGTTGAGCTGCGTGGGGATCAAAGTCTGGCAGGTTTAGCGCACGGCGTACATCGTCAACGGAGATCGGGAGCATGAATTAATACCATGCACGACGCTTACGCACTGAAACACCGGGATCGGAGCCGTCTTCACGGTGGAGCATGATGCGTCCGCGCGAATCGAGATTGAGCGAACCGAGCTTTTGCAAGCGAGAAAATTCCTCCGGCGTGATGTCGGGGGCTGGCTCACCAGCTAACCGATCAATGCGGTCGTTCATCTGCCCATCAGGTGGCGCGGCGTTGTTGTCATCCGGCACATCGGGGGGCGTATTTGTATTGTCAGTCATCAGATACCTCTAGTTAAGCTTGAGAGTCTTCCATCTGTTGGCGGTCTTCATCACTCGCCGCCAAGTCGCTAACCAGTTCATCGAGCGAGAGCGCTTTGGCAGCCTCCTCGCCCGTCCCACAGACCATGCAATGCGGGTTGCGTGGAACGTTGATCCATTGGGCACTGTACGGCGGCAAGATCAAGCCTTCCATCACTTCGAGCGCGACATTGGCTAAGATTACCGTGTTCGCTGGATAGTCGCGATGGACTGGCTGCCCCTTCAACAATTCGTTGAGCGCCAAATCCGCTTGTACGGATGCGACGCGCGCCACATGCAGCCACAAACCGGGTTCCGCCGCAATGGTACCATCCGGCCCGATCATCCCATAATCCAGTTGGGTCTCGCCGGGATTGGCCTCGTTGATGTCCTCGCGCAGTTGATCCGCCCAACAAGCATAGCATGGGCCGCTGCCTGATGGATAGATGACCACGACATCGCCGCCTTCACCGCGTTCGTAGACACCCGCATAAATCGCCGTCAGATTTTTGGCGCGACAGAGACCGTTGATGACGTACTTGGATTGTTCACCATCGACACCAGCAATCACCAGATCGGCACCTGTTAATTTGTCGCCGTGCTGCTCGATCCGACCATTGACTGCTTCGACCTGTGCGTTCGGGTTACGGTAGTGGATGAGTTCGGCAACGGCCTCGACCTTGGGTTTGCCGACATAGCGTATATCCGCGACGTGACGTACCACGTTGGCGTGTTCCAATTCGTCGCTGTCAATCAAAACGAATGACCCGACGCCGCTCATCGCCAGCGATTGCGCCACAAACCCACCACCAGAGCCTAGCCCGATGATCGCGACTTTCTTCTTGGAAAGCTGGGTCAGCGCATCATGTCCTAAATAGCGCTCAACACGATCCCAGTGTGAATCCGTCATAATTGCTCCAGTTATTTGGCGGGCGCTTTTTCCACTAATTTTTGTTTCAATTTTACTTCAACCATACGCAATAAATCGACCATCAAGCTGTCCGGTTGCCACGGATCGGTCGGATAGCAATCTTCCGGCACGGGCTGCGATTGTGCCCAGATCGGCGCGAAGATGTGCGGCGTGTTATCCGGAATGCTCTCGATAGGCGCATAGCGAATCACGGGGCGCTCGGCAGGATAGGTGGCCTTGGTCACGATGGTGTAAACGTACTTGCCCGTCATGCGCAACACTTGTAGGCAGATTTCCAGCGGCGGCACATTATCGGCGTTGAAGCCTTGCAGACGCAGCACTTTGTAGCCATCTTCAGTCAACGACTCTAATTCTTTGCGTAAGCGATCCTGATTGGTGACATGCCAACTCACAGGCGGCAAATTGGGCAGCAGCGAATCTTCGGTGACGATGGGCGCGAGACGGACAAAGCGGCGCGTCTTGCGGCTCATGTACCAGAAATCGATGCGCACCAAGGTGTCATCGGTGATTGGAATCTTCAGCGGGCGCGGCTTGTCGATCTCTTTGGTATGCTCAGTGATGCCGATTAGCGTTTCAGGATCGACACTTTCGTCGGCGTTGGCGTAGGCACGATCCCAGACGGTAGCGAGGATGACGAGAATCTGCGGTTCGCCTTCCTTGTCGTCAAAGACATGCTGATAGGCCGTCTCGAAATCGCCGCCGGAGGGATGCGTCAGGGTGCCGGGATGCTTATGCCAGTCGCCCACGTTCGCGAGCGGCACATCCCACTTCGCGCCGATGGCATTGCCGTAGGAATGACGGCGGCGTTCGCGGAATTCTTCCCAGTTATCGGCATACCAGTTAAAAATCTCGCCTTGCACATCGTCGCCTTGCTCGAAATAGGCACCGCGCCGCACAGCACTGTCATCAGGCGCGATGGTGTCAAGGACATACATATCCGGCTCGATGCGCCCCGGTATGTTGACGGCTAACCCCACCAAATTTTCGCCCGTTTCAGTGGGATAGGTCAGCGCGTTGGCGACGATTTTGTCGATCACGCGCTGCGAAAGCGTCAGACGGGGCAATTGAGCGCGATTGAGGGCAAGGTTGTAGTATTTGTTCATGCCACGCTCCTATCGGGCGATACGTTCTTCTTCACCGGGCCACACGCCGGTTGCTTTCCATGTGTAATGGGCATAGATCCACTGGATACCCCATGCCGCGACAGTGACCGCCGTACCTTTAGTCGGATTCCACCCATAGCTCGTGCCATCTTTGGGGTTGAACAGGCACAACTGACCATCTTCAAACTGATGCTTTTCACTGTAGACCTTGGGACGCACGACATAAGCTTCCGGCGGGCGATTCGGGAAATCGTCGGGATACAGAATCTTCAGGATATGGTCGCGCTGTTTCATGTAGGCCGAAACCAAGTTGATCTCAATGGTGCCCAACCAGTAGATCGGCCCGCCAAGCTGTGGCACGACCAGCTTGAAGGTATCTTGAAACGCTGCCCGCATTGCTTCTACTTCTACGCGTAACCGTGGCGCAACCTGCTGCCGTGTTCCCCACCATTCACTCATGGAATTTCTCCGTACCGTCCTACCAAATACATTCATTTATTGCGTAAACGTCGAGAACCTGATTCGACGCTCAATAGCGACCTATGCTCACTTTGGCCGTGCCATACCTGTACGATCACAATAAAATGCGATAGTACCAAGGCAGGCTAAGCGCTGCCAACCTTGATTGACACTGCTTTTAAGGGTGAAAAACCCAATACTAGTAACTATACAGCGATTCATAAGCCTCGTACATTGTAGAATTGGCTAGGGACGGTGTGCCCCCTAAGTGTTAGGGGATGGCGTTGATCCCATCGTGAATTAGTACGTGATCGACGCTTAAGAGTTGCGCTTTTTCTTGCGGGTAACGGTAACTGGCGCGTCCAATAGATCATCGAGCGAGAGATTTTCCGGTGACTTGGCAGTGGCTAACCGCGCCCATTCATCGATCTCGCCATCTGCCCCCAGATGCGTTGTGATTTTGCCAACGTCGGTGATGCCATCCACGATCTCGGCGGGATTGACATGGTAGACCGCAAACAAGAGGCCATCCAAGCGCATGTCCAGCGTCCAGCGATCATCGATGTCCTGTACGGGAATGGGGATCGGGAAAGGCGGAGTAGCGAGGTTGAAGGGATCGTTTAAGCGATAGAGCTGATCCCACTGTCCGCGCGTGTGGGCGAGATGATCGAACAGCGTGAATTGGATGCGCTGGTAGTTCGAAGCCGATTTGGCGACGATGTAGGGCAGCAAGCCGACGCTTAAGCTGCTGCCAGTGTCTCTGAGCGTGGCTGCCATCAAGCCAATGTCATAGATGTGCAGCGTGGTGGGTTGAGCCGGCATAGCTTTGAAGCCAGCTTCTTCGACGGCTCGATTCGCGCGTTCTAGTGATGCGGATGATGGTTGTTGTGTGCGGCGCACACTTCCCTGTTTGAATAGATCGGGATGTGCTTGCGCGAATTTGTAGTCGCTATCGTCTGTGGCGTGCGGGTTTGGACGTTCTGCAACGACTAGCTTGGATTTCGGCTCGTGTGGTGATACGGCGGGTAATAAGCCAAAACTACGCAGGATATGTTTGAGCAGCCCTAAGGTGCCACCTATCGCTAACAGAAAATAACTCAGGGCTAAGAATCCTCCGACGATCAAGCTCAGCACATCATTAAAACCATTGTCCATAGATTGTGTAACCCAGAAATATTGCTAACTATGTGAAGCGATCATGATATGTGCATTTCAAGGTGCAATATACACATCAGCAGCACTGTACTGCTGACCTTAGCGAGCAAGGCCCCCAAATATAGAGGCGTTCAACGTAAATTCGACTGGAGGAGATGGAGGCGTAAGACGATCCGAAATGGCGCATGATGCCTGTATGTGTGCTCATGCGTCATTTCGTTTATTTACAAGAAGCGCGCTGTGGGTACAGTAATTCGTATGCCGAAGCTAACGCTGAGACTGTGGTTCATCTTCCAGTTGGGAAACTAACCATGCAACAGCTTTGTCGTAATCCGTGAAAAGTTCTGCCTTGTTATTGGGCATGAACGATAGCGCGTGAAGGAAGAACTGAACTACACGCATACTCAAACCGGGCTGCACGACATTTGCCACACAACCGTGGACGCCGCGTTGCAACGACTCGCTAATGACCTGTTGGACAGCATGCCGTAGATAAGGCGTGAAATTGAAGCCTTCGAAACGGAGATCATTAAGCTGGTGGAATGGTTCGCTGGCATCCCATGTGCTGAGAAGTGTGCGATAGGCTTCGGCAAAGGCGTCAATGGTCTCGCGGTTGATGCTCGTCCACGTGAATATGAGTACACGACCGTTATATAGCCATTCAAGGGAGAGGCCAGAAGCAATGGGGTAAGCGCCGATGTCGGTTTTCGATGGTAGCTGCGATGACATGAACAAGACTTTCGATGGAATATGATATACGAGTTCTTGTAGTATACCATAGTCTAGTATATTTGAGAATTAACAATTCTCCATCAACATCCCCGCACGGGTTATGGTATGTCGCCCGTGCGACCTCATTACAATATGCCTATGCATTTCGATACATATGTCAATTATGTTACGCGCGAGGAAAGCTCATTCTTGATTCTATTCTCGCATGAACATACGATGGATCTGTTTGCGCGTCTGTTTATGGGCTTCGCATTGTGATTGCAGATTTCCTCACCATCAACTCCTGCTGACAGTTGCTGCTGTTAGTCCTATGCCACGGAGGTAAGACATACTATGTTTGAAGTTTTGGGTCGTTTCGCCACGCACTATCGCATCCCCATCCTTGCGGCGTGGATTGCCCTCGCCGTGATCGTCACTTTGATCGCGCCGAATATTAACGATGTCGCCAGTTCTGATCAGGCGGATTTTTTGCCTGCTAATGCGCCTTTCGTCCATGCTAACGATGTTTATAAACAAGCGTTTCCAGAGAGTTTTGCGCCGGGTAGTTCCGTCGTCGTCATCGATATGCGTGAGAGCGGTGGATTGCCACTGACTGCCAGCGGCAGCGTGGATATCACATCGCCCGCTGGTAAGCTGATCAAGGATTTTGAAGATTGGTTAAACAGCGCAGATAAGCCCGCCAATGTGAGCACGGTGGTAGCGCCGACTTCGTCGGATATGGCAGTGCCGCTGCTGGTATCGGCGGATCACCAAGTGGCGATTGTGCGCGTGAGCCTGACCACATCCGGCACTGAAGCCGTCACACAAACGACTTTGCAGACGATTGATGAATGGTTGGTGAAGCACGCTCCAGAACGTGTGAAAACGTATCAAACTGGCGAATCCCCGATCATCAACAACACGGTCGAATCGATACAGATCAGCGTTGACCGCACAATCTGGGTGACGATTGTGCTCGTCATCGTGATGTTACTACTGGTGTACCGTTCGCCCGTTAGCCCGATCATCCCGCTGCTGGCGGTGACAGTCGCGTATTTCATCACGCGCGGGATCGTGGCTTACATCGGCGCGCATTATCTGACGATCACCTCGTACACGAATGTGCTGCTGGTGGTGGTGCTGTACGGGGCGGGAACCGATTATTGCTTATTTTTGATCAGCCGTTTCCGAGAAGAAATGGCGGATCAGCAGGGCGTCCAAGTGGCGACGAAAAATACCGTGCAACTGGTGGGCGAGACGATCACGAGTAGCGCGGGGACGATCTTCGTGGGCTTCGTGGCGATGGCCTTTTCGGAAATGGGCATCTTCAGCAGTTCTGGCCCCGCACTGGCAATCGGGATCGTGATCGGTCTGCTGGCGGGATTGACGTTTACGCCCGCGCTGTTAGCTGTCCTCGGTGAACGCGCCTTCTGGCCTAGCCACGCAAAACATCGGGATGGCGGACGATTCTACGAAATGACCTCCAAGTGGGTTAGCGCGCAACCGTTGATCACGATCATCGTGATCGTCGGACTGCTGCTGCCGTTCTCGGTGTATGGCTTACAACAATCCGTAAATTACAGCATGTTGTCGGATTTGCCTACGAATACGTCCGCTGTGAATGGCTATAACCTCCTCAGCGAGAGTCTGGGATCGGGGAATATGTTGCCATTGTCCGTGGTCATCACGGGACGCGACCCAATCAAAGTAGCAGCCGAGATCACGGATCTGACGGCAGAATTGGCAGGGATGCACGGTGTGGCAGACGTGCGCAGCCTGAACAGCCCGTTGGGACAGCACAGCACGACGCTGAAGGATTTGCTGCGCGTGGACAGCCAATTGACACTGGCGCTATCGCTGCTCGATGGGAATACGGGTGATGCACAGATTTCGCTGCAAGACGCGCAACCATTGATCACAGGCTTGAAGGACTATTTCGCGCAGATCGCGCAGCAGTTCCCACAAGTCGCTAGTGATCCGAATCTGGTTAGCATCCAGAATGCGCTGGATAACCCGCTCAGTTTGCTATTAGGGCGCGATAATTTCATCAAGGCAGTCAACGGATTGGCGGCACGTTTTAGCCCAACAGCATCCGAGCCGATCCCTGATCCTTATCTAGCACCGAGTGCGCTGCGTAAGGTGCTGGCAGCACTGCCCGATACCTATACCAAGCAAATGATGATGCAAATGTTGTCCTCGTATCTGACCGAAGCGGGCACAGCGTATAAACTCGACGTGGTGTTCGCTGGATCACCAATCAGTTATGAAGCGATGGATACCCTGAAAAATATCCGTGCGCTACTGCAACGGTATTCCAGCGCGGATGGTGACGGCGTGGCGAGTGGCGGCACGGCATTGGTCACGGACATCCGCGACACGATTGACCGCGATATGCTGCGCACGATAGGACTTGTCTTGCTCGGCATCTTCGTCGTGCTGCTGCTGCTGCTGCGCAGCCTTGTTGCACCGTTGTATTTGATCGCGACGGTTTTACTCAGCTTTACCTGCACATTGGGGATCACCAATTTCGTGTTCAAGGAAGTGTGGCATGTCGAAGGGCTGACGTGGTACGTGCCGTTCTTCATGTTCGTGTTCCTCGTCGCGCTTGGCATGGACTACAGCATCTTCGTGTTTGGACGGATCAAGGAAGAAGTTGCTAACCACGGAATGCGCGACGGCGTCCATGTGGCGGTAGCTCGCACTGGCTCGATCATCACGTCGGCGGGCATGATCCTCGCGGGGACATTCGCGGCACTCGTTGCGGGGGAAATCAAAGGGCTGCAAGAAGTTGGCTTCGCGGTGGCGGTGGGCGTGTTGATCGACACCTTTATCGTCCGCACGATCCTCGTTCCGGCGCTGGCGACGCTGTTCGGGCGTTGGACGTGGTGGCCTAGCCACGTTCCGCAGAAACCAGCGGCGATGATGCCCTCAAAATCAGCATAGATGCCACTACGGGTGGGGCAGAATCTCCCTCCCCACCCGTGTTTCAAGCTCGATTAACGAAACTGCCGGAAAAACTCGCGCGCATCGTTCATCAGGAGGTCTGGCGCTTCCATCGCCGGAAAGTGCCCACCCTGCTCGAACGCTGACCAATGCGGCAGCTTATGCTCTGGATCGACCATCGCCCGCATCGCATTTTCGATGTGCCTGATATTGAAAGCGGCAAAACCTGTGGGCGTCGTTGACGCAGCAGCCCAAGGCGCTGTCGAATGGGTCGCCTCATAGATGAAGTTGGCAGCCGTCGCGCCCGTCCCAGTGAACCAGTACAGGGACACATTTGTCAGTAATTGATCGCGATCAACGGCATCTTCCGGGAGGAGTTTATCGATGTTTGTCCAAGCCTCGAACTTCTCCACGATCCATGCTAATTGGGCGACGGGCGAATCGGCAAGAGCATAGGCCAGCGTTTGGGGTTTGGTCGATTGAATCTGAAGATAGCCTTTGCCTTCATTTTGCAGTTCGCGCAAGCCCTGTAAGCGTTGGATTTGGGCTTGACTGAGAACGGAATCGCCAGCAGGATAGGCGATAGGCGCACCGAGCAGAGCAAGCGCGGTGGGGTCGGTGCTGACGTGGGCGGCAATCAGGTGATCCCCATCCGTGCTGCCTAGCATCCCGACAATGCCAGCACCGATGTCACTGCCCAGCGCGAGATAGCGCTCGTAGCCGAGACCATACATCAGCGCAGCTAAGGCACGGCTGGTGCGGCTGAGTTCCCAACCGGATTCCGCCAGTGGTGTGGAAAACCCGTAACCGGGCAGAGACGGCACGATCACGTGGAAGGCTTGACTAGGATCAGCACCATATGCGCGCGGATCAGCCAGTGGGCCGATAATCTTGGTGAATTCGACAAACGAGCTTGGATAACCATGCAGGATCAGCAGTGGCAACGCGTTCGGTTCGGACGAGCGAACGTGCAAGAAGTGGATAGATTGTCCGTCGATTTCGGTCATGAACTGCGGAAACTTGTTCAGTTCCGCTTCTTGAGCGCGCCAATCAAAGCCGGTGCGCCAGTAGTCGCTGAGGGTGTTAAGGTAAGCTACCGGAACGCCACGCTGCCAGTCTTTATCATCTGTTACCGGTAACTGTGAAGGCCAATTGGTATGGGCTAATCGGTTGTGCAGATCATCGAGCGCGGTTTGGGGAATGCGGATGCGAAATGGTTGAATTTCCACGGGAAAACCTCAATTGCTAAGTGGAGATCGGCATAGGGCTGCTACTCAACCCTACAACTATCACTATAAGAGAGGATTAGGACAGATTTCGCCCTAATCTTGAAGCCCTTAATGTCCTATGCAAAATGCTTATTTGTGTGCAAAATCATGATTTTAAGGTTCCGCGCCGTGATTGAACTTGTTGTTGATGACGAGATCGAGTGAGGGGAATGGCACGACAGCGAGAATTTGATAAACAGCAAGTGATCGAGCGTGCGATGCTTCTGTTCTGGCAGCAAGGCTACGAGGCAACGTCTATGCGTGACTTGCAGAAGGCCACCGGAATCAGCAGCAGCAGTATGTATGAGGTATTTGGTGACAAGCGGGCTTTGTTTCTCGCGGCACTGGCGTATTTTTGTACATTGGAACGTGCCAAAGTCGCGCAGATGGCGGACATGGTTCCCACACCGCAAGCATTTCTTGAGCAGCTTTTTGCGTCCGTCGAATTGGTAGCACTGCCCGATTCACGTACACAAGGCTCGATGGCCTTCAACGCAATGGTAGAGTTCGGCACGCAAGACACCGACATCACGACACTACTGCTCGCCCACTACTTCGGGATTGCGGAGATCATTGCGGCTGTGATGAAACAAGGGCAAGCTGATGGCATGATCACGAGCCAAGAGTCGCCCG
Organism: Anaerolineae bacterium; assembly: GCA_019637615.1. Lineage (GTDB taxonomy): Bacteria > Chloroflexota > Anaerolineae > Aggregatilineales > UBA2796 > JAHBVK01. The sequence goes on along the minus strand of JAHBVJ010000001.1, from coordinate 418,058 downwards.
AAAACCTTGCTTTCACAATCCTCAGCACGCTACAGGGACTAGCCACTGTGAAAGGCGTCAAGCCCGATTTCCCCTACGTCCACGCGATTACTCAGCTCATCGTCAAACTGCTCAAACTGTGATGATTCTAAGAAACGTCTAACGCTGGTTAGCACGTAACATGATACAATCTGAGAGGTTTTGAAACGCTCGTTTCAGAATAATGTAAACATTGACGATCTGGGAAATGGTAGAGGGTTCACAATGGAGTCACAACTTCCCCCGATGATTTCAGGCGGCTTGCCCGTCCTTGGTCATGTTGTCGAAATGCTGCGCGACCGTGAAAGCTTATTCAAAAGAGGCCACGCGGAAAAAGGCGATTTGTTCGCGATGAAACTGGGGCCACAACCTGTGCTAGTGATCACCGGCGCAGAATATAACCGCATTTTCTATATGGAAACCGACAAAACGCTGAACATGCAAGACGGGTACGGCTTCTTGCGCGAGGCAATCGGCAGGGTGCTGTTTACCGCTAGTACCGAAGACTACTATAACCAGCGTCCGGTGTTGCAAGAAGTGTTCAAACGCGAGCGGATGGTTGGCTACGTTCAGGCCATGAATACCGAGATTCAGCGCTGGCTCGACTCACTCGGGCAAGCGGGCGAAATGGACATCACGCAGGCAATGCTGCGCCTCACGCAATATGTAGCGGGGCGGGCCTTGATCGGGCCGGACTATGAACAAGAACTCGGCGCGGATTTCTGGAAAGACTACAGTGCGATCAGTGCGTCACTCGATCCAGTGCTGCCGCCGACGCTGCCACTGCCGAAATTCTGGCGGCGCGACCAAGCCAAGAAGAAGATCACCGCCACACTCAAGCCGCTGATCCAAGCCCGTCGTGATCATCCTGAGCGCTACAACGACTTGATCAGTACGCTGCTGACGACGCCGCTCAAAGACGGCACCACGCTGCCTGACGATACCATTGTTACGATTTTTATGGGGCTGATCTTTGCGGGGCACGAAACTACCGCCGGACAAGCGGCATGGTTGATCGCGCTGTTGCTACAGCATCCCGATTATCAAAAGCTCGTGAGAGAAGAGATCAAGCAAACTGTCGCCTATGGACAACCCATTGATGCTGCCGTGTTGAGCAAGCTTGAGTACATCTATTGGGCCATTGACGAAACGACGCGGATACGACCATCGGCAGATACCCAACTTCGCACGGTTACTTCGCCCGTCAAGATCGGCGAATACGAAATCCCAAGTGGCTGGCGATTGATGGTCAGCGGCGCGACTTCGCACTTTATGCCGGACGTGTACAGCAATCCTGAACAGTTTGATCCGCTGCGTTATTCACCCGAACGTGGCGAGGGTAAAAATCCATTTTCGATCATCGGATTCGGCGGCGGTGTGCATAAATGCACAGGCATGAACTTCGCCAAAAACGAGATGGCGGTCATCACCTCCCTGTTGTTCCAGCAGTTTGACATGGAGTTGATCAGCAAGGACATTCATGTGGTGACGGGGAACGGCGCGAATCACCCATCAGAGGTGCGCGTGCGATACAAACGTAAGCCGTTGACGGAGCTGACGGATGCGGCTACTATTCGCGAAGCTGCCGCCGCTGGCTGCCCACATATCCGCCAGCACATGACACCACAATAGGATAAGGCAAATGGCTACCTCATTCACAGAGCGATATGGAACTTGGGCGCTGATCACTGGAGCCGCACGCGCCTCTGGGTTGGGGTACACTTTTGCACGCCATCTGGCAGCACAGGGCATGAATCTGGTGTTAGTGGATATATTGCAGGTCGAGTTGAACCAACGCGCCGATGAACTACGCCAGCAGTATGGCGTTGAGGTTCGACCGATCACAGCTGACCTAGCTTTCAGCGATTTCATGTCTGTTCTCGTTCAGGAAACACAGCATATCGAGGTCGGCCTGCTGGTGTGTAATCATATGTATACACCAGCCGACACGCCGAAGATTCTTGATATGGATCTGGCGACGCATCACCGCATGATAGACATCAATGCCCGCGCCTATACCACGCTGATCCACACTTTCGGCAACATGATGCGTGCCCGCCACCGAGGCGGGATCGTCATTGTCGCGTCGGGAGCAGGTTTGGTGCCAGCCCCTTACACGGGCGCATATTCAGCTAACAAAGCGTTTCAGATCGCACTGGGTGAAACGCTGTGGTACGAACTGAAAGGTACAGGCGTGGACGTGCTGGTCGTGGTGGCGGGCTTGATGAATACACAAGGTGACGCACTCTCAAAATATCCGAAGATGATGATTTCGGAGACCGATCCTGTCGTCACCGAAGTGCTGGCAACTCTTGGCAAACGCCATATGGTTATCCCCGGTCGCCTCAATAAGCTGTTCATGTTTTTGCAGTTGAAACTGATGTCACGGCAGCAGGCCATCACTAGCATCGGTTCATTCATGACCAACGGGTTAGGCAAAAACTAGCCTTCCCAAAACCTCAGTAAGCGAGACGGGTGAAATCACACTCATTCTTTAAGGGTTTATCGACGCGCGTCGCACAAGGTCATTACAGCCCCCTCGGTGAGACATCCAACTGCTTGACAATCGGCCTTCTTAAGAGCCATTATTGAGTTCTGGGAGCGTTCCCAGACATGCTGCACAGCCGTCAACAAGGACTTTTACCAATGAGTTTTGGTTATTTTGATGATGAACAACGCGAATATGTGATTACCCGCCCCGACACACCTATGCCTTGGCAAAATTATCTTGGTAACGAGGGCTACTTTGGCATTATCTCCAACACGGCTGGCGGCTATTCCTTCTATCGGGATGCACGCTTACGCCGCCTGACACGTTATCGGTACAACAATGCCCCGCGTGATATTGGCGGGCGCTACCTGTATTTGCGCGATAATGCGAACGGCGCTTACTGGTCGCCCACATGGCAACCGACGTTCAACGATCTTGAGGATTACACATGCCGTCATGGGATGGGCTACACGACGATTCAGTCCACCTTCAGCAAGGTGACCGCGCAGGTGCGGTATTTCGTGCCACAGGGCGCGAATTTGGAAGTGTGGCAAGTTAACGTCACCAATAAGCGCGATACCACTGCCGATCTGTCGTTGTTCTCATTCATCGAGTTTTGTTTGTGGGACGCCAACGACGACATGACCAACTTCCAGCGCAATTTCAGTATCGGAGAAGTTGAGATCGAAAATGGCGTGATTTACCACAAGACGGAATATCGCGAACGCCGTGACCACTTCGCTTATTTTGCCTGTTCCGCGCCGCTGGTAGGATTCGACACTTCCCGCGATGAATTTTTGGGTGTGTACAACGGCGCTGATAGGCCGAAGGTGGTTGAACAAGGGCAGTCGAAGAATTCCATCGCGCACGGGTGGGCACCAGTTGGTTCGCATCACGTCAAACTGGTATTAGCTCCGGGCGAGACGCGCGAGATCAACTTCGTGCTCGGTTATCACGAAAACCCGCGCGACGATAAGTGGGAAGCGCCGAGTGTGGTCAACAAAAAGACGGTCAGGCCGATCATCGAGCATTATTTGCAAACAGCTAATATCAATCAGGCTTTCGAGGCGCTGCGCCAGTATTGGGATGGATTGCTCGGCATTTTGCAGGTGGAGACCCCCGATATACATACGAACCGTATGGTCAATGTATGGAACGCCTATCAAAATATGGTCACTTTCAATATGTCGCGGTCAGCGTCCGGCTACGAATCCGGCATCGGGCGCGGCATGGGTTTCCGCGACTCGAATCAAGATCTGCTCGGCTTCGTCCACATGATCCCGGAACGTGCGCGGGAACGCATCATCGACATCGCCGCTACGCAATTCGCCAATGGCGGCGCGTATCACCAATATCAGCCACTAACCAAACGCGGGAATAACGCCGTTGGCAGCAATTTCAACGATGATCCGCTGTGGCTGGTGCTGGGCGTAGCAGCGTATATCAAGGAAAGCGGCGACTGGGCAATCCTCGATCAGCCAGTGACGTTTGACAATGAGCCGGGATCGGAGCAACCGCTCTATGAACATCTACGGCGCAGTATGCAATACACGCTAGATCGGCTTGGCCCGCACGGTCTGCCGCTGATCGGGCGTGCGGACTGGAACGACTGCCTGAATCTGAACACATTCTCCAGCGAACCGGGTGAATCCTTCCAAACGACCACCAATAAGGATGGCAAAGTAGCGGAGTCGGTGTTCATCGCTGGCCTGTTCAACCTCGCCGCCGCTGATATGGCAGATATGGCAGAGGCGCGTGGTCTGGCGGACGAGGCCACGCAGTATCGCGAAAATGCCGTGAAGATGGACGCGGTGGTGAAAGAACAAGGCTGGGATGGCAACTGGTTCCTACGCGCCTATAACCACTTTGGCGAGAAGGTTGGCTCGAAGGAATGCGCGGAAGGTCGAATCTTCATAGAACCACAGGGCATCTGCATTATGGCGGGCATGGGCGTTGATGACGGGCGGGCGACTAAAGCGCTCAATGCCGTGCGCGAACACCTTGCTACGCCACACGGCATTATGCTGCAACAGCCCGCCTACTCAGATTATCACATCGAATTAGGCGAAATTTCGTCGTACCCGCCGGGGTATAAGGAGAACGCAGGCATCTTCTGCCACACTAATCCTTGGATCATGATCGCGGAGGCGGTGGTCGGTGCTGGCGACAATGCCTACGATTATTACATGCGCATCAATCCATCTGCTCGTGAACACATCAGCGAACTGCACCGCTGCGAACCATATGTCTACGCGCAAATGATCGCGGGCAAGGACGCTGCGACACACGGTGAAGCTAAGAATTCATGGCTGACAGGCACCGCTGCATGGAATTATGCGGCGATCACTCAGTGGATTCTGGGCATCCGTCCGACGCTGAATGGCTTGGAGATCGCGCCCGTGGTGCCGACCACATGGCAAGAATTCCGCGCTACCCGCCAATATCGCGGCGCTACCTACAGCATCCATGTCAATCGCGCGGGCAAGGGCAACACGGTGGCAATCAGCGTGGATGGCAAGCCGATTGAAGGCTCCGTCGTGCCATTGCAAGCCGCCGATACTACTTGCCAAGTGGAAGTTACGCTGCGCTAAACGCAACATTCGTGGGGACGATAGCTTGTCGTCCCCTTTTGATCATCAGTACGCCGATCGGGGTTGGTCGGTGAGCGCGGGCGAAACACCCTTCACAGTAAAGAGCGAGAAAATTTAGATGCAGGTTGAACGGCTGAGTTACGGCAAGCTAACGCACTGCTACCGCCTTTCTAATGGCGTGATTGAACTGATCATACCGGCGGAGGTGGGGCTGCGAATCCTTCACTTCGGTTTTGTAGGCGAACGCAATGAATTCTTCGTCACCGACCCGCTCGAAGTACCAGCGGATCGCGGTGTATGGCAGCTCTACGGCGGGCATCGGCTGTGGCTTGCGCCGGAGATGGAAGGCCGCACGACTATCCCCGATAATCAGCCGATCACGGTGGAGGAGCATGGTGACGTGGTGCGCTTGATCCAACCCAAAGAAGCCGTGACGAATGTGGTCAAAGAGATCGATATTCGGTTTGAGGCCGATGCTGCCTCAGTTGAGGTCGTTCATCGGATACATAACCGCAATATCTGGGATGTGCAACTCGCCCTGTGGGCGATCTCGGTAATGCAACTGGGCGGCACCGCGATCATCCCGCTGCCGCCGCGTGGGACGCACCCGAAAGATTTGCTGCCGGCGGCGACGCTCACGCTATGGCCTTACACCGATCTGTCTGACCCGCGTTTCCGATTCGGGCGCAAGTACGTGTATGTTTCGCAGGATACGAATGCGACTACGCCGCAGAAAATCGGGGCAGCAGTATCTAGCGGATGGGCGGCTTACGCGAATGACGGGCATGTGTTCATCAAGCAGTTTGCCCACGTACAGGGCGCGAACTACCCCGATTTGCGCAGCACGGTGGAAGTGTTCGCCAGCCCGGAAATGATCGAATTGGAGACACTTGGCCCGTTGGTCAGCATCGCGCCGTCGGGAAGCGCTGAATATCGCGAACGCTGGACGCTGGCGAAAGACGTGCCCACACTGAACCACGATGACGAGGTGGATCGGTACGTTGCGCCGCTGGTGGCACACGGCGCTCAATAGCAGTGACGCCCGTGAAAGACTATAATCCATTTCTCCAAGAAATCTTAATTAGGGACTTTTGTTATGGCTATCATGTTGCAGCATGTCAGTATTCCGCGCCCACCGGGGGAAGAAAGCGCCCAGATCGCGCGGCGGTTTTATGGCGGCTTGGTAGGGTTAACGGAAAAGCCGATTCCGAGCACCATCGTCCACGCCGATCTGGTGTGGTTCAAGATCGGGGAGGAGACGGAGCTGCATGTATTCGCTGAGACCGAACCTTTCCCCACCACCGGACAGCATTTCTGCTTGAACGTGAGCGACGTAGAGGCCATGCGGAAGGCGATCAGCGAGGGCGGGTATGAGACTTGGCTGCCGGATTCCATTCAGGGAAGACCCCGTTTTTTCTGCCGCGATCCGTTCAAGAACATCATCGAATTTACGCAGATTGTTGACGATTACATGAAATATCAGCGCAGTAATTGAGCTATACGCGACCATTACGTGAGATTCTAGAAGAGGCACTTCTATGCTCAGTGCCTCTTTTGATTCGTGCTAGGTTTCGCCCTGTTCCTGCGTGTAGCGATAGGCAACCAGAATCGGGATCAGCGTGATCAGGATCACGACGATGGACGCGACGTTGGTCACAGGACGATCACGTGGACGGGTGAGCTGGCTGAGAATCCAGATGGGCAATGTCGAGGAGACTTTGGGATCGCTGGTAAAAGTGGTCACGATCACTTCATCCATCGACAGCGCGAAGGCCAACATCGCGCCTGCCAGCAACGCCGTGCCGATGTTGGGGAGGACGATATAGCGGAGAGTCTGAAACGAGGTCGCGCCCAAATCCATCGATGCTTCGATCTGCGAATAGGAACCGCGACGCATCCGCGCGACGACATTGTTATAGACGGTGACGATGCAAAAGGTGGCGTGCCCGATCACGATTGTCCAGAAGCTGAAGTCGATGCCGAGGATTCGCATCCCTGAGCGCAGCGCGATGCCAGTGACGATGCCGGGTAAGGCGATAGGCAGCAGGACGAACAGACTGATCACCTCTTTGCCGAAGAAGTTGGCGCGGTACATCGCCGCCGCGCACAGCGTGCCGAGCACAATCGCGATCGAGGTGGCGACCACGGCGACTTGCAGCGACAATCCCAACGAATACCAGAAGTCCTGACGTTCGAGGATTCTGCCGAACCATTCCAACGTCAGGCCGGGGGGCGGGAAGGCGGCGGTCTTGCGATCCGTGGTGAAGGCGTAGAGGATGACCACGAGCAGCGGCGTATGCAGGAACAGGATCGCACCGAGCGCGGCAGATTTCAAGCCCCACGAGGCTCGCTCACTCGTCGTAGCGGCATTAGAGCGCATCGAAAGCCCCCAATCGTCTCGCGATCAACAGGTAGACACCCATGATCACAATCGGCACAATAGCGAAGGCAGCAGCTAACGGGATGTTGCCCGTGGTGCCTTGCAGCGTTAGCACCGTCGAGCCGATGAAAAAACCGCCGTTGCCGATGATGTTGGGGATGATGAAATCGCCCAAGGTCAAGGAGAAGGTGAAGATCGAGCCTGCGACCACACCGGGGAAGGCCAGCGGCAAGATGATCTTGCGGAAGGTGTAGCCCGGTCGCGCGCCGAGATCACTGGACGCCTCAATCAGCGAACGGGGCACACGTTCCAACGCCGCGTTGATGGGCAGGATCATGTATGGAATCCAGATGTAGACGAAGACAAGGAACATGCCGAGAAACGAGAACGATAGCGATGACCCGCCGATCACGGGCAGACTGAGCAGCCAATCGATGACGCCGCCCAAGCCGACCGACCTAAATAGCCAATTCAAGACGCCTTCGTCAGCAAGGATCAGCTTCCACGAATTGACGCGCACCAGATAGTTTGACCACAGCGGCAGCAGCACACCCAGATACAACAGACTGCGCATACGGGGCGAGGCATAGCGCGCCATGAAATAGGCCAACGGAAAGCCAATCAAGGCAGAAGCGACGGTGACCGAAGCCGCCATCAGCACGGTGCGCCCGATGATGCTCAAATTCGACGGTGTGAGCAGATCGCTGTAGGTTGCCAGCGAGGTCTCTTTGATGATCGCGCCCGTATTGTCATCGATGCGCCAATACTGGAAGCTCTGTGCCAGCAGCGCTAACAACGAACCGAGGTAGAAGATCAGCAGCCAACCGAGCGGCAGTGCCAACAGCAGCAGCAGCATGACCCGTGGATGTTGAAAAAAGTAGCGTGACAGGCGTTTGGGCAGCGACAGCGCTGGCGGCGAGGGCGGCGTTATGGATGTCATGACTTATACCTCGTGCAGTTCGCGGGTTAGGTCTTTTTGCCAGATCAGCCGGACGCGGCGCCCATGCTGTGCCTGTGCATCCATTGAAGTGACCTTCAAGTTTTGCTCGACCACCGTCAATTCGCCGCCCACATCGAGATTAACGAGGTAACGTGTGTTGATCCCCAGATAAATCACCTCGTCAATGGTGCCATCAGCACTGTAGCTGTCGGCGGGAACGGGTGTGTCCGGCGCGGCGAGATGAATTTTCTCCGGACGCACCGCGTATAGCCCTGCTTTGCCAAACAGCCGGTTCGCCGCCTCCGCCGTGATCATATTGGAGATGCCGACGAAACCCGCCACGAAGGGCGTTTCGGGGCGCTCGTAAATCTGCGACGGGTTGCCAATCTGCTCGATCTTGCCTTTGTTGAAGACGGCGATGCGGTCGCTCATGGTCAGTGCTTCTTCTTGATCGTGCGTGACGAAGATGAAGGTGATCCCGACGCGGTGCTGAATCTGCTTGAGTTCGATCTGCATCTGCTGGCGCAGTTTGAGATCGAGCGCGCCAAGCGGTTCGTCCAGCAAGAGCACGCGCGGATGGTTGATCAACGCACGGGCTAAGGCTACGCGCTGACGCTGCCCGCCGGAAAGTTGCGACGGCTTGCGCTTCTCGATATTCGGCAACTGCACCAGTTCTAGCATCTCCTTGACACGCTTATCGCGTTCGCCTTTGGCTACCCCTTTGACCATCAGACCGTAACCGATGTTGTCCCCGATGGTCATGTGCGGGAACAGCGCGTAATCTTGAAAGACGGTGTTGACATCGCGCAGGAAGGGCGGGACGCCGACCATTTCCTGACTGTAGAGCTGGATGCTGCCCGATGTCGGCTGCTCGAAGCCCGCGATCAGGCGCAGACACGTCGTTTTGCCTGAACCGGACGGGCCGAGCATGGAGAAGAATTCGCCGTCGTAAATATCGAGATCGACCTGATCGACGGCGCGGACTTCCCCGAAATGACGCGAGACTTTTGAAAAACGGACGGCGACGGCTCTGGAGGTGGCTTCTGGAACGCTCATAACTAAGTAAACTTTCCGTAAGGGCACGAGTGCCGTGTGAATATAGTGCGCTGACCCGCGATCCCTGAGCATTGATGCGCATTATTGTGCCACATTTTGCGCGCTTTACAGCACTACTCATTTGCCAGCTTGCACGAAGCCCACATTCAGCCTATTACCCACACATTCTAAAAAACTGCATAAATCTCTGAAAATAATGCGCATATGGGGAAACTTTTCTCGGAGATGCGGCGTCATAAAAGATGTAAAGGCCAATCAGAGGAGCAACCTATCATGGCTATCTTATCCATACGCAGCATTCTCCACCGCAATCATGCGCCGGTGACCGCGAGGAGCACGCAGACCATGCCCAAGGCAGAAGACGCCGACGCGATATTCTTGGCGAGCCTCGCTGGACTGCCCGCAGAGGAACGTGAAGCGCGCATTCAGCGCCGTGAGTGGTACAAGGCGTTGGCGGAACGTCAGGGCATTGCGGAAGTTGAGTGGCAAGCCAACCGTACCGAGCAGTTTCAATCGCAGTCGCTGCGGGATTGGCGGTAAACATTGACTGCCTACCCCATGCCGATGGCAACCATTAGCGGCGATGACCGCAGACGTGGGCGAGGCGTAACTCGCCCTTTCATTTTCCGCTACACGTATTTGACCACGCGACTCCTCATTACGCGATAGTCCAAGACAGCTTTCCCGAAGCCGACCTGCTTGAACGTTAGCATCTCCTGTACGCGCCATGTTCCTCAAGCCGAACCCGCACGATGGTGGAATGATCCCTGAAATGATCCCGTTGGCTGCGGTGATCGGGATCATTGGCGTGGTGAGATCAGGGTGGTTATGGTGCGTCCAAGTGCGATGGATCGGGTTGGTTGCGGCGATGTTGGGCAGAGATGACCTCAAGTGGGGTGGGTTGAGCAACGAGTCCATGCGAGTGTTGTGCCTCTTGGCTAACGGAACCGTGTTGGATACTGGATGAAGCCTGACGACATTTCGGTGATTACCTCCATTATGATGAACCCTGTTAAGCCCTGATAACCCTGTTTAACAGGGAAATAACGGGCTAGGGAAAGTGCTGAGTGCTTAGTCCTTAGTGCTAAGTAAAGACACAGCCAATCTGCATCACACTCATTTGCCTGATCTGCCTGATAAACAGGCAAAAAATTTAACAGACGACATTCTCTGCTCAATGAACCATCCTGAACCGAGTGGATCAGGCAAAGATCAGGCGATAACAGGCAAAGATCAGGCAAATGGCGACTTGTACATGACGGGAACTCATTCGGGAGACGGGCAGCGGCGTTAGTCATTGGTTGCAAACGCCGATTAGGGACATTTGTCGATAGTGAGTATTATAAGACATATTTTCGGATTGTCAACAAACAGACTGTTAGAGTTGTGTAAGAATCAGCGAACGCGTTCTGAGAACTAATGACGCCGATTGTTGAAGTTAAGCAACAGAAACGACAGCAGAAACTACCCGACAGCCCCTATCGTCGTCACGAAAGATACGTGTGTTCACGCGGTAGGCGGAACGGCAATAGAAAGGATCGCTGCCAAACGAACCGCCACGCAGCACGGAATCAGTTTGGGATTCGCCGCAAAATGGATCATCGATCCAATTGTTGCTCACACATTGCGCGTAGAAATCCGCCGCAAACCAGTCAGCACACCATTCCCAGACGTTACCAGCGAGATCGAACGCACCGCACCAACTCTTGCCGTCGGGATACATATCCACGGGAGAAGTTTTTTTACGTTGATTTTCCGCATTCAAGCGCGTCGACTCATACTCATTGCCCCACGGATAGATGAGGGATTGCTCGCCACGTGCCGCGTATTCCCATTCGGCCTCCGTGGGCAAGTGTCCGCCGCGCCAGTTGGCATAGGCTTCGGCCTCGTACCAGTTGATCCCGACGCGAGGCTGGTTGGGGTCTTCGATATACAACACATAGTCTTCAGGCACAAGCACGTTATTCTCGCGCCGCCATTGCAGACCACCCTTTGACCACCAGCGATCTTCCTGATAGCCGCCGTCATCCATGAAGCTCTGGAAATAGGCATTGGTGACGGGAAATTGATCTAGCCAGAAGCCGCGCGTGATGCGGACTTCGTGCTGCGGTGCTTGATCGATGAACCAGTCGATGGTCACATCCTTGTTGTATTGGTTGGCTTGTTGCAACGAGTCTTCTAGCTGAGCGCGGGTACTACCCATCAAGAAGCGTCCGGCGGGAACGTAGACCTGTGGGACGCCTTTAGGATCGATGCGAGTGTCGCCAAGTTTGGGCGCGGACGGGAGATCGTTATTGGTCATCCAAAACCTCCGATCATGGCTGATCCCTCAGGATACTGTTGAGATCAGCCGTGTTTTCGTTCACTCGGTTACGTATTTTTGACCATGACGTGCTTGGTGACGCGGTAGTCTGAGACGGCTTCGGCAGAGAGGTCTTTGCCAAAGCCTGACTGCTTGAAGCCGCCATGCGGAGTCTCGGAGGCTAACGGGATGTGATCGTTGATCCAGACAGTGCCGAATTCGAGTTCGCGGGCGACCTGCATGGCACGTCCGATGTCGCGCGTCCAGAGCGAGGCGGCGAGGCCGTACTGCACATCGTTGCCAAGTTGGATGGCTTCGGCGGTGTCCTTGAACGTGCTGACCGTCAGCACAGGGCCGAAGATTTCACTCTGGATCACCTCGTCCGTTTGCTTGATGCCGGAAATTACTGTCGGCTCGAAGTAGTAGCCCGCGCCCTGAATGGCTTTACCGCCCGTGAGAATCTTGGCTCCACCCGCTCTGGCACGGTCGATGAAGCCCTGTACGCGGTCACGCTGCACGCCGGAGATCAGCGGCCCCATCACCACATCGTCGGCAAAGGGATCGCCAATTTTGACAGCTTTCATCGACTCGACAATGGCCTCGCGCACCTTTTTCTCCTGCGCCTTTTGCACGTAGATGCGGGTGGCGGCGGTGCAATCTTGCCCCGTATTGAAGGTAGAGGCGAGGGTAGCGGCGGCGGCGACGACTTCGACATCGGCATCATCGAAAACGATAAAGGGCGCTTTGCCGCCGAGTTCCAGATGGACACGTTTAAGCGTATCCGCCGCCGTTTTCATGATCTTTTTGCCCGTACCCGTCGAACCCGTCAGGCTGACCATGCGGATCAGCGGATGCTCGACCAGCGCTTGCCCTGTTTCGTTGCCGCCGGAAATGACGTTCACGACGCCATCGGGGATGCCCGCTTCTTTGATGAGTTCCGCCAGCATCAGGGAGGTGATCGGCGTCGTGGGCGCAGGCTTGAGCACGATGGTGCAGCCTGCCGCCAGCGCAGGGCCGATCTTCCAGATCGCCATCATCAGCGGGTAATTCCACGGCGCGATCTGCCCGACGACGCCGACAGGTTCACGGCGGTACATCGAGGTGAAGCCTTTGGCATACTCACCAGTGGCGTTGCCATGCGTATCGCGTGCCGCCGCTGAGAAGAAGCGCAGATTGTCGATCATGAAGGGCAAATCCGCACCCAAGGCGACGAATTTGTAGGGCTTGCCCGTGTTCTCGGCCTCGGCTTTGGCGAAGTCTTCGGCACGTTTTTCCAGCAAATCCCCCAACCGCCAGATCGCCAATGAGCGTTCGGCGGGCGTTAGGCGCGACCAACGTCCATCATAAAAGGCGGTGTGGGCGGCCTTCACCGCGCGATCCACGTCTTCGCGGCTGGCGTCTACCACTTCCGCGATTGGTTTGCCCGTAGCGGGGTTCTCAATCGCCATTTTGCCGCCGCCCTTGCTGGCAGCCCATTTGCCATCGATCCAGAGCTTAAATTTTTCCATGAGATAGCCTCATCAGCAGAAAATTCAATGCGCACTGTGTAACAAAGAGCCGGAGTTGCCCCCGGCTCGATATAGACTATACAGAGATCAACAGATGGTTAGCTGCCGCTGCGGATGGCGATGTAGGACTTGACCCATTCGCTATAGGGAATGCAGACATCACCGCGATCATCACCGCAAGCCTTGCTCGGCGTCTTCCAGAATTTGATCTGTTCAAAGCTGTCGAAGCCGTTGATCTTGCAGCCTTCATCGGTCAGCAGTTCGTTGCCTTTGCAGGCAGCGGGCACGACTGGCACGGAACCGAACCACGCGGCGACATCACCCTGCACCTTGGGTTGCAGCGAGTGTTCCAGCCACAGGTAGGCGCAATTGGGGTGCGGCGCTTCCACGCCGAGCATGGTCGTGTCTGCCCAACCCGTCGCACCTTCGGCAGGGACGACGCTGGCAATATCAGGCTTGGTGGCATCTGTTGAATGTGCATAGGCCAAGGTATTGACCTGATAAGGCCACGAGGCCGACGCTACGATGTCTTCGTTGGTGAAGTCATCGATCTGGCTGGTGGCATCCGTCCAATAGCGGGCGACCAAGCCCCGCTGCTGCTGAAGCAACGCTACTACCGCGTCATACTGCTTCTGATCCAGTTCATACGGGTCTTTGATGCCGAGATCGGGGTTCTTGACCGAGAGATAGAGCGCCGCATCCGCCATCGCGATGGGGCCGTAGTAGGCCTGCACGCGTCCCTTGTTGGACTTGCCATCGGAGAGCGTGGTCTCTTCGAAAACGACGCTCCAACTGGTGGGCGCATCCGCAAAGGCCGCTTTGTTGTACATCAACACGTTTGCGCCCCACTGGTAAGGGACACCGTAGGACTTACCATCGACGGCGTACCAAGGCGCACCCTTCAAGCGCTCATCGACTGTTTCGTAGCTCGGAATCTTGGAGAGATCGACAGGCTGGACACGTCCACCCGCCACCAGACGCAGCGACGCATCCCCAGAGGCTGTCACGAGGTCATACTTACCCTCGGTCATCAGCGTCACCATCTCGTCGGAGCTGTTGGCGACCTGTACGTTGACTTTGCAACCCGTTTCTTTCTCGAAATCGGTTACCCAGTCATAGGCTTTATCGGTTTCACCGCGCTCGATGTAGCCCGCCCACGCGATAATATCGACCTGACCTTCGCCAGCTTGACTACGTACAGGCGTGACAATCGCGGGTATGGTCAAGGCTGCCGCAAGGGCAACGGTAAGCAATAGTTTTTTCTGCATAACAACCTCTCTTTGTTGAAAATAGGTGTGAGGTACGGCAATTATATGTGGCTTAGGCGCGGATGCAAAAAAGACTCAAGTAAAGAAAGCGCAGTTAGGGCTTGCCGCCTTCAAACGCCCACGGGCCATGTTCGCCACGCCACAAGACGAGGAACACAAACAGCGGCAGTCGCAGCATCCGCCGCCAGCGCCATGGCTGCTTAATCAAGCGATGCAGCCATTCCAACCCTAAATGCTGCATCCACACGGGTGCGCGTTCGGCAACGCCAGCGATGAAGTCAAATGCACCGCCAACCCCAAGCGCGACTTTGACGTTAAGGCGCGGCAAATTCCGCGCGATCCAGTGATCTTGTTTGCCCTGCCCGAACGCCACGAGCAGCACATCGGCATGGCTGGCGGCGACGTAAGCTGCAATAGCGTCTTCAGATGCGCCGGACGGATCGCCCGCGAATGTGCCCGCGATCTGAAGGCCGGGGAAGCGGTTTTGGAGAATTTCAGCGGTTTTGGCTGCGATGCCATCGGCTGCGCCAAGCAGAAACAGCCGCCAACCGTCACGCGCAGCGCGTTCCGCGATCTTGAGCGTGCCATCGGAGCCGGTGACACGTTCGGGCAAAGTATGGCCTAGCCGTTTGGCTGCCCATAAGACGCCGACACCATCCGCCACGCACAGATCGGCACGCTTGAGGATGTTGTACATCAGCACGTCTTGCTGCGCGAGCATGATGTATTCGGGGTTGACGGTGCAGAGCTGGCGAGGGGAAGGACTCTCTTGCTTGATCCACGCACCGAGCTGATCGAGGAAGCCCGCGAAGGTCATGGCGTGGATTGGAACGCCGAGCACGCGAAGTGTCGGCGGTAACGGTTGTGCGTCGTTGGGAATAGTCGTTTCACGCGAAAGCACCTGCTGCGCGGTGAGGATTTTCATGCAGGTGCGCGCTTCGCAGCCGTTGCGCAAGCCGAGCGTATGCCCGACATAGCTGCATGGACTGCACCGCACGCCGCTACGATAGATGTTGGCGGGCTGATCGCGGTACGGCCCCCACGCGAGGTGATTGCTCGGCCCGTACAAGACGTTGAGGAGCTTGTCTTGTGGAAGGGCGGCGGTGGCGATGTGCATGACACCGGAGTCCGTGCTGTAGTATTGCTCCGCGCGCTCAAGGACGGCGGCTAATTGGTTGAGCGTGGTTTTTGCGACGAGATTGAGCGGTTGATGCTGCATGTGTTGAAGCACAGATTCGGCATCATCATCTTTGCCGCCGACGAGGACGATGTGGCGATCTGGGGCGTGTTCGAGAAGTGCATTTGCTAGTGAGGCGAATTTTTCTGGCTCCCAACGCCGCGCCAAGCTGAACCCGCCGCTGCCGGGATGAATAATGACAACATTGGCGTCATGCACGTTGAGTTGTGCGCGCGCCCACTGGCGATCCTCGTCGCTGATGCCGACTTTCAAGCGCTTATCCGTTGTCGTCGCGCCGATGAGTTCGGCTACAGAGAGATAGTAATCGGCTTGATGTTTACCCCCCCAGCCTAGATCGGCGGTTTTGTGGGTGAGAAACCCGCCGCGCCCGTTATCCAAGCCAGCGCGGATGCGTGCGCCGGAAATAAATGTAAGCAGGATGTATTTTGCCGCGCCGATCCATGTAGTCAGGTGGTGGAACAGCAATACGGCGTCGTAGCGGGCGGTCATCAGCTTGCCGAGGAGACGCAGCAAGTTTGGCACGTCGGAACGCAGATGCTTCAGGCGGATCAGGTTGCGTGGCGCGGTGTAGATAGTGTTAACTAAGCCTGTGTGGTTGAGGATGGGCGCGGCGTGCGGTGTGGTCAGGATGTCGATTTGGGCGTAAGGAAATGTCTCGCGCAGGGCGTTGAGCGCTGGTGTGGTCACCACGAGGTCGCCAATATCCGCGAGTTGGATGCACAGGATGCGACGGAGGTTGTTCGGCGGACTGCTCACTTCGCGGCCTTCTCCAAGGTTTGCAGGGTTAACGCGGCGGCACGCTGCCACGTGAACTTTTTCACCTGCTCGTTACCGCGCTGCACAAGTGTATCGCGCAGTTTGGGATCGCTCATCAATTTGCTGATGCCCGCCGCAATCGCCTCCACATTGGTCGGATCGACCAAGATCGCCGCGTCACCTGCCAATTCGGGTAACGACGAGGTATTGGAGCACAGGACAGGCGTAGCGCAGCGCAGCGCTTCCAAGACGGGGAAGCCGAAGCCTTCGTACAAGGAAGGGAAAGTGAAGGCCAGCGCTCCGCTGTACAGCCCTTCTACGTCATCATCATCAACGTAGCCCGTGAAGTGGATGCGCGGACGGGCGCTTTCCGGCAGTTTCGCCAAGACATCATCGATCAGCCAACCGCGCTTGCCCGCCAAGACGAGATGCAGCGATTGGTCGCCGCCATTATTTAGATAGTGCGCGAAGGCATCCGCGAGACGGACGATATTTTTGCGAGGCTGCAAGGTGCCGAGAAATAGCAGATACTTCTCCGGCAGTCTGTATTTGCGGCGCACGGAGGCGATCCGCACCTCGGTGGCGCGGTGCAAGGCTTCCACACCGGGATAGACCACGTCGATCTTGGCGTCGGCGGTGCCATATTCGGACATCAGATCACGCTTGGTGGCGACCGAATCCGCGATCACACGGGTGGCGCGGCGGGCACTGTAGCGCGTGCTGCGATCCAGATAGGCACGCTGCGGGCGCGGATGCGCTGCGGGGAAGAAGCGATAACCGAGATCGTGGACGGTGACGACTGCCTTGCCCGGAAAGAAGATCGGCAGCGTATGCGCGGGCACAAAAGTCACGTCGGGACGCGTGCGCCAGATTTCCCCGGCAAAGCCCCAATGCGTCCATAGGCGCGGCGTGGTGATGATGCGATGTTGCACGTTGGGATAGACCTTGAACAGGTTGGGCGGCGGTCGATCTCGAAAGTACAGCGTGATGCGGTGCGTCGGACGTAGGTCGATCAGCGCGCGGATGATTTGCAGCGCGTAATTTTCAGTGCCGGTGCGGGCAGCGATGGTGGTTCGGCTGGCATCAATAGCGATGTGCATAGTGTGTTTTGTGAACGAATGATTGTGTATTTACCATCCTGTACGCCTTTTATCGTGTCCGGTTGCGGAAGGCGCTAGGCAGGAACACCAGCCCGACGAGAATCAGCAGGACAGGCCAGTACTGCGCGATGGTCGTCACGGAAGCGACATCGACGGTGCCCGTGGTGAACATCAGCAACGTGACGCCTGCCACAATCAGCGCTAATCCGGGCAGCAGCAAGCCACGCTCTGGAATGAACACCATCATGATGATGATCGCGACGCCCACCGCGCTGATCGCCATCGGCCAATTCACCATCAGATCGATGATCCCCGTTACCGCTAAGGCTCCGAGCGCGATCCAGAGCACCAGTACAAGACTAATAAACAGGACGCCCGTTTCTTTCCGCCCATTGATCAAAAAACGTGCCAGCAAGCCCAAGGCCGTCGCGCCGAGTGCGGCTGCCAGTGCCATCAACGGCGTGATCTGGAGGGTATCCGGCGCAAGCAAGCTCACCACATAGGCACCGCCGATGGCGATCAACAGCAGCGCGGGCAGGGTCATACTGAATTGGGCACGACGCTGGACGCGATACTGCATCACCCGCGAGGGACGTGCAATATCGGCATCGGCATCTTGATCGTCCATCTCCGGGCTGATCTCTTCTGGCTGGTCGCCCGCCGTCTCCGCCACAACACGCTGGATCAGTTCATCTTGATCGATCTGGTCGTTTTCGGACATCACAATACCCTTATAGGACATGACTAACGGCTAGTCTAGCGAGTTTGGACGGAACGCACAATTTCCATAAGGCGGGTTAGGGTGGCGAAGTAAGCGAATGATCAGAGATTGGCGAGGGCGTTATCCAAGATCGTGCGCGATCCGAGACTCGGCAGTCCCATCTCGATGGCGTAACACAACCCCAACAAGGCGATTTCAGCGGGGAAGCGTTTGCGGTCGGAGAGATTCATGGTGAGCAGTGGACAGCACAGTAAACTCGCCTTCAGATAGTCACGCCATGCGGGGATCGTTGTATGCGCTACCAACGGCGCGAGGACGCGCTGCACTTTGCTCTCAAAAAACATGTGGCGCACCGAGGAGGGTTGATAATTGTGCTCAACATGGATCGTGGTGCCATCGTCATGCCACGTGAGCACCAAGGTGTTCATCACATCGAGCGGATGATACATCCATGTCGCGAACACGTTATGAAATAGTGGCTTGGTCAGATCAAGCAGCGGATGATGCCGCCCGCCAAAGGCCGGATCGAAATACAACAAGCCCGTCGGCGTGAAGAAAACATTGCCATTGTGCGCATCGCCGTGCCCGATGATCGATGCTCCAGCACGCTCCGGGCACAGCACTTTGCGCGCATTATCGAGAGCACTCGCTAACGTCCCTTCAAAGGCAACACCATTGATGATCCATCGACGCGAGAGCAAATCATCCCACGCCAAGTTGGCACTGGGCAACATGAAAGATTGGGCACCGTAGAACTGCTCATAACGCGTGCCAAGGCGATGATAGAATAATTGATGGACAGGCGCTTGCCCTGCTGCTTCGGCTGACTGCGGTTGGAGCGTCGATGCGTAAATATCCCACAGAAGATCGTCCGTCGTTTGTTGCGCCGAAGTCAGCGCATCGAGATCGTGACGCTCACCGCGTTCCAAGGCATGGGCGACATCGAATACTGACAGCGACTCGATCATTTCGTAGATTAAGAACTGCTTGCCATACTCGGTCGAAGCATACAGCGGCTTGATGATCGGATAGCCCGCCTCGGCAAGTAGCGTGGAATTGTAGTACTCTTGGACGATGCTGCCCGGTTCAACATGCGTCTTGAAAAATAACTGCCGCCCGTCACGGAGCGTCAAAAGGCCGTTGAAGGAATTAAGCGAAACGGCTAGCGGGCGTAATTGCACCTGTGTCACGTCCAGATCGAGGAAGGTGGCACGCACAAAGGCCAGTGTCAATTCCTCCGCAGCGGGGCGGTCGGTAAATTGAAGCTGTTGAATATAGTGCAACTGGTTATCAGTAGACATTTGCTTGGCCTATGTGGTTATGGGTGCCGGATAACCCAACAATTATAGCAAGCAAGTAATGAGAAGTAGCTATATTGCGAGGATCGCGCAAATTAAACGCCCGATGAGCTTCCTCGTCGGGCGAAAGGTTCATGGGTCATGTACGTAAGGTCGATGATCAGCGCGAAGGCATTTGCTGATCTTTATCAGCTAGTCGGCGTTGACATCATACGGGTCGAAGTCTTCCTCAACCACGGCTTGCGCAAGCTCTTTTTCCGGCGAAAACTGGTCGATAGCTTCCATTGCTTCGGCCGC
Source organism: Anaerolineae bacterium (assembly GCA_019637615.1). Classification (GTDB taxonomy): domain Bacteria; phylum Chloroflexota; class Anaerolineae; order Aggregatilineales; family UBA2796; genus JAHBVK01. Next base: position 398,134 of record JAHBVJ010000001.1, on the reverse strand, counting down.
GTACACCGTCGCTGGCCCGCCACCCATCATGACCGCCACGCCGAGCGTTTCCAGCAGTTCTTGACGAGTCGCGCCCGCTTCCACAGCATCATGCACGTAGTAGGCGATGCAGCCATCACAGCGCAGCGAAATACTAATCGCCAAGGCCATCAATTCTTTCGTCTTGTTGGTGAGCGCGCCTGATTCCATTGCCAGCCGATTCAGCCGTGCAAAGCTGGCAAAGGTACCAGTCAATTCTTCACCAAGTTCACCTAACCGAATTCGCAGTTGGGCATTGGTCTCGACGTAATTAGTCATTGTTCCACCTTCAAAGTCTATCTCAATTAGTTTTAGTATAGAGGGGAACGTTGCAAAAAATAAGCGACACCTGTCACATCGATACAGTTACATGTAGCAGGAATAGAGTGAAGGCACAGGGTGTGCTAGACTAAGGTCGGTTTTCCATGCGGCGTATGTGGTGTTGGTAGATGTCGGAAGAGTGACGATGACGATTCGGACGAAACAACGTGGAATATCGCGACGGTTATGGCGGTTGATGACGTTCGTGTTATTGGTCGGTTTGATCGCTTCAACTGTCAAGGTACACGCCTCGGCGCGCATTTTGACGGTGCAGATGCCCGCCACATGGCAACCGTATTTGCAGCCCGTGCTGGCGCAGTTGGCGACGGACAGCACCGCATGGCAGATTCAGCCGCTGGATGAGGCGACTGGACAACCCAATTATGTGATTCGCGCCGGTATGAGTGCAGCGGCGAATGGGTGCCGCTTCCGTTACGTGATCCCTGCGGCAGTGGTCGCCGTCGATTCTGACATCGCGGACGTATCCGACGGGTTCGCGGAAGCCAGTTTGGTGAGTGATGAGGTTCAGGCACTTGCGCCAAATGCGGTACCCAACGCCAGCGCCGTCACTATGACACACGATGAGGTATTACAGGCGGTGTTGGCGGACAAGACCAAGATTGGCGTGGTGCGCTGGCAAACGGGCGGCGTATGGCCTCATGGCATCCGTCCGCTGCGGCTGAATGGTGCGTTCCCCGGCGAAACCGAGTCTGTGCAAGAATTCGCTTCGGTCATGATTGCGCGCGTCACCAGTGATGAGGATACGCAACGGTTGTGCGCAGCGTTAGAAGCGTGGAGCGCTGCCCCGATCCAAATCGCGGCGACGGGCGACATCATGCTCGGACGCACGATTGATACGCTGGCGGTGAACAACAACAACCCTGATTACCCATTTGAAAAGATCGCGCCGCTGCTGGCTTCCGCCGATCTGCGCATCGGCAACCTCGAATGCGTAATCTCCGAGCTTGGCACAGCGCAGTACAAAGCGTATGCGTTCCGCGTCGGCTATTGGGGCATCGAGGCGTTGAAAAATGCCAACTTCGATCTGCTTACGATGGGCAATAACCATGCACTGGACTTCGGGCCAGCGGCCATGCTCGATACGCGGGAACGCCTGAACGCGGCGGGTATTCCGACGGTGGGCGCGGGAAAAAATGAGGCTCAGGCGCGTTCACCCGTGATTCTTGAGCGTAATGGACTGCGGATCGCGTTTTTGGGGTACGCCAACACGCCGCGCGAGCGCTACGGGTTTGATCCGAGCACGACACGCGCAACGGCTGACTCGGCGGGCGTCGCATGGGGCGAACCGGACATGATCGCAGCGGATGTGCGGGCGGCAAAGGCACAAGCCGATCTCGTCGTTGTGATGCTGCACAGCGGCTTAGAGTGGCGGATCGAGCCGAATGATATGCAACGGGCGCTGGCGAAGGCGGCTATCGAGGCGGGCGCGGTCGCCGTGATCGGGGCACATCCCCATGTGATGCAGGGCATCGAGTACACCGATCAAGAACTGCCGGGCGTGATCGCCTACAGCTTGGGGAATTTCGTGTTCGAAGCTAACGATAATGGGCAAGCATTTTTGCGGCTGTGGGTAGCGGCGGGCGGCGTGCGGGCGTATGCGTGGGAACCCTACCGCGTGACGTTGAGTGGTCGCCCGATCCCTGCCAACAAGATCGAGACACATCTGATCTTGGAAGGTATGAACTCGATGACGAAGACGCTGAACGACCAGAGACAGATCGAATAGTGGGGCGTGCCGTGTCGCGCCCCACTAACAGCGATTTACTTAGCCACGAGCGTGAACTCGGTCACGCCGTTTTCAGTTACCTGATCGACAGCCCAGCCCATTTCCCCCGTAGGTTCCACGCGCACAGGCCACCAGCGTAAGCCCTCCGCCTCGACTGCTGCGCCCATGATAGTCACGACCGCGCCACGTGGCAGCGTCTTGATCACGTTGGCGGAACGGGAGGGCGACTGACGGATATTGATGGCATCGCCAGCCTTGACATTGACGACCGCTTGACCACCAACCACTAACGTTGGCGGGGCTAACGGCGCGGCACTCTGTCCGTTGGCAGGCACGGCGACGAATTGAAGGGCAGCACTGAAAACGGGCGCAGCGCCTTCGGGGATGGTCAACTGCGAGCTGCCACCTACCGCGACTGCATAGATCGAAACCTTAGCGCGTACTGCGGCGAGATCATTCAGCGTGCCGCCCGCGTTCAGTTTCTCCACGACGGGGACATCTGAACTGGTGACGCCCACTGTGCTGAACAAACTGTTGGCAGCGGTGGCGATGCTGCTAACGCCGTAACCTTCAAATGAAGAAATCAGCGTTGGCGTGCTGTTTTCGAACAGCGCAGTACGGTACAGTTCCAGTGTGTAGGTGGTCGCGGTATGAGGCCAGTCGATGAAGACCTGCGAACCGAGTTGCACACCAGCATTGCCCGTAACCGTTCGCGCGACACGCTTGGTGCTGAACAACGCCTGTGAACCATCTGGCGTCCACCCGACGCGCTCGATGCTTTCCGGCGTGCCTGTGAACAACGTTGTGGTTGCGCCTGACGCCAGATCGATCAAGACCACCGCATTGCCGCCGACGCTGGGATCCCCTTGCATGTTGCCTTGCGAGATGGCGAGTATGCGCGTGCCATCGGGCGAAACTACGGCGCGTTTGAGGTTGGTTTGTTCCCACAACGTATTGCCGTTGAAGTCCACTAGCCGCAGACCGATGCCGAGGCAGTTTAACGAGTGAAGGAAGCCCTGTGCCGTCCAGCGCAGGAGGAGCGGATTGCCGGAATACCCCGAATCGCGGAAGTACTGCACTACCGACGGTGGATAGCCACCGCCACCGCAGCCCGTGCCGAAGCGGATCGTCCCCACCGCGCGCGGGGCTGCGCCGACACCTGTTACGGCTTGAAGCTGCATGATCTGATTCGTCGTATTTGGTTCAAACTGACCGGTGGAGATGGCATAAGCAATCTCACGACTATCGGGCGAGAACCCGGCAGGCATTAGGGTCGGCTGACCACTGCTGAGCAACTGCGGCGCTTGTCCCGACGCCACGACATAGATTGAAGATGAGAACGCGTCAGCAAACAATAGGCGGGTACCGTCCGGCGACCACTGCAAACTGCCGTAGGAATGATCTTCCTGTGGATACGTGATGTTAGGATAGCGGCGGTTGGCGTCACCCGTTAGCGCGACGGGTAAGCCGCTGTTGCCACCCTTGATGCTGGTCACGAGCACATTACCATCCGCGCCGATGTAAGCGACCACGGGCGACGCAAAGGTAACGGGCTGTTGGGCTGTTGGAGACCCTGCGTTGGGGGCGGCGACTGTCGCGGCGGGCGTGCCGCCTTTACTAACATCGATGGGTGGGACAGCGCTGCACAAAAACAGCACACTGCCATCCAAGTTGGCACGATAATCATATTTGCCACTCAAGTCCAACGGCTCGACATTGATGATGTAGCCTTTGGTCACGACTTGGGTATAGGCAACATTGGGCTGTGGACAACCAAGGCTAGAGTCGGGGAAGTTTTGCTGTTCCCACGTCCAGTTCGCTGTAACACGGCTAATAGGTTTGCCTAATTTGTTGGTCAAATCTTGAAAAACGGCATCAATGATAGCAGTTGGTTCAAGTTGCGCTGTCGCCAAGGCTGGTATGAGTAGTGCCGTGGAGAGCAGCACGAGCGCGATTAGGCGTATCGAACGTTTCATTTGATCTCCTGTTGTTGAAACCGCCACGCATAGTATGGCGGGTATCCGTTTAGTCGCAAGAGTTTGTCGGAATTTGTCATGATCTCCCGACATCTTGATTCTACGTCATTCATTGTGGTTTATCGTGACATTATCCAGACGAGTCGGTGGCGTCTGACCAGCGGTTCGCCCGCGTACCCTACACTTTGTAAACGCTAATTTGCAAAGTGAGGAAATTCAGCTATCGTTGTGAATCAAATCTAAGCCGTGTACCTACGTGCCCGAGGCTTGAAGGATGACGACTGTTCCGGTAGAGCAACCTAATCGAACGCGTTTTAACATCCGCTTATTTAATAACCCCGTCGTGCTGAAAGAATTGCGCGGGCGGATGCGTGGCGCACGTGCCTTCGTCGTAATCTCCGTTTACCTTGCCCTGATGAGCGGCTTCACCACCCTGTTATATGTGATCAATGCGGCCTCGCGCGATATTTACGGGATCACGTCCAGCGGCGTGATCGGGCGCGTCTTGTTCGCGGGCATCGTGGGCATCGAGCTGTTCCTCGTCACCTTCATCGCACCGGCTTTCACGGCGGGGGCGATCAGCGGGGAGCGCGAACGGCAAACGTACGATTTGCTGCGCACGACGCTGCTGCCTGCCCGTTCGTTGGTGATCGGCAAGATGATCTCGGCGCTGGCGTATATCATGCTGCTGTTGATCGCGGCTATTCCGCTGCAAAGTATCGCGTTCCTGTTCGGTGGCGTGACGGAAGCCGAAGTCGTGCTGTCGTTCATCATTTTGGCGGTGACTGCCATCGCGCTCGGCTCGGTGGGATTGTATTTTTCCGCACGGACTCCACGTACCCTGACCGCCAATGTGATGACGTACGGCGTAGCGCTGTTCGTGACCATCGGCGTGCCGTTGATCGCGTGGGTGGTGTCGTTCATCCTTTCGCCGTGGCTGAACTCGAATGGTTACTCTTCTTTGCCCGTCCCCTTGCAGGCGGCAGGCACGTACCTGACGCTGTTGATTTACAGCACCAACCCGCTGATGACCGCCTTCCAAACGCAGCAATTCCTGATCAACAATCAGGCGGCGGGCGTTTTCACACAGCAGCTCGTGACGACATCGGGCACGCATACGCTGACGCTGGTGTCGCCGTGGATTATCTTCACGGTGATCTACCTAATTTTGTCGCTGATCCTGTTAATTTTGACTGTGAGACGAATCAAGCGGATCGATCCGTAGATTTCGGGAACATTTGGCGTGGGAATCTCGTCGTGAAGATAAACCACCCAAATGGGTGAGCGGCTGGCAGTAAAGACGAGTATTGTAATAAGCGCGCCTCGCAAGTGAGGTACGCTGAAAATGGGAGCAAGAGTATGGACGGGTCGAGCACCATTCAACAGTTGTTGAAATACATCGCTCAGTGGGATCGACGGCTGCGGTTGACACAATCGACGCTGTGGCTCCCGCGCGGTCTGGCCGCGGGCTTGCTCCTCGCGATTGTCGTCGCGCTCCTCTCACGGTTGCGTCCGTGGCTGCTCACCTCTCAACTGCTGATCTTTGCCATCGGCGCATCGATCCTTGGGATCGTGGTAGCGGCGTTCGTGGTATGGATGTGGCCTCGCAGCGCGATCCAAGCGGCGCGGCTATTCGATAAGCGCTTCGGGCTACAAGAGCGCGTCAGTACGGCGCTGGAATTGCGCGATGGAGCAATTAAGGCTCCCGAAGACATCCTCGCGTTACAAGCTACCGACTCCGTCGCCTATGCCAAACAAGTCAACGCCGGAAGATCGCTCCCGCTGCAATGGCGGCGCAAAGAGCTGTTCGGCGTCGTCACTTTGATCTTCGTCTTGGCGCTGCTGTTGATGCTGGCAAATCCGCAGTCGGAAGCTGTCGCACAGCAGCAAGCAATCCAGAGCGCGATTCAGCAGCAAGTCGATAAGCTGGAAGAGATCAAGAAGGACATCGAAAAACGCGATGATCTCTCCGAAGCGGAAAAGGCCGAACTCAAACAGATCGTCCAGCAAGCGCAAGATAAATTAAAGCAGCCCAACGTCACCCAACCCGAAGCCGTCGCCGCGCTGTCCGAGGCCGAGCAAAACCTTGAGAACGCCGCGAACCAACTGACGGATGCGCAGCAGCAAGCCTTGAATCAGGCGGGGCGCGCGATGACGGGCAGTCCCGTTTCTCAGGATGCAGGTCAGGCGTTGCAAAATGGGCAACTTGGCGAGGCCGCCAATGCACTCGATTCGCTGGCAAAACGCGCGGGCGAAAATCAACTGACGCCAGAGCAGCGGCAAGACCTCGCGGCGGCACTGCGCCAAGCGGCGGATGCACTCGCCAGCACGAATCCGGCGGCGGCGGATGCGCTCAACCGGGCAGCGGATGCGCTGGAGCGTGGCGATATGGCGGCGGCACAGCAAGCGCTCAAGGAAGCTGCCGACGCCTTGCGGCAACAGCAGGAGCAGAACTCGCAAACCGCGCAAAGTCAGGCGGCGAACAACGCGGCGAATCAACTTAATCAGGCCAGCCAACAGGTTGCGCAAGCCGGACAACAAGGCCAGCAAGGACAACAGGGTCAACAAGGACAACAGGCGAATTCGCAAGCCGGACAACAAGGGCAGAACGGTCAGCAAGGGCAACAAGGCCAATCCGGTCAATCTGGTCAACAGGGTCAACAAGGCCAGCAGGGACAAAGTGGACAGTCCGGACAGCAAGGCCAATCCGGTCAACAGGGGCAGCAAGGCCAACAGGGGCAAAGCGGACAGTCCGGTCAATCTGGTCAGCAGGGACAAAGTGGACAGTCCGGACAGCAAGGCCAATCTGGACAGCAAGGTCAGCAGGGGCAAAGCGGACAATCTGGTCAACAGGGACAAGAGGGTCAGCAAGGACAGCAAGGCCAACAGGGACAGGGACAAGGGCAACAAGGCCAATCCGGACAGCAAGGCCAAGGTCAGGGTGGTCAGGGCGATCAAGCTGGCAGCTCGGATGGACAGGCTGCGCAAGGTGCGGGTGCGTCGGATCAATCTACCGGACAAGGTGACAGCAGCACCCGTGCGGATGGTACGGGCGGCGGGGCAGGTGCAGGTCAAGGTTCCGGCGGCGCGGGTGATGATGTAACGTCCGGTGTGCCGACCAACCAGTCCGGGCCGGGTGACTCCCAAAATGGCAGTGGCAATAACGGCAGCACAGGTAGCAACGATTTCGTCTACGCGCCATCCTTCGTGGGTGGTGAGGGCGGCAAGGCTATCAACCCGCAGAGCGATAACCCAATCAACCCGAACGACCCGACACAGACCGGCGAGTTCACGAATAACCCGACGGGTAACTCGATGGTGCCCATCGGTGATGTGGCAGGGCAAGCGGCCTCACAGGCAGATCGGGCGATGGACAATGACCGCGTCCCCGGTGCGCTGCGCGGCATCATCCGCAATTATTTCAGCGGATTGCAGCAGTAAGCGTGCTAAGTGCTAAGTGCTAAGTGCTAAGTGCTAAGTGCTAAGTCTATTAGAGCGTAGTTGAGGATAAAATCGGCGTCAAGCGGGCAGTTTGGCGTCGATGGTAACACATAGAGTGCGTTGAGGATTCATGACAAACCAAGCGAGCATCCCAGAGATCACCGTCGAGGAATTTCAGAAAACCACCGCCGCTATTTTACAGGAAGTCAGCAAAGTCATCGTCGGGCAAGACGATGTGGTACGCAGTGTCTTGATCTGCGTGATCGCGGGCGGTCATGCGCTCTTGGAAGGCGTACCCGGTCTCGGCAAAACCACGCTGATCCGCACGCTGGCGAATTCCCTGAACCTGAACTTCTCGCGCATTCAGTTCACGCCCGACCTGATGCCCTCCGACGTGACGGGCACCAACATCATGGAAGAAACGGAAGAAGGGCGACGCGCGTTCCGCTTCCAACCGGGGCCAATCTTCGCGAATCTGGTGCTGGCAGACGAAATCAACCGCGCCACGCCGAAGACGCAATCCGCGCTGCTGGAAGCGATGCAGGAAAAAACGGTCACGATTGCCAACCAGACGTACAAATTGAACCCGCCGTTTTTCGTCCTCGCCACGCAAAATCCGCTGGAAATGGAAGGTACATACGTCTTGCCGGAAGCCCAACTTGACCGCTTCCTATTCAAGATCGATGTGCGCTTCCCAACCGAAACCGAACTGATCTCGATCTTGAGCCGCACCACAGGCGGCGACACGGATACCGTGAATCCAGCGGCAGATGGTGAGCGCATCATCGCGATGGGCGCGCTGGCGCGCAAAGTGCCGATCCCCACGCACGTTAGCGAATATGTGGCGCGTTTGACGCTGGCCTCGCATCCCGACCAACCGCTGGCCTCGCCCAAAGTTAAACAATATGTACGCTACGGATCGAGTCCACGCGGCGCGCAATCGTTGATTTTGGCGGCGAAGATTCACGCGCTGATGGCGGGGCGCTTCAACGTGGCCTTCGATGATGTGCGCACGGTGGCCTCATTCGCGCTGCGCCATCGGCTGCTGCTCAATTTCGAGGGGCAAGCGGAAGGCATTTCCACCGACACCGTGATCGCAGAATTGCTGGACGCCGTACCCGATCTGGCGCGGGCGTAACCTGCTGAAAGTTGATGTATGGCTGAACGTATTTTTGATGAAAAAACGCTCCGCAAGCTGAATAAACTGCAAATCGTCGCCAAACATGTGCGGGCAGGGCAGATGAAGGGCGAACGCCGTTCCGTGCGGCGTGGCACCAGCATCGAGTTTGCCGATTACCGCAACTATGCACGCGGTGACGATCTGCGGCGCTTGGATTGGAACGTCTACGCCCGCTTGGATCGGCCTTTCATCAAATTGTTCGAGGAAGAAGAAGACCTCGCCGTTTATTTGCTACTGGACGCTTCTGCCAGCATGGATTGGCCCCGCGAAGGCAACCCCGACGAGCACAAATTCACTTTCGCACAGCGCGTGATCGCTGGTCTAGCGTATATCTCGCTCGGATCGGGGGATCGGCTGTTCGTGGCGTCGCTCGGCGGCAAACGCCGGAACGCCATGTGGGGGCCACTGCGCGGGCGCGGCTATACGCTCGGCATGTTGGACTTCATCGGCGGTCTTGAAGCGGACAGCGTGGTTGACCTCAATACGAGTATGCGCGATTTTGCCATGCGCACGACGCGCCCCGGCCTGTGCATCATCGTTAGCGATCTGATGTCAGCTACAGGGTATCAGGATGGCTTATCGGCGTTGCAAGCACGCGGGCACGAAGTCACGCTGATCCACGTGCTGTCGCCAGACGAGGTGACACCAGCCTTGACGGGCGATTTGCAACTGCTCGACATCGAAACCAATGCCACGCAAGATGTCTCGGTGGATGAGGGGATGCGCGAGCTGTACGTCAAGCGGCTCCTCACATGGCGCGACGAGATCAGCGGCTTTTGCACCAAGCGCGGCATCCACTACGCCACCATCGAGACGAGCACGGCATGGGACGAGCTGATCCTGTTCGAACTGCGGCGCTTGGGCGTTGTAAAATAGTGCGTACTTTTGGCCTCACCTACGCGGAGTTCGCCCGAACCGCATGAACCGTCGCCGCACCATCCTGTTCATCCTCATCCTGATGATCGCGTTTTCATTCCGCTTGTGGCAGCTTGGCACGCAAAGCCTATGGCACGATGAAGGCTGGTCAGTCTTTAGCGCGTACAATCCCTTCGCCCCGATGGGCATTCGTGGCGCGGATCTGAATGCGCCGTGGGCGTATTATGCGTCGCTCGGCGGATGGCTGCGCGTGGTGGGTGACAGCGTGTGGGCGATGCGCTACTGGTCGCTGCTGCTCGGCGTGATCACGGTAGCGGTGGCGATCCGCGTGACGCGCGATTTCTTCGGTGATCATGCCGCTATCTTGGCGGGGCTGCTGGTCGCCATCAATCCGATCCTGTGGGTGTTCTCGCAGGAAATCCGCGCCTATGTCGTGATGCCGTTGGCGGCGATGCTGCTGCTCGGCTTGAGCGAACGGTGGCTGCGGAAAGCAGCATGGGGCGTTCTGCTATCCCTCGCTGTCGTGGAATTCTTGGCGCTGTACTCGCAGAACTTGAGCGTGCCGATCGTGGCATGGTTGAACGTCACGGTGATGATCATATTGCTGCTGCGGCAGGCGTGGCGGCGGATCGTGATCTGGTTGGCGGTGCAGATCGCGCTGTTCATCTCATATCTGCCGTGGCTGCTGACTCAACGTCCGACGGGAACGGTGTTGAACACGCCCCCAACGCTCAACCTCGATCTGCTGTGGGGCATCTGGCAGTCGATGTTCACGGGCATCAAAGCCATGCTCAACGCTGATCTGCTGCTGATGGGGCTGATCGCGGCGATGGGCGTGGTTGGAGTCGTCGCGGTGCTGGTAAGGTTCAGACGGCAACGGGATGTGCGCGTGATGCTGGTCATGTCGCAGGTGGTGCTCGTGCCGATCTTCGAACTGGGCATCATCTGGGCGGCGCATATCGATTTCCATCCGCGCTATTTCATCGTGTCCGTGCCCGCCACGCTGATGTTGATCGCGTGGGGCGTGACGGGCGCGTCTAAAGCACGGCAGGCTGGCCTTCGACTGCCATTTGCGCTGGCGGCGGCGAGTGTGGCACTGCTGGCAGTCGCGATCACGGCGCGGATGGTCACGCTGATGTACAGCAGCCCGATCTATCAGCATGACGATTTCCGCAGTATTGCCGAACATTACGCGAAGTTGGGCGAAAACGACGCGATCATCATCCCGTATGGGTGGGAGCCGTCACTCGATTATTACAGCCATCACATGGACTTCAAGGCCAAGTTCATCGAGATTCCATTGCATAGCAGCGCGGAAACTGTGGTGAAGCGGCTGACGAACGAATTACAGGGCGTCAACCGTGTCGAGGTGCTGACGTGGTTCCAACTGCCCGCCGATGTGCGCGGCGCGTTCCCGTGCGTGCTGAACGCCATCGCGACGCAAACCGACAACACGCTGACGACCAGCGGGATGCGTACGGACGAGTATGTGGACGTGTCGGCAACACGAATCACGAGCGTGGAGGCGCGGTCACTGCGGTTTGGCGATGCGCAGTTGGTCGGCGGGGCAGAGGACGCTGCATTCTATTGGGGAAAATCGGGGATGTGCGCGCTGTCGAAGTGGCAGATGAACGCGCCCACCTCGGATCAGTGGCGGTTGGTGCTGCGCCTGTATAACGATCTTGGTTGGCTAATCGGGCAGAGCGACCAACTGCTGCTCAATGATGCACAGTTGCCAACCTCTTATTGGAAGCCGGATTTGATCAGCACGCAGTTTAGCTATATTTCGCTGCCCGCTGGCCTGCCGAACGAGGCTTACACGGCGACGATCAGCGTTTATGATGAAGCTCATCCACAGGGCTTGGACGCGGATCAGGGGCTTGGGCGGGAAGCCGCGATCTCGGCGGAGGCGATTCGCAAGCAAACTGCCTTAGAACCAGTAGGCAAGCTTAGCGACGATCAGGATTTCATGGTGCGAGATGGCCTCTATCTGCATCGTATGCAACTACCCGAACGGCTGACGCAGGGACAACGGATGCGGGTGAGCTTCGAGTGGTGGCGGACGGCGGAGGCAGTCAGCCGCGCGGCTGAAGTCGTGTTGAATGGCACTGATTGGGAAGCGCGACCAAGTAAAGGCGATTGTGTGGCGGCATTAGCGGCGACGGAAACAGGGAAAATGTTAAACTGGTGCGAGATCACAGTGCCGCCGACCGCTCACGGTAAGGCTGAGTTGGCGATCTTGGATGGCAGTCGTACCGTAGGGCTGACGGCGTATGAATTAGGCGAAATTGCGCGGGTATTCAGCGAACCCGCCTTTGTGTTTTCGACGCGGACGACTGCTGACGTGGACTTTCCGCAGATCGGAGCGCTGATCGGCGCGAGTATCAGTGATACGTTGAGTACGGGAACACCGCCCGACGTAACCTTGATGTGGCAAGCGTTAGGAACAGCCACAAGCGGATACAAGGTATTCGTGCATTTGATCGACGCCAATGAGCAAGTGATCGCGCAGAGTGACGCCGAACCCGTCGGCGGAGAACGCCCAACCTATGGCTGGGTGGCGGGCGAGTATATCCTCGATAAACACACGCTGACCTATAATCAGCCGACTTTCACGGGCGAGGTGCGGTTGGCGGTCGGATTATATGATCCGATGACGGGAGAACGTGTGAAGTTGGCAGATGGCGGTGACCGAATCGTACTGCCACTGGTGATCTCAGTAAAGTAATGGGGGAAGGCGAAGGAGTTCGCGTATGTCATTTTTAGCACCGCTTGCCCTGTTCTTGAGTGCCTTAAGCATCCCGGTCATCTTGCTGTACATGCTCCGACTGCGTCGCCGCGAGGTGCAAGTATCCAGCACGTTCCTGTGGCAGCAAATCCTGCGGGATCGGGAAGCCAACGCGCCTTGGCAAAAACTGCGGCGGAATCTCCTGCTGCTCCTGCAATTGATCATCCTACTGGCGCTGGTGTTTTCGTTGGCGCGTCCGTACATCGAAGTACCGACGGTGACTACGGGGCGTATTGCGCTGCTCCTTGACGCTTCCGCCAGCATGAACGCCACCGATCTTGGCGTCACACGCTTTGAAGCCGCCAAACAGCAGGCCGTCAACATCATCGACTCGCTGACTCCGGGCGATACGTTGGCGGTGATCCGCGTCGGTACCGCGCCAGAAATGGTCGAGAATTACACCAATGATTGGGTGAAATTGCGCGAAGTCATCAACGGCTTGCAACCCAGCAAGAGCACCGCCGATTGGAATGCCGCGCTGACTTTGGCGGCGGCGGGCGCAGTCGGCGCGGATAAGTTCACCATCATTTTGATCAGCGATGGTGGCTTGCCCAACGATCTAGCTGCTAGTTATGGCGACGTAAAGTTCATTCCGGTGGGGAGTTCGGCTTCAAACGTCGCGATCACGGCCTTGGCTCCAGCGGACGATCCGATCAAGGGCGCTCAGGTTTATGCGCGGCTGACCAATTACGGTACGCAGCCTGCCGATGTGATCTTCACGCTGAATCTCGATGGTCAGTTGGCGAAAGCGCTGCCGTACACGGTGCCTGCCACTAGTTCGACCGATATTGTGATCTCGGATATTCCCGCCGAATTTCACCGCGTCGAAGCGCAGATCAGCCGTCCGAGCACTTCCAACATTCCGGATTACTTAGATTTGGATGATACGGCGTGGGCGACGTACAACCCTGTCGCAGCGCAGCGGGCGATCATCTTTTCCAGCGGCAACCGCTTCCTTGAACAAGGACTCAACAGTTTCCCCGATTGGAAAGTCTCGCGCGGTAGTTTGGATACGGGCATCCCGACTGATCCGTTTGATCTCTACGTGTTCGACGGATGGCTGCCGAGCAATCTGCCAGACGCTAACCTGCTAATCATCGATCCACCGAGCGATACACCGCTGTTTCAGGTTGGAGCCAAAACCGACAAGACCAAGATCACGTCTGTGTTGGCGGATGATCCGCGCACACGCTATCTGAAGTTCAATGATGTCAATATCCGCGAATTCAAGACCATCAGTGCGGGCAATTGGGCGCAACCGTTGGTCAGCGCCGAAGGTGGCCCGCTGATCCTCGCGGGGACGGTAGATACGCGGCGGGTGGCGCTCATTACCTTCGCCCTGCGCGACTCCGATCTGCCGCTCAAGATCGCGTGGCCCATTTTGCTCGCCAATCTGACTTCGTGGTACAAGCAACCACGTGCGATCAGCCTTGATGGCAACGTCCAGCCGGGACAAGCTATCTCGATCCAGCCGATCCCAGACTCGACCACCGTGCGTGTGAATCGTCCTGATGGCGCAACGACCACTTTTACTGTCAATCAGCCGTTGATTGTGTACGCCGATACGCCACTCTCCGGCATATACACCGTCGATATTTATCGTGGCTCACAAATCGTGCAGCAAGAAGCCTTCGCCGTCAACCTGTTCGATCAGGACGAGAGCAACATCGCCGTCCGCACGCCGACCTTCGGTTCCACAAAACTGACCGTAGCAGCACAGGAAGAAGTGGGGCAGCGCGAATTCTGGCCTTGGATCGCGTTGGTGGCTCTGCTAATCTTGATCGTAGAGTGGTGGGTCTACCATCGCCGTTTGCAACTCCCGAAGTTGGCGACTGCCAAACGTCAGTTTGCACGGCGCGGAACTGGATCATCACCCTGATGGTTAGGATTTAACTGCATTAAGGTGATTCAAACATGATCGCAGGTAATACTGTTCCTGCTGCCGAGTACAAAAGCGTAATGGTCATCATCAATCCCGCCGCTGGTATTGATCGTCCTATTCTGGGGTTGCTCAATTCACAATTCAAAGACACGGGCATCAAGTGGGATGTTCGGCTGACACACGCGGCGGGCGACGCACAGGCGTTAGCCAGACAAGCGGTGGCAGACGGCTATGAAGTGGTTGCCGCGCATGGCGGTGATGGTACGGTGATGGAGGTTGCCAACGGGCTGCAAGGGACGTCTGTGCCGCTGGCGATCTTCCCCGGTGGTACGGCGAATGTGATGGCCTCCGAATTGGGCGTTTCGGCGGATTTGCCGACTTGCATCAGCATGGTCGCCAAGCGGACATGCAGCGCACTGGATATGGATATGGCAACCGCCAATGACCTTCCATTTCTGCTGCGCGTCGGGATCGGGTTCGAAGCCGACATGATGAAAAACGCCGATCAAGAGGTGAAGAATCGCTTCGGTTTGCTGGCTTATGCATTTTCGGCGGTCAACACCTTGCGCACGCTCAAACCTTCCCACTATAAGATCGAGGTCGATGGACAGCCCTCCGAAGTCGATGGCATCAGTTGCATGATCGCGAATTCTGGCAATGTGGCGATTGGCGGCTTGCAGCTTTCCAACAAGATCGACATCGCGGATGGCAAGTTGGACGTCGTAGTATTCACCGACGCTAACCTGTCCACCATCCTCAATTTATCGATGTCGGTCATCACACAGGCGGATGCCACCGCCGCGCCGCAGATATTCCATAAGCAAGGGCAAACGATTACCGTAAGCGCCGAACCCCATCAAAGCATCTCACTAGACGGCGAGTTACTGGAAGCCGACCGCGTCACAGCAAGCATTATGCCACATGTGCTGCGTGTCCTCGTGCCCGCTCAACAGTGAGAAATAGGCAGTAATGACAACTAACGATAATAAGCAAATCATCGCACCAGAAAAGCATCTCGAACGAAAAAATCCCATCCTTGACCTGTGGAAGCAGTTCAAGAGTCTGTTGTACGGCATCATCGCACGTGACCCAAGAACGGCGACATTAGGTCTCTTGGATTTCTTGGCGCGCACGTTACGCGGTGCGCCCATCGCCCGCTTCAGCCGCGTGACTGATCGCTTGCTCGTCTCCGGACAGTATGGCAAGCGCGGCTGGCGGCGTTTGCAGGAAGAAGGCGTTACGGCGGTCGTCAATCTGCGCGATGAATATGATGATCGCGCTGCTGGCATCGCACCCAAAACGTATTTGTACTTGCCGATCATCGACAATACGCCACCAACGATGGAACAGTTAAAAAAGGGCGCAGATTTCATCGGCAAGGAGATTGACGCGGGCGGCAAAGTGTATATCCACTGCGCGGCGGGCGTAGGGCGTGCGCCGACCATGGCGGCGGCCTATCTTGTGCAGAATGGAATGCCTCCGCACGACGCATGGAACACCATTCGGCGTGTGCGCCCGTTCATCCGCCCGACGCCCGCTCAGGTCGCGCAGATCGAAGCCTTTGCCGCGCAGAGCCAAGCGAAAACTCAGGCGTGAGACGTGGGGTAACGTTCTTCGATATAGGTGCGCAGACGTGGCATTTCTTGTTCGATGATCAGCGTTTTGCCACGTTCAAAGCGCTGCGTAAACGTTTGATCGCCTAGCTTGGCTTTGACTGTTTCTTGCAGCGCGAGCAGCGGTGCCATCAGGTCACGTTCGGTTGTGCAGATCACATGCATCATACCAAGCCATTCAGCGGCAAGTAGGTAGTGATGTTCCAGCACCGCCAGCCGAATGGTCGGGATCGTTCCCACGCGAAGTGCAGAACGTTCCATATTCTCCGCGATGTCTAGCCAGCGTTTCAGCGCGACCCGTGCGCCGTCGAAGTTGTTCAAGAACAATTCATTTTCGGCTAGATTGGCGTAAGCCCATGCGACCCCGCGCAGATTGCCGATGTTGTCGGAAATCTTGATGCTTTGCATCAGCGCGTCTCTGGCTTGCTCATACTGCTGATTAAAGTAGTACAGCTCGGCGCGGTTAATCCAGATCGAGGCCATGGTGCGGTACTGTTCCGTCGCAATCGCTAGTGAATACGCCTCGTCCATGTGTTGCACCGCCGTTGCTATATCACCTGCGATGATCGCGTTGACACTGAGCGCGTTCAGGATATTCACGACCCGAATGCGGTCACCGATTTGGCGAGCCAACTGGAGCGCACATTCCAATTCTTGCCTGCTGCCATCCAAATCCCCCATCTGTCCGATGGCGACGCCGTTACGTTCACGGGCGAGGGCGAGCAGCGACAAGTTGTTGGTCTGTTCAAACGTCGGCATAGCTTGCTGGTATAGCGCAGCCGCCTCTGCGTACTTGGTTTCCAGCGCACGGGCAGCGGCACGGGTAATGGCAATGGAGGCCAAGCCGAGATTATCGCTTGTCTCTTGAAAGATCGTTTCTGCTTTCGAGAGCATATCCTCAACGATGCCGGTACCCCCGTAATGCTGAAGCGTAATGTAGGCGATTCGCGTCAGTGTCGTCGCGATCATTGATTGATCGTTGAGCGCCATCGATAACATCAGACTACGCTCGTACCAGCCTATCGCCTCTTCGCTGTTGCCTACCATCATGATGCCGTATTCCAGCGTCTTGCCGAGCAAGAAATACCAGCGCATCATGCGGTCATCAGGTTGCGGAAGTTCCCGATGTTCGACCTCGATCAAGAATTTCATGAGTATGGCGCGTGCGCGGTTCATCTCGCCCAGTTCGATGAGGCGTTCGGCTTCTACTAGTTGGTAAGGAATAGCACGTTCAAGTTCGCCCGCCTCATAAAAATGATGCGTGAGCATTGATGCATAACTTGC
Source organism: Anaerolineae bacterium (assembly GCA_019637615.1). Lineage (GTDB taxonomy): Bacteria > Chloroflexota > Anaerolineae > Aggregatilineales > UBA2796 > JAHBVK01. Next base: position 381,008 of record JAHBVJ010000001.1, on the reverse strand, counting down.
CTTATTTTCATACAACTGCTCGATAGCCTCGGCAATTTGCAGATGAAAATACTTGAGTACGCTCGGTTCGATGCTGTTGATGATGACCGATCTCAGCTTATCATGCGCGAATTCAGGACGGCCATCGTTGATCGTCAGGATGCCCGCGTCGGCGCAATGCGTTACCCAGTAAATCAGTTGGTGGTCGGGATAACAATGTGCGATCAGGCGAAAATCGATGATGCGCCCGCACACTGCCGCGAACTTGAGCACCTGTTGATCCAGATCGGACAGCCGATTCAAGCGGCGATTGATGACATTCGCAACGCCTACCGGGAAAACGTGCTCCGGCAGCGCCCGTGAACCGATTTGGGCAAGCTGACCGGCATCTTCCGCCAACATGCGCAGCACTTCAATCAGGAAGAAGGTATTACCCTCAGTCTCGCGGTAGAGCAGCGTTTGCAGCATCTTCCGACTGCCCACTTCGCCCAAGATCGCGGTACTAAGCTGTTCGATCTCATCGCTGGATAGGCGTCCTAACTTGATGGCGCGCGCCGTGGAAAATTGATCTGCCCATTGCGGGGTTTCTTCTTGTCGGTAAGTGCCCACTAACAGGATCGGGAGCACCGAAATGGCCTTGGTGAGCAGATTGAACAAATCAAGGTCGGCATGTGCAAATTGAAGATCATCGAGCAGCAGCAAGATCGGCTGTGTTTGACGCACGAACAACTCCACAATGGTCGTCATCAAGCGGTCTTGCTGGGCTAAGGGCGCTAGGTGGAATCTCCTCGACAGGGTGTTCAAGGAGATTGTCAATCGTAGGAACGAGCGCCTTGAGAATGCTGGCTTCGAGAGATGTGACAGGCGTGGTCAATAGCAGTGATTCGATGGGCGCGCGCCACATTTCAAAGGTTGAATTCGTGTTTTCGAAGGCATGTCCGCGCAGCACATGAATGTCTTTGACCAAGGCACGAATACGCAGTTCATCCAGCAAGCGCGTTTTGCCCACCCCGGACTCGCCTACCACGAACCACGCCGATCCATATCCTTCGCGAGCCTCATCCAAAGCCTGTTCAAGCTGGGCAAGCTGGCTCACCCGCCCGACAAATTGTGCCGTCTGCAAGAAGCTGTTACGGATGTCCGGCGTTTCGACTGGCAGTGGCAAATTCACGGCGGCACACAATGCACGTTTGACGGCAGTCGCGTTGGGAGGGCGCTCTTGCGGGTCTTTGGCGAGCAAGCGTGTCAGTAATTCCGTGATCGGTTGCCCTAAGGATTCGCGGCGGTCGCGAAAGTCAACCGCCTTCTTGCGTATATCGCGCTTTAGCTGGCTGATACTGCGCATCTGGAAGGGACGTTCACCTAGCAACGCTTCGTAGCACATCACGCCAAACGAGTACAGATCGGTAGCGACGGTAGCGATACCGCCGTTGATGAGTTCCGGCGCTGTGTAATGCAACGTACCGGCTTGCGACGTATGATCTTCCGCCCGCAATGCCAACCCAAAGTCCACCACGCGGACTTGCCCGGTGCTATCGATCAGCACATTATTCGGCTTGAGATCGTGGTGTACGATGTTGTGTCGATGGAGATAGACGAGCGCTTGTAACAACTGTACCAGCACCTCTACTTTCTCCACCAAGGTGTACTGGCTGATCGCCCGCATAAATGGTTGTGGTGCGTCGATCAACTCCATCGTGAAAAAAGGCGTGTTGTCGGATTCGAGGCCGTAGTCCAAAACGCTGACGATGTTAGGGTGCCGCAACGACGCTAACAGACGGAATTCGTTGACAAGTGCCATCCGGCTGGCTAATTCGCTATCTAGCTGCGTTTCACTCAAGATCCGCGAATTATAAGGAAGTTCGACACGCTTGAGAGCAACCATCGTCCCACGTAGGCGATCCTGAGCGCGATACACTGCGCCCATCCCTCCTTGCCCGATCTTTTCAAACAAGCGATAACGATTCGCGATTAATGGTACAGGTAGCAAAGCAACAGTCATCAGAAATACACCATCACCAACAGCGACGCAGTTTCCTGTCATGCTCAGTTAACTAGCAGACAGCCAACAAGCGTAACGCTGCTTCACCTAGAGATTGGACGGAAACGTTTCAATGGCGGCAATGCCGTGCTTTAATCGTGGGTGCAACCATCCGGCCTTAATTTGACAAACTGCTAGGTTAAATGAGATTTGGGCGCACCGCTGTCGTTATGAACATACTCACCCCTACGCAGCGTTTGTTTAGTGTACAAAGTGTATCACTGAATAGAGGGACAATGTGCCGTATGTTATGAAAAATGTGTGGAAAATGCAATAAATCTGTAATGCGGGGCGGGATTATAAACAACAAAACCGCTGTACGCGGCTTTGTCGGCTTGAGATTGCTCTCACAGTGCTGCGGGACCTGGATTCGAACCAAGACGACCTAATCCAGAGTCAGGCATACTGCCATTATATGATCCCGCAAGGTGTTGTTAAGCGGGTAGAAGTGTAGCACACCTATCGTGCGGTGACAAGGCACAATTTTGGAAGTTCACCGCACTAACTTTCCGATCACCACTGCCGCCAGACATGCCAACAGCGGGTGATAGGGCGTGCGGAACCGCGCCTCGCCGTACAGCAAGGCCACCGTGATCGCGGTAGGGAGCAGCAAGGAGAAGCATAACCACAGGATGCGCCAACGCCGTTCCATCAGCAAGAACACCGTCCCCGCCAGACTCGCGATCAACAAGAAGATGTAAAACGGCGGTTGCAGCGCCAACAAACGCGGATCGAGCAGTGGACGGCTGATAAACACAGGTTGCAGCAGCCAGCGCGCTACTCGCTGCGCCATCATGCGCGGGACGGCGGACAAATTCGCGCGGATAACCTCGACCCCTTTTTGTGCCCACGCTTGTTCCCGCGCCAGATAATCCAGCCCGTTATACGGTGTGCCTTCTGGTAATTCACGCGGATACAGCCACATGCCAGCCGCTTCTGGCTCGTTGATGGTAAAGCTGTTGTAGCAGCCGAGGATGAGCTGCCCCATCTGCGGCGCTAACGGCGTGGGTGAGCCGATCACCACCCAATTGCGCAGCGACCACGGGATCAGGACGATGATTAGCACAGCGATGGCGATCAGCAGCCAACGGCGGCGTTGTAGGATCAAGGTGAGCAGAAACGTGATGCCGTTGCTGCGGATCAGCGTCAACAGGCCGAGCAGTGCGCCGAGCCATGCGCTGGTGCGGCGCGATTCGGAACGCAGCAGCAGGAATAGGAAGGTCATCAGACCGAGCGTATAGAATGACTCCGCCAGCAGCGCTTGATCCTGCGCGATCAAAAATGGATCGAGGGCAGCGATGAGAGCAGCAGTCACGCCCATCACCACAGGCAAGCGATTCTGGCGCGGGCGGCGGATCAGCGTCCCGATCCGGTAGCCAACCTGCCACGTTACGGCGACGGTCAAGGTGCCGAGCAAGGCCAGCAGCCATGCACCGACAGTCGTATGCACGCCGCCGATCAGGTACACACTTGCCAGCAGATAAGGCCATGCGGGTTGGCGTCCGTAGGCAAACCCCGCCACTTGCACGTAATCATGCCCTGTCACCAGATTGCCCGCGATGACATGATAGTCCTTGTGATCATCTTGCAGCGCGGCGTCGGTATAAGCAGGCGCGCCAGCGATGCGCACACCAAAGGCGAGGATCAAGATCAGGATGAGCAGCCAGAGCGGACGGCGAATAGTCAACATAAAATTTGTAATGGTCTTGAGCAGCAGGTGATACACTCCCAAGAGTATACTCGTGTCTGTCGTTTCGCTGATTACAAACGCCTATGAAAACACGCCGCCGCGCCAATCTGTTATTCACCCTCTTGCTGATCGGCTACAGCCTGTACGGGTTGGCCTTCATCTGGCAATCGAGCACGGTGATCGAGGGCAAGCGCTACTTCTTGCTGTTCGATGATGCGATGATCTCGATGCGGTATGCCAAGAATCTGGCGGCGGGGCACGGCGCGGTCTGGATGGCGGGTACGCAGCCCGTCGAAGGCTACACCAATCCGCTGTGGGTGGGCTACATGGCGCTGTTCCATCTGCTGCCCATCGATCATGCCGTGACGAGCGTGTTCATCCAACTTAGCGGCTTGCTCATTCTGCTGCTCAACTTGATTTTCGTGCGCCGGATCGCGGATGAACTCATGCCGGAATCGCCGTTGGTCGGCGTACTGGCGGCTTTCTTGACCGCCACCTATTTCCCGCTGAATATCTGGGCATGGCTTGGGCTGGAACCGGGCATTCTCACGCTGCTGTTGAGCGTCTCGGTGTGGCTGCTGATCGCCAATCTCAAGCGCGGCGTGTTTTCGCCGCTGCCCTATCTTATCCTCAGCCTGAGCACCCTGATCCGCCTTGATGCGTTTGTCGCGTGCAGCGTGGTCATCCTCGTGTTGGCGCTCACCGATCCTGCGTATCGTCGTCGTCATCTGATGGTGGGGCTGCTCTCGTTGGTCGGCTTTATCGCCCTGCAAACGCTGATCCGGTTGGCGTATTACGGCGATGTGCTGCCGAATACCTATTATCTCAAGGTGGAAGGCTATCCTACGCTGCTGCGGATCGGAATCGGCGTCTATCATTTCTTCAACTACGTGATCGGCATGAATTGGCTGGTGTGGCTGCTGCCGTTTAGCGTCTGGCTGTTCCGCCGTGATCGGATCGTGGTACTGCTCACAGCGCTGTATGCGGGACAAGCGGCTTACAGCGCCTATGTAGGCGCGGATATGTGGGAAACATGGGGCGGTGCGAACCGCTTCATTTCGGTTGCTATGCCGCTATTCTTCATCTTGATGGCGGTAGGGTTGCGTTATTTGTATCAGGCTGTTTTTACCGCGCTAAAGGGCAATGTGCGGCGCGGACGGATGCTGCTTAACCTCGCTTCACTTGTGCTAATCATGCTGATCACGGTCAACCTGAATTCTTTGAACGGCGAAGGTGTGGCACAAGCGCTTCTGCTCAAGGTTACGCCGCACGTGGACGCGATCACCAAGCTGCTGCGCGAGTCGTTGTTTTTGGAAAAAGCCACCAAGCCAACCGCGACTCTAGCCGTTGTGCAAGCGGGCGTCATCTCTTATTTTCTGGATCGCCCGATGTATGACACGCTCGGCAAAGGAGATCGCTACATCGCGCATCTGCCGACACACGAAGACATCGGCTGGCTGCCCGGTCATATGAAATGGGATTATGCTTACACCTTTGGTCAGCTCAAGCCAGACGTGATCGTACAGGTGTGGAAGCATGAGGAAGAAGCCGCGCCGTACTTGGTGGACTATCAACCGTTCCAATTCGGAGAGCGCACGATGTATTTCCGAAAAGATTCGCCCAACGTGAATTGGGACGCGCTTCAGTAGGCATCAAAAGGTTATGCTATGCGCATTAAAAATCTGCTGTTTAGATTGCTCCTGATCGTCTATGCCCTCTACGCGACGGCGTTCATTTTTAACACGAGCACCGTCGTTGATGGCAAGCGCTATTTCATGCTGTTCGATGACGGCATGATCTCGATGCGCTACGCAAGGCATCTGGCGGATGGGCAAGGCTTGGTATGGAACCCCGGTGAGGAGCGCGTCGAGGGCTACACCAATCCGCTGTGGACGGTCTACATGGCGCTGTTTCACGTACTGCGCATCGATCCCGCCGTCATCAGTGCCTTCATCCAATTTAGCGGCGCGATCTTCTTGCTGATCAATCTCATCTTTGTGCGCCAGATCGCGGAATTGCTCAACGATGATTTACCTTATGTTGGCTTGTTGGCGGCAGTTTTCACCGCCTTCTATTTGCCGTTGAATACATGGTCGCTGCTTGGCATGGAAGTTAGCATTTTGGCACTGCTGATCTCAGTCGTCGTATGGCTGCTACTGCGCAACCTGAAACAAGGGACATTTTCGACACTGCCCTACGTGCTACTCGGCGTTGGCACACTGATCCGCACAGACGCCGCGCTACCCTTCGCCATCGTGATCGCGTTCATGGCGCTCTACGATGCACCAAATCGCCGCCGTCATTTGCTCGCGGGCTTGCCCATTTTGATCGGATTCATCGCCGCGCAAACGTTATTCCGGCTGGCCTATTATGGCGACATCGTGCCCAATACCTATCATCTGAAGGTTGAAGGCTATCCGTTGACGCTGCGCATCGGTTACGGCTTATTAGCCTTCCTCACGCAAGCCAGCATGATGAACTGGTTGATCTTTTCGCTGCCTTTTGCCATCTTGATCTTCCGCCGCGACCGCATGGTGATGCTGCTATTGGCGTTGTATGCGGGGCAAGCCGCCTACAGCATCTATGTGGGCGGTGACGCGTGGGATTGGTGGGGCGGCGCAAACCGCTTTATCTCTGTTTCCATGCCGCTGTTCTTCGTGTTGATGGCGACGACGCTCGGCAAGTTATATCAAGCCGTCACTGCTGCACGTAAAGGTAACGTGCGCCGGGGACGGATGCTGCTCAATCTTGGCTCAGTACTTGTGATCGCGCTGATGATAGTGAACATGAACGCGGTTGATAACGGCAAAGCACTTGGCGAATGGACAATGACGAAGCCTGCCTTGCACGTACTGGACAGCATCGAATTCTTGCAACGGTCAATGATCGTGGAGCAGACCACGACGCCTGATGCCAGTCTCGCCGTAGTCCACGCAGGATTATTGCCTTACTTCACCAACCGCCCGACTATCGACATGCTTGGCAAAAGTGACAAATACATCGCCAGCTTGCCGATGCGCCAAGGGTTGGGCTGGTATGCGGGACACCTGAAATGGGATTACAGCTACTCCATCGGACAACTGCACCCTGACGTGATCGTAGAGCTGTGGTTCCTCGAAGAAGGAGCCGCTCCCTACCTAGTGGACTACGACAAAGTGAACATCAGCGGTTGGACGTTCTACTTCCGCAAGGATTCGCCACGTGTGTTATGGGATAAAGTACAGACACTGTCAGCTTCGTAGCAAGGATGGCTACAAGGTGCGATACGGCTTGACCACAACCTGCCGCATTGCCACCACGATCAGCAGCGTAAGGCCAATCGCTGCCATCAAGCGCCAGCCTGTCGAGAGGGGAGGAATCACCTGTAGCGAAATCACAAGGATAAGAATGTTGGTCAAAATGTTCGCCAATCCGGTAATGCGTTTCACTGAGGTCACTCCTTCTCGCGTAATCCTGAAGATGGATGATATGCGCCTTACAAGCATACTTATATGCCTAAAAGCTTTCATCCAACTATCAAAAGCGGACGTCCTTCAGTAGACATCCGCTTCAAAAATGATAGATAGATGAGATTGCACACTTGTAAGGTCGATTAGTGTAGCATCCGTTACGGCTTAATGCGATATACCACGTAACCCGCCGGAGCTAAAGTTCGGTTAGTGTCATCCTCACTCAACCCCTGACTGAGCGCAACTTCCGCCGTCGCCACATTGAACGACTGCTTGTCCGGCACCAGCAAACTCGGATCAAATGCGAACGTTTGCGGCTCGGTCGTGAAATTGATCAGAGCGATATACAGTTCCTTGTCGTTCCAATGACGCGACATGAACAGCGGCATTGGCATTTTCGGCATATCGTTGCTGCCCAAATTGAAGGCGTCCAAGCCGCGCAGTTCCCCAAGCTGGCGATACAAGGTCAGCAGAGAATCGAGCTGCCCATCTTCCTCCTCCACGCTGACTCCATCATTCGGCTGGTTGAAGCGACCAGCGGGCTTGAACCACGAAGTCATGCCTTTGCCTTCTTCCGACGCGTACCAATCCAACGGCTCACGGCGGAACTCGTCGTAGATCGGGCCGATGCCTTTGCTGCCCTTCATGCCGATTTCTTCGCCGTAATAGATGATCGGTACACCGGGTGCGGTCATCAGCCATACCGCCGCCATCCGCAGCCGCGCGGGATCGCCTTTCACATCGCTGGCAACGCGGTTCGTATCGTGGTTATTGATGAAACGCACGACGACACAGTCGGGGCAGTACAAATTCTTCTGCGCGCGCATCAAGGTGCCGAGGATGCCAGTATCGCCCTTGCCGTTGAGCAGGCCATCGCCGTTGGTCTCGAAATTGCCGCTCAACACGAACGCCGCCGGAAAATCAAAAGCGGCATTCATTTCGTTGCCCATCAAAAAGCGGCGCATTTCCTGTGCATCTTGTGTGAACAATTCACCGAGCAGGATGTCGTTCGGATTCAGGGTGTTCATTTGCTTGCGCAGTTCCCGCCAATAACTGTGCGGGACATCCAGCGCCACATCGCAGCGCCAACCGTCGATGCCATCACTGAAATCGCCATCCTTGTTGGGGTCAAGCCAATAGAGCGCGATGTCGAGTGCCATCTGCTGCACCTTAGGACTATCAAAATTCCACGTTGCCATCGAGCCTAGGTTGGCGAAGCTCCTAAATTCGGTGTGCGCGTCGTTCGTCCACTCGAAATATTCTGAATATGGGCTGTTCGGGTTGCCCAACGCGTCCTTGAAAAAAGGGTGCTCGATGGACGCGTGATTGATCACGTAATCTAGCAAAATATGCATTTTGCGCGCATGGACTTCCTTGACCAAGCGGATCAAATCGTCGTTGGTGCCGTACTCCGGCTGGACGGTGTAGTAATCGATGGTGTCGTAGCCATGATACGACTTGGCTTTGAACACGGGCAGCAGCCAGATCGTATCGACGCCGAGGCTCTGGATGTAGTCCAGCCCATCGATCACACCTTGGAGATCACCAATGCCGTCGCCGTTGGAATCGCGGAAACTGCGCACGAACACGCTGTACATGGTGGCGGATTTCAGCCACGCGCCCACCTCTTGCGCGGCGGCTGGTCGCGTCGTGACGAAAGGCGTGACCGTCAGGACGAGGACAAGCAAAATCAATATTCGACGCATAATTTACTGGCTTTCTGGTTTAGCTAATACATACTTTTCGAAGGCTTCCGCCGTCCACGGCAGTGCGGGCTGGAAGAAATGTGTATAGATGGCTTGCGCATACACGCGGATTTCTTCTTGCGCGTCGGGGGCCATCCGTAGTTTGAGCAGGTGCATCAAGTTGTGTGCGTCTTGCTTCCAGATGCCTGTGTAATAGACGGCGAAACCGGGCAGGTATAACCGCGCCATTTCCCGCGCCACGCCTTTGGACAGCGCTTTCTGATACAGATCATAGCAGCGCGCGTAATGGGCGATCAGGTCTTGCGTCAATTCGACATCATCGGCGCTTTCGAGCACGCCGTCACTGGCTTGCTTGTTGGAAGCAGACTGCTTGCGCCACACCGACGGCACATAAAATTCATCTTCCTCGAATTCAACATACCGCCCGCTCTGGAGGTTAAGTGAGGCCATACGATGCCTTACCAACTGCCACCACGTCACCAATGGCGCTTTCAACCGAAATTTGAATTCGACCATTTCGAATGGCGACGTGTGAGCGTTACGCATCAGGTAGAACAGCAGCTTTTTATCTTTCTCGTCGCCTTTGCCCTCGCCCATGAACGACGTGCGCGCCGCCGATACAATCGCCAGATCACCCGTTGCGCCTGTACTCGGATGCGGCATCAAGTCTTGTAGTTCAACGTAGCCCTTATCGAGCACCTGAACACGCTTGCCAATCAATGGTTGCAGTGTATCCGTCACCATATCCTCGCTTAATGAAAGTTATTTCGTCGCCACCACGTTCAGCCGCGTGTGGTTGATCCTGAACGGCTCGTCGGAACGGTGGCTGGATGTCTCGATCTGCGTGAATCCTACCCACTTTAGCAGCGCGATCAACGCGCGATAGGTGTAAATTTGCACAGAAATCAGCTTGCGTTCAGTGACTCCGTCGCGCATGAACGTCCAACGCCGCAGCAGCCGCGTCTGCTCATGGTCGAAGCCGAGTTCTTCCATCACCAGCAGATCACCGAGCCACTCCCATGTGCGGGCGGGCAGCTTGGCGAAGATCGACTCCGCGACATGCGTTTCCAGCACCAGCCGACCGCCGGGACGCAACGCCTGATAAATGGCCTTGAGATGCGCCGCGTTACCGTCTTCATCCAGAAACCCGAAGCTATCCCACCAGCAGATCGCGCCATCAAAATGGTCTACCCACGGCAGATCGCGCATATCGCGTTGTTCCCATGCTACGTTCACGCCGCGTTCTTCCGCCAACTGCTGACAAGCCGCCAGTGCTGCCGGACTGAGATCGACCCCCGTCACGCTAAAGCCATAGCCAGCCAGTTCGACGCTGATCCGGCCGATCCCGCACGGCACATCGAGCAACTTGGCGTTACGCGCAGGGCGCAGACGTTGGACGATATACGCCGTATCATCAATTGTGGTGCGTCGATTCTTGCCACGTACAAGGGCATCGATCATTAGTCCGGAAAACGTGGAGGCAGCGTCATGCGTCATCCAATATAAACCCCATAAAATTACGTGAAAAAATTATCAAATAATCGAGTTTGCTGCGCGGCACCGATTATAATCCTGTATAGAGTGAGAATACATAGCAGAGGGATTGTGAATTATGGCAACTTCGGTACGTGCCGAGTACGAATCGATTGAGATCGTCGGGCGCAGTTTGCGCGACACTGCCGATGAACTGCGTTCGCTCTTGATGCGCATTTACTATCATTTGAGCACATTGCAGTCCGGCGGCTGGCTCGGTGATGCAGCAGATCGTTTTTATGATGAGATGGATAGTTTCTTTATTCCGTGGCTTAAACAATTGGAAACGCAATATGATGACATGGGTGACCGCACGTTGAACTTGATCCCCTTGTTTCAGGATGCGGATGGTCACGTACGTGAATACTTCGGCGGCTTTGGTGGCTTTGGCGGCTCATCAGCGACGGATGCAGATATGGCCTTCAAGTTCTTCAGACCCAGTCCGGCGTTCAAATTCACACCGACACCCGGCATTAGCGACTTACCGGCTAAGTTTGAAAGCGGCGATCCGCACGAATAAGCCGGATCATCTCACCATAGGAGCCATTTTATGCGCTTGCAAGTGTAATTGAAATGGCTCATCACCTGTGTCCCTCGGCGCTGTCCCTGTTCCGTTCCCCGCTACGATATTCAAGTTATCATTCTCTTACCATTCTTGATATAACTCATTACACCATGGCACAATAACATCTATCTCCAGAAGTGATCTCAAGTTTAGGTTATCGTTTATGCATCGATTGCTCGGTTCTCTAGAACGCTCCATGCTGCTGCTCAACGCGATCACCGATGGGATCACTGCCAGAGACAAAGACGGACAGCTCATCTTTGTGAACGACGCTGCCGCCCGCATGAGTGGCTATCCCTCCAGCGAGGCCATGTTAGCCGCTTCACCGAGCGAACTCGCTGCCCGCTATGAAGTTTATGATGAGCAAGGGCACGCGCTCGATTTTTTCCAACTACCGGGCTATGCGGCGCTGAGTGGCAAACCAACGCCTGAACGTGTTGTGCGCTATCACAATTTTATTACTGGGGATCAACGTTGGTCAGCGGTCAAAGCACAACCCGTGTTGGCGGAAGATGGCGAGGTCGAGTTTGTCGTCACCATTACGCGTGACGTAACGGCACAGAAAAAACAGCAAATTCTTCAGGACTTTCTGATCGAAGCCAGTAAAACATTAGCGGCGTCGATTGATTACAAAACCACCCTCGCCAACATTGCCAAACTCGCCACCCCCAAGGTTGCCGATTGGTGCGCCGTTGATCTTGTTGATGAGCAAGGTACCATCCAGCGAGTTGCCGTCACGCACGTCGATCCCGCCAAAGTCGAATGGGCTTATGAGATGCATCGACGCTACCCACGCAGCATGGCGGATGAGACTAGTTTTGTGAAAGTGATCAAGACGGGTCAAACAGACTATCTTCCCAAAATCACGGATGAACTGCTAATCTTGGCCGCCAAAGGTGATACAGAACTGCTCAGAATCGTGCGTGAATTAGGCTTCCGTTCGTCGGCGGTAGTCCCATTGACAGCGCGCGGTAATACCTTCGGGGCAATCAGTTTGGTGACGACGGATGACAGTGGACGTTATCTAAGTCCCGAAGATGTCGCCCTCGCTGAAGAATTGGGGCGAACGGCGGCCTTAGCGGTGGATAACGCGCGGCTCTACTATCAGACCCAGAACCAGCGCGAACGGTTTGAGGTGACGCTGCGGAGCATCGGGGATGCCGTCATCGCCGCCAATCCGCAAGGGGTCATTGAACTGATGACACCTATCGCGGAATCGTTAACCGGATGGACGCAAGAGGAAGCAGTCGGCAAGCCCGTCAACGACATCTTCAAAATTGTGGCGGAAAGCGTAAAAAGCGCACTGGACGAGCAGGCGACTAATCGTTCGTTAGAACCTGTTAAGCTAACTTATCCCGCGCATACATTGTTGATCAAACGGCAGGGGCAGGCTGTCCCGATTGAACACAACGTGTCCCCGATTAAGAATCGCACGGGTGAATCGGCGGGCGAAGTGCTCGTGTTTCGTGATATTAGCGAACGACGACGCGCCGAGCGGGAACGGTTACAACTCACGCAGTTGCTAGAAGCGGAACGGCGGCGCTTGCGCAGCATCTTGGAAAATGTGCCGGGGATGGTCTGGGAAGGCAATATTCTCAGCAGCAGCCAGCGGCTCAATTTTGTCAACAGTTTTGCCGAGAAAATTCTGGGCTACACGGTTGAGGACTGGCTCACGATGCCCGGTCTAGGCCGGACTATCATCCACCCCGACGATTTAACTAAGTTTGCCGAGCAGATTCACAGCCTTTACCGCAGTGGTCGCAATGCGATGACGCTTCAAGCCCGCGCCATGACCAGAACGGGCAGCATCCTCCCTATTGAAACTCATCTGACCGTCACGCCAGATTCTGTTGGCAACCCTGTCATTGCCTATGGCCTGATGATGGATGTCAGTCAGCGGATCGAAGCCGAAGACGCCTTACGACAATACGCGTCCGATCTTAAGCGTTCCAACGAAGAGTTAGAGCGTTTTGCCTACATCGCCTCGCACGATCTCCAAGAGCCGCTGCGTACCATTACCAGCTATTTGCAGCTATTAGAGGTGCGCTACCAGACCATATTTGATCAGGACGCGCGCGATTTTATTGCCTATGCCATCGATGGGGCAGCACGCATGAAAGCGTTGATTAACGACTTACTCGCGTATTCCCGCGTGAAGACGGACAAGCGCAATTTCGTACTCTTCAACACCGCAGAAGCGCTAAAGGCGGCACTAGCGAATTTAGGGGTGAAGATCGAAGAAAGTCAGGCGCAAGTCGTTTATGAAAATTTGCCTGCTATCGTTGGCAACAAGAATCAATTTGTGCAGCTTTTCCAGAATCTTGTAGCCAATGCGCTCAAGTTTCATAGCGAACAGGCTCCCCGTATCCGTGTGAGCGCCGAACGCGCCGGAGATGACTGGCTGTTTTCCATCCAAGACAATGGTATCGGGATCGAGTCGCAGTACTTGGAGCGCATCTTTACGATGTTCCAACGACTGCACCCCATCGAGAAATACAAAGGCAGCGGGATCGGCCTCGCCGTATGCAAAAAAGTCATCGAACATCATCAGGGGCGAATCTGGGCCGAAAGCACATTGGGGGAAGGTGCCACCTTTTACTTCACCGTGCCCACTGCACCAGAAACAGACAAGAGCGAACGCCAGCTCCAATAATTTCTCTGTACTGTTCTTTTAGAACTTATTTACAAAATCACAACAATTGTCTCTTGACAAACGCGCTTTAGTTCTGGTATACTTCCTATCCTACTGAAAAATGCGGTAAAGTACCCTATTCCGTAGGCGTATACCCATATCCATCCGATGGGTAGATGACACCCACAGAAGATCGCTGGACGGTCTACAGCCTGACTGTCAGTGAACGCCAGATGGGCGAAGCCGCCATCCCGATCCCAACCTTTATCGCCATGCACCAAGCGGTGACAACTGCCAATGCTTAATCTCAATTCGATTGACAACCTTCTTGAAACGATTGAAAACACACCCGATGATCCTGTGCTTAATGTCTCATTTCACTTTTCGGCACGTGTCGCGGTTGAGACGCGCTACGTCGGGCGTTTTGGCGTGATCGGGGTCGTGGCGTTTGCCTATTCTGTTAACGGCGATCAACTCGCGCTCCGATTTTTGCCGGGGCAGCCGATAGCAAATTGGCCTGTTGTGCGCGTCTCGCATGTCGGCGAAGGGTGCCGGACAATTTCTTCACGGCTTTCCCGACTTATGCCTGCTATTCTGCAAATTGATACGCCGCTTCAACATCAGCAGGCGCTCAAAATTTATAGCGAAAAGGTGCTGAAATACAGCGCTTGGCTAGGCGATTCCGAGGGCATCACCCAAGCTCTCATCGATGACTTGCGCGACGAAACCGCAGATATGTTCACCGCCCTGCCGCATCTCCCCTTCAGCCGCGCCGATCCCGATTCGGTTCTGGCGCTGTTTGATGCCGCCTACGAACGGGCGCTCAACGATCCCACCGATCTGGCAGAACGCTGGCGCGAAGTCATTCACAAGGATGCATTGTTTGCGCCTGCACAAATGCTGCACTTTAAGGCACTACTCGCAGGTAACGATGCTACGGCTATCCGTCGAAGTGCGTGGGATGTGCTGAGCCTGAATCATGCCATCGATAATGTCTATATGGTCGAGCGTGTGCGCCATCCTGAGTTCGGATGGCCTGATGAAAACCCCGTGATAGTCGCCGCACAAACACTGCTCGAACGGGGCTTGCCGCCGATGGCTGAGTCGTTATCAACGGCTTTCACCCCTGTCATCGAGGGGCTGGCAAATGACGAAGAATCCTATGATGGAACGGCGCATCTGGAAGCGTCGCGGCAGTTATACGCCCAAAAGGACTATCAACATGCCTATACCGCCAGCCAGAACGCCGTATATTGGCGCAATATCGCTCAAGAGGCAGCCTATCCTGAAGCGCTAACGTTCGCAGTGACGGTTGCTCGTGACTGGCAGCAACCCGAACTGGTCAGGTCGCTGGAATTGGCGCAGGAGAAACCAGCCCCCGACAAAACCGAGACAGCCGCGCCAAGCATATCCGCGCCTAACAATCGTGTGCTTCCGCGCGACGTAGAATTAAGCCCACAGGCCAAAGCTTTCCTTGATCAACTGGCGTCGGGCGAGATGGCCTACGTCAGCGGCGATTGGATTCTGATCTATCGTCATCAGCGCTGGAATTGGCTGTCACAGGGCTATGTAGGGGGCGACAAGATCGTCACGACGCTGGCTGTCTTGACCTCGCAGAAATTGGTCAATGTGATCTCGACAATCCCGCCGGAAGAATTCGCCAGTCATATCGTGTCGGTCACTGAGCTGCCCGAAAAGATTCAGCAGGAGTTGCGCTTCAAGCTGCTGCCGGATGTTGACGATTATCACTATTTGATCGATCAGAAACACATGAGTATTACGGGTGGCGCAACCACTGAAGATACCGTCAACCCGCAACATGAACTTGAAGCACGCTGCGACTTAACCCGCAGCATTCTAACCTCACGCGGCGGTGGCTGGTTCAAATTCTGGGCAACGTGGCAAGAGATCGAACAGGCATTGAACGAGCGGCCTCAATAGATTTCGAGCCACACAAACTACTTAACGATACCGTCGCCCTGAGAAAGGTAAATCCGATCATTGTATAAGGACATTGCGGGGAAGAAATGTATCTTGCCGAGTATCTGCACTCTAAGGGCATCAAAGATGATAGCGTTCTGGAGTTGTTGCGGGAAAGCGCACATCATCTTGATTCATAATATCGCCCTCTCAATGTGCTTCCTCGCCAATGGGATCATTTTAGGGATCATTGATTCGGAGATTCGCGATGACTATGCTGGAAACGCCGACAATAGGGATCATTTCGCCACCACGCCGCGCGCTCACCACTCCCTTTACACGGTACTCACCCGCATGGACGCTCTCGGAGAGTCAGCACTCAGCCCATTGGACTCACTTGGTGCTTGCAACCAACCCTTCACAGCGTGATAATCAACCGCATTCCATGAGAAACGTGGGTTAAGGAGCTTATATTATGTCGATGCCGAAGTACGCCTTTTTTCAGGGCAAGATCGTGCCTATCGAACAAGCCAAGGTCAGCGTGATGAATCACGCCCTCAATTACGGGACGGCGGCGTTTGGTGGGATGCGTGCTTATTGGAATGATGACGAGAAGCAGTTGTTCCTGTTCCGCCCAATCGACCACTTCAACCGCTTGCGCAACTCCGGCAAGCTGCTGATGATCGACCTGCCGTGGAATTCCGAGCAGTTGCGCGACATCCTGTGCGATCTGCTGCGCACCGAAGATTTCCACGAGAATGTTTACATCCGCCCGCTGATCTACAAGAGCATGGAAGGCATCGGCGTCAAGCTGCATGATGTCCCCGGCGATTTCACCATGTTCGCCTTCCCCTTCGGCAACTACATCACCGCCGATAACACCGCTGTCAAGGTGGGTTTCTCGTCGTGGACGCGCATTAACGACAACATGATCCCCGCCCGTGGCAAGATCGCTGGTGCCTACGTCAATTCCGCGCTGATCAAGACCGAGGCCGAGTTGAACGGCTTTGACGAAGCGCTGGTCTTGAACGAATCCGGGCACGTCTCCGAAGCCAGTTCCGCCAACTTCTTCATCGTCCGCAACGGCAAGGCCATCACGCCGCCGCTGAGTGCCGACATTCTCGAAGGCATCACCCGCACGTCCGTGATCGCGCTGCTGCGTGAAGTGATGGGCGTGGAAGTGGTCGAGCGTGAGATCGACCGTACCGAAGTGTACTTGGCGGAAGAAGCCTTTTTCTGCGGCACCGGCGTGCAGGTGGCGGCGGTCACTTCCGTCGATCACCGTCCAATTGGCACGGGCAAGATGGGGCCGATGGTGGAAAAGCTGCGCGAGGTGTTCTTCAAGGTGGTGACGGGCAAGATTCCGGAATACCGCCACTGGACACATCCCGTGTACGTGACCGAGCCAGTCAAGGCCTAACATTACGTAAACGTCGTGAGCATCCAACCCCGCTAGGATTGGATGCTCACTTTTCCCCTATTGCTTTGCCAGCGGCACGCCCGTATCGATGCTGTCGATGAGACTACGCACGGCCTCCACGATAGCTTGCGGTTGTTCCGTCTGAATGTTATGTCCCGTGTTCGGAACCACAATCCACTGGCTGTTATTCGACAGTGCTGCCAACTGTTGCTGTGCCGACGACCAGCCCTCTATTTCCAGCGAAGACTCTGCCGATAGAACGATGATGGGTAACTGGGCAGGCAATCTCGATGCGCTCAACTCGGCATCATCCGCCATGCCGTCTTTTCCTTCCGCGATCATCGTTTGGAGAGTCGTCTCGCGAACAGTGAACAACGTCATCCGGTACACGATGTCAGCCGGGTATAGATTCAAGGTGGGGTCGAGCGACCGCGCCAAGGGCAAACCAAATATACGTGCCACGCCCGTTTGCCTCAGGATGCGGTATAGGTTGAGGGCGGCTTCGTAGGCTTCTCCGTCCTTTCGGCTTTGCTCTGGCGTCCGCCCAACTGGCTCCATCGACTCATGGCGCGCATCCACGAAGATTAGTCCGGCGACTTCTTGCGGATAGGCGATCGTGTAGGCACGGATATACTTGCCGCCCATCGAATGACCGACGAGCACGTAGGGCGGTTGGATACCTGCGTTATGGAGAAGATCATGCAACTCCTCCGCGACCGCTTGTGGAGCGTGAGAACCGTCCTTCGGGGAACTCCACCCGTAACCAGCGCGGTCGTAGCTACATGTCCGTGTGAGCTTACTGATAGCGGGCTGCGTCAACGCCCACATCTCTGACCATGCGTTGGCACCTGCTTCCAGCACAACCGTCAGCGCGCCCTCGCCTTCGCAGTGTAGGTGCATATTGCGCCCATTGACTTGAATGATTTGCCCCGGCGCGGGGTAGCGTTCCGCGTCGCGGCTTGCCATCGCGCTCTCGTAGATCGTACCAGTGATGATCAGGGCTAGGATTAGCGCTACACCGCCTAAGATGCCGCGTATTGCCCAGCGCAAGATACGCCCGCTGATCGATTTTGATGAGTTTCTCGTGTTGCTCATTGCCTGTCTACCTTTCGCCGCTCGATTGATGTGCATACCGTATCACGAGCAGTGCCTCGCTGTGATGTGCCGGAAGCGATAACTGATAGGCACGATTTTCTATGCCAGTCACCGCCTTCGGGCATATGCCGCTCCGGCAAGAAGGCATGACTTCCGGCACATGCAACGCCCCTCACTTGCGATTATCATTGGTCATCATGAGAAGTCAGCAGTCAGGAAACCAGATGGAAAAATTCACCTTCTCAAAACGGCTGTATAGCATTCAAGGGATGGTACTGTTCCTGATTTTTACACTCACCTCGGTGGTGACCTTGATCACCCGCCATGTTGACTGGCATCCGCAAGGGTTGATCGCGCTGCTGGTGCTGATTGCGCTGTTTACACTCATCGGGACGTTCGGCTGGCGACGTGCCTTGCGTGAGCCATCCAAGCGCCATCTGTACGGTTACTTTTCCCTCCAACTGCTGCTGGTCATCGCCATCTTCGTACTAGAAAACGCGGCGTCGGGCGGCGGGGCGACCACTGGTAACCTGATCTTGCTGCTGCTGCTGCAAAGCTGCGTGATGGCGTGGCGCGTGCGCTTGAGCATCTTTGTTAGCGCCGATCTCAGCATGATACTGGTTTCGCTGCTGTATCTACCCGCGCTGCCCGTTTTCACGACCGCGATCTCGTTGGCGCTAACACACGGAGCGGTGCTGTTATTGGGCGATTTGATCGTGAGCGAAGAACGCGCCCGTCACGATCTGGTCAGCGCGCATCAACGCCTCACCGAGTACGCCGCACAGGTTGAGGAATTAGCGACAACGCGTGAGAGGAACCGCCTTGCCCGCGAAATCCATGATAATTTGGGGCACTATCTGACGATTGTGAATGTGCAGCTTGAAGTGGCGCAGACATTTATGCAGCAAAACCCTGAACAAGCCATTGCCGCGCTGAGTCATGCGCAACGTCTGACGAAGGAAGGTCTAACGGCAGTACGCGAATCGGTCGCCATGCTGCGCGGCACAACTACCAAGCCCACAAAGCTGCATGAGGCGATCGTTCAGTTGGTGGAGGAACATCGTATTGCGGGGTTGGTGGTGGATTATCGCGTAGAAGGAAACGTCCGTTTTTTACCTGATGAAATTGCGGTAGCCTTGTATCGGATGGTGCAAGAAGCCTTGACCAACATTCGTAAGCACGCACACGCGCGTCACACCAGCATCGTAATCGGTTATGGAACCGAGGGACGCCTTACCCTAGCTATACGTGATGATGGGATCGGGAGCAGTAATTTACAAGCCGGGTTCGGCATACTCGGCCTCCGGGAGCGTGTACAGCAGCTAGGTGGAAAAGTTGATATTCAAACCGCAGCGGGGCAAGGCTTTCAGCTATCAGCGGAGATTCAGGCATGAACGAACCGATCCGAGTCTTTCTGGCTGACGATCAGGCGTTATTTCGTCAAGGCTTGCGCACGCTCTTGGCAGCACACCCCGATATTGACGTGATCGGGGAAGCAGGCGATGGCGCGGAAGCCGTTCGGCTCGTCATTATCGCGCGTCCCGATGTCGTGCTAATGGATTTGCGGATGCCTATCATGGATGGGGTCATCGCGACGCAGCACATCAAGGCACAGCACCCCGACGCCCGCATCATCGCTCTCACCACATTCGATGATGACCAATTCGTATTGGATGCGCTGCGGGCTGGCGCAGTCGGTTACTTGCTGAAAGATGTTTCGATGCAAGTCTTGCTAGAAGCCATTCATGCGGTTGCGCATGGGGAAGGCTTCTTGCAACCGTCGATCACTATGAAAGTCATCGAGGCCGCGCGCCAAACTCAATTTCCACCGCCTTCAAGTACGCTTGCTGAAGAATTGACCTTCCGCGAACGGGACATCTTGCGCTGGTTGGTCGAAGGCATGAACAATCGGGAGATAGCGGATCGCTTGGTGATCACCGAGGGGACGGTAAAAAACCACGTCTCGAATATCATCGGGAAATTGGGTGTGCGCGACCGAACACAAGCCGCGATCAAAGCGAAAGAATTACGCTTGATCTAGCTGTGATGCTAGAATGAGCGCCAAACACGAATCACACTAGGGTGAGTAACGGAGTTGAATACGTGACCGAGCGACTCTACTATGAGGATGCCTACACACTGCGTTTTAACGCGGATGTAGTCGAGCGTACCGAATACAAGAAAAAGCCCGCTGTAATCCTTGATCGTACTTATTTTTATCCCGAAAGCGGCGGTCAGCCTCCCGATAATGGGCAGTTAAACGCCGCGCGCGTGATCGACGTGCAAACGCGTGAAACTGACCGCGCGGTATTGCACATCTTGGAACATCCGCTAGACGATGCCCGTGTAGAAGCGCAGATTGATGCGTATCGACGGTTCGATCATATGCAGCATCACAGCGGGCAGCATATCCTCTCGCAAGCACTCAGCCGCGCCGCCAAAGCCGAAACGGTCAGCGTGCATATGAGCACCGACAGCATGACCATCGATGTTAACCGCGCTGCCATCGCACCCGAAGAATGGCTTGCGGCTGAAGAACTCGCTAATCAGATCGTGCAGCAAAATCTATCTGTGCACTGTTGGTATCCATCGGTGGATGAACTGGCGACGCTGCCTATCCGCAAGATGCCAGAGGTGGTTGGCAAAGTTCGCATCGTGGATATGGGCGGCTTTGATGTCACGGCGTGCGGTGGAACGCATGTCGCGCACACAGGCGAGATCGGTCTGATCAAGGTGGTCAAGTACGAGCGGCGAGGCGATACGACGCGTTTGGAATTCCGCTGCGGCACCCGCGCCATGAGCGACTATCGCAGCAAGAACGATATCATCAACCGTTTGGTTAGCGATCTGACCGTTGGCTATTGGGAGGTTCCCGAAGCCGTCAAACGCCTACAGGCTGACAACAAAGCGTTACGTTCCGAACTCAAATTGGTCAAAGATCAGCTTGCAGACGCCGAAGCGCAAAGTCTGCTCGCGATGGCGTACACGCAAGGACAATGGCGCGTCGTGTCACGCGCTTTTGAAGGTCGCGATACGAATGAGGTGCGCTTGCTAGCGCAAAAAATCGCAGCCAGACCCGATACCATCGTCCTATTTGGCGTAGCAGGCGAAAAGTCACAGATCATCTTTGGGCGGGCACAAAATGTCGAGATCGATGTAGTGCCGCTGCTCAAGCAAGCACTCCCCCTGATCAAGAGTGAGCGCGGTGGTGGCAAGCCCGACTTCGCACAGGGTGGTGGCGTCCCTGCCTCGCTGGATGAGATCAATAGCGCGTTAGAAGCTGCACAGCGCCAGTTGTGATCGAGCTGTTCATCAAAGCGACAAGGGCTAGTCTTCCGACCAGCCCTTGCATTTGAACACGATGTCAAGCCATTCCGCCGCAGGTGCATCGGAATGGTTGCTAGGTGGCTACGACGATGAGAGCGAGTTTACTACCCCCAACGTCGAACCATTGATTTTGTTCAGCGATACGTAGGTGGCGGGCACCCAGACACGGTTATCGCCAATTTCCACGTAGTACCAATTGCCGTCGGTACTCTTGCCGAGCACCAGCATTTCCGTACCACGCGGCAGCATACCAACCACAGTAGCATCTTGCGATGGTTCGCTGTAAGCGTTCAGCATCGCAACATTGGCTGTTCCCACGCCCTGCCCTTGGCTAGGAACAACGAACGACGACGGATTCACAAACACGGGTGTCCGCGTAGGTATAGCGATTAGCGGCAGACGGCGGAACCGCGCACGGCTCACCTTCACCCATCGCGAGCTAACCCATACTTGGCGACCATCATCCAATTGGGTGAGCAGCCACGTTCCTGCACGGTTGCGCCCTAACAGCACAATGGTCACTTTGTAGCGCAGCAGGCCGAGGATTTCGTAGTTGAGACCCGGCCCTGTGCGAACACGCAGACGATAAGCCACTACGATACCAGTGATCGGGCCTTGGCTGTTCGCGTTCATCAGACCAGCGGTGGGCGTAGCGGTAGCGGTCACTACGACGGTACCGATTGGCGTCGTGGTCAAACCACCGATTGGCGTTGGGCCAACGACAGGTGTCGATCCCGGTGCCGCAAAGATGATCGAGCAAGTTTGGGACAGCGTGACTGGCGGGCTGGCAGTCTGGTCAGTGACGGAGATGATCACCGCGTTCGGCGCGGTCTGTGTCACTGAACTGACATAGTACGTCACGTTGCCGTTGGCATCGGTAAGCGCGGGCGAACTGAAGGAGAGACCAGCTGTTGGCGGTGTCACCGCTGGCACAGGCAGATGGTTAGGCACAGGCTGGTTGTTCTGATCACGCAGCGTGATCGAGATGGTTACCCTGAACACACCGTCAGCAGGTGCTTGTGTGTAGTTGCAGAACACGGTTGACAAGATCGCGCTGGTACCGGGAGTCGCCGTCGAAGTGGGCGTCGGGCCAGTGGGCGTCAAGGTTGGCGTGTTGGTCGGTGTGTTGGTTGGTACGGGCGCTACGAACGAGATAATCGGTCTGTCCGCTGTATCGTCCAAGACAATGCCATCCGTGTCGATCTGGAATGTAAACACCACGTTATCTGCCAGAACCGTCGATTTGACCACGAAGCTAGCGTTGCCATTACCGTTGGTAGTCACAGGGGTGACGAACCCGGGTATCTGATCGTTAAGCGTGATGCCGTTGGGGAAACTGACCGAGTTCAGTGAGACTTGCTTGCTGGGGATCGGGAAGCCAGACGAATCGCGCACTGTGACGGTGATCGTGGCGCTATCCGTCCCGTTAGCAAAGACCGAGGTTTTACTGGCTGTGACCGTTGTCTGCGTCTTATCTGCCCCTGGCGCGATGAAATTGATTGTAACTGTGTCGCTACTAAGCAGAATAGTATCGGTGATGTCGTTAGCGGTGAAAGTAACACTACCAAGCGCGGTGTTTGACTTGACCACGAAGGTTGCCACACCCGATACACTAGTGAGCACGTTTGCCCCGGGATAGGGCTGGTTGTTCACTTGAAGACCAGAAGTTGAGCCAGCCGCTTGCAGGTTCACCAGCTTGCCAGAAAGTGGCTGGCTGGCGGCGTCAAGCAATGTCACCGTGATCGTTGCCGTATCGGTGTTATTGGCAATCACCGTTGTCTTATTCGTCGTCACTGTCGAAGGCCCGGGAGCGGCGGGCGGCGTGTTTAGCGTAATAGTGACTTGGTCGTTAGTGAATACGATGGTGTCCGTCACATCTGTAGCCTGGAACGTCGCTGTTCCAGCCGTTGTCCCCTTAACCGTGAAGGTAGCCACACCACTTGCATCAGACACAGGCTGCACAGGGGTGATCGTAACTCCAGCGATAGCGGAAGTCTGCGCTAACGAAACTGTTTTTCCTTGAACAGGATTGCTTAAGGCATCACGCAGGGTTACCGTGACCAGTGAAGTCGTCGTGTTATCGGCTGGAATCGACGATGGTGCTGCTGATACGGTCGTTGGGCCTTCAGCAGGCAGTGGCGAAACCAGCGTGATAGTCACGGGATCGGCTGTCAGAACAAGCGTATCAGTGGTATCAGTCGCTTGGAACGTGGCAGAACCAACAACGTTACCCTTCACGTTAAAGGTCGCCACACCGCTGGCATCGGTTACGGGCTGTACAGGAGTAATCGTTATCCCGCCGAGTGCGGTTGTTTCCGCCAATGTGATCGTCTTACCAGCGACGGGCGCACTTGCCGCGTTCAACAGAGTGACCGTAACAAGTGAGGTTGCCGTGTCGTTGGCTACGATGGACGTTGGTGCGGCGACGACCGTGCTTGGCCCGTCAGCAGGCAGCGCGGGCGTAGTAAACGTCACAGGAATGGTTTTCGTGAAGGTACCAGATTGGGAATCCCCTGTAATGGTGTTGGTTGTGTAATTCACCACCTGCGGAGCCGCCAAATCGCGGTTGAGCCAACTGGTCGTGAAGGTCGCTACGCCGCTACCATCCGTCGTCCCAGTGACCGTCGTGATATTGGGGCCGGTCACATCCGCCGTGAGACTTACAGTGACGCCCACGACCGGGTTCGAAGCAGCGTTCAGCAACGTAACCGTGATGGTGCTCGCGGTGTTATTTGCTGCCACACTGGAGGGAGCGGCGAGAATCGTCGAATTGGGCTGCGCTGGCAGCGCTGCATCTACCACCGTGATATCGAACTCAGCGCTGGTGCAAGTCGAGGTACACGCTACATCGGTGTTGGTTGCGGTCACGTGAATGACTGATACAGCCGACACGGCAGCGGACGACTTAATATTGAGGGTGGCATTGCCGCCAGTTGTTGTGACAGAAAGGGTGGATGTGACGATGCCCGGATCGACCGGCGTGACATCAAATGTGATCGGCGTGCCGTCGGGGACGGGATTTCCATCGTCAGTCACGGTAACAGTAACGTCTGTACTGTCAACGCCATCATTGACAATCAGACCTTTGGATGCGTTGAATGTGAAGCCACCCGCACCAGCGCGCACCAACATCATTGGTGATAAGGTCGCACCGAGTGTGAGAGCAAACAATAGGCTAAGGATGACTACAAGTCGAGTTCTTTTCATAACTGTTTTCCCCCATCAAGGTCGGCTGTGTTCCAAATATCAACAGTACCGACAATAGGCCAGCGGGATTTACTACGTGTATTACCGTATCAACCGTCAAGAGGTGACGCGGTGCAGCCCATTCGATACAAATTTTGTACAAAAACGCCCCGATGGAATCAGGGCGTTATACCTCAGCACTAGACGCACATTAGCGCGAATTTTTCCGTAGGAAAGTCGGAATATCCAAATCATCACTGGAATAAGGATTGTTCGCAGGCGTTGATGGCTGCGCGGGCGGTGGCGCTGACGGCGGCTGTGTAGACTGCGGACGCGGCTGTTCACGGGTAGATTCAGCAAGTGGCTGCCGTGGCTGCTCACGCGGTGGTTCAGCGGGCGGCGGCGTAGACTGTTCACGCGCGGGCGGTGTGGCGGGTGGCGGCGTCTGACGCGTAGGCGGCTGATGTGTCGCGGGACGCGCCGCACTCGTGTTGGTGCTAGTCCATCGCTCGGTGCGTTCCGGGCTTACAGACGGACGTCCCACATTGGTTTGTGGGCGGTAGCTCGTATTAGATGTGGACGTGAAGTCTGTGCTAGGGCCGCGCTCAAATCCAGTCGCAATCACCGTAATGCGGATTTGATCTTTCATGTTTTCATCAATTACCGCACCGAAGATCAATTGAACATCATTGTGGGCGGTCTCTTTGATGATAGCAGCCGCTTCATTGACTTCGAACAGGCTGAGGTCGGGGCCGCCCGTCACGTTGAACAGAATGCCGCGCGCACCATCAATCGTCACATCCAACAAGTTGCTGCTAATTGCCAGTTCAGCAGCCTTACGCGCACGATCATCACCACTTGCGGTGCCAACTGCCATCAAGGCAGCGCCACCTTCGCTCATGATGGTACGCACGTCCGCGAAGTCGAGGTTGATCAGACCGGGGACGGTGATGACTTCGGAAATGCCTTGAATACCTTGTCGCAGCACATCATCTGCCATGCGGAAGGCGTCATTGAGCGAGACGCGCTTATCCGCGATCTGGATCAGACGATCATTAGGAATCACGATGAGCGTATCGACTTTGCTCTTAAGGTCTTCGATACCTTCCATCGCAGCGCGTATACGGCGTGTGCCTTCAAATGTGAATGGACGCGTCACCACACCAATCGTCAATGAGCCAAGCTCTTTGGCGATTTGCGCGATCACCGGAGCCGCGCCTGTGCCCGTCCCGCCGCCCATACCAGCGGTGATGAACACCATGTCCGCCCCACGCAACACCTCATATAGTTCGTCAGCAGATTCCTCGGCAGCCTTCTTGCCGATCTCAGGATTGCCGCCTGCACCAAGTCCGCGCGTCAGTTTGTCACCGATCCGCACCCGTGTGCGTGACTTCGAGAGTTGGAGCGCTTGACTGTCCGTGTTGACCGCAATGAATTCAACACCGCCCAGCCCTTCTTCAATCATGCGGTTTACAGCATTACTGCCACCACCGCCCGCACCGACAACTTTAATTGTCGCAAAATTGTTTTCGCTCGGTACGTTATCCATAAATTAAATCCTGACGACTCCTGCTCTCTGTCTACGTATGGGCTGGCGGCTGGCACGCCTCAATGAGGAGTGTCCCGGTGATAGTGGCTGATGCAATCCGCCAACATGCAAAATTCATGTACGATAGTGTAAACAGAATATAGAATTGGGGCAACTGCAATTCGCACGAGCAGTTAGAAAACTCAAATGCTTGAGTCCTCTGCCAAATTTCCCATCTTTTATCTGTATAAATCCTAAATGCCCGCTGATAGAGAGCTAATTCAGTTACCTTGATCTATATATTATTCTACCATGAAATACTGGTCTTTGTTTTAGTCGCTATCGAGGAAATATAGACGGCAATTGCGACGCGGGTAGTCTTAGAACAAGTGCTTCGAATGAAATGATCGAAGTGATCATAATCAGATCATTGTATGATCTGATTACGCGTGGGAATCAGATCATTTCATTCGGTTTTTATTAGGTCAGGAAGGGTCAAATGATCTGATTATGATCTGATTCGGCTGCTCAATTCAGATCATTTCTGTGATGATTTCAAGGGGATTTTCAATTCAGATCATTTGATCGATACCGATTAATAGATGAGCACTTGCTATGCATTTTTGATAGCACGCAATACTATAAACGAACATTTGAGTTGAGTCAAGAGTTGATTTTGAAAAGTTAGAGATTTCACATCTATCCCCTCCTGCGTCCCACTACCCCAAAATGCTAAAGCGAATTTGAGCACATTTCACATTGATGCTTGACAAAAAAATCGATTTCTCGTAGCATTTGCTCAGAGCGTGAGCAAATGCTCATGAATTTAATATAGAGAACTTATCTTGAGTGACGATACGCGGTTACTGGTGAAAGTCGCCACACTTTATTACAAGAGCCACCTTTCTCAACATGAGATTGCGCAGCGGTTGGGCATTTCCCGACAAATGGCTGGAAGGCTATTGCAACGCGCTCATGATCTGGGAATCGTGCGTATCGAGATTTTGTCCCCGTTGTCGTACTCAGCCGAACTTGAATTAGCGCTAGAGGAAGCCTTTCAGCTTTCTGAGGCTGTTGTCGTTGCCCCGCCTGCCGACACTGATGATGCGATCCGAGACGCTATCGGTGCTGCTGCTGCCGAATTCATCCATCGTCGGCTAAAGAGCGGTGACATCTTGGGTCTGGTATCGGGCAGCACTACGCTCCGTACATTCGCGATGCATCTCAAGCCCGCCCGCCTCCAGAATCTCACGGTAGTAGCGCTGGATGGTACACGCCCTAGCTCACCGCTCCATACCGATGCGGAAAGTGTCGTGCGGTTGGTGGCGCAAGCCTTCGGTGCAAAGTTAGTGACGCTGCCCGCGCCTTCCTTCGTTGACCGTGCGGACATCAAAACCAGTTTACTCAGCGATTCAACGATTGCTGACGTGCTCCATCTTGCGCATCAGGCCAACATCGCCATCTTCGGGATCGGCAATATTTCTCCACAGGGATCGCTGTATAAGCACGGCTATGTCGATCATGGACTACTGCAATCGATACAGGCACAAGGTGGTGTTGGCGAAATCTGCGGTCACGCTTACGACATCGATGGCAATTTGTGCTCACCTGAGATTAGTGCCCGCACGATTGCCCTTGACTTATATAACTTACGCGCCAAGGAGTTAGCCATTGCCGCTGCAGGCGGTCTGCAAAAACTTGACGCGATATGGGGCGCGTTGCAAGGCAAATATTGCAACGTCTTGGTGACTGATCACGCTACGGCGAGCAAATTGCTGGAACGTAAACGACAGTCACACTAAGGAAATGATAATCCGGCACTTTTATTAAGCCGTTTTATCGGAGGCATTTTCACTACATAACGATCAAAGGGGGTGATGGCTATCGCAGAACATGAGCCACATGGCTGACCGTCTTGAAATTAATTACACATAACCGGGAGTAAAAATGAAAAAGAAATTGAGCTTATTAGTGACCCTTGCGGTCATCGTCGCTACGCTAAGTATGATGCTACCCGCACGCGCCCAATCACCGACTGAGATCACGATCATCACGGTCAATAACCCTGATATGAAGATCATGCAAGGATTGACCGACCAATTCCAAGCGGCATATCCCAATATCAAGCTGAATTGGGTGGTGCTGCCAGAAAACGAACTACGCGCCCGCGTCACCACTGATGTGGCGTCCGGCACTGGTTCGTTCGACGTGGTAACCGTGGGCACGTATGAAGTGCCGATCTGGGCGAAGAACGGCTGGATCAAGTCCGTTGACGAACTGATGACAGCGAATCCCAACAACGTTCAAGCCAACTACGACAAGGAAGACCTGCTCAAGCCAATGCGCCAAGCGCTGTCGTTTGAGGACAAGTTGTTCGCTGTGCCTTTCTACGGCGAGTCCAGCATGACCTTCTACAACAAGAAGATGTTCAAGGAAGCTGGCCTTGAGATGCCGGAAGAACCGACGTGGGATCAGATCCGTGAGTTCGCTTGCAAGCTGCACAAGCCTGATCAGAAACAGTACGGCATCGCCCTGCGTGGCCTGCCCGGTTGGGGCGAGGTCATGGCTCCGCTGACCACCGTGATCAATACCTTCGGCGGCAAGTGGTTCGATGAGAACTGGCAACCCCAGATCGACTCCAAGGAATGGCATGACGCGGTCAGCTTCTATGTCAACCTGCTGCATGACTGCGGCGTCCCCGGCGCGGAAGCCAATGGCTTCTCTGAATCGCTGACGGCGATTGCGCAGGGTCAGGCTGCGATTTGGGTGGACGCGACGGTTGCCGCTGGCTTCCTGACCGACCCGAAGCAGTCGAAGATCGTTGATGATGTCGGCTTCGTGATGGCTCCGTATGCATCGGTCAAGAAGGGCTATCACTGGCTGTGGGCGTGGTCTCTGGCGATCCCAAGCACTAGCCCGCATCAGGCCGAAGCCTTGCAGTTCATCACGTGGGCGACCAGCAAGGATTACGTCCAACTGGTCGGCAAGACCAATGGCTGGAACACGGTTCCACCGGGCACGCGTGAATCCACCTACAAGCTGCCTGAATATCTGGCGGCGGCGGCGTTTGCCCCCGTTACACTGAAGTCTATCGAGACCGCCGACCCAACCGACTCTACACGCGACAAGGTGCCGTATGTTGGTGTGCAGTTCGTAGGCATCCCAGAATTCCAAGGCATCGGCACGGACGTTTCGCAGCAAATCTCGGCGGCTATCGCTGGCAAGATGTCGGTTGACGACGCCCTGAAGAAGGGACAAGAGATCGCGGTCAAGGCGATGAAAGACGCTGGTTACATTCAATAGATTGTCACACGCCTCCGCCGCCAAGCTGCGGGCGTAATTGTTCCCTCGAAAAGACTTTTACGACAGCGGGCTTGATGGAAAAGGAAGTGTGACAACAGCTTCGTTCACCTTATCCGTCTGCTCTGCCAAGATGGGCGGGTGAGGTGAACTCTACCAAGGCCGATTATAGCATGAGGGCGGTTTCGATACTCCTTATGTCAGCTATACCCAATGCAACGCATCCCCAAGCATTGCCTGTGCCAGCGAATAAGAGCAAGAGTCAGTTCCGAAATTTGCTCTCACGTCCCGCCATCCTCTACATGGTGATCCTGACTCAACTGCCTCTCGTATTCACGCTGGTATACAGCCTTTCTAACTGGAACATGCTCCGACCTGACCGTACGCGTTTTGTCGGACTAAATAACTATTTGAACTTTTTTCAAGACTCGGATGTGCTCGCGATCCTCGGCAATACACTAGTTTTTTCGATTAGCGTCGTGCTTTTATCGCTTATTTTCGGCATGGCACTGGCGCTGTTAGTGAATCGACAATTCATCGGTCGCGGATTCGCACGCACATTACTGATCACGCCGTTTTTGATCATGCCCACGGTATCGGCAGTGATGTGGAAAAATATGCTGTTGAACCCCGCCTATGGCTTGATCAGCACCTTGCTGGTGTCTTTGGGCGGGCCACGCATCTCGTGGTTGGGCG
Source organism: Anaerolineae bacterium (assembly GCA_019637615.1). Classification (GTDB taxonomy): domain Bacteria; phylum Chloroflexota; class Anaerolineae; order Aggregatilineales; family UBA2796; genus JAHBVK01. The sequence goes on along the minus strand of JAHBVJ010000001.1, from coordinate 350,941 downwards.
ATTTCCCGATGATGTCGCTGATCGTCATCGTGACATGGCAGTGGATGCCGTTCATGATGCTGATTCTGCTGGCGGGTCTCCAATCCGTCGATAACGAGTGGTACGAAGCCGCGCAAATCGATGGCGCTGGCGCTGGCAACATCTTTTTGCACATTACGCTGCCACACCTCACCCGCTACATCGAAATCGCTGTCCTTTTGGAAACCCTATTTGTGCTCAATATCTTTGGCGAAATTTTTGTGACTACCACAGGCGGCCCCGGCATCGAGACGACGACGTTGACCTTCAACATCTTCCTAGAAGCATTTTCGCGGTGGAACATCGGGCGGGCAAGCGCTTACGGCGTGATCGCGGTGATCCTCGCCAATATCATTACCCTGTTCTTCATCCGCATCATCCGTGGTAGCCAAGATAAGGCGGCAGCATGAACGCAGCACTAAATCGTAAACTGGTTAGTTCTGGCTTGAATGTGTTGACTATCGCCATCGCGCTACTGATCTTTTTCCCGATTCTGTGGATGGTGATGACTTCCTTTAAGACGGAGGCGGATGCGTTTGCCTCGCCACCGCAGATTATCTTCCAACCGACGCTGGAAAACTGGGCAAATGCCATCGAGAATTCACCGTATTTTGCGCACCTTTTCAACACTCTGGTGATTACCGTCGTCTCGACGTTGGCGGCTATCGCCATCGGGATGCCCGCTGCTTACACGATGGCATTTTATCCCGGCCCACGCAGCAACTTCACGTTGATGTGGCTGATGGGTACGCGGATGCTGCCGCCTGTGGGCGTGATTGTGCCGTTGTACGTAATCTTCAAGCAACTTGGCATGTTTGACACTCACCTCGGATTGATCCTGATCTATACGGCAATGAATTTGCCGTTGGTCGTGTGGATGATGCGTTCGTTCCTCGTTGACTTACCTTACGAGACGATTGAGGCCAGTCGTATCGATGGCACCACTTTGCTGCAAGAGTTCAGATTTATCATTTTGCCGCTGGCGATGCCGGGATTGATGGCAACCATGCTGCTGTGCTTCATCTTCTCATGGAACGAATTCTTCTTAGCTTTCAACCTTACCATTAGCAAAGCAGCGCCGCTGTCTGTTTACATCGCATCCTTCAAGACCTCGGAAGGATTGTTCTGGGCGAAGATGTCCGCCGCCGCGACTCTCACGGTTGCGCCCGTCATCATCGCTGGTTGGATCGCCCAACGCCAATTGGTGCGCGGTCTGACAGCAGGCGCAGTCAAATAAACGAGGCACACCAAGAAAGGCATACGAAAATGCTTGCTGCCCAAATTTTAGCGCCGGGCAGGGCGCACGTGATTGAAACTGAGCAACCTACCCCCGGCCCCGATGACGTGTTGATCGAAGTCGCCGCCGCCGGTATTTGCGGGACGGACATCCATATCTTCCGTGGCGAGTATATGGCTGTGTATCCGCTGATTCCCGGTCATGAGTTCAGCGGCACGGTGATCGGGTGTGGAGAGAATGTCACCCGTTTCAAAGTTGGTGACCGCGTGACGGCTGACCCTAACATCCCGTGCAACCGCTGTCCGGCGTGCCAACGCAACGAACCGAACCAGTGTGAGAACCTCGCGGCGATTGGTGTGACACGCAGCGGTGCGTTCGCCCACTACGTGATCGCGCCGGAAGGAAATGTATTCCCCATCGGCAACCTGTCGTTCGAAGCCGCCGCGCTGGTCGAGCCGTTGGCGTGCGTGGTGTGGGGACTGAAGCGCGTGCAGGTGCAACCGGGTGACTCGGCGTTGGTGTTCGGCGTGGGGCCGATGGGATGCCTGATGGTGCAGTCGCTGCGCAGCGTTGGCGCGTCTAATATCGTGGTCACCGACACCGTGCCATGGCGACTCGAACAGGCGATGCAGCTCGGCGCAAGCGAGGCCGTCCTTGCGGATGAGCATCAGGAACGGCGACTCAAGGCTATCGCGCCGAAGGGCTATGACATCGTGGTGGACGTGACAGGCATCCCCAAGGTGCTTGAACAGAGCTTCCAGTACGCACGGGCACGCGGCAAAGTGTGGGTGTTCGGCGTGTGTCCGGTGGACGCACCCGCGACGTTCATCCCTTACGACGTGTTCCGCAAAGACCTGAGCATCATCGGCAGCTTCGCCGTGAACCGCACCTTCCAAGAGAGCATCGCGATGATCAACAGCGGCTTGATCCGCGTGGAACCGTTGATTTCGCACCGACTCCCGCTGGCGGATTTCGTGCAGGGTCTGGAAATGGCTGAACACGATCCGAAGCGGATGAAAGTCCAGTTCAGTTTGGCCTGACGACATCTTTTCCCCGCTACGTGACTCAGGAAGGCGGGGCAGTCAGCCTCGCCTTCCACAACTTAACCATGCAAAAGGTCTGGCATAATGGCAACCAACTTATTCGATCTTAGCAACCGTGTCGCCGTGGTTACGGGCGGCGGACGCGGAATCGGACGGGAAATCGCACGGGTGCTGGCTGGCGCGGGCGCTACTATCGCCATCGCGGAGCTTGATCCCGACACTGCCGAGGACGCCGCCGCTGAAATGCGCACGATGGGACGGGATGCACTGGCGGTGCCTACCGACGCCCGTAGTTCCGCCAGCGTGAACGCGATGGTGGAACAGGTGCTCAAACAATTCGGGAAAATCGACATTCTGGTGAGCAATGCTGGCATCGCCCGCAACACACCCGCCGAAAGTACCTCCGACGAGGACTGGCTATCGGTGATCGACCTGAATTTGAATGGCGTGTTCTGGTCATGCCGTGCTGTTGGCAAGCACATGATCGAGCGCAAGAGCGGCGCGATCGTGAACATCGCGTCGATGTCCGGCTCCATCGTGAACAAGCCACAGCCGCAAGCCGCGTATAACGCCTCTAAAGCTGGCGTGATCCACCTGACCAAGTCGCTGGCGGCGGAGTGGGCACCGTACGGTGTGCGCGTCAACTCTGTGTCGCCGGGGTACATCGGCACCGACATGACCAAGCGCGGACTCGCTACTGGCGATTGGGGGCGCGTATGGATGGAGATGACGCCGATGAACCGACTGGGCACCCCATCGGAAATCGCCCATGCCGTGTGGTATCTGGCGTCTGACGCGGCAAGCTACGCCACCGGCACCGACTTGATCGTAGACGGTGGCTATACGTCGTGGTAAGGTCGACTCGCCCTTACTAAGCATACTGCTGGCGAATGGTCGGCACTAGATAATCACGGAATGCCTGCTCACCGTCAAAATCGGGTTCCCAATCCCAATCATGGTGAGCAGCAGTGTCGTCCATATCGGCAGGCCACGAGTCGATGATGCGCTGGCGTCCTGCGCTCGGCTCGTAGATGATCTCCGCGTTCGGGAAATACTTCACTACCTGTTCCGCAAGCTGCTCAGCGGGCAAGCTGAAAGCCGAGACGTTGTAGACGGCACGTTGTAAACGGGCTTTATCGGCTTTGGCTAACCCTAGCAGCGCTTTGATGGCGTCCGGCATGGTCATGAAGGGAATGACCGCATCGGGACGGACGAAACAGGCATAAGGCACCCCTTTGGCAGCTGCGTGGATCATCTCCGGCGCGAAATCGCTGGTACCGCCAGAGGGAATGGTCAAGGCACTGATGATGCCGGGGAAGCGCACGCAGCGGAAATCGACGCCGTGTTCTTCCGGCGCGGCGGCAAGCTGGCGATAATGGGACATGTAGTAGCGCCCCAGATGCTCGGCGTAGAGCTTGTTGCAGCCATACATGGTGATCGGATCGAGGTAGGTTTGCTCGGTGACCGCGCCGACCTGATGCTTGGTGGCGAGATCGGGCAGGCCGTAGACCGCGATGGAACTGGGGAAAATGAACTTGACCGACTGTGCCCGCCAACGCGCCTGCTCTATGGCTAAGTGCAGCATATCGACGGTGCCCTGCACATTGACGCGGTGGGCGGCTTCCGGACGGAACTCCGAATGGGTGGAGAGCAGGGCGGCTAGATGATAGATGGTGTCGATCTCGTATTCGGTGGTCAGGCGATCCAGCATGTTGGCATCGAGGATGTCGCCCGCGATGCTGGCTTCGACCATCGGCAGGAGGGCAGGTTCGAGCGTGCGCAGGTCAAGCGCGATGATCGGCAGACGATCCGGTACTTGCGCTAACTGACGGATCAAGCCCTGCCCGACTTCGCCATTGGCTCCGGTGATGAGAATTACTCGCTTACGCATAAATGACTCTTTTCTGGTTCATAGCAACTTATGATCTTTCAACCACTTTTTCCATGCCGCAACGTCATCACCGAAGTCTTCGCCTGATAGTCTCTTAAGACCTTCATAAGCACTTTCTTTTGATGTATAGCCGAGAGCATTTTTAGGAAGGGATTGTTCCAAGTTAATCAAGAGTAATTGATAGGGAGTAGCTCTAGTCATTTCGTCATCCTTCACTCAGGAGATGACCTGAAGTTCTTTGCCGACCTTTTCGAAGACGACGAGGGCTTCTTCCAAGTCTGACGGGCTGTGCGCGGCGCTGTTCATCACACGGATGCGGGCTTTACCCTGCGGGACGGTCGGGAAGGTGATCGCCATCGCGAAGATGCCGTTTTCGAACAACTTGCGGCTGAACTGCTGCGCGGTGCTGGCTTCACCGAGCATGACGGGGACAATCGGCGTTTCGCTATGCCCAATGTCGTAGCCGAGCGCTTTCATGCGTTCCTTGAACCACGCGGCATTGCTCCATAGGCGTTTGACCAGTTCATCGCTGGTTTCGAGCATATCGACGGCTTCCAGACAGGCGGCTACATCGGGCACAGTCATGGCGCTGCTAAAGAGGAAGGGACGCGCGCGCTGACGGAGCCAATCGATGATGACCTGCTTGCCCGCGATCAGACCGCCGACGACCCCGAAGGCTTTGCTCATGGTACCAACCTCGACATCGACTTTGCCGTGCAGATCGAAGTGATCCACGATGCCGCGTCCGCCTTTGCCAAGCACGCCCTCACCGTGCGCGTCGTCCACCATGAGGAGGATGTTGTGCTCCTGCGCCACTTCGTAGAGCTGTGGCAGCGGGGCGATATCACCATCCATGCTGAAAACGCCGTCGCTGATGATGAGGCGGCGGCGGTAGTCGGTGGTCTCCGCGATTTTGCGGCGGAGATCGTCCACGTCGTTGTGCTCGTAGGCGACGATGGTGGCGCGGCTGAGACGGCAGCCATCGATGATGCTGGCGTGGTTGAGACGGTCGGAGAAGATGACATCTTCTTTGCCCACCAGCGCGGGGATAACGGCGAGATTGGCGGTGAATCCGCTCTGCATGGTGATCACCGCATCCGCGCCTTTGAAAGCGGCGAGGCGCTGCTCTAGCTGCGTGTGCAGGGACATGGTGCCCGCGATGGTGCGTACCGCACCGGGGCCAATGCCATAGGTGTCGATGGCGCGTTTGGCAGCGTCCTTCAGCCGAGGATGGTTCGCCAAGCCAAGATAGTTGTTGGCGCAGAAGTTGAGCATCCGGCGTCCGTCGATCACGATGTGCGCGTCCATCGGGCTGTCGATGGTGCGGATCGTGTTAAATAGCCCTTGGGATTTCAGTTCGTTCAGTTGGTCAGTCAGGAATTGGGTTTTGTCTTCAGTAGAGGGTGTCATGAGCGCCTCACAGCATTGAGTAGGCCAGCGTAAATGGCTCGATTGTACCGCGAGTCGGTGGGCGAGGCGGTGAGCGCTGAAATGATCCCTCCGATGATCCCGTGTTGAGCGTGGAACGGGATCATTGGTGGTATTTTCGTACGAACGGACGGTCTGATTACTCCGGGTAGAGACAGTCAAGGTTAGGGAGTGATTCGTCAGTAGCGGCAACGGCGGTATCTCCTAGCGTTGGTGGTAGACCATCAATTGCCTGTTTTGCCTGATATAACAGGCAAAAACAGGAGACTCACATTTTTACGCTCAAATGAACCCTTATGAACCGACCGGATCAGGCAAATAACAGGCGATAACAGGCAAGATCAGGCGAAAATGAAGTGCTGCGTGCTAAGTAGAAGAACCTCACCCCCTGACCCCCTCTCCGCTTCGCAACGAGGGGGAACTGAGGTGCCACCTGATGAGGTAGGGTGATGTCGGTTTAGAGATAATCCAACTTGCGTTTAAATCATAGCCATACAGTAGAGAGCGACTAACTACACGCTGAAGGAAGAAGAGGCAGAAAGTTTAGGATGGTAGGCAAGGGTCACCCACTGCTCAACTTACAAAGAACAGTTTAATCGAACATATTGATCGTGTCAAGTTATAAGTTCCAAATTATTATGCGATGAAAGTTTGAATGTGGTTTAGTTTGAAAGTGTGATTTGATCGGGGCGTAATGAGCGCTATTATGTGAGCATAAAGTTATGTCTCGTCCGACCTAATTTGAGGAAATTGCTTAGCGATGGCGACACAAGAAGAGGTTGAGGAGCTGATTCGAGATGTTCTCGACGAAATCCCGCCTGAATTGCATAATTCTCCTGACATCACGCTAATGGTATTCAAGACGATTGAAGGCTACCGCGCCAAGTTTGGTTCCCGATACCGGATGCTTGGTGGCGGCAAAGGCAGTTCGCTCAATGCGCAGATCGGGCTGGCGGTGAAGACCTTGTTGGGACGTGAGAACGACTCTGAACACGCGGTAACGGATGAGCAATGCACGTTGATCGAGAGCTATACGCGGTTCACACCGATCTTATAGCCAAGTCCGTTATCAGGGCAAGAGTTTCCCCTCACCCTGATGTGATTTGCGATCATTCAGCGTGCTGACGTCGCTTTAGTTCTTGATTTGCAGTGTCGCTTTCAGGCACTCCCATTGGTCGCCGCGCGCAACGTTGACCCACAGCGGCAGGCTAAAGTAGTCGTATTTCCCCTTGTGCCAACCCGCCTGCGTCGTTACTTCACCCGTGAATAGGTTACGCCATTCGCCCGCAGGCAGGTAGTAGTTGACCTCGCCTCTGGGGCTGAAAACGGGCGCGACCAGCAGCGCCGAACCAAGCATGTACTGCATGTCGATGGTGCGACAGGTCAGATCATCAGGGAATTCGAGAGTCATGGCGCGGAGGATAGGCCATCCGTGATCGTGCGCTTCTTTCGCGACAGCCCGCAGGTAGGGCATCAATTGGTTTTTCAGTTGGTTGAAGAAGCGGAGCACATCGACGGATTCGTCATCGAACAGCCACGGCATCCGCACACTGGTGTTGCCATGCAGACGGCTATGCGAGGAGAGCAACCCAAAAGCTACCCACCGCTTGTAGAGATCGGCTGTCGCGGTGCCGTTGAAGCCGCTGATGTCGTGGCTCCAGTAGCCGTAACCACTGAGACCGAGCGAGAGACCGCCGCGCAAGGTTTCCGCCATCGATTCGTAGGTGGAGCTGTTGTCGCCACCCCAATGCACGGGATATTTCTGGTTGCCGACCGTAGCTGAACGCGCGAAGAGGACGGCTTGGCCTTGGCCTTTGACCGTTTCCAGCAGTTCGAACACGGTCTGGTTGTAGAGATAGGTGTAGTAGTTGTGCATCCGCTCCGGATCGGAGTCGTCGTAATAGCGCACCTCGGTAGGGATGCGTTCGCCAAAGTCGGTTTTGAAGGCATCGACGCCCATGTCGAGCAGGTCTTTGAGCTTGCCCGCATACCATGCACGCGCCGCCGGATTGGTGAAATCCACGAAGGCTAGACCGGGCTGCCAGTGATCGACCTGATAGACATTGCCGTCGCGGTCGTGGAGCAAGTAGCCGTGCTGTTGACCTTCGGCAAACAAGGGCGACGGTTCCGCGATGTAGGGGTTGATCCACATGCAGACTTTGATGCCTTTGTCGCGCAGTTTGCGGAGCATTCCGGCGGGATCAGGGAACATACGCTTATCCCACAAGAAGCTGCACCACGTGAGTTCGCGCATCCAGAAGCAGTCGAAGTGGAAAACGCGGATGGGAATGCCGAGTTCTTCCATGTGATCGATGTTGGCGAGGATGGTTTCTTCGTCGTAGTTGGTGGTAAACGAGGTCGTCAACCAGAGTCCGAACGACCAATCCGGCAGCGTAGCGGGTCGTCCACTGAGCGCGGTGTATTGATCGAGCGCGTCTTTGGCAGTGGGGCCGCCGAAGATGTAATAATCCAGACTGTGACCGCCGACGCTGAACTGCACACGGCTGACGTGATGTGAGCCGACCTCAAACGCCACTTTGCCGGGATGGTTGACAAGCACACCATAGCCCTGACTGGTCAGATAGAAGGGGATGCTCTTGTAGGCATATTCCGAGTTGGTGCCGCCGTCTTCGTTCCAACTGTCGATCATCTGCCCGTTTTTGACGAAGGGGCCGAAACGCTCGCCCAACCCATAGATGGTTTCGCCCGCGAGGATGGACAACTGCTCACGGATATAGGTTTGACCATTTTGCGTGAACAGCCCGACCGCGTGCGAGTCGCTTTCCGTGAGGCGTTCACCGTCACGCTGGAAATCGTAGCGCCATGCACCCTGCGTAGGCACGCAAACCGTCAGATTGCCAGATTTCAGCCATGCCTGATGTTCGTTTTGGCCCGTGGTGACGGCTTGATTGGTCGCCGCGTAGTCGAGATCGAAGACGGGCTGCTTGTCGCGCCGTCCTTTGAAGTGAGTCAACTGGACACGGATCACGTTGGGCGCGGGAGAGGAAAAACGCGCCGTGATGATGGTACCGTGCAGATAGTCGTTACGATCCTTGATGACGTGATCGTAACCCGTGATGGTAAGCGCGTCTGGTTCAACAACGCAATCGGTGACCGTGGCGGGGTAGATAGCCTCCGTCCCCGGTAGAATGCGCCATTGCCCTTCCTCAAACTTCATGAGTGTGAATCTCCATTGAATAGTGCTAAGTGCTAAGTCCTTAGTGCTGAGTACATACAGAATTCAGAAATGTGACAGAAGAAGCGGGAATTACTTGATGCTGCCCGCCGTAATGCCTCGTGTTAGTGTACGCTGGAATAGGAAAAAGAAAATGATGCAGGGCAAAATGCCAAGCAAGGCTGAGGCGCTGGTGGTGGTGGCGTCCATGTTGTGCTGGCCTTGCAACGTAGCAATCGCCAAGGGTACGGTTTGCTTGCCGTTCGAGATCAACATGATCAAGGGCAAGAAAAATTCGTTCCACGTCCAGATGAAGAAGAAGACGAACAGCACCGAAAGCGACGGTAAGCTGATCGGCGCGACGACACGGAACAGCAGTTGAAGTTTGTTGCAACCATCGACGGTGGCGGCCTCGACCATCTCGCGCGGGAAGGTGCTGAAGACCGAACTCAGCAGGTAGGTTCCGAAGGCGCTCTGAATGACGGTAAAAATCAGGATGACCGCGAACTGGGTATCGTAGATTTTGAAGAATTTGGCGAAATAGTAGAGCGGATAGGCCAACGATTCGTGCGGGAGCGTGTTGGCGATCATGAAGAAGACGAGGAACCAGACGCGTCCGCGCACCCGTCCGATGCCGAGGGCAAAGGCGTTGAGCAGCGAGAGACAGACGCCAAGCACCGCCACGGAGAGGCTAATCACTGTGCTGTTGACCAATTTGGTGGTGAAGTCTACGCGGTTCCAGAAATCTGCCAAGCCTTGCGTATAAATCCCGCTCGGCAGGCTGATCGGGCCGTTGGCGGCGTATTCTTGCGGGGCTTTGAAGGCATTGACCACGACGATGGCGAACGGACTGAGCATGATGAGCAGCAGCACGATCAGGCCGAACAGCGTGAGATAGGGAACCAGCCCATTGGAACGACGAGCAGCTAGAGCGGTCATCAGAGCGATTCTCCTATCACGTCTTGCTTGGACTGCATGAAAATAAAGATGGCGGTCAAAATCAGAATAATGAAGGCCATGACCGTCGAAATGGCAGCACCGTAGCCTACATTGAATTTCTCGAAGAAGTTCTGGTAGGCGAAGTAGGCGGGCACCATCGTCGCAGTACCCGGCCCGCCGCGCGTGAGGACGAAGATTTGCCCGAAGATTTTCAGCGCGTAAATGGTGGTGGTGAGGACGACGACATAAATTTCAGGGCGGATAAGCGGTACCGTGATGCGCCAGAAGCCTTGAAAGCCCGTCGCGCCATCGAGCGAGGCAGCTTCCAACAATTCGGGATCGATGCGCTGCATGGCTGCCATGAAGATGACGAGCGGATAGCCGATCTGGAACCAGATCATGATGACCATGACGGTTGGCAGCGCTGTCGCCGCATCGCCAAGCCAGTTGCGGGCGAGCGAATTCATGCCAGCGGAACGGAGCAAATAATTGACCGCGCCTTCTGGCTGGAGGAGCCACCCCCAGACTACGCCCGCGATGGCGACGGGCAGAATTTGCGGGAGATAGAAGCCACCGCGAAAGAAATTAGAGACGGTTCTGCCGAATTTGCGGGCGATGTAGTCGAAAAGGACGGTGGAGAGCAGCAATCCTAGAATGGTCGGGATGACGGTGATAGCGATGATCAGGATCAGGTTGTTGCGGAAGGAGGCCCAGAAGGTAGTGTCGTTCAGGGCTTTCTGGTAATTGGCGAGGCCGATCCAGATGGGCATGCCCGTGCCCTGCCACTTGGTGAAGCTGATCCAGATATTCATCATGAATGGCAGAATGATGATCGCCAGAAAGAGGATGATGCCGGGGAGCAAGAAAATGCCGTAGCCGGAAGACACGGTTGAACGCTGGCGGTTGGTCGTTGATCGGGCTTCCGTCCCTGAGCGTGCTGTGATTATCTCGTTTGCCATACATCATTCTCGTTGAAAAAACTTGGTATTAAAAGAGTTCTTTGGCGGCTCACAACTCAATAGTAAAGTGCATTTTCCTAATTTGAGCGATGTTAACCTCTCGCCAGTACCGACCCTGTGGGACGGCACTGGCAAGTGTTTGAGAGGAGAGTTTCTAGATCACCGCTACCAATGGGTTATGGCGTCGGTTTGTTTTCGGCATAGTTGCTGCCAAGCGCGTCGAGAAATTCGGACGGCGTCTTGCTGCCGGAAATCAGTTCCTGCGTGTTTTGCACCAAGACATCGTAGTAGCCGGGGACGGGCCAGTCACTATAGAAGGCGAGACCATCATCCGCGACGATCTTGGCGAAGTTTTCGTTCAGCGCCTTGATCTTGGGATCGGTGATCTTGGTGAGATCGGCGTTGACGGGGATACCGCCAGCATTGGCTAACAGCGTCTGGTTGTCCTGTTGCAGGGTGATGTCGATGAAATCATAGGCGAGGTCTTTGTTTTGCGAACCCGTCGGGACAACCCAAATGTTGCCGCCGGAACCCTGATGCATCTTGCCACCGGGGAACAGGAACGAATCCCATTCGAAGTCCTTGATTTCCGTCATCAGACGACCATACCACCAGCTACCGGAAATCATGATCGGATATTTGCCGCCTTCCCACGCGACACCCATATCCTCGGCCTTCATGCCGGTCGAGTCCTTGCTGATGTAGCCCTTGGCAACCCAGTTCGCCATCGTCTCGGCACCAAAGGTGAATTCCGGCCCGTGGAAGTCCACATCGCCCTGATAGAGCTGGAAGGCATTGATGAAATTGCGGTCAGCTTTGGTCAACGACAGTTCGTACCAAATTTGCTGCGCGGGATATTCCGCTCCGCTGAGGGCGATGGGCGTGACGCCAGCCTTGACGAAGGTATCCATGACGGCTTCGAATTCTTCGAGCGTGGTGGGGACGGTGACGTTGTACTGCTTGAACATGTCCTTGTTGTAGTAGACCATCACGTACTCACCGTAGTTGGTCACGCCGTACCATTTGCCGGAACCCATGACGCCGTTGTCGTCATAGCGGCAGACGGTGGCGAGGCTTGGCGGTAGGATTTTGTCCCAACCGCGCTTGGCTGCTTCGTCGCTGATGTCGGTGAGCAAGCCCTGCTTGGAGAGGAATCCCGCCGTGGCGTTGCCCTTGGGCGATTCCATGACATCGGGGGCGCTATCCGAACTCAGGATCATCTGGGCGGTCTGGCGAATCTGCTCGTAGCCTTTTTGCTCGTATTCGACCTTGACGCCGGGGTGCGATTCTTCGAACTTCTTCATGGCATCGGCCCACGCCGTGCCCATCGCGCCGTTCTCGGACTCGTAATGCCACACCTTCAGGACGCGGGTTTCTTGTGCTGTCGCCGGACGAACCGAGACTAGCATGGTCGCTGCCAGCAAGGCAAAGAATAATCTTGGTGCTTGTTTGAACACGTTAAATGCTCCTCATTGTTGAATGTTGCTGCGTTAAGAATTAAGGTAAGGTGCCAAGCTCACTCCAATACGATGCTCCTTTCCAGTCGCGGAATTTAGCCGAGTGGTGCGGTGCTGTTCCTGATGATCAGACGGGGCGGGATCATGATGTGCTCTGGAGAAGCGGGGTCGCCTTCTAATCTGCGTATCAGCATTTGAACAGCTTCATAGCCCATCGCATGGGCGGGAAAATCGACATGTGTCATCGGTGGCGAACTCAATTCCCCGATGCGCTCGTTCATGATGGCGATCAGGGAACAGTCGTCCGGGACGTTGCGCCCGCGCTTTTTGAGCGCCTGAATGACACTGAGCGGGGCGAATTCGTGAACAGAAACGATGGCGGTCAGATCGGGCTGCTCATCGAGCAGTTCCAGCGTGGAGTCGATGATCTCACGGCGCTGCGATCCGGTTTCGCGGTAGAGCGGGGCGAGGCTGTGTGTCGCTAGGGCGCGTTCATAGCCCTGCCACGCGTGGGTGGCTGGCCCCCAACCGTGTTTGCGCATCTCGGCAGGCTGACCGAGAAAGGCGATCTTGCGGTGCCCCAAGCCAACGAGATGATCGAAGGCCGTCTGGACGGCGGATTCGAAGTCGATGTCGATGAAGTTTAGGCCAGTATTGTCGTCGCAACGCCCGATCATGACGAAGGGACAATTGTTATTGCGCAATAAATCCGCGCGCCAGTCGTGCGCGTAGACCTGCATCAGCACGAGGCCGTCGATCTGGGCGCTACGATAAAGGTTCAGCAGACTTTGTTTGGTGACGGGAGTCGTGATCAGGCTGAACAGGAAGTCTTTTTCCGCTGCTGCCGCCGCCGCGCCGAGGATGAAATCTACTTCCAGCGGGTTATACGGAATGTTGCCGGGGGACTTGAGCGGAAACAGGAGCGCGAGATTGCGCGTTTTGCCCGCCCGTAAGCGCTGCGCTTGTGCGTGCGGCTTGAAGCCTATCTCGGCAATGATCTGCTGGACGCGATCGCGGGTGGCGGGAGCGACATCATGTTTGCCGTTGAGAATGCGGGAGACAGTAGAGACAGAAACTCCGGCTAATCTCGCCACATCGGCAATCGTATAAGTAGGCTGATCTGACATAAAATCTGTACCAGATAAAGTCCGGTAACGATACCGGTATCGTTACCGGAAATGGTAGCACAGTAAAGTTTGGCTTGTCAACAAACAAATTTGATGAACTATCGGAGATCGTGGCGAAGGCGGGGATCAGGCTGATAGGGACGGCGGTTTTCACTGTCGTCCCTATCAGGCGGGATGAAAGGCTAGTTCTGCGCGGGAGGCAGCACTTCAAAGCTGGTGCCCGCCGTTGCGCCGAAAATGTCGGTCACGTAGAACGTGTAGGCTTGAGTCGGGATGACCTGATATTGACCGGGCAGGCTGGCTTGAATCTGGTAGGTGTAGACGTAAGTGCCCGCCGGTAGGTAATCGGCATAGAGACGCAGCCCTGTATCGCGCAGTTCGCGCTGCTGGAAATAGCCCCAATCCCAATACCAACGATGGTAGAGGCGATCGGTGCTATCGCCCGCGCCGATGGAACTGGTCAGGAGCGATTTGTCGATAGGCTCGGTGCCCGCCGGAATGCTATCTTCGAGCGCGAAGTAGAGGACATCCTGCTTGACATTGATGGTCAGCCGGACGTTGATCACATCGCCCACGGTGGCGCTGGTGATGGCGGCGTCACGAGTGGCGTTGAAGTACTCGCGCGTGATGGTGATGCCCTGCGAGACAGGCTGCGCGTCTTTGGCGGGAGCGTAGAGCTTGACGTAGGCGTCGTAGTAGAGCGCGCCGTCGCCTTCGCCGCGCGTGATCACCAGCCGATTGGATTGCAGTAGATCGCTGACCGCGACACGCAGACTGTGATCATCGCGCACGGTGTCTGGCGTGACGGAACCGCGCAAGAGTGCATCAGTGTTCAGGCTGACGGCGAAGTCGTATTTACCCTGCAACTCGCCTGTCTGGATCATCCACTCAGACAGCGCGGTGATCGACCAGACCGTTTCCTGCGTGGTAGGCCAGTGATCGCCACGCCGCGCCGACATCAGCCAACGCACGATGTCGGGCAGCAGTTCGCTGTTGGGATCGGTGCGGATGAGGGCGGTGAGCGCCAGTGCGGTCGTCTTGGTGTCCGATCCCCAGTTCCACCAATCGTTGTACGGCTCATCCCAGTAGATGCCGTTTTGCGTGATGGTCGCGCCGCCGATCAGATCACTGGTGAGCGTTTGGACGGCGGGATCGGACGGGAAGCGCTCGTGGTAGGCCATGAGCAGATAGGCGCGTGCCGCATAGGACATGCGTGTGCGCAGCGTCAGGACGCGCTCGTAGGTGCTGAGATCGCCTTTGCCGTCACGCGCCATAACGTAGAGGAAGAAGGCATACTGATTGAGTTCCCAGTCACTCGCGCCGAGCGTCCGTCCGATTAAAGTCTGGACGTAGCCGACAGCGTGATCGAGCATGGTTTGATCGACGGTGAACCCCGCGTTGCGGGCTTCGATCAGACTGAGCGCGGCGTAGGCGGAGGTGAGGGGATTGATGCGCATTTCGGGATACCAGCCCCAACCGCCTTCGGGCTTTTGCTCATCCGCCAGTTTTTGCATGGCAGCGGTCATTTGCTCGGTGAGGTTCTTTTCCAAGTCGGCGTCGCTGAGGTTGAGGTGCTTGAGCGCTTGATAGGTCGCCAAGTTGGGCAGGAAGCGGCTGACCGTTTGCTCGATGCAGTAGTGAGGGAACTGGCGCAGATAGCGGAACGAATCGGTGATGGAAGCCGCTACCGAGGGTTGGATATTCATCTGCAATTCACCACTGCCCGTGTTCAGGCGGGGCGGGACGGCAATGGTGACGGCGGTAGAGCCATCGGTGCGTAACACGCCGCTGGTCGCCGCGACGGTAGAGGCCGCGACATACTGGTAGATGGGAATGGTGTCGCCCTCGCCTGTGCGCAGCAGCGGTTTGGCGGCGTCGCTAACGCCATCGCCTACCGCGCTGAAGGTGAGATCGGCTCCGCTGGCGTTTTCGACGGTGACAGGCCATGTCACGCGCATCCGCCCGTTGGCTGGAATGGTGACGGATTGTTCCGCCGCTGATTTGAGCGTGACACCCGTCGCTTGGAGTTTGGCGGTAACGGTTTGCGCGCTGGCGGTATTGTTGTTGATGATGGCGGCTAACTGCATTTCGTCCCCCGCGATCATGAAGCGCGGCGCGACGGGACGTACAATCAGCGGGAGCGTGGTCATGATCTCGGTGGTGGCTTGCCCGACTTGCATATCAGCGCTTTGCGTCAGCACGCGGGCGTCGAGTTCCCATGTGGTGAGGTTATCGGGCAGTTTGACCGAGACGTGCGCTTTGCCCGACGCATCGGTGATTACGTGTGGCAACCACAAGGGTGTGGTCTCGTAGCGTTCACGCACGGACGGCGCACCTTCGCCGCCACCACCACCGCCGCCGCCACGTCCGGGCACGGCAGTTTTGTAGGTGTTGACCAGATTTTCGATCAGGCTGTCGATGGACAGTTCCGTGTAGGAAATGTAGGTCTGGCTGTTGAAGAAGGTGCGGCGCAGGGTGGTGCTGTTGGGCGGCAAGAGCGCCAGCACCGCTTTATCAACCAGCTTGAGGCCGACTTCAGCAGTGACAGGCTTGCCATCGCGATCCGTAACCGACACGTCGAAGGAGACGGTTTCGCCCGGTTTAGCCTGCTTTGTAGAAGCCGCCAACTGCACGTTGAGGAAAGGCTCGGTGGGTACGACGCCAATGCCAAGCGGGGCCGAGAGACGGAATTTGGGATAGGGCGAGTCGGCGCTCACGGCGGTGATAAAGGTCGCCTGTACCCAGACATTGGGCGCATCAGGATCGGTGAGTTGCAGATCGTAGGCGAGGATGCCGCCGCTGGCATCGACAATAGCGTAGGACTCGACGCCTTCGCGCTCGGTGGTGATGAGCACCTTGGACGCGCCCTCGAAGGGGACGGGGATGAGCAGGTGTGCCGTTTCGCCCACCGTGTACTTGATCTTGTCGGAAGTCAGCGTGATCCGCTCTTTGGGATCGGTACTCAGCAATTGGCGATTGCTGCTATCGGGCACCCAGAAGTACGAAATGGTGCTGGATTCGCGACCTTTTTCATCGGTAGCGGAGACGGTCATCAGATAAACGCCGGGTTGCAGATTGGTGAAGGTGTAGTCGGCGGTGCCATCGGCTGTGGGCATGACGGTGGTACTGAGGATGTCTTTCCAGTTGCCCCACGAGGCGCGATTCCACTGATAGCCTTGCAGCGAAATGTTGATGGGGCGATCCGAGCGCGGTTGGCTATCGGGATTGACGGTGATGAACTGCACCGTGTAGGGCTGTCCCGCCTTAGGACGACCATCGAGGCGCGCGCCGACGAAGATGCTGGACGGATAGACGACCAGTGAGCCGCGCCCGCTGATGCTGAGGCCGCTTTCATCGGTCATGGTAGCTTCGATGATCATGGTGCGCGTGTAGGTGCGACCATTGCTGGCATCGGGAAGCGTGGCGATAGTGTCGATGGCGGCTTGACCGTGATCGTCGGTGATCGTGCTGCCAGAGGGGCCAGTAGAAGCGTAATAGTAGTAGGTATCGGTGTTGGAATCCTCCGGGTAGAGATCCTCCCAACTGTTCCACTGGGAATAATCGCCATAAGTGGAAGCATAGCCGAACTGCCAACCGCCCGTGCCCGTATAGTTGAAGTCGCCCCACGTGACGAAGCTGCGCCAATCGACGTTGGCGTTGCTGACGCTGCCGCCGAAGTAATAGGAGGCTTGCACCTTGGCGGAGATGGCATCGCCCACCACCGCTGCTTGCTGATCGGGGTTGACTTTGACCTCGAATTCGGGCGTGCGATATTCCGCTACCGTGAAACTGATGGCGACATCACTAGCGGTGCTCAGGTAGCCGTAGCCATAGTGATCTTCCGTCAGGGCTTCGTTGAAGGTTGCCCACAGGTTGACGTAGCCGTTATTGAACTTCGTATCGTCAGGAATCTTGAACGAACCGCTGAAGGTGCCGTACTCATTCAAAGTCATTTTGACATTGTAGAATGGCTGCGGCGTGCCGTCATCGCCATACATGCTGCCCGCGCGAATGTAAACATCCTTTTTCTGCGAAACGGGATAGGTCACATCGCGTTTGTCGCGCAGGATGCCACGGAAATAGACGGTATCGCCGGGGCGGTAAATGGGACGGTCGGTGTAGAGATAGCCTTGCGTTTCTTCCGGACGCGGAATCCAGATGGTGTCGTTGTAGTCGTAGCCGAGGGTGGGATCGGCAGGATGGCGATCCCCTGTCGTCCAGTAGTCGTGCCACGCGGCGAATACCCCTTCGCCCTCCGCCGTGATGACAATCTGCGCGTTTTCTTTCCACGAGGCGGGAAGCTGCGCAACGCCTTGCTGATTGGTCGTGCCCGTCGCAATCGCTGTGCCGCCAGCGTACAAGGTCACTTTGGCGTTGGCGATGGGCGCGGTGGTTTCCAGATCGGTGACCCAAATGAAGACATCATGCGGGCCGCGCTTCATGGTGATGTTGGCGGTCACAACGGCTAGGCCGAACTGCCATTCGGGGCCGTATTCGACGGTATCCGTATCATCGAGATTAGAGCGCTGATGGCAGACCTGTGTGCGGTCGCCCATCGTGATCCAGTACAAGCCTAACGGTAAAGCTTTGTCCGACGAGTCCGAAAGCGCGACTTCTTGCGTGTGATCGTCGCCGGAAAGCTGCTCGTTCCATGCGCGGATTTGATTGGCGGGCTGGACGAACGACGGCGGCTGGCAGTGCCCCGAATTGTCGTAATAGCCGTTGGATTCGTCGTTCCAGTAGGAGAGCGAGTTATGTGAGCGCAGCCGCGCGGTGCTCATGTCGGCGGGCGAGACGCGGTAAAGCTGGATGGGGAGGGTCAACGGATTGTAGAAATTCACCGTGAAGGTGGTCGGTACACGCTTGGCGCTGGTGATCATCAGATCGGCGTTGAGGGGGACGGTGAAGCGCCAATCGGTGGGGGCATCGGAATTATCGCCCTGAATGGTGACGACATCGCCGCCCGTGGTGTAGCTGAAGGTGTAGGGCATGTCGATGGTGTTGCCGAAACTGTCTTTGACACCTGCCGCGACCGTGATGGTATAGGTGGTGTTGGGCTGTACTTCAAAATCCAGCGAGGCATATTGGTAGTAGAGGTTGATGTCTGGCTTACTCTTGGGTGCAGGCGAGATGGTAAGGTGTTCCGCGAGACTCTTGGCGTTGATGCGCGTGGTGTTGAAGCGAATGACAGGACGATTGTTAGGCCACAGCACGTTGGTCGCGCCGTTGGCGGGCTGCGTGCTGAGGATGGCAGGATAGGGCATGGTGCGGAAGTCGAACTCGGTCGGCTTGTCCGCCACTACACCGGAAGTACGCGCGGCGGCAGTGACCGTGACGTGATACTGCGTGGCGGGCTTGAGCAGGTTTTTCGGATCGAAGCGCAGGATCATTTCGGTGCCAGTCCAGCGCCAATTGAACTTGCCGGGGATCGGTTCGCCCGCGGCCGTCATGGAGAAGGACGATTCGACGCTGGCTTGATCGACCTGATCGGTAAAGCGGATTTCGATGTCTTTGTCGAGGGCGACGTTATCCAAGTCCACGGTGGAGGCGTCGAAAACTTCGACGTTCGGTTTGACATCGGTGCTGGTTATGGGAAAAACACTAACCTGCACCACTTTGGGCGGTAGCGTGGTGAACTGCCATGTATAGGCATCTTTCAGGCGCGCCCCATCGGCGCTGGCGACGGGATCGACGCGCACGGTGTAGGTGGTGTTGATCTTGAGCGCGGATCGGGGCGTGAATTGATAGATGGTGTCGCTGACCCATTCGCCGGAGCCGGAAATTTGCGGCTCGAAAGTGAGGCCAGGCGGCTTGCCTTGCTGACCGAGGGCGCGCATCGGACGGCTGAAGCTGATGATGATGGGTGTGTTCAGCGCGACTTCGGTGGCAGCGCGGGCGGGGACGACCTGCCCGATGGCTAACATACCTAGCGTTTGCACTTCGAAGGTGTAGGGCGAGTCGGACTTCGCTCCGCTGGCAGATTGTGCGGCAGTGGTGACGGTGACTGTGTAGGACACCTCGCGAGGCCAGCCATCACGCGGGGTGAAGGCCAGCGTTTGCGCATCGACCCAGTTGAAGACGCCTTGTAAGGGCGGATCGAACTGCACAGCGGATTCCGTGCTGCGCTTGTCCATCGGTTGGTCGAAGGTGATCGAGAGTGGATCGAGATCGAGCATTTCTGTGCCCGGCATGGGCCAGACATCGATCACCACAGGCGCGTAAGCAGCGGTTGGTTGTGAATTGACGCGGGTTGGTAAGGTAAAGATGCTGATCAGCATAACCAATAAGATCAGCACGGCGGCGCGGAGATGACGCGACATACGTTCCTCCAAGAATAAGGCGGGCAGAAAGGTTGTTACTGCCCACAGCGGTTACTAGTTTTAGGCCGAGCTGTGCATTGTGTGGGACAGTGCAATAGCTCATACAGCGTTAGTTTTTGATGCCCCAGAGCATAATGACGCCGAGATCGGTGGTACCAGCCAGCAACGTGCCATCGGGGCTGAAGGTGATGCCCGTGAAATTGTAGGTGCCTTCGCCGCTGGTGTTGGGGTTGAGTTCTGCTATGACCTTGCCAGTGGTGGTGTCGAAGAAGCGCAGATAGGCTCCCCAATCCGGCGCGGCGAAGAAGGAACCATCAGGACTGAACGCGATGAAACTACGGAAGCCGTCGAAGGAGCGAACCAAACCCCGCACCGACCACTTCGCCTTGAACGTCTTGGAATCGAGGATGTGGACGGTGTTCACGTTATCCTGCACGGCTAACCATTTGCCATCGGGACTGAAATTTATCGCGCTGATCGGCTGGCTGAGAGACAAATCATAGGTTTTCAGCTTCAGCGTGCGCAGATCGAGCACATCAAGGCGGGTGATGAAGGGGGCGATCAGCAGTTGGCGGCTATCGGCTGAAAAGGTCAGCGTGTTGAAGTAGGTGGGATTGTTCGGATCGAGCAAAGTGGCGTAATCCCAGACCACTTTTCTCGTAGCGGCATCCCAGACGATGACTGTGCTGCTGGCGTTGCAGGCGATGTACTTGCCATCGGGGCTGTAAGCGGCGACGAGACAGGCTTGCTTGGTCAGGTTGGCGAACTGGTTGGCATCGGACTTGCCGAGTTGAGCGAGATCGTACAGCCAGCCCGCTTCATTGGTGCCAAGCAAGAGTGTCTTCGAGTCGGGGCTGAAGACGGCTTGGTAAACGGAGGCCGCCGATTGAGCTGGACGAAGCTCGTGCATGTGATCCCATTCGTCCACGCGCCACAGCCGTGCGACATTATCGGTGATAGCGGTGGCAAGCAGTTTGCCGTCGGGACTGAACACGAGGTCGCCTATGTTGCGCCCATAATCGCCCGTCAAGGTGGTAAGTTGATCGGATTCGAGATCGTAGCGCAGTACGTTGGAGATAGAGCTAGTGAGGAGCTGGCTGCCATCTGGGCTGAAACTGAGGAAACTGGCATCCGAGATTCGCTGCTCACGAAGCTGTTTGCCTGTGACGGCATCCCAGACGCGCAATTTGTTATCCCATGACAGCGAAGCAACCCGTTTGCCATCGGCGCTGATGGCGGCAAGCCACGTTGGCGACGTATATTGACGGGTGGATTCGGTCACGCGCAGGTTGAAGGTGCGTTTGCCCGTCTGAAGGTCAACGATTTGTAGGAAAGGCGTAGTGCTATCGGAATACCAGAGAATGGCGGCATTGCCTTGCGCGGCATATTCCATCGCGTAGAGATTGGTCGTGGAAACGCGAAACTTCTCCTTGCGGGTTCGGGTATCGAGCACGTAGATAAAGTCGTTGGCATTAAAGGTGTAGAGCGCGCTGCCGTCCGCGTTGAAACGCAGCCCATAGGCATAAGGGAGGCGGAGCGCAAAACGGCCTGTCTGCTGCAAAGTGGATAGATTCCATAACGCGATGCCGCGATTGTCACTGATGGCGATTTGCTTGCCATCCGGGTGGAGGGCGAACTCGTTCACGTCGTTGATGGTGAGTAGGACACGTTTACGCGAAATACTGTAGACCCATAGGCGATGGGCATCGGTGGTGCCAACGATCAGATCACCGGTGAAAGCGAGATTCTTCCAAGAATGCCGAGGGTCTTCAAGCGCCGTCCAGTACTCCCCGGTCGCGAGATTGATGAGACGCAGTTTGCTGCCTGTGCCGATTATTGTTGCTAACCAGCGACTATCAGGACTGAAAAAGGCGTTTTGCGTATAAATGAGATCGCCACTGACGAGGGTAGGGGATGCAGTCAGGTTTGCACCGTCGTAGCGATAGACACCCGCGCGCGTGGTAATGAAGATCGATTTGGCGTTCGCGCTCCATGCTGCGTTCAGCATCACGCCCGCGCTCACGCTACGCTGCCATTTTAGCTGCGAAACGTTCTGCTCAGTGATCTTGGCGAAAGTCAGCTTGCCTTGCGCGTGAATTGGCGAGACGAGCGCGACACTAAACGCCACGATCAAGACGGCGCATAACAACCGCTGCCAAACTAACCGATTGATGCTGAACATAGTTCCCCCTCAGCGCTGCGGTGGTGCCGACGCGTAACTGATGTCTGCTGCTCACTATGCCACTGTTGCGGAGGCACGTCAAACGACGGGTATACTGCGCATGGCTGGCTATTGACTGGCTATTGCTCTGTGATGCCCCACAGCATGACCATGCCTGTATCGGTCGTGCCAGCCAGCAACGTGCCATCGGGGCTGAAGGCGATGCCTTGAAAATTGTAGGTGCCTTCACCGCTGGTGTTGTCCTTAAGTTCCGCGACGAGTTGGCCTGTAGAGGCTTCGAACAGGCGGATTTGCTGCGCCAGATCAGAGACAGCTAACAGCGCCCCATCGGGACTGAAGGCGACGAATTGGCGGGCGTTATCGTACTCGCGGTAGAGACCAACGGTAGACCACTTTTTTTGCATCGTCCGGGCGTCGAACACATAGGCCGCGTTGTTGCTGCTCTTGAACGCTAACAACTTACTATCAGGACTGTAGGTGAGCGAGAACATGGCCCCGGAAATGCCCAAGTCATAGGTTTTCACGGCGTAATTGCGCAAGTTGACGATGACGAGGCGGTTGGGCGACAGCGAAAGGGCAAGCTGCTGGTTATCGGGCGAGATGGCGATGCTGTAGACTGCATTGTTTTTTACCGTTATGTCCTTCTTGGCCTTGGCGTAATCCCAGATAACACGTCGAGTCTCGGCGTTCCATACGACCACCGTCGTGCCGATGCTACAGGCCATCAGTTTGCCGTCGCCGCTGTAGGCCGTCATCTGGCAGGTGGCAGTGCCGAGCTGGACGAATGAGTGCAGCGTGGGATTAGCGGTCGAGAGAGTCGAAAGATCGTGGCGTAGGATGCGTTTGTATGCGCCGACCAGCAAACTCCGAGAATCGGGGCTGAACGAGAAATGGTAAATGCGCGTCACCAGCGTAGGCCACGTTAGTTCAACCAGATTGCCCCAAGCTGAGGTATTCCACAGCCGCATGATGCCATTGACGCCGAGCGTGGCTAACCAATGTCCATTGGGGCTGAAGGCGAGATGGGAGACGTTGTAGCCATAGTGCCCCGTCAGCAGTTCGCGATGGTCATGTAGATAGTCATTGAGCACGAGGTTGGACGCGGTACTTAACAGGAGTTTAGTGCCATCGGCGCTGAAGGTGAGGAAGCGCGATTGTTCAACGGTCTGCTCACTGATCTGTTTGCCTGTATGCGAGTCCCAGACGCGCAACGTGCCATCCCACGCGAGCGCAGCAACACGACTGCCATCGCGACTGATGGCTGCTGCTGTGATGGCTACCGCGCTGTTCGGATTGGTGTCGGTGGCTTGCACTTGAACGATGCGCTTGCCTGTCTCAAGATTGACGAGCTGAATGGAGAGATCGCTCGACTGAGCGCCCCACAGCATGGCGGTTGTACCCCGCGCATCGTATAAGGCAAAACCCGCACCCGGTACAGCGAGATGATATTTTTGCTGACGGGTCTCGACATCGAAGGCATACACACCGTCACGTACTTTGGTGGTAAAGAGGGAACGTCCATCGCCGCTAAAGGCAAGACGGATGCTTCTGGTCAAGCGCGGTGAGAAGCGTCCGGTTTCTCGCAGCGTAGGGATGTCCCATAGACTAATTCCGCGCTTATCGCTGACCGCCATTTGATCGCCGTTCGGATGCACGGCGACATCGCTTATCTCCTCAATGACACGCAAGATGCGTTTGTGCATAAGATCGTACAGCCATAGGCGGTTGTTTTGACTGAGAGCGACGAGGACGCCATCGCCAAAATACAGCTTTGACCAACCACTTTTGAGTTCCTCAAATCCCGCCCAGTATTCGCCCGTGGCGAGATTGGTGATGCGCACTTCGCTGCCGCTGTTGATGGTGGTCGCAAGCCAATGCCCATCGCGACTGAAATAAGCGTTGTTGGTGTAAGCGATGGTGCCAGAGACTAAGACAGGCGTGGTCGCAGTGGAGTCATAACGGTAGACGCCCGCGTTGGTGACGGCGAAAATGCTGTTGCCATCCGCACTCCACGCGGCGTTGATCAGGCCGCCGAGACCTAGCGCACGCTGCCATTTGAGATGAGAGGCATTTTGCGCGGTGATTTTGAGGTTGTTGTCCGTGGTTTGCGCAGCGCTGCTGCTCGTACTGGCAAGGCCACATAGGGCGATAAGAATCGTTAACAGTAAGCGCTTTACAGAAGACAAACGACTCATTTTTCCTCTCTAGGCTTAACACCGCGTGGCAACATCATTTCCTATGAAGGGCGCGGGAATGTGGTGTGGCCTCACTATGACATCAATGCCCAACCCCGTCAATTCGCCGTTGTGAGGAAGCGGACATCCGACTTTCGTACGATCTCAGGCAATATGCAGAAGATAAATTGCACAAAATTCATTTTAATTTTCACGAAGCCTCCATTGACAAAACCTTAAAATAATCGTTTTATGAAGACGTTAGGACACAACCTTAAGCTACCCTTATCATTATGAAGGGTAGGTGTCCTCGTTCTCGATGAGGCTGGACAATCGGATCGTTGTGTTAGCCAACGATGTGGGCGAGAGCCGTCTCTCGCCCCTTTTTATCCGGTTCAGTTATACTGATACAAGCGTAGGTAAATAAGGAATGTGTAGTGTTAGCACGGTTTGATTTCCGACAGTCCCCTAATTTGACCATGATCCTCAATGTGGTTGCTGTATTGGTCATCGGGGCGCTGATGGGTGGATTGACGTTGATTCATCCACTACTCAGTTTTGTGGCTATCATCGGCGTGATCCTCACC
Organism: Anaerolineae bacterium; assembly: GCA_019637615.1. Taxonomy (GTDB): domain Bacteria; phylum Chloroflexota; class Anaerolineae; order Aggregatilineales; family UBA2796; genus JAHBVK01. The sequence goes on along the minus strand of JAHBVJ010000001.1, from coordinate 326,404 downwards.
TACGTTTCGCTGGTCTATCCCCTGTTTCTTGCCTACGTACTGATCTTTGCGACTATCACGACTTCCGGTATGCTGCGCGGCTCGATAATACCGATGCTTAAGCCCAATGAGGCCGTGCTGGCACTAACGGGCGCGGTAAGTTTCGTCGTGATTATGCTGCGCCGCCCACCGCAGATCGCTAATACGCGGGTGTTCATCGGGATGCTTATACTCGTATTTGGAACCACTTTCATCCCGATTTTGGCGTACTATGCACGCGGGTGGCGCTTCACCATGAGCGAGTTGTTTAACTTGCTGGCACCCGCGCAGTATTTGCTATTGTTCTGGATATTTTCGTATCTGCCAGAAACTGATACCGAGCGCAGGCAACTCGTGCAATTCATGCTCCTGTGCGCTACGCTGCTTGGCTTCGTGGGGCTGTTGCAAGTCGCCAAAATCGGCGGCGTGCAGGGCTTTCTGGAGCGCTGGTATCCGGGCGACCAAACTGACCAAGCCGCTACCTTGAACCGCGTGACAACCTTGTTCGGTGCATGGAACGCCACCGGCACTTTTCTGATGATCGTGATGCTGTTGATCATCGCCCTGCAAGCGATCAAGCACCCACTGTGGATGCGACTCAATATGTACATCGCACTAGGCGTGTGCGGCGCGTGTTTGCTGGCAAGTGGTTCGTTCGCTGGTATTGGCGGTCTGGCGGCTGGCATCGTCATGGTCAAGTTTTTGGACCGACGCGGGATGCGCGCCTTGCTCAATTTAGGCATCGCGATGCTGATCGCGGCGTTGCTGCTCTCTCCGATCATCATCCAGCGCTTGCAGTATCAGTTCGGTGACGGCGGTGCTACAAACAGCGCCGTACCTCAAACGTTTGCTTATCGATTAACGATCTGGCAAAACATCTATATCCCCGCCTTGATGAAAAGCAATCCGTGGTTCGGGCTTGTCCCGACGATGGAGAATTTATCATGGCAATGGGCGGAAAGTCAGTACATTTTCTTGCTGATGAGGTCAGGCATTGTCTCGCTGGTGGCTCACTTAGCGTGGGTGGGGATCATGTGCGCGTGGCTGTGGAACCGAATGCGCACCACAACGGGACAAACCAAAATCATCGCGAATGTGACTTTATGCTGCCTGATCATTTTGAGCGTGATGGGCTTTACCAACGAGGTCTTCACGCTGTCTGGCGCTATCGACTATATCTGGATCTTCCTTGGCCTAGTTGCGAACGCAGGAGTTAATCCCATTGCAGAGCCTGAGTGAAAAAAACGATTTAGCTGCCGTGGTATGGGCACCGGAAGAGGTGCGTACGGAGTTATTTGCACGCCGATTAGGGGCGAAACTACATCACGTCCACGTGTTGAAGTATAAACAGCCATTTTATGCACCATTCAAGTATCCGATTCAGTGGATGCAAACGTGGCAATTGTTGTACCGTGACCGTCCAAAATTCATCTACGTCACCAATCCGCCTGTGTTCGCGGCACTGTGCGTATACGTTTTTTGCCTGATGACGGGATCAAAATTCGTCATGGATACGCATCCGCCCTCGTTATATTCTCACAAATGGGGATGGTCGCTGCCGCTGCAATGGTGGCTGTCGAAACGTACCGCGATGAATGTCACCGATCAGGAACGATTCCGGCATATGTTCGAGGGATGGGGCGCAAAATGCCTCGTGCTCGAAAAACCGCCTAAGGACGCGCCCTTCGAAAAGCTGACCAAGACGCCCGACTCAGGAAAGTTCGACATCGCCGTAGTGAACACCTTCGCGGAAGATGAACCACTGCAACCGATCCTTGATGCAGCGCGCGCCCTGCCCGATGTTCAATTCCACATCACGGGTAATTTAGCGAAGGCCAGCGCAGAGCAAAAAGTACAGATCAACAACGCGCCAAGCAACTGCCGTTTCACCGGTTATCTACTCGGTGATCAGTACTGGAGCTTGCTGTATAATGCGCGGGCGGTGATGGTGTTGACGACCTTCCCGTTTTCACTGCTCGGTGGCGCACAGGACGGCATGGTGCTGAATAAGCCCGTGATCCTTTCCGACCAGCCCACGCTGCGTGAATATTTCTCCAAGGGGGCGGTGTTTGTTGAAAATACGACAGATGGCATCATCGCGGGGATCAAGGATACGCAGACGCGTGAGCAACAGTTGATTGGCGAGACTGCCGTTTTGTTGGACGAAAAGCAGACACAGTGGGAAACAAACTTCCGCCAACTGCTGGCGGTCATGGGTAAGAGCGACAGCAACAGTAAGTAAGGTTCGTCATCCGGGATTCGTGATGAGGGCAGGAATAAAACCTGCCCTCGTTTTGTTTTAGGGAATGTGACGTAAGCCTGACGCTGAGATTATTTCAACGACTTCGGGTCGAACGCGTCGCGCAGACCATCACCGAGGAAGTTGATGCCCAACACCGTCAGGACAATGTAAACGGCGGGAAAGAACCAGAAAAACCAGTAGCCTTGCAGCATGAAGCGATAGGCATCCCCGATAATGTTGCCCCATGTCGGGGTTGGCGCACGCACACCGAAGCCGAGGAAACCGAGATAGGCTTCCAACAATACCGCCGAGGCCACACCTAATGTCGCAGAAACGATGATGGGCGCGATGCAGTTCGGTAAGACGTGCTGCACCAAGATGCGGCGGATCGGCACCCCAAGCGAGCGCGCAGCAGTGATAAACTCTTGCTCTTTGATGGACAGCACTACTGAACGCACGATACGCGAGATACGCATCCAACTGGTGAAGCCGATGACGAGGATCATGACGATCAGCGTGCTGCTGAAGTCACGGTCGGCAAAACGGAAATCGGGGATTTGACCCGCAAAGAGACGGATCGCGATCAATGCGATGAATAACTGCGGGATGCTCAACATGGCTTCCACAACGCGCATCAGTACCGCGTCCACGATCCCGCCGAGATAGCCCGCCAGCAGCCCAACCAAGGTGCCGATGAAGATTTGTACCATGACGGCTGTCACGCCGATGAACAGCGAAATCTGACCGCCATAAATGGCACGCGCAAACAGATCGCGCCCGATCTGGTCAGTCCCAAACCAGTGTTCACTCGATGGGAACAATAGCTTATTGGCGGGGTCGTTAAAGCGGGAGGCCGGTTCCGGGATGATGAATGACCAAACGGTAATCCACAGTAGTAAACAGACCAAAATGCCTGCGCCTACCATCGCCATCCGGTGTTTGCGGAGCCGATTCAGACTGCGCTGGAAATTGGATACCCCGCTACGTGATTCTTGATCTTCGCCAAGGGAGAGGATGTTGCCTGCCTCACCAGTCGCACCCAGTTTCGGCGTCTTCGTTGTCGTTGTCATAAGCCGATCCTCTACGTATTAACTATAACGGATACGCGGGTCAAAGACGGTGTAGACGACATCGGTCAGCAGTTGGAAAACTACGACTGCGACGCACAGCAGCATCAGGATCAACATCATGACGTTGAAGTCCGCGCGGTCGAGCGCCTCGATGAACAAGCGCCCCATGCCGGGCCACGCAAAGATTTGCTCCGTCACGACCGCCCCTGCCAACAGGAAAGGCAGATCTAGGCCAATAAGCGTGATCAGTGGGAGCGCGGCGTTCTTCAGCGCATGACGGTTGGTGATGGTGCCGTCTTTTAGACCTTTCGCACGTGCAGTGCGGATGTAGTCAGCGCTCATCACTTCGAGCATGGAAGAGCGCACGAACCGCACATAGCCTGCAAGTTGGATGGCAACCAAACAGAAAGCTGGCATGAGCATATGCTCTAACAAGGAGAGCAGTGTACGCGGTTGTCCAGCGTCATACATGCCACCGATGGGCAAGGCAGGCCATCCCCACCGTGTAAATTGCAACCCAAAGATGTAGATACACATCATGGCTATAAAAAAGATGGGCATGGAGAAGAAGAAGAAGGATGCCCCCGTAACCAAGTTATCGACCAGCGAATATTGGTGTAACGCCGAGTAGATCCCGATCCCCAAGGCCAGAATGATGGTCAGGACGAAGGACGGCACCATTAAGGTGAGGGTGTTGGGGAGACGCTCGTAGATGCGCTTGATGGCAGGTTCGCGGGTGACGAACGAAATGCCGAAATCGCCGCGCAGTACGCCTTTGCGCTTGCCGTATTCCATCAGCGTGCCATCGCCACGCACATCCACCTGCATCCAGTCGTTGCCGATTAACCAGACAAGGTACTGCACAGGCAGCGGTTTGTCTAAGCCCAGACGGCGGATGATCTCTTCTCTGGCCTGTGCTGTCGGCTTCTGGCGAGATTCCGCGAAAACTGCCAGCGGATCGCCAATCTGGTTGATCATCCAGAACAAGACGAAACTGATAATGATGAGCAGCGGAATCGACTGTAAAATGCGCCGAGTTAAATATCTAGCCATAGGGCGCTTCCTCACCAAGCCTAGCTGAACTCTCTGCCGATGGTTGTTTATAACCCCGGACAAAACGCACAAACTGATGTGATTTATGCACTTTGTCCGTCGTTATAGCTGTGACTGAGTATGATGAGGAGGGGTTCATCACCCCTCCTCGCATTAGACATGGGTAGGGACGTGGTGAACACGTCCCTACCTCTAGGTCATATGACTGGTTTACTTCAGTTCCCAGTTCACGATGTCATACCATTGGTTGCCGACGCCGGAACCAATGTTGAGAGGAGCCGTGAAGCGATCCTTGTTGTACACATAGATGTCGCCGCGCGGGAACAGCGTGATCAGGGGCACTTCGTCACGCAGGATCACCTGCGCCTTGTTGCCAGCTTCGAGCGCCTTGGCAGGGTCGGATTCGGTCTTGGTGATGTCGATCAAAGAATCGAATTCCTTGTTGCACCAACCCGTGTGGTTGTTGCCAGCAGGATTCAGGGGCGGGTTGCCGGGGATCTGGTCGCAGCCGAGGGATTCGTCCGCCGTCACGTTGACGATGTTGGTCAACACGGTGTTGTTGGCGAATTCACCGAGCGCGTAGTTACCCGTGGCAAGGATACCGCCGTTGCTCCACTGACCGAAGAAGTCGGAGGAGGGGTAGTTTTCGAGAATAATCTTGATGCCGACCTTTTCCAGTTGCTGCTGGATAACGGCTTGGATGTCCTTACGCCACTGCGCGGTGGTCGTGGAATAACGCCATTCGAGCTTTTCGCCCTTGTCGTTGACACGGACACCATCAGCGCCGAGCTTGTAGCCAGCTTCATCGAGCAGCTTGCCAGCGGCCTCTGGATCAGATTCAACGAAGCCGAGGTCTTTATTTTCCCACTGGGTGCCAACATACAGACTGTCGGTCACACCAGCCGCATCCGCGAGCAGGTCGTGGTTGATGGCGCGGCGGTCGATCGCTAGACGGACAGCCCGACGGACATTTACGTCGCGCAGAGCAACGGGACCCGCTTCGGTGCCGAACGAGTCATCACGAACATTGAAGACGAGGTATTCAATGTAGCCACCGAAGACAGCCACCACTTCGTTGCTGGGAGCCATATTCTTGACCTTGGTGCCGTCCGTGGGGCCGAGGTTCGGTTGGAAGTCAACCTGACCAGCAGCAACCGCAGCAAACCCTGATTCAGGATCGGGGAAAATGCGGATGACGAGCGACGGAATCTTGGGAGCGCCATTCACATAGTTAGGATTGGCTTCGAACGTCAGTGACTCACCACGGATCCATTCCTTCAGCACATAGGGGCCGCTGAAGACGGTGGGATTCTGATTTTCGGGAGCATCCTTGATGGTCTTGCTTTCGTTGTAGATGGGTTCATAGACGTGCTTAGGCAGCACGGCAACTAGCCCGATATTGGACAGCAGTTGCTCCGGGAACGGCTGAGGATCATTCCAGACCACCTTGACGGTTGTCGGATCAACGATTTCCGAGCTGACGATCTGCGACTGGAGCGCCGTAGCTTGCGCAAACTCGTTGGCCTTGTCCGCGATCATGTCGAGGGTGAACTTGAGGTCATCAGCGGTCAGTGCTTCGCCATCGCTCCACTTGAGGTCAGGCTTCAACTTGACAGTGTAAGTCTTGAGGTCAGCACTGATGCCACCGTTTTCCACAGTGGGGATTTCAGCCGCTAACACCAACACAGGCTGTGCATTCTTGTCGTAATCCCATAGGCTGGCAGCCACTAAGTCCATCGCCCACTGTCCGAAGGCCATGGCTGAGTAGTAACCATTCATGGTGTCTGGTTCCTGTGCAAACGCAACCGTCAACACCTTGTCCTGCGCGCGGGCGATGCCACTAAAGCTGCCAACGAGCGTAAAGACGAGGACGATAGCGAGCAAAAGGCTTATACGTTTATTCATAAAATGGTCTCTCCTCATGTGTAAGGCACATTAAGAGCATATGTGCCTAATTTAACATGTTGCCGGAAACTATAATCAATGATTCGGCGCACTGTCAAGTTTTCGTCACCTTTCACAAGCGGGGTTTTTAGGGGTTAAATTTAGACCCCCAAAAAGATGTAGAAAGATGAGTTATTCACCTTATTTGGTGATCGTGATCATGACGTGATCATTGGTGAGCTTTTGCTCCATATAAGGTGAGTGAGTCGTCCTACACAGGAACTACTTGCTTGCCCACAGCATTCCGCGCAACATGATCTCGCACGCTTCGGGGACTTCGAAGTCTTTGAGGACGTGCCCCAGTGAACTGTAAAAGACACGGGCCTTGCCCCAACGACGCTTCCACACGACAGGCATTACCGTGCCGTCGATCCACGGCGTGTATTCGCCCGTGAAGGTGGTGGTTGCCAAAACCTCGTTGGAGGGATCAACGTGCATATAATACTGTTCCGAATGCATGTTGAAGTCGTTCAGGCCATGCGTGATCGGATCGTCGTGATTGATGATGTTGACCTTATAGTCAATGATGTTGCCGGGATGCGCGACCCACTGCCCACCAACCATGAATTGATACTCGGTGTTGTTGCGGAACGAATCAGCCATCGTGCCGTGCCAACCCGCCAAGCCGACACCGCTGGCAACAGCATCTAGCAATCCGCGCTCTTGCTCTTTGGTAATGGTGCCCATCGACCAGACTGGCACGATAAGATCCATGCTGTTCACCAAGGCGGTATCCGCATAAGCTTCGAGGTTGTCACGGACATCCACCTCATAGCCATGTTCACGGAGTTGGCCTGCCCAAAAATTGGCAGTCTTTTGCGGCTCGTGGCCTTCCCAACCGCCCCAGACCAATAATGCTTTTTTCGACATGTTTCCTCTATATAAGACTCATAGATTCTGAACTTCGATAACTTTAACGCATCAGGGATGATCGGGGAGCACCAAGAGGCTTGAGAAACCGAACCGAGAAGGTGTATCGTGCCCACCCGCAAGATAGTGTTCTCGATCCGGTTCATGAAAATGATAGCACGAGCGTTCGGCTTGTACAGACTGAAAGATTTTAGCCTGTCGGCTTTGGCCTCAGAATTTCCGCGTCATCACTTTGATCTCGGCACGGGGACGGACGCGCATGGATGACCACGTCTCATCGAGCGAGATCAGGGTGACAGGGTGCCAATCATGCGCCGTGAGAGCATCCCATCCGTGATCCCGACTCATGTCCGTCTTGATCTTCCCTGATTTCTTCGGGAAAGCGATCCACAGAATGCCACCGGGTTTGAGCGCTGATAAAGCAATCGGCAGATTTTCCTTGAATTCGGACTGGCTGCGCACGAAAAGCTGCACCAAATCATAGTGTGTACTCTGCGGCGTGGTGTGAAGCGTGGCAGCAGGTATATCCGTCAAGGTGGTAAGATAACCATCCGGCGCGTTGAGAATCAGATGCGTTTTATCGGCCTTGATCAGCAGTTTCTTGACAAGGGTTGTCTCCGCCATTGTATATGCTTCCGCTAAATTGACTATAATTGTTCTATTATAGCTCATGTACTCAAGCAGTTCAATCCGTTAGGTGTGCCGTCGCACCGTTTCGATCACCTGCGCAAGGAGTTCGAGGCCGCGTTCCAGATCGGGTAAGGCAGCAAAACTAAAGGCGATCCGCAAATTATGGCGTCCATCGGCGGGATCGATGAAAAAGCCTTCGCCCAACGCGAAATTCAGGCCACGTTCGTTTGCCACCCGCTTGACCTCAGAGGCTAGGACGGTCGGTGGAAGCGTTAGCCATAGGAAGAAGCCACCGCGTGGATGCGTCCAGCGCACATCAGACGGCATATAGCGACTGAGGGCGGTCAGGGCGGCTTCGCAGCGCTGTTTGTAGATGGCACGCAGCGTCTCGATATGCGGTTCGAGATAACCTTTACTGCAAAATTCGGCAATCACTTGTGCGGAGAATGGGTTGGAACCGCCGCCCATTTGCAGCACACCGCAGTTCACGCACTGATCGATGATGTTTTTGTCGGCGACCAGCCAACCGACACGTAAACCGGGCGCAAAGGTCTTGGAAAAGCTGCCGATGCTGAGTACACTTTTGCCGTCTGCCAGCGCATAGAAGCTGCTGGGGACGGTGCTTTCGAAGCCTAGATCGTGGTAGACATCATCTTCAACGATCAAGAACCCGTACCGATCCGCAAGATTCAAAATCTCCACGCGTCGCGATTCCGCTAAGGTAATCCCGGTCGGGTTGTGATAGTTAGGGATCGTATACAGCATGATGGGCAGATCGTTAGCAACATTCAGTTCCGCGAGGATACGTTCCAGCTCGGTGACGATTAACCCTTGATCATCCATCGGAATGCCGCGCAGACGGACGTGATGATCGCGGAGAACATGCAGCGAATCGGCATAACTAGGCGCTTCGACCAAAACGATGCTGTTCGGTGGGGCAAATAGGCGCGTGACCATATCCAGCGCCCCTGTCGAGCCTGCTGTGATCATAACATTCTCAGTCTGTACACCAAGCTGCTGTTCACGATTTAGCTTATCCACCAAATACTTGATCAAGGCTCTGGTGCCCTGCTCGGGGCCGTATTGGAACGCGCCGTAGAATTGGGGCGAGTTCATCGCACTGTTGAGGGCGTCACGCATGGCGGGCGTGAGGAGAGTCGATGGGTCAGGATGACCGAACAATAGGGAGATGGTGCCTTCTGCCGTACCTTGTGGGAGATCAGGTTGGAACATGAGTCGCTTTTCTGTGTGTTTGCGAGTCGAAATGGGTAAGAGTTTAACCTATCTAGGGTGTTTGAACCGTCCCAAGTGGCACGATCTTAGACTGTGCGACTTGCCAAGCTAAAGTGCATAGGCTTGCTTGACAGTGTCTTTATATCTTTTATATTATTAATGTCAACATTGTCTCTCGTCTTCCTAGTTGTTGTTGATCAATATCTGCAACATTCCTTTAGACCGCCGCGCTCGTTTATTCCTGCTGTGGAGGAGATGCACCATGAAATCTAAGTCCCTTCGTCTACTATTCAGCCTATGTTTAGTGCTGGTTGTGATGCAAAGTACCGTTAGCCATTCCAAGGCCGCCGATCCGATTAAGCTGAAGATTGGCTACTCGGTGTGGGTGGGTTACGGCCCGCTGTTTATCGCCGCTGAAAAGGGCTATTTTGCCGAACAAGGCCTAGATGTCGAACTGGTCAAGGTAGAAGACCCGAAAGATCGCTTTGTGGCACTGGCGGGCAACCAGCTTGACGGCCTCGTCACGACGCTGGATACACAATCGCAGTTCTACAATGCGGAGACACCATTCAAGGCCATTTTCGGGCTGGATGAATCATCCGGCGGTGACGGTATCGTGGTGAATGGCGATATTGCCAGCGTGGCTGATCTAAAGGGCAAGAAGATCGGCGTGAATGTTGGCTCCGTGTCGCAGTTCTTCCTCGAATATGTGTTGGAACAAAACGGTATGACCGACACCGATGTGACTCTAGTGAAGATGAAGCAGGGCGATGTGCCCGCCGCGCTGGCCTCGAACAATATCGACGCGGGCGTGACATGGGAACCGCACCTGAGCAAGTCCGTCAAAGCTGGTTCCAAACTGTTGATCAGTTCCAAGGATACCCCCGGCCTGATCGTAGACATCATGGTCGTGCGCGGTGACGTTCTGAGCGCCAATCCGACGGTAGGCAGCGCACTGTACGCCGCGTGGAATGAATCAATTGATTACTGGAAGGCCAACACCGACGACGCCAACACGATCATGGCGAAGGGGTTAGGCGGGTTCTACGAGAGCGGCGCGGACATCGCGGCTGATCTTGCGGGTGCAACGCTGTTTGATGCCGAGCACAACGCAAAGTTCTTCGGCGGCACAGGCGAAGGCACAGCGACTTCTACGTTGCAGTTCGCCATCGACTTCTACACGAAGATTGGCATCATCACCAACGAAGTCAAGGCGGCAGACCTGATCGATGCCAGCTATGTTGGTATGCCAGCGATGGAAGCCACCCCCGAAGCGACACCCGCCAGCTAATCACTAAATCCAACTAGGAGAAATCACCTGCCGTGCCTCACTGATGAGGCACGGCAGGCAATATCTTATGGAAGCCGCCGAGAAACCCGTCACTGTACTACCCGCGACTAAACCCCGTCGAATGCGCTTCGGGGACTTGTTCAGACCGCACGAACCTATCGCCCGCAATTATTACGTTGGCACGCTCGTATTCAGCTTGATCTTGATCTTTGGCGTATGGAGCCTGTTAAGCTACAGCGGCGTGGTGAAGCCTTCGTTTTTCTTGCCCACGCCGACACAGGTCGTCACTGCGTTCGGGAAGATGATCGAGACGGGCGAACTGATCCAAAATACACAAGCCAGCGTGTTTCGCGTGATCGTGGGTTGGGTGCTCGCCGCCATCGCGTCTATTCCGGTTGGCATCTTGATGGGCAGTTTCAAGATTTTCGAAGCATTCTTCGAGCCGTTTGTGGATTTCGTGCGCTATTTGCCCGTGAGCGCGATGATCCCGCTGCTGATTTTGTACATCGGGTTGGGAGAAGAAGAAAAAATTGCCGTGATTTTTATCGGCACGTTCTTCCAACTGGTGCTGATGGTAGCAGACGCGACTTCCCACGTCGCTAAGGATTTGATCGACAGCGCGTATACGCTCGGCGTGTCACGCTGGCGAATCATGCCGCTGGTGCTGATCCCCGCGACACTGCCGGGGATCATGGACGCGCTGCGCATCACGCTCGGCTGGGCGTGGACGTACTTAATCGTGGCGGAATTGGTGGCGGCGGATCGCGGCTTGGGCATCATGATATTAGAGTCCCAACGCGGACTGCGCACCGACAAGATTTTCGCCGGATTGATCACGATCGGGCTGCTCGGCTTCATCAGCGATTTCATCTTCAAATGGCTGCACCGCGTGCTGCTGCCGTGGTCGCCGCGCTTACAAAGCGGATCTTACAACGCTTTCAATTTGGCTCTCCTGCGGTGGTTCAATCCCTTAATGTGGTGGCAGTGGATACGCAGACCATCTAGACCATAGAAAAATCAATATGCAACCTAAACTGCAACTACGCGACATCACGATGACCTTCCGCACACGACGCGGCGATGAAGTGCTGGCCGTCGATGATTTGTCGCTGGACGTGAATGACCGCGAATTCATCTGCATCGTGGGGCCGAGCGGCTGCGGCAAATCGACGCTGCTGCGCGTGGTGGCTGGCTTGGTGCAGCCCGCGCAAGGCGAGGTGCTGTTGGACGGTCATCCGATCACCGAACCGGGCGCGGATCGCGGTATGGTGTTTCAGTCGTACACACTGTTCCCGTGGCATACTGTGCGGGGGAATATCGAGTTCGGATTGAAGCTCAAGCCAATGAGCGCTTCTCAACGCGCGGAGATCGTCAACCAGCACATCGAAATGGTCGGCCTGCGCGGGTTTGAGAACAGCTACCCCAAAGAGTTATCGGGCGGGATGATGCAGCGTGTCGCGATTGCCCGCGCGTTGGCTAATGACCCTGAGATTTTGCTGATGGATGAGCCATTCGGCGCGTTGGATGCACAGACGCGCACGATCATGCAGGAATTACTGGTCACATTGTGGCAAAAAACGCCGAAGACGATCCTGTTCGTAACGCACGACATTGACGAGGCGCTGTTCCTAGGCGACAGAGTCTACGTGATGACGGCACGCCCCGGACGCATCAAGCAAATATTAGATGTTAAGCTGCCACGTCCGAGATCGTTCGAAACGACCACCGAGTCAGAGTTTATCCAGCAGAAACGGATAATTTTCGAGGCGATCAAGGAAGAAAGCTTGAAAGCGATTGGCCTGAGCAAAGGAAACGACTGATGACCGACGACATCAAGAAACCTCATTATCAGCCCGTCGATGCGATGGTATATCCGCGCTTCTCCGGCATCCGCACGTTCATGCGGCTGCCGCATGTCACCGATCTGACGGGCGTGGATTTTGCGGTCGTCGGCGTGCCGTTCGATACGGGCGGGACGTTCCGCGTCGGCGCACGCTTCGGGCCGGAAGGGATTCGCAATCAGTCGGTGCTGCTACGTCCATACAACCCCACGCTGGATGTGTCGATCTTCGACATCTGTTCCGGCGTCGATTATGGCGATGTGCCCGTCACACCGGGGTATTTGCCGGAGTCGCATCAGCAGATCACGGAGGCGGCGTCGGTGGTGCTGGCAAGCGGCGCGACTCCGATCTTCCTCGGTGGCGATCATTCCGTATCGCTGCCGCTGCTGCGGGCGGTAGCGGCGAAATATGGCCCCGTCGCGCTGATCCACTTCGATTCGCATAACGATTTGTGGCACAGCTACTTCGGCGGCAAAGATACGCATGGGACACCGTTCCGCCGCGCTTACGAGGAAGGTCTGCTCGACACCAGCCGTTCCAGCCAGATCGGACTGCGCGGGTCGCTGTACGACGCTGGCGACTTGCAAGTGACACTCGACTGCGGCTTCCAGATGATCACGGGGCCGGAACTACACGAGATCGGTGTGAAGGAAACGATCCAGCGCGTAAAAGAGCGCGTCGGGAATGGCCCCGCGTACTTGACCTTCGACATCGATTTTGTCGATCCGGCTTACGCGCCGGGAACAGGTACGCCGGAAGTGGGCGGCTTCACAAGCGCCCAGTGCCAACAATTGCTACGCGGGCTGGTGGGCGTCAACTTCGTGGCGTTCGACATCGTGGAAGTGATGCCGATGTATGACACACAAGGCGGCGTCACGTGTTTGCTGGCGGCGAACCTCGTCCACGAATTTATGTCGTTGATCGCATTGCAGCGACGGACATAGCTACCTTCAGTTTCGGAAAGATCACATGCCATCTTCGGCAAGGCGGTGGCTCTCCGAAGCGCGATACTGATGCCAAAAGAAGAGACTGAGTTATTTCCCCATCCGTTTCCCTCGCCTTGCGGGGGATGGATGGGGCTTTTTGTTAGACGTAACTGGAGGTGGTCTGACGTGCGGTTGAGGCAGCAGACGACCCATGCTGGTGCATCAGATCGAGGGCGCGACGGTAGAAGGCGTGCGCGACGGAACCCGGATAGTAGGGAATCGCGACACCGACATCCGGGCCGTTGATCATCGTGTTGATGCCGACCAAACGGCCTTGGTCATCCACCATCGGGCCACCGGAATGCCCCGGACGCATATGCAGACTAGCGACCACCCACTCGTGCTCATCGCTGATCTGGCGTAATTCAGGCCATTCATTGCCCGTCTGCCCGATCACCATGCCGGATGTGATCGCGCCCAGTATGCCCCACGGATGCCCAACCGACGTGACCCATTGACCGGGCTTGAGCGACTTCGAATCGCCCAGTTCGATGGTCGGCAGATTGGTGGCGTCGATGGCAAGGGCAGCGAGATCGTGCTCCTCATCGCGAGCGAGCAACGTCGCCGTGAAACTGCGCCCATCGGCTAAGGTAACGGTCGGCGGGCGACGTCCGACGACATGGTTGTTAGTGACGATCAGGCCGTCAGCATGCCAAATGCTACCCGCACCGTGTCCGCTGCGCCCGTTACTGACTTGTACGAGACTGCGCCGCACTTTTTGCACCACGGCGGCGAGATCATCGTTTAGCTGCTGGAGAAAGTTATCGCTCATGGTGTTTACCCACTTTTTGTCGGATCAACTGTGCCCGACGTTGATGGTGTGAAGAGATAGAGCTTGGTCAAGGAATTGACGAAATGGCACGGTGTCGAGCTATCCACGCCGCCCGACAGTGAAGTGTCAGGCTTGGAGAACAAAGGCCCTTCGGGACTCAGACTCAAGCAATTGATTTCGTATTCCTGCATTACTTCGTTCAACACCATCAACATCGTGCTTACCTTACGAAGTCACTTCGGGATTCAAGATAGCAATATCAGATTATTGCTTTTCGCCCACGGTGACGCTGACGGTCTGGAGTTCGCCACCACGCAGCAACTTGACCGAGGCAGTCTTGCCCGCGCTGTCGCCCGCGAGGAAGGCCAGCAGGTCGTCCATCTGCCCTAGATTGACCTCATCAGCGGCGATCAGGATGTCCCCGATCAGGAGGCCGCTTTTGTCGGCTGGCCCGCCTGACTCGATAGAGACGAGCATGAGGCCGGTATCTTGACCTGCTTTTTCCTTGAGGCTGTCTTGCAAGCGGATGGGCTGCGCACCGACGCCTAGATATCCCTGACGTACTTTGCCATGCGTAAGGATGGTATCGGCAACGCGCTTGATAGTGGCAGCGGGAATGGCGAGGCTGACACCTTGCATGACCGCCGAGGTGTTCATGCCGACTACGCGCCCATCCGCGCCGAGCAGTGGGCCACCAGAAAAGCCGGGATACATGAGCACGTCGGTTTGCAAATAACGCTCGACGCGACCACCCATCGGCGTGCGCCATTCGTTCTCGCTGAGGGCGCTGACGATGCCGAGGGTCGCCATGACCGTATGACCGGGGCGACCAAGCGCCAGCACGAGATGCCCGACCGCGACTTCATTCAGCGGCGTCCAGACGGCGGGCGTTAGGCTGGAGCTTTGCGCACGGAGGACAGCGAGATCGGTGCTAGGATCGCGCCCGACCAGCGCGGCAGGCACTGTCGAGCCATCGGGCAGGCCGATGACGATGTTGTCGTCGCGTTCAACGACGTGATGCGAGGTGACGATCACGCCGTCGGCGGCATAGACGATGCCCGTAGCGGGCATCCGGCGACGGGCTTCGACGCGGACAACATAGCTTCCGGCGGTCTTGACGGCGTCCGCGAAGGCAGACGATAGGGTTTGTAATGCTTCAGACATGAGGATCACTCCTTGATTGCTGGTTGGATGATTCAACGTTGCCATTACTATACGGAGTGTCCCGTCCGGTGTCGTCAACTGTTTGGTTAAGCCGCACCCTAGCAAAATGGGGAGGTAGGGTCGAAGAAAGTGCTGAGTGCTTAGTCCTTAGTGCTAAGTGAGGACGGTTTCGGGTAGGTAGATAGTCGATACAAGGGCAAATGATCCCTGTGATGCTCCCATTGGCTGCGGAGGCGGGGATCATTTTAGTGTTGTTCAGTGCCAAATGCTGAGTGATAAGTAAATGCGAAGTGTGGAGGTTGCGGGCGGTGAGGAATGCGAGATGGTGCATATGGGTTTCTCCGAGGGACGCATAGATAGCAGCAATCGCTTAGGATTTATCGAGGAGACCATGCAAACGCCACCTCGCCTGTCTGGATGAAAGAACTGGATTTAGCCTGATAAAACGGAACAACAAAACGTGCTGTGTCCCAGCAACGCGATATGATGATAACGAGTAGGTTCCGAGATGTTAGGTCGGTAATGATGCCAGCACGGAAATAACAAGCTCCAAGCAGAGCGCTATGGGTAGCTCGCTGTTAGCTATAATGTTCTGGCTAGTGCCTATTGCGATGATATTCCCCTAATCCGCAAATGGCTAGGGAAGATCAATTGATTGAGTGCCGCCTAGCGCTTTAAGGTGGTCGCGATGTAGGCTTTTGCCCCTTATCAAATTTAGGAACTAAAGTATACAATGGAATAGATGTGTTAGTCAATGGCGTTTTGTTAGGGAGTTGTCAAGATATATTCAGCAGCGTCAATGCAGCGTAAAGACGGGTTGCGCAACTGGCACGCATTCCAGCAGGTCATCTGCGCCGACAGACACGTAGACAAGCATGTTTTTGAACGACCAATTTTCGGTCGGCTTCAGTCAAGGAAGTCATGAGCATTCGCCACCGCGTCTATACAATATCAACGCCACGCATTGTCCCCTAGTTGACATTTGATGGCCTTTATTCTAGGATAACCCGCGTCGGTAATCCCCAAGAAGTAACGATCTTAAATATTATCTAGTCGCGACCAACTGTAGCTCATACCAGTATAGGGAGACATATGAGGAACCCACAGCCGTCGGCGGGAGCATTTACGCTCGTCATCGTAATCGTGAGCGCGCTCATCGGCATTGGACAACCTACTCATGTCCAAGGTGCAGCACAACCTAACCAGCACTCCTCTAGCGCAGTCATTCAACAGAATTATGGTCAGTTGCCGTTGTCGTTTGTACCCAATGTTGGGCAGACGAACGAACAAGCACGCTTTCAGGTGAACAGCCTCGGCGGAACGCTGTTTTTCACGCCGCAAACGGTGGTGCTGTCGCTACCACAGCGAAATGATACGAAAATTGGCGAGGACATTGAACAGAACGTGGCAATGACCGCAAACGAACGGGGGAAGACTGAGCGATTGGAGACGACTGAAAGCGAACCGCCGTTGGTGGTGAGGCTGCACTTGATGGGCGCGAATGCTGCGGCTGAGATCGTGGGCGCTGATCCGCTGCCGGGGATCGTCAATTATTTCATCGGGAACGATCCGAGCCAATGGCACGCCAATGTCCCAACCTATGCGGGGATCACTTATCGCGGGGTATATCCGGGGATTGATCTGCATTATGATGGGCACGAGGGAAGTTTGAAAGGGACATATACCGTTGCGGCGGGTATTGATCCGAGCGTGATTCGGTGGCGATATGAGGGGAATGCCGGGCTGCACATTGATGAGCAGACGGGCGATTTGCTGATCACGTTGGCGAATGGCAACGTGCTGCGGGAAGTCGCACCAACGGCATGGCAGGAGAAGCTGGGGAGTAGGGAGGCAGTTGAGACGCGCTATGCGCTAGAGGGCGCGGACGTGCGGTTCGAGATCGGGACGTATGAGGCACGACTGCCGCTGGTGATCGATCCGAGCTTTGTATATTCCACGTATTTGGGGGGCGGTAGTGACGATGTAGGATTAGATATCGTTGCGGATGGTAGTGGAAACGCTTACATCACAGGATATACAGAGTCAACCAACTTTCCCGCAGCGAACGCGCTTCAAGGGTCACTGTCAGGCAACTATGATGCGTTCGTGACGAAGCTAAGTTCGACAGGCAATGCGCTAATTTATTCTACGTACCTCGGCGGCAGTGCTGCTGATTATGGATATTCGCTCACAGTGGATAACACTGGTAACGCTTATATCGCGGGGATCACCGCATCCACCAATTTCCCAACGTCAAATCCCTTTCAGGGTACTAGAGCGGGTCAAAACGATGCGTTCATAGTAAAGTTAAACACCGCAGGAAGCGCGCTCCTCTATTCCACTTATCTTGGTGGCAGTGCCAACGATTATGGAGAAGGCATCGCTGTAGATAGCAACGGCAACGCCTATATTACTGGATACACAGGTTCCACCAATTTTCCGACTTTGAATCCGTTTCAAGCAGCATGGGCGGGCAGCAACGATACCTTCGTGACAAAACTGAACGCAGCGGGTAACGGGTTGGTTTATTCTACCTATCTCGGTGGCAGTGATACCGACATTGTGCGAGATATCGCCGTAGATAGTAGTGGAAACATATACGTCACAGGGGAAACGTGGTCTACCAATTTCCCGACCTCGAATCCTGTTCAAGGAACAAAGGCAAGTCAAAATGACGTATTTGTGACGAAAATGAATACCACAGGCAACGCGTTAATCTATTCTACATACCTTGGTGGCAGCGGTAATGACTATGGGTATGGGATTGCAGTAGATAGCAGCGGTAATGCTTACATCACGGGGCAAACAAATTCCACCAATTTCCCCGTATTGAACGCGTTTCAAGCGTCTAAAGCGGGCAGCACCGAGGCATTCGTGACAAAGTTGAACGCGACAGGTGGTAGCTTAACCTATTCTACGTACCTTGGTGGAACTAATCAGGATGTGGGATATGGGATTGCAGTAGATGGCAGCGGTAATGCTTACATCGCGGGGCAAACGTATTCGAATAACTTCCCTATAGCGAATCCGCTGCAAGAAAATTTCGTAGGCCCGATTACTGACGCGTTCGTGACAAAACTGAACGCCACAGGTGGAGCCTTGGTCTATTCGACCTACCTCGGTGGCAATAATGCCGATGATGGGCGTGCTGTTGCCGTAGATGGCAATGGAAACACTTTTGTCGTTGGATACACTAACTCGACCAACTTCCCCACCTCCAACCCATATCAGGGAACAGATGCGGGCGTGAATGATGTGTTCGTGTCAAAAATCAGCGAAGCATCCACGCCGCAGCCAGATACGATCGGGATTTTCAGGCCGACGAACGCGACATTCTATCTGCGCAATAGCAACACGACAGGATTCGCGGATAGCTCAATTACGTTCGGCGCGACAACGGATTTCCCAGTGGCGGGCGATTGGGACGGCGATGGGATCGCTACCGTGGGCGTGTATCGACAAACGACAGGACAGTTTTTCTTGACAGATAGCACGTCGAATCCGGCGGTATTGCACTACGCGTTTGTGCTCGGCAGTCCGGGCGATCAACCGATCGTGGGCGATTGGGACGGCGACGGCAAGGATGGTGCGGGCGTGTTCCGCCCATCGAACGGGTTGATTTATCTGAAGAACGATTTGTCCACAGGATTCGCGGATTTCACGATGGTGCTTGGCAGTCCGGGCGATGTGGGAATCGCGGGGGATTGGAATGGCGATGGCAAAGACAGCCCCGGCGTATACCGACCATCAAATCAGGTGTTTTACCTGACCAACAGCATTTGCAACTGCTCGGTGTTCGCAGACGCGGAACTTGGGTTAGGCATCGCAGGCGATACGCCGTTCGTCGGTGACTGGGATGGCGACGGGAAAGCTGGCGTCGGCGTGTATCGGCAGTCAAATGGGCTGACGTACATCAAGAATGCGCTGACAACAGGCTTTGCGGATGCATCGTTCGTGTTCGGAAGTGCCAGCGATTACCCACTTGCAGGTTACTGGATACGGGTGAGTCCGCCGCCCGCACTAGAAGCTGCGCCGACGTTCATGCCATAAGAAACTATCGAACATTGATTTGCGCACGGATCATGCTCGATCCGTGCGCAAGGACATTACTTGCGCGGTGGCGGTGCGCGCGGCGTGATCACCGGAACGTAAGTGTCGGGCGGCTTGATCTCGACAGCAGAGGCAAGCACCCATGCTGGCGCGCCGCTCACGAGCGTGACCTGAAACCACTCTTCACCGTTCTCGAAGATTTTCCCTTCAATATTGAATTGATCGCCAACCCGCACCTTGATCGGCAAAACAGGATGCGCCGAGCCGGGGCCAGCATGAAAGTCTATCGCCGTGCGGATGGTGCCGACGATGCCTGTCGAGGCTGAACCTGATGATGGCACGGACGTAGCAGGTTGCGAAACAGGGCGACGGGTGGCAGCAGATGGGAGAGTCGAAGTCGGCTCACGCGTGAAGGTAGGTCTTCGGGTAGCGGTAGAAGATGGCGTATAGGTAATGGTCGGCGCATTGAGCGGCACGCGAGTCACAAGGATTATTTCGGTGGGCGCAGGTGTCGGCGTTAGGGTAGCGGTAGTATTGCTCAACACAAGGGCGACCCCGGTCGGCGCGGCGGTGGGCAGTGCCGCCTGTGCTGAATTCAGGCGGTTGAATAAAATGCCAAAGATGGCGAGCACAATCACCGCTAAGGCAACGGTCGCTATCGTCAGCAGATTCATAGCGCGCTGTTTACGCGCTTTTTCGGCGGCTTTGGCCTTGGCCTTCTCGCTCAGAGGGCGTTGTGGAGCGACGTAATCTGTGTCTTCAAATGGAGCAGGTGGCGTTGGGGGCAAGCCCGCATTTGATGCACTGGATGGTGAGCTTGGTGGACGCGTGCTCTGGCGTTGCGGCTCATCAACGGGCAGCAACGTGATCCGATCCGGATTGAAGGCGGCATCAGGCGCATCAAAGAGGACGGGATCGCCGGTTTGTTGGTCGTAAGGTAGAAGTGTGATGCGATCAATAGGGGCGCTGCTGATGTTGCGCGTGGAAACTGGCTTCGATGAACTGGGACGCTCCGCCACATAGGAGGACGTAATCCCCGTGACGGCTTTGCGCAGCGCATTCGACATCTCGCCCGCCGATTGGAAACGATCATCGGGCTGTTTGGCTAAAGCTCTGGCGATGATGTATTCGATATCGGAGGACGTGTTGGGCTTCAGTTCCGTGAGCGAACGCGGATTCTCATAGATGTGCATGTGCATCAGGCGGAACGGCGTATCACCTTCGAAGGGTAATTCTCCCGTGAGCATCTCGAACAACATGATGCCGAGCGAATAGACATCGGCGCGGAGATCGATAGCACCACTCGACCACTGCTCAGGAGCCATGTAAGCGGGCGTCCCGACGGCGGAACCGGTCATGGTTAGGCCAGACGTGGAATTCACTAGTTTGGCGAGGCCGAAATCGGTCAGGAGCGCATTGGCAGCGTCATCTAGCAGAACATTTTGCGGTTTTAGATCGCGGTGGACGATGCCACGACGATGCGCATAATCGAGCGCGGAGGCGATCTGATCGAACAGGCGCAAGGTGAAGGCCAGCGAAAGCGGCCCTTTGGTGATGTGATCGGCCAGACTGCCGCCACTTAGCAGTTCCATGACCAGATACCACATATCTTGATGCTGACCGTAGTCGAAAATCTTCAAGATATGGGCGTGACTGAGCGAGGCCAACATTTTGGCTTCGCGCCCGAACCGTGCCGTGAAATCTTTGAGATTGGCTAGTTCAGGCTTGATGATCTTGATGGCGACATCGCGTTCCATGCTGCGTTGATGGGCACGGTAGACGGTCGCCATCCCACCGCCGCCAAGAGGGGAAAGGATGCGGTATTGACCAATTTCCATACCAATTGGATTAGAAGACTGATTATTGGTCATACGCCACTAGGCCTTCAGTAGTGAATGAGATAACTTCGGATTGTAAACCCGCCGAAGGGATTGGTAGATCACAAAGTGGATCAGGCCGATATGGACGCTGGCTGGCCTAGGGAAAGTGGCGTGTGAGGTTGCCGTTAGCTACCCGCATCATGCGTCGGGGAATGCACGCGACGATGCTCCTGAATAAGCTGGCGTGCCTCGATCAAATCGGCAGCGAAGAGGGTTGTTTCGTCCAATTTGCGGATGGATCTATACACTCTGAAGGCAGCAACCACCAGTTTTTTGATGAAGGAACTCTTGCCCACCATCACCACAGACTCAATATGGGGATGCCAACCGGTCATGATCTTTTGGGCTTGGCTTAACGCGTTGGGTGGCATCCGTGTGACAGTGCTCAGGTTCAGAATCATGGTGCAGGGATGCCCCGTGCCTTCCACCAAAGCATTGACTTCTTTCTGGGCAATCAACGGTTCACCCCAGTTAGACTCGCCAGTAATGTCAATGCGAAGAATGGTATGGGCGGCGTCATCCCATGAAATCTGGTAAGGCATCGATGGCATCTCCATGTGAGCGATGTTGGGCAGCAGATAGCGCGTGAAGGCAAAGTTCGTATATCATCCTTACAACATAGTTTATATTATCTCTAACATCCGATAGATAAACCATGCGATTTTGAATTTGGCGTGAATTTTGCGCGTGGGAGGCAGAGATTGGAGAGTGTGAGGGAGGCAGATGTGATCAAAACAAAACGGAGGATCGCTATGGTGATTAGCAATCCTCCGTTCAGGCTCCTGCGTCGGAAGCGATTAGCTGTCTAGGTTATTCTTCGCCGTTTTCGTGCGCCAGTTCCCATTTTTCGGGCGAGCGCCACAGGCTGGAGAGCAGCAGTTCACGCACCGCGAGCATCTCCTTGGGGAGACGGTCGTAGAGCTTGATGAACAGTTCCTCGTGCGAGAGGATTTCCTGCTTCCACACTTCACGGTCAATCGACATCAGTTCATAGAACTGCTCTGGCGAGAAGTTCTCCATCCCTTCGAGATTGAGGTCTTCATACCGAGGCATACGCCCCAGTGGCGATTCGATACCGACGGCATGACCATTGGCACGGCTAACGATCCATTCCAAGACGCGCATGTTGTCACCAAATCCGGGCCACAGGAAGTTACCATCCTTGTCGCGGCGGAACCAGTTGACGGAGAAGATACGCGGCGGGTTGGGGATCTTACGCCCGAAGTCCAGCCAGTGATTGAAGTAGCTCGCCATGTGGTAACCAATGAAGGGCAGCATCGCGAATGGATCGCGGCGGACTTCACCGAGTTTGCCAGCGGCGGCGGCGGTCATTTCTGAACCCATCGTCGCGGCGAGATACACACCATAGTTCCAGTTGAAGGCCTGATAAACCAGCGGCATACTCGTCGTACGGCGACCACCGAAGATGAACGCCTTGATAGGCACACCCTTCGGGTCTTCCCAATCGGGGTCGAGACTCGGGCATTGGTTCGTCGGGGCGGTGAAGCGTGCATTGGGGTGCGCAGCCTTACGTCCGCAGTCTGGCGTCCATTCCTGACCAGTCCAGTCGATCAGCTTGGCGGGTGGGGTCTTGGTCATGCCTTCCCACCACACATCGCCTTCTGGCGTCAGCGCGACGTTCGTGAAGATCGTGTTCTTCTCGATCGTCTTCATCGCGTTGGGGTTCGAGCCGTATGAGGTACCGGGGGCGACACCGAAGAAACCAGCTTCGGGGTTGATGGCGTAAATCTTGCCATCGGGGCCGGGCTTAATCCATGCGATGTCGTCACCAACCGTAGTGACCTTCCAGCCCTTATATTCCTTCGGCGGGATCAGCATGGCGAAGTTGGTCTTACCGCAAGCGCTGGGGAAGGCCGCGCCGACGTAGCTTTTCTCGCCGCTAGGATCTTCCACGCCGACGATTGCCATGTGCTCGGCTAACCAGCCTTCTTCGTGGGCGATGTTCGACGCAATACGCAGCGCGAGGCACTTCTTGCCGAGCAGTGCGTTGCCACCGTAACCGCTACCATACGACCAAATCGCGCGTTCCTGCGGGAAGTGGACGATATACTTTTGATCCTTGTTGCAAGGCCACGCCACGTCAGCCTGACCGGGAGCCAGTGGCACACCGACCGAGTGTACGCATGGCACGAAATCGCCCTCACCGAGTGCGTCCAGTACAGCCGCGCCCATGCGGGTCATAATGCGCATGTTGACGACCACATACGGCGAGTCGGTAACTTGTACACCGATCATCGACAGCGGCGAACCAATCGGCCCCATGCTGAAGGGGATAACGTACATTGTGCGCCCATGCATCGCGCCATCGAACAGCTTGTTCAAGGTGGCGTGCATTTCCTTGGGATCAACCCAGTTGTTGGTGGGTCCAGCGTCGGAACGGCTAACGCTGCAAATAAACGTGCGATCTTCGACGCGTGCTACGTCGTTGACATCAGAGCGGGCGAGGAAGCTATTCGGGCGCAGTTCAGGATTCAGACGGACGAAAGTGCCTTGATCGACTAATAGTTGGCACAGGCGGTCATATTCTTCTTGCGAACCGTCACACCATACCACCTCGTTCGGGCGGCATAACCATTCAATTTGATCAACCCAGCTTTGCAGCTTCTCATTGACCTTGAGAGCATTTGTAGGCATATGATTCTCTCCCAATTCGTTGCTTGTGAAGACATTCACAAAGATAGCATAGGCGAAGGCCATTGGTTGAGTGATAGATGTCACATGATCGCAGTAAATCCATCATCAAAGTCAATGACGTTTTGCGTAATCATTCCCACTCAATCGTGGCGGGAGGCTTACTCGTAATGTCATAGACTACACGGTTGACTCCTTTCACTTCGTCCACGATGCGTTTGCTGATGCGAGCTAGCACATCGAAGGATAAACGCGCCCAGTCAGCGGTCATGAAGTCTTCAGTAGTGACGGCACGAATAGCGACAGCTTCTTGGTAAGTGCGCCCGTCGCCCATGACGCCGACGCTACGCACGGGCAGCAACACGGCAAAGGCTTGCGCCGTATCGCCGCGCAGTAAGCCAGCCGCCCGCAGTTCGCCCGTGACGATGGCATCGGCCTGACGGAGCCGCTCGACGCGCTCGAAGGTGACTTCGCCCAAGCAGCGCACAGCGAGACCGGGGCCGGGGAAGGGCTGCCGCCAGACGATTTCATCGGGGAGGCCAAGCTCGGTGCCGACTTTGCGCACTTCGTCCTTGAATAAGTAGCGCAGTGGTTCGACTAGTTTGAACTGAATATCCTCTGGTAAGCCACCCACGTTGTGATGAGTCTTGATGCGATGCGCACCGGGGCGATCTTTGGCCGCACTTTCGATCACGTCGGGATAAATCGTACCTTGCGCCAAAAAGGCAACATCCCCAAGTTTGTTGGCTTCTGCTTCGAAGGTGCGTACGAATAACTCACCAATGATCTTGCGCTTCCGTTCAGGATCAGTGACGCCTTCAAGCGCGCCTAAGAAAGTTTCCGTCGCATCGACGGCGACCAAGTTGATGCCGAACTGCTGCCCGAAGGTAGCGACGATTTGCTCCGGTTCGTCTTTGCGCATCAGACCGTGATTGACAAAGATGCAGGTCAATTGCTCCCCAACGGCACGATGGATCAATGCGGCGGCAACGGCGGAATCCACGCCACCGCTGAGGCCAAGAACGACCCGCTCACCGCCGATTTGCTTGCGCACACGGTCGATACTTTCTTCGATGATGGAGGCAGCATTCCACGCCGGAGAACAACCGCAAATGTCAAAAATAAAGTTGCGCAACACGGTGGCTCCTAGTGGCGTATGCTGGACTTCGGGATGGAACTGGACACCGTAGCGATGGCGCGTGGTATCGCCCATTGCAGCAAACGGGGAGTTATCGGATTTGCCCAAGCGCTGCCATGCCGGTGGAAGCGCATCGATGCGATCCCCGTGACTCATCCACACATCAATGTGTGACGGAAGCGCGCGGAACAAGGGCACATCGGTGGTGAGTTCAACCGAGGCAGGGCCGTATTCGCGTTCGGATGAACCAGTCACCTTGCCGCCGAGCGCATGGGTCAGGAGCTGCATCCCGTAGCAGATGCCGAGGACAGGTAAGCCGCTATCAAGGATGTAGGCGGGCAGCGTAGGCGCACCGTCATCGTAGACGCTGTTGGGGCCGCCAGAAAGAATCCAGCCGCGTGGTTGTAGTGCCATTAACTGCGCGGGCGGGGTATCCCAATGGAATAATTCGGCATACACGCCCGCTTCACGGACACGGCGTGCGATAAGCTGTGTATATTGTGAGCCATAATCAAGGATAACGATGCCGCCGAGATGGTTACTCGTCGTGCTATTGACTGCTTGTTGATCGCTAGGGGCGGGGGCTGTCGCCATCGTTCGGTTCTCTCGCTCGCATAGAAACTGGATGGAATGACTATACTGCATTTTGTGGATGAGATGGTAGCGCTTGCGGCACTGATCGATAACAGAAAGGGTGATCATCGCGGACGCCACATGAGGTATCCATACGAATAGTGATCGTGAACGGTATCTCAAGATCGTAAATATGGATTGTCACGTCCCCTTGATGCAACTACAATGAGTATTGTGCGCATTTTCACCATATTGCCAGTGTTTTGTGCTCACACCAACAAATCTCAGTTAATATTGTTGGCCCAGATTGGCGACACATCTATGAAAACTCAACGGCGATCTGTAGGCATATTTATTTCTATCCTCCTCATGATTTTGTGCAGCGCATTCGGCGTTGGGCAAGTCACGCTCCATGTTCAAGGTGCAGCAGTCACGACATTCTATCGTGCAATCAATGTGGGCGGCGCGGCGCTCGTGATCGACGGCAACAATTGGGAAGCCAATACCG
The DNA here is from genome assembly GCA_019637615.1 of Anaerolineae bacterium. Taxonomy (GTDB): domain Bacteria; phylum Chloroflexota; class Anaerolineae; order Aggregatilineales; family UBA2796; genus JAHBVK01. The sequence continues at coordinate 300,489 of JAHBVJ010000001.1, read as the reverse complement.
ATTCGGATACAACGCCAAACTTCACTACGCTAGGGACGGCGTTGTGCAACCCATTCCAACCATTGAATCCAACCACCGATGCCGAGCGTACCGCGATGATCAGCTGCTCACGTCAGTATTGGGCGCACAACGCAGTCATGAGCGCCGTACCTAACGGCACGTATGAGGTATATGTCTACACATGGTTGGATTGGAATAACCCCAATCCGCCCGCTTACTCATTTTATTTGCAGGGGCAGCTAGTTTTAGCGGATTATCAGGCGGGGCCGACGGCTGGCGAATGGGATCGGCTTGGCCCGTGGACGGCAATCGTCACAGATGGCACGTTAACGTTGCAGACATCTGGCTCCGAGGCCAACTTATCCGGCATTGAGGTATATAGTGTGGACGGTGGGAGCACCTCAACTGCTACGTCCACAGCAACGCCTTCAGATGTCCCCGCAGAAACGGCAACACCGACAGCAACCGCCACTAGCACGGCGATGGATACGGCAACCGCGACCTTCACGGATACGCCAACGGCTACGTTTACGCTGACGCCGACGTTCACCGCCACGGCAACGGATACAGCAACGGCGACCTTCACGGACACTCCGACGGCTACGTTTACGCTGACGCCTACTTTCACCGCCACAGCGACGGACACGGCGACCGCAACCTTCACGGACACGCCGACGTTTACCGCCACGGCGACGGATACGGCGACTAACACGCCAACTGATACGCCGACCGCGACCTTCACGTTCACACCGACATTCACTGCCACGGCAACGGATACGGCGACTAACACGCCAACCGATACACCGACCGCGACCTTCACGTTCACGCCGACGTTTACTGTCACGGCAACGGATACGGCGACTAACACGCCAACCGATACACCAACCGCGACCTTCACGTTCACACCGACATTCACTGCCACGGCAACGGATACGGCGATGCTGCGCCAACATACACCGACCGCGACCTTCGTTCACACCGACATTCACTGCCACGGCAACAAATACGGCGACTAACACGCCGACCGATACGCCAACCGCGACCTTCACGTTCACGCCGACGTTCACTGCCACGGCAACGGATACGGCGACTAGCACACCAACCGATACACCAACCGCGACCTTCACGTTCACGCCGACGTTCACTGCCACGGCAACGGATACGGCGACTATATAGCCGATACACCCAGCCGCGACTTTCACGTTCCGCCGACGTTCACTGCCACGGCAACGGATACTCCGACCAGTACAGCGACGGCTACGCCTACAGCGACACCGAGCAGTACCCCGACCGTGACACCAACCGCAACGGCTACTGCAATACCGCTGCATCCCGATACCATCGGCGTCTTCCGTCCAAGTGTCTCGACGTTCTACCTGCGTAATTCCAACACGACAGGATATGCCGACAGCACGATCACTTTCGGCGCACCGGATTTCTTCCCGATCACAGGCGATTGGAATGGCGACGGGATCGATACACCGGGCGTGTACAAGAGCAGTACGGGGCAGTTCTACCTAACAAACAGCACGGCAAACCCCGCTGTCCTCAGTTACTCGTTCGTACTCGGCAATCCGGGCGATCAGCCGATCGTGGGCGACTGGGATGGCGACGGCAGAGACAGCGTCGGCGTGTACAGACCGTCCAATGGCTTGATCTATCTGAAGAACAGCCTGACGACGGGCTTTGCAGACTACACGATGGTGCTCGGCAGTCCGGGTGACATCGGAATCGCGGGCGATTGGAACGGCGACGGGAAAGACAGCCCCGGCGTGTATCGTCCGTCGAATCAGGTGTTTTACGTGACCAACAGCGTGTGTAACTGCTCCGTATATGCAGACGCCGAATTCGGTCTCGGCATCGCGGGTGATACACCGTTTGTCGGCGATTGGGACGGCGATGGCAAGTCCGGCGTGGGCGTATATCGGCAGTCGAACGGGCTGACGTATATCAAGAATACGCTGGCGACGGGTTACGCCGATAGCTCCTTCGTGTTCGGCAGCGCGAACGATTATCCATTAGCGGGCTACTGGGTACGCGTGGTGACACCAGCGGCAGTAGAAGCGGCACCGACGTTCCAGCCGTAAACCGAAGATAGAGAGAAAATGAATCGATGTGGTTGCCCTCGCTGATTTAGCGGGGGCAACGTGTTTAATCAGGCGATTGACTATACGTTTTGGATTTGCTGTGACGCGCAGTTGGACGGATATTCCAGCTTTCGGCGCGGAAATTCGAGCGCTCTAGCATGGCGAGGGTTTCATCCTGCGGCGTGGGCGTGATGGTCAACGCAGCGGAGTCGGCGGGGTAGTGATCGGTAGGCCCTTCGAGACGCGCATGGAAGTAATGCGGGACAGCGGGCTGCTGACGCAGTTGTTTGGGTAGGTGGATGAATAGTTCCCAACACTCATCCGCAGTGTTGAGGCTGGTGACTTGGGGCGGTAGGGTGGCCTGAAAAACAGCAGTTTTGCCATGCCGCAGCATGATCTGACGCTGCTCGACGTGGATGGTGCCCTGATAGTAGGGCGTGCGGAACATCTTGCGTTCCGCCAGTGCGAAGAGGCCGATGGAATTGTAAGCGTGGGCGAGGAAGTAACGGGTATCGCTCACCTTGACCGAGATCGAGAACTCCTGAAAACGTATCCCCTTGTATTTTGAATCGACCGCACTGAGCAGCAGTTCTGCACGTCCGTTGGTGCTGGCGATGGGTAAGCCTTCGCTGGCGAGTAAGTGCTGCCACGGCGCGAGATCAGCCGTGCCGACTAGGGTTGATTCGTAGACGGGTTCAATCACCGTCACATAGTTGATGGTGTTCATACGATGCCTTTTAAGCAAATCAGCGGATTGGAATCAGGATACAATGAGGAGGAGACTCGTCCCAAACAATCGGTGCTGACATGATGTCAATTTTAGATGAGCACGCGGAAAATCGGATTGAACGGCACAAACAGGAGACACGGCAGCGTTTGATGGAAGCAGCCGTGATGTTGGTGCAGCAACATGGCTTTACCAAGCTGACCGTTAAAGCCATTACCGAGCTGGCTGACGTAGGACATGGGACGTTTTATGTTCACTTTGAGAGTAAAGAAGCGCTAATCTGGGAAGTTTTCTATGTGTTCGCGGAGCAGCTCAGGCTGGAAACGGAACAGCGCCTTAGCACACAGCCGTCGCCCCGACGCGAATATCTGGCGTGGGTCGAGTATTTCGAGTCGGTTTTGCGCGTGCGGAATGAATTCGCGGCGATGGTGGGGCCGAACGGACATCCGATGCTGCGGGCGAATTATCAGCAGTATGTGATCGAGACGGTGGCGAAGAATATCGAAGCAGATCGGTATTTGCGTCCGCCAATGTATGCGAGTTTTCCCGAAGATTATATGGCGCGGTTCGTGGCGGGGACGCAGTTACAGTTGACGGATTGGCTGCTATCGGCGGGTTGCCCGTACTCGGCGCAAGAGATGGCAACCCTGCTGTTTCGGACTATTTATCATCAAGCACCGCCTGATGATATCGGTCACCATGCTTGATGACCGGAGACGGAATAGTCTTTCGTTCGTCTCTAGTCGATAATGACCCCTAAGCCACCGCTATCGCAATCGTTCATCCAGCGCAGGTTGATGCCATATTTGCGCTCGCAGTAAACCATGTAGTCCCGCGCGACCCTGTTTTGCAAGGCCAAACGGTCGTTGTGGTATAAAACTCCTTGCACAATACCCCGTGTGATTGACCACTCATAAACCGGCGTCGATGACCATACGAGGTTGATGCCGTAGTCACGAGATTTGTAGCGCAGGTAACCGCCGCCATTGACATAAATGGCGAACATATCACCTTGAAGGATTGTGCTGGATTGACCCGGTGGACGCACGAGCAGGATATTGCGCTGGCAGTTCGTTGTCCAACCGAGATTGATCCCATACTCGCGCTGCTGGTAAACCAGACATTTCCCGATGGTGTAATTCTTCAAGTAGAGCGCTACACCGGAGGTTAGAACTGAGTGTGTGCTGCCAAAAGACCAATCTTGGATGGCCTTGGCTCCATCGGCTGACGCAGTGTTCACATTAGAAGCAAGCAGTAACACGACTGCGATCAGCAGCAGCACGATACGTGCGACGATCCGTTTACCTGTATTCATACTGGTGAATTCCTCCTTCCATCCCCTTGCGCCGATAGTTGTCATTATATAAGTGGAAAAATTACTGAGCCGTGCAGTTACTAATTTTTGTTATGTTTTTTATGAGGATTTTCTGCTTGAGCAAGGGGAAAGGAGGCAGAACGGGGGATGACAGAACACCATCCCCCGCGCAGAAGTTATTAGCACTCGGAGTAGCCGCAGCTATAGCATTTGCGGCAGCCTTCTTCGTTGACAACGGAGGCTTCACCGCATTCCGGGCAGAGATCGCCTACGATGATGCCAGCTTTGACGGGCGTTTTGGCTTCGGCAACATGCGGAGTCGCGGAAGCCGATGCGCCGTTGTCGTGCGTGTGCGCGGCGGGCTGATCGAGGCGGGCCAGCGTTGAAGGGACTACTTCCACCTCTACCGAGTCGGTCACTTCGACGTATTCTTGCAGCGCTTGCGAGACGCCATCTGGCAGGCTGCGTACACGGGCAGGGCCGAAGCCGGTCGCGCGTCCGCCGCCAATGCCCTCTAGCTGATCGATGATCTCCTTGAGACGCATACGGGGTTCGAGCGGCGATTTCATGCGCAGCACCAGCGAGATCAGGCGTCCGATGGCTTCCGCGATGGCAGCAGTTTCGGAACCAGCCTTAGCCGTGTGGATGAAGACCTCGAAGGGTTGACCTTTGCCGTCGCCGTTCTCGTTGACGGTGACATAGGTCGCACCGAGCGGCGTGCCGACGCGGAAAGTCTGTCCGACCAAGCGACGTGGACGTTCCCGCTTGTTGTTTTCCGTCGGATACAGACGCGGCATATGCGCTGCGCCGTCATGCTTTGGCTCGACGGTTACTTGAGCGGTGGTCACGGCAATTTCGGGCGCGGCTTGGACGACGGCGGGTTGGGCTTCGTCTGGCTTGCCTTCTTTTGCCTTAGCAGTAGCGTGCGTTTCCAGCACGACTTTATCACGGCTGCCCGTGACGTAGACGGTTAAGCCCTTGCAGCCGAGCTTCCAGCCGAGTATGTAGGCTTGCTTGACATCTTCAGCCGTCGCGCCAGCCGGGAAATTGCAAGTTTTGCTGATGGCATTATCGATGAAGCGCTGCATGGCGGCTTGCATATAGATATGCTCTTCGGCGGTGATGTCCGAGCTGACCACGAAGGTGTGACGAATCGATTCCGGCAGATCAGAGATGTTCTGGCAGGTGCCGTCATGATTGACCTGCTCCACAATGTGCTTGATCTGATCGGAGTTCAGACCAGCCTTTTCGAGCGCTTTTTGCAGCAACGGGCTGGTGTATTGCAGTTGAAGGTCTTGCCCCTTGTCGTTCACGTGGCGGATATAAGCCAGCGCAAAGACAGGTTCGCAGCCGTAGGCTTCGCAGCCGGAGACCGTCGCAATCGTGCCTGTTGGCGCGACGGTGCATTGCGCACCATTGCGGATACCGTGCTTCTTGATGCGGTTGACGATCTTTTCCCAGTCCAGCGATGGGCGATCCCAGTCGCGCGTATACGGCTTGAGCGGTGTGGGCGGCTGCCACTTGAGATTTTCGGGATCGTAGAGGCTACCTTCAATCGCTGGGAAGGCACCGCGCTCCTTCGCCAGATCGATACTCGTTTTCATGGCATAATAGCGTAGGAATTCGGAAATTTGCCCCGCGAATTCTTGGCCTTCATCGCTGCCGTAGCGTACACCGATCTTGTACATCAGGTCGCCCAAGCCCATCACGCCGAGGCCGATGCGACGGACACGATGCGCGGCCTGTGCAAGCTGTGGCACGGCGGGCACATAGCTGTTGGCGCTCACCACGTCATCAAGGAATCGGGTAGCGGTCTCGATCATACGCTGGAAGTGATCCCAGTCGGGTTTGCCGTCAATTATGTTGAGTTCTGCAAGATTAATACTACCAAGGCAACAATTCTCGAAAGGCCCAAGATACTGCTCACCACACGGGTTCGTGCTTTCCAGCTCATACAAATGCGGGACGGGATTGGCACGATTGGCGGCATCCAAAAACAGGACGCCGGGTTCGCCGTTGTGGTGCGCTTGCTGCACGATCAGATCGAAGAGGTCGCGGGCGCGGACGGTTTCCCACACATTGCCATCGACGGGATTGACGAGTTGGAAATCTTCGTCGCCTTCCACTGCACGCATGAATTCATCGGTCATGCCGACGCTGATGTTGAAGTTGGTGATCTGGCTTTCGTTGCTTTTGCACGTGACGAAATCACGAATGTCGGGGTGGCTGACTTTCAGCACCGCCATATTTGCGCCGCGTCGTGAGTTGTGCGTCACGAGGCCGTTCGCGAGATAGGTATGATTGTCTTCGACCTCGATATCGAGCGTCAGCGATTCGCCAGCAGGCGCGACGGAAGCAACTTTGACTTCCCAGACGAATCGCCCATCGAAGTCAGCGAGGTCGGCATCTCCGAACGGCGTGGGCCAATAGCGTTCACGTCCGACATAGGATGTTTTAGTAGCAGTTGGCAGCCCGACTTGCTCCAAGACTGGCGCTTCCAACGAGACGAGGACGCCTTCCGGTTGAGGCACCACAAACGCGGGGAAGCCCAACCCGATCAACAATACGGCGACTTCCTGTGCCAGTTGGGGCGATTGCAGCACTACTTGGGCATAGACGGACGAATTAGCCGCCGCCTTGTGGAGACCCTTCAAGAAAGCCTTGATGACATGAACGGGACTTTGCCGAACAATACGCGGGATAGCAGTGAGCGCACAACCCTGTGCATCTGTTAGGGCGTTCTTACTGAATAACTGCCGCGTTTGTGGATCAAGGCTGCCACCACCCATGAAATAGCCAAGTTGGTAGGCTGTTTCGGCGTTGAACAGTGTCGCGCCCTGATCAGTTTTCAGCGTCTGCTCAGGATTGGCATGGATGAAGCCGCGCAACTGAACGAGGATCGTGTCGCTTTGCTCCAACTGATCGAACTGCTGCCAGCCACGATTCGTTTTCACTTTGTGATTGGGCGTACCCGTGAGTTCGATACCCGCGTCCGTAATGATCTTTAGGACTGGCACGACACCGTTGTTATAGGCATTGGTGGAACGCCGGACGCCTTCATCCGTCGCCACGGTGAGGTGATGCGACTGCCAACCGCGTTCGGTGTGACGCACGATCTCGTCAAGGCGCAGCAAGCCCTGATCGGTGAAGACAAGCGTATCAGGCAGCAAACAGCCACCCTGCGCGATCTCACCGAAGGCTTGATCATAGACACGCAGGAACCCAACGGGGCCGGTTGCTTCGCCGCGACTGCTCTTGACAATAGCGCCCTTGGGACGCAGACGCGAGAACGCAAAGCCATTGCCCCCGCCTGTCTGCTGGATCAGCGCTGCATCACGCAGAGTCTGGAAGATGCCACTTTCGGTGCGCCCCATGTCGTCGTCGATAGCAAGCACGAAACAGGCAGCCAACTGCCCAAGCGGTGTGCCAGCGCCCGTGAAGGTCGGACTGTTGGGGAAAAATTCTAAGTTGGTGAGTAATTCGTAAAAAAGGCGAGCGTATTTCTCGACATCTTCATCGAATTCGGCTTCCGCAAGGGCGACATGATAAGCGACGCGCCAGAACATTTCTTGCTCGGTCTCGGCAGGCTTGCCATCCTCCCCGCGCCGAACGTAACGTTTTTGCAGCACGACGCGCGCGTTATCCGTCAATTTAATGGGGCGCGTCCTGATATCTTCAGGGATCGGCTTTGTCGGCATAAAATTGGTGCCAGACAAAGTTGAACTAACCTTGGCTTTGCGCATGGCAATTTACTCCTGCGTACAGGTCAATAAGGTTGTCGTAACTTGGGTGCATTAATTCAATGCACACCACCCGCATGATTGTGGTTGCTTTGGCGCGTGTTTGGGGACGGCCTACACAACCCCGTTAAAGGTTGGGAGTACAACTCCCGGGTGATAATCCAGCCAATGACGCTGAGGTCACCTTGGGGGCCACACTCCTCGCTTTATGGGCGGCAGAGGGTGGCTTGTCCACTTCCAATTTGAGAGGATGATCCTCTTGATCGGCAGTGAATTCTGGATGATGTTCGTTTTTAGAAGCCCCGCCATCCGAACCTAAAATACGACCCGCTTGCTGTTCCGCCAGCAGTTTGTCGATTTCCGTTCGGACGCTTAAGAGGTTATCCAAGCCCAGATATACAATGGCATAGCGGATATAGGCAATCGGGTCAAGGTCTTTGAGACCCGCCACGACCGTATCGCCTACGACACGGCTAGACACTTCGGGGCGACCCATCGATTGCAGAGTCGCCTCAACATGATTCGCCAGTTTGTCGATTTCTGCCGCCGGAATTGGTCGTTTGGCACAGGCATTCCATATGCCACGTTTGAGCTTCTCGCGGTCAAACTCTTCGCGGTTCCCATCACTCTTGATAAGGACAGGCGTGGTTGATAGGGGGCGCTCATACGTCGTGAAGCGCTGCTCGCAGTTGCTGCATTCGCGGCGGCGACGGATGCCACTTTTGGTATCAGTGGTATCCAACACCTTGAGCGCTGAACTGCCGCAGTAAGGGCATTGCATGACGTTACTTCCCCACCTTTTGAGTCACCTAGACCGAGAAGAATCGACCTAAGCAACAGACTCCGCAACCAGTAGCACTATATATGGGGGTATCGCTGCTAACGACGCTACATATGGCGCTGACTGGATATTCAATTTAGCATAAGCTTAATCAATTTTCAAGTGTTTTCCGGGTTACTTTATGGTTGGAAAACAGTTGAATTTTGGAACTATCCCACCCTTTCACAGATCGACGGGTCGGGGATTTGGTTAAGATTTTACCAGAAAATGTAAAGAGCTGCTTTTCCCGATGATTACTTGGTAAATTGGCAATTTTCCGCAGAGCTTGACTTACCCACCGATCTTGCTAAAGTTTGGGTTTTATAACTTTTCCGAACAAGCGTCTTTCAAACGATTGTATGCCGAAAAATAGGCTCCTGTTGAACAACGATTCTGGTCAAGTTGGTTATAACCCAAAACAAACCACGTCACGCGTAGATACCATAATGTATCATGTAGTCACGAGTTTCCGCCAGTCGCAAATGTATGCCAGTGACACATCCTTGCGCTGATCCATGACCTACTGCCCTACGACTCTTCACGGTTGGCGTGCCTTGCGCTATACTGACCAGCCGAGTCGGTAGATGGGAACCTTATGCAACTCGATCTTGGCATTGTCATCGTCAATTGGAATACACGCGACCTGCTGCGTGAGTGCTTGAAATCACTGGCGGCGGGCGACCCTAACGTAACACGACGCGTGATCGTGGTGGACAACGCCAGCAACGACGGCAGCCTCGATATGGTGCGCGCCGAGTTCCCGCAGGTCGAAGCAGTGGCGAATCCGATCAACGGTGGGTTTTCGCAAGCCAACAATATCGGGCTGCGGATGTTGGGCTTTGCGGACAAAGGCACGGCGAGCAAGCAATCGAGCGAACCTATGCCGCGTTATGCGCTGCTGCTCAACCCCGATACCGAAGTGCCGCCGGACGGGCTGCGAACGATGATAGATCGAATGGATGCCGAGCCGAGCATCGGGATCGCGGGACCGCGCCTCGTGATGTTGGACGGTAATCTCGATCTGGCATGCCGACGCAGTTTCCCGACGCCAGAGGTGATGTTCTGGCGCGTGCTTGGCCTAAGCAAGCTGTTCCCGCACAGCCGCCTCTTTGGACGGTACAATATGACCTATCTCGATGAGCATATCGAGACCGAGGTTGACTGCGTCGTGGGCGCGTTCATGATGGTACGCCGCGAGGCCATCCAGCGGGCGGGCTTGCTGGATGAGTTATTCTGGATGTATGGCGAGGATATCGATTGGGCGTTTCGGATCAAGCAGGCAGGCTGGAAGGTGCTGTACTATCCGCATGTGACCGTACTGCACGTCAAACGTGCTGCCAGCCGCATGAATCCGCGTACCCGTGTCGAGTTTGAACGCGCCAGTTGGTTGTTTTATCGGAAACATTATGCTGCGACCACGCCGCGCCCGATCCATCTCGCGGTGCTGGCGGCGTTGCTGTTACGAGGTGGGCTGCCACTGTGGAAAGAAATGCGGCTAGACCAAAAGCCACTCTGAACGCGCTGCTGCTGCCGGGGCGAGTACAAGACTTCCTGCGCGGGCTGCAATTCTTGATCGATGCGGCGGCGATTACGGGTGCCTTCGCAGCAGGCTATTGGGCACGCCAGCGATTCCCGTTATTTGCCGTGCCGCTCGACCCGCCGCCATTTGAATCGTATTTGTCGCTATTTCTGATCCATGCATCCACGCTGCTGATCCTTTTCTTCCTCAACCGTCTGTATCACCAGAAACGGGCAGTCAGCCGGATTGATCTGCTGTATAACGTGGCGGCGTCGGTGTCGGTGGGCGTGGTCATGACGAGCGGCATCAGCACGATCTTGTTGAAGGGCACGGGCATTTTGCAAGATTACCCGCGCCAGATGATTTTGTACGTGTGGCTACTCACGATCGTGTTCGTCATGATCGGGCGCGAACTGCACCACTGGCTGGTCGTATGGCTGCGCGTGCTCGGCCCCGCCCGTGACCGCGTGCTGATCGTGGGCGACTCGGACATCGCACAGGCGATTGTGCAGCAGATTCAATTCAATCCACAGCTTGGCTACGTGATCGTGGGAGCGGTGAATATCCACGATACGGTGCTGGAGGCTGCGCCCGTGCCAACGGCTTCCTCAGTGCTGGCGGCTGAAGCGAACATGACGGACAATGGCGATCAACGCTTGAGCAAGATGACGGGTCAACCGAACGTCCCCAAACGCCCCAAAACGGACAGTTATAAACGATTCACCGATTCGTACAACGTGGCAGGCGTGCCGGTGATCGGACGCCCCGAAGACTTGCCGAACCTGATCGATGAACTGAGCGTGGACGAGGTGATCATCGCGCTGCCGGAAGCTTCGCGACTCGATTTGATGCAGATCACGGCATGGTGCCAGCGCGGAAAGGCAAACGTCAAGATATTCCCTGACCTGTTCGCGTACATGCAAGGCACAATGACGGTGGACGAATTGGGCGGCATCCCGTTGATCAATGTGCGGGATGTGGCACTGCGCGGTTGGAAACTGACGCTCAAACGCGGGCTGGATATCGTGGGCGCGACGGGCGGTTTGATCATGCTGTCGCCGCTGATGCTGCTGCTGGCGATCTTGATCAAGCTGGAATCGCCGGGGCCAGTGTTTTTTAGCCAAGAGCGTGCGGGCTTGGATGGTCGCCCGTTCCCGATGTTGAAGTTCCGCAGTATGCGTAAGAACGCCGAGGCAAAAGGCCCCGGTTGGACGGTCAAAGGCGATCCGCGTGTGACGCGCATCGGCAAATTCATCCGCGCGACGAACCTTGATGAACTGCCTAACCTGATCAATGTGCTGTTCGGGCATATGAGCCTTGTCGGCCCGCGTCCAGAGCAAACGCACTTCGTGCAGGAGTTCCGCGAGAAAATACCTCGCTACATGGAACGGCACCGAGAAAAGGCAGGCATGACGGGTTGGGCGCAGGTAAACGGTCTGCGCGGCGATACCTCGATTGAGGAGCGCATCAAGTACGACCTGTGGTACGTCGAGAATTGGTCGTTGTGGCTGGACATCAAGATTTTGATCCGCACGGTGTGGCAGACGGCACTGCGGCGGAGTCCGAACGCGTATTGAGGCAGCTCTAGCGCAGCGATTTTAGCCGTACATTCTTCACCATTTTTTGGCGAGGGAATTGCCACCACCCGAAAGCCAGTTCTTGAGAGGAAAATCAGCCGCTGAGATCAGCCGGGATAAGACGTAGACTGATCTCAGCAGTAGGAATCTACTCTAGCGTTTGCGGGTACGCGGATCGAAGGCGTCGCGCAGACCGTCACCGACTACGTAGAAACACAGCACCGTAATCACGATTAGGATTCCGGGCCAGATTACCAGATGCGGTCCGGTCGTGAAGTAGCTGCGAGCAGAGGTCAGCATATTGCCCCATGACGGTACCGGTGCGCGGATGCCTAAGCCGAGATAGCTGAGACCGCTTTCCACTAGAATCCATGTACCCGCGCCGATGGTCAACGTCACCACGATCAGGGAGACGAGATTGGGCAGGAAATGCGTCACTAGCATGTTGAAGGTGGGCGCACCGATGGAGCGCGCGGCGACGATGAATTCGCGTTCCTTCAGCGACAAGACTTCAGCGCGCACGAGGCGGCACGTTTGAATCCAGCCGAGCGCACCTAGCAGCAAGACCAGCGACTCTGGTGACGGTGTGAAAATCACCGCCACCAGAATTAAGAGAAAGATGGTTGGTATCGAAGATAAGGTGGTCAGGAACCAGTTGATCACATCATCGATCCAGCCACCGTAGAACCCTGCGACCAGCCCTAAGATCACGCCGATGGTCAGCGAGAGAATGCTCGCACCGAACGCGACTGACAGTGAGACGCGCCCGCCGTACAGCAGCCGCAGCAGTTGATCGCGCCCCAATTCGTCGGTGCCGAGGATGTTGTTGCCATTGCCGGGGGCTTTGTAGCGGCGCGGAACGTTGGTTTTGTAGGCATCAACGCCCAACGTGCGCTCGATGATCGGGGGGGCGAAGGCACACATCAGAGTCATCACGATCAATACGATTAAGCCGCCGATGGTCAGCGGATCACGCAGAATATAGCGGATCGCAGATTGCAACAGAGAACGGGATGGGACGACCATCTCGCTGTTCAACTTCAAGATTTGTTCGCGCGTGGCTTTCACGTCGGAGTCGGCAGCAGTCGTTGTCGATGTCGTTGGGAGGGTGTTGTCAACGGTCATGATGGGTTACTCCATGCGGATGCGCGGATCAACGAGGACGTACAACATGTCTGAGATCAGCAGCCCGACAATGTACAAAATCCCGCTGATCAGCACACTGCCCATGATTACAGGATAATCGCGCTTGCTGACGGCTTCGATCACCAGACGACCGAGACCGGGCCAACTGAAGACCTGCTCCACAATCACTGCGCCGCCGAGCAAGGTACCGAGCGCGCCACCGAGCAGCGTCACTACCGGAATCAGGGCGTTACGCGTGACATGGCGCAAATACACACCTGTTGCCGCAAGACCCTTGGCATGGGCAGTGCGCACATAGTCTTGACCGAGGACTTCAAGCACCTGAATGCGGGTATAGCGCGAGATCGAGGCGATGATGCCGAGCGAGAGCACTGTGACGGGCATAATCATATAGCGCAACGTCTCAAACAGATCGAAACCACCACCCGTTTTGGTGATGTCGCGCATTCCGCTCATGGGCAGCACGTTCAATTTGACGCTGAAAATGATGATCAGAATCAAGCCGAGCCAAAAGGCAGGCACCGCGTTCCCCATCACTGAGACGATCCGCGTGATATTGTCGAAAATGCCGCGATGGTTGATGGCGGACAGCACACCCAAGACCATCCCGATCAGATAACCGATCAACACTGCGGAACCTGTCAACAGCAGAGTCGCGGGGACACGCTCCATGATCACATCGATGACAGGCTGCTTCAATCCGATCGATTGTCCGAGGTCGCCACGCAGCACGCCGCGCCGCGTCCCGTATACGTCACCGACGCCGTCGCCGTCCACGTCGATCTTCACCCAATCGTTGCCGACCAGCCAATACAGGTACTGCACCAGCGGCGGCTGATCCAACCCAAGCTGCCGACGCAAGATGGCAGTGGCTTCCGGGGTTGAGTTCGGATTGAAGGTGATGAGCGTGATCGGGTCGCCCGGTGTTGCCAGCATGAGCAGGAATGAGATTGCGGTGATCCCGAAAATGGTAGGGATAGCTTGTAGCAAACGCCGAACCAGATAGGTAGACATAGGGGAGTCTTTACACTAACTCGATAGAATGCACAGATTATATAGCCGACTTGCACGAGTTACACCTGATTGCACCACTGATCGCTGGTCTTCTATGCGATCTCACAAAGGCTATTACTGTCTGGTTGTTCCCTGAATGACACCAATCGAACAGGTTTTTCAAATTGCCTATATACGTAAAGAAAGAGCCATGATAGAATGTTCATCAGATAGAGTACTGAACATGTCTTGGTTTAAACTGCTGCTGTGTTGATTACGCTCCTAGCGTAAGTCGCCTCTCCGCATTTGCACCACTTCTGAGTTACCGGCTCTATCCCAGTTTTCGTATGTACATACACAGGAGTATGTCGTGGCCAAGAAACTATATGTTGGTAACCTTTCCTACAGCACGACCGAAGAGCAAGTTCGCGAATTGTTTTCGCAAGCTGGTGACGTGGACAGCGTTGCGCTGATCACTGACCGTGACACTGGTCGCGCTAAGGGCTTCGGGTTCGTGGAAATGAACACCGATGAGGGCGCTCAAGAAGCCATCAAGCGCTTCAACGGCTATAGCCTCGATAACCGTGCGCTGACCGTGAACGAAGCTCGCCCACGCGAAGAGCGTTCGGGTGGCGGTGGTTTCGGTGGTGGTCGCCGTGAAGGTGGCTACGGTGGCGGTGGTCGTTCGAGCGGTGGCGGTAATCGTCGTGATGGCGGTTACGGTGGCGGCAACAAGCGCTTCTAATCCGGCGCTCTGAATCCGTAAAACAACGAACAGCACATGAGGTATCTCATGTGCTGTTTTTGTGTCTATGCCGAGTAATGGTATTTCGCAGGGCGAATGCACTTCACCCTACGAAATGCTCCTCATTAGTGACAGCCTTGGGGGAGTTTGGCGTCGGCGGGCGCACCGGGGAGCACTGCCCCGCTGACGGCGTCCGTGCCTGTGATGTCGCCTAGAATGACCTGCTGTTGGCTAGGCTGCTGGATGCCAATCTGATATTGCCCCTCGGCCTTCTCTACTAGATACAACAGCGTACCATCGGCAAGCCAACGAATGCCATATAGATGCTCGATCCCCGACGGCAAGAAGCTGGAGGTGGTGCTGCCATCGATACCGATGAAAGAGGCAACACTCGCTTGCGACGTGTAGATCGCACCCTTCGAGTCCGGCGTCCAGTCGAAGAGGTACTCGATAGGCGGCACGGTGGCGAGTAGATTGCCCGTCGCCACGTCTTGCAACCGCCACGTCCGTCCACGTCCTAGCATCAACTTCAGACCATCCGGTGAAGGAATCACATATTCGCCCTGCGCGACATTGGGCGGGATCCCAAGGTCTTTCGGTTCGCCTTCTAGGGGCACAAACCACAAATGGTTGGCGACCGTATCTTCCGGCGCGGTGAACTGTCCAGCCGGAATGTAGGTATAGAAGCCTGCGCCGTCGGCTGACCACGTGATCGCAGGGCTATAAATGCCAGAGGCGTCTTCCGTTTCGCTCACCGGTGTATAGGTGATGAGCGAGTCAGCGTCATCCTCACTGTTCTTGGGGAAGGGACTTACATCATTAGCGGAGAGCACGACCAATTTATCGCCCGTCGGGGAACGCCGCAGACTGTTGGGCGGCTGTGCGCCCGTATCGACGCGCAGTAAGGTATCTCTGCCATCGACAGGGAAGCGATAAATGCCGTAACTGACGACGCCGCTGCTGTGATCTTCCACTTCGAGAGCAAGCGCACGCCCATCAGGTTCCCATATGGCGCGGTGAGGCCACGAAGCGGGGGCAAGGTTGAGCGTGCCAGCATCCGCTAACATCAGTGTTTCGCCTGATTTCGCGTTCACCCAATAAATGCCATTGCGATTGGTGACAATGACGACGGAGCCATCCGGAGAGAGATCGACGTTGGTGGGGGGCGGATCGAAACGGGCCAGTTGTCGCCCGCCCGCGTCGCCATTATCCGAGGCGATCACACTGCCATCAGGTTTGGCGAACACAACACGTAGCAAAGGAATATCGGGTTTGGGTGGATCGGGTGGATCGTTCGGTTGGATGCAAGCCAGCGGTAACATGACGGTGGTTGCCAACGGGATGGTGGCCTCCCCGTCCAGTGGTTCAAGGATATATGTTTTGCCGAAAGTTTCCGTCACCCAACCTTCGAGCGTGCCAACGCGCACCTGCCACCATTGGTTTTCTTGATCGTCGCAGGTGGGGCCAGCCGCGACCGTAACGACCGTATCGACGGGTAAATAGCGTCCGACGGGCAGCGCAATATTCGGTTGAGCTTTCATCTGCGCACCCGGCACGTCGGGGTCGTTCGAAGCGACGACTTTGGCTTGCTGACCGAGTTTCAATTGGAGCGCGGGCGCATTTTCGCAGATATTTTCCGGGCTCGTGGCGACGAGCGGAGTCGGCGTCGGGTCTTGGGCGTAGCTCGGCGCGGTGACGCCTGTGAATGAACTGACGATCACGGCGAGCGCGAGGCAAACTAGACTAAGAATGCGGGTTAGGGCTGGCGATCTCATTCTCCGAACCTCCTGCAAGCGTTGCTTATCACCACTTTAGCGCGGATCAGTTTTTTTTGCAGGGATGACCGTGTGCGGAAAGGGTTTGGCCTACGTCGCCGCCCTGCGAACTTGTCAAAATTCTGGATCGGCTGAGAATACACAAGAAGGGGTGATGTGATCAAAATTAGGTCTCACCAAATACTAAGTTTTGAAAGGAAGCAACCCCATGCTTAAGCGGATTTCGTCATTGTTAGTGTTGTCAATCGTGTTGTTAGTTTTTTCCATTCCTAGCGCGCAACCCACCGCTGCGCAGAGTATCGCTGCCAGCGTGGATTGTTCCTCGGCCACCGTTAGCGAACCTGTCGGCATTCGCGGAACGCTCACAGTGATTGTCGGTCAGTTCATCATTGCGCAGGTGGATGGCCCGATCCCCTTGACGGCGACCTATGCCGCGCAAGATCCCGGCACGATCATCACCGTTTTCTTCGATCAGACGCTCGTTTTCCAAGGGCCGTGCTCACCAACAACGGGGTTCAATCCGGGCGATGATCGCGTCGAGCCGAAACCGGGCGACCGAATCGCCGTCTACTGTCGTGGCGATCACAGCATCGAAGTGTGGGGCATCGACCAGAACAGTCAGGGCTTCCCGCTGACCACTGTCACCGTCGATCAGATCGTCCAGCAGGGCAAAGTCGGTGTCCGGCTCGGCAGTAACGGAACCGTGGTGGTCAAAGTCGATGATAACGGTCAGCTTTCTGTCGAATGGTATGGTAGCCGCTATGGAAATCATGCCAAGTGCTTCGATTGCGAGTTGATTCAGCGTGCCATCGCGCTGCGGCAACCAACCAAACCAACGACCAATGTCCCCGGCACAGTGCCGCACTAAGGCAATAGCGAGCACGGATCGCGTGATCCGTGCTCGTCCGGTCAGTGAGCCGGTTGGAAGGTCGGCGCAGATTCACTAAGGGGCGGCGCATTGCGCACCCAGTATCCTGCCAATGGGTAATCATTGGCGTTGCCGAAGACGAATAATGAATCTGCGAATCCCGTCGTCAGTGCATTCTTGATGTACGTCAACCCGTTGGACTGGCGATACACACCAACGCCTGATTGTCCATTACCGTCCCAATCGCCCACGAACGGCGTATCACCCGCAATGCCAAGGACGAGTTCGGCATCCGCGAATACGGAGCAGTTACAGACGCTGTTGGTCAGGTAAAACACTTGATTCGCAGGACGATAGACGCCGGGGCTATCCTTGCCGTCACCGTTCCAGTCGCCCGCGATGCCCACGTCGCCCGGAACGCCAAGCACCATCGTGAAATCGGCAATGCCAGTTGTTAGTTCATTTTTGAGGTATATCAGACCGTTTGACGGGCGGAACACGCCGACACTATCTTTGCCGTCGCCATCCCAATCACCGACGATGGGCTGATCGTTGGGAATGCCGAGCACGAGCGAGTAAGTGAGCGCTGCCGGATTCGTGGTACTGTCGGTGAGGAAGAATTGCCCTGTCGATTGGCGATATACGCCCGGTGTGTCGATCCCATCGCCATTCCAATCGCCTGCAATTGGGAAGTCGGTTGACGCGCCGAAGGTCAGCGTTCTATCCGCAAAACCCGTTGTATTGGAGTTGCGGAGATAGAAGGTGGCAACGGATGGGCGGAAGATGCCGATGGTTTCGATACGTGATGAGTCGTTGATCTTCGTCACGAATCCATCCGCATTATAGTTATAGGAGCCTTGCAACGGATTATAGATTGGAAAGTTCAAGGAAGCTGTAATCCCTGTCACATACGCATTGCCACTACCATCCACCGCAACACCGTAAGCATAATCTATATCGTCGCCGCCAAGATACGTTGAGTAACTCAATCCACTGTTATTGGAACCCAATTTCGTCACGAATGCATCGCTCTGATTTCCAAGCGTGTCTTGCAGGGCATTGAAGATCGGAAAATTACTCGAACTTGTATAGCCGGTCACATAGGCATTACCAACACTATCTACGGCAATGCCATAACCGGCGTCACTATTCGTGCCACCGAGATAGGTAGAGTGCAGTAAGCCGTTGCCATTAGCATTCAACTTTGCGACGAATGCATCCGCAAGACCGCCTTTTGTGCTTTGCAGTGCGTTGAAGACTGGAAAATCCGGTGAACTTGTATCCCCCGTTACATAGGCACTGCCAGCACTATCTACGGCGATAGCATAACCCCAATCCACACTTAGGCCGCCAAGGAACGTAGAATAGATTAGCCCAGTGCCGGATGCGTTTAACTTAGTCACGAAGACATCGTTATCCCCAGCATATATCCCTTGCAACGCATTGAAGACTGGAAAGTTGGCAGACTCGGTAGCACCAACGATATAGGTATTGCCTGAACTATCTAGTGCGAGATCGTTGCCATAATCGGGTTTATCACCGCCAAGGTAGGTAGAGTAAACTAGAGTAGCGCCGTTTGTGCTCAGTTTCGCCACAAACGCATCACCGCCACCCTTGTACAGCGCTTGAAACGCATTCAAGGTTGGGAAGTTCGAAGATCGTGTTAACCCAGCAATATATGCGCTTCCGGCACTATCGACAGCAATAGCGCTTCCAGCATCTTGATTCTCCCCACCAAGGTAAGTGGAGTACACAAGACTAGCGCCACTTGGGGATAACTTGGTTACGAACGCGTTGGCTTGTCCATTAAGTGTCCCTTGTAACGCGTTGAAGATGGGAAAGTTGGTGGATTGGGTATATCCCGTGATATAGGCACCGCCAACATTATCCACTGTAATGCCGTTGCCTCCGTCGTGCTGACTTCCACCAAGATAGGTCGAATAAACCAACTCGTTGCCGCTTGGAGTCAGCTTCATAATAACGACATCATAGCCTCCACTATAGGTTCCCTGCAATGCGTTGAGCACTGGGAAATTGGCGGACTGCGTTTCCCCAGTGATATAAGCACTGTTCATGGCGTCTACTGCGATGTCAAACCCATCATCTTCGCCACCGCCACCAAAGTACGTGGAATACTGAAAGCTTGGATCGATAATCAGCGGTAAGGTATCGGCATAATCCGATACCACAAAATAAGCAGTATGCTCGTCAAGAGCATAGGATACATGAACGGCTTCACGCTTACCTAGCTTCTCTTGCCATGCCGTCGGCGCAACTTCACGGAGGACACGGCCGTTGGGTAGCGTAATCAGCAAATCGCCTGTTAGTGGATCGATGCTCAAATCTGTATTGCCCTCATAACGCCACCGGATCATGCTTGGATCGGCGTTAGGCGCAACAGTGTAGGTACCCTTCAAGTGTCCTTGGTACCCATCGTAGTGGAGACTGGTACCGGGATATACATCGCGATACGTAATTCCAGCGTAAGTTGGGATGTTGGTATGCCACTGGCTCGGATCATTACCGATAAAGTAGTTGACGATCCCTGCCAGCGGATCAGCGCCCACGATCTCGGCCTCACCATTCGCACCGATAAGCTGCATTTTCACCATGAGAGGCGGTTGATTTTCAGGCAATTTGGATCGATCAGACACCATTTCTTCGGGGCGTAGCGCCATTTTGTGCTCTGCAAATTTGGCAGCATCGTTCGGTTGGGGCAGTGAGAGCACGACTTCTTGCGGCTTGAAGAACAACGTCCCACCCAGACTGTTTACCTGAAAACGTACGGTTTGATCCGTTTGTCCAACGTTGGGGACGAAAGATAACGGTAGTTTGCCGAAATCGCGCTCCACTACGGCATTAACTTGGGTCTGGTCAGGTTGAGAAGCGCCCTGAACATGGAAGATAGCTTGTCCAGTACCGAAAACTGTACTCACCATTACAAGGATAACGAGCGTAAATGCTGCGAACTGCCGTTGACTCTTCATGCATACCTCAATCTATTCACGGCACTCGATGGGAGGCAATGTACAAGGTGAGCAAGCGGGATTGATGGTATTATGACGGTGCTCACAACACCATTGTAGTTCAATCTTGCACGGCGCAGCAATGAATTTTACGCCGTTGATGTATGAATCCCAGTAATATTTGTTTCAGTTGTTGCTCAACAACCGATCCATGCGCACAGCGGTCAGGGCGAAGATAGATGCGGCGTCTACCAAGCCCTGAATATCAGCGTACTCATCAGCGGCGTGTGCATTGGCTCCCGTCGGGCCGAGGCCGCAGACGGTGGGGATGCCGCGTTCGATCATCAAGTAGCCTTCGTTGGCTGGTCCCGCGACTGTGCGTGGCGGTGTATAGCCTTTCAACTCGGTGATCACCTGCTCGACGGTGCTGAAGATTGCCGCCTTTTCGTCGGATATCGCGGCTGGAATGTAGCTTAACAACTCATGCGTGAAGGTTAGACGCGGCTTGATAGCAGCGACCTGATCTACGCACTGCTTGAGCAAACCTTCGATGCGCGCCAAGTCATATTCCGGCGTTAGGCGGATGTCTACGAGTGCCTCGCAGCTAGCGGGCACGACGTTGACATTGACGCCACCTTGGATGACCGTGCCGGGAGTGATAACGGTTTTGAACGCCTCGAAATATTTGGCGGATGAATGTGGCGTCTTGATCTGTTCGAGCGCAAGCAGTAGTGCCGCCATGCCCGTGACGGCATTGGCTCCTGACGTACCCTCCTGCCATGCGGGTGCGCCAGTATGAATCATCTGCCCATTGCAGCGGAGGCGATAGCGCACGAGGCCGCGATGTCCGAGGATGATGTCATGCCCGGAATAGGCATAGATCGCACCGAGACCGTGCAGCAAGCCCTGATCATGAAGGAAGATGATGCCTAAAATGCCCGTCGCGCCAGATTCTTCGTCGGGGAAACATAGCAGTTGTGCGCGCCCGTTGGTCAATGCGCCGGGGGTGTGTTTGAGCGCGGCAAGGGCATACAGGCACGCCGTCATCCCGCCTTTGGTATCGATCGCCCCGCGCCCATACAATTTGCCATCCGCCACCGTGCCCGCGAAGGGTGGATACGTCCACAGGGATTCATCGCCCGCCGGGACGGTATCGAGATGACCGAGCAACAGCAGTCCGGTGGGGCCAGTCTCCGCCGTGCTGACGAGGACATTGGGGCGTTTGGGGTCTTTGCCGATGATCTGCGCGTGCAGACCAAGCTGGCGCGCCTGTTCCGCAACGGCCTCCGCGATAATGACTTCGTCGTGAACGCCGTTGACCGATGGCGTCTGGATCAAGCGGGCGCAGCATTGCACGATGTCGGTTTGACGGTTGCGAATATAGCTAAGTAGCTCGGCGTCCATATCAACGTTTTCCAGTCTAAAAGTTACAATGTAGTGTCGAGACGTTCGTGGAAAGACGCCTTGAATGCACGTCGATGTTTCTTTCCATTCACAGCGCCGCTTGCAGAATTTCGTGCATCTCATCGCTGGTCAGCTTGATCGGGTTGCCCTGCATCGAGCTGGATACTGCGGCTTTCTCGATGATGGCAGGGAAATCCTCGCTGGTGATGCCGAACACGGACAACGGCTTAATATCAACCGCCGCACATAGATCGCGCATCCATGCCACGCCATCGGCGGCGGTGGCGTCCAGACGACGCGTGACGATCTGCGCGATTTCGGCGTAACGGTGCAGCGAATCGCTATCCGCTTGGCGGGCAATCAAGGCGTGGACGTTCATATGCATCACATGCGGCAGTAGACAGGCACAGACAGCACCATGCGGGATCGAGAACATGCCGCCCATCGGCCCTGCGAAGCCATGCACCGCGCCGAGTTTAGCATTCGACAGCGCGATCCCGCTGAACAGACTAGTGATTGCCATATCCTCGCGGGCGGCAGCATCATCGCCACGCTCATAAGCACGGCGGAGCGAACGCGCCCCGCGCATGATCCCTTCACGGCATAACGAATCCGTGAGCGGGTTGGCCTTGCTGGAGACGAAAGCTTCGATCACCTGCGTGATGGCGTCGAGGCCGCTGGCGGCAGTGACGGCGGGCGGAGAGGTGTAGGTGAGTTCAGGATCGACCAACGCGACACGGGGCAGCATCAGGGGATGGCGCAGACTGACCTTGACGTGATGCTCCGGTGAATAAACGACGGCGTTGGAGGTGACTTCCGCGCCAGTGCCCGCCGTGGTCGGGATAGCGATGTAAGGAGTCGCAGCGTTTTTCAGCGCTTGTCCTTTACCGATGACTTCCAAATAATCAAAAATGTCGCCATCGTTAGTCAGCAAGCCGGAGATGGCTTTGCCCGCGTCGATCACTGCCCCACCGCCGATTCCGATGATCACGTTACGCTCGGCGTGGCGGGCTTGTACGACTCCTGCTTGCACCGTCGCGACATCCGGTTCACCGCTGACGGTAAAAGTAACGCAGTCGATACCGTTGGCTTGCAGCAAATCGATCAGCGGTTGGGCGCGCGTCGGCTGGCTCCCCGTGACGATCAACGCCCGCGTGCCGAAACGCGCCACGACGGGCGCAGCCTCCTTGAGCGTACCAGCGCCAAAGATGATGCGATTGGCGGTAGTGAATTCGAAACGCATGAAACACGCTCCTTAGTCTTCGGTGGTGTTGCCTTCAGGGCGGTGAATGGAATACCAACCTGTGCTGCCTAACCGCCAATGCTCATAAACTTCGCGGTCACCCTTGGGGCTGAAGGTAATGGCCTTGCTGACCAGATGCACTACGATGAAATCATCGGCTTTTTGTTCGACGCTGAATTGAATGGTACGCGCCATCATTTGCTTGCGTTCGGTGGAGGTCAGGCGATGTTCTGCGCTGTCGATGATGTGCAATTGTTGGATCCCGGAACACAACCGTACCGCTTCATCGGCTGGCGTCACCTGAAAGCCGCTACCTTCGTCAACCCATGCAGTGAGCACGGTCTCCGGAGTGGGAAAGACGCCAGAAAAATCGGCATCGAGCGGAAGCAGGAACAGATACATGAAGGTAGCCCGTGCTGGATTGCTATAACGGCGGATGATCTGGTTGATCACGATGTCCATGCCAGCAGGCGAAGTTTCGGTCATCACAGTAAAGCATTCTCCTATATTCGCATCAACTTTACCGCTTGCGGGCACATCCGACGAGAGAGAGATATTGCCCAATAGCGTATTTTCGGGGATCGATGCGACAATTTCCATCAGCTTTGTGGCATCGAACCAGAGGAGAGCACGATGACGAACACGACACCTGATCGACGATTTCGGTTATCTGGTGTGAGATATTCCGCAGTCGATATGCGCCTCGCACAGCGGTTGATCGGGTTGGCGCTGATATTGAGTTTCGGGCTATCATTCGGTGGGTCAATCTCGCGGGTCGGCGCACAGGAGCCACGATCATCCATGTTAGCAATCGTCGCAGCCGATGGGAATGTCGTCTTATACGATGCCGATGGCAAGAATCCCCAGTCGATTACCACGGACGCGGCTGGCAATGTGCGTCTATATCAATGGCCTACATGGGCGACTGATGGGCGGTTGGCATTTTTCGGAGCCAGCGTCGATCCTAAAGACCCGTTCAGCCTAGCCATGTTTGTCGTGCGCGACCCTACTCAGGTATTAACTTACAAACGCGCGTATTTCTCGCTGGATGAGACATTCACTTATTCGTACTGGTCAACGGGAGACTGCGGATCAGGCGACTGCCGCGATCTAGCGCTGTTGTATACCCCCGGCGGCGTGAGTGGTCTCGCCGTACGGATGATCCGTGATAATGCAGGCGCGTTCAGTCATGAATTTGTAGACCGCGCCGCGCCGTTTTATTACAGCTTTTCGCCCGATGGCAAACAGATGATATGGCACCGCTTCAATAGCAAGATCGAGTTATACGACGTGGAGCACAACAAGGTGACGAGCACGTTGCCCGATGCCACCGGACAATTCGCCTCACCCATGTGGTCGCCCGTCGATGATCGGCTGCTGTTCGCCATCCAGAATGATGATCCGATGCTGACTGATTTAGTGGTGGCACAAGGCACGGATCGGCACGTGATTGCTACAGCGTTGAGCGGCGTGGTGTATTTCGCGTGGTCTCCGGATGCCAGCAAAGTCGTGTACATGTCGGGCACGGGCAAACTCAGCGTGATTGACTCCACCACGGGCGCGGAGATTGCCAAGGCACCGCATGGCAACATCATCGCGCAGTTCTGGTCGCCACAGGGCGATAAAGTCGCGTATTTGCGCTTGAACCGTGATCTGCCGGGTTTGCAGACGCGCTACCGTCCTAACGGGCATACAGCAGGCATCAGCATTCAGCAACCGACGATCACATGGTTTGTGCTGGATGTGGCGACGGGACAGGCTACCTCGGTGGCGGATTTCTTCCCGTCACAGGACTTGATCTATTATCTGAACTTTTTCGATCAGTTCTCGCGCAGTCACCGCTTGTGGTCGCCGGACGGACGTTATCTAGTCTATGCGTCAGCGGACGCGGATGGCAAAAACCGCGTGATGCTGGCGGATGTCAATAATCCCGGTACCGCTATCACTGTCGCGGAAGGCACACTCGGCATCTGGAGTTGGCAGTAGCGGCGTCTCCCGGTATGGTTATGTCGGCAATGTTCAAGGAGACTTATTCACATGACCGAGCCAGTCAAGATTCAGGGTTTGTGGTTCGAAGAATTTATCGAAGGGATGCAGATCGAGACGCGCGGGCGGACGATTACCGAGGGCGATATTGTGACCTTCGCGGGCGTATCCGGCGATTACAATCCGATGCATACCGATGCTGAGTATGCCAAGGGGACGCCGTTCGGCGCACGGGTCGCGCATGGGGCACTGGTATTTTCGGTGATTACCGGTTTACTATACCAAACCAACGTGTTGGAAGACACCGTGATCGCCTTCATCGAGTTCAGCATGAAACTGCGCAAACCTGTCTATATTGGCGACACGATCAAGGTATCCGGCAAGGTGACGGGATCGCGCAAGATGGCGGCGGCGGGCGGTGGCATGGTGACCATCGACCTGAAGGCGCTCAACCAGAAGGGCGAGACGGTACAAAAAGGCGAGATCACGATCATGGTCAAAAGCAAGCCGGAAACGGTGACAGCGGCGGAGTAAACATAGTAAAGGTAAGGAACGCGAAATAGTGTCCACATACACGAGGAATCTACACCATGACAGAAGTGATTTCTTGGCTACTCGACAGTTCCGTTCCTTCCATTCGTTATCTGACGCTGCGCCGATTGCTCGGTTATGATGAAGCTGATAAAGAGGTAACAGCCGCCCGATCTGCCATGCAAATGTCAGGGCCGATTCCGGCGATCCTCGACAAGCAGACGCTGAGCGGGCAGTGGGAAGGAAGCACACATTATTACAGCCCCAAATACGTCAGCACGCATTGGAGTATGGTGCTGCTGCTAGAGCTGGCGGCTGATCCGAACGACGAGCGCGTGCAGCGGGGCGTCGAGCATATGCTTGAGGCTACCGAGCAGAATCATATGCTCAAAGATGAATATGATCGATCCGTGCCAAGCCCCGCGCAATTCGGCTTCGTATGTTTCTGGGGCAATGTGCTGCGGTATGCCGCCGAATTCAACTACGCCACCGATTCCCGTTTGACTCCGATCATTGAATATACCGTTCGTAACCTTGATGCCGGTGGCTGTCAGTGTATCCATAACGACTATCTACCGTGCGCGTGGGGGGCGGTAAGGTCGCTGTGGGGCTTGGCTGCGATCCCAAATAGATCCGAGACGGTTGAGGGTGTCATCAAGAAGACGCTCGATTTCCTCGTGGGGTCGGGCAACCAGTTGGTCGGAGGTCACTATCCATCGCGGGGAACTCCGCATAAAATGTGGAATGATCTGAACTTCCCGTTGTTTTATCAGGTTGATGTGTTGTTCACACTACGGGTCTTAGCGGATCTCAAGGCGCTACATCTACCGGGGGCACAGCCTGCGCTGGAATGGTTGGTAGCAAAACGTGAGCCGAGTGGTCATTGGCATGGTAGCAGCCCGTTCAAGGCGCGGACGTGGAAACGATTAGGCAACGCAGAAGAAATCGACCGTTGGGTAACGCTTCAAGCCATGCACGTATTGCAACAAGCGGGGATTGATTCGTAGCTGGTCGGACAAGGCCGCCCCACCGGCTTGAATAACGTTCACGTCGATGAACAAGAAATTTTCTACGTGAGGCGCAGGATCGGCTCGATGATGCGCTTGCCGTTGACTTCATGGAATTTGCCTGTGATGATCTTGGGGTCGTGCTCGAAGATCAGCAGCGCCTCATGATCGAGCGCCCACTGCTGCCATTGACGTTTGCAATCGAGCGTGCGCAGCGGTTCGACATCATAGGCCGTCATCCACGCGATTCGCTCAAAATGTGCCACGTAACTGGCAAGATCAGCCACATACAGGCCGTGCTGCCCCTGACTCTCGAAGCGAATCGCCATGTGCGCGGGCGTGTGTCCGGGCGTGATCACGCCGTGAATCCCCGGCACGATCTCGGTATCTCCTTCCAACAGCCGCATTTGCCCTGATTGCACCAGCGGATCGAAGTTGATCGCGTAGTAGGTGGCGCGGGTGCGTTCGTTAGGATGCATGGCGTCGTCATATTCACGGCGCTGCACCACATACTCAGCATTCGGGAAAACGGGACGCACGCCCGTGAACTCCGCGTTGAAGGTGGTATTGCCTGCGCAGTGATCGGCGTGCAAGTGGGTATCGATGACCAGATCGACATCTTCGGGGCGAACGCCATGTCGCGCGAGATTGTCCAGCAAACCGCCACGATCCCGCGTGAGTGCCCAATTCTTCTTGGCCTTATCGTCCAGTTTGTCGCCCAAGGCGGTGTCGATCACGATAGTTTTGCCGCCTGAGCGCACCAACAAGCAGCCCAATTCCATCGGGATGAGGTTGTTGGCGTCGGGTTCGAGGTACGAGCGGTACAGAGCGCGTGGCGTCAACCCGAATGGCCCCCCCGCATCCACATGGACAGTGCCATCGGTGACAGGCGCGATTTGAATATCGCCAATTTGAAATATATCGCTTGACATCATGGATTCGTGTTTCCGTCTTATTTCACGGTGCTGTAGAGTGAGGCTTTCAATTCCGCGATCAGCGAATCGCGTTCAATGGGCGGTAAAAAGGCGCTGGCGGCAGCATCCAAAATCTGCTGCTTGACTTCATCCAAGCTCAGGCCGAGCGCCGTCATCGCAACGTATAATTCGTGCGTCAAAGTGATGTCACTGACGGCAGGATCATCCGTATTGATGGTGGTCCGCAACCCCAACGCACGCATATCGCGCAGCGGATGATGGTTGACGCGATCAATCACGCCGCTTTGTTCGTTGCTGGTCAGGCAGACTTCAAAAATGCTGTTGTGTTCGCGGGCGAGCTTGGCGACCACGCTATCTTCAACGATGCGCACGCCGTGCCCGATTCGCGCCGCTTGCATATGCACGATGGCATCATACACATTCTTCGCGCCCGCCCATTCGCCCGCGTGAACCGTCACATTCAAACCCTGTTTATGTGCCTCGCTGAATACCTCATAGAAAGGTTCGTTGGTTAGACCCTCTTCTTGTCCGGCGAGATCGAAGGCCACTACGCTCGGATCACGGCATTCCAGCACTGCCGACAACACATGCTCGGCCTCGGTGACGCTTTCGTGGCGGTTGATCGAGGCGATCAGGTTGACGCGAATACTGCGTCCCTGCTGCGCCTCGCGCACAGCCTCCGCCACCCAATGAATGACATCCGTGAAGGGATAGCCCATCAAATGGGCGAGGGCTTTGGGCGTGAAACGCATCTCCATGTAGCGGATGTTGTCAGCGGCGGCGTCTTCGACGGCTTCCCGCGCGACCCGTTTGATCACCTCTGGCGAACAGTAGAAGCGACGCAGCAGATCGAATTTCGAGAGAAAATGCTCGATTGTGTGTGGAGACTGCGCGGTGATCTGTACGTAGGGGCGCAAGCCTTCCACATCATAGGCAGGCATCGGCAACTGATATTGACGGGCGATGTCTACGAGGGTAGCTAATCGAAGGGTACCTTCAAGATGACGGTGTAGCTCAATTTTGGGCAGCGCCGCGAGGGTAGCATACAGGGGTCTGTTGTCAGTTCCCACCAACATACTCAATCAACACGTCCTTCCGGCACAAGGCCGCGAATTTTCAGCGTGGCTGTGGCTGCTTGCCCCGTTCGCCAAGTAACCAGCCCCAATAAATCCCCATCGCTAACACGGCGATCAATAAACCGATGACCAGCGGAATATCATATAACAACGCTGCTTGCGCATCCAGACTGCCTACTTGCAACGTGAAGATGACGCGTCCAAGGATGCCGCCCAAGATAACAGCCGAGCTGACGTAAAACCAGCGATAGTAGGGCGGCGTGCGCGTGACTTCGCCCAACCGTTTGCTCAACACGCCCAAGATGGCGATTGAAATTGCCAAGGCCAACGCGCCCAGCATACTGAGCAGCGGTAGCCCATCATTGAACACTTCCATCGTCGTCTTTCGCTTCACGTTTATGCGGACGTCTGATCATCAAATTGTAGAGATAGACACTCAAAAAAGCGAGTGTGACCCCGCCGATTACCCATAACAGATTGGCGAACACATCATCACCAATGTTGTTATTGAACGCGTACCTTGCCGAAGCACCACCAAAGCACAGAATCGGCACGGTGTAGCCAAGATAGTAGGTACGCTCACCGGATACATCCTCGTAAAATTTGGCGATGAGGATGAGAAACCCAACGATGATGGTCATCAAAAACCATGCGAAGACGGTCAAGATTTGATGAACCGTGAGAACATTCATGGCCTTAACCAATCAACCGCAATGGAGCATGACCACCAGTAAAACAGCATCATTCTATAATAAATTAAAAGCGTGCGCGATCCAGCGTATGGTTCCCACGGTTAAAAGTTCACGAAAATTTGATGAGATTGGAAGATTGATGATTAAGCTCGGACGCGAGACGAACAGGGCGTAGACGCTGTGAACATGCCGATAAATGGCACCGTTATACGTTTTGTGGGCTTGACTTAGAGCGCGCTCTAAGGTGTAGCATTCAGTTACTACCTTCAGTCGATGCTTTGACGAATGATAAGCTCACGGAGAAGCGCTATGCATATTGGCTTACAAATCCCTTCATTCAAGTATCCGGGCGGCACAACAGGGATTCGCCCTACCTTAAAAGAGATCGTCACCACCGCGGACACAATCGGATTCCACAGCTTGTGGGTGATGGATCACTACTACCAGATCGGCGGTCTGTTTGGAGAAGCCTACAGCGACCCGATGATGGAAGCCTATACCACACTCGGTTATCTGGCGGGTCTGACCGAAAAAGCCTATCTCGGCGTGATGGTGACAGGCGTGGTCTACCGTCCGCCTTCGATCCTGCTGAAGATGGTCAACACTCTGGATATTGTCTCCGGCGGACGAGCTTATTTCGGCGTCGGCGCGGCGTGGTATCAGGAAGAAGCGAAGGGCTTCGGTGTACCGTATCCAAGCACGAGCGAGCGCTTTGAATGGCTCGAAGATACCTTGCAGTTGGCTCACGCACTCTGGAATGGCGATGAAATCAGTTTCATTGGCAAATACTTCTCCGCACCAAAGATGACCAACAATCCACGCCCGGTCAGCCAGCCTCATCCGCGCATTTTGATCGGCGGCATGGGATCGAAAAAGACGCTGCGGATGACAGCGCAATATGCCGACGCCTGCAATTTTTTCGAAGACAGCGGGCGAGAGCAGATGCAAACGGCACTAGAGACGCTCAAAGAGCATTGTGCCCGATTGGGGCGCGATTATGACGATATCGAAAAAACGTCGTTGGGGACGGCGTACATTACAGCGGGCAAGGATACCGTTGGCAGCATTATTGAACGGCTGAAGGCACTGTCTGAGTTGGGCTTCACTCATGCGATTTTCAACATGCCTAACGTATACGAGATCAAACCGTTGGAGATTTTCGGCAAAGAGATTATTCCTGCGGCAGCGGCGCTATAACTGCCATCGGTTGTCCGTTGAAGGTTCAACATACCTAGTCCAATGGTCGGATTTGTGCCACACTGGTAACTCATGTAGTTGAGTACCCATTCATTCCGTGCTGCTCAACAGAATATTCAAATAGCGAATTGAGGTAAATCATGATTGTGACCGCACCTTTTGGACGCACAGGGCATATGAGTACACGCGCCGTTTTTGGCGCGGCTGCCCTCAGCAATGTCAGCCAAGCCGATGCCGACCGCACGCTCGACGTGCTCCTGCAATATGGCGTCAACCACATCGATACCGCCGCCAGCTACGGCGAGTCCGAACTGCGCATCGGCCCGTGGATGGATCGCTACCGCAAGCAGTTCTTCTTGGCGACCAAAACTGGACTGCGTACCTACGCCGAAGCGCGCGATCAACTGCATCGTTCGCTGGAACGCCTCCGCGTGAGCAGCGTCGATCTGATCCAGATGCACTATCTCGTCCAGCCAGACGAATGGGAAATCGCGATGGGGCCGGGTGGCGCGCTGGAAGCACTGATCGAGGCACGCGAACAAGGGCTGACGCGTTTCATCGGCGTCACGGGGCATGATGTTGCCATCGCCGCCATGCACAAGCGCAGCCTCGGACGCTTCGACTTCGACTCGATCCTGCTGCCGTACAGCTACGTGATGATGCAAAACGCCGAATATGCAGCAGCTTTCGAAACCGTCGCCGCCATCTGCAAGGAGCGCAATATCGCGCTGCAAACCATCAAGTCGATCACGCGGCGACCTTGGCAGGAAGGCCAGCCTCGCACTGCCGCGACATGGTACGAACCGCTGCTTGAACAAGAGCACATCGATCACGCTGTACACTGGATTTTGGGGCGTCCGGGCGTCTTCCTGAACACGGCAGGCGATATTAACGTGCTGCCCAAGGTGCTGGACGCAGCCTCGCGCTTTGAGATCCGTCCATCGGATGCTGTAATGCAAGCTGACGTAGAAGCGCTTGAGATGTCGCCGTTGTTCGTCTGACCGCTGTGATGGGCGGCTAACTGGTGGGGATCGTGACTTCGATCCGCTTCGACGCCGTGCGACCATCGGGCAGCGTGGCCTTGATGGTCAGCACCCAGTCGCCGCCCATCGACCAATCAAAGGGAATTTTGTACTGCCCCTGCGTACCTTTGTCCACCGAACCGAGCGATGGTTTCATCCCGGCGTGAGTCATGTCGCCTTGAACCTCGATCTTAGCGTTATCAATCGGGGTGCCCTGTGCATCTTTCAAGGTGACGACCAATTCAGTTTGTCCCATCTTGAACGGGGTCGTTGTATCCAGTGTGATTTCCAAATCCGGCGTGCTCGTCGCCTGCGGAGACTGACGACAACCCGCCAGCACGACGATCAATAAGACGACACCCGCTACAGTCCACTTCCGCATCAACTCACCTCCCTGTGCAACATTTCACAAGGGAGTATAACGCTCACTGCTGGTTGATGACCACCGAACGTGTGTGTGCAAGGTGCGGCGGCATCAATACCAATTGCGCCTGAGTTAACGACGCTTGCACGATCAAGGTGCTGCTGCTGTGCGTGTGCGAGATCATCAGAATGTTCAGACCATGCGCGGCTAACCGTTCGTACAGGCAAGTGGTGATCTGCGGATTTTGCCCGCGTGTGCGCAGCGTGAGCATCACTACATCTTCGATCAGGCGCGGCGTTTGGATGTCGCCCCGCTTGAGATCATCCCATAATTGCTGTCCCAACACGTGCCGCACGCGCGATCCGGCTTCGCGCGGCACGACAAAGCTGAAATTTCCAGAGGCGGAAGATTGCGATAGCGCAAGAACGGCAGCGTCGGCATAGGCAGCGGCGGATAACACCTTGCCAGCTAGATCGAAGATCGGGGCGGTAACACGCTGCTCAACGAGGATGACCGCAATCTCGGCGGTGATGTTAAGGGCGTCCGCGTCCAGTTCGGCGGGGAAAACAAGTGACATGATGACCTCAACCTGTGCGGTGATCCGAGTGTCGTCATCAGCAACCTTGTTTTACCGAGTATCTACAAACAAAAACCCGCTGCTCAAATAACATCAAGAGCGCGGGTAAACGCTGTGGACACTTAGTTGCCCGTTATGTTGGGCCACATCCTCACCGTGATGGTGGGAAAGCACCTTAGGTGTCCGACCTAGGTTGCTGTGATTGACGCGTAGTCAAATCACTCCTGATGTTGAGGCTAGGATACCACGATGAAGGGGTGTTCGGCAAGCGGCAAATTTGGGGTGAGGATGCCCTCACCCCGTGATCTCGACAACCACGCCATCTTCTGCCCAATTGTAGAGCGCTTCGGCATTGGTCGAACTGAGCAGAATGCAGCCATAGGTGACCTTGGTACCGAGCGCGTTCTCCCACAAAATCTGGTGACCATTGCGCCACGGGAAGCCATGAATGCCGTTGCTGAATCCGGGTACCGCCTCATAGATGCTCATGAACGACGGCATGTTGAGGTTCCAGTTGCCCGCGTAAGCTGTGCCATCATGCGAGAGTACCTGATACACCCCCGGCACGGTCGGACTGTCAGGAATGCCCGTCGAACCAGCCCATTCCCATTTGACTTGTCCGTTTTCGTAAACCCACATGCGCTGCTGGGCGATGCTTACCACGATACGCTTGTTGGGCACAATCGGCAGCGGCAGCAGATCGTCCTTCGATGGGATCGTGATCGATTGTCCGGCGCTCAACATATTCAGGTTCAGGCCGGGGTTAGCTTTCTCGATCCGCCAGTACGGAATACCCATTTTCCACGCGATGCCGCCGAGCGTGTCGCCGCCGTTCACCGTATACTCGGTGGGCGGGTTGTACACGCGGATGGTGCTGGTCGGGTTATTGGCGGCGAGCGCGTCTTGCACTTGCTTGACCGCTTCATCCACCTTGATTGAGTGCGCCGAGCCGAGCGCGGCATTTTGCTGCGTCAGGTAGTTGGTCAGCGACCCGCCATCCAGCGATAAGGCAAGGCCCGTCGCCGTGTTCGTCGTCGTCAGCCACGCGCCCCACTGATCGGGAGACAACGCCCACGGCTGAGTCTCGTTGGTGATCGGATTGTAGGCATTGATGGTCAGCGGCGAAGCCAGCAAGGCACGTGTTTGCTCCAGCAGCGGTGTCGCATCCGTGATGGCGGGCTGCGTCGTGGTCATCACCAGATCGAGCGCGCCGTCGGATAACTCTTGGGTGGTAGTGGATAACAGGCGATTCAGCGTAGCGTCAACATCCATCATGCGCCCCGATGAAGCCGCGATAGGCGTCAACTGCCCGTTTACTAACCGGATCGTCGCGTTTTGCGCGGGCAGATCGGCGGTCTGTGCGAAGGCGTGCAGCGCTTGGGATGCCGTGTTCGAGTCGATATTGATGACGGGCGCGACGCTGGTATGGGTGAACGCGCCGAGCAGCGACCCGTCGCTGCGTCCCGCCTGCTGCGCATTTTGCGCCGTCGCCATCGTGTCGATGGTAATGCCTATCTGCGAAGCGGGCAGTTTCCACGTGCGCTCACCATCTTGGACGGTGATCTCGTTCAGGCGGTTAAGTTCGGCGGCGGCGTCGCTGGTGGACATGCCACCGAGCGAAATGCCAAGCACGCTCACACCCGGCAGGATGCGTCCACTGCCCATGTACAGCATCACACCCGCCGCAATCGCGCCGATAGTCGTCACTGAACCCACCGTCAGCGCCGCGAGTCCCAACATCATCCAGAACATGGGTGAGCGATGTGACCGCGCACGGACGGCACGGGCCGGCGCAGGTGCTTGCACGGGCGCAGGTTGCATGTGTGGCGCTTGGGGCGGATATTGCGGCTGTGCGTAGCGCGGCGGAACTTGCATCGGTTGCTGCATCGGCTGTGGCGATGGCGCTTGACGACTCGCTGGCGGCGTTCCGATGGAAATCGGCTGCGGTGCAGGCTGATTCGCGCGCGGCTGATGGGCAATTGTCCGCTGTTGCTGATAACGCTGTTGCATGAAGACTAGTCCTTAATCCTTACAGGATTATAGACCTGTTTTCACACAAAAAAGTTCCACTTTTGTTAGTTTTTTATCCTCCTTTTGGAGGATATTTTGCCCACGCCAGCCCAACGCCCTGCCGTGTCAGGCCATGTCTTGCAGCACCCGTCGCGCGATCACCAAACGCTGAATCTGGCTGGTGCCCTCACCGATGCTCATGAGGCGTTGATCACGGTACATGCGCTCGACGGGGAATTCCGCGCTGTAGCCATAGCTGCCGTGAATCTGGATTGCGTTGAAGCATACCTTTTCCGCGACTTCCGAGGCCATCAATTTTGCCATCGCCGCTTCTTTGCTAAATGGTTTGCCCTGATCTTTGAGCCACGCCGCACGATAGACCATCAAGCGGGAAGCGTCGATCTCCAATGCCGCGTCTGCGATCATCCACTGGATCGCCTGAAAGTTGGCGATCTGCTGTCCGAAGGCTTCGCGCTGCTTGGCATAACGCACCGCCTCTTCAAACGCGCCCTGTGCCAACCCTACGCTTAACGCGCCAATGCTGATCCGCCCGCCGTCTAGAGTCTCCAAAGTCTGATACATGCCGTTGCCTTCGGGGCCGAGCAAATTCTCAGCAGGCACATGCACATCATCGAAGTTGATCATCTGCGTGGGCGATCCCTTCAACCCCATTTTCTTTTCCGGCGCGTGTAGTGTGACACCCTGTGTATTCGGTTCGACCAAGATCATGCTGAAACTACGGCTGGTTTTCTCAGTCGAGGTACGCAGAAAAACCGTGATCACGGGCGCATACTTGGGATTGGTGATCCACGCTTTCGCGCCGTTGATTACCCATGTTTGTCCATCGCGCACCGCCAGTGTGCGGGCATTATTCAGGTCTGACCCTGCGTTAGGTTCGGTCAGTGCCAGCGCACCGAGGTATTCACCGCTGGTCAGTTTGGTCAGGTAGTGTTGTTTTTGCTGCTCCGTCCCCCATTTGATGATTGGCCCACAGCCAAGCCCGTTATGCGCCGAAATCGACAGCGCCGTCGAGCCACACACACGCCCTAATTCTTCGACCGCAATCGCCGCCGACAGTGTATCCAAGCCCGCGCCGCCATACTCTTCCGGCACTTGCAACCCCGTCAGGCCGAGCGATGGCATCTTGCGGATAGCGTCCCAGCGCAGTTCACCCGTCCGATCCACTTCAGCGGCATACGGTTTGATCTCGCCCTCGCAAAAGTCGCGCACGGCTTTCTGGTACATCTGCTGTTCTTGGTTGAGCGCAAAATCCATGTGAATAACCCCTAACAAAGCACCCTAACTAATGTTTGTTAGGTTGTACTGTAGCGCAGATCAAGACGCTTGCCAACTGATAATCAGCGGATCGATCACCGATTTTGTCGTTTTTTGCCCTAAGCTTGATTTGATATTGTTGGTGAATCCCTTTAATTGCCAATTCTGAATTGCTCTTTTACGCATCACCTGCTTGTAACCGTTTTGCAGGCTTATAGATCGTGAATAACAAAAAAAAAGCAATGTTTTCCGAGACCCCGTAAGCGTTCACCGTAACGACGATTGCGTTAAACATGCTCGTATGGAACGGGTGAAAGCCCACCCTACATTTGCGTGTTCAAATCTGATAGCAGTGCGCGCATGAGGCCAGCGCGGCCTACCAAGCCGATCACGTGTCCCGTTGAATCTACGACTGGTAGACGCTTGACACGGCGCTCCATTAGCAATTGAAGGGCGACTTGCGCCGTGGTACCGATTGTTACGGTGATCACGGGCGAGGTCATAACATCGGCGGCGATTTGCGGCGAGGACTCAAGGATCGACGGCTGGATGGCTGACTCCTGCTTCCAGACGTCGGGGAGTGTCTCGAGCAGCGCGGAACGGTGGGCGGTGAGTATACGCGCCAACAGATCGCCATCCGTAATCAAGCCTTGTACTTGTCCGGCATGATCTACGACGATGATACGCTTCTGGGCAGAGGTAAGCATGGTTTGGATGACCTGACTCAAGGGCGTGGTCGGATCGACCGTGACAACTTCTTCCGACATTATCTGCTCCACCCGTGCATTCCAACCAAGCGGTTTATCGCGCCCTTCGATCGTCCAGCGGGGAGCGGTTTGTGAGAAGGTCAATTCACGCAATAGATCAGAGCGAGTGATGAGACCGACAAGATGACCCGAACTGTCCACTACGGGAAGGCGTTTAAGATCGTGCTCTAGCATCCGTTTTTCGGCGGTATGCAGGGGATCAGAGTCCCGAATCGTGATCGCAGGCGAGGTCATGACATCACCGGCATGTTGATGCTCGGAGACACGCAGCAATTGACTGCGTTCAGCGGACGAGAGCAGCGGCATCAAGCCCAAGCGCATCGCCAAGCTGGTACGCCGCAAGAGATCGTTATCTGTCACGATGCCAACAACGACACCTTGATCATTCACGACGGGCAGCGTGCGCACGCCTTCACGAATCGCTACATCGACAAGCTGCGGTACCGTGATGTCTCTCGTTACGGCGATGGGATCGGAGGACATTACCGCGCTGACGGGACGTTCGGCGGCGGAGCCTGATAGAACAGCCAATTTGGGTAGCCAGCCGGAACGCCGTTCAGCGATCATCTCTAGACTTTCATCGGTCTCAACATCTAGACCCAAAACTTTGGGGACTCCAACGCGCTGCGTGATGTAGATGCTGCGGTGGCCTGACGCGAGATAAGCGATAAAGGTACCTAAGATGAGGTACAAGGCCGATCCGCCACCGAACAATTCCATGCCCATCAAAGCACAGGCCAACGGCGTGTTGCTGGCTCCCGCGAAGACTGAGACAAACCCGATGGAGGCCATAAAGATAGGATCGATGTTCAGGACGCGCCCGACGGTATAGCCTAGCGTGGAGCCGATGACAAATAAGGGCGTGACTTCGCCACCGAGAAAGCCAGTGCCGAGCGTGACCGCAGTAAAAATTAGCTTGAGCAGGAAGGCAAACGCGATAACGCCTGTTCCGTTCAGCGCATTCTGGATTAACGGAAGGCTCAAGCCGAGGTAATCTTGGGAGCCGAACAGCAAGGTAAGGGCAATGA
Source organism: Anaerolineae bacterium (assembly GCA_019637615.1). GTDB lineage: Bacteria > Chloroflexota > Anaerolineae > Aggregatilineales > UBA2796 > JAHBVK01. The sequence continues at coordinate 263,097 of JAHBVJ010000001.1, read as the reverse complement.
TGAGCACGCCACCGAGGGCAGGACGGAGCGGCGACCACCGCAAGAGGTGTTTGGCGGCGTGCTTGATGCCATGCGTTAGCTCGATGAAGAGCAGACTGGTGAGGCCGAAAAAGATGCCCGCTAAGGCAACTTTCAGCATTAGTGCCGGATCAGGCTCGATGTTGACGAGGGCGGGATAATGCGAGTGCGAGACGCCCCATGCGCGCGTGACAAGATCACCGACGAAGGCAGCGATCAGGCAGGGCAGCAGCCCTTCGTAATGAATCTGGCCTACTTGCTGCACTTCCAAACCGAATACGAAGCCCGCGATGGGCGTACCGAAGACCGAACCGAACCCTCCACTAATGCCTGCCATGAGCATCAGGCGACGATCCGCTTGACTCAAACCTAAGCGACGCTGCAACCAATCGGCTAGGCTACTGCCCATCTGGATGGCAGTGCCTTCGCGTCCGGCAGAACCACCAAAGAGATGCGTGAGGACAGTGCCAAGCAATACCAAAGGAGCCATTTTGGCAGGAATCGGCTCTTTATTGATGTTGACCTGTTCGATCACAAGGTTGTTGCCACGCGCCGCCGTACCAGCATAGCGGTAGTAGATCCAGCCGAGGATGAAGCCGACAATAGGCAGCAAAAATAGGAGTTCGGGATGCGCAAGACGGAAGTTGGTCGCCCATTGGAGGCTGACAAGGAACAGCGCGGAGGCAGAACCCGCCAGCGCACCAACGAGACTGCTCAAGATGCTCCATTTGGCAAGCGATTTTAGCGTGAGCCAGTGTTCATCCGCATCAATGTGAAAGAGATCACTGACGATTTGATAACGCTGACGGCGAACGGCTCTCTGGTGCGCCCGTACGCTGGCATCCTCGGCACGACGTTGCGAAGCGGTGCTGGCATGGGTTGGAGACTGGTGATCGTTGGGATCGCCGCGATGGTTCCACAGGGCGCGAATTCGGGCAAACATAACTTGTTTCAACCTCCAATAGCGTTAACTGACTGAACTGGTCTACCCGACGCCGAGCACAAAAAAAGCTTCTACCTAGCGTGCGCCGGGTAGAAGCTATCAACCTCAACGGTGTTACACGAGCTTCATCGTGGATCGGTTGACGATCATGCAGGAGTCTAATTAATCTGCTAATGGATGTCAAGCAGCGATTTGACGTGCAATGGCATCCTAACTGGCAACTGTTAGCGAGGCGGATTTGATCTGCTGCCCGTTGATCAGGATGCGCAGTTCCCATGTGCCTGCCGGAATGCCGTTGCCGTTTTCCAGCGAAAAATAGCCATAGCCCGCGTTGCCGACGATATTCATGGGGAATTCGTGGTCAACCTGCCCATCATGAACCCACTGCCCGCTGACGGTTGCGCCATCGGGAATTGCCACGTAGTGATAGGTGATGCCAATAAATTTCGTACCAGCAGCGAAGGCGTTGGTCGGCCCGATAATCAAATTGTGGATGATGGCAACATCCGCGCCGAATTGTATGTCGTAAAAAGCGGGCAAGGTGGCAATGGTAAACTGCTTGGAGGCGACCATGCTGCCGTCCATCACATAGCGGATCTCCCACGTCCCCTGACGGAGACCATTCGGATTATCGAGGCGGGTAGCGAAACAATCATTGCCAGCACTCGTAACGTTGGTAGGATCGGTTTCGGCTCCACCATCCACAAACCATTGGGTGGTGATGACTTTTCCGGCGGGCATATCCGTTGTGCAGACCAAGGCTACTAAGGAAGTCACGCCTGCTGGAAAGACATCGGCGGCTTCGATGGGTGCAAAGCCTTTCAGGGTGTAGTCGAGCGCGATAGAGATGGTACCAAATGTGGGTGCCCCCTGTGCGCTGGCGATCCGACGACCTGCCAGCAACGCGAATGAACTCCCCGCGATGAGCAGTGAGACCAGAATGAGGCTGAATTTAGAAGTGCGCATGGCCTTAAATCCCTTGTTGCAGAAGGCTAAAATCAGGTTGAAATTACATGGCGGCACGAAACGTGGATATTTGGTTGGACAGTATAGCGCGGATTGCCAACCTCAATGCACATACTGGCGGCAGATGGCATCGACGCGCATACCGTAGCTTTCTCCAAACAGATTGAGATGCACCAGCAGCGGATAGAGTTGATACAAGGCTTTGCGTCGCTCATAGCCACGATCCAGCGGGAAGGCTTCGCGGTAGGCCGGATAGAAACTGGCAGGGAAGCCGCCGAATAGCTCGGTGAAGGCCAACTCGACTTCGCGATCTCCGTAATAGACGGCGGGATCGATGAGTGCGGGGAGGTTATTGGCAAGCACCATAAAGTTGCCACTCCAGAGGTCGCCGTGCAGGAGCGAAGGTAGCAGTGCGGCTCCTTCGAGGAGCTTATCCAAGTTTTCCATGACTTTACGCAACAGTCGTTCCCGTTCGGTGGGGAGGCGTCCGAGTTTGCGGGCGAGGGTAACCTGCGGCGCGATCCGTTGATCGCGGTAGAAGCTGACCCAATCGGCGGTTGGTGTATTGGATTGGGGCAGCGCGCCGATATAGTTGTCGTGATCAAGGCCGAAGGTAGTGGCGGAATGGCGGTGTAGTTGTGCCAGCGCGCGCCCGAAGTTGACGGAAAAGGCCAACGTTTCGGTGTCAGAGGCTTCCTCCAGCCATTCGAGGATCAAGTAGGCGGGACGTTGGTCATCGCCAGCCTCGACCTTGATGATCTCCGGTACGCGGATGGCGGCGGCTTCCCGCAGGACATCGAGACCGCGCGCCTCTGCCTCGAAGAAGCCGACTGGCGCATCATTTTTCCACTTGACGAAGTAGTTGTCGCCGCGCACCGTGATCCGCGCTGCTTGATTGATCGAGCCGCCGCCGACGAACTGAACGCGTTCCGGTTCAGCCGCAAACACCTCTGTGAGAACATCTCTGATGCCGATGGTCATACAACGTTTACCGCATGTACCGCAAGCATGGCGGCTGTGGGTTAGACGCCCGCCGCCGTCGGTTTGACTTTGGATTCGAAATAGCGAATCGTACGCCGCAGCCCTTCTTCGAGCGCAATGTTCGGCTCCCAATCGAGCAGACGGCGGGCACGGGTAATATCCGGGCGGCGCGTTTGTGGATCGTTTTGCAAGCGCTCTTGAATCTTGTAGATGATGCCAGCCGGATTATCGGTAAGCGCGTTGACGAAGTTGGCGAACTGCTCGATGGTCATCTCGTTGGGGTTGCCGACGTTGACCGGGTACATCGACTCTTTGGAGGGTTCGAGCATGAACAGGCGCAGAATGCCCTCGACGAGATCGCTGACGTAGCAGAAACTGCGCGTTTGCAGACCATCACCGTAGACGGTGAGCGGTTCGCCGCGCAGAGCTTGCGCGATGAAGTTGGGAACGACGCGCCCATCTTCCAGCCGCATCCGCTCTCCGAAGGTGTTGAAGATGCGCACGATGCGTGTATCAACGCCGTAGTAGCGGTGATAGGACATGGTGACGGCTTCCGAATAGCGCTTAGCTTCGTCGTAGCAGCTCCGCGCGCCGATAGGGTTGACGTTGCCGTAGTAGGACTCTTGCTGCGGGTGAATCAGCGGATCGCCGTAGACTTCTGACGTGGAAGCGGTCAGGAAACGGGCATTTTTGCGACGGGCTAACTCAAGAGCATTGGTGGTGCCAGCCGAACCGACACGCAGCGTTTCCAACGGGTACTTCACATAATCAACCGGACTGGCGGGTGAGGCAAAGTTGAGAATGCCGTCGATCTCACCATCGACATCGAAGGGTTCGCAGATATCGTGCTGGATAAATTTAAACTCTGGACGGTTGACGAGATGTTGGATGTTATCTAGGTTGCCAGTGAGCAAATTATCGACGGCGACAACTTGATGACCGTCGTTGAGTAAACGTTCTGAGAGATGCGAACCGAGAAACCCCGATCCCCCGGTGATGAGAATTCTCACAGTGATGCCTCACTAAGTTTTCTGGACTTGAACAACATATTAAATCAAATAAACCACTCTAGCACGCTTTGTGATGTAGTTGATAGGGCGGAGGGCAACCGCGATAACAGCAGAACACCACCTCAGTGGGGGTTTGCGATGGACAATTAACCTCTGTACCCTCCGTAATTATAATCACTTAGCATCTAGTAACAACAGTGATCATATGGATTACAAACGGGTTCGTTATGACCCAACCTTGAGCGTTAGCGCTGATTAATAAATGGATGCAGTGCTACAAGCCATCGCCGTGTGATAAAATTCGGACATTCGCGAACATCATGTTGACAATCTACTAAGGATACTTCAATGCCACGCGCCTTACTGAGCGTTTACGATAAATCAGGATTAGTCGAATTTGCCCGTGTGTTGGCTGATCTCGGCTGGGAATTGGTCGCCAGCGGCGGCACCGCCCGCGCCCTCACCGAAGGCGGCTTGAGCGTCATTAATGTGGACAGCCTAACCAAGCATCCTGAAGTGCTCGGCGGGCGCGTGAAGACGTTGCACCCTGCCGTTCATGCCGCTGTCCTCGCCCGCGACATCCCCGAAGACATGCAGACGCTGCACGATCTTGATTACACGCCGATTGATATGGTGGTCTCGAACTTATATCCATTTGAAGAGACGGTCTCAAACCCGAATGTGACGCTTGAGGCGGCGGTGGAGAATATCGACATCGGTGGTGTAGCCTTGCAGCGGGCAGCGGCGAAGAACTTCGAGCGCGTGTTGGTGATCACCGATCCTGCCGATTATAAGCGCGTGGCGACGGCGCTGAACGAAGGCAGAGTCGATTTGAACTTCCGACGCGGGCTGGCAGAAAAAGCCTTTTACGAGACTTCACAGTATGACATGGCGATCTTCAGCTATCTGACTGACCAGAGCAACGACGGTTATCCACTGCGCTACGGCGAAAATCCGCATCAGAGCGCACGGTTCATCTCGGATGAACCGAACAAGATTCTGGGCGGGACGCTGCTTGGCGGCAAGGAACTGTCGTACAACAACCTGCTCGATCTGGATGCGGCGTATTCAGCGGTGGAGCAGTTTACACGTCCCACTGCGATCATAGTCAAGCACTTGTCGCCCATCGGGATTGCCTCAGCGGATACGATCTCGGCGGCGTTCACCAATGCGCTGGCGGCTGATCCGGTATCCGCGTTCGGTGGCGTGATCGCGGTGAACGGCCTCGTGGATATGGGGTTGGTCGATGCACTCGGATCGCTGTTTGTAGAAGTGCTGGCGGCTCCGAGGTTTTCGGACGAGGCGGTGATTGCCCTGCGCACAGGACGCAAAAACTGCCGCTTGATGCAGATGGACACACTACGGCAGTCACGGCTGGCGGAGTCGCGCACCGTGCGCGGAGGGCGCTTGGTGCAGTCCGTCGATATTGGCGATCCTGAAGATGCGCAGTGGAAAGTGGTCACGGAACGTGCCCCAACTGACGACGAAATGGCGTCGTTGCGGTTCGCATGGAAAGCGTGCCAGTTCGCCAAGTCTAATGCGATTGTATTGGCGGTGGGCGAAACAACAGTCGGGATCGGCGGCGGTTTACCGAGTCGAGTCGATGCGGCGATACTCGCGATCCAGAAGGCAGGCGAACGGTCAAAGGGCGCAGTGATGGCCTCAGATGCGTTTTTCCCGTTCCCCGACAGCGTTGAGGCGGCGATCCGCGCGGGCGTGACGGCGATTATCCAACCGGGCGGCTCTGTGCGCGATGATCAGTCCATCGCGACGGCGAATGCGGCGGGTGTGGCGATGGTCGCGACGGGCGTACGGCATTTTAGGCATTGAGAAGCATCCCGACCCTCCTGATCCCTCTCGGCTTCGTAATTCATGCTCCGATACTTTTGAGGGAGCAAACATAAGGATTAGGAGGGGTGTGCTGGACAAGCAATAGCAAGGTCAAGCGGACAAATTGGGGCGGCACGTGAACATGAAGCATCCTAGGCGCGCACACCTCAGCGAAACAGCGCATATTGCGTGTCTATGACCTGTGTGGCGAGGGCGGGTTCTTTCTCGTTTCTTCAGCTACAGTGCGTATATCAACGGGGCTTGTTTGAAATTGAAGTTTTCCGATTCAACGGGAGAACTTCACCCAAAATCTCAGACCGCTCAATTTGCTAGCGAACCTTACTGCCGGATGCCATAAGTTGTTGTGCTTGTAAGCGTGAAATAAACGTCTCTCACGCAATCAATAGTGAGAGACGTTTTATGGCGTGGAATTCTACAGGTTACTTGACGCCGACGAGGTAGTCCGCGAGAAACTGCCCAGTGTAGCTATCTTTGACCGCCGCGAGGTCTTCCGGCGTGCCGACGGCTAAGACCTTGCCGCCACGATCACCGCCCTCTGGCCCCATGTCGATCAGCCAGTCGGCAACTTTGATGATGTCCATGTTGTGCTCGATCACGCAGACGGTGTTGCCTTGATCCACGAGGGTTTGCATGACGTGGATGAGGCGCTCGACATCAGCGGCGTGTAAACCTACCGACGGCTCATCGAGCACGTAGAAGGTCTTGCCCGTGCTGCGCTTGGAGAGTTCGCGACTGAGCTTGATGCGCTGTGCCTCGCCACCGGAAAGAGTCGTCGCGGGCTGCCCGATGCGGATGTAGCCGAGACCAACCGCGTCCAGCGTTTCCAGCGGGCGGAAGATGTGGTTGAAGTTCTTGAAGAACTCCAGCCCTTCGGTGACGGTCATATCGAGGACTTCCGCAATGGACTTGTCTTTGTATTTGACCTGCAAGGTTTCTTTGTTGTAGCGCGCGCCGTGACAGACATCACAGGTTACGAAGATGTCCGGCAGGAACTGCATCTCGATCTGCAACTGACCCTGCCCTTCGCAGTTCTCGCAGCGTCCGCCCTTGACGTTGAAGCTGAAGCGTCCCGGCCCGTAGCCGCGAATCTTGCTCTCTGGCATCTCCGCGAACAGGTTGCGGATGTTGTCGAACATTTTCGTGTACGTGGCGGGATTGCTGCGCGGTGTGCGTCCGATGGGCGATTGATCGATGTTGATGATCTTGTCGAGATTCTCTAGCCCTTCGATGCCGTCATGCGCGCCGGGACGTTCGTGTGAACCGTTCAGCGCTTGAGACAACTTCTTGTAGATGATCTCGTTGAGCAGCGAGGACTTGCCGCTGCCGCTGACACCCGTGATGACGACCAGCTTGCCGAGCGGAATCTCAACATCGATATTTTTCAGGTTATTCTCGCGCGCGCCCTTGACGATGATCGACTTACCGTTGCCCTCGCGACGCTGCGAAGGAATGATCACACGGCGGCGACCACTGAGGAAGGCCCCGGTGATGCTCTTGGGGTGTTCCATGATCTCGTGAACAGTGCCTTCCGCGATCACTTCACCGCCGTGCTCGCCCGCGCCGGGGCCGAGGTCGATGATCCAATCGGCGCAGCGCATGGTCTCGTCATCGTGCTCGACCACGAGCAGCGTATTGCCGAGATCACGCATCCGCTCCAAGGTGTGAATCAGGCGGGCGTTGTCACGCTGGTGGAGACCGATGGAAGGCTCGTCCAAGACGTACAGGACACCCGTCAACTGACTGCCGATCTGGGTGGCGAGACGGATACGCTGCGCTTCACCACCAGAGAGCGATCCTGACGAGCGAGACATGGTGAGATAGTCCAAGCCGACATCGACCAAGAAGGTGACGCGGGCTTCGATCTCTTTCAGAATCTGGTAAGCGATATGTTGATCGAGTTCGTTGAGCAGCGGCGGCTTGCCGTTGGTGCCACGTAAGGACTGCACCCATTCGCGCAGACGGATGACGGGGAGACGACTCACGACGTGAATCGGTTCGTCCGCCACTTTGACCGCCATCGCTTCGGGGCGTAGACGGTTGCCTTTGCAGGTGGGGCAAGGATGCTCGGACATGACCTGCTGATACTTGTCGCGCATGTAGTCCGAGGTGGTTTGCTCGTAGCGGCGCTGCACGGTATTAACGACGCCTTCCCATGTGATGGTGTAGGTGCGCTTATCGCCATTACTGGCCTCGTACTCAATCGGGTACTTCTTGGAGCCAGTGCCGAACAACACGACTTTGCGCTGCCCTTCCGTCAGCGACTTCCACGGGACATTGATGTCGATCTTGTTGGCGGTGGCGACCTGCATCAGGATCGAACTGCTAGCGCTATCGACCGAGTGCCACGCTTCCGCGCTGATGGCACCGTCGGCAAGGGAGACGTCGGGGTTGGGCACGATCAGATCGGGATCGATCTCCAGCCGAACACCCAAACCCTGACAGGTAGGACAAGCGCCATGCGGACTGTTGAAGCTGAACGTGCGCGGTTCGATCTCCGGGATCGAACCGTGACCGTTGACACAAGCCAGTTTTTCGCTGAACAGGATGTCTTTGGGATTGGCGGAGTCGGTGACATCGTTGATGATGATCAGCCCTTCGCCCATTTCTAGCGCGGTTTCGACGGAGTCGGTGAGGCGGGAACGTGCCGAACGTGCATCCTCGCTCTCTGGATCGTCAAAGTGGTGGACAACCAGACGGTCAACTACGACTTCAATGGTGTGCATCTCGTAGCGTTCGAGGTCAATCTCTTCTTCGGCATCATAGAGTCTGCCATCGACGCGCAAACGTACAAAACCCGCTTTACGCACATCCTCGAAGACTTTCTCGTGCTTGCCCTTGCGATCCTTGATCAGCGGGGCGAGCACTTGGATGCGTGCGCCGTCGGGCATGGCTTCGACATTTTCTACGATCTGCTGCGCGCTCTGGGCGACCACTTTCTCGCCGCAGACGGGGCAGTAGGGAATGCCGATGCGGGCATACAACAAGCGCATGTAGTCATAAATCTCGGTGACGGTACCGACGGTGGAGCGCGGGTTGGCGCTGACACCTTTCTGGTCAATCGAGATGGCGGGTGACAGCCCTTCGATCTGATCGACATCCGGCTTTTCCATCTGCCCAACGAACTGACGCGCATAGGCCGAGAGCGACTCTACATAGCGGCGCTGGCCTTCCGCGAAAATGGTGTCGAAGGCCAACGACGATTTGCCGCTGCCCGACAATCCGGTGATAACGACCAACTTGCTGCGAGGAATATCAACATCGATATTCTTCAGGTTGTGCTCACGCGCACCACGCACAATGATCTTATCTTGCGCCATGCTTTACTCTCCGCACGTAGCGATTGATTAGATGGACGAAAAAGCTAACTTTGCTGCTGTAACTCTAGGCGTAAAGAAGATTCTTGGTTGTTCACGACACCCGTGTCGCTAGACTTCGGGTGGCGAATGGAAAACACCATCGGCATCTGGTTCAAAACTATTTACGCTGATCACTGCATCGAGATTGAGACGACCATAGAGGTGCGGGAACCATTCACCGACGCTCGGCGCTTCTTCATAGATCATTTCGGGTTCAAGTAGCGTCGGATCAATATATAGCAGAACTAGATCGTGCTGCCCACGATAATAGCGGTTGGCGGTGGCGGCAACTTGATCCAAGGTTGAGCAGTGGATGAAACCCTCACTGTGAAGAGAAGGGGCTTCATAGTAGCCTTGCGCTTGGGCGGCTTGCCACTCGGTACGACTCGTGATGTGGGTGATAGAAGGCACTGTCATCTCCACCTGATCGAAAGCGGTGGATGATCGTACATCTGTTCGCGAGAGAAGTCAAGACTCAATTGGCAGAGGAGCGAAAGTCACAGGCAACGCCACCATGCCGCTAATTCGCGACACGGTGGCAAGGGTTCGACGTAGTATTGGTGCTACATTTCGGGCTGTGCGCTAGTGGTCAGGCCACCCATCGCAAAGTCTGATTCGAGATGTTCATCGGTCTCGGCGTGGGGGCGTACATCACGGAGCATGGTCGCTACGAGGATAGCCAAGCCGATGTAACCAACCACGCCGATGAAGGCGAGGATACGCAAGGCAGGAATGAACGCCTGTTGAGCCGCTGTCAATAGTTCTGAACCAAGTTGGGCAGGAAGTTGGCTCGCCGCTTGCACCGCCGCACCGAGTGTTTCCTCGACGGGCTTGACGATTTCAGGCGGGATGCCCGCTGGCAAACTGGCGGCGAGATGACTGCGATAGATGGCTAACCCTAAACTGCCAAGGAGAGCAAGACCGAGCGCTCCACCGAACTCTGCCCCCGTTTCTGACAGTGCCGAGGCCGCGCCAGCACGTTCCGGTGGTGCCGCGCCAACGACCATATCGACCGTCAGGGTGAAGGTGAGACCGAAACCAAGCGACATCAGAATATTGCCGACGACGACGAGGATGAGCGAGTCATTGCCCACGAACACGAGCAGCCCCGCGCCTAGCGCCGCCAGCACGAGACCACCCGCTACGAGATAGGCCGGACGCGTTTTGTTCACCAGCCGAGGCGCTAGATTCGAGCTGAGGATGAAGGCCAACGAACCGGGCGCTGACCACAATCCCGCTTCCATCGGCTTCAGCCCTAGCACCAGTTGTAGATATTGAGCGACAAACAGGAAGGTGCCAAAGTTGACAAAGATGCCTAACGTATAAGTGGCTAACGCCGCGCTGAAGGCGGTTGTACGGAATAGGTTCAGATCGATCAGCGGATCGGGCAGAGTGCGCTGGCGCTGGACGAATAGATAGCCGATGACGAGGCCAACGACTACCGAGATGGCTGAAATCAAACTGAGGCCATCCTGCGCGAACTGCTTGAGACCGAAAATGACCAGCAGCACCGCTGCCAACGACATGAAGGCACTGAGCAGGTCAAACTTACCGGGGTTAGGGTCTTTATACTCTGGCAGAAGGATCGGCCCCGCGATCAGTAAAGTCGCCATGACGGGTACGCCGAGCAGGAAAACTGATCCCCACGCGAAATGCTCCAACAGAAAGCCACCAACCAATGGCCCTACTGCACCACCGACCGAAAACCCGGACACCCAGATGCCAATGGCAACGGTACGCTGACGGGGATCGAGGAACATGTTGCGGATGAGCGACATGGTGGAGGGCATGAGGGTCGCTCCGGCGATGCCGAGGAGCGCACGCGCCGCGATCAGCATGTTGGCGCTGGTGGAAAATGCGGCTAATATGGAAGCTGCCCCGAAGGCCGCTGCGCCCATCATTAACAGTTTGCGGCGACCGATGCGATCACCGAGTGTGCCCATCGTGACGAGCGACCCCGCGATCATAAAGCCGTAAATGTCCGTGATCCACAGCAGTTGCGCGCTGGTTGGTTTGAGATCAGCGCTGAGATGCGGCACTGCGAGATGCAGCACGGTCAAGTCCATCGCGATGAGCAAGGTGGGCAGCATCAGCACGGCAAGGCCAATCCATTCGCGCCGTCCAGCGCGTGGCAAAGCGTTTGCACTCATTCAGTTTTCTCCCTGTTGATGGGCTAGTGAGTTTCTCTGAACACGGACGATTGAATATTACGTTTGTGGTTTGTTGGTGAGCTTTACTTCCCCTTGCGAATTGCGTAGTGATCGGACGCCTCGGGGAAGGCATTTCTTACGCATTCCCCGACAATAATCACGGACTAGTGGTCGTTTATTTGGTGTCCGGCTTGCGCAAGTGATAAGTGATGAAGACCGTGCCCATACGGGTTGATCGAGTCGAAACCAGATCGAGCCGTTTCAGGTCGTGTAGCCCATCGAAGAGGCGCTTGCCGCGAGCAGCTAAGACCGGATGGACGATCAGAGTCAGCTCATCGAGCAGATCGGCCTCGATCATGCGGCGCACCAAGGTGGGACTGCCCGAGACGGCGATGTTCTTGCCGGGTTGCTGTTTGAGCTTGTCGAGTGTCGCCGCTAGGTCTTTGCCCCTGACCAATGTCACCGTGTTGAACTTGCCCCAATGCACCTCGGACAGCGTATCAGAGACGACGTATTTGGGCGTGTTATTGATGTGGTGGGCGAAGTCGGCATCGGATTCAGGCGATTGGGTAGGCCAATAATCCACCCAGTATGTGTACGTCACGCGACCAAGCAGGATCGCATCTGTCTCCGCGAGATGCTTGCCCAACTCCGCCCCCATATCCTCGTCAAAGTGCTCTTGCCAATTGCTCGGTTCTTCGGTGACGCCATCCGCCGTGATGAACAACCCCGCGACTACTTTTCTCATGCTGTGGCTCCTTGCAGTGAATTCCATATGACATCCATATCATAGGCTACGGGAGGGGGCGTTGTATTGTAAGTAAACGACAACTGTACAGACCGCGAGATGTCCATGATCTGCGCGGGGGTTTGCCCAATCAGACGCTTCAAGGCGTGAGTCATATGCGCCTGATCGAAAAAACCTGCCTGAAAGACGGTATCCTGAATCGAGATGCCCTGCCGCAAGAGGCCGGCGGCATAGCGGGCGCGCTCGATCTTACGCACGGCATTGAGTGACATGCCAGTGCTGCGAAGGAAGCGCCGCTGCGTGGTACGCAAAGAGTAGTCATCCGGCAGGCTGCCGTGCAGCGCGGCTTCGACGTTGGATTCGTAGGCAATGAGACCTTCTCGCACAAGTCGATTCACGAAGGTGTCGGCGTTGTCGTAGGTGGGGAACTGCCACGCGGAACCGTTGAGCCAGAATGAATGGCTGCCAGCGTCGGGCAGATCTAACCCTTGATTGATAAGCTGGTCGAAGGGCAAATGCGGCATATAGGTGCCGTGCTTGAAGAAGATGCCGAAGAATTCCGCATTGTCAGGGACGGGCGCATACGTGGCGTGCGTTTCTGGCCCGCGTACCGTCATTTGCGTTTTGCCGTACTGCGTCCAGACGACGAGTTCCCATTGGCTGACCGCAATCGAGATGAATGTATCGATACGCTCACTCCGCGTGCGCCAAATACGTTCGACGAATGGCGAGTCGGATGGTCTTTCTTCAAAGATCAGCTTCACGATGCAACTTTCTCTGGATGATCGATCCCTGAAACCGCTGTGGAGTATGAGTGAAAACCCGTTCACTCATTTCGTGTTAGACAATAACCCCGCATCTAACACCCTGTATATTATAGTGCATTTGTTCGGTGATGTCAAGAGGCAAGGAATCCCCACGCATGGGTGACTCCGCCTAGTTACGCCGTAACTCTAGCCAGAAATGATCAGCAAGCTGATTGAAGGGAAAGTGATCGGCGGTGAGGGTTTCAAGGCGCAGTAAGCGTCGTGCCAGCGCGGGATGTTTGCCTAACGCGGCGTAGACATCACTCGGCGGGAGGAAGACGCCAAGACCGCGCAGATGTTGTAGGCGGAAGTCCGAGCCGAATTCGCGGATCAGGCGGCGGGGTGTGGGGTAGTAGACGGGAAAGGAGACGCCACCGATGTGCGCCGTCGATGTGCCGCTGAGACGACGGGTGGCAGTGCGCAGATCGCGGTGCAAGGTGTGCCACAGGAGTTCCCACACGCACAAGGGACTCATCACAGCGAGGCCAATTCGTCCGCCGGGGCGCACGATTCGGGAGAGAGCAGCGCCAAGATCGCGGTAAGTGCCGATGCAGTTGAGCGCACCGTAGTTGGAGAATGCACCATCGTGCGACGGGATGTCCCATGAAGTCGCCGCGTTGAGATCGAGTTGGCGTGTGGTGACGAGCGCGCTGACGCCCGCTTCTTCGGCTTTGCGCTGCGTGACGGCTAACATGTGCGGGCTGGCGTCGGTGGCGGTGACGCTGACGCCGCGCTTCGCCAACCAGACCGCATCCTCACCCGTGCCGCAGCCGATCTCCAAAACGCGCATCCCCGGTTGGAATATGTCCGTTAGCCATGACCAGACGCGCTCCCGTATCCAACGGCTGATGAGCAGATCGGTAGAATCGGCGTCATAACGATCCGCGATGTGATCGAAGGCTGCACCGGAATTGGGAAGTGGTGAAGACATGGGAACCCACTGATCTTGGTATCTGGTATCAAACATCAGCATAGCATGATGCGCTCAACGCGACGAATTTGCGCATCTCGTCTACAATCAAGGCGTAGGATACTCACCCATAGCAAGGATATAGACTCATGTACGTTGTGTGCGTCACGGTCAAGGTGAAGCCTGAATTCATTGAGCAGTTCAAGGAAGCGATCCGGCTGAATCATGAGGGCACGCGCAAAGAACCGAATAATTTACGCTTTGACGTGCTGCAAGGCGAAGATGATCCGGGGCGCTTCTTTTTGTACGAGGTGTATAGGGCTAAGGAAGATTTCGCGTATCACCAACAGCAACCGCATTTTTTCAAGTGGCGCGAAACGGTAGCCGACATGATGGCAGAACCGCGCGTTGGTGTGCGATATTTCAATACGTTTCCCAATGATGAGCATTGGACGTAACAGCGAAGAGAAGTCCTCATGAGCGATGACAAACTTGACCCGCAAAAACTCGACCTGATCCAATTGGTGCAGCGGGCGCGGATGGCAAATGATGAAGACGCCAAGCCGTCCGAGGTCAACATCGGGTACTGGATCGAGGCGAAACGTAAGGGTGATGGAGCGCAGCCAACGCCGCGCACCGGTCAATGGGTGATCCGCACCAATTTGGAGGACATCGACGCCATGTGGGAGCGGATCAAGACGGCGACGGAAGCGGGCAAGCTTGGTTACAAGTCCAAGGCGGCGAGCGTGTCACGCATGGGCAAGAATGCATCCGGGCGTATGATCTGCGTGCGGACATATGACGCGGATGATCAGGCTGATGTGGAGAGGGTACTCAATGCGCTACGGGAAATAGGCATTGAAGGCAAGCTCCGCTATGAGCGGGATGTGGAAGCGTAATCCCGCTCTAACTCCCTCCTCATTTGCGAGGAGGGAGTTGCACTATCGAAAATAACGTTGCTAGAGTAGCCCTTCTTTGCGGGCGATGGTGCGAATGGCGGCTTCGATGACGGCTAATCCTTCGCGCAGTTGATCGTCGGGCATGGTGAGCGGCATCAGCATCCGCAGGCAATTGCTGAACAGCCCCGCGCGGATCATGATCACGCCGTGGCGGGCAGCTTCTTGAATGATATCGAGCGTCTGCGTCTTGGCGGGCGTTTTATCTTCCCGATTCAGGACGAGTTCTACAGCCAGCATCGAACCGAGGCCGCGCACATCGGCAACCATCGGGATTTCGCGCTGCCAACGTTCAAATTCGGCGCGGAGAATATCTCCGATATGCAAGGCACGCGTGGGCAGATTGTTTTGCTGGATGTACTCGATGGTCTTGATCGCCGCGACACACGCGACGGGTGTCCCGCCGTATGTACCACCCAAGCCACCGGGATGCGGCGCGTCCATGACCTCGGCACGTCCGGTGATGGCGCTCATAGGCATCCCTGCCGCAATGGACTTCGCCGTGATGATGATGTCGGGAATCACGTCATACTGCTCAATGGCGAACATGGTGCCCGTCCGTCCGAACCCCGTTTGTACTTCATCAACCACGAGACAGATGCCGTGTTCCTGACAGCGCTTATAGATATGCTGCATGTAGCGCTTGGGCACCGGAATAAAGCCACCTTCACCCTGCACAGGTTCGAGGATCACGGCGGCGACCGCTGAGGGATCAACCTGCGCGGTGAGGGCGTGATCGAACTGCCAGATCATGTAATCCGTGTACTGATCTTCGGTCATCATGGGGGGGCGGCGATACTGGTAAGGGAAAGGCAACCGATAAATATCTGAGGCGAAGGGGCCGAAGCCTTTCTTGAACAAATCATATTTGCTGGTCAGGCTCATGGTGAGCAGCGTGCGCCCATGATAGCTGCCTTCGAAGCAGATGACGGCGGGGCGTTTGGTGTAGGCGCGGGCACAGCGGATGGCGTTTTCGACGGCTTCCGCGCCTGTGTTGGATAGGATGCTCTTTTTCGCGAAATCTCCGGGCGTGATCTGGTTGAGCAGTTCACAGAGTTCGACGTAGCTTTCGGTGGTGCTGACGATGGCGCAGATGTGGATCAAGTCGGCAAGCTGCTGCTGCATGGCCTCTACCACGGGCGCGGGCGTGTGACCAACCGCCAAGACGCCGATCCCGCCCGCGAAATCGAGCAGAGTATTGCCGTCCACATCTTGCACGACAGCGCCATGACCGCTTTTGATGACGACAGGCGTGCCGCGCCCTAAGCCTTTAGTCACGGCGGCGTCACGACGGGCGTTGATCTCGCGGCTCTTGGGGCCGGGGATTTCGGTAACTAGATTGATTGTGCGCGTGGTTGTCGAGGTCATGAGGGGAATTCTCCGGCGTAAAGTAAATGCCCGATACGGACGCATCAGGCTGAATATCGGAGTCCCGTTGGGACTCAAGAGTTTTTAGATTGTAACAAGAACATGATCCGCGCGGATCATGTTCTTGCGCCGAAATATGCCCCGCGAGTTCTCACAGGGCGCACTCATCCTATTGGCTGACTTCGGCTTTGATAGCTGCCCACGTATCATCGTAGAGAGTCTGGGCGGCATCATCCAGTTCGGTGAGGGTGAAGCACTTTTCGAGCACTTCCTTGGGCGGATAAATGGCAGGATTATCCATCAGTTCCTTGTCGATCAAACCTTGATCGAGAGAAGCCTGATTGGGCGTGCCGTACTGCGTGTAGTTGGAAATATCCGCGCCGACTTGCGGATCAAGGATGTAGTTAAGGAATTCGTAGGCGAGATCGAGTTCGGGCGCTCCTTTGGGAATGGCGAGGTTATCCGTCCACAGCAGACCACCTTCCGCCGGAATAATGTACTTCAGACCGAGGTCTTTGTTGGCGGGATCAGCGATGACTTGCAGCATGTCGCCGCTCCAGACCGTCGCGGCGTCGATGTCGCCCTTGGCGATGGCAAATTGTGCATCAGCCTCATGGAACGAGACGATCCAATCCTTCTTTTCGATGAAGAACTGCTTGAGTGCTTCGAGGTCAGCCGGATCAGTGGAGTTGGCATCCTTGCCCAAGTAGTGCAAGAACATCGACATCGTCTCGCGCTGGCTTTCGAGGATCGAAATGCGACCCTTCAGCTCAGGGGCAAACATATCATCAAAGCTCGTGATGTCCTTGCCGAGCTTGGTGGCATTGTAGCCAATGCCGATGGTGCCCCACTGATAGGCGATGGAATACTTGTTACCGGGATCGTAACCGGGATTCTTGAAGGATTCGGTGAGATTGGCGAAGTTGGGAATCTTGCTGAGATCGAGTTCTTCCAGCAAGCCAGCCTTGATCATGATGGGCACATAGTCATAGGAAGGCACGACGACATCGTAACCGGGATTGCCCGCTTGGAACTTGGCGTACATCTCGGACATATCGGCGTAGGTATCGTAGACCACATCAACATCGAACTTCTTCTCGAAATCACTGATGGTGTTATCCGCGATATAGGTTGTCCAGTTGTAGACGTGAAGGGTTTTCTTTTGTGCTTTTGCCGTGGTTGCTGCGCCGAGCACAACAACAAGCAAGGCAAGTGTAAGTACCCCCCGCAAAAGGACGTGTTTCTTGTTCATGCGAAATCTCTCCGTTTGAAATAGAACCATGTATTCGGGTTGACGTTAATAATGAGACAACCACCAATCAAGTTGCCCATCCTTATCATGCCTCAGGATGGGAACGGCAACTTAAGGTGCTTGCGCCATCGGGATAATCATCGATTTTCAAGCTCGTTCAACACTCTCCACGTTCGATTTGGCTTCCATCGTTGGCATCATGCTTAGGTTCGATTGCGCTGCGCCACGATGGAGAACAACACGAGACTCATCGATACCGCGACGATCAGCGTAGAAATGGCGTTGATACTCGGATTGACGCCGAATTTGATCATGCCGTAGACGAAAACGGGCAGGGTGGTCGTGCCGGGACCAGCCGTGAACAGCGTCACCACAAAGTCATCGAGCGACAAAGTCAGCGCAAGGAGCGCACCCGCCAAGATACCGGGCATCAGCAGCGGCAACGTCACACGACGAAAGGTCGTCCACTCATTCGCGCCGAGGTCGCGGGCTGCATCCTCATAATTCTTGGGCATCCCGGCGAGACGGGCACGCACGGTGATGGTCACAAAGGGCATACAGAAGACCACATGCCCGATGATGACCGTCAAAATGCTGAGAGTCGGGATGCTGGTGCCAAACGTATTATTGATGTTGCGGGCGGCTACCGAAAAGAAGATTTGCAGCGACAACCCCATCGTCACTTCGGGGATCACAACGGGCAGATACATGATGAGATCAATCAGCCGTCGCCCGCGAAATTGGAAGCGCTCAAGACCGATCGCCATCAGCGTGCCGAGGATAGTCGAAATAAAGGTCGAAATTAGGCCGATCACGAGGCTGTTTTGCAGCGCGGCAACGAGAAATTCAGTACTAAAGCGGCGCTCGGTCGAAAACTGTCCGCTAAATAATAAGGTGTACCAATCGGTGGTGAAGCCCGCCCAAACCGCATTGCTGCGAGAATTGTTGAAAGAAAAGACGATCAAAACAATGATGGGAATCCACAGAAACAAGAATCCGAGGGCAGGTATGATGCGTCCGAGGATGCCACCTGCTTGCCGCATCGCAAGATCGGCACGCAGTTGACGCATGTCTATGCCCGTCGCGCCGGGGTTAGGGGATGTTAATGTTGTATTTGCCATATAGCAATTGGTCACCTCGTCAGCTAGATTTTCTGCGACTTTGCATGTTTGTTATTTACAGTCAGCCTCAGCCAACCGCACGCGCATCCCGATCAGCGAATCGATAGTAGAAGATCAGCGCTATGACGACTACCGCCATCATCACCACCGACAGCGCCGCGCCGCTCGGCTTACCTGTTGGACTATCCATAAACGTCTTGATCTGGTTGCCCATCATGAGGAACTTTGCACCGCCGAGAAGGTCAGGCGTGATGTAGGCACCAAGGGCAGGGATAAAGACGAGAATGCAACCTGCCCAGACACCGGGCAGCGTGGCGGGGAGCATCACGCGCCAGAAGGCACGCAAATCGTTCGCACCGAGATCGGCAGCGGCTTCCATCAGGCGGAAGTTGAATTTTTCGATGCTGGTGTACATGGGCAGGATCATGAACGGCAAGTAACCGTAGATCAGCCCGACATAGACCGCGAACGGCGTATACAGCATATTGATCGGCGCGTTGATGACGTGGAGATAGTCACCAAGCAAAGAATTGACCAAGCCGCCATCGTTAATGGTGAAGATGATGGCGTAGGTGCGGACGACGAAATTCGTCCAGAAGGGTACGATCACCAGCATCAAGAAGATGTTTCGCCAGCGCGGACTGCGGGTGGCGATGAAATAGGCGATGGGATAGCCGATCAGCGCGCAGAAGATGGTGGTGGTGACAGCGGTTCCAATGGAACGCAGCATCACACTAATATAGGTGTTATCCAGAATCTTCTGGTAGTTGGTGATCGTGAACGGCGTCACCGCTTGGTAGAGGCGACTCGGTGTCATGAAACTGTAGACCACCACAACGAGTAGTGGCAGGATGAAAAATAGGATCATCCATAACGCGGCGGGGAGAACGAGGATGCGCGTCTGCCCCCGGCGGCGACGTTCGGTGAAACTGATACGCGTGGTTGCCATTGGCAAAATCCGCATTGGTGCATTCGGGCGTGATTGGGGATTATAACCAGTCCTCTTGGCGATGCGCTACTGGTATTTGTGAGAGTTGTCTAATCTGCCAACAACGCAGGCTTATTGAGTCTCAATATGCGTTTCTTCCAGAATCGCTAGAGCCTTTTGGCAATAATTTGGCTTGAATGAATTCATCAAGGCCAATCCACGACTAAAAAAGGCAGTGAGCGCTAACTTATCTGTCGGTGTGAGTTTGACATCCCTATTTTTGGCAAGAAATGTCCAAGCATCTATGTAAATGAAGACGTAGAGTTGAGCGTTGCTGTTATTGGGTTCTGGAGCAAGTTCGACCACGGCTCTCAAACTTTGCAGAGAATGGCCTGTTGCATAAAAAGCCACTAGAGCATTAGCGTGTGTCGCCGTATCTTTGCTAAGTAGTTTGTGGATTAAATATGAACGGGTGGCCTCAACCCCGCCAGTTCGACACAGAAACCCTCCAATGAATCTGCCTACGTCGCTAATATCACTAAATTCAAAGAGAATGTTTGATTCAACTACGAGCCAAAATAGTTCAGGATAGCCATATCCGTCGCGCTCTGTGCTTGAATAGACGAGAGCATCCATGAGATAAATCAGATCAGACTTACCACGCAAATCTGCATTTCGAAACAGTGATGTAAGCGTCTGAAGCAAACTCAATTCCGTAGTTTGCCCAGATTCAAATAGCGTGAGGATCTGCGCCCATAGCAAGTTCCGCCGAGAAATATCACTCTGAGCATCTACTTCAACTGGTGTTGCCCATTCCGACAGAAGTCGAGCCAACTCTCGGTCAGCATTGTTATCCATACTCTGCCTCAAGCTAGCTCACGCAGTTGAAACTGAGGAGGACGGGTTCAGGTGTGTTTCATCGATAGAAAATCGCGCAGTTCGCCGTTAAAACGGTCGGGGCTATCCATCATGATGAAGTGACCAGCATCTTTGTACCACGAGATTTGGGCCTGACTGACGCCCGCCTTGAGCGCTTTGCTCTGGTTGGGGTGGACGATCATATCCCAGCGTCCGTACATGCCGAGCGTGGGCACGGTGACTTTGTTGAGCATAGGGCGCAAATCGGTACGGCGCAAGGTGCCGATGCTCTGAAAAAACGAGTTCATCGTCATCTGCGAGAGGTCTTGCATGATCATGCGGGTGAGCGCGCTACGATCTTTGGGCGTGCTAAGAAAATAAGCGATCATGCCGATGACCAACTTGAGCAGCGGTGGGAACTTGAATAGCAGCGCCGCAATGAATGGAATGCCCGCTAATTTGAGAAAAAAGTTTAGCGAACTGCCGACAATGGGGGAGCCGATCACCACGACTTTGACGACCTTTTCAGGGTAGCGGATTGCCGTGCTGAGGGAGACGGTACCGCCCATCGAATGCCCGATGAGGGGCGCTTTGGCGATGCCCATGTTGTCCATGAATTGGGCAACCATCTCGACAAAATTATCGACGGCGAATAGCTGTGTTTCTTTGATGGTGTCGGACTCACCAAAGCCCCAGAAATCTAGGGCATAGGTACGGAAGTCTTTACCGAGATTTTCGATGGTGCGCCGATAGAGCTGCCACGACCCAAGCCAACCGTGCAGCAAGAGGACGGGGCGTCCTCTACCGTGCGTCTCGTAGTGAATGATTCCCTGATCGGTTACAAGTGAGGCCACCCGACAAGGCTCCCAAGGTGATGTTGCCGCGAAATAGAAGGATGAAGCGTAGGCGGCGTATGCTACGTATCCATTTCCTCTAGGATAGCATATAGCAGTTCGAGCAGCACTTGTTTGACCGTCTCTTTGTTACGGGCGACACAAGGCAGCAATTTGACGTTATCTTCGATGCGCAGTGCTATCCGCAAATCTTCGGCAGGCCACGCTTCCGCCATATCCTGTTTGTTGGCGGCGACGACGTAGGGCGTCGGGGCATAGGCACGGAAGGTTTCGAGGATGGATTTGGCTTCACGGAAGGTTTCGGGCTTGGTGCTATCGACCATGACCACGAAGCCGAGCATCCCTTCGGCAAGGATTTCCCACATGAAGTCGAAACGGCGCTGACCGGGCGTCCCGAACAGGTATAAGACTAAATCGTCATCGACGGTGATGCGCCCGAAGTCCATCGCGACGGTAGTTTGACTCTTAATCTCCGCTTCCATCGTCCCCGGCGTGACATTGGCTTCAGTATTGACCACGTCAATTTCGCTGATGGAACGAATGAATTCCGTTTTACCGGAAGCGTACGGCCCGGTGATGACCATCTTTACGGTTTGCATCGTAGCTACTCTCTCACTGTTCGGTGATGATGATAGATATCGGTTAGACGCTCTTGATCCGATTAATCAGCTTTTCGATCATAGGCCGCTGATCTTTCGTCACGCCCATCGGTTTGCGCATTCCAGAGCCAGCACGGGCTGGTTCTGCCATAGCCGGACGCACCAACTCGACCAGCCCCGCGTTCAGCAATCCAATGACGACGCGGCGGATTTCCATGTCCGTCATGTTGCACGCCTTGGCAATCTGACGGATCGAATTTTTGGGATTGATGAAGGATACCACGCGCCATTCTTCGACGCTGAGCTGGATACCCTTGAATTTTTCGCTCGGCGCTTCTGGAAATTTGAGCGCAAAATCGAGATTCGGCAACTCTTTGGAGAGTCGGTCGGCATCGACGCGCTTCTGCGAGAGATCGTAAATGACAGGTTCCAGATCAATTGGTACCGTGATGCGATCTACAGGAGGAAGCTCGGCCTCTTCAAAGAGAAAGGGTTCTTTTTCCCACGTGGCGACATCATACATGATGTCGAGGGTGAAGCGGCGCACGCTGGTGATGATATCTTGCTGAGAGACGTAATTCGCGTTGATCAGCAGCAAGGCCAAGGCTTTATCGCTGGCCTGCGCCGCTTTCTGACGAATGATACGATGTTGCTCATCATTCAGTTTGCCGGATTTGTGCAGCACCGTCGCTAGATGACCATCGCGCTCGGCAGATACTGCATGGATCAATTTTCCTTCACGGAAAGCAACCTTCACACGCTCTTTCCCCGGCACCACTTCCGGGCGCTTGGTTTCCCCGTCGCCCATGATAATCTCGCGTCCGGTTTTCACGCCTTCGTAGACGTGCAGCGTGCCGGTCTTTTTCGCTAGATTGATCAGGTGCAGCAGTTGCGTTGTATGGAGGTCTTGGAGTGTTCCTCGTAACTGTCTTGGCATCTCTAGCCTCTTGGCTTTCGGGCAGCCGCCATCGGTTTAGGGAAAATTGATAAATACTCAATTTTCTTCATTGGGACTAAGCGGGATTATACATTGGTGACATAGGCGAGTCAATCTAACCAGTGAGTGCCTATTTCGATATGAACAAATCTGTTATGGGATGCTCATTCTAGACATCATGTAGCAGTCGATAGTCCGCCAGCCGCGAATCGCGCGCCGAAGAAGGCATCACCCAACCGTGACACTCTCGACAATCGCCCATAAACAGGAATTTGTCAGGCGCGCAGCCCCAACACACGGTACATCGGCGGCAGATCGTCACCGCTTTTGGCTTTGCGCGGTTCGGTCAATTCGGCGTGGATGGCGTGCTGCACCAGATCATAAGTCTCCTGACTGATCAGCACTTCGCCGCCGGGGGCATTTTCTTGCAGTGTCTTGGCAAATTGCAATGTATCCCCGATCACGGTGAATTCTTTCCGGCGCGGGCTGCCTACATTACCGAGGATCGCTGAACCAGTATGCACACCGATGCCATACAGCAAGCGCTGTTCAGGCGGCAGTGTTTCGTGGAGGTCGGCTACGTCGCTAACCATGGCGATAGCAGAGCGTACCGCACGCAACGCATGATCTTGCTGTGGATTCAACTGCGTGTTGTATAGACCAACGACGGCATCGCCCATGTACTTGTCGATAATACCTTCGTGGAGCGTGATCGCTTCACTACTGACCGTCATATATTTGTTAATGACCGTCATCAGCTCTTCAGGCGGGAGGGTTTCGCTGAACGTGGAGAACCCGCGCACATCGCAATACAAAACACTGATTTCACGCTCCACACCACCGAGTTCAAGTTCGTCAATGGCCTTGATGTTATCGACCAGCGGCAAATAGCGACGCACCACGCTCAATTGCGCCTGACGCTGCTTGAGTTCAGTCAGATCGTCCAGCACCAGCGTCACACCGCGCGTCACGTCACTGGTATCTTTTAGCGGGCTGAGGCGTACGTTCAAGCTGACCTGTCCGCGCCGCTCGATCACTGGCTCTACTTCGATCAATTCTTCGCGATTCTGTTCGCGCACCTCACGGAACAGATCATCGAAGCCTGCGTAGAGATCGGGCAGGATGTCCCACAATGATTTGCCAACGGCGGCCTCTAAGGGAATGCCGAGGATGCGGGCAGCAGATTCGTTCATGGTGGTCACGATGTCTAGCCCGTCCGTGGCAATCACACCGCTGGGGATCGAGGTGAAGACATTGTCCATGAATTCTTTGACGGCGATGATCTGCGACAGCGTCATGCGCAGATTTTCGAATAGGCGGGCATTCTCGATGGCGATAGTAGCCTGATTCGCGAAAGCATAAACCAAGCGCTGTTCGCGTTCACTGAAAACATCGGGGCGCATCCGGTTATCCGCGTAGATCACGCCTTTAACCTCGCCCTTACGTTTGAGCGGTACGCACAGGATGCTACGCAACATATAATTAGCGATACTTTCCGAGCCAGTGAAGCGCTTGTCGATCTCGGCGTTGGAAGTGACGATGGGCTCGCCTTGCGAGGCTACCCGATCTACCACTGTGCGGCTGACGATGAATTCTTCGTTCGACAAGGTGCGCTGATCGATGTTGCGGGCGACGCGGAACTCCATCTTGCCTGATTCAGGGTTGTTCAGCACGATGTAGCCACGCTCGGCTTTGGTCAACTGGATGACGGTATCGATCACGTCGTTCAAGATCAGGTCGAGATCGAGCGAGGAGTTGATCACTTCGGTCGTGCGCGCCAGTTCGCGGAGCTGCTGTACTTCAATGTTATCGCCACCGAGGTTATTGGCCAGATCGGTCAGCCCATCGGAGACCGATTTTAGCTGCGCTAACGGCTCCAGCGGCAACGCAATGTTCCGCTTCTCAAGCATATCCCGCTGCGCCTTCAGCATGGCGACCATATCTGTGATCTGCTTACTAAGCGTCCGGATTTTCGTCTCGATAGATATCTCTGGCTGCGCGTTATCGGTCATTGTACTCACCGTGATCGTTAGAGATAAAACGGCGGGTCATTTTTGCTCTTGACCCGCCCGACTGGCTACTCACATGATGGTAGGCCGATAGATACGATAGATCGGCACGAGATTAGTCTTACCCTTCACTTTCAGCTCTTCGCGCGGCTGGATCAAAATGCGATTTTGTGGCTCTTGAAGCTGCTTCCAACAATGGATCGCGGTGTCTTCGCTGATCACGATCTCGCCGGGGCGCGCGTTTTCTAGCAACCGGTGGCTGACATTCACGTTGTCGCCAATCGCCGTGAATTCGCGGCGGGTCTCGCTGCCTACGTTGCCAAGCGTAGCATCGCCCGTGTTGATCCCGATGCGAAAGTAGTCGATACCTTCCGGTTCGCCTGTCAGGTGGTACAGCTTGCGGTATTCATCGGCAATATCCAAGGCGGCTAAGATAGCTCTCCACGCGTGTTCGTCATCCGGATTCAACTGTGTGTTGAACAAACCCATGACTTCGTTGGCATTATACTTATCGATGATGCCATTTTGCTGCGTCACCGAGTCTGCCGCAATCGTCAAGTAGGTATTGAGCACGGTCATGAAATCTTGCGGGCGCAGACCAGCGGGAAAGGTGTGAAACCCGCGCACATCGATGAAGATCACGGTCACATTGCGGCGTTCGCCACCCAAGCCAAGTTTGTCGATGCTCTCGATGTTATCGACCATAGCGGGCGTTAGATAGCGACGCACCACGTTCAATTGGGCTTCTCGCTGTTTGATCTCGGTCAGATCATCGACCACGATGGCGACGCCTTCGGTGGTCTGGGTGCCTGCTCGCAACGGGCTAAATTTCAGGTTCAGGTTGGCAAGACCGCGCTGACCAATCGTCTGCTCGATCTCAAGCGCTTCGTGGGTGCTCGTCTTGCGGACATCTTGCACTTTGGGCGAAATGACATCGGTTGGCAACGGCAGTACTTCCCACACGATTTGCCCCACGCACTGTTCGGTCATCTCCAAGATGCGATAGGCAGCATCATTGAGCGTGGTGATGCGGTCGCTGGTATCGGTCGTGATGACACCGCTGGCAATCGACGCGAAGACGTTGGCGATCAAGTCGCGCAGTCCGGTAATTTCCGCGAGTGTCGCGCGCAATTCTTCGAACAGCCGCGCATTCTCGATAGCTACTGCCGCTTGATTAGAGAAGGCGAGGAGTAGTTGGCTTTCCTTCTCCCCAAAAACGCCTTGCTTGACTCGGTTATCGGTATAAATCACGCCCGTCACATGTCCCTTGAGGATCATCGGAACGGCGAGAATGCTGCGCAGCGCATAGCCGATGATACTGTTCTGGCTGGCAAAACGTGGGTCGTTGCCAGCATTGACCGTCAAGACAGGGCGTCCGGTACTGGCGACTTCTTCGACTACGGTGCGGCTGACGGTGAGTTCTTCCGTCGAAAGTGCCCGCTGGTCGATGTTGCGTGCGACGCGGAATTCCATCTCGCCTGTCTTGGCATCGCGCAGCATCAAGTAACCACGTTCAGCACGCGTCAGGCTGATCACGGTATCCATAACGTCGTTCAGCACGTCATCTAGACTGAGCGTGGAGTTAATCAGTTCTGTCGTCCGCCCGACGGCGCGTAGCTGCTGAAGCTCGGTGTGGCGCTCTTCCAAGACGCGCATCAGGTCATCGAGACCTTCGCGGACTTGCTGCAAGGTCGTCAACGTGCCGGGAGGCAAGCTCATGCCTTGCCGTGAGAGCATGGCACGCTGTTCGCGGAATTTGCCTTCCAACTCGATGATCAGTTTGCGCAGCCGCCGAACTTCGTTGACGGTTGCTGGTAGCTGAATTTGGGCTGTTTCTGTCATTCAGGGTCGCTCGCTTGATATCCCACATTGTACATTATAGCTTTCCAGTGCGGGCAGGCAAACATTATCCGAAGACGTATTGTGGAGTAGCCCTAATCAGTTCAAATTTCCGTTAGCAACCCCCAGAGTCTGGGCTATACTGTGTATATCCTCAGCGCTAGAAGGCTACGGATTTCTGGGCGTATCGTTAATATTTACACTATTGCAGTCCTTTTCGCCTCGAACTGACGACTTAAAGGAAAACGTTCTGATGAATTCTGCCACCAATGCCGATGAGAGTCTGGCAAGGCAAGCTCAACAAGGAGACCGCGAAGCCTTCCTGATCCTTTACAATCGGTATTTGAACAAGGTTTATAATCGGGTGAAGACGCGTGTACCACAGACTGATGTCGAAGATGTGGTGCAAGACATCTTCATCGCTGTGGTTCGGTCGCTGCCGAACTTTGAGCTGCGGGCGCAATTTAATACATGGCTGTATACCATCGTTAACCGTCAAATTGCTGACTACTACCGCAAACAGTATCGCACGGTCAATAAGGTCGATGAACAGGTAACGTTGGAGGATGTGGATCGCAAGGCACGTACCGCGACCAGCGAACAGGACAAAGTCGATTTGCAAGCGCAGTTACAGGCAGCGCTGAATAAGATCCCTGAGCATTATCAGGAAGTGCTGACGCTGCGCTTCGTGGAGCAACTAAGTTTCCAAGAGATCGCAGAGCGACGACATCAGACGATGGAAGCGGTAAAATCCTTGTTCAGACGGGCACTGCAAGCGGTTCGCAGCGAAATCGGTGAGTATTAACGGAATGTATGGCAATTTCGATGATGAACGATTCTGAGAATCCCGAATTGGATAATGAAATGGCGAATCTGACTGACGCACTTTTAGCGGGGCGCTCGATCAAAGCGTCGGCGTCTGCCCAACCCTTGGAACCGATTGTGCGTGGTTTGCAGCAATTGTCAGCTTCCTCACAGCCAAGCGACGAATTCCGTGCTCGTCTGACGCAGCGCCTGAGCAGTGAATTTGAAGCACAGTCTCATACGCGCCCGCTACGCAATACTGGTCTGTTCAGCCGACGCTATCGATCTGTGTTGGCTGCCGCTGCTGTGCTGGTTCTCGTCGGGATCGCCGTGTTGCTGGGCAGCCAAGGCGGAACGCCGACCACCGTAGGAACTGCGCTTGGTTCCCCGACAGCAGTTGCCTTAGCGGTAATTTCGGTCTTCGTGATCGTGCTAGTTGGGTTAGGTGTTTATTTCTGGTGGCGAGAGCGTAAATGAGGCGGCACAGCGTACAGCCACTATAACTGGGAAGGTTGGAAAACGGTTATAGCCTGTTTTCCGCACCATATGGCGTTAAATGCGCCTTTCTATACTTAACCTGTTATCACATTGTTATGGAGGGCTTGACAAGAACCTACATATTCTCGATTTAGAATAAGGCCAGCGCAAAATTTTGTAAATCTACGCGCCCCTTTTTTTTCACTTTTGGCGACAAAAGTAAATATGACGGCTACCGCCAATAGCCCCACGACAAACTAAACATTCTTGGCAACGTAGAGGAGCAGGTGTATGAACTCAAGGAACCAACGACTTGCCATCATTGCTGGGGTGGTCGTCCTCATCCTAGCCATTGGTGTGATCATCGCGGGGAACGGGGGCCGCTTATTCGGGACTGGCGTCGATACGCCAACGCCCGAAGTAGCGCAAAATAACCCTCCACCTCCCACGGATGTTCCTCCACCACCGCCGACTGACGTTCCGCCGCCGCCACCAACGGATGTGCCAAAACCACCGCCGCCGACGGCAGTTCCACCGACGGCAGTCCCACCAACTGCGGTTCCTCCTACCGAAGTCCCGCCGACTGCGGTACCGCCCACGGAGGTGCCACCGACTGAAGTACCACCAACCGCTGTTCCTCCCACAGAGGTACCGCCCACAGCAGTGCCACCGACCGAAGTGGTAAGTTCAGCGCCAACTGAGGTACCAACCGAGGTGCCGCCGACGGAAGTGCCGCCAACTGAGGTACCACCGACTGAAGTCGCAGCAACCGAAGTGCCACCCACCGAAGTCGCAGCAACGGAAGTTGCGCCGACCGAAGTGCCGACAGAGGTAGCAGCCACCGAAGCCCCCACGGCTGAAGTGACCGAGACAACACCCGAAGTTGTGACGACGGAAGAGCCGACTCTGGAAGCAACGGCAACAGAAACACTGGCGACTGAGGAGCCGACGGCTGAAGCGACCGAAGATATTAGTAGGCCGTTCGCAGAAGGCAATGAGCCGATCATCCAGATTTCGGTGACATGTAACATCGACGGTTCAGCGACCTTCACGATCACGAACATTGGTCAAGCGATGACCGAAGCGGGACGCCTAGTCGTCAACGATCCGCTTAATCCAGCGAACAACCGCGACACGGGGATTACGCTGGGGGCTGGTCAGTCTATGGGTCTTAGCCTCAGCGGCACCGCTAGTGTTCAGGTAACGTATAACACCGCCGCGCTGCAAAACGTGGTGGCCTCCGCGACGGGCGAATGTATCCCGACGCAGACACCGACGTACACTTTCACGCCGCTGCCCACGATTACCAACACGGCCACCTATACCTTTACACCGGGGCCAAGCAACACGCCAACCGAGACCTTTACGCCGTCGCCAACGGTGCCCACCAACACGCCAAGTGTGACGAATACGCCACGTCCATCCAATACACCGCGCCCGACGAGCACCATTACGCCGACGATTCCGACCTTGACGCCGTCTACCACACTGACGCCGTCGGAAACGCTGACGCCATCGCTGACGTTCACACCGTCGGAAACCAATACACCACGCCCAACCAGAACCGCGACATTCACGCGCACACCGCTCACTTGCGGTGAAGGTCGTGTTGACTGCTCGAACATCGCCGTTTCTGGTCAGTGCAACCTTGATGGCTCGGTGACGTTCATTATCACCAACACAGCCAGCGGCCCCAACGCCGACATGGCTCAATCGCGCAACTACAGCCTGTACTTTAATGGTTCACGCGTCCAGCGCAGCAGCTACCGGTTAGCGGCTGGTGCCTCGATCACCGTGAACTATATGCCGGAAGACCCCGACATTGGCACCTACACAGCGCGGATCGAAGCACCGAACACCGACGGTAATCCCGCCGGAACACAGGTGTCCTCGGTCACTTGCACGCGCCCGACGCCAACTGTCGCGCCGACAAACACGCCACGTCCGACGAATACACCGCGTCCGACGAACACGCCTAGCAATACACCAACCCTCGTGCCGACCAACACAGTTACGCCCACGCTGCCACCCGATGCGCAGTTGAGCCTCAGTGTGATCTGCTTGAGCCGTGGTGATGATGGTCAGGCGCGCTTCACCATCTCGCTCCAAACGGATGGGTTCTTCTCGGATGGTACCTACACAGTCGATCTGGCTGGCGCAATCAGTTCGTCCGGGTTCAGCAAGGGTAACCTGCCGATCAATCTCGATCTGCCCGGTTACGCGGTCGTCAGGGTCAATTACGTCACACCGCTACGCCCGTTCAACCAACTGAGCGCGACGGCGAATTGCAGCCCGCGTCCGCCGACGGTTACGCCGACATCGACGGTTGTCCCGTCCAATACGCCCGCACCAACCAACACACCGACGGACACACCAATGCCGACGGATACGCCTGCACCGACCAACACGCCCACGAATACCGCGACCCCGCAGCCCAGCTTGAGCTACGGCGG
Organism: Anaerolineae bacterium; assembly: GCA_019637615.1. Classification (GTDB taxonomy): domain Bacteria; phylum Chloroflexota; class Anaerolineae; order Aggregatilineales; family UBA2796; genus JAHBVK01. The sequence goes on along the minus strand of JAHBVJ010000001.1, from coordinate 232,903 downwards.
GCAGTGCCTGAACTTCGTATCTAGCTTCACCGTGACCAATAACGGTGGCGCAATGAGCGAAGCGACAACCTATGCGGTACGTGATGCTGGCGGGAATGTACTCAAGAGTGGCTCGTTCCAACTCGGTGTTGGGGAGAGCATCACTATCGACTACTCGCCGTCATATGGCAACATCAGTCTCGTCATCGCTTCCGGTGGCGCGCTGACGGAAGCCTTCTCGGTGAACTGCGGCGAACCGACGCCCACGCCGACGAATACGCCGGTGCCAACCGATACACCAGTACCAACCAACACGCCCACCAACACGGCGACCCCGCAACCTAGCTTGAGCTACGGCGGGCAGTGCGTGAACTTCGTGTCCAGCTTCACCGTGAACAACACGGGTGGCGCGATGAGCGAAGCGATCAGCTACGAAGTGCGCGATGCGGCAGGTACGGTACTCAAGAGCGGCACCTTCCAACTCGCGGCTGGTGGCAGCACAACGATTGACTACTCGCCATCGTATGGCAACGTCAAGTTGTTCCTGACCTCCGGTGCCACAGTTGGTGAAGCCTACTCCGTGAACTGCGGCGAACCGACGCCCACGCCCACCTCGACCAGCACGTCCACCCCGCAGCCTAGCTTGAGCTACGGCGGGCAGTGCGTGAACTTCGTATCTAGCTTCACTGTGACCAATAACGGTGGCGCGATGAGCGAAGCGATCAGCTACGAAGTGCGTGATGCGGCAGGTACGGTACTCAAGAGCGGTAACTTCCAACTCGCGGCTGGCGGCAGCACAACGATTGACTACTCGCCATCGTATGGCAACGTCAAGTTGTTCCTGACCTCCGGTGCTACGGTTGGCGAAGCCTACTCCGTGAACTGCGGCGAACCAACGCCGACGCCGACTTCGACCAGCACATCCACCCCGCAACCCAGCTTGACCTACGGTGGTCAGTGCTTGGAATACGTGGTGACATTCACCATCACCAACAACGGTGGTGCGCAAGCCCAACCGATGACCTATGCCATCCAAGATAGCGCTGGCACGGTCGTCAAGTCCGGTACCGTCCAGCTCGGCGCGACCCCGCCTGACAATGTGGCGACGATCACGTATGGCCCCTCCACGGGTCAAGTGACGCTGTTTGTCATCGAAACAGGCGTGACGCTGCAACCCGTGTCGGTTGTGGACTGCGGTGAACCAACGCCCACGCCCACCAACACGCCAGTACCGACCAATACGCCGACGCCGACCAGCACGCCGATGAACATCGCGCTGGCTCCGCAAGGCCAATGCGTCGAAGGTATCGCCAACTTCATCATCAGCAACACCAGCGCTAACGATATGCCTGCGCCCGATACGTACGTAATCCGCAATCAGGACGGCGTCGTCGTGCAGCAGAGCACCTTCCAACTGCGCGCCGGTGAGTCAACCACGATCACAGTAAACGTTGGTGTTGGTACCTTCACGCTGACCACGGGCAGCACGGGTGTCTCCGTTTCGACGGACTGCCTCGAAACCACCACACCGACGCCCACCCCGCCAATTGTGTACCGCTGCGGTGAGACGACCTACGACTCGGATGGGTTCCCGATCGTCGCGCCGAACCCAGAGTACTGCCAACCCGAAGAGAATAAGCCTGTGGATTGGAAGCCGATCACCCCCGGTGCTGGCTTCTGCCCCGACTGGCTGCTCTACCACACCATCCAGACGGGCGACTGGGAAGTCTTCCGCTTGGGCGAAATCCCCGGTAAGCCAGATGCCAAGGTGGACATCACCAATGGCGTTGGCAAGGACATCTCTGACGTTGCGCCGGCTCGCTCGCCTGACAGCGCGTGGGTAGCCTTCGCCAGCAACCGTGATGGCAACTGGGAAATCTACGTGGTTGGTTCGGATGGCGAAAACTTGCAGCGTATGACCAACAATGCTTCCGCCACCGACATCGATCCGGTCTGGTCGCCAGACGGCACCAAGATCGTGTACGAGTCGATCCGCTCTGGTAACTGGGATCTGTACGAGTTCAATGTCACCAATGGCACGGAACGCCGTCTGACCAGCAATCCGGCGCAAGACCTGAACGCCTTCTACTCGCCCGATGGCAGCAAACTGGTCTTCCAGAGCAGCCGCGACGAGCAATGGCAGCTTTATGAACTTGACCTGACCACGCTGCAAGAAAAGCGATTGAGCGACGGTCTGGGCACCGACAACGATCCGCAGTACTCGCCGGATGGCAAGCACATCGCCTTCTGGTCACAGCGTGGCAGCGACACCACCAGCCGCCTGTACGTCATGGATGCCGACGGTCAAAACGTCCAGCCAATCTCGGTTGAGGGCGGTGACGTTCGCAACCAAGCGTACTCGGCAGATGGCGACCTGATCGCTTACCAGATGTTGATCAACGGCAAGCTCGGCATCTACGTGTACCAGTTCTCGACGCAGAAGACGCGTCAGGTAACGAGTGACGCCAGCACCGACTTCGCACCGACATGGTACTGCAAGGGCACGACTGTCGTGTGGACATCGACGGCAAGCGGCAACAACGACATCTACAGCACCAATGCGCTGCCGATGGACGCCGCCCCCATCGATGTGAAGACGCAGGGCACGCAGCTCACTGACCACCCTGCCAATGATCAGTATCCGCAGAACTTCCCCGCCGAAGAGAATGCTTCGCGCAAGGGGCTGCTGCCGACCATCAACCGCAAGTAATTACTTGCTCCTGCCGGCGGGGCGGATGTAACAGTCCACTCCGCACGACAGGGTGGCAAGTGATGAATTTGGTCTGACCGCTCAAACCCAAAACGCCGCGTTGACCGACAAGATCAACGCGGCGTTTTTAGTTTCTTCGTTGGTGACAGGCTGCGTTAGGCCATGTAGTTGGTCAGTGTGCCGAGTTGATCGACTTCCACCGTCACTTTATCGCCCGGTTTCATCCAGACCTTATCCTTCATGCCGAGGATCACACCTTCGGGCGTGCCCGTCGAGATGATGTCGCCCGGTTCGAGCGTCCAATATTGGCTGATGTGGCTGATCAGGTACGCGACGCTGAAGATCATATCGGACGTGTTCGAGTCCTGACGTTTCTCGCCGTTCAGATAGCAGCGAATGCCGAGCGTTTGCGGATCGGGGATTTGATCGGCGGTGACGAGATGCGGGCCAATCGGGAAGAACTTGTCGAAGGACTTGCCGAGCATCCACTGGCTGGTGCGGCGTTGAATATCGCGCGCGGAGATGTCGTTGGCGCACGCATAGCCAAGTACGTACTTCAACGCGTCTGCTTCGGAGACTTCCCAGCAGCGACGCCCCATCACGACGGCGAGTTCGGCTTCATAGTCGGCTTGCGTCGTGCTCTTAGGGATCGGCACTTTCGCGTTGGGAGCCGTCAGGGCGTTATTGAACTTGCCGAAGACAACGGGCGTGGTCGGGATTTCCGAGCCTGTTTCCAGCGCGTGCTTGCGGTAATTTTGCCCGATGCAAATGATCTTCTGCGGGTTCGGGACGAGCGGGCCGTATTCCAGTTCTTCCTCTTTCAGCAGATAATCCGTGTTGCTGGCCTTCAACAGTTTGCCTGTGAACTCCGCTAAGTCCGCGAGGCCGTCGATACCGTGTTTGTACAGGTCGTCGGGCGTAACGGGCAGTATCGCGGCGGTATGCTTGCGGCCTTCTACTGCCGCTTTGACATCGATCACGCCGAAGGGAATCTTGACGCCGAGTCGCAGCTCGCCGTCTTTTTTGAATGTAGTCAGAATCATGATGTAACTCCGAATTTGAAAAAAGCGAGAAACACAACAAGCTGATACTTGTCGTAAGAACTAGCTCTATCTTAACGAGTAATCTAGGATTCGCAGTAGCCTTTGAAGCGTTTGCGCTCGTTGCCGTGCTTATAATTGCCCGTGACCTTCGCCAGCGCCAACTGGATCAACTCCTCATCGCTGGTTTCGAGCGTCGGGATGAGCTTTTCGGCATCGTGACCATGAACAACCTTGATCAACGCATTGTCGCGGTAAATCAGGATGCGCCGATCTTTGGTGATCTGGAAATCAAACGGATCTTCTTCGAGCTTGCCGCGCTTGTCGATGTTGTCGGTCATCGCTGCACTGCCTTAATATCCCGGTGGGACGGGACTGTACAGTGTCCAACCGCCATCGATGACGAGCGTTTGCCCCGTGATCTGCTTGGCGTCGGGCGAGGCGAGGAACAAGACCGCACTAGCGATATCATCAACGGAATTGGCGTGCTTGGTCGGCATCAGCGCGGCCCAATCTTGCTCATAATTTGCCGTCTCTTGCTTGGTGCGCTCGGTCACTGTCGCGCCGGGAGCAATGGCATTCACTGTGATACCGTAGCCGCCGAGTTCCAAGGCCAACGAACGCGCCATCATCCTGATCCCGGCCTTGGTGATACCATAGGCATCTAGGCCGAGCATGGCTTGTACGCCCGTCACCGAGGACATGAGGATGATGCGCCCCAAAATTTGCCGATCCACCATTACGCGAGCAGCGGCTTGGGCGGTGAAGAAGGAACCGCGTAAATTGACGTTCATCACGCGGTCAAAGGCAGCGGGTTCGTACTCCAAAAATTTGCCAAACAGCGTAATGCCAGCGTTCGCTACACATACATCGATGTGTTTGAAACGGGCAGTGATGTCCGCGACCATCGCGCGGATGCTGCTCACATCTCCGATATCGCCAGCATAGCCAATTACGCGTTCAATGCCTAACTCCGCGTTGATTTGTGCGGCGGCTTGGCTTGCCAGCGTGCCGTCCACATCATTGAGCGCGACGGACGCCCCCTCCATCGCGAAACTGCGACAGATCGCGTAGCCAATGCCCACCCCTGCGCCTGTGACCAGTGCGACTTTGCCCGCGAATTTGTCCCCCATGCTGCCCTTGATTAGCCTTTACTGGTAGTTGTGCGCGACACTTGGAGTTCGGGCGACTGACGCAGCGTTTGGAATACTACGCAGTAACGTTCCGTCAGACGGATGAGGGTTGCCAACTGCTCGTCTGTCGCGTCCGTATCGAGATCAAAATAGAGGCGGATGCGCTGAAAGCCAACCGGCACTTCTTTGGAGACGCCTAAGGTGCCACGGAAATCGAGATCGCCTTCGGTGCGGATGACCGCATCGCGGAGTTCAACCCCGATCGCTGTCGCCACTGCTTTGAGCGTGACACCCGCGCAAGCTGCCAACGCCTCTAGCAACATATCGCCAGAGCATACACTCAGACCGTCACCGCCGGTAGCTGGATGCAAGCCCGCTTCAACCAGTGCCTTGCCCGTTTGCACCTTACAGGTCACGCCCTCACCGAGTCGCCCTTGTGCCTTGAGTGTGATGAGTGCTGCCGTTGGCTCTTCTTTGTAGTGCTCTTTGAGCGGCGCTTGCAGCGAGCGTAGGTCTTCAGCCTTCATCTATGTCCTCCATCGACTTGCCTGCTTAAGCACGTCCATTGCCGTTGGTCGTTGAGACACTCGGCACGGTCGTGGTCGTGCGCGCACGCTGTTGGTCAGTGGGCTGGTCGTGCTCGTTGAGCAGCGATTGGAAGCGTTCGCGGAACATATCGGCTTGCGCCCGTTGCAGCTTCCATAAGCGATCCAAACTTTCGGTGATCGGCGCGAATTGGGCGGCAACTTCGGTAAATTTGGCGCGGAACTGTTCATACTCGCGGTCGTGCAGATGCCAGTTCTCGTCATTGGTGAGCGTGAACTGCTTCCAGCGCTTCTGGTCATCGGCTGACCAGCTTGCCCACTCGTTGCGGAAGCGTTCCTCGGATAGGCGCTGCATTTCCGCCACCTCATTGATCCGGCGTTCAAGGCGTTCCCCGATGCGGTCAAAATCTTCGATGACCTTTTTCATCTGGCGGTAGACTTCTGACCATGTTTCGAAGCGCTCCATGTTACGGCGCATCGTCTCGTCGTATTGACCGAATGAACGCGCCAATTCTTCCATGCGTTGGTCACGCTGCTGGATAATGAGTGTTTGTTGGTCGGTGAACTGCTGAATGTATTCTTTGCGTTCGCGCTCGTTGTTGTTCACATCGAGGATCAGCTTTTCGTTGCGCAGCGCCAAGGCCTCGATCAAATCGATCTTGGGCTTGAGGCTGTCGATGTTCTTTTGCAGTTCTGGCAACTCCGCTTGAACTTCGGAGAGGCGACGGGCATCTTGGCGGCGCTGCTCTTCTAAGAAGGTCAGGCGGCGGTCAGGCTCCTCGAACTTCTTGGTGATGTCTTCCACACGCTGCTGCAAGGCTGCCAGCGCTGCGGCGAACCGATCACGCTCGACGCGGGCGGTGGTGATCTCCTCGTGGGCACGTTCCAGCTTTTCTAACCGATCGGTGACTTCGCGCACGGGGCGCAGCATATTATCACGCGCGATCTCGGCGCGGCGTTCGGCTTCACGTTCTGCCGAGACACGCCGACCTTCGACGCTTTCCACCGCTTGATTGATCTCGGTACGCATCTGCTCGATGAGTTCAGCGTCGCGCCCAACGGGGATAAACTGAGTGCGTAACTGTGCTGTATCACCTTCAGCGGTGTTTTGCCGCCGCGTGAGGCTGTCGATGGTTTCCTGCTGCTGTACGAGGCGTTCTTCCAGCTTGGCAATGCGGGCCTTATCGCGCCGACGTTCCTCGTCCAGCCACTCGATCATACGGGCAATCTGATTAACTTCCATGGGGCGCTTGGCCTCCTACCACTACAAGTTGGGTACTGTGCTTGTTCGCGCAATTGTAGCGCAAGGGAGATAAAAGTCATCTAGTTGTGAGAGAGCCGAGCAGGGAATGATCCTCAATGTGATCCCGCTGGCAGGTGAGGACGGGATCATGGCGGAGAACGTGCCAAGTGCTGACCAAATTTGCAGACCGGATACGCATAACTGGTAAAAGGAGCGCTAGGTAATCATGAGCAAATGCTGAGTTCATCCGGAAAAGCCTCTTAGGAATGGTTGGTCACGAGAACCGTGTTAACCCTGTTAAAACAGGGAAATAACAAGCACCATGATTTTCTGTGCTCAATGAGCCGTCCTGAACCGAAAACAATAGAGCTGGATCAGGGCTAGGAACAGGGTTAACAGGGCGATGATAGATCAAGCATGTTAGTGAGATGACAACGTTTGGTAACTAGCTCCGTCGTTCTGACGCAGCGATGCTGACAATGGCAATGAAGAGAGATTTTTCGCCACTTCAAGCGTAGAAGGATGATTATAGTATGGAATAAACGAGCGAGTCAATAGAATATTTGTTAGAAAATTGTAAATAATCGAAGGTAAACTTCCCCTGTACCACTGTGGTAGAGGTGCGTGTGAGGATCACTTTGCCAGACCACGCTGTACGCGAGTCTTGAACGTTGTCATGATTAACTTAGGATAGCAGCTCATTCGGCGGCAGCGAAGATGGCTTTGAGGGCGATTTTCAGGCCGGGTAAGGCGGGGATACCATCCAATTCGCCGTCTGCGCCGATGGTTTTGATCGAGACTTCGCCGTCTGCGGTCAACTGGTAGACATCGATTTCTTTCTCATCAGGATAGACCGCCCATACGAGTTTCGTGCCACCGCGAAGATAGCCTTGTGCTTTGCGCGTCACTTTGCGGCTGGATTCGCTTGGTGAGACTACCTCAACAGCAAGATCAGGTGCCATCGGGATCACGTTGCCGATATTCTTGAGCGAGGGCAAGCGTTGACGGCTGATGTAGGCGACATCAGGTTGATACATCTTGTTCGGCGCGACTTGATAGCCACCGTCGGGTACTGTCACAAAACCGAGATTATGTGGCAGCACAAAGTTATTGAGTAGGGTGATAATCAAACCAGCCAGATGTGAGTTTTGTGGGTTAGAAGGCGGCATTTCCTCGATCACTCCATCAAATAGCTCGAAACGCTGGTCGGCGTGTTCTGGTAATTGCGTGAAGGCGAGAAATTCCTCAACAGTGTAGAGATTTTCGCGAGTAACCATCATTGCATCCTCCACCCTTACAGAGGTTGACGACCTTGCAGCGCACGCATCAAGGTGACTGAATCGGCATATTCAAGATCAGCGCCCGTGGGCAAGCCGCGTGCCAAGCGTGACAATTTGAGCGTAAGACCGAGCTTGTCCAACTCAGACTTGATCGCCATTGCCGTCGCGTCCCCTTCCATGCCGGGGTTGGTACTGATAATTAGTTCATTCACGCCGCCGCCGTTGACGCGCTTGATCAGTTCCTTGATCTTTAGCTGATCTGGCCCGATACCGTCACGCGGGGAAATGACGCCGTGCAGCACATGATAACGTCCGTTATAGGTGCCTGTGCGCTCAATCGCCATCACATCAAGCGGCTCCTCGACCACAGCGATAATCGAGCCATCACGTTGCGGGTCTTTGCAGACAGCGCAGGTTTCTTCTTCGGTGATGTTGAAGCAAATGTTGCACAGCCGCGTTTTGGCCTTGAGATCGAGGATCGACTGCGCTAACGTTTCGCTGACTTCATTGGGGGCACGCAGCAAGAAATATGTCAGGCGTGAGGCCGTTTTGGGGCCAACCCCCGGTAAGCGGGCAAAGGCTTCGATCAGCGCGGTCACGGACGCAGGAATGGCGTTGCTCATCACTGTACCTCTGCGGGCTGTGATAGCCGTATTGGCCTACACTCAACCCGCTCTAACGATGTTCAGATAAAAAGACGGCGGCACAAGGCCGCCGCGAGAGTTCAATCGTAACCAAGAACCAAGGGTGCTCGGAATCAGCCGAACAGACCGCCCAACCCACCGGGAAGCATTCCATTCAGCCCACCCGTGATGGCTTCCATCCGCTCGGCTGCCCGCTTCTGGCTTTCTTCAATCGCCTGATTGACGGCGATCACCAATAAATCTTGCAAATCGGCTGCCCATTCGGGATCGCTGGTATCGAGCGCCGCTGGATCGATCTTGATGGCCTTAACGCGTTGATGTCCAGTGATCGAGACGGTCACCGCACCGCCGCCCGCCGTAATATCCAAAACCTCTTCAGCCAGCGCTTCTTGCGCTTTCTGCATATCATCTTGCATCTTCTGAAGTTGGCGCATCATACCAGCTTGATTGCCCGCGCCACCGCCGCCCATTGGAGGGCCACCGAAACCGCCACGACGTTTTGACATCAAAAGCCTCCCTTAGAGTCCTCAACACCTGTAATTTGACTAGGATGGTCGTTCATTATACCGCGCAACAAAGGATCATCATCTATTGTAGCATCGATGCGTTTCTGCACTTCGTCCGCGACCAATACGTTTATTTTCTCGACCGAGAATTGAGTGATTCGCAAAATAGCCGCACGAATAATGGGTGTATCGTCCTGTAATTTGCCTTTCATCGCGGCTCCGCTAACCACCAAGGTAAGCGTTCGTCCATTCAAGGACTTAACAGTCGCCTTCTGCAGGAACTTTACGAGCGGCATGTAACGACGCTGCATCAATTCTAGGATCGAAGGCCACGCGGTCATCAATTCATTAAAACTCAAACTGGCGATTTCCGGCGCAGCAGGCGCATCGGGAGAAGGCGTCATAATCACATCAGGCGAGGGAGTCGTTGCTGGCGCGGATTGCGGTTGCGTGGCAGCTTGCACATATTCCGTCACAACGCGGGTAACGACAGTCTCCTCTTGCAGCGGACGCGTACTCTGGACAAGCGCCAATTCAAGCGGTAACTGTGGTTGCCAGCCCTTGCGCACCTCACTGACAGCGCCGTTAAATTCCTTAATGGCACGCACCAGACTGGGACGGCTGATCTGTGTGGCTTGTTTGACAAGAGTTTGCTTCATTTCGTTGGTGGCATCCACGAGCGCTGGCCCGGCTGTTTGCGTCAACAGTAGATTGCGCAGATAGTCCACGATCTGACGTCCGAACTGCGCCGGATCAGCGCCTTCATCGATGGCCTGATTCAGCAATTCCAAGCCTTCAGTGGCATTGTTAGCGATGATGGCTTGCACCAAACGCCCGACGTAACGATTGCCCGCCGTGCCGAGCACTTGCTCTGCCACTTCCAACGTGATCCGTTCATTCACATCCACAATCAACTGATCGAGCAGACTCACGCTGTCACGCACGCTACCTGTCCCATGTTGCGCGACGAGTTCCAGTACATCACGATCAATTTGTACGCCTTCCGCAGTGGCGATCATCTCTAAGCGATCCGCCACTTGTTGCAGCGAAACGCGATGAAATTCGAATACCAGCGAACGGCTTTTGATGGTCGCGGGCACTTTATCGAGTTCCGTGGTCGCCAAGACGAAAATCGTATGCTCTGGCGGCTCTTCTAAAGTCTTGAGCAAGGCATCGAAGGCCGCGCCGGAAAAGCGATGCACTTCATCGATGATATAAATCTTGAACTTGCCTTCGCTCGGTGCAAAAGCGATTTTTTCGCGCAGCACGCGAACATCATCGACGCTGTTATAGCTGGCGGCGTCGATCTCGATCAGATCCATGAAGCGGCCTTCGTTGAGTGTGACGCAGTGATCGCATTCGTCGCAAGGGCGCTGTAACGGATCAGGATGCAGACAGTTGATAGCTTTGGCTAACAAACGTGCCATCGTGGTTTTGCCTGTACCACGCGGCCCGTTGAATAGGTATGCATGACGAATGCGATCTTGAATCAACGCATTGCGAAGCGTGCGCGTGATGTGATCCTGACCGATCACGTCATCGAAAGTTCGCGGACGCCATTTGAGATAGAGAGCCTGTGCAGGCACGATGCACCTCATCTTCTTGATCGGGCTAATTTTACCACACTGCGACAGTAGAACCAATGTGCAGTTTTGTATTTAAGTGATAAAAAGAAAAAATTGCGCTTGACAATTTTTATTTCAAGCGTTACACTCTCCATAAATTAGACCAGTCTAAATTAGACTGGAGAGAAACTGAAACCCTGAGAGACTATCATGCTTGAACAGCCACTAGGACAGACCACTGTACAGCCCAATATCAGCCAACCCGAGTCAGGCTGGCGCAAGCAACGTACGGCACCTTCGCTCCCCGAAGTACATGCTTCGATCCGTGTACCGCAAAATAAAGGCTTCTGGCGTACCTTGCTGGCCTATGTTGGCCCCGGCATGATGGTGGCTGTTGGCTATATGGATCCGGGCAACTGGGCAACCGATCTGGCGGGTGGCGCGAAGTTCGGCTATCTGCTCCTTTCGGTAATCTTGATCTCCAACCTGATGGCGATCCTGCTGCAACATTTATCACTGAAGTTGGGCATTGTGACAGGGCGCGATTTGGCACAGGCTTGCCGCGATCATTATTCGCGACCAGTGGTGTTGTTCCTGTGGATATTGTGTGAGATCGCTATTGCCGCCTGTGACTTGGCTGAAGTCATCGGTTCCGCCATCGCCATCCATTTACTATTTGGTATCCCACTAATCGTAGGTGTGCTGATAACGGCGAGTGATGTGCTTGTTGTACTGTTCTTGCAGCACAAAGGCTTCCGTTACGTCGAAGCGTTGGTTGCTAGCTTGATTTTGGTCATCGGTGTGTGCTTCGCCTACGAATTGATCCTTGCGCAACCCTCTGTGCCCGCGATGTTCGCAGGGCTGGTACCTTCTTCAGAAATCATCTTCAATCCATCGGCGCTGTATATTGCGATTGGTATTCTGGGCGCAACGGTGATGCCGCACAACCTGTACTTGCACTCCAGCATCGTGCAGACACGTACCATCGAACCAACGGTAGCAGGCAAGCGCAAGGCGATCAAGTTCGCGACCATCGACTCGACGGCCTCGCTCATGCTGGCCTTCTTCATCAACGGCGCGATCTTGGTGCTGTCAGCCGCAGCGTTTCACGGCACCGCCAACGAGAATGTAGCCGACATCAACGATGCGTATCAGCTCCTCTCGCCCGTGCTCGGCGTCTCACTCGCCAGCATCATGTTCGCCGTCGCGCTGCTGGCCTCCGGTCAGAATTCGACCCTGACGGGCACGATGGCAGGACAGATCGTGATGGAAGGGTTCGTTGACATTCACCTCAAGCCGTGGGTGCGCCGTTTGCTGACCCGCCTGATCGCCATCGTCCCCGCCGTGATTGTGACGGCGCTGTATGGAGAACGTGGCACTGGTGAACTGCTGATCCTCAGTCAGGTGATCCTGTCGCTGCAACTATCCTTCGCGGTGGTGCCGTTGGTACAGTTTACGAGCGAACGCGCCAAGATGGGCGTATTCACCAATACGCGTCTGATGCAGATCGCGGCGTGGAGCGTGACACTGATCATCATCGTCTTCAACGGCTACCTGTTGTTCCAAACCCTGAGCGGCGGAGCATAATCTCAACACTGTTATTGCCTTAACTTCTGATGAATACCTCACCACGCGTTCACGGGTGAGGTATTCTTGTGTACGTTGCTCAATTTAGCATGCCTGTGTCCAGATGTTGAAACGCTCTATGGTGCGCCGATTCGTACTTTTATTGTCAATCGCCATTTTTCTATGTGGCACAGCCGCCTTCTTGGTTGCCCGATCCTTCACCTTCGTATCTGATTCTGCCACACCGCAGTCCGTCGTATGTAAAACAGGCGATGTGCTCAAATCCGATTTCGAAAGCGTGGAAGATGGCTTCGCAGCGGCTTTCCCGTGTACGCCCGTGCGCACCACGTCTACCGCGAGCACACCGTTTGGCAACATCACCATCGTGCGCTACGAGTCAGAAGTCGATGGAGTGAACTATGCGGTATCATTTGTGGATTATGCCAATCTCGTCCCCGGCGGCGAATTGCCCGCATTGGTGATCAATTTCATCATCGATGGCGCTAAACGTGGCGTGCTGCGCAGTGCCCATATGGATAATCCTACCTACACAGACATCAAGTTAGGTAATTACATCGGGCAGTCGATCCTCGCCTCAAATGCAGAGCAAACACTGCGCGGCAATGTTTACATCGTTGGCAAATCCACCTATCAGATCGTATTGACGCTGCCGAACGATTATCATGATCCAAGCACTGCTGATAAATTCCTCAATTCATTTCGCGTTGTAGATCGCCAGAAGCCACCATCGAACTAGACGCTGGCTTCTGCTACAATGAAACCGTCCGAGTTGACCAGATGATCGCGCTTTATGAACGGTTCGCCGCCATGAGGTGAGGAAAGTCCGCTCTCCATCGAGCACAGTGCTAGCTAACGGCTAGGCGGGGCGACCCGACGGCATAGTGCCACAGAGATGTGTATTGCCTCGCAAGAGGTGAGGGTGAAACGGTGGTGCAAGAGACCACCAGTGTCGGCAGCAATGTCGGCAGCTAGGCAAACCCCACTGGGAGCAAGACTAAGCAGAAGCGAGGGGCTGCTCGTCCCGTTATCAGCTTCGGGTAAGTTGCAGGAGGCGTCCGGGTGACTGGCGTCCCAGAGAGATGATCATCACGCGCAAGCGAACAGAAAGCGGCTTATAGGTTGGCTCGGACTGTTTTGGCAGCAGGTAAGATGTTTTTGACGGGTATAAGCGCCTCACTACACCTCTAATCAAATGGAATCGCGATTTTGATTTGTGTGATAACGATGCATGTCTCCACAGCGGTTCCACTGAAAATTCTCTAGGGCTTGTGACCATCCCTTATTTTCATCATGGTTAATTAACCTGAGTTTCGGATAAGTTAGGGACAAGCAACAAGAGCAGCAAGCTCGTCGGAAGTGAAGTGCAAGGACGGCTTTTTGTCTTGAAAGGTGTAAGCAATCAACCCCGCTAACAGGTTGAGTACGAAGTTACGTGGACTACGATGGCGCGAATCTCAATCTGCGAGATGTTCTTGAGGATTGGTCATTGATGGTTTCATTGATAAAGCGCTTTCTGAGCAACAGACGGTCAATAGGCGGGATAAGACGGTTTTCATGTTAGTGCGTAACTTGGTGACGAGTTGCGCCGTCTTGCCAGAGTTGATAACAGCCCGGTTGAGAGACATAGCCTTTGTCCCCAAACAGTTTGCCGAATAATGACTTGGCGATTGGCAGCGGTCGTGGTCATCGACATTGCACCGTCAACCTGAAAGCGACTAACTCGCCAAGGTGATTCAACGACCAGATGCAGCTTGAAGCCGAAGTACCAGCCCGTCGAACTCTGACCGCGTGCCGCCAGCCCTTAAAGACCTTGTGGCGCTGGATACGTCGGTTGTGACGAACCCGTAACGGTGTTGAATCCACGAACGAGATGCCGCTGCACGGCGTTGGCGACTACATGCATAGGCCGTCAGGGCATAACTCACCCATTGCCAACAACGTCACGTAGCGGGAATAGCTGACCAAGCCGGAAATTCTGCCGTCAAGTGCCGACACACGTACTGCCGATAGTAGGCTTTGAAGTCACGATAGTGCGACTGATGAAAATGGATGAGGATGGTCATGATTTCGCTCTCGCACAACCCACTGCGTCGTTGACGTTGACCGCTCCGTTTAGGCAAAGCGGCTTGCTCACGCCGTAGCTGTTGGCAAAAATCATCGACATCGCCGTTGCGGTGGGCTGTGGCATGGGACACCTTCGGTATGGTTCTTTTGGTGTGGTAACTCAAAGATACCGTTTTCTCCGCCGGTGTCCTATCCTTATCCAAAACTCAGGTTAATTAATTGGCTTCACCAAAAGTGACCCTTGCGAATGCTTATTTGCAGTTGGATACATTGTTATGCAATCGTTATTTATAGAGAATGTATTGATTATCCCCGCCCGTAACCTTTCTTCTTAACACTCGATAAGCGGATTAGACAATGATGTAACCATTACGTGGAGTCAAGCATGAATACCATGCGCACCTATAGACGAGCACAAAGCGGACAGGTCATAGTACTCATGGCATTGTTCATGGTTGGGCTAATCGGCTTCACTGCGCTGGCAGTTGATGTTGGTCGCTTCTATTCGCAACGCCGCATGTCGCAGAATGCGTCTGATATGGCGGCGCTCGCTGGCATCTATCAATTCGCTAACCTCATCTACGCAGCTGCGGATGCAAATGGTGGTGTCCCGCCTACGAATATCGACAGCGCCGCTGTACTACGCCAGATCAACAAAATCGCGGAACAAAACGGCATTCCAGATACTGACGGCACGAACGCCAACGAAATCAATGGGAATGTACAGGCATGGTGGGTTAATTCCACAGGTCAGATTTTAGGCGTAATTGAAAATAATCCTGTGCAACCTATTTATACGGGTACAGCCGCCATCAAGGTGCGCACGCAGGTGTTGTTCCAGACATTCTTCGCCGGTCTCATCGGACTGCGGGAATTGACAGCGGAAGCTCCCAGCACTGCTACCATTAACGTCCGGTACGAACATTACGACGATAATACGACATCAATCTTCACGGCTGGTGCGGAATGTGACAATTTGACCAACCGCATCGCACATCATTATGCCGATACCAATTCAGCAAAATTCCTCAGTGGCGTCTATGTAGATGGCAGTTTGGCAGTTGGTTCCGTAAATGCCAGTGACTTTTACGGAAACGTTGAAGCGCGCGTTATCGCGGGGACAGGCCCCATTGATGGCCCCTATACGATGACGACAGGTAATCCGCTCGCTGGCGGCGGCAATAAATTCAATAATGGTGCAGTTTATATTCCACCGAGTGGCAAATCTTCGCCGGGTATTCCCCAGTGGGCACGGATCGCGGTCAGACAACCTGATGGCACCTCCGTGATCGAGAAGTTAGAGGCCCGCCATTTCCGTCCTGCCACCCCAATTGGTGAGATGTACCGTCGCTATCTATTGCTACGGATGTTTGGATTAGCTCCTCAGGAATTCTATTTTTACATTCCCGGCGACATCACCCCCGGCACTGCCGCCAACGCCATCAATACGCTCTATAACCAAGGTAAACGCGGCATCTTCTATGTGGAGGGTGATCTCACCATCCCCGCCGGAACACAAGATTGGGAAGGCGTTACGCTGATCATCAACGGTCGCTTCAATAATCTGGATGCCAACCATGATTTCTGGTCGGCAGGCAACGGCCCAAGTGGTCGTAACCTCAAGATTTCCGGTTTAGCAATGAACATTTCCATCCTAGCAGGGGGCGATCTGGCAGGCGGAACGCCGGGATCAGTTGCCGCATATGGTGTTGGGACGGAACGTCGCTGCGGAACTGACCCCAATAACTGGATTTTCCGTGCGGAGAATAACAACACACAGTATCACGGCATCACTTACGTACCGTGGGGTCAGATTTATTTCTCCGGCAACACATCGGGCGGCAGCAATTTCTCAGAAGGCGTCATTACCTACAGCGTCTATCTGAACGGTAACTCTTGGCAGTTCCTATTTAATCCTGACGTGTGGGTGCAGCCGTTCCCATCGACGGAACTGATCAACTGACGTGGAGGACGACATGAAACTCAAAAGAACAGCAAGCAAACGCGTCACCAGAGGCCAAGGGCTAGTGGAATTCGCACTGGTTATGCCCATCTTTTTTATGCTCGTAGCGGGCATCATCGACCTTGGTTGGATGGTCTATAACTACAGCCAGCTCTACAACGGTCTCCGTGAAGCACTGCGGTATGGTTCTGTTTCTGGTTACAGTGCCATTCCGCAATATCAACAGTGCGACGGGATACGAACCAAATTGATGACAATGGCGATCCATTCGGGTATCCGCGCTGACCAGATTACGATCGTCTATGATGACGGGCGTCCGGTCGATGAAAGCGAAACGCACAAAATCGCGTTCTGTGCGACGAATGCCACCAATATCACCTTTTACAACAACTATATTCCGATAGGTGCAGTCAGTGCCCAACCTCGGACACAGATTTTCACAGGAGACCGCATCGTTATCTATGCAAATGTCAACATACGGTTCCTGACTCCCGTTTTTGGTGCGTTATTTCCCAATGGATTACCAATTCAGATAGATGCCTCCCGCACGATTTACCCCGGCGGCTTGGGACTGTAGGAGTAGGGCGATGAAAATTGTGTCACGTCAGCAGCTTAAGCAGCGCACACAACTCAAGAAGCGCGGTGCGCGCGGTCAAAGTCTGGTTGAATTCGCGCTTGTACTCCCCATTCTTCTGCTGCTGATCGGTGGCTTGGTCGATTTGGGGCGTGCGTTCTTTACCGCCGTTTCGCTCAACAGCATCATCAGTGAAGGGGCACATTGGGCGGCAGCGTATCCGGGCTGCATCCCCAGCGCGACTGATACTGAATCCATTGATCCGGCTTGCCAAGGCACGAACAGTGTCGTGGGACGGATGTTGAACGAAAATGACGATCTTGCCTGCAATCGGTTCGAGGAACTCCGCGTAGAACCGCAGACGGTGTCTGATTGGACAACCACATGGGTAAATGGGGTACCGATCAAGGGAGCAACGGTTGTTTTTAACGTTTCCTACAAAGTTGACACCCTGATGCCGGTCACAAGAGCGTTGTTCGGTGACTCCATTACTGTCAAAGCCCAAGCCAAAGAAGTCGTGCGTGGTGACGGCGTTCCTAAGACTTCCGGCGCTGTCACAGATCAGTGCAGTGTTCCACCCGCCGCCAAGCCCGCTACCCCAACCGGCTTCACGCAGCAACCAGCGTCGGCGGCTGCGATGTGCAATAACGGATACGCTACCCTCACATGGAATGTGCAAGTGGCGACAGGTTACCGTTTATATGAGTCAGATGGAATTACGCGTGTCACGGGCACCGGGGACATTACACCATCATCCACAACCACTATTTCCGTATATGTTGGTTTTGATGCATCGCATGTTTTCATGCTCAAGGCATTCACCAATACTGGCACGCATGAGGCCGAGAGCGATGGTGTCTTGATTACCGCGACTTGCAACGCCGTTCAACCCTTAAATTTACAGGCAACCTGTATTGCGGGGGGAATTGGATTAGCATGGACGCCCACGGAAGCCGATGCGGCTGTTGCAGGATATGCCCTCATTCGCGTATCTCCACAACAAATCAAGACTTACTATGTGAGTGCAGGCGCATTAACCAGTTCGGGACAATGGATATTCAGTGTACCAGCGGATAACCCCGCACAGTATCTGATTCAAGCCGTAGCCGCCGATCAGTCGCTTATGGGACTTCCTTCAAACGTGGTTGACGTCAATTGTGCCGCGCCTGCCGTGCAGCCTGCGCAAGTCCAGAATTTCCGTTGGCCCACTCCACAGCAGTGTTATAACGGCAGAGTCACGCTCATGTGGAACCAGTCCATGGATGCTTCTGGCTATCTGTTGCAGGACAACAATACTGGAAGCACAATCGACATTCCAAGCAGCCTGACTACCCAGTACACCGTTACGGTAGGCAGCGGTTCAAGTGGCGCATACACCATTTTTGCCTATGTAAGCGCAGCGACTGGCAGACTTTATTCAGTTGCTTCTACACAGGTATTGGTAAACTGCCCCGCGCTCGTCGCGCCAGCAATTACTAGCATCACATGCAGTGCTCTAACTCCCACAGGGTTTACTTCCGCTGTCTTTAACTGGACAGCCTTCTCTGGCGATGGCATTGTAGCGGGCTACAAGCTATATCGCGCCGACAACGTCCAACGGGCATCCGTCAGCGGTGTTACCACATCGTCAACGCAGATCACCTTCAGCTCAGGGGATAACCCTGCCAGCTATAAGTTACAGCTTGTGGACGTAAACGGCAGCAATATTGGCACCATGTCAGCCTTGAAAGCCTTAAGTTGTCCGCTGCCGGGGCCGATCACTGCCTTCCAATATGTTACGGGAAGCTGCCTAGCTGTCTCAGCAAACAATCGCCAATATAAATTCGAGTGGGATGTCTATAACTGGCCTAATCCAGTTCATTTCATCATCACACATGTCAGTTCAGGAACTCAATGGGTGATCACGAATCCTACCGCTAGTGGCAGCAAACTGAGCACTTCCATCGTCATGAGCAAACAACACGAGGGAGATTTGTTCCGCATTGATGCTGTACAGACCTCCACAGGACAACTTCTTCCTAACGCGTATGGAACGACTAATTTACCGAATATCGGCAGTACCTGCGGCTAATTTGCTTTAGCGCATCAATGTAGACGGGAGCAACATCATGGCACTACCTTCGAACCTTGACAATATCCAACAGATGATCGTTGCGAGTAAAACTGATGCCGCACGACATATGCTGAAAAACTATCTACAGCGTACACCATCTGACCCTCATGGTTGGTGGTTATTTGCGCAAGTCGCGGAAAATCAGCAGCAGCGTTACTTCATTCTAGAAGAACTGTTGAAACTGCCTACTAACCAATATACTGTTGCGGCGAAGGCGATATTGTCGCGGTTGCCATATCAGCATCCTTCAACCAATCCGCTTCCGATTCATGCCTCTGACAAGCACTTATCAACGCTGCTCCTAATAGGAGGTCTCAGCGTTGCGCTGGTTATTGTGCTGGTGAGTCTGTTTATGCTCTCCAACAGGCAGCAGGTGGTTGCCGCAAGCGCAATGTCTTCCTATGGACAAGCAAAAGCTCAAAATACTACGCTACAACCTACTCAGGAGAGTATCATTGTTACACTGGAACGGCGCAGCACCGAAACCCCGCTACCAACCAGTACGATCCTCCCAACACGGACACCGCGCCCGACTTTTACACCAGTGCCACGACTACCGACAGCAACCGCAACGTTGCCACCAGATTTGACGGAATTGGTGCCGCCTTTGTACGCCGCGTTCAGCGACAAAGTTACATCGATGAAAAAAGCGGCGGATGAGACTTCAAGTATGTTGAACGACGCTACTTCCGTATCCATTGGCACACTAGCCAAGGTTACTGATCAAGTAGACAACATCCGCAAAATTCGCAACCAAATCACATTCATCAACCTTCGCGTTATCCCCTTGAATATTCGTCGTGAGGTGATACTACCAGCGCATAATGCCTTCATCAATTACATTAACGCCTACCTGACCCAATTGGACGAACAAATCGTGAGCGCCAAGTTGTATCAAGCGGCGATGCAACCCGATGTAGAAGACTTCGACACGGCCTTCAAACTGTATCAGGATCAGGCGGAAGTGGTGGCGAAAAAAGCGGCAGCAGTAAAGTCGGCCTATGAAACGCTGATTACTACTATGCGGCGCTACCAGATTTATGCGGTTACCGAGCAGGTGAAGGGTATCGCGTCTGGGCAGGTCACTATTCTCAGTGGTGCTACTAAAGGTCAGACACTCACCCTAAAAGCTGGCATCTACAGCATTTTTTCTCGGTCATCATCGGCTGTCAGTCTCAAGTTGAGATCCGTCAACGACCATAATCGGGTTTTTGAGGCGACTGGGGATGCCAATGTTTTCAACATCCCGTCCGGAAAATACCAGATCGAAGTAGGTCAGGTAGAGTGGTGGATATTAGCAATCGATCCTACCTAGGTGCAGCTTGAACAGTCCCCAAGGTGTGCCTAAACTACACTGGTATGCCGTGCATTTGCTTTCGAGCGGATGCACGGCATACTGTTTATAAGCATTATAAGCAGTGTACGCCGCGTTATTGTTAAGTCGCCTTTTCTACCCCGATACCCGATGAATCTTCCTTTTGAGAGCAACTATATCTGATTTCTCTTCTACGCTATTGCAGTGCCCCAATTCACCATTGGTAGGGCAACAGTACAACGCATTAAAGCATCCTTTGGGCCTTCAAAGTACAGCTAATATTAGAGGCTCAACCATCCACAGCGACGTTCAATAATTCTCAACGTCGCACTTGCTTTATACTATCCTTACTGTATTCAATTTTGCGCAAAAAATAGAGGGTCATGACCCTCTATTTTTTTGCCTATTCACTGTATATCGTGACGCGAACTTACGCCTTTATGAGTCATCATTTAGGAGGCTTACCTCCCCCCGGATTTTCTGGCTTATTCTCATTTTTCGGTTTAGGCGTGTTTGGAGGACGCCGCGTATTGGCGGGTTTAGGTGTCTTCGTCACTTTCGGTTTGGGCGTCTTTGTGAACTTCGGCGTTGATGTTGCTCGAAGTGTAGAAGTAGCCTCCGGCGTCTGCGTAAAGGTTGGTGTCTCGGTTGGCATCTCGGTGTCTGTCGCTGATGGCGTCTGTGTCGGGGATGCCGTAACCGTATCGGTTGGCGTACTAGTTGGCGAAGCTGTAATTGTATAAGTGACTGACGGCGTAAACGTCGGTGTGGTCGTATTCGTTTCCGATGCAGTTGGCGTAGGCGTCAGGCTGGCAGTCGCAGTTGCAGTATAGGTTGGCATCGGCGTCGGGGTATACGTTGCCATTTCCGTGTTGGTAGGCGTTTCACTAGGAACAGCAGTAGGCGTCATTGACGCTGATACAACTGGCACCTCCACCACAGGATTGGTGGGCATGGCGGTAACGGTCATCGTTGGCGTTGGTGTGAGCTGAACAACGGCGCTCGAAGCGAAGAATTCATCCGGTGATACTTCTACCGTATTCAAGGCAACCAACAAGGTGGTCTGATTCAGCTTGCCTTGCGTCTGAGCCTCGGTGAAAACGACGGCGGTTTGCCCCATCAGTTGTTCGCGTTTGTGTGCATCGGTTTCTACCTGTAAGGCGGCTTTGAGGCTCATCATCGTGTCATTGACGACATTATCTGTGATCATTTCGCCACGCGCGATGAGAGTCTGAACCTCGGTCAACCGGGTTTGTAGCAGTTCCGAAAGTTTGAGTGTTCTCGCATCGCCACTTGTAAAGATAAGTGCGACCTGTTCGGTAAAGCGCTTCAGTCCATAAAACGGTTCACCGGGAAGACTTGCTGCCGAAATCCGTAACGCACCGCCACCAAATGCGAAGGCTAGGATCAGGCAAGCTGCCGCCACCAGCCGCATAAATGCCTGACCGGAATACCACTTGCTCCTTTTCTGGATAGGTATGGGCGTGACTGACACGGGTTTGGCGTGTTGTTTACGGAATTCCGCGAGCATTGCCGCCCGCAGCGCAGCTTTATCATCGGCAGGCAGTGTGGGCTGTGGTAGCTCGCGCACCTTATTCGCTACCTGCTGCAAATAGGTTAGATCACTAGGCGCGTCAATTGACCCATTTCTTTCCGACGCATTTAGAATATCGTTGAATTGCTCACTCGCATCGGTTTCATCAGATTGACGCTTAGCATTTTCTGCCATAAGCTCTCACTTTCTGATGTACCAACTGGCTATAGCGCATATTCATAAGTGCTAATCCTGATATTCGATATGATGCAAATACAACATCTACCGTAATTACCGTCTTCTCACGTAGAAAGTTACTGGTCAAGTTGTTCGATCAATCAACGACAATATCATCTTTATTGAGAGATTGCAGTGCTCGTCCTAGTGCATGAACTGCTCGGTGCTGCAAAACTTTTACACTATTAACAGTTTTTCCCAACAACTCAGCCGTCTTCTTTAGATCGTGTCCTTCGACAAAGCGCAATATGACGACTTGCTGTTGTTCGCTTGTCAATTTGGTCATTGCATCACGGAGGTACTTCGCTTGATCTTCTGCGATGAGGTTTTGGTCCAGTGGAGGTTGTATATCATCGACAATATCGATCTCTTCAAGATTAGCATCACTGACATCTCGCTCAGACTGACGAAAATGGTCAATGACGCAGAAATTGGCGATCCGGTATAGCCATGCAATCAAAGGAACGTCGCGATACTCGAACGTTGCTAGGTCTTTGACCATTCTGAAGAATACATCACTGGTTAAGTCACGGGCTAATTCAGCGTTGTTTACTCTATTGAAGATATAACGATAGATGCGATCTACGTTGGCATCGTACAACGCGCCCATCGCCTCTTCATCTCCATTTTGCGCTGATTGAACCAGTTTCTTTTCAGTTTGTGAGTCCATCTAATCTGCCTCTGAACGTCATTGATCGGTCAGATGACCTCCATATTCAGACGTGTCTAAAATGCTGTTTGATCTCTGCAACCAAGAATTTATAAGCATCACGATGCGAAAATCCGTCAGGTAGAATTGATTTATGCGAGCCAATCCAGACGAGCAAAGTGCGTTGCACATCAAAATCTGCACCAACCCACGTGTCAATGATGGCTATATGGCAAGCTTCGATGCATGTAATAAAATGCTAGATGAGGCACTGTTCAGTAATTTCCCTCACAAAATCCATTTCTATTATGGTAAATCATGCAGTCCCGTTCACAAAATCTAGACTAATAACAATCTCGGCAGGGTGTTTCCACGCCCCTACGTGACCGCAAGGCAAACCTTATGTGCCGTGGTCGTTGACGTTCCATCACCGCTGTCTGCCGTCGTCAACGGTTCAACAGGGCGTAGCAGGGAGGTAATCATGATTGCACGCGCTACCCTGATGCCGCATTCGCTAACTGAAGGGCTATGCGTCGCTACAGACCATCAGGTGGTTGGCAATCTCATAACAATTGTGTAACGCCTGTAAGTTTGGTCGATTATTTACTTATTTGGGGCAGTTACTTGACGATCCGTTGACGATGCATCCGTAGTCTTTGGGTATCGTTGCAATAGGAGTTTGACATGCGGATCTCAATCTCAGTCCCCATCAAAGTTGCCCTGACTGCCATCCTCGCCGTTACGCTGCTATTCGGGGCAGGCTCATTTGCACCCGCCAAAGCTGCTACCTTCCTAGTCAATACCTCGGCAGATGACAACAGCGTCAATGGCAACTGTTCCCTGCGTGAGGCCATTCGCGCCGCCGTTACCCATACAGCAGTCGATGCTTGTCCGAGTGGCACCGGAAATGACATGATCGTCTTCAATGTTAGTTCCGTCACGGTCAATGCGGCTCTGCCTACCATCACCGCTGGCAATACCGTTACCATTTATGGCGGTAGTGGCAAAATCACCTTAAATGTCAATATTCCTACCGGAACGTTGTTCGTATCTAAGGCCGGAAGCACGCTAACCGTTCAAAATGTCAACATAGCGGGTTCGGGGTCAGTTTGCTTTCAGAGTGCGGGCAACTTGAACATTATCAATGACAGCATTGCCTGCTCACAAAGCATCGTGGCAACCGCCGGACAAGTGAATGTGCAACTGTCAACATCCCATATGATCGATACACACAGCGGCAACGCGGTGTTGAACGTCTCCAACAGTTCCTTGGTAGGTGGTGTTCCCTATACATTAAATATTGGTGCTGGCGGCGGAACGGTCACGCATACGAGTTTTGGCGCTGGTCAGGTGCATATCTCGACTACTGGCCCGCTGACCGTCAGCTACGTGATGATGAACAACGTGGGCACGGCTGGCGGGATTGTGGCGGCTGGAGCCACGGTAACCGTCAAGAATACGATCATCGCGGGCACAACCCAAACGGCGATTGATCCCGAAGTCGGGGGGCAATTCATCATCATCAACAGTACTATTGTCAACAATACGTACGGTCTCAACGGCACGTCCGGCACGATCAGCCTGAAAAATACGATTTTGGCGAACACCACCAACTGCTATCCGGGCGCAGGATTCACCCTCATCGACAATGGCGGCAATCTAGAATCAACACCCGGCTGCGGTACTATTCCGGTTGGCAATCCCCAATTAGGTCGGGGCTTCATTCCACAGGCAGGTAGCCCTGTGATCGATGGCGGGCTAAACGCGGGCTGCCTTTCCGACGACTTCTATGGCACGATACGTCCGATAGATGGCGATGCGAATGGAACCGTGATCTGCGATATTGGTGCGGTCGAAAAAGCCTAAGCAATCGCGCTGTTCACGCATTGTCTGAGATGGGAGAGGCAGCGATATAGGCTGCCTCTCTACGTGATTCACACTTCTTCAGCTAACTTCCTCAAAACTTTCTCAATTGATTGCCGATTCGCCTTACTGGATGCAAACCCCATCTGCAACATAGCGAATAAGGTCACCCCATAGGCTTGACAGCGTAGGGAACAAGCCACCTATGCCGATTTCGTCCAACCATCTGCATCTCCCGAATCTCAAGACTGCGATCATGGAAAATGTGGCTCAGAGGCAGGTTCACCTTGTCTGCACCCCGCGTTTTCTCCGTTGACTTCCTAACGATATGAGTCTATACTCAGAATAGTAGTCATAATTAGAACTACTATCAAATGACTATTCTTCCCATCTCCATCTTCGAGAGGAGACGACATGCTTCAACAATCAGTCCTCGGCAACAAGCCGATCGGGGCAGCAGCGAAACCGGATACAACCACCAGCCCGTCTCTGTTTAGCCAAGAACGGCTGGAACCGATCCTCGTGATCGTGACCTTAGCGGCGGTTATCGCGAGCGCTGTAGCAGAGCGGTTTGACCTGCCAACGGGGATTATCCTCGGCTTCAACATCGTGTCTTATGTCGCGGGCGGTTGGTTCGGCGTGCAGCAGGGCATGGCAAGCTTGCGCAAACGCGAAATCAACGTCGATCTGCTAATGGTTTTGGCAGCTATCGGCGCTGCGATTGTTGACCAGTGGCGAGAAGGCGCAATTCTGCTGTTCCTATTCTCCCTGAGCAATGTGTTGCAAGCCTATGCGATGGATCGCAGCCGCAACGCCATCCGCGCGCTGCTGAAACTGCGCCCTAACGAAGCCACCGTGCGGCGCGATGGTGAACTGAACGTCGTGCCCATCGAGAACCTTCAAATTGACGACGTCGTCGTGATCCGACCGGGCGAACGGTTTCCGATTGATGGGAAGGTCATCGCAGGCAATACCACCGTAGATCAATCTCCGATCACTGGCGAATCGATGCCAGTTTTGAAGGCAGTGGGCGATGACGTGTTCGCGGGCACCGTTAACCAGAATGGCGGCGTAGACGTACGCGTCACGCGCTCGGTGAACGACACGACACTGTCGCGCATCATCCAGATGGTAGAAACTGCACAAGGTCAACGCGCTAATACCCAGCGCTTCCTCGATGAATTTGAGCAAAGGTACGCTGCATTCGTCGTTTTCGCCGTTATCCTGTACATCATCATTCCGCCGCTATTACCGAACGGGCCAAGTTTTAGCGACAACTTCTACCGCGCGATGGTGCTGATGACGGTGGCTTCCCCATGCGCATTGATCATCTCGACGCCCGCCTCGATCCTGTCGGCTATCGCCAATGCGGCGCGGCATGGCATCTTGTTCAAGGGTGGTGCCTATCTTGAGCAGATGGCGACGATCAAGGCGGTGGCCTTCGACAAGACGGGTACGATCACGACGGGCAAGCCAGCCGTAGTCGATGTTGTTCCTTACGAAAATAGTTCCGCTGATGAACTGCTGGCTACCGCTGCGACGGTAGAAATGCACTCGGAACATCCGCTGGCCTCGGCTATCGTCGCCAAAGCCCAAGAGTCAGGGCTGACGATTGGCGAACCGGACACGTTTCAGGCGGTGCCGGGGATGGGCGTGTCGGGCAGCGTAGGTGGTCAGATGGTTTTGGTCGGCACCGAACGGTTGATGACCAGCAACGGCCTTGCAGTGCCGCTGCCACTGCTTGCCGAGCGAGATCGGCTGGAAGAAGAAGGCAAAACGACCCTGCTCGTCTACGCGGGCGCATGGCTCGGCTTGATCGCGCTGGCGGATCAACTGCGAGAGGGAGCCGCCAACGTCCTCAAGTCACTGCGAGCCGCGGGCGTGCAACATATCGTCATCCTGACGGGCGATAACGAACGGGTGGCGCGCTCGATAGCCAAGCAGATCGGCGCTGACGAAGTATGTGCCAGTCTGCTGCCCGAACACAAAGCCGACGCTATCAAGGCCATCGAAGCGAAGCATGGCGTCACCGCGATGGTGGGCGACGGCGTAAATGATGCGCCAGCCCTCGCCAGCGCTTCGATAGGCATCGCGATGGGCGCGGCGGGCACGGATGTCGCCCTTGAGACGGCGGATGTCGTGCTGATGTCAGACGACCTGAGCAATATCGCTTACGCCATGCACCTCAGCCGCCGCGCACGGCGCATCGTGTACCAGAATCTGACGTTCGCGCTTGCCGTGATCGTGGTGCTGGTCATCAGCGCCTTGGGCTTCAGCTTGCCGCTGCCGTTCGGCGTGGTCGGGCATGAAGGCAGCACCGTAATCGTCGTCACCAACGGGCTGCGCTTGCTTTCGTTCAGCCGAAAAGTCCTGTTCGGCTAACCCTGCATCAACCGCTAGAGGTTTGTCGGCGTCCAGTTCGTGCTAGAGTCATGTCAACTTAGAGAAGCGACACTCAGGTTGACATGACTCTCCGAGTAGTCTATGTTCGTTCTACGAATTCGACGCTAGACTACTAATGGATGCAGCTATCTACAGGACAGTCCCTCATGGATCTCACAACGAGCCTCATTGCCGTCGGGTTTACCGAGTACGAAGCGAAAATCTATCTGGAACTCCTGCGGGATAACCCCGCTACAGGCTACCAGCTTGCGAAAGAGGCTGGCATTCCACGCTCGATGGTGTATGAGGCGTTAGGACGCTTGCGCAACCGGGGAGCCGTGCTGGAAACGCTGGAAGAACGCGCCACCCTTTACCGTCCCCTTCCGCCGGACGTGCTGCTCGATAACCACGCGCGGGAACAGCAGCAGTTGATGGCTGGTCTGCGCGATGGACTCCGTCAGCTCTACCAAGCGCCCGATGAAGAACGCTTATGGACGATCAGTAGTCAGCAGTCGATCTACTCTTACGCGCTTCAGATGATCCGCGAGGCAAAGACCGACCTGATGTTTGTGCTGCCTGATCCTGAGTTAGGGGTGCTGCGTACCGACGTGATGCAAGCTCAGGAGCGTGGACTAGCGATCAGCGCGCTGCTGACTGGTGAGGGCGAGTTGGCGCTGACCAACGTCGCACGACATCCGCCGCTTGAAAGCGAGATTCAGCGCTTGACCGGCATGTTGATGGTGATTGCCGATGACCTCGAAGTGCTGATCGCCAGCACCGGACAAGAGATGATGGGGACGATCACGCGCAACCGCAACCTCGTCGGAGTCGCACGCCAATTCATCTGGATGGAACTGTTCACACAGCGCGTGTATGCACGTCTGGGCGCAGATTTGCTGGCACGCCTTGACCCCGCCGACCGCCAAATCTTTGAAAGCCTACACGGAGACCAATGATCCTTACTTTGATCCCGTTCGCTACTCACAACGGGATCATTTGCCGCCTGCTTCTTATGTTCGGCTGATAGTTCTGGCTATTGATCACTGCGAGGGTTTGCATAAGATGCACGAGCATGACGTTGACCTGACATTGGCTCGTATGGTATGAGAGGTGCAGTCTCCGTTAGTGACACCATGCGGTATCTGTGATAACTGGCGACGTGGAGAGGCACGCTCACTGATGTAATGCCGTCGTATTTCCATTGGTCTGGGCGTGTGCCGCCAAGCACTTTTCCGAGACTTAGAACGATAGATTTTTTATTCTAGCATACTTTGAAGTAGAGTCAAGTCCTTAGGCTTAAGGATGGCGTAAGAGATCGTAAGGAAAGACTTGAGAAACGGGCGGGAGGTGGAGCCTGAGAGGTTGGACTTGCCAGCGCAGAATCTTCCTTGAAAACTGACCGAAACTTTTCTGCCAGTTTAGAGACTACTGCTCCATCAGTAAATAGTGGATTCGGGTGTGGAGTTGGGCTGTATGCAAGAACTAACAGGTCTGGCAGGAAATATCGTCCATATGGAGCGTCCGACGCGCACGGCGACGGCGTCGATCACAACGTGGTTAAGTATCGTGCTGCTATTTATCGTAGGGGCAACCGCTGCGTTTGGCCTGCTCATGTCGGTATCCGGCTTCGCGGGCAATGATGACTATTATCACGTGCAGATGGCGCTCCAGATCGCACAGCAAGGCAAACTGCGGGTCGATTTTCCGTGGCTACCCGATACGCTGTTGAGTCCTGAACAGTTTGTCGATCATCACCTTCTGTATCACTTGTATCTGGCACCGTGGGTATATTGGGGCGGGGCGGTGGGAGCCAAACTCGCGCACGCACTCTTGATCGGGGCGTTGTTCGCTTGCGTCGGCATTTTTCTGCGCACGATTGGCGTCCGTCACAGCGTAGTGTGGACAGTCGCCCTGTTAAGTGTTTCTACGCCGTTTCTGTATCGATCACTGATGATCCGCACGCAAGCGCCCGCGCTGCTGCTGCTGGTGATTACGCTATATGCATTATATACCGAGCGCGATTCGTGGCTGATCCCGCTGGCGTTCGGGTTTTCGTGGCTATACAACGGCTTCATCTTACTGCCTGCTATCGTCGTGCTGTATACGCTGGCAGTGGGCATCGCGGATCGGCGCTTTTTGTGGCGTCCGGTCACGTTTGCGCTGCTCGGCATGGCGCTAGGGTTGATTATCAACCCATATTTCCCGAACAATCTGTTTTTCATCGTGAGCCATTTAGGCGAGAAAGTGGATTTAGCCAACAGCGTGCGCGTCGGCAATGAATGGTATCCATACACGACCGAAGCGCTGATGGATAACTCGCTAGGTTCTCTGCTGCTGCTAGGGGCAGCTTTCCTCGCGCCGAGCTTCCGGCGATCTGGACGTGACAAGATCGAGACAGCACTATTGTTGGTCGCACTGCTAACATTGGCGATGGTGCTGCGGTCACGGCGTTTCATCGAGTACTTTCCCGCCTTTGCGCTGCTCGTCGGCGCGGCAGCATGGGGACGCTCGACGCTGGATTGGCGCGCCTATTTCCCTGAACAATTCCAGACACGATGGCTGCCGCGCCTTGTCCCGCTGGTTTTAGCAGTGAGCGTGTTGGGTCTCGGCTGGCACACGGTGAGCAGCGTACAAGCCGATCTTCAGGATACGCAGGGGAACGACTATTTAGCGGGTGCGGCACAGTGGTTGCAGGCTAACACTGAACCTAATTCGCTGGTCTTTCAGACGGACTGGGATGACTTCCCGTATTTGTTTTATCACAACACTCACAACACCTATCTCGTGGGGCTTGACCCGACCTATTTGCAGATGGCGAACCCTGATCTCTGGAATATATGGGTCGCGATCACGCAAGGCGATGTCGAAGTTCCATCGGTGCTAATCCGCGATACATTTAATGCACGTTATGTGGTGAGCGATACACACCATGCAGCGTTTGCAGCCCGCGCTGACGCAGACCCGGCGATGGTTGTGGTCTACCGCGACGCCAATAGCATCGTCTGGCAAGTAAAAGCAGCGCCTACAGAAGAGTGAGAAATGTGCGCATGACAGTCCTTCATACGCCTAATCCCGCTGATGACCAACGCTTATTAAACGCGGCGCAGCGGGATAATCCGGACGCCCTCAAAGAGATTTATCAGCGTTATTTCCCAGCCATCTATCGCTTCATCCGACTCCGGCTAGGGGATCGGTCACAAGCCCAAGACATCACCGCCGATGTTTTCCTCGATTTTTTCATCGCCCTCCGGCGTGCTCAGGCACCACACAGCAGCGTACGCGCGTGGTTATATCGGGTCGCCCGCAACAAATTGGTCGATCACTTCGGGAGACAGCGTCAGGTCGATGTGTCGTTGGAGGAGTGGCTGCCCGATCCGAACGAACATAGCCCGGAAGCCAACCTGATGCGGACGGCGCAGATCAGCGATACGCAGCGCGCCTTGCGCATGTTGCCCGCCGAACAACAGGAAGTCCTGCTTTTACGATTTGCCGAGGGGTTGAACTTGCAGGAGACAGCCGACCTGATGAATAAAAGTGTGAGCGCCGTCAAATCGCTGCAATTCCGTGCGGTCGATCGGTTACGTCAGATTTTGAATGTTGGGGAAATCGAGTAAGACATGGTACAGCAAGAACTGATCACCATTTTTGACGACTGTGCCAATCGCCTTGCCGAAGGGGCGACGATTGACGAATGCTTGCGGTTGTATCCAAGCTACGCGGCGACATTGCGCCCGCTGCTAGAAACGCAGATGCAAGTTGGAAACGTGACCATCCCTCCCCAAGAAATCTATGAAGATCAAGCGCTGGTTTGGGAGCGCATCGAGCAAGCGCTGCCAACGCCACTGACGGTATCTGGCGTGCGGTCTACGCGCCGACTTCTGCTTCTGATCGCCGCCAGCATCGTGGTCATGCTCGTTGGGGGCGGTTGGTTCGCGCTTAGTCGGCTGCTGGACACGACCGCAACGCCGGTTTTCGGCTCAACCGTCGAAAACACCGTTACCAGCACCGAGTCATCGACGTGGACGCCAACAGCGCTGCCTACTGCAACGGCCTCGCCATCCACACTGCCTGTGGTGCCGCCCACGCTCGCCGCGCCAACAGCCTCAGCGACGAATACCGCTTCAGTCGCCCCGACGTTGACATCGACGCCCACGACACAGCCGACGCAGACGCCATCCTTCACCGTGACGCCAGCGCCAACCATGACCGTGCCCACAGCGACGCTGACCATGACGCCTAGCATGACCTTCGCCCCCGGCTGCGGCGCTCCGCTGACTTCGGAACAGGCCGTCAATGTCGTGCTGCGCATTTTCCCGAATGCCGTCGTCACCAACGTTGAGCAGATCACGCGCGGTGATGGCAAATTGGTGTGGGTCATCGATACGAAGCAGGGCATCAAAGTGACGGTCGATGTCGCGTGCGGAACCGTGCTGACTATTGACCGCCCCGGCAGTGGGGATACTAACCCCAACGATAACAACAACGACAACATCGGTAACGGCAATACCAATTCGAATGATAATGGCGGTGGGAGCGACGACAACGGCGGCGACGATTCCGGCATGGGCGGTGACTCTGGCATGGGCTAACCGATTCATGAAAATATGACTTTTCAAAATTGACCGAAACCTTTTTCCGAGTTCACAGACTACTACCGTGAAACATGCGACCACCGATGGACGTGAGGTCGCTTTCAGGAGGAAGATGGAAATGTACGGATCAAGGTTTCGGTCAGTTCTTGTCGTTATGATGATGTTGAGTGTCGCTCTATTTAGTGTCGTACTCGCTCCAGTTCACAGAGCCGCTGCTCAGTCGTCCGGGTCTGTGGAACTCATCGGCGTCATCCAAGCGATGACCTCCAACACCATCACGGTGAATCAGCAAGTGATCACGACCACAGGCGCTGAGATCACCACCCCGCTGCAAATCGGCGTGGTCGTGCGCGTCGAAGGTACGCTGAACGCCGACGGCAGCATCCTCGCCAGACAGATCACGGCGGTTCCGGCTGGCGTGACACCGGGCGAAGTCGAATTCATCGGCACGCTGGAAAGCTACAGCGGCACGGTGATGGTGGTGAACGGACAAACCATCGATGTCAGCCGCGCGGAAATCAAGCCGGGGGTAACGGTCGGGCAGTTGGTCAAGGTACATGCCACCGCGACGGGGACGGGCGGTTGGTTAGCCCGCGAAGTAGAACCGTTCAGCGCTGATGCCTCGCCGCATGCCCCGGATGAACTCGAAATCACGGGGACGCTGGAGGCCATTTCGGCGGATTCCATCGTTGTCAGCGGTCAGCAAATCAGCATCGTCGGCGCGGAAATTCATGGTACGCTGGTGGTAGGCGTCCGTGTGCGGGTTCATGCTGCCCGTGTCGATG
Source organism: Anaerolineae bacterium (assembly GCA_019637615.1). Classification (GTDB taxonomy): domain Bacteria; phylum Chloroflexota; class Anaerolineae; order Aggregatilineales; family UBA2796; genus JAHBVK01. Next base: position 200,600 of record JAHBVJ010000001.1, on the reverse strand, counting down.
GCGTGTTAGTGGCGCGGGAAGTCGAGTTGGCTCTCAGCGATGACAATGGCAACTCCAACAGCAACGACAACACCGATGATAATGGGAATGGCAACGCAAACGGGAACGGCAACAGCAACGATAACAGCAATGACAACGGCGGCGCGCAACCCACCATCACCGCGCAGCAGGCCGTCGAAATTCTGCTGAGGGTTTATCCGAATGCGGTCATCACGCGTATTCGCCTGCAAAACCAGAGTGGGCGGCTGGTGTGGGAACTGCGCACGGCGCAAGGCGTCCGCATGATCATCGATGCGACAACAGGCAACATCCTGACGATTGAACAGCGCGGTCGCGATGACAACAGCAACGGAAATAGCAACGGCAACAGCAATCACAACGATAATGGTGGTTCTGATGACAATGGCAACCACAACGAAAATGAGAATCACAACGACAACGGCGATGATTCCGGCGGTGGTAGTCACAATGATAACAGCGGTGGTGGCGATGATTCTGGCATGGGCGGCATGGGATAACCCGCCCGATGCGCACCACGCTTAACGTGCCCGCACCACTTAGCCCTGCGTCCAACGCACTATCGAACGAAGGACATCCGGCCCTGCGCTGGGTGTCCCTTCAATCGCTGACCGTCATTTTTCTTGGCGGTCTCAATCTCATGCTGATCCAGTGGATTCTGGTGAGGGAACTGACGACACTGCTGCTCGGCACAGAATTGGTCGTACTGCTCATCAGCGGTGCCTATTTCGTCGGCCTGTCCGTCGGCTATCTGGTGTCATCACGGATACCGCAGCGCTGGCTGCTGCCGTGCTCCGTGCTGATGATTGCGCTGCACCTCAGCTTGCCGATCTGGTTCCGGCTGATTACGGTCGGATTCATCCGCCTCGATGCCTACTGGTTAGCATTTATCGTCTTTCCGCTGGCGATTCCCTTCGTGGTGTCGTCGTTTTACAGCATTTTCCTGCCGCGTTTCGCGGATACACGCGGGCTGGGCATCGGATCGCTGTATGCGGTTGAACTGCTCGGCTCGGCGGCGGGCGTGATGATCCTCGTTGCGCTTGGTGGCTTAGGACTGCTTACCGTGCTGGCAATATACGCGGTTAGCGGGCTGATGCTCCTGTTTTTGCTCGACGCACGGCGTGCGTTGGTGGTGGCGGTCGCGATGGCGATCATACCGTGGCTGTACGGCTTCGATGCCGTCAACAAGTGGAGCAATGCGCGGTGGTTCGAGGCGATTTACCATCTGCCGGACGGGACAGAAACGCTGCTTTCGACGTACAGCGCCTACCAGAAAGTAGACATCTTGCAAGCGCCGAACGGTGCGCGTTATCTGTACCTCGACGGCTTGCTGCACTTCGGCACGGATCGTTGGAGTCGGCTGAATGTCGTGATGGGTAGCGTCCCCGCCGATCTAGTGCATCCGGCGCGCACGCTGGTAGTCGGGGCAGGATCGATGCAGATGGAGCGCTTCATCGCGGAGCGCGGCGGAGTCGTCACCACCGTCGAACTCGATCCTGCCGTGGTGGAGGCCAGTTCGCGCTTCCTCAGCGACTACAATCTGATGAACGTCCTGACCAACCGACGAATCATCATCGATGATGCCAAGCATTTCGTGGCGAACGACAGCGAAACCTACGACCTCATCGCGACGGATGTGCCGAGTCCATTCGCCATCCAGACGGCGACGCTGTATTCGGTGCCATTTTACGAGCAGATTAGCAAGCGTTTATCTCCCAACGGCGTGCTGGTCGTCAATCTCACGACTGTCCTCAACCATGAGAACGTTACGGCGAAACGCATCGCCGCCTCGCTGCTGGCGGTTTTCCCCGATGTAGTCGTGGTCACGTCGCGCACCAGCGGACTGAGCTTTGCTTTCGCAGGCAAGCATCTGCCGTTTGATTTGGGACAGCTCACCGGAACCTTGGTGGCGAATGACGAGGCTGATTTCTTGATCATGCAGCGCGAAGTCGTGGCGGAAACCGTCGGAGAGGCCGCGCCCATCACGCTCGATTCGATGGATTTGGTGCTGCGGATCAGCGCATCCCGCATCCTAGACCGCCTCAAGGGGAATTGATCATGGCTCAAAACCGTAACGGCCTGCTTTATCCGTTCGTCGTCGGCCTACTGCTCGGATTGCTGCAAACGGGGCTGTTTTTTCAGTTGAGCCTCACCATGTCGTCCGGCTTCACGACCTACCTGCTGATTACGCTGTGCTGGCTGATGGGCGGCGCAGTCGGGGCGCTGTACCCGAGTCGGAATACGGTTCAGCTCAGGCAGGTGCTGGTGATCGCGCTGGCCTGTTACGGCATGTGCAGTCTACTCGTGAATGCGTTCCCGTTCAACACGCAGCTATGGCTGTTGTACGCCGTGTTGATCGGCGCGGCGGGCGTTTATCCGGGGGTGTTCTTCGTGAATACCAGCCCATTTTATACCGCACGCCGATTATTCCTGTGGGAAAACAACGGCTTTATCTGCGGCATGATCTTGACCACGCTGTTGTTCATGTTCGTCGGACGGATGCTGTTGTGGATCGCGCCAGCGGTGCTCACGATCATGGTTTATCTGTGGACGCGGACTACGGTGCCAAAACTTCAGGCCGAGCTAAGTTGAAAATGCGCACTGCTCCGGGCTACGTTGATGGTGGATTTCAGGGGCTTACGGTTGATCGGCTTTGACGACGTGCGCACGGCGATCCACGAACGCGAACCCGATCATCACCAGTACGATCATCACCACCAGCGCTACGAATTTGAACTGACGGCTGGTCGTGATCAGCGCTAACAGGCCAAACGCCGCGCAAAAGGCGTGATAACCGAGCGCCAACCACTGTGGCGGCACATGCAGATCGATCAGGCGGAAATGGATGTGCCCGCGATCTCCCTTGAGCGGGTTGCGGCCTTCGCGCAGACGCCGTGCCACCTGCCACGCCACATCCAGCAACGGCAGTCCCATCACGAGCAGAATCGTCGCCATTTTCGCGCCGCCAATGATGCTCAACGCGCCGATCACGTAGCCCATGTAAACCGCGCCGCTGCCCATGAATATCTTCGCCGGATGCCAGTTGAAGATCAAGAAGCCGAGCATCGTCCCGATCAGCGCCATCGGGAGCAAGCTGACGCTGTGCTGCATCTCCTTCGCCGTGTGGATGAACAGCAGCACCGCCGCGATCAAGATCACGCCGCCGGAGAGACCGTCCGACCCATCCAGAAAATTGACCGTGTTCATCATCAAGACCAGCCAGAACAGCGTCACAGGCAAGGTGATGAAGAAAGGCCACACCACTGTTTCACCCGTCAGCGGGTTGTTGAGGCGCTCGATGAACACCAAACACGCGATCCCGATCAACGCCGCGATAGTCTGCCCGACGAATTGCAGCCACGACGGCAAATCGTATTTGTCGTCCATGATGCCGAACAGAAAAATGAATGTCCCACCGCCGATCAAGCCAACCAATCGGATGACCTCATTCGGATCGGTGCGCTCGACGGGCAAAAACTGCGCGATGATCGCCGTCAGCGTGAACGATCCCCACAACGGGATCACGCCGAGTTTCGGGATCAGGCCGCTGTGTGTGCGGCGTCCACCGGGGCGTGCCACCATGTCGAAGCGAACCGACAGCCAACGCGCTACGCCCACCAATAGGATCGAGCTAACCAAGGCGATGATGAAAACGACGATCAGGGATGGATAGTAAGCAGCGGTCATCGAATAATGGGCGCTAAGTTTCTTTTGAACTCTAGACTACCATAGCGCCCATCGATTCAGCAATAGTGACGGAGGTCTAACGTTGCCTTCAATTGCTAGGCCACCACACGCAGATGTCCAAGCGGGAGTCTCACCCCTTCGCCGTGAGCTGCTTCAGCGTGCTGTTGACCATGTAGAATAAGCCTTCAGGGTCGTAGTCGCTGCTGGCGTTCGGCGCAAAATTATCTTCCTTGACACGTTCCGCCATCCGTTCGCCGTACACGTTTTCCAGCACATCAAGCGCTGGACGGCTGGCGTCATCAAGGCCAATGTCTTTTTCCATCGGCACCTGATAGCGACGGAAGTCAACACCGCCAGCTTTGAGGATAATGTCTACCGACTGCCAGCGTGCCGCGTCACCGATCATGATGATCGGGATGTTTTGCGCCCACTTGATCAAGCGCCAGTCGCGCGGATGCCCCTTATCAAGCTCGTAATCTTTGGCAGGCAAGAAACCAGTACCGAAGCTCAACACGCTCACGGTATTGGGCGGATCAGGCTGCTTGGCATACTGCAAGATTTCCAGCGCGGCGATGTAGGCCGGATTGCCGTGACTGCCCACGCCGCCATCGGTGCATTGCGTATCAACGATCATTCCTGTGCGCTTATCTTCCAGCGGCAGCGTGATTACGGGCAAATACGACGGTGCGGCTGCCGACGCCAAGATCACGTCCTCGAATTTGAGGTTAGCATCCTTGGGATCGTTCGATTTAAGGAAGCGTGTCCGGCGTTCGTTGATGTCTACCACAGTGATGATCAGCGTGCGTTCGTTTTGCACGCCGTAATCGACGCGGTTCGGGGAAAGCGTGTACTTCCCGTTGGCGTCCGGTACCCAATTTTCTGGGTTGTTCAACTTCTGGTGGATGTCACCGAGTGTCGCTACACCATATTTCAGTCCGACTTGACGCAAAATTTCGCGCAGCGCCTTGTTATCGAACAACGCCGGACGGAAGAATACTTGGAGCGCGAGTTCCCACTTTGACGCGAACCACTTGATGATGGCGGGTTGTTCTGACCACCAACGCGGGAACACCGCCGAGCCGAGGCTGGTATACATATGCACCATGTCTTGCGCCGTCATGCCGAGCGCGATCGCTGCCGTGAGGATCGCCCCCGTCGAGGTGCCGGACATCACCTTGAGGTTGGTTTTGTGCAGCAGCGGCCCACCGCCCAATTTGGCTTCTAATTCCACCAGTGCCTTGGCGACCATCAACCCCTTGATGCCGCCGCCATCAATGGCTAGTGCGATGTTCCGCGTGTTCAAATCGAGTGCCATCTCGCCCTCCCTTATTTCAGTTCGTATGGACGCTGTACTCTGACTCCTCAACCCGTTTCAGACTGTCCCGATACCGATCCAGCATGATCAGCAGTCCTTCGGGATCATATTGCGCGTCCTCCAACGCGTGCTGATTCTTGATCAATCGTTCACCCAATTCGTCTCCGAGTCGGCGCAGCTCCGCTAAATTCGCAGGATCGGAACTATCAATCGGAATGTCCTTCAGCAGCCCGATCTGGAAGCGCCGAAAATCCATGCCGAGCGAGACGTAGCCTTCTATCACGTTGAGCGATTGACCGCGTGCCGCATCTCCAATCAACAGTGCCACGCCGTTTTTCGCCCAATCAATCGCACGCCATTCGCTCGGACGCCCGAAGGTCGCCTCAAAATTCACCGGAGCCAACCATCCCACGCCGAAACTGAGCACCGTCACATCACCGGGTTTGGCGTGCTTCCAATGCACAGCCTCGCGTGCCGCTACGTACCCCGGATTGTTGTAATTGCCGATGCCGCCATCGGCGTAATAACGCACGTCCGTCAAGCCTTCGATGCGCTTGTAGACAGGCAGGTACGTCGGCGCGGCGGACGAGGCCAGCACCGCTTCGTACAGTTTCCAGTCGCCATCTTTGGGGTCGTAGGATTTGAGGAACTTGGTACGCCGATTCTTGACATCAACAGTCGTCACGATCAACGCTTTATCCGGGCCACGCCGTCGGCGCAACTCCTCGTGTAGTTCACCGAGCGTTTTTTCGCCCACCAACCGTTTATAGACGTTGATCAACCCTTCCGCCGAATACACCGATGTGCGCGAGATCGACAGCAGCACACGGTACAGTTGTTGGAGAGGACGGGGAAAATATGGCGGCAGCAGCGGCTTGAACAATTCCTTGCCGATGGTCACATACATCTCTGCGATTTCGCGCGCGTGCATTCCAACCGCCAGCCCTGCCGTGATGATCGCGCCGGTGGATGTCCCTGCCAGTACTTGAATTTGTGGATGGTCGATCAGCGGCTTCCCGCCCAATTCCTTCTCTAGGCGTTCCAGCGCTTGCGCCACGATCAAGCCTTTGATCCCGCCGCCGTCCACCGCCAGCGCCACATGCCTGCGAAACGGAGTCATCGTCATACGGACTGTCTCCTACGATGCCCAATAGCCAAGCTCATTGTAGTACGGTTTTTAGGACAATGCTTAATGATGCCGTGTAGATTTCGCAAAAACGCAAGTGCATCAGGTTGATGGCGAAGGTACGCCGCGCCCCGTTAGCTTCAGTCTGTCAATCTCACGTCTACTCGATTATAATCCACGCCAAGTTGTGGGAGAGACTGCCCTATTTCCACTCGTTCATGAAAGCGATGTATTGGTACGTCTATGGACGCTTCGAAAATTCGTAATTTCTGTATCATTGCACACATCGATCACGGCAAAAGCACGCTGGCGGATCGACTCCTGCAAATCACCGGCACGATCTCTGATCGCGAGATGCAAGAGCAAGTGCTGGATAGCATGGATTTGGAGCGCGAACGCGGAGTCACTATCAAGGCTTCTGCGGTGCGTATGAACTACACCGCCAAAGATGGCATCACTTACGAGATGAACCTGATCGACACACCCGGACACGTGGACTTTGGCTACGAGGTCAGTCGGGCGCTGCAAGGCTGCGAAGGCGCATTGCTGGTGGTCGATGCGACGCAGGGCATCGAGGCACAGACCTTAGCCAATCTGTATCTCGCGCTGGAAGCCAATTTGGAGATCATTCCGGTCATCAACAAGATCGATCTCCCGTCCGCCCATGCTGATGAAGTAGCGCAAGAACTCGAAGACCTGCTCGGCGTCCCCAAAGAAGATATGATTCCGGTCAGCGCCAAAACTGGCATGAATGTCGCAGCCGTGTTGGAAGCCGTTGTACAGCGCGTCTCGCCGCCCAAGGGCAACCCAGACGCCCCGCTGCGTGCGCTCATCTTCGACAGCCACTACGACGCCTATAAGGGCGTGATCGCCTACATCCGCGTTTTCGAAGGCAAACTCAACCGTCGTGACAATCTGCGCATGTTCGCAACAGGCGTCAGCTTCGATCCGGTCGAGATCGGCATTTTCAACCCGCGCATGAAAGAGGCCACCGAAATGACAGCGGGCGAAGTCGGCTATGTGGCGACTGGCCTCAAAACGGTGCAGGAATGCCGCGTGGGCGATACCATCCTCGCGCGCGCCGATACGACTTCACACGCGCTGCCCGGTTACAAACTCGCCAAACCGATGGTATTCGCGGGTTTCTACCCCGTCGAAGCCGATGACTATCCGGCGCTGCGGGAAGCGTTGGAACGACTGCAACTCAATGACGCCTCGTTGACCTTCCAGCCAGAAACCTCACAAGCGCTCAACTTCGGCTTCCGCGTCGGCTTCCTCGGCCTGTTTCACATGGACATCGTGCAGGAGCGTCTAGAGCGCGAATACGATCTGGACATCCTCGCCACCGCGCCGAGCGTGGAGTATCAGGTCAAGCTGCGCACGGGCGAAGAACTGCTCATCGAAAGCCCCGCCCAATTACCTGACGAAAGTACGATCCTTGAAATCCGCGAACCGTGGATGAAAATCTCAGTTTTCGCGCCGGATCGTTACATCGGCGCGATCATGGAACTCGTCACGAGCAAGCGCGGCAAATATCTGAACACCGAGTACATCGACAAATCGCGTGTGCTGCTGACATATTCGCTGCCGTTGTCGGAATTGGTTACGGATTTCTATGATCGTCTCAAGTCCATGACGCAGGGTTACGCCAGCCTCGATTACGCCTTCGATGAGTACCGTGCCGATCAACTGGTCAAGATGGATATTCTCGTCAACGGGTCGCCGTTGGATGCCTTGGCGATGATTGTGCATCGTGATCACGCTCATACCAAGGGGCAAAAGCTGGTCAGCAAGCTCAAAGAGTTGATCCCGCGTCAGATGTTTGTGGTACCACTGCAAGCAGCGCTCGGCGGCAAGATCATTGCCCGCGCCGATGTCAAGGCCATCCGCAAAGATGTACTGGCGAAGTGCTACGGCGGCGACATCTCGCGCAAGAAAAAGCTGCTGGAAAAGCAGAAAAAAGGTAAGAAGCGCTTGAAGATGGTCGGCAATGTCGAAGTGCCGCAAGAAGCCTTCATGGCGATCCTCAAGCTGGACGAAGAAGATTAGACAACATCAGCCGCTGATCTAGACCACTAGGGCGAGTCACATCTCGCCCTATGCCTCCCTTTCCACGCAGAAAATCACGCTTAACATAGCCCATTCCGCTTATAAAACCGCGCTTAGGTACAGTCGGGGTATCCTCCACCTCTCCTATCTAAAATACCATCACCGTGCCCATGTGTGCCGCCTTGTTTGCTCTTAAAGTTATGTCTGTAAAACGAAACACAGACTAGTAAATGAAACGAAAGGCTAAAGCATCATGTTGAGTTGGGCATTGATTTTCCTTGGTGTAGCAGTCTTGGCCGCCATCTTCGGCTTTGCTGGTGTTGCAGGTACCGCCGCGAGCATCGCGCAGATTCTATTCTTCGTGTTCCTCGTGTTATTCGTCGTCTCGCTGATTTTCGGTCGCCGTTCGCCTTCCGTCTAGCGGTAGGCAGCGCGAATCACAGCGCGGGGAGCATATTCGTTCCCCGCTTCTGCGACAGTAGCACGGTCAAGTGCGTCATCACAGGAGAGTCACATGATTAAGCTGATTTTCGTCTTGCTGGTAGTTGGGCTAATTGCTGGACTGTTAGGGTTCGCTGGTCTTTCTCACTTGGCGTTCAGCGGCGCGCAGTTGCTTGCGCTCGTGCTGGTGGCGCTGGTTGTGCTCGGTATTGTCGCGGTTGTTACGGTGGGGCGTCGTCTCTTCGGGTCGTAATCAGCAAGAGGATTACGGTTATTTAGCGAGCCAGATGGCTCATATTTTTAGGCTTTTTAAAGCTTAACCATTTCGTCTAATCACATTTTCGGTACACAAGGAGCAATCTCATGGATTTCGGTCAAATGGGTTGGTTAGCATGGCTTATCATTGGTGCGTTAGCGGGTTGGCTCGCCAGCATTGCGATGAAGACCAACCGTGAACAAGGGCTGCTGCTGGACATCGTCGTGGGTATCGTCGGCGCGATGATCGGTGGGTTCGTTTTCAATGCCTTGGGCATTGGCGGGGTGACTGGCTTTAACATCTGGAGCCTGTTCGTCTCCTTCATCGGCGCGGTTATCTTACTCGCCATCTTGCGGATGGTTTCGGGGCGGAGCGCCGTCTAACGGTCGCCACGCGGGTGGAGATAAATCCACCAATCCTGTATTAACGCGGACTGTGGTCTGGGGTGCATTTGACCAAACCCGCGATGAGACGGGCGGCTCGATGTGAGCTGCCCGTCTTTATTATGGAGCAGAAAACGCGCCAACAATTATTGTTTATAGGTTCCGTCAATATCCCGCCCGAAGATGCCAACGGGCGTCTTGACGATCAGGTAGTAGCAGCGTTCCGTGACTGGATTTTGCTCTAGGAACGCTCTAGCGGCGGTTTCATTTGGTCCGCGATGATAACGGTAGATATATTTCGTACCGCTAATCTCTTTCGTATTTTCTCTTTCGAACACGACCTCCGCTGCGGATCCGCTCTCAGTAGACGACGAAAATAACGGCATCATATCCAACTTCACAGCAGTGGTGGACGGCGGAGTTGATGCGGCAGCGGGTGGTGGGACGATCTTTTCTTTTTCCTTGCCGGGCGTGCTGGTGTCAGGGAACAGCCCCGGAAATTGCGCCAATGCCTGAGGATAGTGCGCATTCAACTCTCGATAGAATCGTTCACCATCTTGCGAAGCCAACCGCAAACTGACCTTGGCCGGCGTCGCTGATGATTGGTGCAACATTGCCGAACGCCCCTTGAGCTTCAAGGACAAGCGATGATACGGCATCCACGCCAATGCTTCTTTTTTGCCTAAATATTGAGCGATGAACAGCGCGGGGATTATTCCGATCCCGATTCCGAGGAATATCAGCGGCACCACCGTGACCACCACGATGATCCCGATCTGATACAGCAGCGACGGCGGCATATAGCCTTCAATCTCGATCCCCGCGTCTTTGAAATTCAGCGTTCCTTTGCCTACGAAGGTGCGAGAGTAATTCGATTCGAACCTGACCTCAAAGGGCGCGCCCAATTTGTCCGGCGCATAGTGTTCCCAATCTGAAGTGAACTTGGTTGCTGGAGAAAGGAACTGACTCCATAAGAGATAAAAGATATAGACATCGATCCCCAATGCTACCAACCATGCAATGCCCTGCGTCGTCGGATTTTTGATCATGCCGATGGGAATAGCGGCCACTCCCAAGAACACAAAAAACACGATGACGAGACCGGTGAATCCAAAGACCTTGAAGAGGCTGGTTACCTCACGATCTTGCCACGGCGGCTGGACGTTCGTAGTGTGCTTGGCTTTGTTGGTTTGTGAATTGTTCATATGCTTTCCATAAGAGGCTAATGATTTGTGATTACATCAGAGGATTACATGAGTTAGGGTTCAACATGAATGGTGGGGATGCGGATAGTGATCGTGGTGCCAGCGCCAACCTGACTTTCAACGGCGATAGTGCCGTTGTGCAATTCGACCGATTCTTTGGCAATGACCAGTCCTAAGCCCGTACCCTGAATCGTGCCTACATTGCTGGCGCGGTGAAAGGGTTCAAATAGCCGTGCAATATCAGCTTGAGGAATACCAATGCCGTTATCATGCACACTAAGATGTATTTCGTTGTTCACCTCGTCGAGCTTGACTGTAGCGGTGCTGTTTTCTGGCGAATATTTAACTGCGTTGGACAGTAGATTGACGAGGATTTGCCGCATCAACTTGGCGTCTAAGTTGGCTTTTAAAGGCGCATGGGCAGCGACATAAGCAAATTGATGGTTGATGCTCGGTTGACTCTCAAATTCATCGATCACTGTCCGGCATAAGGCATCCAGATCAAGAGATTGCGGGTTGAACTCAGCACGGCGTGCCTGCAATCTCGCCAAATTGAGCACGTCATCCATGATGTTTTTGAGATGCCCGATCTGCTCCTGAATTCTAGCTAATCGCATATCGATTTGTTCATCGGTCATCTTATGCCGATATGCGCTGAGGGAATCCGTCGTAGCAAGAATCGTGGCAAGCGGTGTTCGGAATTCGTGCGATGTCATGGACACGAATCGGGACTTCAACTCACCGAGTTCGCGCTCCCTCTCTAATGCTTGGCGGAGCGCGGCTTCCGCATGTTTTTGTGTAGTAATATCGGTCGCGACTGCGAAACTGCCAGCATGTGTCCCGTCTTTATCAAACAACGGTGCGCCGGAAACCACAAGGTACAGTGGTTGTCCGTCCTTGCGCCGGAACATCAACTCGTACGAACTGCTTTGGCCTAGCTTCCTGAGCGCAGATTGTGCTTTAGCCAAGTCGATGTTCGTAGGATCAATGAACTTGTATGCGCTCATGCCGATAAGTTCCTCGCGCGGGTAGCCCACCATCTCGCAGAAGCGTTCGTTAGTATAGGTAACATTTTCGTGGACATCATACATCGCTACCCCACCATGCATCGTTTCAATCAGGCGTCGATATTTCTCCTCACTTTCGCGTAAGCGCTCCTCAGCCAGTTTGCGTTCTGTGATGTCCCGCGTGATGCCCGCCAACCCAATCAAATCACCGCTCAGATTGCGCAGCGGAACCTTAGTCGTCGAGGCCCAGATCACGCTGCCATCTTGCCCGATAGTGCGTTCTTCATGGTCGATCAAAGGCTGACTCGTCTCGAATAATCGGTCTTCATCAGCGTGGAACTGGTTGACCATTTCGACGGGCACAAAGGCAAAATCATCCTTACCCACGGTTTCTTCTGGCGTCATCCCAAATGAACGCGCACGAGCAAGGTTGCTTATTACGGTACGATGCTGGATGTCCTTGACGTAGATGTAATCGGGGATCGCGTCGATCAACGTACGCAGCAAATTGCGCTCTTCTGCGACGGCTACCTGTATTTGTTTGCGCGTAGTGATGTCGCGAATAGTACACAGCAGTCCATTATGCTCCAGTCGCCCGATAGTAAGCTCCATATCGAACGCGGTACCGTCATGAGCATGGGCACGGATCTCAATAGAGTTGCCCTGTCCACCGGTCAACACTGCCTGCACGAGACTTTCCACACGTGGCACATCTTCAGGATGGACAAAGTCGAGCAGGGTTGTGTCAAGGTGATTACCGAAATCATACTTGAGCAGGGTGGCAGCGGCACGGTTCGACTGCTGGATGTGCAAATCCGATTTGACCAGTAAAATGCCGTCCAAGCTGTTGTTCAAGATCGCTTCGACACGGTCTTTGGTCGCTTGCAGCGCGAGAGTTCGCTCAGTAACCCGTTCCGCCAGATCAGCGGCGTGCGCGTTGATTTCCTCGTACAATATTCTGTTTTCAATGGCGGTGGCAGCACGCTCCGCAAAGGCCGTCAACAGGCGCTGGTCACGTTCGCTAAAAGCGTCCAGCTCGCTCCGCTGCAAATCCAACGCGCCGATCACGCCTGTGGCTCCTTTGAGTGGGATCACCAGCTCGGATCGCGTGCGATGGTCGCTCGGCAGGTAGCGATGGTCGCGCGTAACATCGGGCACATACAGCATTTCGCCCGTGCGGATCGCTTCTGGAACTAAGCCTATCCCATTCCGCACCAAGGGAAGTTCGGGCTGTACATTGTATTTCCCTGTGCGTGCCAGCCGGATGATCTCGTTGCGATTCGCATCAACCAGCATCAACCCGCAATCCACGTGTTCCAATTCGCGAGTAGCGGTCTCCACGATCTGCATACCGAGTTGTCGCAAATTATCGGCCTTGAGCAACGGCGAAATAGCACCGTATAACGCTTCAAGTTCCCGCTGCGCCAGCTTGCGCTCGGTAATATCGCGGATGTGGAGAATCAACATAGGCTGACCAATCGGATTGTTCATGCGGTGTCCGTTGGTTTCTACGATTCGCCAGCTACCATCTGCATGACGCATCTGGTGCTCCAATGTACTGATGAAGTACGACTGCCGCATCAGGCTGTCAATCTGCTTCGTCACCGTTGCGGCTTCATCGGGATGCAGCAACGTGGCGTATGGCTTTCCGATGACTCCGGCGGCTCGAAAGCCTAACATAGTCAACAAGGCCGGATTTGTATAGCGGATGATTTGATACGTATCTGCGATCAGGATAATGTCATTAAAGCCCTCGATCATCGCACGGAATCGGGAATCGCTGTTATATAGCGAGTCCTCCATCTGTTTCTGTTGTGGCAAGCTATCAATGTTATGCGTGTGGTCGCCTTGTGTACGCAGCGTCAAGTCGCGCCGCAGCATAAAAGGGAATCGCTTGAGGCGCGAAACGCTCAAAATATCAGCGATAGCAGGCGCGATGTTGTCGAAGGCCTGATCTTCGTCCTGATCCTCGCACAAGATGTACAAGGGGTAGGCTGCGTCCGTCATCGGGATGATTTGCAGTGCCTCCGAACTCACCGGAAACGCGACGATCACCGCGTCCCACGCTTGGGTAGGCAACGTGGCAGCAAACATATCAAACGTCTGAACAGGCACAAACGCGACAGGCATGTCACTGGCGCGCAGTTCGTCGGCTAGTCTTGTAGCATAATCGAAAGCTGATTCAAACAATAAGATACGTAACACATCCGCGCGTTGATCATTTGCCATTGCGCAACCTATTTGCCCAACCTACTTTTCCCATACCCCTGCGATAAAGCCCTGAATTTCCTGTGTGATGGCGTTTGGCATACTCAAGTGTGGCAGATGTCCTTGCCCTTCCAACACGACCAATCGATTGTGCGGGATGTGCAAGGACAAATAAATCCCAACTTCCATCGGGACGAAAATATCATTGGCGGTCTGCAAGAGCAAGACAGGCTGTTGAACAAACAGTAATTCATGGCGGAGATCAGCTTCGAAAATCCAACGTGCCGTCGATTGCGCAATATCGGGACGCATGGCGGCAAGGCTGTTGGCAAATTCCTGTCCGAGTTCAGGGCGATCCGGCGCTCCGACCACCATCGGGGCAAATCCGTTCGCCCAATCAAAGTAATTAGCTGCCATCGCTTCATACACGGCGTTCAGGTTAGCTTGCTCGAACCCGCCATGATACGCGCCATCGTTGAGGTAGCGCGGCGAAGCGCCGATGAACACCAGTTTGCTGATTAATGCTGGCTGCTGGCGGCTAATCAAAATGCCGATCATGGCACTGACCGAATGCCCCACGAAAATCGTTTGATTGAGATCGAGGGCTTCATAGAGTGCTAGTACATCGTTGCAATAGCCGTCGAACGAGCTGTATTGCAGCGGATTATATGCGCTAACATCGGATTTTCCACAGCCGAGGTAGTCAAAAATAATGACTCGGTGCTGCTGGCTCAAGGCGTCCACCTGATGCCGCCATGCCGTCTGATCCGAACCAAATCCGTGCGCCAACACAACGGTAGGTTCACTTTCTCCATAGACCTGAACATTGAGCTTGCGGAGGATCGTGGCAACCATAAGTGTGTCCTCAAAGTACATGACAATTGGGATGCGGCAAAGACTTCTAGCGCACCGTACTTCTCTAAGTATATTACTGTGTCAAAATTGACTTCGCCGCAATTTCTCTCAAGAGGATCACAGAATTACGGATTACGCTCAGTGTTATAGACAAGGGGACTAATGACGGCACATTCCCGCGTGATCAATCGACAAGTGCCCATCGTTCAGAACCTGACTAGGCGATGCCAGCCCAAGTGGGCTGCCTCAGATCATGTCCTCATGGTTTCGTTATCATCCGATGACGACGGGACATAGGGTGCAGCCGTTGGGGCGTCTTCGGCAACCGTGTCGCTGAACGGTTCTCTGCCGGCCTCCTGATCAACCGTATCCGTACCCGCTAACCAGTCTGTCACGATGCGTTCAGTGATCGGGTTCCGTCCTGTGATCTGGGCAGGTGTCGAGTTCGGTGCGTTCAACCATTGCGTATACTTGCGGCGGATTTCGTTGTCCTGTGTTTGCGCCAGCGCATACCGGAAATCCTGCAATCCATCGCCCATCCGTCCCGCCCGCAAAAAGGCAAGGCCGCGCCATGCATAGGCTTCAGCCGCTTTGGGGTCAATATACAGCGCACGGCTGAAATCTTGGATCGCCTCGACATAAGCGCGACGGTTAAACTGCGTGACGCCGCGCTCCATATACATCCATCGCTCAAGTACCTTCGGCGCGATCCGGTAGCCATCGACTGACCGTTCCGCGTCAATCGCATTAGCGCGGATCAGCATCATCAGTTGATTTTCGGTCAGGTGGGAATACCCCGCCGCCTGACGTAGCGTCAAAGTCTGGTGCGAGCGCGTTCCGAAACCGGCATTGGCGTTGTCCTCAAGGCTGCTCGCGGCACTCGCGTTAAACGTCAACCACGTAGCGAGGGCTACACAAGCGAACAACGCACCTAGCTCGATCAAGGCGGACATGTCGCGGATCGAAGGATCGGTCAAAATCGCTTGCTGCAAGGCTTCTACCGACCCATATTGACCAACCATCGAGGTCGTCCAACAAATCATCACCGAAAGGGCGAGCGGCATCGGCAGCATCAGTAAGCAGCCAATGCTACGAGCACGCGATCCGCTTACGACACGGTTGCCAAGACTAAAGCGTCCTCGTGTATAAATAGCTAGGCCGACGCCGAGCAATAGCAAAATAAACAAGAAGGGCATGACGGGAGCGACATTCTCTCAACTTAGCATATGCTGCATAATGATAGCCCTAGTTCATCGAAAACGGCGAAGTATCATCGCGTGATCGAATCCCGTGCGTGATCAATGCTTTAAGAATTTGGGCTTCGCGGTTCAACAGCCGCTGTTCGCGCCGCAGCAGGCTTGGCAGCGATGCCATATTCAACAGTTTTTGTTTGTCTTGCATCGGCATATGCAGCACCACCGCCGTCAGATATGCTAGGGCTTGCGGGTCTTCCGGCAGGGTATCCAGCTTGACATCGACCTCACCGAGCGTGGCGAATATTTCGAGATACTGCTTGACCATGCTCGAAATCAACACCGCCAACGGTTTGATCGTCTCGTCATCCGTATCCGCTAAAGGATAATCGCGCACGATGCCCGTCAAATACGACTTCTCTGTATGTGTACCTTCGATGATGAAGCGGGACTGTCCTGTGCTCAAGATGTCCATTTCGCCATTTTCGAGCGGACGCATCTGGACGATGCTGGCGCTCGTACCCACCTTGTGGATGGTCGCCCCACCGCCGACCTCGCTGCCCGCTTCGATCAGCACCACGCCAAATGGACGCGATTGTTGGACGCACTCCCCGATCATCTGCTTATAGCGCGGCTCAAAAATATGGAGTGGGAGTGGCATTCCGGGGAACAGCACAGTCTGTAAGGGGAATAATGGTAGTTCGTATGTGTCGCTCAAGATTTTCCAATCCCTTCTAGCAGCGATTTTAAAGATTTGTGCGACGGAAAGCCAACAATATACGGCATCATGTTGCGCCTCGGACGGTAATTTGATAGGGCGCACATCTGCTCTCGAATCAATGTAGAATGATGCTGGTGATCAATGCAGAGTGACGATTGGCACTAATCAACCAAATAAGCCTTGTTGATCTCAGATTTCAAGGGCAAAATTATCCATACAAGCGCCGCACGTAACCTGCTTGCTAGGTTATTCATGAACACAAAGAGATGAACTAATGTCGAATCCGAATCCGCATATCCGAATCAGGGCGGGGCTTGCCATTGTCCAGAATGAATCAATTCTGCTGGTGCCACACATCAAAGCCGACGGGAGCATCATCTGGTACATCCCCGGCGGGCAGGTAGAGTTTGGCGAAACGCTCACCGCCGCCGCCGCGCGTGAAGTGCAAGAAGAAACAGGTCTACAATGCCAAGTCCATGAGCTGGTCGATATTTACGAACTGATCGACCCGCAAACGCCGTGGCACAGCATCACGCATACCTATCGAGGCACTGTCGTTGGCGGGCAACTAGAGCCGGAGAATCATCCCGAATTCGGCAAGAAGATGGCACAGTGGTTTACCCGTGATGACTTGAAATATGTGCAGTATTATCCACGCAACGCGGTAGATAAAAGTCTGAACCGTCCGAATTTTGCGGGTCTTTTTGGAGGGAGAATGCCTTCTAAGCCAAGTTCGTCCAGTTCCTTTGGCAGCCGACCACCATCCGCGCCCAACCCGTTTTCGAGTACGGCAAAAGGCATCCAGCAAACCAATACCATCCTCGATAAGATCGTGGCGCGCAAGCTCGAAGAAGTGGCGCTGCTGCCGCCGCTTTCCCCCTTCGGAAGACCACGGCGCGGCAGTCCCGTGCGCGATTTCGCAGCGGCCTTGCGTCGGGAACAGATCGCCCTGATCGCGGAGATCAAACATGCCTCGCCGTCCAAAGGCATCCTGATCGAAGATTTCAACCCGATCATGCTCGGCATCACTTATGCAGGCAGCGGTGCGTCTGCGATTTCCATCCTAACGGATCACGACTTTTTTCAAGGCAGCTTAGACGATCTCCGCAAGGTGCGCGAGAACGTCGAAGTGCCTACGCTGCGCAAAGACTTCATCATTGACGAACGCCAGATCGTGGAAGGCTATAAAGCCAACGCGGACGCCATCCTGCTCATTGTCGCCATTCTGGATGATGCACGCCTGCGCGATCTGTATCAAGTCGCCACCACTTACAATTTATCGGCGCTGATCGAAGTGCATACCGAAGCCGAGATGGAACGTGCGCTCAAACTCGCGCCCAAATTGATCGGGATCAACAACCGCGATCTCCACACCTTCAACGTCGATCTCAACGTCACCACGCGTCTCGCCTCGATGGTACCGCCGGAGATCACCTTGGTCGCGGAAAGCGGCATCTTCACGGTCAATGATGTCGAAATGGTTGCTGCCGCTGGAGCGCACGCAGTTTTGGTGGGCGAGAGCATCGTCAAAGCGGGCGACATCGGCGAGCAGGTGCGCCTATTGAGCAGCGTCCCGCGCCGCCGTCTATCCGGTTGACATCACGAATTGCGGTGAATCATGCTTCCATCGGCAAATTTAGCGCTGAGTTTCCTGCTTGAATTAGTGGCGCTGGTCGCGCTCGGCTATTGGGGCTTCCAAGCGTCGGATAACACGCTGCTCAAGTTCATCTTGGGCTTGGGTGCGCCTATCCTTTTGATCGTCGTCTGGGGGATGTGGCTTGCGCCGAAGTCCAGCCGCCGGTTACGCCGTCCGTGGCTCCAGATCGTCAAACTGCTCGTGTTCGGCGTGACGGCCTTAGCCCTCGCCAACGCCGGACAAACCACCCTCGCGGTGATCTTCGCCGTCGTCGTGATCATCAATGCGGCCTTGGCGGAAATCTGGAAACAGGAATGATCGTTCAGGCTGTCGGTTGACGTTCTGTCGTCGGCAGCCGCCACACCACCAGATACCCGATGCCCGTCGCCGCCAGCACCACGCCCACGAGGATCAACGGCAAATAGTAGCGCTGCCAGTTCAAAGGACTGCTCATCGATGTGATCAGCATCACCGCCAACCACATCAAGATCGCCACCGCCACCAGATTCCGCCGCCACACCTCGATCACCAGCCGCAGCAGCCCGTACAGCATCAACGCCGTCAACACCACGCCGATCAGCGGCGTCCATGCCCAGCCGCGCAGTGCCGAGTTTTCGTAAGCGGCAATAGGCGCTTCGATCACCCCCGCCCATGTTGGCGCTTCATAATACTGCGGCGGGCTGAGGAATGGCTGCGTAAGGAGCGCCGAGAATCGTTCACCCGTCGTCTTATACGCCAGCAGCGGATCGGTGCTCTGGCGGTTCAGCAGGTCCACCCGCGCTTCCACCGATGCCCGCAGCGCCCCGACTGGATCGTTCCAGAATATCGGATTCAGTGCGAACCAGATGACAACAGTAATCGTCCCAGCCAATAGCGCGTATAACACCGCCCGCCATGTTCGCCGCCGCGCCAGACTCGTGATCATCACCGCCAGCAGCGCCGTCGCCACAATGGCGATTCCGGTGTATTTGGCGCTCAAAACGAGTCCGCCGCACACACCGAGTCCGACATAACGCGCCAGCGGCGATAACCGTCGCATCCAGCCCGTTGCCGCCGCTGAATGCTCGGTGACGATCATCTCCACCGCCCATGCGACGGTCAGCAGCGAGAATAACATCAAACTGCCTTCCATCATGGCGCGGCGTCCGTTGATCAGCACGACCGGATGCAGCGCATACAGCAGCGCCGCCGGATACGCCACCGAGCGCAAGCGCACATGCCAGCCGATCACGAATATCGGGATCACGCCGAGCGCCGTCAGCAGCGCCGATGACCAGCGCGCCAATGCCAACGCCTCATCACTCGGTACGTTGCCTTGAGCGATGTTCCATTCTTGCGACTCGCCCCACGCATAAATCCCCGGCAGATCTTGTTCCGTGCGCCCCGTCACCAACCACGTCAACCCGATTAAGGTTTTGTTCAGGGTGCCGTTCAACAGCCGCAAATATGGCTCGGTATCAGGCTGGACGGGCGGCACATACGCCAAACGCGCCCATTCGCCCTGCGCCTCATAAAATACATCGCGCGCCATCGACATCTGCATATATTCATCGCCGTGCGGAGGGACAAGCATGATCCCCGCCACGATGAACAGCATCAACGCCACCAGAAACCCGACATCCGCCACCCGTTTACGCTGCTCGGACACGTCTAGCCTCGATCCATCGTCGTGCTACCATCGCGAGGTAAGTGATTCCCGCGCCATACAACAGCGCATAAAACGGCGCTAATGGCAAATAGTACCGCTGCCACGGGAGCGGATTCAGCAGCAGCAGCGACAGCAGTGTGCTCACGGCGCTCACGCGGATCAACATCGCAGCGGCGGTGCGCGGCAGTGCCAGCACACCAAGCGCAACCACGATCAACGAGATCGGTGGCAGTGGGATGCCCCGCAGCGGGATCAACAAAAATGGCTGCACTTCGTACTGCCGGATCGACTCCGCTAACCATTCAGGCCATCCCGCGTTGACCTCGTAATACTGCGGAGGTGCAATTACCGCTGTCAGCGCCGCGTTCAAGCGCTGCCCGAAGTCCGCGAATCCCCCGAATGTGTTGGACTGATTCCGCATGAGGTCAAAGCGCAGTTGCACGACGGTGCTAGGGATATGCGGATCAGCGCTCCACCATGCCGGACTTAGCGCTAGGAAGATCGCCACCGTCGCCAGCGCGGTCAATGCCGCACGACCTATACTTCGCGCCCAATCCCGCTGCCGGACGAGATCATAGATAATCACGATTCCCACCACCGGCAGGATGACGAGCAGCGAATTGTGTTTCGCCGCCGCGCTCGCCCCCGCCGCCAATCCCACCAGCAGCCAATGGATCGCCTTATCTCGCCCCGCCGCGATGCGCTGCGTCAGCACAACCGCCGACCATAACAGGAGCATCAGGGTAATCTGAACGCTGCCTTCGAAGCTGGCGCGTCGTCCATTCAACAGCAACGCGGGCAACAGCACATAGGCCAACGCCGCGATCCACGCTCCCATACGCGGCATCAAGCGCTTCGCAATGGCGAACAAGATCGCCGTGCTCAACAGCGTACAAAATGCCGACCACAGCCGCGCCACGAATAACAGCCTTGCCGAGGGGATATGCCCGGTCGTTTGGTTATAGGCGTAATCCGCCCCCCAATCCCACTGCTCATTCACATCAGCGGCCTGAAATCCTGCCAGCTTCCACAGTGCTCCCATGCCGAAGAACGTGATGCTGCCATTCAGCAAGCGTAATTCTTGCACAGCGGGGTCAACACGCGGCGGATCGTGGAAAAACAGCGTTGCGATCTGGTCAGGGCGCAGTGCTTCTACGTCGCGACTCATGAAAATGATGGTAGATTCGTCGCCATGCAGTGGCACAGCCAGCACGCCCGCGAGGATGTACAAACCGAGCAGCCCGATGAACAGCGCGTCTAACAGATGGCGACGGTGCAAAGTGGTAGATGTCATCCCGCCACTATAGCACGCCGCCACCAAACCGACGAGTATTCATGGCTGCTCGTCAGGCAACCGTCAGCTATGGAAGCCCATTAGACTCATTTCTGCATCGCCTGTAACTTGACTGCTTCTTGCCGCTTGGCAGTCTGCGCCGCGTCAGGATCAGCCACCACCGCCCCGCCGCGCACCGTCGCGCCGATCACCAATCCCGCCGCTACCAGCACCAGATTCTTGATGATGTACTGCCCTTCCAGTGTTGGCGCGTAAGGCACGCGTACGAATGTCTCCAGCGGGAAGAAAAACAACGGTGTGATCGTGCCCAACATCTGCGCGAACAACAACAGCAGCGTCACACGCATATACTGCCCTGTCAGCAGCCCCAGCCCGATCAGCGTTTCCCATGTCGCGAGAATCGGTAGCGCCAAGTTCGGCTTGATCACCCCGAATGTCATCGTTTCGATGGTACGCGCCGCTAACATCTCGGCAGGGCTGAGTCCCGGAAAGAACTTCAACACGCCGAACCAGAAAAACACGATGCCCAACGCGATGCTCAGTAATCGAACGCCGTACTTTGCCATCCACGTCGTGATCTGGACATCAACACGGTTGAACCATCCCATGAAATTCTGCATGACGTCTCTCCCTAACTACAACGTATATTTTGTGTGAAATATATCACAAATATACCGTGATATACGTCACTTGATACCAAAAAGTTTCAACTTTACTACCCCGTAAATCCATCAAAGGTTTAGAACTTATAACTTGACAACGCTAAGCGTTCTGCTAAAATGCATTATCGGGTGTGCTGCCTATGAATAAGCCGTCGATTAGCACGGCTGTTCGACAGTAAATGATCTGAATCGGGATTTCTCTCGGAATCCTAGCAGAAATGATCTGAATTAAGCAGACGAATCAGATCATTTTGCGATCATTTGACCTCTCCTGACCTGATTCAAATGATCTGAATCCTCCGTGTCAAATGATCGATTCGATCATTTGAATGATCTGATTCTACTTTCTCTAAACTCTTGTAATAGAATTTTCGTGCAAATCTTACTGCACCCACGAATCGACCCATCAGGTACAATTCGCGCAAGGAGCATATCACCATGACCAAGATCGCGATCCTCGGCGGCAGTGCCATCGGCACGCCCGAACTCATCGACGCCTTACACAAGTACGCGCAGCATCCCGGCTCTGTGCCCATCCATATCTCGCTGCACGGGCGCACCATGTACAAGCTCGGCCCTGTGGCGCGTGTCGCGGCGCTGATGGCGCAGCCGGGCGGATGGCTGACCGTCTCCGCTACAACCGATCTTGCGGAAGCATTGGATGGCGCGGACTACGTGATCAATCAAGTGCGCATCGGCGGTCTGGAAGCGCGTGCCCATGACGAGTCATTCCCTCACGCCTATGGGCTGCCGGGGGAAGAGACCATCGGCCCCGGCGGTTTTGCCAACGCCGTCCGCACCATCCCCGCCGTGCTTGATCTGATGCGGCAGGTCGAACGGCACGCGCCAACAGCGCTCGTGCTGTCGTTCAGCAACCCCGCCAGCGTCATTCAGTATGCCGTCGCCCGTGCCACCTCGTTACGGGTCATCGGTCTCTGCGATATGCCCGTCAACATGCTGCGCCAGATCAGCCAAGCGCTGGAAGTGCCCGTCGCGGAACTCAGCGTCGATTATGTCGGGATGCATCACTTCGGCTTCATCACCCGCATCGTCCACGCGGGGCAAGAGGTCACCGACCAGCTCATGGCGCGGCTGGAGCACATCACCAACCTCGATCTCGATGTCGATCTAGTGCGTGCGCTCGGAGCCTTGCCGACGCCTTACTTCCGCTATTTCGTGCAGCCGGATCGCATGTTGGAACGTCAGCGCCAGCTCACGCAGAGCCGCGCCAAGCAGTTGATGGAGCTAGAGACCGAACTGCTGGCGGAATATGCCACCGCGCAAGGCCGTCCCGCTGGCCTGAGCAGACGTAACGCCAACTGGTACGATTTCGTCATCGCTCCCGTGCTGATGGCCTTGATTGAGCGCCATACCGCCACCTACATCGTCAACGTCGAAAATCGTCAAGCGCTGCCGTGGCTCCCCGCCGATGCCATCATCGAGACGCCCTGCCTGCTCGATGCGGGGCAAATCCGTCCCCTCGCGCTGGCCTCCGCCGCCTCGCTGTCTGGCGAACTGCGGGCGCGCATCGAATTGAACTGTGCATATGAACAACTGCTGGTGGAAGCCGTCTTGGAGCACTCTGACGCCAAAGCACTGCGGGCGCTGCTCATGAACCCGCTGATCCCCAACCTGACGATGGCACGCGCGCTGCTTAAACAGGTCTGGTCGCCCGCGCAAGCCGCTGTGTAAGCTATAATAGGCATTAACTAGAGCCTTTTACTTCAGAATGGCGGATTACCATGATTCTTTTAGGTATCGATGTCGGCGGCACGGGCATTAAAGGCGCACCCGTGGATACGGACAAGGGCGAGTTGTTACAAGAGCGCTTCCGCGTGCTCACGCCGCAGCCCGCTGATCCCGAAAATGTCGGCAATGCGGTAGCCGAAGTAGCGCGTCATTTCGATTGGAAAGAGCGCATCGGAGTCGGCTTCCCCGCCGCGATTGCGCGTGGAACCAAGATGCGCACCGCTGCCAACGTCGATCCATCGTGGATCGATACCGACGGCAAGGTGCTCTTTGAGGCCAAGACGAACTGCAAGGTTACTCTGCTCAACGATGCCGACGCGGCAGGCATCGCGGAACTCGTCTTCGGCGCAGGGCGGCATCACACCCTCGGTCTGATCTTCATGATCACCATCGGTACGGGCATCGGCACGGCGATGTTTCTCGATGGCAAACTCGTGCCCAATACCGAACTCGGTCACATCGAGATTCGCGGCAAAGACGCCGAAGCGCGCGCATCCGAACGCACGCGGCTGGAAAAAGACCTCTCATGGGATAAATGGGCCAAGCGCGTCAACGAGTACCTCGTCAAGATGGAGAAGTTGTTCTGGCCTGATATGTTCATCATTGGGGGCGGCGTCTCCAAGCACTTTGACCGCTTCAGTCCCTATCTTGAGGTGAAGGCGCGGGTTGTCCCGGCGGAGCTAGGTAACGAGGCGGGCATCGTCGGCGCGGCGATGGCAGCCGTACCGCATAATCCGTACTATCTCGATCAGAGCGCCATCACCTGATCGCTGTGTCCGCGAATGAAAAGGGCGAGATAACTCCCGCCCTACTGCTTGCATTTCGTATTTACTTAGCACTCAGCACTATTTTTACGCAAGTCCCTTGGCTTCGCGCGCCAGCTTGACCAGCGTCACGAAGTCGTTGACTTTCAACGAAGCGCCACCCACCAGTGCGCCGTCAATATCGGGCTGGCTCATGAAGCCCTTCATATTATCTGGCTTGACGCTGCCACCGTACTGAATGCGCACCTGCTGTGCTGCGTCCTCGCCGTACAGCGACGCCAGCACATTGCGGATCGCGTTCTTGATGATCTGGTTGGCTTCTTCTGCCGTCGGCGTCAGGCCGGTGCCAATCGCCCACAGCGGCTCATAGGCCACGACGATTGAACTCACGGCTTCTTGGGGGATGCCTGCGAAGCACGCGCGAATTTGTGCGCCGACAAATGTTTCCGTCTGTCCCGCGCGGTACGTATCGACGCTCTCGCCCACCGCGATGATCGGCTTGAGGCCAGCCTCTAAAGCTGCTTTCGCCCGCATATTCACGCGCTCATCAGTGTCACCGTGATATTGGCGCACTTCGGAATGCCCGACGATCACGTATTCCACCAGCCCTTTCAGCATAGCGGGCGCGATGTCACTGGTGAACGCGCCTTCCTTCTGCCAGTGTACGTTCTGCGCCCCGACTTGAATCGGGCTGCCCGCCACCTTCGCGCTCACACCGGGGATCGCGAGAAACGGTGGACATATGACGCGCTCGACGCCATCCAGTGGGCTAAGTTCGGGGATCAGGGAGGTGACGAAGTCCACCGCTTCCGACGGCGTCTTGTACATCTTCCAATTTCCGGCAACGATTGGTATACGACTCATTACACAAATCCTTCATGGTGGTTCCTGAGCGCCAGCCATGTACAACCGATGATCAAGGTGTCCCCATCATCGTTTGGCGCTCAGGATGCTTAATTCTCAAGCTTATAAATGCTGCCGTCAGCACGATCTTCGAGGATGACGCCGAGTGCCTTCAACTGATTGCGAATCTGGTCAGCACGGGCGAACTGCTTTTCGGCACGTGACTGCTGACGCAGATCGATCAACAGGCGGATCAAGCCGTCTTGACGCTTTGCATCGGCGTTGCTGGTCGCTTCGATGGCGGGCACAATACCGAGCACCGTTCCGCCCAACTCGTTGTACAGCGCTTCGATGGCCTCTAGCGTGGCCTTGCCAACCGTCTCGCCGCTGTTCAGCAGTTTATTGACTTCGGTCGTGAAAGTTTGCAGTACCGACATCGCGACAGGTGCGTTGAAGTCGTTATCCATTGCCTCGATGAACTGCGCCTTGGTCTGGTCGATCACGGCGAGGAAGCCGCTGCCAGCCTCGGAATCCTGTGCGGAACGCAGCGCCTCGCGGGTCAGGCGCACGGCACCCATGATGCCTTCCCAGCCCTTTTGCGCGGCGGCTAAGGCGTCGTCGCTGTAATCGACCGGATTGCTGTAGTGCGTCTGGAACACCCACGCGCGGATCACTTCTGGTCGGTACTTTTCCAGCGCATCCCGTACCCGCGTGAAATTGCCGAGGCTCTTGGACATCTTCACGCCGTTGACGGTCAAACTGCCCGTCAGCAGCCAGTGATTAGCAAACGGCTTGCCATTAGCGGCCTCGCTCTGGGCGCATTCGCACTCGTTATGCGGGAAAATGTTATCAATCCCGCCGCCGTGAATATCGAATGTCTCGCCCAAATATTTGCGCGACATGGCGGAGCACTCGATATGCCAACCGGGGTAGCCTTTGCCCCACGGACTGTCCCATTTCAAGAGGTGTTCTGGCGGCGCGATGACCCACAACACGAAGTCTTCGGGATTACGCTTTCCGCGTCCTTTCAGCGTGCGCGAACCTGTCTCGGATTCATCGCGCTTCCGGTTGGAGAGCTTACCGTAACCGTCGTGGCTAGAAACATCGAAGTACACACCGTCGTCCGCGATGTACGCGTTCTCATTCTTGAGCAGCGTCTGGATCATCTCGATCTGTTCAGGGATGTGCGCGCTGGCGCGGGGGCTGATGTCCGGTCGTTGGATGCCGAGCGCGTCCATATCATCAAAGTACGCCTTGGCATAGCTTTCCACGATCTGCATCGGCAGCGCGGCAGGTTGTGCCGAGCTTCCAGCCGCCGTTTGCTTGGCCTTCTTGATGATGCGATCTTCGCCCGTATCAAGCAGGTGCCCGACATCGGTGATATTCTGAACATACAGGACTTCGTTACCGCTGTAGCGCAGATAGCGGTTGATCAGGTCGAAGGATATATAGGTCTTGGCGTGTCCCAAATGCGAATAATCTTGCACGGTGGGGCCGCATACATACATGGTGACGCGTCCCGGTTCAATCGGCTTAAAATCGACTTTCTCACGTCCAAGGACATTAAACACTCTCAGGCTCATCGGCGGGTGTGCTCTACTTTCTTGGTTCTTCCGGTCTAGCAAAATACATCTTCCCGGCAGCGGTCTGGATCATCCGGGTGATGATCACATAGATGGTGCGATCAAGGTAACGTTTACCATCTTCCACCACGACCATTGTACCGTCATCCAAATACCCGACGCCCTGACCGGCTTCGCGCCCTTCCGCCGTGATCTTGATCGGGATCATTTCATTGGGCAGCAGCATCGCTTTGACGGCATTGGCGAGTTCATTGATGTTCAAAACGCGCACGCCTTGCAAAGTCGCCGTACGGTTCAAGTTGTGGTCAGTGGTCATCAGATGTGCGTTCATCTGCTTCGCCAGCACTACCAACTTATCATCGACGGCGCGCGCCCCGTCGGTATCCAGATCAACGATCTCGATGCTGGATTTATTATCCTTGTTGAGCTTCTGCAATTCTTCGAGGATTTCCAAGCCGCGTTTGCCACGATTCCGGCGCAGCGGATCGCTTTCATCAGCGATGTGCTGAAGCTGTCGCAAAACGAACCCCGGCACAAGGATGGTGGCGAATAGGAAGCCCGTTTTGACGATGTCGAGGATGCGCCCATCGATGATCACGCTCGTATCCATCAGGATTTGTACGCTGGCTTCGATGGTCGTCAATGACGAAGTCGCCGCTGGAACACTGATTTGCTCTGTCGGCATCCCGCGTAAACGCTGCGTCAACTGGAAAATATCCGGCGCACGGAAGGCGAAAATCAGGATGCCCAGATAGGCCGACACGACTGCCACGATAGAAGGAGTCCACTCGCTGAAAGGACGCGGCAGCAACCCCAACGGAACCGCCAGCAGTGCCGCCACGATCAAGCCAAATATCAGGCCGATCAAGGAAGTGCCGAGCACCTCTATCGGCAATTCGCGGATTACTGTACGGGCGAACCGCGCCGGACGGGTCGTAACGTACGGCGTCAGGATCAGGCCAATGAGCGAGCCAACCAAGCCGAAGATCAGTGAAAACACTTCTCTCGGTACTGGTGGCTGTGCCAAGCCATCCCCAAGCCGCGCGCCGATTAGCGCACAAATCACCATGCCGAATAAACGAAGGCCGAGTTCCGAAGACATGAATAGTAATCCCGCTGCGAAGTCTACAACTCCGCACTTTCAGATAAATTATGGATAATACCTAACCGAACTTTAACACTGAGGACTATATGGCGTCAACGGTGATCTCCCCACAATTTGTAAACATGCTCATTAATGACCGATCAGAAAATAGGGCGACGAAACTGGTATTTCGGTAAGGGTTGGGTTCTAATTCTCAAACATTTTCAAACTATCAATGGCTGACGGGGAATTGCAACTTGCATTAATTCCCATTCATCCGGTAAAATAGAACAAATTTCCTAGCTAACTATCGCTAAAATCGAGGGAAAATGCGCGTATCTGTATTGCAAGAAAATCTAGCCAAAGCGTTGAGCATCGTCAGTCGTGCTGTCTCATCGCGTCCGACCCAAGCTGTGTTGGGCAATGTGCTGCTAGAGACTGAAGATGATCGACTGAAGGTGTGCGCCATCAATCTTGATCAGGGTATCAGCATCGTGGATCGCATCGGTGCCAATGTCGAGACTGCTGGCGCGATCACTGTGCCCGCCCGCGAATTGTCAGAAATCGTGGCGATTTTGCCGCCCGAACGCGTCGATCTGGAGCTTGATCCCAAGACACAAACTCTAGTGATCAAATGCGCTGGACGTGCCAGCAACAAGCTAAAAGGCATCGAGGCCGACCAATTCCCGCAGCTTCCCGAAGCGGATGGCGAACCGGGCATGGCGATCCCCGCTGATGTTTTTCAGGACATGATCAATCAGGTTGTGTTCGCGGCAGCCAAAGAAGAGACCCGCCCGATCCTGATGGGCATCCTGACCAAATTCGATAGCGACCGCATCTCGCTGATTTCCGCCGATGGCTTCCGCATGGCGTTGCGCACTGCCGAAATGACCACCTCCATCGACCAAGCCATCTCGCTCGTCATCCCCGCCAAAACGCTGACCGAAATCGCGCGCATCGCGCCGGGGGACGACAATCAGGTGATGTTCTCGATCTCCGCCAACCGCAGTCAGGTCATGTTCCATATTGGCGATGTAGACATCGTTTCGCAGATCATCGACGGCAAATTCCCCGATGTCGAGCACCTGATCCCCAAAGCCGCCGCGACCTCAACCGTAGTGACGCGCAAGGAATTGACGCTCGCCTGCAAAAATGCGGAGATCGTGGCGCGCAACAACAACAACACCACACGGGTCGCCATCAAGCCGGGGCGTAATGTAGCCGAACCGGGCACCATGACCGTCACCGCCCAAGCCTCTGAGCGTGGCGAAAACGAGTGGACGCTCGATGCCTCCATCGACGGGCCGGGGCTGGAGATCGCCTTCAACGTGCGCTATCTCCTCGATGTGCTAGCCGTCATCAACGAAGATCAGGTCGCGATTGAGACCAATGGTGCATCGGCTCCGGGTGTGGTGCGTCCGGCAGGTCGCAAAGACTTCACCTACGTGATCATGCCCATGAGCACGCGCTAACACAGCGTATATGGATGTGAAAGGTCAAACCGGAGCATTTCGCAGCATAGTCTGAGGCTGCACCAATTTGTACACACGACGAAAAACTGCTATTGCGCTATAAGTGATCGTGTTTTGACGGATATTGACGATTCAACCGTCTAGTCTGTGCGATTTCACCAAGGTGTTTGCGGATCGTCGTGTGTACACTCTCCCATATGTACATGCATCGTATCGGAATAGACTGCGTATACAGGCATCCCCTCCCCTGTAGCACACTACCGTAAGAAATTATTGGAAAGGCGCTGCGATGGACGCCGTTGAAAGCCAACGGTTACTGCGTGTTCACATCGGATGCGAGATTGTATATGAACTTGGGGCGTCCAACCCGATGCTGTTGGCAATCCAACCAGCGTATAATCAGGGCATGGTCGAAGAACAACGTACACTCACCCCTGCTGTGCCAGTCCATGAGTACATCGACGGCTTTGGCAACCAGATTTGGCGGTTAGTTGCCCCCATCGGTACCCTCGCTATCGGCTATCATGCACTCGTAGACGTATCGCCGCTGCCCGATCTCATGCTGCCAGACTTGCCCAAAACGCTGGTCGAAGAGTTGCCGGACGATGTGATCATCTACACATTGCCAAGTCGCTACTGCCCGTCAGATTTATTTATCAAGGATGCGTGGGAGTTCTTCAGTAATATTCAGGGTGGTTGGGCACAGGTGCAAGCGGTATGCGATTGGCTGCATACCAACGTTGCCTATGGCGCGGGCAGCAGCACTTCCACCACCACGGCGTGGGATGCCTATCAACAACGTCAAGGCGTCTGTCGTGATTTCGCGCATTTAGGGGTGTCCTTCTGCCGTGCTCTGAACTTTCCCGCGCGCTACGTATGTGGTTATTTGCCGGATATCAACGTCACGCCTGATCCCTCACCAATGGATTTCCATGCGTGGTTTGAAGTCTACATGGATAATATGTGGCATACCTTTGACGCTCGACATAACCGTCCGCGCACAGGACGCGTGGTGATTGCACGTGGACGGGATGCGGTTGATGTCGCCTTCGCCACGATTTATGGCAGTGCGCAGCTAACCAGTTTCACAGTGTGGGCAGAACAAGTGCAGGAAAATGCACATCTAGGCATCATACTACCAGAAGCCAAGTGAATACTATGAATGAACCCGACTTTGCCGCCGCCCAACATGTACAATTCATCGATTACAAAGCTGTCGATTGGCGCAGCGTGCGGCGAACCCGCTTCCAATTTTACCAGCGCTTTCACTATGCCTATCCCGGCCCGATTCAAAATCTGAAACAGCGCCTCATCGTTATTCCTGCTGATCGCTATGCTGCGCAAAAAGTACACGAACATCATCTCGCCATCACTCCCGTGCCGCTGGCTAAACGACAAACAATCGATAGTTTTGGCAATCGCATCCTTGATGTGGAAGTCCCGCAAGCAGATCAGGCTGTGACCTTCGAACTCTTGATGATCATCGAAAATGAGCGGCAGTCTGCGCCGTTGCCACCCATTGCGCCTGATAGCGTTGCCTATTGGTTGCAACCCACCTCGCTCACCCTGCCTGATCCGCATATTCACGCCGTTGCACGTCAATTACAAGCCACCACCACGACGCCGTATGATCTGGCCTTACGCATTCATGCTTGGGTCTACGACACGATGCATTACCAGAGTGGCGTAACCACCGTGGATACGACTGCCGCTGAAGCACTCCGCTTGGGTAAGGGGATGTGCCAAGATTACGCGCATTTGATGCTTGCGATATGTCGGGCAGCAGGGGTACCAGCAAGGTATGTCTCCGGTCATCTGCTTGGCGAAGGCAGCTCGCACGCGTGGGTAGAAGTCTTTTTGCCAACAGCAGCGGGGTTCAATCGCGTAGCCTTCGATCCCACCAATAACCGCGAACCCCATATGGGCTACATCACCGTAGCGGTGGGACGCGACTATCGTGACGTATCACCGACCTCTGGTAGTTTCACCGCGCCCTATGGTGGTCAGTTATCCTACAGTAAACGGGCTGGCCTCACCCTCGTTGAATATACCGATGGTCAAACGCTCCAGAGTTAGTTGATGCGCACGTTGCTCATCCTGCTTCGAGGGAGCAATGCATCTCAGGTGGGGTGACGTTGCTTCGGCACTTTACCAGAAAAACCAGTCGCTTTTTTCTGATAGGTTAGCAGAAGTAATAACTTACCCAGAATCCTATACTAGTTCTCATAGTGTTAAGTGAACACTAAACAAGATAGTGACAGATTCCAGTTTTCCTCCTGTTGAAGTGTAGGCTGAATGGAACTGAAGTTGCTTGCGGGTGCCCTGCTTGAGGGGGCAAGGCATCTAGAGTAACTTCCCATTCAGCCTATGCTTTTGTATGGTCGCCACTCACGTTGTCTGATTCGGCTCATCATGGTCGCTCTGACCGAGCAGCGCGAACAGGATGATCCCTACCGACGCGATGACAAAGCCGCCCACCAACCCGACCACCTGCACACTGCCAAGCAAAGGACGCTGCTCGCCAAACGGCGGATGCGAACCGATGCCCAGAATATCCGCGTAGCCGGACACAATGGAAATAATCAACCCGGTCATGCTCAACCGCAGCGCGATCTCCTGACCGAGGGTGTGCTTCCGTCCGGCATAGTAGTTCAACTGCACAAACGTCGCCGCGCCGAGGATCAGCAGACAAAAACCTAGCAGAATGACCGTCATCTGGAACAACCCGACGCCCTGCGCTTGATCCAGCCCGATCACGCCGGGGAACAGTCCCATGAAGGCGATCACGCCGCCGAGTACCGCCAACGCAATCCCAAGTTGAGAGGTTCGCTCCATTGTCCCTGCCTTATCGCGGTAAAGTTGCGCGTAATGCACGCAGGAAGTTACCACTCAAGATCAATTGTACATCTTCCGCCGAATAACCACGTTGCGCCAGCAGGGTAGGGATCACTTGTAGATCGCTCACAGTGTCGATCTCGGCGGGGATATTCTCGCTGCCGAAGCCACCATCGAAGTCGGTGCCGATCCCCACATGGCGTGGTGAGCCAGCGACCTGACAAATATGATCGATGGCATCGATCAGAATGCTGATCGGGGTTTGTGACTTGGCCTCGCTCCTTGTGTACCCATTCTTGAGAAAGGCGTTGTAAGGAACGACGCCCATCACACCATCGCGCTCGACCAAACGCCGGATCATGTCATCGCTCAAGTGGCGGTCACTGTTGCGGAAGCGGCGCGGATTGCTGTGGCTGGCGATGATCGTCCCACTATATCGATCTAGCGCTTCATAAAACGATTCTTCCGCCATGTGGCTAACGTCTAGAATCGCGTTGAACGACTGCATCACTTCGAGCAGCTCTCGCCCCAACCCCGTCAACGGCCCCGGCCCGCGTCCATGCATTGTGGTACCGCCGCTGTAACGTGTCTCCGACCATGCCGTGCCGCAAATACGCAAGCCGCGCTCGTACCATTCCTCGAACGCCTTGGGTTCGCGGATCGGGTCAGCGCCTTCCATCAAGATCACGAGGCCAACTTTATGGCTATCGATCTCAACCCCATCCGCCCACGAATCGAGCACTTTACTCAGATCGGCCTGTGTTTTGATTAACACGATGCGGTCGGTACGATCCGCCAACCGATGATAATAATCTAACTGGGTCATCGCCATCTTGGAGGCTTCTGCGGGGGTCTGATAGCCTGTTTCCTTGGCATCCAGCTTGGCCCATTCCGGCATGGCATATAAGGTGCTGAAGATAACGCCGACGCGACCGAGCAGCGCGTCCGGAAATCCCGATGTCGCTGTTCCGTTGCGGCTAACAATATCTGTGCCTTCTTCTAATTGACGTTTGCGGTTGGCACTCAGCAGAAAATCTCGCCCGTAATTCTGGGCGTTATAAGCAATATCTTGATGAGCGTCTAGAATGATGTTGGGATCGGGGGACATGATGGCTCCGTGTGGATAATGTCAATCAACGAGTACTTCACGTTGGGACACTACTTTATCAAGTCCTCCGCACTTCGCCCATCTTGAGTGACGGCTGCACAAACACAAGGAACCCATTGTGTAGGGTTCCTTGGAAAAAGTGACACGTATCGCTCTGCGTCAACAGAGCGGGCTGACTACGAACGCCATGTGATTAGCTGGCCTTTTCAGCGACTTTAGACTCGATCACGCCGCGCAGTTCGTTCAAACCGACGGTGCCGATGTTTTCGCCATTCACGAAAATAGTCGGGGTCCCGTTCACGCCGCGCTTGGTGGCATCATCGGCGGCGGCTTTGATTTGGTCTTGCGTGCTGGAGCTGTTCACGCACGTGTCGAATTTGCCCGTATCAAGACCGAGTGCGCTGGCGGCTGCCGACAAACGGCGTGAGTCATTCGCGCTGGTACCGTAGCGTGCCTGCCAATCGAACAGCACATCCTGCATTTCCCAGAACTTGCCCTGCTCGCCAGCGCAAATGTTGGCTTTGGCCATCGGTTCCGAGTTGAACGAGCCAATATTCGTCAGCGGGATATACACAAACTTAACCTGACCCGCCTGAATCTTATCTTGGATATTCTTAAACACATCACGGTGCCAGTCATAGCAGTGAGGGCACGACAAGCTGGAAAATTCTTCAACCGTAATTGGAGCGTCTTTCGCGCCAAGGTAGTAGTAACCGGTCTCGGTTACGCCCATATAGTCCGCTTTGCCATCGTAGGCGCTGTACGCGGTCTTGACCTTATCATCGACGACGGCATCTACCGGTGCGAGGACGGTCAGCAAGATGCCGCCGACCACTACCACCAACAGGACAACACCCACCACCACCAATAAGATGGTCTGCTGTTGCTGCTGGCGGCGGCGCTCTAGCTCGCGGCGCTCCTTAGCGGAAAGTTTCGTTGATGTTTTTTGTGCTGTAGTCATGCCACTGTGTCCTAATATGTCTATATTGAACCATTGAGAGATTTTAGTATATCGAATTGACTGCTGGAACACGAAACAGAAGTGACTATTTTCAGCAATTTCTTATGAGTTTAATCTGACACTCAGATGCGCAAGGCTATCGTGAGTGGTATCCTCGTCCACAGGTTAGATTGAACACCTCAATAAATCTATCTACCACTCAAGTATGGAGTAACTTATATGGATAATATTCGCGTTACGGTCTGGGGGGAATTCCGCCACGAAAAGCGTAACCCCAAGGTAGCCGCTGTGTATCCTGAGGGGATGCACACAGCCATCGCCAATGGGCTAAAGACTCAAGCTGGTGTCACCGTGCGCACGGCGACGCTGGACGAACCTGAACACGGCTTGACTCAAGCAGTGCTCGACTCCACCGATGTACTGACATGGTGGGGACATACCGCCCATGACGATGTGAAAGATGAAATAGTCGAGCGTGTTCGCCAGCGTGTCTTAGACGGCATGGGCTTGATCGTGCTGCATTCTGGACATTTCTCCAAGATTTTCAAGGCGCTGATGGGCACGAGCTGCGATCTGAAGTGGCGCGAAGCCGACGAGCGGGAGCGCATCTGGGTAGTCGAACCGGGTCATCCCATCGCGGCAGGTTTGCCGGAAGCGTTCGAGCTGGAGCGTGAAGAAATGTATGGCGAACGCTTCGACATCCCCGCACCGGATACGCTGGTCTTCGTCAGTTGGTTCCAAGGTGGCGAGGTCTTCCGCAGCGGTTGCTGCTACACACGTGGCAAGGGGCGCATCTTCTACTTCCGCCCCGGTCACGAAACCTACCCCACCTACTTCAATCCGATGGTGCAGCAGGTGATTGCCAATGGCGTGCGTTGGGCCTATCAACCGCCCTCACCGAAAGTCGTGTTCGGCAATGCCAAGCCCCGTGAAGCATTACCCGCACAGGCATAATCAAATTCCACTGAGTTAACTAAAAAGAAAGGGCGCAGTCAACATCGACGCGCCCTTTGCTTTTCAATTTCGGTTTAGCTAACGAACGGTCACTTAGCCAACGCACTGAGTGGGAATAAATCCGTTAGTGGTGCCCGAAACGTAGATTTCTGTCCACTGTTTCCCACTGAAATCTTTGACAGGGGTTGGATTCACGTACCACGTTTGCCCTGCTTTAATGGCGTTAGCCCCCACGGGTTGCCCGCCAGCACTGTCATAGACCGCTACGTTGCAAGTGATGGTGCGCAGAACAAAGTTAGATGGAATCGGACGACCAGCAAAGCCACCAGCATTACAACTCGTTGCCACGCTGCCACCCGTGCCCGTAACCGCGTCTACATAAAAGCCAATGCCACCCGGTTGACCCGAAGCAGGCATGGTATACGTGAGCGTACTTGTGCCCGTCGTGACCACGGGGCCAGCTAGTGTCGTGGCACCACCCGGATCCGCGACCACGCGCCATGTGATGCTGCTGCCAGCGTTTGCCGTCATCGTAAATGTATAAGTCTCTCCAGCCTCAAAGGGGCCGAAGTTGCCGTTTGTGTCCCCTGCCACCGTAACCGGGCCGCCAATCGCCCCATAGAATGAGCAGGCAGAACTGATCGCCTGAGCACTGTGGGGTAGCGCGAATTGAGTTAGGAGGACGAGAGAGCAAATGAGGGTGAACGCGATAAGTTTGTGAGGGGTCTTCATGATAATCCTTTCCATATGTATGAAAAAATGATCAAGAGCCTATCTCATCATATTACTCTGATCCGCGATAAAAAAAGTGTATCAGCCTCTTATATTTGCTGTAGAATTGATCCTCGTCCTCCTTTCTTCCAATTACAAAAAAGCGGCAAATTCCCTGCAAAAAGCGCGTATTGATGCCCTTTTCCGAAATTTGTAAACGACCTAAGGATCAATGCGTGTGAGAACGCAGCGCGTCCCGAAGTTTTGCAGTGAAGGAGCATAATCGTGAGCCTGATACACACACTGACGACTTGGAACCATAAAACAACTGCTAACACGGAAACACCAGTCGCCTCCACTCGCCTGAGCTTGGTCAAAGGCGAAGTGATGAGCGTCAAGATCGTGCCTCATCAAGCACGGGTACATGTCCTCACAGGTCACGCGTGGATCAGCTATGAGCACGAGGACTATTTCCTTAGCTATGGCGAAGAAATAACACTGCCGCCTAGTAAATTTGACGCCATCATCACTGCCTTATACGACAAACCACTCATGTTTGAACTGCTTCCCAGTCGAGCATAGGCAATCGGAGTACGATAAAGTGCTCCCAATCCCGTTTTACTGAACAGCAGACAGGGATTGGGATGTAGATTTACCTACACACCCTTGCCGTCCGGGGTGAGAACTGTTTCATGATGGCGATGGCCTCGTTCATCATAGCGGAATCGAGCCTATCGTCTCCACCTTGAACCGTAATTGCACGGGTGACCATGCCCATTGCGCTGAACTCGTGATCCGTCTCGATGTTGATCCATCGCTTTGTTCGCTCCCGAATGTGCTGGTTGTCGATGCACACAATCATTGTATTGGGGAGTGGAGTTCGTTCATGGGCTAGGTAATAGCTTTCGAGGATATAAGGCTCAAACAGGATAGTGTTTGCATACGGATCGCGTCTGCGCATCATAGCGGCCGCTAATGCCACGCTTGAACCATGTTGAAAACCAGCGAGGACAACCTTACGCGCTGGCATGTTGAAGCGCGCCATGACTTGATCAGCCAGCATGTTGACATATGCGCCGCCGCATGACAAGGTCGCGCCCATTGCCTCGGCATTGCGGGCAAAGCTCTCAGGGCTACTCGCGTCCTGCATCGGGAACGTGAACCAGTAGTGTTTTGCATCGTCGCCATAATGCAACCCTTGGCGCATCAATGGCGCTCCACTAATAACGCCATCGCCTGCCCAAATGTACGTATTGGGGAGGTTTTCTTGCAATTGAGGCAGAAAAGGCCGGAGTTCTTCGGACGATACGCCAGCAGAATGGAAATAGAGAAAGGCGTTGGTAACTTGTTGGGGAATATATTCGATCATGGTAGCCTAGTTTCTTGCTTCGCGTTGCCTGTCAGTGTCTAGCTCGGCTGATGTACGACACCGAGGATCAGGTTCACGAATATTACATCGCGGACTCTGAAGTCACTTGTACTATTCCTAGCCTGTTTTATGCAGCGAAATTTGCGTTGAGGCCACGCAATAGCACCGTTGACCATTCTGCGGGTAGAATGATGCACATTATTGTTAGGGTGTTAGTTTAGGGTGAACCATCAATATGCTGCGAAAAATAATGCACGATTTGCAGGGATTTTTCGTCCTCGCCGTAGCGCTGGGGATTGGCGCATTGCTGCTCCTCAACAACGCCCGTCCGCAGGTATCGTATTCACTCCAGTCCGGTTCACCGCTACCACCTACACAGGATAACGCCTCTGTCTCGCAAATCGTAGCGGCAGCGGGCAACACCACCCCGATCATCGCTACCAACACCATTGATGCGCTAACGCCGCCTACAGTGACACCAACGCCCGTGCTCGTTCAAGGCGGCGACGCGCTGTTAACAGGTGTGCAAGCCACTG
This sequence comes from Anaerolineae bacterium, assembly GCA_019637615.1. GTDB lineage: Bacteria > Chloroflexota > Anaerolineae > Aggregatilineales > UBA2796 > JAHBVK01. The sequence goes on along the minus strand of JAHBVJ010000001.1, from coordinate 162,927 downwards.
CTACCCGTGCCGTTCCTGTTGGCCCTACAGAGTCTGTACCGACTTCGGTGGCGACTCCACAGGGTGTTGTATCCGTCAGTCGTCCCAATCCGCGTCAAGGGCAATTTTCCTTGCCACCGGAACTCGCGCCGCTATCCCTCGACTCGCACGATCATTTCTGGTTCCGTCGTCCCGTTGATGCCAGCGCCAATAGCACGCAGTTGTTTTATTACACCTACGGTTCGAACGGCCCCGGCAATGAGTGGCGGGTGCATCACGGCCTTGATATGCCCAATCCGATCGGCAAAGAGGTGCGCGCGGCTGGCGATGGAACAGTCGTCTGGGCAGGCGATAACTACACATGGAAGCTGCCGAACGGCAAAATCGACCGTGCGTATACTTATGGCAATGTCATCATCATTGAGCATGATTTCGGGTATCAGGGCAAGAAGCTCTATACGCTCTACGCCCATTTACAATTGATTCTTGGTTATGTGCAGCCCGGTGTACACGTTTCCATGGGTGATGTGATCGGCTTAAGCGGCGAATCTGGGGTAGTCAGCGGCCCGCACGTGCATTTCGAGGTGCGTGTAGGCGAAAACTCTTACTATTCGACGCGCAATCCACTGTTGTGGATGACGCCCTACGAAGGGCATGGTGTCATCGCAGGCCGTCTCCTCTATGCAAATGGTGCGCCCGTCGAAGATGAATTAGTGACCCTAACGCAAGCCCGCAAAACTATCGATACCACGACCACCTACGTAAATCCAAAACGTCCGGGCAAAGATAGTTGGAACGTGGTCGGGGATGACGTGAGGAACGAGTCATTCGTCTTCGGAGATGTTGACGCAGGTACGTACATGGTATCAATGAACGCCAACGGTTTCCATTTCGAGCAAGAGGTGATTGTGCGGGCAGGCACCACCAGCTTTGTCGATTTCGGTCAGTTGCCGACGCCACCGCAGGCTACCAAAGCGCCGACAACTGCGCCGTAACCATGTCGAATTAGCGTTGCGGCGGGACAAACGGTAGCCCCATCGTGAACAAACTGCCCTGCCCGACACTGCTACTGGCGACCAGATAGCCACTGTGTGCCTCCGCCACCGCCCGCGCGATGTACAAGCCCTGCCCCAACCCGCGCGGATCGATCAGCTTACCCTGTGCCGTACGTGCTTCGCCGCGATAAAAACGCTCAAATACATGGGGTAGATCACGGTCAGTAATCCCGACGCCTGAGTCTTCCACCTGAATCAGCACCCGATCTCCGCGAATCGCCCCGACTTTCACGATCAGCTTACCGCCGTTGGGCGTGTATTTCAGGCTGTTATCGACCAGATGATTGAGCGCCCATTTCAGCCGCCGCTCGTCCCCAAGGATGTTCAAGCGTGGACGGTTAGCAAACATCAACCCTAAGCGCAGTTCAGACTTCTTCAGGCGCGGTTCGTGACCCTTCAGCACTTCCAACACGATCTGATCCAGCGCCACTTCGTTGCTGCGGATCGAAAACGTGCCCGCCGTGATCTCGGAAATATCCAGCAGTTCGATGATCATTCGGTCAACGATGGCGGCATTACGGCTGATGGCTTCAAGGAATTTACGGTTAGGCGGTCGGTCGGTGGGCTGGTTGAGCAGCACTTCGCTCATACCCTTGATGGCAGTCAGTGGCGTGCGCAGTTCATGCGTGATCTGGGTGATGAATTCGTCTTTCAGACGGTCTGCTAGCGCTTCCTTGGTCACATCGCGCAGCACGATCATCGTGCCGAGCCGCCGCCCTTCCGGTGCGATCACGGCGATCTGAGCGCCGATAATACGGTTGTTGACCTGCACGCGGATCGGGGAACCGAACGTCTCCATTTCGCTGACAGCGGGGGGCAAATCGCGGGCTTTTTCAAACATGCGCCCCAGTTCGCTCTCCCAGAATGCGCGCGTACTGCCTAGCAGTTGGATCGCCGCCGGATTCATGATCTCAACCTTGCCCTCGTTATTCTGAACGATCACGCCTTCGTTGATCGTCTGGAGGACAGATTGCAGCCGTTTGGCAAGCTGCTGCGCGTCTCGCATCCGCTCGGTCACTTCGCGGTTCAATTGGCGCAGCGCGGATGGATCAACCTGTTCAACGGGCATAATCGAGCCTTCTACAGGGTTGGCTTGACCTTCTTGTGATTTACGATCTAAGCCGCGATAGATGCGTTCGAAGAAGCGCTCGGTGTTGGAACCAAATTCGTTAACAAAGCGTAGTAATCCACCTACTGCTTGTTCGCGCTCATCAAGGTTATTGGGGGCTGGCGGCTGGTTCATGGCTTCACATCACACTCAAGATTGATTACCAACCTTCATTATCGCCAGTTTGTCTAGCTTCCGCCAGCAGCGATCTTCTTACTTTTCACGTCGTAGATCAACGACCGGAAGACATCAAGGTCTGGCAGCGGCTTGTTGACGAGCTGATCCATCCCTGAGCGCTCGGTGAGGTCAGAAACTTCCGTCGGCGTCAGCGTGAACGCCGTCATCAAAATGATCGGGATATTCTTGACAAGTTCGGTCTGCCGGATGCGCGCGGCGATCTTGTCTCCCCACGGCCCCGGCATACGAATATCCATCAGCGCCAACTCAGGCAAGTCGCCCTTGAAGGTGCCGTTCTCTACGCTGTCCAACCATGTCCACGCGGCATTGCCATCAGCAAACACCAGCGGTTGTTCACCCCAAACCGTGATCATCATCGACACCACGGTGCGAATATCATTATCGTCTTCAACTAACAACCAAGTCACTGCATCCTCCGACCCATCTGTGTTCTCGGTGAGGGTGCGAATTAACTAACTGCGACCCCGTTTAACATACTACCATCAGTTTCGCCTAGGTGACAGCGTTTGTAACAAACCTTATATAGTCTGCGTGGTAATAGATGTCATGAGGGACGTTCGATAGGCAGAAACAGTGCTGGGCGGGTCATGCCCGCCCAGCCATTCTCAGAAATATCAGTTAGGACTCAGCGTCAGCTTATCGCCGCCTGCTCTCGTCACTGCCGCGCGGGTGAACAACATTGGCGTGTACTGGATCAACCGCCACTTGTCGATCAAGTCGCGATAGTGAAAGCTGGTTGGATGTCCGCTCTGACCAGTACTGTGAATCCATATACTCTGGTCGAGGTTGCTCAGGTCAACGATCATGCGCATCGAGGGGATGTTGCGCACGCGGAATGTGGTCGTATCCGCCCAGCTATCGCTCGTCGCGTTGACGATCTCTTGCCCGCCGCTGGTCGCCACAGGGCCTCCGTTGACAAAACTCTCGATCACGCTGATGCCGCTTTGCCCCAACGGATTGCTGACGAATGTCGCGGTATGCAGATCGCCCCATTTCCATTTTTTGAACTCGCTGCCTAGGCGCTGCGACACATTCTTATACGCGGCGGAATAAGCTTGCTTCAAAATGTCATCGCGGGTTTCCACCTTATCCGTCGTGTTGATGTCATCCCACCACACATTGCTCGGATCGTTGAGTAAGGCTTTCATGGCGGTGATCAGGTTCGATCCATTCGGTGAGTAACCGAGTTGATCGCCCCATGTACGCTGGCATAGTTCGTTCCAGAACGCCTCAAACAGGGCGGGCTGCCCTTCATCCATCGCGTTCTGATAATCTGTCCAGACGCCAAGCCAGCCAGTGACTTCCGGTGGCACATCTGCCGCGCTCGTCATGATCGGGATCGCAACCGGCAGCACCGTCGCGGCAGCGCTGTTGTAGTTGTCGCCCTGAATCTTACTGATGGTTTGTATGGTATGTTTGGGCGTGGCTTCGATCAGATCGCTGATCCGCTTGCCGCGATACCCATAGGCCCACTGATACCCAAGCGCGTAATTCGAGTCCTTGCCGTATTTATCGCCCAATTCATTCGCGATCTGTGTATAAAACTCCATCGGCACAACGGCTTGGTTGGCGGTGGAAATGTAGCCACGCGGTGGGTTATACAAATAGGGCAAATTCTCGAAGGGAATATAGCCCTTCCAATCATATTGCGTGGTCGAGCCATCCACAGGCGTCAATCCGCTGTGCCCCTTCGCTCGGATCGGGTTGAGTCCCGGCGTTTGGTAGCCGATGTTGCCATCAACATCCGCGTAAACCAGATTTTGGGCTGGTGCGTCCCACAGCGCCACCGCCGCGCGGAAACTGTTCCAATCGGTAGCGCGGTTAATCGCCAGTACCGAACTCAGCAGACGTTTTGGCTGCTCAGTTGCTGCCCACCGCAGCGCCAATGGTCGATTTTCGTCCGCGCCCGCCGTATCTTTGCCGACCGTCGAGTCCGTGATGATCGGCCCCCACCGTGTGATCCGTACTCGCACCTCACGCGTCTGGTCACTGCCGCCGATCTTGATCGTCTCGTTGACGATCTGCATATCGACGGTCTTGCCATCCAGTTCGTACTTGGTGTCGTCGTTCGGATCAGTCTTGATGATGTACAGGTCTTGCGTATCCGGCCCTACGTTCGTGACGCCCCATGCGATCCGTGCGTTATGCCCGATCACTACGCCGGGGACGCCGGGGAAGGTGAACCCAACTACGTCATACGGGCAGTCAGCGCTAACTTGGTTGCAATGCAGCCCGATCTGATACCAGATCGACGGCATCTGAATGCCGAGGTGCGGATCGTTTGCCAGCATCGGCTTGCCTGTCTCCGTGCGGTTGCCACCGATCACCCAGTTATTGCTGCCCAAGCCCGCGTCATGATACAGCGTTGCTAGTTCTGCCAGTTTTTCATGGCTCAGGTTGCCTACCAATCCTGTCGCCACTTTCGCTAGGTCAGTTCCCGGTGCGACGACGGGTTGGTAGAAGTTGCTGGCGACGGGCTGCGGCGTGATCGGTAACTCGTCGTTGCGAATGATCGAGGGATTATCCGTAAATGGATAATCTGGCATGTACGTTTTCAGCATCTCCTCGGCTTTATCGCCAAACTTGCGGTACAAACTGGCGATTTCAAGTTCGTTATCCCAGTTGCCGCCGAGGTTCCACGCCATCGCGTTCGCCCATGCAAGGCTATCCAGCGGTTCCCATTTCTCAATCGGGATGTTGATGCCACGCAGCGCCAGAATCGAATATTCCACCGCCAGATCGGGGCCAGACTTACCAGCGAGGTAAGCATTAACGCCAGCGGAATAGTTTTCCAGCGGTGTCAGATCAGCCGCGCTCAAGGCTTCCAAATCGGCTTGTGCGGAACGATTCCACCCCAAGGTGCGCAAGAAGGTGTCAATGTCCAGCGTCGATTGGCTGCCCGTCAGCTCCGTGATGCGTCCCAAGGCGGTGTGACGGTTGAACTCCATTTGCCACCATCGATCCTGTGCGTGGACGACCCCTTGCGCGAAGAATAAATCATCAGGGCTATTAGCATAAATTTGCGGGACGCCGTACTGATCGCGGTAAATTTCCACTTCGCCTTTCAGCCCTTGCAGCACCAGCTTGCCCGTGATCTGCGGCAGCATCCGGCGTGTGGTGTAAACCCCGTACCCCGTCAACGCGCCTAACGCTAACACGATGATGATGACGATAACAAGTAAAATTCTTCCAAGTCTTCGCATAAAATCTCCCAAATTTAAATTTGATTTCTTGAGTTTAGCGTGCTTTTTTGACTATACACACTCCCCAAATTCCTCTATACTACGCCATACTCGTGAATGAGGTGAGCTGATGGGCAAACCAGAGAATAAAGCAGATGTCCTTGAGCAGCTATACGCCGAGCGTCGTCGGCTCGAACTGCTGATCAGTCGGCTGAACGATGCACAACTGCAAGAGTCCGGCGTGATGGCGGCATGGTCGATCAAAGACATCATGGCGCATGTCTCATTCTGGGAAGATCGCGGCAGTCAAATATTGGAAGCGGCGCTGCATAACCGCAAACCCGAAATCTTCGACCAACCGTTTGACCTCGATGCCTTGAACGCCGCCGCATATGCGCAGTACAAAGATCGCCCGCTCACCGAAGTACGCACACGCTTCTATGAATCGTTCCGCCAATATGCTACCTTGGTCGAATCACTGTCCGAGGATCAGCTTTCCAATCCCAACCGCTATGATTGGGCAGAAGACACGCCCATGTGGCAGTACGTGGAAAGCGACGGCACGCATCATTACCGCGAACATGCCGACCAGATCGAAGCGTGGCTCAACCGCTCGGAGGAATGATGGTCTCGGCAGCGTCGGAACCCCATCTCGACCATGTTTCACCGAGCTTACGACAAGCGTTTTTGACCGCCGAAGCTTACGCCAAACGCTATAACCACCGTACCATCGGCCCGCAGCACCTCTTCATCACCTGTTTCACAGTCAAGGGCATCGGCAATGACTGGGCTGTTGGGCTTGGCCTTGACAGCCAGCAGATCATGTCGCAGTTGTTGTCCAACTATTCTGAACGTGGTACACCATACACACCGTCGAAGCTGTCGGACTCCTTGAAAGCCACTCTTGCACAAGCAGCGAAGGAGGTGCGCTATCTCGGTCATACGCAAATCACCACTGCGCATGTATTGCTGGCGATGCTCCGTTCCTATCCGACATGGCTACGCGAAGTTTTGAAGTCTACTCAGCTTTCGCATCTGGTACTTCGTGCGCTGCTGCATCAAGCACTGCTGCATAGCGGCGGTTCCAGCGACGATCCGCTGCCGACGACTGCCGAGCGCGAACGGCTGCAAACCCACAAGAAATTCGACACGGTTTCAGTGCAGCCGACGGGGCTGGAACGCACAGGCCGTTGGATAAAAGGGGCGGTTGGATTGCCGCCGCTGCAACCGCGTCCCTCCTTCACAACGACCGATTATTTAGCAGTGTGTATTGAGGCGCTGCCTACTTGCGCAGCCTTGTACACGTACCGCGCCTCGATCCTCATCCAACGGGAAAAGTTCCTTGAAGCAGCGTTAGATTGCAGTCGAGCGATCCAGTTGAATCCGTTCTTAACATGGGCGTTTTTGCTGCGTGGCTATGCCTATTTGAGTGTGAACGACCTAGAGCGAAGTCTCAAAGACCTGAGCGAAGGTCTGCGCCACGCTCCTCGTGCGTGGGAAGGCTACGTACATCGAGGCAGGGGCTGGCTACAGAAAAATGAACTTGATAACGCGCTAGCCGACTTCAATCAAGCCCTCAATATTTACCCTGACCTCCCAGCGGCATTAATTGGACGTGCGCTAGTCAGGATGCACAAGCGTGATTTCCACTGGGCAATCATAGACTTCGATACGGTGTTGAAACAAACTCCGAATGACTATGCTGCGTATCACAATCGGGGCACAGCGAAGGTCTATCTACAGGACTACGACGGCGCTCAAACCGACTTTGAGACTATCTTCGTGGCGCGCCCACTGTGGAGCTATGCGCACAGCAATTTAGGCTGGCTGACCTTGATGCGTGGCGAGTACGAGAAGGCTATCCAGTATTGCAAGCGAGCCATTGAGATTGATCCCCAAAATGGAGCAGCCTATTACAGTCGTGGCGCGGCAAAAGCCGCCCAACACGATATTCATGGCGCGCTGAGAGATTTCAAGCGGTCGCTGGAATTATGGAAAACGGTTGATGAACCAATGACAGCGCACATCGCACAAGAAATGCGCGATTTTCTTGACCAGCACAAGCCTACTATGTCGGTGAACACGGGCGATGTGGAGACAGCAAACGATGGTGAATAATCTGGAGCGCTTCACGCCTTTCGCCCGCGTCGTGTTTGAGGTGGCAGACAAAGTCGCGGAGACCGCTAATCATCAGTTGATCGATCCTGCCCATCTGTGGACAGGACTTTGGGTGGTAGAAGGGGCGGCTTCCTCCATACTGCGCAAACTGGAAGGGATGAGTTATCCAGACTTGCAGAATCTGATCGTTAGCAAGCTGCAAGATGTGGTACTCTGGACTGCTGAAAAGAATATTCCGAGGCAGCTTACCGAGGGGAGCAAAGCCGTGCTTGAATATGCTGTCGAGCGTGCACGTGATGCTCATCACGCCTCAATCGGCACCGGACACCTGCTGCTTGGTCTGCTCGATCTACACGACTCGATTACCGACGCCATACTCAACCGCATCACGATCTCTCCTCGTGAACTGAATCGACGTATGGAGATCGCCATCGAGAACTACGTAGATAGCGGTGATCGGGTCGAAATCAACGTTGCACCATCGGGTGAGAACATTTCATGCTCGGCGCGAATAATGCAGTGGTTCGGTAAACCGCCACCACGGCGACCAAAGCGTCCCACTCCCAACGCTGAAATAATGCCACGTTTACCCATAAGCATAGAATTTTTGCGCGAGAATGCTTATGACATTAGCGTTCTCTGGCTGTTGGCTTTCGCCGCGCAGAAATACGAGGAAGCGCAGGATGAAGTTGCTTTAGCAGCGTGCTATTCCTTGATTCTGCGGGCGTGCCCGCCCGATTCTTATAGGGTGCCCGTCGTAATGAATCGTGGGATCGCCTATCTTCATCTGAATGACCTAGATAGTGCTCTTGAGGAATTCAATCGGGCCATACCGCTTGCGCCTGACAATCCGCTGGGCTATTTGAATCGTGGCGTAGCGTGGCATCGGAAAGAGCAATACGACAAGGCCATCGAGGACGAGACGCGGGCGCTTGACCTGATTCCCACTAATCCTATCGCCTTGTTGAACCGCGCCCTGAGTTACCAACGGGACGATCAATTGGATTTAGCCCTCGTGGATTTCAATGCCATCTTGAGGGTCAAGCCGGACGATCTTGGAGGCTTGCTCTATCGGGGGCTATTGTACCGGGAGCTTGGCGACCGCGACGGTGCTTTCAACGATTTTGCTGCTGCGCAGCGGATAGCGCCGCATGATGTGCGTATTTATCGATTCCGTGCTTATCTTCACGCCGATGTACACGATTTCGAGCAAGCACACCGTGAACTGGAGACAGCCTTGACGCTAAAGCCAAACGACAGGCATGTTTTGCGGAATCGTGCATATGTCTATAAGCAGCAGGAAGACTATGCTCAAGCCATTGTCGAATATACGCGGCTGATCGAGCGCTATCCTGACGATCATTTCCTCTACGTTGACCGTGCTTCCACGTACATCGAACTAGGCGAATACTATCGAGCCGCCGTTGATCTCCACAATGCTCGACAGCTCAAGCCGGCTGAAGGCTTACCGACGGAAGCTTGGCTGCACCTCAAACGCGGGGAGAATGACGCGGCGATTCAGACAGCCGCCAAGGTCATCGAAAAACATCCCACATGGTGGGGCGTATATTTCACGACGGCGAGTGCTTACGATGCCAAAGGCAATACGCAGGAAGCGTTACATTACTTCAACCTCGCGCTTGAGCGTTGGCCTGCGTACTGCCGGACAAACCTTGACAAGTACTATCGACAAGCCACCGACTACGTCGCCATGCACGAAGCAGACGCGTCCAATCCCGATTCCGCGTCTGATCCAGCCGATCCAGCCACACCTCAACCGTAATCGAGGTGTGGTGCTTGCTCACGAGGTGAATATCACCGGACTTCTTGTTTTTCCGCGTGTCCCGTCACGACGTATTTCGTCGGCCCGAACGACACATTCACGTTCGCGTCGATGCTCAAGTCATCGCCCTTGAACTGACAATTCAGCGTATGGCAAAACGGCGTCTCATAAAAACGCTGCGTTATGGTGAAAGTATTTTCGCTGCTCCATACGCCGCTCGAAATCAGCTTCGGGCTGTGCGGAAACAACGTGAGACTGCCTTCTTGCCACGTGCCATATCCACACGTACACTGCTGCTCATCTTTATCCGTGCGGATGGTTACCGTACATCCCGCTTGCCCGAAATCGAACGTCATCGTTTTGAGGGTTGGCACTCTAGGATCAGGATTTGGCGCGCCCGCTTCGATCTGGTATTGCTTGCCGGAAACCGTCGCTGCCATCGGAGAGGTAGCCTTCCCTTGTGGTGGCAAGAATGCCAGCCCTGCCAACCGTCCCTTTAGTTGGGATTGCGCAGCGCTGTTATCTGGCAGCGGCGTGCCTTTCATCGCGGGCAGCAGATGTGTCCAGATCGCGGTGAGCACGGCTTGCATATCGCCCACGCCGCTGGTGATCGCGATCACGGCATCTTGATCGGGCATCACGATGCAGTACTGACCGAACGCCCCGTCGCCACGATACGCGTTGTGCTGGCAGCGCCAGAACTGATAACCGTAGCCCTGCTTCCAATCGACAGCTTGGTTGCTGTCGTTATTGACCTGTTTGGAGGTGGCGGTTTTTATCCATTCCTCCGCGATCAACAGTTTCCCCTTCCAGACTCCGCCTTGCAAATACATCTGCCCGAAGCACGCGATGTCCTCGGTGCGGATGTTAAGTCCCCAACCGCCCGTATTGATGCCCTGTGGCGATTGTTCCCATGTCGGGTTCTCGATGCCCAGCGGGTCGAACAAACGCGGCTTCAGGTATTCCAGCAGCGTCATCCCCGTCAATTTCTGGATGATCGCGGAAAGCATGTAGGTGGCGGCGCTGTTATATACGAAGTGCGTGCCCGGTTCATGCTCGACGGGTTGCGCCAAGAAGCCTTTCACCCATGTGCTGGCTTGGGTCGATTTCTCGGTGGCGTCAACATCGTGTCCGGTCGCCATCGCCAGCAGATCATGCACACGCATCGCTGCAAGCTTCGGGCTAACCGTAGCGGGCAAGTCATCGGGGAAGAAGGAGATAACCTTGTCTTCCACCGACAAACGGCCTTCCCCTACCGCCAAGCCTATCGCGGTCGAGGTGAAGCTCTTGCTGAGTGAAAACAGCATATGAGGGAGTTCTGGCGCGTAAGGCTTCCACCAGCCCTCTGCGACGACGTGATCGTGCCGAACCAGCATAAAACTATGTAGTTCATGGATGTTTTGTTCAACTTCAGTCAGAAAATTAAGTAACGCAGTGGAGGCCAACCCTTGCGCTTCCGGGGTACTGCGCGGTAATCGACTCTGCATATAGGCTCCTCATGTTGCCAACGTTGCCAATATTGCCAAGACGGCTCATTATGGCACCTAATGGCAGAGTCGGGGTTGTTTAGATCAGCGCGAAGTCTAGACGCTTCCGCTTCACTTACTCGTCGAACACATACGTCGATTCCGCATAAAAACGCACTCGCTTCTGCGCGTTCCGCTCTTGCATCCACACCCGCAGCTTTTCATTCTTAGCCGCCAGCGTCTCGTTATTGGCGCGGAATTCGTCCAGCGGATAATGCAGCCGCATCGCCCGCCCCTGAATCACATGTCGGCTGATCCCCGGCGGCAGCAGCAGGCCATCCCGCGCGGCGACGAGGATTTCGGCGGGTTGGTAGTGGGGGAACACGACAATCGCCACTGCTTTCGGGAAATCGACGCGGGCACGGCTCAACACGTCCGTATTGATGCGGTTTAGCACGCCGCTGCGCTTGTAGGTATCCACCACTTGCCGGAGCAGCGCCGTCCGTGCCCCGATGCTCGGATCGAAGCTGTTGAGCGTATAAGCGCGGTTATCGTCCAGCACGGTGTAAGCCAACACAGATCGACGCGCGACGGCGGCGCGTGCATTCAGCAAATCGGCGCTCTCGACCTGTACATGATCGATCTCGCGGATGTTGCGCAGAAATTCGAACCACGACATCCCGCTAACCACATGATTCCACGTCGTTAAATGGACTTGCTCGCTCTCGTAATCAACAACTTGCACAAGGATGTAATCATAGCCGAGGTGCGTTAACGCATAATGACGGTTTGCGCCGTCGAGGATCACGTAGCGAGTCGCGTCCAACGGCGCGACGATGGGCGGGTTCAACCACGTACCGGCCTCACGGACACGCCCGATCAGCGGTTCGGCGCGTTGATGGTCATGTTCTTCGTGTGGAACAAGGCTGTTGATCGGGACGATGCGTAGATCGAGCGACGGCGCTTCGACAGCGCGGCGTTCACTGGTGGTGGCGAGCATACTGGACATGAGTGGTAACTCCAGCTTGGTTTCGGTGAATGGCCTGATGGTGACAGGCGGTTGTGCATTATGCCCAAATAGCCTATCATGATACTTCGGTTACTGTAAAGATAGTGTGCCAGAAATTGCGCCGATTTCATAAAAAATCCAATTCCGATTTGCGAAATTTGCCAGCTTTGCTTATCTTTGGATGGGACTTCTTCCGGGGTGCTGTCGCAAAGTGATGATCATGGACGATGCGAAGCTGCTAGAGCAAATTAAACGCCGCAATCAAGACGCCATGGTAGCCCTACATGCGCGCTACGCCGATCTTATCTACAGCATCAGTTACCGCGTCTTGAATGACAACGGCACCGCCGAAGAATGTGTCCAAGATACCTTTATGCGCGTATGGCAAAATACAGCGCAGTTCGATCCGGCGCGGGGATCACTGGTAGCATGGCTGATCGGGATCGCGCGTAATGTCGCCATCGATAAACTACGCCAACGCGGGCGGCAGGTGAACTTGGCGGACGACCGCGAGTCCTTGGATGAGACGGATAATATCGCCGCCAGCGCTATGCCGGACGATTGGCGTGACCGTGAACGGCTGCAAGGGCTAAAGTTCGCCATGCAGGCACTCCCGCCTGAACAGTATGAGGTCTTGAACCTCAGCTATTATGGTGGCATGTCGCAAAGTGAAATTGCCGAACATCTGAAGCTCCCTTTAGGCACGGTCAAAACGCGGATGCGTTTGGGGATGCAAAAGCTGCGTGATGCGTGGCAAGAGAATAATTGACAGATGTGAAGGATGTGCAAATCATAACAAAGGCGTTTGCGGATAAATCTAGCAAGCGGCTTTTAACGTAATGATCCTATAAAGACGTTTACTACCGTTGAACGTCGGAGTAGTCTGATAAGTGCAGTGATGAACGACGCGGAACTATTTGATCTGATTCCGGCTTATGCGTTAGGGGCGCTGTCCGAAGAGGAGCGCACCCAAGTTGATGCGCTGTTGGCGCGCTCGCCGGAAGCCCGCGCTGAACTAAGTTCCTATGCCGAGACGATGGTCGGGATGGCGGCGCTTACCCCACGTCAGCCAGCGCCAGCGCACCTGACTGCGGATTTCAAAGCACGACTCGCCAAAGAAGCGCAGCCACGCACGCCAGTAATCACACCCCTGCGTATCGTACTTGCTATCGCGGCGCTGATCGTGGTGGTCTTCGGCGTCTATCTTGGCTATCGTGCCATCGACGCGAACAACCGCCAGCAGCAGATCAACGCCATTGTCGCCAATGCCAGCGCGCAGCATATCACCTTGCAACCGCAAGCCAGCAGCACGGGCACAGTCGAAGTCATCACCGTACCCAACGCGGATAAAGCTGTCGTGGTGGCCGCACTGCCTACCCTGCCCTCAGATCGTCAGTATCAAGCCTGGATCATCGTAGACTCGACTCCGCGCAGTATGGGCGTGTTCAGCATGACTGCTACCACCGAACAAGTCTTGTTGGATATTCCCGTTCAACCCAACCAGCAAGATTACCTCTTCGGGATCACGGTCGAGCCAGCGGGCGGCAGTCTTGCCCCCACCACTTCCCCGATCTTCCTCGCCATCGTCAAGCAGACAGGAGCGCGGTTCCCACTGTTGGCGCTGGCGTGGTAATCAGCCAGCGCTCTATCGCTGATATAATCATCTGTCTAATCTGCTATCTGCCGTTTGAGGTGAATCCATATGATCGCGCCTGATCTTCCGCTGATTGATTTGCATCGTCATCTCGAAGGCAGCATTCGGGTCGCCACCATCCTCGATCTAGGCCATCAGCATCATGTGAACTTGCCCGCCGATACCGTCGATAACTTGCGTCCATTCATCGTCGCGTCCGACTCCAAGCCCAACGTCATGGCCTTTCTGATGCCCTGCATTCAATGGATGGTCGGCGTGCTAGGCGACACTACGGCGTGTCACCGCATCACCTACGAAGCCGTCGAAGATGCCCACCGAGAAGGCTTAGATTATCTCGAACTGCGCTTCAGCCCCTATTTCATGGCGCAGCCGCATCAACTCGATGTTGCCGCTGTCGTAGAGGCCGTCGTGGATGGCGCACAGCAAGCCTCGCGTGATTTTGGGTTGAAAACCAACCTGATCGGCATCATCAGCCGGACGTATGGTGCAGAGGCGGGCTGGCGTGAGCTTGAAGCGCTGCTCACCAAACGCGATGATCTCGTGGCGCTCGACTTAGCAGGCGATGAGATCAACTTTCCGGCAGAATTGTTCGTGGAGCACTTCCGGCGGGCGCGTGAGGCAGGCTGGCAAATCACCATCCACGCGGGCGAAGGCGTCAATACGCACAGCGTATGGCAAGCGATTCAACTGCTCGGCGCGACGCGGATCGGGCACGGCATCAACGTGATCGAGGATCACGCGCTGATGAACTACTTCGTGAAGCACCGGATCGGCCTCGAAATCAGCCTGACGAGCAACTTACAAACCAGTGTAGTGCCGAGCTATGCGGCGCATCCGCTGCGTAAGTTCGTGGACGAAGGCCTACTCGTCTCGATTAACTCGGATGATCCCGTCATGAGTGGCATCGATCTGCGCTACGAATACGAAGTCGCGGCACCGGCAGCAGGCTTATCTTCCGCTGATCTCCGCCGCGTGCAAGAAAATGCCCTGACGATGGCTTATCTGAGTGAGAACGAAAAACAGCACCTTCGTGATCGCGCACTGCATCGCTAGATTCACGTACGATAAATCGTTATGTAGTCACCTGCGTAGTGGCGATCAAGCCGTTTGATTCCGATCATAAAACCGATCACAAACGCCCACAAGCATGATCGGTTTGATCATTTTTCTGCTCAGGGAATGATCGGAAAACCATCGACAAAACCCACATATGATCGGTTTTATGATCGGAAGTTGAGCAGCCAAACCGATCATACATGATCAGTTACACGTTTAGTGGTTAAGTTAGGAGCGGTTGCTCGAGCGCGATGTAGCAAATCAAACAACTTGTTCAGGCTAGTTCGGCTAGATGCTAACGTTTTCAGCGCATTGCCTAACTCTGGTTATTCTAAACGAACACTTGCGTTACGTCAAGGGTATATGAACTACACAAAATGAGCTATTTATTCACAGCCCGCAAAATCGGTTCGCTCAAACTCGCAGCATACGCGCAATTCGCATCGGCGGTCAAGTGGAAGTCGGTATCGGTGAACAGATCGGGCGACACGGCGTCCCACTTGTCCACATATGCCCACCCCTGTGCCTCGGCTGTCACGCGCAGCGCCTCACGGTAGCCATCATAGGCCCATTTCGGGTAATACATATTCCAGCGCGCTTGGCTGGTCGAACTGCGATAAATCGGCTCGTTCACCACCAGCGTAGATAATCCACGATCCTTCACCCAATCGATGCCGACTTTCATCACGTCAAATGATAAATCTTCCGGCACGATCTGGTTCGCGCGGCGCAAACTCATCATGTTGACGGTCAGTGGATCGGTGCTCTCGCTGACGTTGCTCACATGCGGCGTCACGAACTTAGGGATTTCGTGATCGATGTCGGTTGCGCCCCAGCCGATCCCGACGATTTGATAGCGCAGCCAATTCGCGATCTCTCGCCGCTGTCCCCAGAACGTGCGCGACAACCAATCTGGCTCCGCGAGAGGCCATTGATACAGGTTGAAGTGATACTGCTCTTGTAAGGCAGCTAACGCGCTGTACTGCGCCTTGATCAACTCAAAATCAAGTTGATCGCTCGGATACACCGAGGCCAGTGTCGTCGCCCAGATGATCATATCGGGCTGGTAGTTGAGCGCCTTCTGCAAGATCAGCAGGTCTTTGATCACCGACAGTTTCGGGTAGCCGAGATTGTAGAATTTCACGGCGCGCCCATCCGCCAACCGCAGATCGAGGCGGTTCAAACACGCGGCTTGTGTCTGCGCGGGTTCCAATAAGTAACCCCACACCGCCGAATCACCGAGCATCACCACGCGGAATTCGTCGGCGGCTTTGGGACGTGCGATGACGTGCGATGCCAACATCTGATCGAGGTTCAGGATGCTCAGGTTGTACGATTGGTCAGGATAATCCGCGAACGGCAGCCGTTCCCGCCCCGGCACCAACGTGTTATAAACCGACAGCCGATTCACCAAGCGCATCGGCTGTACAACGTAATACACCGCATTCAAGGCGATGAACAACAGCACCGCTTTGATCACAATCCGCAATGGTGCAATAACGCGCTGTTCACTCACCGTCCGAGCGGCGTCCAGACGCCAGCGGCTGTTTGCAGCCAATACACCGTGCCATCGGGGAACGTAAGGTAAATGTCCGTTTGTGTTGTCCCATACTGCAACTGTCCCGTGTAATTAAAAGTGGGAGCGACTGCCGCACCAACCACATCATAGATCGGGCGTCCATCGGGCCAATTACGGATGCGCCACGCGTAACCGATCTCACCCGTTGGCGCTGTGAATGGCGCAGTAATCGGCTTAGCTGGCGGTGGAATAACCACCCCGCCCGTCCAGATATTCGGGAAACTGACCATACGGCGGTCATAAGTCAAGAAAAAGACCTGATTCGTCAGCCGCGAGTATATCGCGTAACCACGTTCCAACTGTTGATAGACGAATAAGCCTTGCTGTGCGCCTTGTGGTGGGCAACTTGTGGGTGCAGCATTGAAGAACCACGGCGGATCGCACACGATGGACGCGGCGGCGCTGTTGACGAGTACCGTTCTGCCACGTCGCACCGTCAGTTTGAATACCACCGAACTGCCATTGGCGGGGTTGAGCACAAACCGCTGCGAACCGACCACAGGCACACGCAGCGACTGAATCACGACGCCGCCCGTCGTCAGCATGTCTAGCGTTGCCGTGTCCCCTTCCGCGTCCCATGTGACGGTTACCGTGCTGTTTGGCGGTGCAGAGGATGGCGATACCGTCAGGCTAAAGATGCCCGCCGGACGCGGCGTCGAAGTGCGCGTCGGGAGCGGTGTGTCGGTGAAGGTCGGCGTGAACGTCAAGGTCGCCGTCGGCGTGTCGGTGAATGTCGGCGTAAACGTCAGCGTACTGGTTGGCGTCTCCGTTGGGGTGAAGGTTGGCGTTGGCGTCTCGGTGAACGTGAGCGTGAAGGTCGCCGTATTGGTCGCTGTGTCTGATGGCGTAAAGGTACTGGTCGGGGTATCGGTGAAGGTCGGCGTGAACGTCGATGTTTCCGATGGCGTCAGCGTGAGCGTGGGTCTAGGCGTGTTTGTCGGCAACGGCGTCCATGTGGGCGGCAATGTATTACTCGGAATCGGCGTCACCGAAGGTGTGTCGGTAGGCACGGCGGTGTTTACACTGGCGGAAGTCGGTGGTGGTGGCAGTTGCGCCCCGCACGCCATCGACATGATAGCGAGCATCATCACGACAACGAAAATAGGCAGCCGACTTCGCAATGTTCGCCATCTCATGTAAATTCGCTCACAGGGAGTAAGAGAGACACAACATCGTATTGTAGCGTGTCTTGCCCGATCTTGTCACCGTGCATTCACCGCCGATAGATGCTGCTGGAAAGCCTTAACCGGTTAATGTGAAATGGCTGAAACAGGGTCGTATTCACTCGGCATAGAGGATTGAACACTGAGCCGATATTGTCCTCTCCCACAACGTGAGAGAGGACAAGGCAAGGAGATGCCGATTGATTAAAATTCGTTCCACAGGTATTGGTTGTAGACTTCGTGGTGGAATTGGATTTCCGAAGACTTGATCTGCGAACCTAGCAAGCGCGGATTGCGGTTCGCGGAGGCTACCTTGAGCGCCGCGTACTTTTCCTTGACATCCTTGGTGAGCAGTTCCGTCGTCCATTTGCTGGCACTGAAGTTATCGATGGCATCATAGATGTTGTCGGGCAGGATCGCGTTTTGCTTGACCTTGCCATTGGCGGGCAGTGGGCCTTGCAGACCAGTCCTGAACATCGTGTAGATCGCCATATAGGGGTTGGCGTCCGGCGCAATCGAACGGACTTCGATACGGGACGAGCGCGAGTTTGCCAGCGGAATGCGGATCATCGAACCACGGTCGATGGGCGACGCCTTGATCTGGTTTGGCGCTTCAAAGTGTGGGTCGAGACGGCGGTAGCTGTTGACACTCGAATTGAAGATCAAGCATACGTCATTACCGGTGTACAGAATGCGGTTAATGAAGTCCCAACCGAGGGAAGAAAGCTTCTCAGGGCCATTTTCATCCCAGAACAGATTGGTCTTGCCCTTCGAGACAGAGATGTTCGTGTGCATACCACTGCCGTTCACGCCTGTGACAGGCTTTGGCAGGAAGCTGGCCGTCAGGTCAAGCCGCGCGGCGACTTGGCGAGATAGCAACTTGTACAACTGCACTTGGTCAGCACCGATGCTGGCTTCCGAGTACGAATAGTTCATTTCGAACTGCGACGGCGCAACTTCGGGGTGATCCTTCTCATTCGCAAAGCCAAGCGCACGTTGGACTTCTGCAGAAGTGTCAATGAACATGCGCAGCGCGTCACCGGGCAGCGAATGGTAGTAACCGCCAGTGGTCATGAACTCGAAGCTGCGATTGACATGATAGAACTGCTCGGCGTTCTTGCCCTTGAACAGGAAGCCTTCGATCTCATTAGCGGCGTTAATGGTCAGACCTTCGGTGTCATATAGATTCTGCGCGAACTGCTTCAAACGCGCCCGCATGTCAGCAGCGTAAGGCGTGCCATCGCGCTCCAGAACTTCACCGAACACCAACACCTTGCCGGGGGCGAAGATGTCTGACGGGAGCCAATAAAACGCTGACCAGTCGATGCCCAACCGCAAGTCCGATTCAACTTGTGCCGAAAAACCACGAATCGAGGAACCGTCGAACGTCAAGTTATCATACGATTTCAGCAGGAATTTCTTGTCATAATCCAACATGTGGAGACGGCCTTCAAGGTCAGAAAAACAGACCGTGACGGCTTTGATGCGCTTTTCGTCTGTGAGATATTTCAGCCGCTCTTCCTGAAGCTTATCCATCGGAACGCGGTTCGTCCGCTTTTCCTTGGCTTCCAAGTTCAGCACTTCGAGTTCATCATATGAGATTTCGAGGAAATCGCGCAGTGACATAGTTACCTACCTGAGTATGGAGTAGTGAAATTGGGCACAAATCGTTGGAAAATTCTACCTTTTGCCATTTCACATCACTTGGCAAAAGTATATGGAATTCCACTGGTAGTTTTTAGGCAGGTTGCCGAAATAACATTTGCCTACGTGATAAAAATAGAGAGCAGTCCGCAAACTGCTCTCTATTTGTGCCAAATGACAAGCGTGGATCGGTCAGTGTGACGCCGATCTAGTCGAAACGGATGCGTGGATCAAGCCATGTATACGTCACATCGACCAGAATGTTGCCGATCACGAGGAAGATCGCGTACACAATCGTGATGCCAACCAACAGATTGTAGTCTCGGTTGGTGATGCTTTCCACGAATGACGATCCCATGCCGGGGATGCCGAACACGCGCTCCACGATCAGCGTACCAGTGAGGACGCCCGCGAGCAGCGGCCCGATGATGGTGACGACGGGGATCAAGGCGTTTTTGAGCGCGTGAATGTAGATCACGGCGCGTTCCTTGAGACCTTTGGCGCGAGCCGTGCGGATATAGTCATCGCGCAGCACTTGCAACACACTGGCACGCGTCAAGCGTGCGATACCAGCCGTGATGCCCAAGCCAATGGTCAGCATCGGTAGTGCCATCCGTCCCACGTAGTCCCAATCTGTGAAGTAAAACTCTTTCCAGTAACGTGGGTCGGGCGCGGGGAAAATCTTCCACTGCACATTGAACAATAGGATTAGCACGGGGCCAAGTACCAGCGACGGGATCGAATTGAAGATCGTCGCGAACGCTGTAGTGGCATGATCAAAGATCGAGTTCCGTCGCAGCGCGGCTACCACGCCCAGTGGTATACCAGTCAACATACCGAAGATAGTCGCGAACAAGCCGATGCGTGCGGACACAGGCAAACGGTCGAAGATCAAGTCAGATACGGGGTCATTACGAGTATTGCGCCCCATCGACAAGCCAAAGTCCAGCCGCAAAACATTATTGAAGTATTGGAAGAACTGACTACGTGTCAGGTCAGAATACAACACAGTACGCTTTTCGATGCAGCGGGTTGGCTTGTTGTTGAGCGTAATTGTCGCTTCGTAATATTCATCGACGAACCGCAGCAGCGCCCATCCATCATAGGTGTAAACGGATTCCTGAGGTGTCGCTTCTTTAGCGGTCTGTCCGGCGCGTAATCCATCGCAAAATGGCGCTTGTGCGTAGATCATGCGCGTTTGCATCCCGTTATCCGGCGCGATACCGTCATTCGGGAGGTTCAACAACAGCGGTTTATCGAGGCCAAAGCGCGCCTCCAGAGCCGCTTTCACGGCTGGCGGGGTCGTTTTCGTGCCGCTGTAATCGAACGGCCCCGATGGCATAGCGCGCATCAACATGAAAGTCATGAAGATGATCGTAAACAATACAGGGATCGCCTGCAAAAGTCGGCGCACGACATACTTTATCATGCTCACGCCGCCGAGCGCGGCGACGATCCCATTCAGAGTATCTACCATAGCAACCTCTTAGCGCCTCTTACCGGCGCGCTTCGTCAATCGGTCAGTTTGCCGACGCAACATCCTTTTCCATCACATACCCTTTGAGCTTGTCGCACGTGATCTGGAAATAAACGCCCGTATCCCCTGTCTGCTTGCCAGTCTGCACATCATCGACAGTAACTTGGGTGCCATCGGGACATTTGTTGTCTAGCGGCTTACCTTTTATCGAATCGTTCTGCTGATACAAAGCTGCGCCGCTGCCGTCTTCAGATTTGATCACGAGCGTAGTGCCCTTGACGCGATCGGTGATCTGATATTCGGGAACCCATCCCTTTTTCCCGTTACAACTGACTTGGTAATACACAGTCGTGTCCGATGAATCAGTGATGTTCATCGAAACATCCAAGATAGTAACGTTCGTTTTGGGCAGGCATTGGGTCGCGCTGGACGCCGCGCGAAATGGGCCTGCTGTGGTGTTCAAGCCAACTGGAGCAAAGGCCGAATTCCCGATGATGATGAGTTTGTCACCCAACTTAAATCTGATTGAATCCCCAACGAGTGGCGTCGGCGTGATGGTCGGCGTCGGCGTTAATGTTAAGTGGATAATCCACGTATCATTCGCCGTACAGGCCATCACCGTCAGCATGAGCGCAAGAATGACAACGCTGAGCGCCGCGTTTGTCTTGCGAGACTTCAACATATGACTATTACTCCCTCGTGCCTTTACTCACCACGCAACCGGGGATCGAGCGCATCCCGCAAGCCGTTGCCGATCAGGTAAAAGGCCATGACTGTCGTGCCAAGCGCCAACGTAGGCCACAAGATCATCCAAGGACGCGAAAGGAAACCACCTTCTTGCGCCGTAGCGATCATCTGTCCCCAACTGGGCGTCGGCGGGTTCACACCGAGACCGAGGTAGCTTAACGCCGATTCGGTGAAGATGAAGCCGGGCACAAAGCCTACGATTACGACCACGATTGGGCCGATAATATTGGGCAGCAAATGCGTGAAAATGATGCGACGATCACGCGCCCCAATTGAACGGGCGGCTTCCACGAATTCTTTTTGCTTGTACGAGAGCACTTGCCCACGCGCCAAGCGCGCGATGCCGATCCAACTCGTCAAACCAATCACGATGAACAGGAAAAATAGCCCGCCCATCGAGTCGTTAATATCAATCATGATCTGCCCCAGCGGGCCAACTTTTTCTTTGTAGGCCGCCAGCGTCTTGAAAAAGACTTGGAACAAGATGATGATGGGCAATTCAGGAAGCGCGTACAGGATGTCAACGATGCGCATCATCAGGTTATCGATGCCACCGCCATAATACCCGGAGATAACACCGTACACGATGCCAATGATCAACGCCACCGTTGCCCCCACAAAACCTACGGTGAGGGAAATGCGCGAACCGTACACAATGCGGGACATATTGTCACGTCCCAGCGTATCCGCGCCGAACATGAAGCACCATTGCGGATTCATGCGCTTGGGGTCTTGCGTACACGTCAGGGGTTCAGCATATGCCATGCTGAAGGTTGATGTTGGATCGCGATGCTGATAAATCGGGTCATCCACTAGCCCCGCGTTATGCCATATATCTGCGGTAAGCGCTATCAGCACGACCAGAATCACATACACCAACGACAATACCGATAATTTGTTGCGTGCAAACTGTTCCCATGCATCGCGCAGTGGGGATCGCACTTTTTCCTGCGTTTTCCCTCCCAGCGCGATGGGTTGTGCACCTTTTGCTACTGCCATAGTCCACCTCGATTCAATAAGTAACGTTCCCTAGCTGACCCTGTGACAGGACACAAAGTGCCCCGGAGATACTTCCGTTAACACAGGTTCATCTTTGAAGCACGCATTGATCGCCACGGGGCAGCGAGTATTGAAGTTGCATCCAGTGGGTGGATTAGCCGGGCTAGGCACATCGCCCTTGAGGATGATGCGTGACCGCAACCGTTCCTCTTCAGGATCAGGGATCGGCACTGCGGAGAGCAGCGCTTGCGTGTAAGGATGTAGGGGGTTGCTGTAAAGTTCGTCGCTTGGCGCGAGTTCGACGATCTTTCCGAGATACATCACTGCCACGCGGTCGCATAGGTGGCGCACCATGCTTAGGTCGTGAGCAATGAACAAATACGTGAGTCCGAGTTCTTCTTGCAGGTCTTGCAGCAAGTTGACTACCTGCGCTTGAATCGACACGTCCAACGCCGAAATCGGCTCGTCCGCGACGATCAACGTCGGGTTGAGCGCTAGTGCGCGGGCAATGCCGATACGTTGGCGCTGACCGCCGGAAAATTCATGCGGATAGCGGTTGACGTAATACGGGTTCAACCCCACGCGCTCCAGCAGGTATTGCACACGTTCAGTACGTTCTTTCGGCGTACCGACGTTGTGAACTTCCAATGGCTCTGCCACGATGCGTCCGACGGTCATACGTGGATTCAGTGAAGCATACGGGTCTTGGAAGATCATCTGCATCTTGCGGCGCATCTTGCGCAGTTCTTCACCCTGCGTCTTGGCGAGGTCTTTGCCCTCAAAATCGACCGTACCTTCAGTGGGACGGTACAGTTGCAGGATTGTGCGGCCTGTAGTCGATTTGCCGCAGCCTGATTCCCCGACGAGGCCGAGCGTTTCGCCTTGAAACACGTCGAAGTCAAGACCATCTACGGCTTTCACCGCACCCGTTTGGCGCTGGATCAAGAAGCCGCTGTTGATCGGGAAATATTTTTTCAGGTTACGCACCTTGAGCAAGACTTTCCCGATCTTCTTGCCCGTACGCGGTGCTGAAGTAGAAACCACTTCTTTTTCAGTGGTTCCGCTGGTGTTAAGCATGGGCGGTGATCCTTTCATCCACGCGAACATCCACATGGCAAGCCATGAGATGATTTGTTGGCCCATCAGGCACGGGTAACAACGGCGGGTTGACCGTTAGGCAAATATCCTTTTTGAAGCGGCAGCGCGGCACGAATGGGCAGCCAGTAGGCGGTTGACGCATATCAGGCGGCGCGCCCTCGATGGGTTCCAATTTTTCGCCACGTTGGTCAACGCGCGGCAACGAATTTTTCAAACCCAACGTATACGGGTGCCGTGTATCGCGGAACACTTGGCTAACCGGGCCACGCTCCACGATGAAGCCTGCGTACATCACCTGCACCGTGTCACACAAACCCGCGATCACGCCGAGGTCATGGGAAATCCAGATCATCGCCATGCCGAGCTTGTCACGCAGACGCTTCACAAGGTCGGTAATTTGTGCCTGAATCGTCACGTCCAGCGCGGTTGTTGGCTCGTCAGCGATCAACAGTTGTGGGTTGCAGCTCAACGCCATCGCGATCATCGCGCGCTGACGCATACCGCCGGAGAATTGATGCGGGTAGTTGTCGAGGCGCTGTGCCGCACCGGGAATACCTACCATCGTCAGCAATTCAGCTGCACGTTCACGCGCCTGCTTGTTGTTCATGCCGAGGTGAAGCTGCAATGCTTCCGTGATCTGGCGTCCAACCGTCAGCACCGGATTGAGCGAGGTCATCGGGTCTTGGAAGATCATGGCGATTTCCGCGCCACGAATTTGCCGCAGTTCTTCCTTCGACAACTTCAGCAAGTCGCGTCCCTTGAACATCACCGCGCCAGCTTCGATCTTGCCCGGTGGTTGTGGGATCAGTCCCATGATAGACAGCGACTGAACACTCTTGCCGCTGCCGCTTTCGCCGACTACGCCAAGGGTTTCACCCTCATTGAGACTGTAGCTTACGCCGTTGACGGCGTAGACGATTCCCTCTTGAGTATGGAATCGTGTAACGAGGTCTTTGACCTCCAATAAGACGGCCAAAGCATACTCCTTTCAGTTAGTTACCCTGCGGGAGCGTTGATAAGACGCCCCAAGATTGGGGTGGAGAATTTTAACAGCGAGCTAAAATTTCGTGCGATTCTACGGTGTTCGCCGTAGCACTGCAACTTTTCTCAGCAGAATCCCCACAAAAGGTGTAGCTATTTGCACAAAGCGTCCCGAAGTGTGGCATTTTGCCGAATGCTTACGAGCTATTACAACGCAGCGTTTACCGATTCTAGAACGAGCCATAGCGATTTTTCAATCATCAGGCATCATCTGCAAAGTCGTATAAAAGATCATGTCGATCACTTCAGGCTGTGGATCAATCTGCTTGATTATCAATAGTTGACGCTGATAAGGTGGTGTAAGAAGTCATTTGAACGCGGTGATAGATCGCATATAATTCACTGCTATGGACACATCAACGACTTCACCTTTAGCCACCATTGAACCACGGCTGCGCACTTTACTGCCAGCCGATCTCTATGCGACGGCGTGGCTCGATCCGTCTGCCGTTTCGCTGCAACGGGTGTTTGAGCATCTCCGCACGTTGCAGCGCATTCTGTACAACTATGTGCCGCGCCATGTTTCAGAAGTCATGCCGCATCCCGGCGATGTGCGCTTCGAGTGGCAAGCAGGCACGCTCATGTTTACCGATCTGGCGGGCTTCACGCCGCTGATGGAAGCCAACGCCAAGTTCGGCAAACTCGGTGCCAAGACACTGCTCACGGTGCTCAATACGTATTTTGCTAAGATGATCGACATCATCAACAAATCCGGCGGCAACTTGCTGGAATTTACGGGCGATGCTTTGCTGGCGGAATTTCTGCCGGATCAGCGCCGCAACGATGTCGTGCAAGCGGTACGGGCTGGACTGCGGATGCAGCGCGCGATGGCAGCCTTCAATCAGATCGAAACGGACTTGGGGACGTTTTCGCTCGGAATGCGCATCGGCATCCATACCGGGCGCTTTTTGCGGGCGGACATCGGCACCCCGCGCCGTATGGATCACGTATTGTTGGGTCATGACGTGCAAGCTACCAAGCTGACGGAAGGCGCGGGCAAACGCGGGCGCGTGAATCTCAGCATGACGGCCTACGAGCGCATCAAGGATCAATTTCACGTCGAAGATGGCGAACAAGGCTATAAACTCGTGATCGATGATCTCTCGGACGAACAGCTAGGCGAATTCGACATCGCCCCGGCGGCGCGTCGGATGGGCACGCAGTTATTGTTGGATCGCAGCGTCGATGGCTTGCTCAACGAGATTACTTCTGGGTTGCGTTTGGTCGAGCCACTAGCCGCCTATGTCCCCATGCCGATCCTGAATTTGCTTGTAGAAAACACCGCACGCCGTGAAATCCCGCCGGATTTCCTCGCGCCGACGATTGTGTTCGTCAACCTGATCGGCCTTTCGGAGGCCATCGAAGCTGCCGATGCTGATGAAATCGTCGCGCTGATCGCCATCTTCTCTCGCATCTTCACGATGGTCAATGCGGCGGTGGAAACGCGTGGCGGTGTCCTGAAGAAGGTGACATATCACCTCAGTGGCTCCGACATCATGATCTACTTTGGCGCACCGCAATCCCACAGTGACGATCCCGTACGCGCCTCGGAGGCCGCCCTAGCCATCCGCGACATCATTGAGAATTTTCCCGCGCCTGTTGTCGGTGGTCAGCCACAGCCATTGCGCAGCAAGATTGGCCTCTCGCGCGGCTCGGTCTTCGCCGCCGAGATCGGAGAGCCGCGTGGACGCCGCGAATTCAACATCCTCAGCGATGCCGTTAATACCGCTGCCCGTCTGATGGCACGTGCCGAACTCGGTCAAATTCTGATGACGGGCGCAGTACAGTCAGAGTTAGGGGATCATTTCGAGACGATTGATCTAGGCTCGGTGCAGCTTAAGGGCAAAGCCGCTCCACAACGCCTGTTTACCTTAGTTGGGCATACGGATAACCACGACAGTTAGCGAACGAGGGCGCAGCATCGTCACGCCCTCGTTACATTCCTTCGCTTAGAAGTAACTGCTGATGATTTGCAGCACTTGCGTGATATTCGAGACATCACCTGACTGTACGCTGGTCGTCGCCGCGCGTGCAATCGATCCCAGTGTGCTCACATCGGCATCTGCGCCATACGCAATCGGGATCACGATGACCGGGTTCGGGTCTTCATGAGTCGCGTTGATCTTGTTGATCACATCGCGCGCCGTGCTGATCTTACTTTCCGTATCTTGACCATCCGAGAGGATCACCAGCGCGCGGATACGGTTGTTATCGGGTTCCGCTCTGATCATGTCAATCGTTTGTGCGGTCGCGTCATACAGCGCTGTCCCACCGTCCGCCGTCAAGCCTTCGATGGCTTCCTTCAGGCGGGCTTCGTTACGTTCCACCGTATCGAGTGGCACGACCACGTTCACATCTTGGTTGAACGCGATTAGCCCGACGCGATTTTGCGATTCCACTTTATCAAGGAAGGCCAGCGCCGCCTTGCGTGCCTGCCCGATCTTGTCATCCGTGCGCATCGAGCCGGAAATATCCACCACCATCCAGATGTCAGCTTGCTTCTTGACGAAGCTCCAACTTTGCTGGATCGAGGCCACAACCTGCGGATCAGGCACATCGAGCACCGTCTTAGGTTGGTCAGGATCAACGCCCAAATCAGACACAATCGGGTAGCCTAACGCCACGTTCGGGTTGGCGGGGCGGAACCCGTTCGCCAAGGCGGCCTGTTGAATCGGCACGCTCAACACATAGTCGGTGAAGGTCTTTGCAGCGGCACGCTGATCGGCGCTCACCCAGTCACCATTTGGGATGGCGAAGGGATGCTCGTGCCAGAAGGTGCCTTCCTTCGGATACAACGCCACCAGACGCTCTGGCGGCTTATACTGCGTCTTGCCCTGATTGATGTAAATCAGGTCGTTTTCTTCGAGCGCCACGAAGTCCACATATTCCGGCCCCTTGGCGATGTATTCTTTGAATTCCGTCGTGCGCTGCGAATAATGCTTGATCAGGTTTTCGATCTGGCGCACGCCGTCTTGCACCTTCTGATCGTTGACTTCGGTCATCGTCAGGCGGCGTCCCGTGAAGTTCGCGTTGTAACGGGCGCTGGCATAAAATTCAGCCATCAGCGTCGAAAGTGCTGTCGAGCTGATGAATGGATCGGTGTGCCCGTAATACACGGTGCGCCGTCCCGTGAAGCCGTAATCTTCCCACCCATTCGGGTTGTTGATCACTTCCAACAACTGCTGCCAGCCGATTTCCTCGTTGGGATGCTTCTTCTGGATCGCCTTCAACCGGCTTTCCCAGATCGCCATCACGACAGGAGCCAGCGCGGTAGCGGGGCTGTTGGCGAGGTCAAACACATCGCGCCCGACTTGGTAATTCGCCAGCACCAACCAGTGACTGACCGATGGCGAGAAAATTGTAGGTCGTTCCACATTCTGGTTATTCGGCGCGATGAACGCATTGACGATGCCCTGCATCACCGTACCCGATGATCCCGACTTGCCCGTGATGTAAATCGGCTTTTCGTCTTGTGCCAGAGGTTGCCCTGTCACGGGGTTTCGCCCTTCGGCATAGGCCTGATTAAAAGATGCCATCGCATCCTTCAAATAAATCTCGGACTCAGGCGCATAAATAATCGAAATCTGGATCGCATTCTGCGCTGGGCCAGCGGTAGCCGCCACGGAAATGGTTGGCTGCGTATTGTTGGTACACGCAGACAATCCGAATGCCGCTACGAGCAGCAGCACCAGCATAGATCGCAAGGAACGAGGCATTGAGTTACTCCTGTTGAGACTTACACTACGAGGGTCGAATCGCTCTAAACCATCCAATCAGTGCCAAGGCACTGCTGCGCGATGGGACGACAATCGCTGTACTAGGCACGCTGTCAAGTTTGATGCCAGCCGCCACAGCCGCGTTAAATTTCGACAAATCGGCTTCACTGAGCGGGATCGCGGCAGGGCGTAGCCCATAACTCGCGGATTGGCGTTGTGTGTCCTTCTGCATCAAGAAGTCAGAAAATTGGCGCAGAAGTGTCCGTTCGGCGGATGTCGTTTCCGCGCCCGACCACACCGCCAACGGCATATTGAAGGTGATGTTGTAGCCCGGATAGGCAAAGCTGATCTTCTGCCGCGCATTGATCGTGGTATAGTTGGTCACCCATTCGCTTTCGGGCAGCAACGCGAAATCCGCCACTGACACACCGCGCGAAGCCAGCGTGGTAGCGATTTGCGCTCCCATTGTGGTTGTGCTCGGCATCGCGTCGATCACAGGTTTCAGCCAATCTTGGTAAGCTCGATCCCGCACCACCTGATCGCTCACTTGCTTCGTGCTGGCAAATGTTGCGGCGGCGGTCAGCAGCGCCCCATAGCCCGCGCTGTTATTCTGCGGCAGGTTAAAGGCAGGCTTGACGAATCCCCAGCTCTCTTCGCCTCCCAATGCCTTCCAATTCTCTTTCACCGCTGCTGCTTGGAACGTCCGCCAATCGAGGGGCGTGCCGATCACATCCGCCCGATCCGTGAAAATGCCCCACACCAGTGACGTCGAAGCGACCGACGGCGTAATCGCCTCATAGCGCAATCCTGCATCTGCCGCGTAATCAAGCGTGAACGTCGCTTCTGGCAGCCACCCTACTGGATGCCTGCCCACTGACCATGTCGAACCTGTTTGCCACACACTCGCGCCGTCCACTTGAGTGACGGTGATCCGCGCCGGACGACCATCGGCTTGCGGTTGGCGAGCATTAAAGGTGGCGGCTTGTGCGGCAACCCAAGCATATGCCATTGGGTTGACGGCGATCTCTACTTGGAGTTCTGGCAGTGGAGTAGCAGTAGGAGCCGTCGGCAGAAGTTCCAGCGCACGTGGCAAAGCGATGATGAGCAGCGCGATGGCAATGATGACAAAGAATACAATGCGTGACCGCGACATTGACGATCCTTATGATGTTGCCGGAGAAGGAATCCGAAATTTAACCCGATTTTAACGGATTTAACCTTTTCTTAGCATACATCGGGTGCAGCGAACTCACAAGCACATTTTGAGCGTGTAGCACGACACAGAGGTAAATTCCCCTCAAAATGAGGGGAACCTAAGGGACGCTCGTAAGCGTTTCAGCATGAGCGAAAGCTCACGAGAGAGGCGAATCTGCTGAAGGTTATTTCAGTGTCAGCACGTACGCGGTTTCGTTGATGCCATCTTCGCCCGCGCGGTAGTAAATCATGGCGCTTTCAAATGCCATCACGATCTGGTCGATCTGCCGCACTTGCTCTCCGAAGGTTGGGCTGGTGCTGCTGTCAATCGCCTTCAAGAAAGCCCGCAAATTGGCGGCGTTCAAGTACCATACTTGTGAATACTGTTCCGGCAGCAGTTCCGCCGCGCTAGACCACGTGGCATCGCCACTCAAGGGCGACTTTGCCTCTAACGCACCGATCGCGGTTTCCACGCCGCTCATGGGCGTGATAAGTAGTGTATCCTTGACTAGCCCAAAACGAATGCTTTGCTCCGTCGGAAGGCTAACCGTGTACAGCCCGTTTGCGTCGGGTTCCGAAGCCTTGCTTCCGTTTTGCTTGCTAATAGCCACGTTCAGGGTGGCGAGGGTGACTTGAGCCTTTTCAGTGTCAGAAACGGCGATCAACACCGTACTATCAGCGGGAAGCTGCCCTTGTGATAGCGTGCTGAACACGCCGTTCTGATTGAGCGTCATATACGCCGCGAAATCGCCATCCAGCCACGGTAGCAGATCACGTTCCGGACTAATGCCGAGGGACATCATCGCGCCAGCTTCCAACTGCATCTTGTACATCGTCAGCATATCGCCGTTGATTTTATGCTGCGAGCCAGTCAACTGCTGTGCTGCCATGAATGCCGCTGTGAAGCCCAATGTTGACTCGTAAATCTGCCGGATGTCCGTGCCCAACAAAACCGCGCTGGCAGAACTCGGCACGCTGTCGATCAGCGTCCCGCCGATAGGCTTAGGCGCTGTCAGCAATGCTGCTTCGAGCGACGGCATTTTCAACACGGTAGCCATGCTTTTTACCGCATCTGGATTGAGCCACGCGCTCGATTCTAGGATCAAGTGCTTACCATCTGACCGCACACTGTAGATACTCGTGCCCAATGCGAGCGCGGCCTCGGCAAACGCGTCTTCATCGGCACTTGGCTGTGGCGTTGGGCTGGGCGTCGGGGTTGGTGTGCCCTGCAACCCCGCCACGATATTACTGAAAATATTGCCAATCGTCGGCCCCATCAAGCCCAGCACCAACACATACGCGGAACTGCCCGAAAACGGGATGCGCGAGAAAACACTCGCCAGCGTTCCGGGTCTCAGCGTGGCGACCATTTTTTGATAATTGGCGTCAGTATCCAGTCGAGCCGCCTTATTCCGCGCCGTAGCCATCACCAAGTCCACATCGCCCACCGCGAGATAGCCTTTCCAGCGTGCTACGCGGTTGTTTCCGGCGTCACTATACAACGTGACCGCCTCACCGTTGATCGTCGCACCCTGCTCGGTTTGCGGCGTCAACCTCATCAGTTTCAAGAACGCGTCCGCGAGAGCTTCATCTTTCACGGTGACCAACCCTGCGATCAGCGTTTTGGGCAGTTCCGTGCCGCCGCTGCGTCCCAATAGCGACGCCTTGAACGTCTCGGCGGGCACATACACGCCGACAGCAGCGCGCTCTCCGATCCAGCCGATCAGGTCTTTCTCGAAGCTGATCGGGCGTCCTGCAATCTGCGTCGCCTGCTGTTCGATCACTTGCGTCCAGTTAGCGGGGACACGGTGATCGATGGTGGTGATGATGTCGGTCAAAGTCGTGATAGTCGCGGGCAGGTTGCTCGTATCGACATCCACGAAGGCGAAAGTATCGGCGGGGAAGAAGTTGGCGAGACTTGCGGTTGCCGCCGCGCTACGTTGTGGCGCAGTCACGACTGTACTCAGGGCGACGATTACTGCGATGAAAAGCAACAAAAATCGCTTCATCTTACATGCTCCTAAGAACAAATTAGGCGCGAAATGTAGGCGAATTGGCTTACCAACACGCCATAATCCGCATGATAGCACGTAATAGGAGCGATGCGCTTAATCGGTAGTTGAAGAATCGAATAACAGGAGGTTAGGGCTGGAGTGTAGAATCAAAAATATCCAGTGTCCATTACCCTCTATAAGACTGGGATAACCGTCAGGCTGCTGCGAATGGTGACAGTGTGCGACGTGAGTGCAGTGAGAGTATGATGTGCGACGATGTATGGGCTGAGTGCAACGAAATTGAACGGTTATCTCAGTATTATGACAGGGTTACTGTCTCACTGGATATTATGCCCTCAGTATAATCGACCTAACATGTTAGTAACATCAGTCGGCAGTCGAGTTCAGACCAGAACGCAGGCTAGTTTTTTACCTAGTCAGTTGACTAGGTGATGTTGCAACGCCAACCGCACAGCTTCTACTCGATTAGTGACATCCAGCTTCGACAAAATGCTACTCACATGGAAGCGCACCGTAGAAAAACTGATAGACAACTTCTCCGCGATCTCAGGGTTCGTCAATCCGCGCACCATCAGCGTTAACACCTCGCGTTCCCGCACCGTGAGGTCAAACTCTTGGCGATGCACTTGCTGCGGGTTGGCAATACGGTTGATCAGTGCCTTCGCGATCTCCGGTGAGAGCGATGGTCTGCCCGCATACGCATCATGGATCGCTTTGGCGATCTCTTGCGAGGATGCGTTTTTCAACAAATAGCTGATCGCCCCCGCCGCGAGGGCATTATTCACCATCTCCTCGTCCTGATAGCTCGTCAGCGCGATAATTCGCACGTCTGGTTGTTCCACCAAAATAGCTCTGATCGTGTGGATGCCGTCCATACCCGGCATGACGAGATCCATCAGCACCACATCGGGATGGAAATCACGGCATAGGTGAATCGCATCGGGGCCGTTAGACGCCTCGCCTACCAGTGCGATGCTCGGTGCTTCAGCAATGTACATGGCTAATCCACGCCGCACCATGTCATGGTCATCGACCATAATCACGCGGATGGGATGTTCACTGCTGCCTTTAGTTATACTGGTGTCCATGTAAACACAATCTTGGTACCAATGCCAACTCGGCTTTCGATAGTTAGGTGTGCGTTGATTTCATTCGCGCGTTCTTGCATAATCGCCAACCCCATGTGGTCGCTCGTGATATGCCGCATATCGAATCCGCGACCGTCATCGCTCACGCATAGCTCGATGCCGCTGTTCTCGATATGTTGAATGTGAATCACGATCTGGCGGGCATACGCATGTTTGACGATATTGTTGAGCGCTTCTTGGACGACGCGGTAGACGACCACCTTCACGGTATCGGGCAAGTTATATTCATTGACTTGCTCTAGTTGAATATCGATCTCTTTCCGGCTGGCGACCGCCTCCGCCAACTGCTCGATCAACGTCTTGAGGTTCGCCTGCAACAGTGAGGCTGGACGCAGTTCCACCAATAATGCACGCAGTTCCGCCAACGCGCCTCGAATAGTGCGCCGGAGGTAGTTCAGCCCCTCCGTCACTCCCGTCGGATCGCGCTCCACGATGCGCGACAAACTCTCGGCAAACATATGCGCAGAAAGCAGGGTCTGACTGACCGCATCATGTAATTCACGTGCCAACAGTTGTCGTTCTTCAAGGATCGCCAGCGATTGCGATTGTTCGTGATACTGCGCGTTCCGAATCGCGACGGCGGCTTGCGCGGCGAAGACTTTCAGCAGGTCGGCGTGATGCTCGGTGAAGAATCCCGGCGTTTTTGCGCTGAGGTTCAAGCATCCGAATACGTGACCATCAAACGCGATGCGTGCCCCGACATAAGATCGTATCCATGTGCTGTTAGGCTGCGGTCTCCATATCTGCGACTCTAGCACGTCGGGGATCAGCAGTGGCTCATCACTGGCAATGATGGTGCGGTAGGTGGGATATTCATCGACCGTAAATTCAGTCTCCGTCATCCAGTCGATATAAGTTTGATTCAGGTAATCCCCGTGAAATTTTACCACCCGCAGCGCACCATTTTTCAACAAAACGATCTCCGCAGTGTTATGCGGAACGACCGTCTCCAACGTATCCAGAATACGCTGCAACACGCTGTCTAGGTCAAGCGTGGAACTGAGGATCAGCGCGACTTGGCGCAAGCCCTCGGAAATGGCTTGTTCACGCCGTGCGGTGGCCTCTGCCTGCTCGCGAATCTCGATCTCTTTGATCAGCTTGTTGTTGAGTTCACGTAAGACGACGGTACGTTCTTGAATGCGCTGTTCAAGTTCGGTGCGGGCATTATCCAGCGATTGTTGGGTCAATCGGCGTTCAACTTCACGCTGCTCCAAAAGATGTTCGATGTGTTTATTTTGATAAATATCGAAGGCCGTGCCCAAGCACCCGATGATAGTATCATCCGCATCTAGATAGGGGACGATTCTTAACCGGAACCAGATGTCGATCCCTCGGAACGATGCTTCGCAAATGATTGTCTTGCCTTGCAGTGCTTGTCTATGCGCTTCAGCAATGTCATTCACGTCCCCGTAAATACGTACAACATCGATATATGGAACGAGCTGCGCGATATTTGCGCCTTGCACATTCAGTTTTTCCAGCGCGAACCGTTTGACGTCACTGCCAGTAAATTCAGTGATCTGAAGCTCGCGATCAGTTGTCCAGATCAAACCGGGCAGTTGAGTAAGTAGCGTTGGCATCGCATTCACTAGAAATGGTTCAATAGGCACACTATAACACAGTGCATCTATAAAACGGCAAGGTGACACCTTAGCGGTATGCATGTGTCATAGACAAGAAGCGCGTTACTCTAGCTATTGTGGCACTAAAACGGTCAGATTATGGAATTGTATGTCGGTGATACCCGTTTCAATGTTGAGTGCGTATAGTTTCAAATACTTGGGATTACCATCCGATGGCAAACTATCGTCGCTAAGCTGGATGAGCTGTTTGCCATTTAGTCCTAGCGTAAAGCTATTCCCTTTCGCAATCAAACGCAGCGTATGGGTTTGTTTAGGGTCTACAAAGTAACCAACCTTGCCCGATGCGATCAACTTCCACTCATTGGAGTCTAGGTGAGCGCGGAATCGCCACAAGCCCGTTGCCGTGACTTCGTACACATAAAAACGAGCATCACTATCTCTTGTCGCTGCCCGCACAGCGATGCCCATCGCCCAATTGACACTCGCATCAACGTTGGGGAGTGTGGCCTCAACCTGCACATCGATATTTTCTGGGAACAACAGACTTGGGCCGGGCCATGTTGCCCAATTATCACGTTTGACGGTGATAGCATACGTTCCGTTGCCGATGACGTATCGCACCCGTTCCGAATCAGCGATATTCCAATGGTTGCGATTGTCTGTGAAAGTATCGGTAAAAACGTCACCGGGTTTCAAATTAAGGGTAGTAACGGCGTTTGGATCGCCTCCTGCAAAGCGCTGAACAATAGCTACTCCAACAGCAACGATGAAGATAATTCCTCTGAACATCCAGCGTGTTCCGCCAAACATAGATGATATTCCCCCACTGATCTCCATTCGGAGTCTATGCTATAGGAGTTCACCTTTTATAATCAATCGCGCGAACGATTCTGTAATGTGACCTCACGCATGGCACACACAGCACAAACAGGATACATACAAGTTTGTGACTCATAGGGCGTACCTTGCGTAGCTAGAATTATGTAGAGTGTAAATATGGGAGATCAACAAGTGGTTGCTACCCCAATCCCAAACCGACCAGTAACAACACGTGAAGATGTACATCAAGGTTTGACAACTGAATGGTTGTACGAACACACCATTTTATGCTTCGAGTTGAAGGAAGTGTCCCGCGCGGCTATCGACGCATGGTTTGAGGCGGTCAAATCTCACTTAGAGGCATGGCCTTCGGGCAAGCCCTATGCCGTCATTCACGATTTCTCTGCAATCGACTCGACCTTCTATCTGCGTCAGCGCAGCACCGAGTTAAGTAACTTTGCCTCCGAAGCATTACGCGGACGCTCTGTGATCGTGGTAAAAAACTCGCTCAGTGTTCAACTGGCGCAGTTATTTGCTCGCATTCATGCGCAGTGGAAAGTAGCGTGGGAAGTCTTTACGGATCGTGAGGACGCGATTGCTTGGCTGTTGCGGACAGTAGCAGGGAGTCCTACTACCTAACGCTTCACAGTCTCTCGTCGTGCGGCATAGCGCAACAGTACCTTACACAAATAAAGGACAGCCAACGTTGACTGTCCTTCACTGTTTTCTATCACTATTCCCAACGCGTATCGAATTATCTACAATTTAGTTGTCATCGCGACGACCAAACTGCATTTACTTAGCACTAAGGACCAAGCACTCAGTACTTTTCTTAACGCTTGGTATAGGTTGGTGCCTTACGCGCACGACGCAGACCCGGTTTCTTACGTTCCTTGACGCGGGCGTCACGGGTGAGGTGGCCTGCCTTACGCAGCGCCGACTTCAGCTCAGGGTCGGACTTGACGAGCGCACGCGCCACGCCTAATTCGACCGCCGACGATTGCCCAGTGATGCCGCCGCCCGAAACGTGAACCGTCACGTTATAGGTACCTTCGGCATTAGCCACGCGCAGTGGGGCGAGCACCTTATCGAGATCGCCCAGACGGGGGAAGAACTCCGCGCCATCTTTATCATTGATCAAGATCTTGCCAGTGCCACCGGGGTGCAAACGAACGCGAGCGCTGGCTTCCTTACGGCGTCCGACACCTTCAAAGTACTGATCAGCCATTGTTTATATATCCTTCGTCAACCTTAGTCGTTGCCTTCGATGCCTTGCTACTCGCCTTTGGACTCGCTCTTGGTCTTAGCCGCGCGTCGCAATGCGGGTTGGTTCTTGACCTTCTCCGCGACAGCCTTCCAATTTTGGGGCTTATCTTCGCTGCTAGGCACATACGTACCCGGTTCGAAGACCTTACCGTCTGGCGCTTCCGTCTTCGCAGCGGCCTTCGGACGCCATGTGGTCACGTTGACCTTCATGACTTCTAGCGGCTGTGGTTTCTGGGCAGCATGTGGGTGCGAATCACCCTTATAGACCTTGAGCTTCTTGATCATCTGGCGACCCAATTTGTTATGCGGGAGCATACCCTTCACCGCGATTTCGATCACGCGGTCGGAATGCTTCGCCATTAAGTCGCGCAGGTTGATTTCACGGAAGCCGCCAGCATATTGCGAGTGGCGACGGTACAGCTTGGTGTCGAGCCGATCTCCGGTGACGGTCACTTTGTCGGAGTTCAGTACGATCACGAAATCGCCCGTGTCAAGGTGGGGCACGAACACCGTCTTGTGCTTGCCACGGAGGATATGAGCAACGCGGGAAGCTAGACGCCCCAGAGTCATACCCGCCGCATCCACCACCCACCACTTACGTTCAAGGGTATCTGCCGATGGTGTGTATGTTTTAAATGTCATGTTGTTTTTCTCCAGCGGGCGTCGTCCCGCTATCGTCATAACTCACTGAAATCAGGGTTAGACCGTGCGCCGGTGCGAGTCTGCGAAAACGGCTGCGATCCCTCGCCTGAAAGTTTTCTTCGAACGAATCGAGTGTCAGTCGGGCTGCGCCCACGTCCACCAACGCATGAACGATGGTGCGTACCATATGATACAAGAAGGCGTTCGCCTCGATTGTGTACGCTATTACACGCCCTAATTCGTGCGGCTGTTCGCGCCATTCGGATCGGAACATTTCCCGAACCGAACTTTTGCTGCCACCGTTATGATCTTCTGGTGGCGTGCCTACACTGGCAAAGTCGTGCGTGCCGATTAATTGTGCTGCGGCAGCATTCATCTTGTCAACATCCAATACTTGCCCCTGAAATGGGCGGATGTGCCAATGTGTTCCTGCCAGCAGCGGATGACGAATCGGCGCTTCGTACACAAGGTAACGATAAGTGCGACTGCGAGCCTCGAAACGCGGATGAAAATCCGGTTGGGTATGCTCCAACCGCAGTATCGCGATATCAGTTGGTAAGGTCGCGTTGAGCGCTTGTAACAAGGTCTCAACGTTGTGTTTCCACGTTGGCAAGTCAAAGGCAATCACCTGACCTGTCGCGTGGACTCCTGCATCCGTCCGCCCCGCCCCTAGCACCTTGACTTCTGCGCCATTGATCTGCTCGATTACCCGCGTTATTGTCCCAAGTACAGAAGGCTGCGTTCCCGCCAACTTCTGAAATCCTTGATACGCGCTGCCATCGTAGGCGACAATCGCTTTATAGCGCATGATCGATCTGCGGCATCTTGGCGGACGGTAACGGCTTATTCGCCGGGTTCGCGTCCACCAACCAGCCGATCCTGATATTCCTTCAGGCCAGCTTCATCGCCATCGACGATCAACTTGGCTTGCTTGGGCCACGTCGTGGCGTCGCCCACCATGTTGACCTTCTTCTCTTCCTTGACGATGCGGGTCAATTCCTCGCCCGATGTATTGGCTACCTGCTCGAAGGTCGTGATGCCAGCGTCATACAACGCTTGCTGCACCTTCGGCCCAATGCCTTCGATGCGGGTCAGCTTATCACGGCTGCTGGTTGCCTCGCTGCTAGCAGAAGCGGCTGTTCCGCTCGTTCCAGCCTGTTGACCACGTCCACGTAGACGGTTGAGCAGTCCACGCGCACGACCCGTCACATTCTGTACTGCACCAGCCGCACCAGTCGAGACTTCCGAGTCCGTCGGGCGGTCAACCAATTCGATCAGCACCATCTCGGCGCTGTCACCCTTGCGGGGGCCAAGTTTATAAATGCGGGTATACCCACCGGGGCGTTCTGAATAACGCGGAGCCAATTCCGTGATCACCTTGTCCACAACATCGGGGCTGTCCAACCGACCATTCAGGATACGGCGGATATGCACTTTGCGCATCGGATCAGGGTGAACGAGGCTGCGTTTCGCCATCGTAATCATATGTTCAGCCGCGCCACGAATAGCTTGCGCCTTCGTCTGCGTGGTCTTGATGCGTTCGTAAGCGAAAAGTTGGGTGATCAGGGTACGACGTAGAGCATTACGTTGCCCTACACTGCGACCCAGATGTTTTCCAAACTTGCGGTGTCTCATACTTCCTCACTTCCTTAGATAAGCCACCTCCCTACACAACATCGCACCGCGTACGTTGATGTCGCTATTTGGAGGCGGGTAGCTGTGTTTAAAGACGCGCTAACAGGTCGTCTATTGAAATGTGTTCTATATCCCTGTCACGGCGATGGCTGTGACAGGGATGACTTCATACTTGTTATGGCAAGCCCGGTGCCTTGATGTCGGTATCTTGCGGCAGGAACCCTTTTTCCTTCAGCCGTGTTACCAACTCATCCAGCGACTTCTCACCGAAGTTGCGAATTGCCAGCATGGCATCAGGGCCACGATCCAGCATTTCCAGCACTTCACCGACGGTGGTAATGCCTGTCCGCTTCAGCGAGTTGAAAACGCGCACGCTCAGGTCAAGTGACTCGATGGGCGTGTTCAGGCGCTCGTCATCGATGCCACGCGGACGATGCCCGCCGCTTTCATAAACGTCAGAGTCTTCACCGTAAGCAATCGGTGTACCAATCGCGCTCGGATCGCCCTTGACCGCTTGCACGATGATCAAGTGTTGCATCAAAATGCCTGCTGCTTGGCTCATCGCCTCGTCGGCGCGGATCGTGCCATCCGTCCAGATTTCGAGGATCAGCTTATCGTAATTGGTTCGCTGACCAACCCGTGCTGGCTCCACATCAAAATTTACGCGTTTGAGTGGGCTGTAGATGGCGTCCACTGGCAGTTCGCCAATCGGTAACCGTCCACGTTCCTCGGCAGGGCTGAAACCGCGACCAGCCTGCACCGTCAGTTCCATTTCAAGATGGGCGTTTTCGTTGTCCACCGTGAACAGATACAGTTCCGGGTTGATGATCTCAACTTCGGGCGGGCACAGGATGTCGGCGGCAGTCACCGTACCTTCACCATGCACTTCCAAGCGAAGCCGTGCTGACTCCGTACCGTGCAGTTTCAACCGCAACTGTTTGACTTGCAGAATCAGTTGCGTCATGTCTTCGCGCACGTTCGGGATGGCGCTGAATTCGTGATGCACATCGGAAACGCGGATCGAGGTCACCGCCGCACCCGGCAGCGACGACAACAGCACACGCCGCAGCGCATTGCCGAGCGTAATGCCATAGCCGCTTTCCAATGGGCTGATCACAAACCGCCCATACTTACGGGAGCTTGCATCGCCTTCGATCTTGGGTAGCACCATATTATTCGTAGTCAAGTCACCCTCCTTAGCAGGGCTGAACCGATGGTGAAATGTGTTTGTGAGAAAGATGCACTATCTTACACAAAACCGAACGATAAAAAGCGTTTAGGTTTCGTAAAGACTTAAGATTTTCAGACCATCGGCTCAATACTTTTGCCTGCTGCGGACTATGCCACGCCGTCTTAGCGGGAATAGTACTCAACAATCAACTGTTCGTTGAGCGGCAACTGAATTTCGTTGCGGTCTGGCACACGGATCACGTTCGCTGTGATGTTGCCATCACTGCCCACGTTGATCGACAGCCAATCCGGCAAGGATGGGCGTTGTTCCATATACGCGCGGATTTCACGGAAATAACGCAGATTCTTGCTGCCACCATGAACCGTGATCACGTCGCCAGCCTTCACCGCGTAAGACACGATGTTGGTCGAAACGCCGTTCACATCAAAGTGCGCGTGCTGCACGAGCTGACGAGCTTGTGGGCGAGAATCAGCCAGACCCAGACGATAGACAACATTGTCGAGGCGGGTTTCGAGCAGTTGCAGCAGGTTGGAACCGGTCGGCCCCTGACGGCGAGCAGCTTCCACGAAATAACGATGGAACTGACGCTCTAGGATGCCATAAATACGACGCGCCTTCTGCTTTTCACGCAGCTGACCGTTGTAGTCGGAAGTACGTCCCTTTTTATATTGGGTGTCCTTCCCGTGTTGACCGGGGGGATAAGTGCGTCGGTCAACCGAGCACTTAGGAGATAAACAGCGTGCGCCCTTCAGGTATAACTTCTCACCTTCACGGCGGCACAGCTTACAGACAGGGCCGATATGACGAGCCAAGGCTTCCTCCACACTCTACGAATGCACTAAGGCAGTGTGTTTACACCAATTACTGACCGAATAGCAGTGGTGTATTCAATTGATAGAAACGAAAGTCGATGCTAGACGCGGCGCTTTTTGGGCGGGCGTACACCGTTATGCGGAACAGGAGTAATGTCGCTGATCGAGCGCACGCGCAATCCGCTCGCCTGAATGGCGCGGATGGCGGCTTCACGACCGGGGCCGGGGCCTTTTACGAACACATCAACTTCCTGCATACCATGATCTTTTGCGGCATCGGATGCTTGTTGCGCGGCAACACGAGCAGCATACGGGGTGCTCTTGCGGCTGCCTTTAAACCCAGACGTGCCAGCACTTGCCCACGTAATCACGTTCCCCTGTTGGTCGCTGATCGACACAATCGTGTTGTTGAACGTGGCGTGAACATGCGCCTGCCCGTACGGAATATTCTTCCGGGCTTTCTTGGCTGCTGCTGCACCTCTACGCGCTGTGGCTCCGCCTTTACGACCACCCTGAGCGCCGCCAGATGATGCTGGTCTACCCATTAGTCACTCCTCAAAAAAAATCAGCGGCACTCGCTGACCTTTTTAAAATAGCAATTCGGGATTTTAACAGACTGTTCACCTACTTTCAAGGGTTGAGTTTCGTGCTACCTAACGGTGATATTACATCTGCTGCCTACTGCTTCACGGCTTCACGTACCCGCAGCAGGCAGTGGCAGAGCAATTGTGAACACACTACCTTTATCCACTTCACTTTTCACATGGATGATGCCATTGTGCGCTTCGATGATTTTCTCGGCAATCGTCAAGCCCAACCCGGATCGCGCAAATGACGTGTTGCGTGCATCATCAACGCGGTAGAAACGGTCGAATATTCGCTCCAGATGCTCCTCTGCGATCCCGATCCCCGTATCTTCGACTTCGATGAGCACAAAGTTATCCCGTTTGCCCGTGCGGATTGTGATCGAACCTTGCGGGGATGTATACGCGATTGCGTTATCGACCAAGCTTCCAATCGCGCGGTGGATTTCTTTTGTATCGATGAGCACGGACGGTAGATCAGTGCCTAGTGCCAATGTGAACTGATGCTGTTTATTCGTCGCTGCGGGCAATGTTTGTGCATGTACGATTTGTACGATCTCGTTGATATCTTCTAACTTGAACTCGAAGGCACTTTCCAAGTCTAAGCGCACGAGTGTAAACATATCGTCCAACTGCTTGCGGATATGCTCGATGCGCGCGCCCAACATATCCACGTATTTCAATTGTTCATCAATCGGATGTTTATCCGTGATCAAACGCCGCAGCAAATAAACGCTCGTAGTCGCCACCGCTAATGGAGTGTGCAAATCGTGAGACGCATCGGCAAGAAAAGTTCTGAGCGTTTCCGCGCGCTGCTGCTCGGCGGCGATCCGTTTGTGCTCGGTCACATCCTCGGAGATGTCCGCGATGCGCACCACTTCGCCATG
Organism: Anaerolineae bacterium; assembly: GCA_019637615.1. GTDB lineage: Bacteria > Chloroflexota > Anaerolineae > Aggregatilineales > UBA2796 > JAHBVK01. The sequence continues at coordinate 121,078 of JAHBVJ010000001.1, read as the reverse complement.
TACATCGCGGATCGGGAAGCTCTGTGTCCTGATCCAACGGATGTCGCCCTCTGGCTTAACGATGCGATATTCGTAGCCGAGTTTTCCCGCTGTGATTGCCTTGAGCACACGGGCGCGGTCGTCAGCATGGACGGCGTCGATGAACGAGGCCGGAGTCTCGAACAATGCTGCGCTGTCACGCCCCCAGATTTTTTCGTAAGCGGGGCTGATGTAGAGAGGGCGTCGTTCAGCATAGCTGTAGAGTGCAAAGACGACATCGATCGTTGCCGCCAGTTCACGGAAGCGCTCCTCGCTCTCCCTGAGCTGATGCTCGGCAGTCTTAAGCGCGGTGATGTCCGTGAAGTTGACGACCACTGCATAAGGTTTGTCGCTGTCAGCGCCAATGAGCGGACGCGAACTTGCTGTGATCCACGACAAACTGCCATCCGGCTTGTGGATGCCCATGATCACGTTCGATTGTGGTTTGCCAGTTTGGAGCGTGATCATAGCGGGGTGTGCGTCGCCGAGGAACGGCGAACCATCTTCATGCACGACTCGCCATCGTGGATCAATCGAGGTGAGTCCCAACAATTGTGGTTCGGTCAAGCCCAAGATCCGTTCCGCGCTTGGGTTGCACGAAACAATCTTCCCATGCGCGTCTTGGAGGACGATGCCATCCGTCATGGTGTTGATGACCAGCCGATATTCAGTTTCACGCGCCGCCAGTTTGTCTTGAATCTGCCGTCGCTGCGAAATATCACGGGTGATGCCTAGCAGACCAACGATCTGATCCTGCTCATCACGTAGCAGTACCTTACTGGTCAGCGCCCAGATTGGTGTCCCATCGACGCCGATGCTGCGTTCCTCGCGGTTGAGCAAAGGCTGACCGGATTGAATGATTTGCTGTTCATCATGCCAATATTGTGTAGCCAATTCCGGTGTGAAAAAATCGAAATCGGATTTTCCCACCAACTCAATCGGGTTTTCCACCCCGATCGATCGCGCATGAGCGACATTGTTGAAAACGTAGCTGCCGTCCAGATCCTTGACGTAAACAAAATCCGGCAAATAGTCAAGTACACTTGAGGTCAAGCTGCTGTCAAGTTGGCGTAGCCGTTGACTCCGTAGTTTTTCGGCCTCAAGTGTGTTGATCCGTGTACGGAGCGCTTCGATTTCATCGCGCAGTGCTTGCTCCGTTTTGGGTGTTTCCGTCGTCATCGTCCTACCTCGGCCTTGCTCATGCCTCAGCCTAGCGCTCCACAGGATTGTGGAGAAAAACCTCAACCATTAACGAATTGTATAAATTCGCTGCAATCACTGATTGCTGTTCATTATCATAAATCAATACATCGAGCATCTTAGGAGGATATTGGTAGGAGAAAGTACTAGGCTTCAAAGAATTCATAAAATTTTTAGCCCCATTCCTTAGTCTCAGACACAGCTACCACCGGAGTTTGCGCCGCCACGGAAGATATTCATGTATCATGGTAAACAGATCATGCCATGAAAGTCTTGCGATGCTCCAATTTCTACGCATCACACTAGGTCTGTTCATCGCAGTCACCGCGTGTACGATGCTCGTGATTAGCGCCAGTTGGTCAGCCGCCGATTGGGGGTGTCTCCGCTTTGTGCCGACGGATCGCTACGGGGACGGCTTGTTAGACGTGCAGCGCGGCACCTATTTCATCGAACGTCCCTCGATTCCTGCGCGGTACAAGTCATCGGTGCTGTGGGTGCCGATGAATAATGACCTCATGGCCTACTACATCCTCACTCAACCAGATCGCAGCCAGCGAGACGGCCTCGTAGATTACGCCCATTCCTACGGCTACATCGATAGCGGCAGCAGCCTCGGCACCTCCGAAGACATCTATAGCATTTCCCCCGATCTCAAGTATTTAGCCTTCAAATCCGTGAATGCCTCGCCCCGCACACAATCGGTCATCATACGGGAAACTGCTTCGCTTAACCCCGTTGTTTCCGTGAAGGTAGAAGGCAACCTCAAGCCGCGCGATATTTCCAAGTATACGGTGATCACCGACTATCCGAGTGACTGGTCGCCCTCCTATGATTGGCTTGCCTTAACGACTTACAAACAACAGGCATCCACCTTGACTCTCATCTCGCCGCACACGGGACAATCACAGTCAGTCGCGATCAGCAGTGGTGTCCCCTACCGGAAAATTATCTGGTCGCCCGATGGCACATCGCTTGCCATTTTGGGCGGCGGATTTTTCGCCAATTCCCCCGTCTACATGCTCTACCGCAAATTGGATATTGTCGCGCTCAAAAATGGACGTTGGCAAATCATCCGTAGTTACGACACAGGCATTCCCGCCGAGGAATTTTCGCAGGGCGGCCTGATCGATGCGGCGTGGAGTGCCTCGGATCAAGCGTTTTCAGTGCTGCGCTTGCATCCCGATCAAAGTTTCAGCGTTACGACGTTTCATCTGCAAGACACCGTGACCGATTCGACGGTCGCCTTACCTGCCGCCACGCGTCCTAGCTTCATTTTTGACGGCACATGGCTGTGCCAGCCCGATTCGTCCAGCAGGCACACCTTGCTCCTGTCGCTTTCCTCGCCGCCGCAATCGATGACGGTTGATTCGGATTGCCTGTTCCTCACCTCCTCGCCCGACAAGAAAATCTGGCTAATCAAGCAACTCACACCGGAATCTCCCGCCGGCGCTTGGGTCGCGGTATATTCCTCTCCGTTTGCCCTGACTCCGCTTTCCATCCCCTCCCGCGTAGACACCATCTCCGCGTGGACACCTGACAGCCGCAAGGCGTTGTTCTTGCTGCCCGATGCGTCAACGTCTCTCAATGCGACCGATGGGCAGGTTGGCCTCATCGACATCACGACGGGACAGTGGACGGTAGCTTCCGGCTCAGTGGACATCACGAATCTGACGATTTCCCCCGATTCATCGCGCTATACCGTGTGGACGGCGGATATGCGTGAGTTGTTGTTGTTCGATATGGAAAACCGCCTCATCGCGTCCATTCCGAATAATCTCGCGCGCTCGAATCCCACCTTTGTGACGCTGCAATGGCGTCCCGATAGCAGCGCGTTTATGCTTACGGATACATCTTCAGATGGACAGCCCATCGTACATATCCTCAGCGGTAATGGGCAGCTTATCCGCACGCTACAACGTCCCAGCCAAGTTTCCCTATGGCTACCTCAGCCGTGGACGCGCTGCGAACCCTCGCCCAAGCTCCCGCGCCTGAATCTGCCCTCATAAACTCGTCTATCGTAGCCTATCCGATAGTGTAGAGCGTCATCGCTGCGTCTATACTATGTCCAACGTCCGTGATCTGAGATCGTGCCTATGCCCCGACTCTTGCGTCTTGTGCTAGTCCTGATAATCCTCAACGCTGTCTGCATTACCCTTGTACTTGTCATACGCCTTTCATCCTCTGATTGGGGCTGCTTGGATATTGATCAATCGCTGCTCGATCTCTACATAGGGAAAATGGTTGCGAATCGCGCCTATCCGCTGCCGTACGGTAGCAATGTGCGGGCTTGGCGCACCGACAATCGCGTGATCTACGACTACATCAGCCCGACCAATATTCATCGCGTCGGAAGTATCACAACGCAGCCAGCTTTTACGCATGTCTATCAGGATTACGCCGAATCGATCACCTTCTTCGCCTATCGTCAAGAACTATCTCCCGATTCTAGTGTGCTGCCCATCATCACCTATGATCAAGTCGATCAGTCCCAGACCGTCACGCTATACACCGCCTCCACTCTCACCGCCTTAGCCTCCCTCACGCAGTCGCCCGTTATCGTCCCTCAATCAATAGCGGATGGTGCCCACCTAATTCGTACGTCGTGGTCACCCGATAGCAACTGGTTTTGGTTCCCAACCCCGACCGCAGCGAAGATCACCATGACCGCCCTCTCTCCCCGCACAGGCCAATCGATCTCCTTTCCACTGTCAGGAGACTACGAAGATCGGCTACCGAGTTGGACATCATCAGGGAATGCAGTCGCGATTTTTGGTGGTAACGGCAATTATGTGGACATCTTCGCGACCGACAACGGTGACTGGACGGACGCGCGTCACTTCCAGTTGAACGCCGATGCTAGCAAAGATCGGCTAAATGTGGATCGCTGGTCAGAAGATCAACAAACGCTCTTTCTGCAAAAATATATCAACGTCGGCGTGACTTCGACGCCACAGGTACAGTATTTGACTTTTTCGCTGGCGACGGAAAGCCTTGAGGCTAATGATCCTGTCCATAGTAATCCGACGGCGTTCCATTTCAGCGACACGTGGCTTTGCGCCCCAATCGGCGACAGCAAGCAGTACGAACTTGTCTCCCTGTCCGGTGACTATGCGCCCATCACCTTAGCCACCAAACCCAACCAGTATTTCAGTCCATGTTATCTCGTTGAAGATTCCACCCGAACCCGCCTGATCCTTCCCACACGCTTATCACTAGGCGCAGACTCTACTTGGATGAGCTTATCCGTGAGTCCCTATGCGCTGACGCCGATTTCGCTTCCATCCACAGCCAGCCATGTCCTCCGCTGGCTGGATCACGATACGAGAGTACTTTTCTTCGTACCCGCGCCAGACAACCCCACCGAAAGCGGGATCGGTCAGCTTGGCATCTTCGATCTGAAAACGCAGCGTTCGCTGATTTTCCCAGACGCTATCGCCACGGATTTGTCTTATGGTCTTTCTCCCGATGCGACCCGCCTTACAGTGACCGCCGCCGATCGGCAGCGCATCCTGCTCTACACACTCAATGGCGAACTGCTTGCTACCCTGCCCGCGCCCAATATGAGTTTGTTCCATGCCAACTGGTCGCCCGATAGTTCGCGCTTCGTCCTCCCCGACGACAAAACCTTGCCCTCGCCTGCCTTTATAATCACTATGTATGACCGCAACGGACAGCCTATCACCAGTACTTACCACCCTTCCGTCTTCACGATTGGGAGTGACGGCTGGACTCACTGCGAACCCGCGCCCAAATTCCCTCGCCTTAACCTCCCGCCGTAACGCCGCGCTATCGTAGCCCACTCGCCGATGCGCATCACATCTGTCACCCGTATACTATGCGTACTGCATCATGAGTTGAGACTAGGCTATGTGGCGACTGTTCCGTACCATGCTCGGACTGCTGACCCTGAATGCTGTTGGCATCGCTCTCGTACTGCTCTCACGCAGCGCCGATGTCGCGTGGGATTGTGTCCGCTTCCTCGCCTCCGATCACACTAGCATCGGCCTGCTGGATGTCAAACACGGCGCGTCCATCATCGAGCAGTCACTCGTCCCTGCCGCCTATCGAACTCAGCTTACATGGCTCCCGATCAGCAATGGGCTTGCCTTCTATTATGAATTCACTATGCCTACGGGAACGCGTAATCTGGGCATTGCTGGCTATGGTCAGACATTCAACATCGCTGATAACGGCAAATCTCAGGGACTGACCACCTCGCTGTACAGCATTTCTTCCGACGATCATTACATCGTGCTCAACACGTCCAACCCCAAACAACGCCGCCAAACGCTCACGATCCATGATCGCGCCACGCTGACGCCCTTGGTAAGCGCCATGATTGACGGTAATGTCTCACCCAAAAGCACATCCGACATATTCTCGCGCCAATCTGCGCCAGATTGGTCTGCTTCCAATGAATGGTTTGCCTTTACCAGCTACACATCCACATCCCTAACCCTGACGCTGATGTCGCCTTCCGGCAAGCAAGCCGAATCCGTCACCTTGAACGGCAAAAATAGCCTGACGCGGATCATCTGGTCACCTACTGGAACTAGCCTCGCCATCCTCAGCGGGCGTTCAGCCAACCGCCAAGCCTATGCCAACCTCGATATAGTGACACTCGTCAACGGATACTGGCAGCGCGTCAACAGCTATGATGTCAACCTTGATGCCACCTCACCGCTGACATGGGAACTAGCCGACGCCGTCTGGGATGCCACGGGGCAAACGCTGACCGTCTTACAAGGAGCATCGGTGAACGAAGGCTTGAATATCAGTCTGCTTACCTTCCGATCCGATCACACTGCCATCCCGACGATCACCACACTGGACGCGAACGCCCGCCCCATCGCACTAACACCCGCGTGGCTGTGTGTGCAAGATGCCGCGACAAGGCAATACACACTCGTGCCCTTGTCGGCGGCGCAATCACCTGTAACATTGACCACCTCCTGCCTCTCGCCCTATCTCTCGCCAGATAAAGCCAGACTCTTGCTCAAGCTCCCGTCGTCAGCCTCCGCCGCCGCCACATGGGCAGGTCTGAGCGCTGATCCCTTCAGCTTAACGTCGCTATCCCTACCCGTCGGCCTGAGCGACAATCTGGCATGGGGTTCCGATCACCGCTATCTCATCGCCCGCATTCCCGCCGAATCAATCAACCCTAATAAGATCGTCGGGCAAATCGCATTGATTGATACTGCCACGTGGCAGTGGTCGCTCGTCCCGCAAAAAGCCGATCTGGTGCTGCCTGCCACCATCTCGCCTGACTCCTCGCGCTTCACGGTCTGGACTGAGTCGGGGGATACGCTCCTGCTACTGGATACCGATGACCATCTGCTTGCCGAACTGCCCATCGACACGCCCTACGATTTCAGCGTCAACGTCGGCTGGAGTCCCGATAGCCAGTATATGCTCGTCTCGCGCATCGACAATGCAGGGCTAACCATGATCAGCCTCTTTAATCGCGATGGACGGGTGCTGAAAACCTTCCGGCAGCCCGCCGAATTTGAAATGTGGCTTGGAGGCTATCTTGATCCAAGCTGGTCTCGCTGCGAACCATCCAGCAAACTCCGCGCATGAACTTGCTGCATCCTGTTGAGGTAAGAACGGCCTATGGTTCGTCTTTTACGCACTGCACTTGGCTTGTTTGCCATTACTATTGGGTGCATTTCCTTGGTGATTGCGGTGAGTCGTTCGTCAATAGAGTGGGGCTGTCTGCGCCTTACGCCAACGGATTGGGATCTCGATAGGACAGTGGATGTGCAGCGTGGCATCGTTTTCACAGAAAATGCCACGATTCCCCAAAAATACATTCCCGCCGTGCTGTGGGCACCGATGAATGATGATTCCAAAGTGTACTATAAAATTTTCACCCCGGCGGGCAATCAACGCGACGGCATCATTGATTCTGCGCGTTCTTACGGCTATATCAATGGCGGCAGCAATTTCAACTTCACCGAATCCATCTACAGCATTTCGCCAGATTTGAAGTATTTGGCATATAAATCAGTCAATCACACTTCCCAAGATCAAGCGATGATTTTGCGGAACGCAACCACATTTGCGCCAGTGGTGTCGGTGAAAGTGTCCGGCAATCTCAACACGCCCGATATCGTTGGATATAGAATTACGAATGATTATCCCAAGGATTGGTCATCAACGTACGAGTGGTTAGCATTCACAACCTTTAACGAGCAATCGGCAACGTTAACGCTCATCTCATCACGCACAGGCGAAACACAATCTCTGGCAATCGCCAGCGGGATGCCATTCAGAAAAATCATCTGGTCACCAGCTGGGATGTCACTCGCTGTTCTAGGTGGTGGGTTTACTACGGATGCATCGATTGACATGCTTTACCGCAAACTCGATCTTGTTGCACTAAAAGATGGGCAGTGGCAGGTCATTCATAGCTACGATACTGGCATTCCAGATCAAGAATATCAAATGGGCGGTTTGGAAGATGCTGTATGGTCAGGATTAGGGAATGCATTTTCAATCTTACGCTTGAATAAGGATGCTACCTATACGGTGCTGACCTTTCATCTGCACGATACCGTAACAGAAACTACGCTCCTACTCCCTAGTACAGATCGCCCCTCCTTCATCTTTTCGGGTGAGTGGATTTGTCAGCGCACGGTGTCGGGAACCCGTTTTAACCTGATCGCGATTGCCGAAACACAACCAACGATTACGGTTGCTTCCGAATGTTTCTTCCTAAAACCAGCCCCCGATAACACGACATGGTTGATCAGACAAATACCGCCCGCGTCTCTTGAAGGTCATTGGCTGGTGATCCGAACTTCCCCGTTTTCCTTATCGCCGTTCAACCTACCTGCCCAAGCAGACCGAATATTGGCATGGAGTCCCGATAGTCAAAAGGCATTTTTCTGGCTCCCGTATAACCCGTATTTCTCTGACGGGCAGCTTGGGATCGTAGATATGATTACCGGACGCTGGACACTGCTTCCAGACAAAGTCGCGATGACCAGCATAACAATCTCGCCTGACTCGTCGCGCTATACAATCTGGGGCGCAGATAGGAACCACTTGTTATTGGTTGATATTGAGAACCATGTAATCGCAACTATCCCCAACAACTTTGCACGTTCAAATGATTATGTGCCCTTGCAATGGAGTCCTGATAGCAGCCGTTTTGTGGTTATGGATACCGATGGAAGCCAAGTATTCTTTAGTGTAATTAGTCGTAATGGAGAGCATTTGCGCGTGATCACGCTGCCAACTCAATCAGGAGCATTCGGGTTGCCTCAGGCTTGGACACACTGCGAACCGTCGCCCAAACTCCCGCGCCTGAACCTACCACAATAGCGGCGCGGGATTCTCCAAAATCTGCTTAAGATCCGCCAATTACGTCATACTTGATCGTAAACAGACTTACGATTCGAGCCGTTTCGGTGCGTTAAACGGCAATTGGCTGAAAAAGCTGTCGAAGTCGAATTCGACCTTCTCGTTGCGCATCACGATCCGCATCAGCTTGCGCAGCAGCGGCAGTGCCTCGCCGGAGAGCTTCCCCGCCGCTACCGCTGCATCGATTGCGGGCGCAATCGAGACCGACGCGTCTACGCCCTCAATCGTCTCGTTGGGCATCTCTTCCACCGCATCGCTGTAGGGCTTACCCATGCCGAGCAAGCGCCCCATCCGTGAGTTACGCCCACCCTGTGTGGTGACATACAAATCGCCTGCCCCCGGCAAGCTGTACACGGTTTCCAGTTTGCCGCCCATTTTCTGCACGAGATAGGCCGTTTCCGCCAACCCCTGCGCGAAGATCGCCGCCGCGTAGTTGTGCATCTTCGCTCCGGCAATGTCAGGTGGTGTCTCGGCCTCCGCGATGCCCGCTGCTAACCCTACCGCCAGTGCATACGGGTTCTTCAGTGCCACGCACACCTCGATCCCGATGATGTCCGTCGATGTCCAGATGTGGTAATACGGAGTGGCGAAGCTCGCTTGCAGCTTTGGCAAAATATCGGGATTGCGCGAGGTGAAGATCACGTTGGTGTGACGTCGCGCAGCCAATTCTCCGGCGATGGATGGCCCACCAATCGCTGCATAATGGATTTGCTCTCGGATCGAGGCGGGCAATCGGCTTTTGATCACGTCCGGCAAGATCATCAACTCGCCATCGTCGCTGCTCTCCAGTCCCTTCGTCACCATCAGGATGATCTGCCCCGCTTGCAGATGCGGCCCGATGTGTTCTGCTGCCCAATGTACCCCGCGCGAGTTCACGCCCAATCCGATGATCTCAGCACCGCGTATGGCCTCAGCGATCTCGGTATGAAAATATGGCTGAATGTTAGCGGGGATTGGTCGTTTCAAACGGGGGTGAAAGTGATCTTGTTTTAGGCGGGTAATGATGTCCGTGTCAAGGTGCGTACCGACGAGCTTGATGTCGTTCCCGTTGTCAGCAGCGGGGAACATCAACGCCGTGCCCATCACGCCTGCGCCTACCATTGTGATTCGCGTCATGATAAAAACCTTTCAAAACTAGGCTTGAATAACACTTTTTACGGCTGCGAACTCACAAATGTGCGGTCACTTCACATATTCACGACGATTGTATGAGAGGCAGCGATCTATGTCAAGCACGACGACCACGCGCCATTCTCTCTATTGTAGTCCGATCTAGCCGCAGTCTCAGATTTTCGATTGCTGCAAATCCGCTAGACCATCGTACAATCTTACGCTAACGAGAGTTGACACCCAAGGAGCCAAAAAATGCTTGTTACGCCCGATCAAAAACACTTTTTCGATGACAACGGCTATGTCGTATTAGAGCACTTATTCAGCGCAGACGAGGTGCAGTTCTACCGCGATCACTTTATGCGCCTGCGCGAAGCAGGTACCTATCCCGGTGACGACGCTGGCATCAACGCCACCAGTACCGATCCGCTTCGCCGCTATCCGCGCATGATCCACATGCACCGTTGGGACGACGTGAGCCTGCGTTGGTTGCTCGATTCTCGCCTCAAAGAAGCGCTCACCACGCTCTCAGGAGTCGAGCCGTTCGCCGTACAGACCATGCTCTATTTCAAACCGCCCAAAGCGCGTGGTCAGGCACTTCATCAAGATAACTACTATCTGCGGGCGCAACCCGGAACCTGCCTCGCCGCGTGGTTGGCGCTCGATCCCTGTGATGAGCAAAATGGTTGCTTGGAGATCGTCCCCGGCAGTCACACATGGCCTATCCTTTGCGCAGCGCAGGCCGATACCACGCAAAGCTTCACCGATGTCACCGTTGATGTCCCGCCGGGGCACGAGGTACGCCCCATCGTCATGGATGCGGGCAGCGTGATGTTCTTCAATGGTGCGTTGGTACACGGCAGCAAGCCCAACGTCACGACCGATCGCTTCCGTCGCGCCCTGATCGGGCACTATGTCGAGGGCAACGCGCGCGAGGTCTACCGTTGGTATCATCCTGCCTTGCGCATGGATGGTACGATCATCGGGCTTGAGGAGAGCGACTCTGGCAGTCAGTGCGGCATCTGGGTAGACGACCAGCAGCAGTTCGCCCTGACCGACGCCAAACAGCCTTTCCCCGCCAAATCCGAATAGTCCTGCTGCATCAGTAGATCGCGTGCTGAGACCATTCCCTCCCGCGATCTACCCCGTTTATCTGCTTAATTCGCCTTCCCATCGCGAAAATTCGTACGTCTTGACACCCGAATCAGATCGCTGCTATAGTTTGAATGCATCATTTGTGCATTCAATTCACAAATGTGAATATCTTATCTGGCTGGTTTGCCAATAGATCGTCATAACCTGAGTTAAAGTACTTATTCATTATTTGAGAAGTGCGTGTTGATTGGTATGAAGTTATGAGTATCATCAAAGACCTTGTCATTGGCGTTGACAGCAGCACCACTGCCTGTAAAGCCATTGCATGGGATAAATGGGGTAAAGCGGTTGCCGAAGGACGCTCGACATTCGCGCTGGTTTCGCCGCGCCCCAACTATTACGAACAGCAGGCTACCTTGTGGTGGGATGCGTTTTGTAGCACCCTGCGCAGCGTCACGGCGCAAATCGATGCCAACCGCATCGCCGCCATCTGCATCACCCACCAGCGCGAAACCTTCGTCCCCGTCGATGAGCAGTGCCAGCCGATCCGCAATGCTATCCTATGGGTCGATGATCGTTGCCGTCAGCAGGTCAAAGACCTCGACAAACGCTTCGGTAGCGACTACATACAAGACCTGACTGGCAAAGGCCCTTCCACCAAACAATCACTGCCAGAATTCCTCTGGTTGCAGCAAAACGAGCCAGATGTCATCCCCCGCGCCTATAAACTGCTTGATGTCCATGCCTATCTCGTCTATCACCTGACGGGTTGTTGGGGCACCAGCACGCCCTGTGCCGATCCGATGGGCATATTGGATATGCGTAAAGGCACATGGGCAGCCGATCTCCTCTCGCAAATCGGCATTTCGCTGGACAAATTCGTGGACATCAAGCCGCCGGGGACGATTCTAGGCGAGGTCACCGAGTCCGCGTCAGCCTTGACGGGGTTGCTCCCCGGCACGCCAGTCGTGGCGGGCGCGGGGGATGGGCAGTCAGCGGGTCTCGGAGCCAATATCACTGGCCCCGGCAAGGCTTATCTCAATTTAGGTACAGCGATGGTCTCAGGTGCTCACATTGATGACTACATTGCCAACCGCGCCTTCCGTACCCTGTGTTCCCCGGTCGCAGGTGCCTTTATAGGGGAAGAAGTCCTCGGCGGTGGCACCTTCACCATCAGTTGGTTCGTAGAAAATATCGCGCCCGATCTGCGTGATCTGCATGTGCATGTTAGTCCCGAAGAAATCTTGGAACTTGCCGCCGCCAAACTGCCCCCCGGTGCGCTCGGTCTGATGCTCGTTCCCTATTGGAGCGGTGTCCTCCCGCCCTATTGGGACGAAAACGCCACCGGCATTACCATCGGTTGGACGGGTGCCCATCGTCGCGAGCATTTCTACCGCGCCATTCTGGAAGGCATCGCCTACGAACATCGCCTGACGATGGAACACATCGAGCAGGCCACCAACGTGCCGCTCACCGAATATATTCTGATGGGAGGCGGCTCTCGCAGTGCATTGTGGTGCCAGATCGTCGCGGATGTTTCTGGCAAGCGGGCGACTCGTGCCAGCACGGCGGAAGCCACCAACTTGGGGGCAGGTGTCCTAGCCGCCACAGCCGTCGGCTGGTATCCCGATGTGCGTACTGCCGCTAATGCGATGACTTCCAACGAGCGCAGCTTTGAGCCGAACGAAAAAATGCACAAGATTTACGACCGTCTCTTCAAAGAGGTCTATGTCGAAATCTTTCCGGCGTTACAAAAAACCATCAATCGGCTCACCGCGCTCACCTATGACGAACCGAACGATTAAGCAGAGGATAAGCTTCTGCTAGAGTTGCCTAAGGAGGCTGATGATGCGTATAGCTGTCGGATGTGACGAAGCGGGGCTTCCGCTCATGGAGGTGATCCGCGAACAATTGAAAGGGAAAGGGATCGATCTGCTTGATTTCGGCGTCCATTCCACCGATCCGGTCGATTATCCTGATATAGCCGCGCAGGTCGCGGAGTCGGTTGCCAACCATCAAGTCGAACGCGCCGTGCTCATTTGCGGTACTGGCATCGGCATGAGCATCACCGCTAACAAAATCCCCGGTGTGCGTGCGGCGCTGTGCCACGACACTTATTCCGCCGAGCGTGCCCGCAAGAGCAATGACGCGCAGGTCATCACGATGGGTGCCCGTGTTATCGGCCCCGAGCTCGCCAAATCGATCATCGACGCGTGGTTGGCCTCCGACTTCGCGGGCGGCAGATCCGCGCCCAAGGTCGATAAAATGAACGCGGTCGATGCGCAATATCGTGCGCAACGTACCAACGAATAAAGCGTGACAGTGGCAGTTTTGACAAATCCGATGGGTTTTCAAACCTGCCCTTCTTGGTTAGGATATAGGCTGCTGGTGCTTATCCATTTTAGGAGCGCAGTACGCTGCGCATCCTGATCGATTCTTTGTCCATTACAAAGTAAGGTAGCAAGGATGCCCACCGAAAGCCGCGAAGACCTACTGGTAAGAGTCGCTACGCTCTATTACGAGCAAGACATGAATCAGGAAGGCATCGCGCGGATGCTCGGCAAGACACGCTCCAATATCTCGCGCATGTTGAAGGAAGCCCGTCAGCGCGGCATTGTCGAGATCAAAATCCGTAAGCGCATCCCTCAAGCGACGGCCTTGGAACGTGAATTTCGCCGCGTCTTCGGCCTGCAAACGGCGCTCATCGTGGAAAGCGGCGGACGCACCTACGACGAGATTCTGGCCTCGGCGGGTATGCTCGCCGCGCAGCATCTTGAAGAACGCTTACATCCAAGCGATACCTTAGCTATTTCATGGGGGACGGGGGTCAGTGCTGCTGTCAACGCCATCAGCCCCAATCCATCGCTGCAAGTCGATGTCGCGCAGATGATCGGCAGCGTCGGCACGGTAGATTCCGCTATTGACGGGCCAGAGTTAGCCCGTCAGCTTGCCATCAAATTGGGTGGCAAATATTATTACCTGCACGCGCCGCTTATCGTGGATTCACAAAAAACGCGAAATACCTTCCTTGAACAAAGCACCATCATGGACACCCTGAATCGCGCCCGTAGAGCCAGCACAGCGCTGATTGGCGTCGGCACTACCGAATCAGCCGCCTCCAGCTTCTTGCGCGCGGGGCACCTCACCGAAGTGCAGCTTGCGGAATTGCGGCGGCAGGGCGCGGTCGGCGAATCCTCCGGCTGTTACTTCGACGCCTTCGGACGTACCGAACGTTTCGACATCAATAACCGCGTGATCGGCCTCGATCTCAACGAAGTCAAACGTATCCCGCATGTGCTTGCCGTTTCCTGTGGGCTGCTGAAAACCCGTTCCATCCTCGGCGCGATGCGTGGCGGCTGGGTCAACGTACTCGCCACCGACGATGCCACTGCCCACGCCGTCCTCGAAGAATCCCGCAAAGGCTAAATGCATGGCAAAGTGTCGTTTGGCTGCACTCTTAATGTTGGTATTCTTGCTTTCGGCTTGTGCCCCAGATCGACCGATGCTTACGTTGTCAGGCATCACGCTAAGAATAGAAGATCAGCAACTCCCCGGTAGCCAAACACAACCAATCTGCTATGCACTTGAGAATGCTGGCTACATTATGCCGTATGGGCCTTCACTAAGTTGGTACGATTTCAGTGCTTCACAATCAGCTTGGGTGTTGAAGGCAGGAGATCAAACCTTAGCGACCTATCCCAGTAATCTACCATCGATGTTTGTGTTAGTGAATTGGGGTATTCCCGCCGATTTGAATAAGCTTCCTGATGCTGTAACACAAGACACCATCAATGCATTAGCAGAGGAAGCCAAAAATATCTGTCGCATTATTCAACGTGAAGCAGCCAAACAAGGCCTTCCACCAATAAAAGTGAACATTCGGTTATGGGATCTCGCTGTCGGGTTAGAACTTGAGTATGGTCGGTATGATCCCAGTAGATTGGAAGGCCCCGACTTTCTGCCAACTAGCGACTGTGAGCACTTACAGGGTATGGATTTTGGCAAATCCATTGGATTAAATCCACAAGAGCGCACTGTTGGTCGCTGTCCCTCACTCTACACTTCTCCGTAATTGCTTAAGAGGCGATAAGCTTTCACTCCCGGGTCATGGTATAAATGGTCATGGTATAAATCATACTGATGCCCAGAGATCAGCGCGGCGGTTGAGGTAATCAATAAGCATACGGATGCGGGTTTGATGGAGCAGCAGAGATTTACTGAAGGATAAGGTCTTACGAACAAGGTTGGCACACCATTGGCGTAAGGTGTTGTTGAGACGTTCAATGTGGTTGGTTTCACCAGCCTGTTTGGGAACGGGACGATGCCGTTTGGACGGCAAGACCACTGGATAGGCAGTCCATTCATCGGTATAGATTATAGCTCGTTTGCGATAGTCAGCAGGTAGCGACTGCCATAAGACCCGACAGGTCTCAGCAGAACGATCTCCAAAAGCGAGACCAACGACTTTTCGGGTCTGGCGTTCTAGCGCAATCCACACCCAGACTTCCTGACCTTTATCACCCACGAATGACCACAACTCATCCATCTCCAAAACGGGACGCTTAGGCAGTGGGGTCATGCTCTGCGCGATGGGTGGAAAGGTCTTTTTTTAGCCGCTTAATGATGGTTGAGCGGCTCATCCCCGTTAACCGAGCAATGCCGCGCTGTGACACGCGTTCCAAATGTAATTGCTCCATCAGCGCTTCTTGAGCGGCGCGTTCTCGTGCTGCTTCATCTGTCGTTGTATGTACCCCACACGCCTTGCAATGGTATTTTTGTCGTCCCGCTGCCGTTCGTCCGTTTTTCTTTACGTTCGCGCTGCCACACTTTTTGCACTGCATTCCGCTCATCTTTTATCCCTCATTAGCAGTACACATTATACCATTACCCACTCCCGTCACAATCTCACACGCTCATGTAATTATGCTAGGCGGCGGACGCGCTGCCCTTCAATAATCCCGCCGCAACTCACGTCAAGTAGCACAATACGAAGTAGCGATCTACCCTGCCGCGACTATAATTGAGCATACTGCTCCGATTTCAAACCATCGATCAAAAGCAATCATGCCCGAAAATTCATTGACCATCCGCACCATCAAAACGATTGACGATTATCACAAAGTTGAAAATTTGCAGGCTGCCGTGTGGGGCGTCACCAACCTCACCGAGATCGTACCGTTGGCGGTGTTGTTGACCGCGCAAGAAAACGGCGGCCTCACGGCAGGCGCGTTTGATGAAGACGGCAACATCGTCGGCTTCGTATTCGGCTTCATCGGCTTAACGAGTGACGGCAAGTTCAAACATTGTTCGCATATGGCGGGCGTACTCCCCAACATCCGCCGCCAGAATATTGGCTACGCGCTCAAGCTGTTTCAGCGCGACTATGTGCTCAAGCAAGGGCTGCTCAATCTCGTCACGTGGACGTATGATCCGTTAGAGAGCGTCAACGCCATGCTGAACATCGGCAAGCTCGGCGGGATCGCGCATCACTACTCAGAAAATCACTATGGTGATTGGAATGACGATCTGAATCGCGGCATTCCGACCGATCGCTTTGAGGTCGAATGGTGGATTCGCAGCCCGCGCGTAGAAAAATACTTGCATCCCGATCATGGGCGTCAAAGCCACGCATGGCATCTTGAGGCGGGCGCGCAGGTCGTTTTTGACACGCGCTTGGACGAGCAGGGGATGCTGCATTACGAAAATACGCACTTCGACTTGACGGCTGGCACCGTACTTCTGGAGATTCCCGCCGAATTTCAGCAGTTGAAGCGCTATTCGATGACCATAGCGCAAGAATGGCGGTGGGAAACGCGCCAAGCCTTTCAGCATTACTTCACGCGGGGTTACACCGTGTGTGACTTTCTGAGCGAACGTGAAGGCGAACATCGCCGCAATTACTACGTCCTCATGCATGATGTGCCGGATTTGGACGAGGCATAATTGTTTTGCCGAACCTGATGGTCTCCATATCAACCCTGAGGCGCTCCTAATTTTCTGCCGCTCATCGTTTGGGATTAATTTACATGCCAACCTCAAGAATGTGGAGGAGGTGAAACTCAGGGAAGAAAGGTTCGGCGCTCATGGATACCAATAATATGACTTCGGATAAGCGTCAGACTGCTGATACAGCGGAATTCGTCACTACGGCAGAGACCGGGACAGCCCCGGACGTCGGCTGGAGCATCGATAAAGGCGTTACGCGCGATAATAATGAAGATAGCCTCGCGGCGGTTACTGTCAATCAAGCCAGCGAGTCGGTGTCACAAACAGTTGGTGTCTATGCCGTCGCGGATGGCATGGGTGGGCACGACATGGGGGAAGTCGCCAGCAAACTGGCCGTACGGACGGCGATCCGGCATCTTGTGAGCGACATTACGGAAACCGACGAAGCCTTACCGGAGACGTATCGTGAATGGCTCGAACGCGCTGTAATGGTCGCCAATCAAGTGGTACGCAAAACAGGCGCTGAGGAGCACAAGAATCTAGGGACAACCCTCGTCATGGCGGTCGTAGTTGGCAATGCCGCGCACATCGCCAACGTCGGAGATAGTCGCGCTTATCTCATCTCGCCCACCGGCATACGTCAGATCACCCATGATCACAGCATGGTACAAGTCCTCGTCGATTCCGGCAGGATCACGCCGGAAGAAGCCGCCAAACACCCGATGAAGAATGTATTGACACAAGCCATCGGTTCTGACGATGAGATCAATATCGAGCTGTTCAACGAAACGCTGGACGATGACGAGTCGATTCTGCTGTGTTCAGATGGCTTGTGGGAAACATTGGGCGATGAAGAGATTTTGTCCATCGTGCGCACAGCAGACTCGCCTAGCGCGGCCTGTCAGACGCTCATTGATTCCTGCAATGCTAAAGGCGCGAAGGACAACATCGCCGCGGTCTTGGTGCGCCCTGCTGCAAATCCATCTCGTTAACGCATTTTTGAAGCAGCCCTTTCTATCGGCGCAAATGAGAAAGGGCTGCATGATGTCTAAAGCTTCTCGACGCTGCTTCCCGCGCCCGACTTGGTGCGGTGAATGATCGAGTTCAATCCCGTCGCCGCATCGTATTTCTGCTTAACCGCCGCCGCAAAGCTATCGGCAGCCTCGTCGTAGACTAACGCGATCACCGCGCCGCCAAATCCGCCGCCCATCATGCGCGCGCCGATCACGCCCTCGGTATGCTGGGCAATGTCCGCCATCACATCCAGTTCATGGATGCTGACTTCGTACAGCTTGCTGAGGCTTGTGTGTCCTTCATTGATCAGCTTGCCGACCGTCGCCAGATCGCCTGTGCCCAGTGCGTCCACCACCTGCAACGTGCGGGCGTTCTCATTGACCACATGCGTAGCGCGCTTCAGGATGATCTCCGGAAGTTTGTCGGCATTCGCGGCGAGCTGTTCCGGCGTCACATCGCGCAGCGCCTTCACGCCGAGGATACGGCTGGCTTCCTCGCACTGCTCACGCCGTTTGCCATATTCGCTCGTGACGAGTTCGCGCCGCTTCATCGTGTCGCACGCCAGCAGCGACACGCCAGCGGGGATCGGCACCGATCGCGTTTCGAGGCTGCGGCAGTCGAGCAGTACCGCATGATCCGCCTCGCCTAATGCCGAGATCATCTGATCCATCACGCCCGTTCGCACGCCGATGAATTTATGCTCGACCTGTACGCCGAGCAAGGCTTTTTCGCGCTGTGTGAGCTTGATGCCGAACAGGCCGGAGCAAATCTCCATCATGGCGACTTCCACCGCCGCCGACGAACTAAAACCGCCGCCGCCCGGTACATTGCCCGCAATGGTCAGGTCGAGTCCGCGTAGGTCTTCGCATTCTTGCGTCAGAATCCACAATGCGCCCCGCAAGAAGCGCGTCCATGCGGGCAGCGAGTCGTCCTTGAGTTGGTCGAGCGAGAACGAAGCCTTATCGTGGAAGTCCAGAGAATGGAGATTCACCTGCACATCATCCCGCGCACGTCCAGCGATGTAGATGCCTTGCTGGATGGCCGCAGGCAGCACGAACCCGTCGTTATAGTCCGTATGCTCACCGATGATGTTCACACGCCCCGGCGCACGTGCCAAAAATGTAGCGTTGTTACCAAATTGATTTTGAAACGCAGTAAGTACAGTGGCGCGCAGATCCAAGGTATTTTGCTCAGACATTGTTACCCTTCTCGATGAATGAATTAAAACAACCCAAAGCGTTTTTTGGGTTTTACTATCAATTCTTGAGCCATCCGCAGCGTCCAATCCGTCAAATCGGGCAAATCTTTAGCGACGTATAATTTCAAGTCAGGATACTCTTCAAGGAGCTTACGCGCGTGCGAATTCACCAGTTTGCGGGCACGTCGTGACGCGTCTTCAAGCGTTTCCGGCCCCATTTTTAACATCATCTCACGGCGGATCATCATGGTACCTTGGGTCAGTTTGAGGCCTTCGAACATGCCATCCACCCAGATGCCAACGACCTGTTTACGCATGATCGCGCTGGCGATCAACCAGCCGCTTTCAGCAAGGGAAGCCACGCCAGCAGTGGTCGAGGTGATCGCCATCACGAGCATTTTGGCGGTTGCCATCGCTTCAGATTCGCGCATCATCGTATCATCCGTCCATGTCGGCACAACCGGATCATAATAGGAGACGCCTAACTTCTTGAGACCTTCTTTGATTGGTTCCCGCCACAGAGAACGGTTTGGGTCATTATAACTGCCCGCTGTGCCCATCAAGAATACGTCCGCCATTACGCACTCCTTGCCCCCTCGTGCCATGCGTTGTGACATCATATCACCTCGGACAAGTATAACCTTGAACGAAAATAACACCCTCCGCAAAACAGAAGTAGTTAGTACTTTATTGCAGGCATCAGGCTAATTGTCATACAATGGGTGATACAAGGGCTGTGATAGGTTTGTAACGGTAACGTCGGGCGGTGGTCAATTCGCACGAATTAGTGGGATCATCACGCTCAACGTGGTTTAATAGATTCTGTCACACATGCTGGCACTTAAAGAATTTATTGAGGAAGACTATGCCGAACGGCAAAAAATTACCATGCTGCTCCTCCTGTAAGTGGGCACAGTGGCAGTGGACGGATAAAGGGGTTTTTATCCGGTGCCAGCACCACAATGTCACTATCCGTCATGGGGCAGCTTTCTTTTGTAAAAATCTATCGCATGATCGCGCCCCGGAACTCGCCCAATTTGCCAGCGCCCCGATGATCGAAGTCAACACCATCTACGAGTGGGTTTCCGGTGCAGCCAACGATGACTCTAATTACAGTTATTTCCCGTCCAACTACACCCACCCTTATGTGAAGCTGGTCAGCGTCGATGCCTTCGCGGATTGGGACGAGCAGACCATCTATGCCCGAATCGTCCAGAATCGCCAGAAGCGTCTGTACCAAGTCCAGCACGCGCGTGTCAAACGCTAAAATCGCATCCCCCGACCTTTGTTCCTATTGATCGGGGCATCATCACCGCCCAGCCTACAAGTTGATTACGCTTCCACGTAAGCGGGACCGCCCGCTGTCGCTTGCTTAAGTTCCAGTACGCCGGGGATGTTCTGCAATGCCGCGATGACTTTGGGGGCGGCGTCCGGCGCGCAAATGCAGTGGACATTCGGCCCTGCGTCGATGGTATAGCATACGCCCACGCCCTGTTTGCGCAGATCGCGCACAGTTTCCATCAGCGTGAGCGTAGTCGGCAGCCAGTAAAACAGCGCCGGATTTCCCGTCATCATCACCGAGTGCATCACGTTAGAATCGAGTTCCACCACCTCTGCGAAGGCATCAAAATCCCGCGCGAGAATCGCCTTCCGGCATGTTTCTAACCGTTGCGGCGCGGAGGCGATGCGGGCAGCTTGCAATGGACTGCTTGCAGCGATGGAATGCCCTTCTGTCGATCCAGTCGCCTTATGCGCCTTGCTGATGATCGCCACCACATCCGTCAGTGCCCAGTGATCGACTGGCGCGATGCTTTCCGCGTAGCTGGCCTCGTGCGTCGTCCCTGCGTACCACTCCACGAAACCACCGGGCACGGATCGCGACGCCGATCCAGAGCCTAAACGGGCAAGCGCGCTCAATTCGCGTTCGGTCAGCCTCACTTCCAGTGCCGCCGCCGTTGCCAGCGACAGCGCGGCGAACGCCGAAGCGGAAGAGGCGATGCCCGCGCCAGTCGGGAAATTAGTCTCGGAAATGACCAGCGCCCGATGAGGGTTGTTCGCCAGCTTGCGCACGTAATCCATGTGCTTCGAGATGCGATCCAGTGCCGGGCCGAGCGGCAGTTCCTTGCCATCGATCACCGCTGCGTCAGACTTCAAATCATTCTCAAAATCGACGGTCGTGCGCGTACGCAAACCGTCCAGATTCATCGAGATCGATCCGCTGACTGGCAACCGCAGTTCGTCGTTGATATTTCCCCAATATTTGATGAAAGCGATATTGGAATAAGCGCAAGCCGTGGCTTTCCATGTCGGCATAATAACGAAGCTACCTCTTTCCTTGGGTGCTGATAACCATGTGTATTGTTGCGGTTATTCTAGCCAGTCGCCGCAATCACTCCAAAAGCACGCGCTAATTCACGATCACTAGCGCAGGCAAGATGATGCGGAACAGCGCGTATATTGACAACGCCGCCAACCCGAACGGGATCAACGGCGCAATCCAGCGCAAGATCGGCGCGCGCGCTGAGATCAGAGATAGCCACCCCGCGATCCCGAACGCCACCAGCGCCGCGATGGGGATCAGGCCGGGGAACAGATAGCGTCCCTGAAACTGCACGAACTTCAAATTCCAGTAGGTGATGGTCGCCACCGCCAGCGCGAAGCTGAGGGCGAAGATCAACAGGGCATGATGCTGTGGCGGCGTCAGCTTGCCTCGCCACCGGACGAACGCGATCACCGCGCCACTCAGTACGAACGCGCTGAACGCCAGCAGCGCCGCGTAGATCGTGTCCGTCATCGGCACGCCCATCCACCCGAACTGCCCCCAGAAGCTGTGGAACGTGGTTTGCAGTGCATCACCTATCCAGCCCCTGACGCCATGTTCCGAGATGTAATCCATCGTCTGTTTTTGTCCGACTACTACGTGATCATGGGCATTCTGCGCGAGGAAGTCGAGGCCGCCGTACACGCTTAGATTACGCCCCCATAATATCCCGCCGCAGATCAGCGCCGGAATCCCGATCCACACCAGTTGCCCGATCACGCGCCGCCACGTCCAGCCGTCGCTGCGGGCGCGCAGCAGCACCGCCAGCCCGATCACCGCCGCCAGCGGATACACCGTCAATTTCGTTAGCAACCCGATTCCGTACAGAATGCCGAGCGTCAGCGGCTGCGAAAATAGCCGCACGATCCAACCTTCACGCTTACCGTTGCCGACATACGCCACACAGCCGAACAAGATCAGTGCGATGATCAATTCCGCCAAGCTGTCATTGTTGATACCCGCCATCATCGCGATGTGTTGCGGCAAAAACGCCACGAATCCCGCCGCTGTCAGCGCCATACTCGGCCTCGACGGCACCAGCAAGCGCAGTGTGCCCCACGTCACGATGATCGTACACGCGCCAAGTGCTAGCGAAAACAAGCGCAAACTGATCGGGTCACCGTTAGACGCGGTATACAACGGAGCGGCGAGGAGGTAATATAGTGGCGGTTGATGATCTTCGTATTGAATCGTGCCGAGCCGATCCCCGATGGAAGCAGGGCTAAACCGCGCAGCCTTGATCGCCTCCAGATAATCATTATCCCAATCCCCCGCTTGGATCACTGGACAGCAGCCCACCGTCGCGATCTGGCGGATGTAGTTATAGTGGGCGGGTTCGTCGGGGACTTGCCACAGCGGCGTGCGCACGGCGTATAGCGTCGCGATCACCAGATAGGCAGTGACGATCAATGTCAGCAGCCCGCGCTCAATTAGGGCATCAGATCGGGAATAAGTCATCGGTCACATCCTTTGCGACGATTGTAGCGCCGGATAAGACGTGTTCGATAGACGACTGCTCAACGTTCTATGGCTGATGCCGCAGCGCCAACCGCACGCGGAATGGGCGATGATCCGATCCGCCGGAACTCGGCCACAATTCAGCGCTGATCGGCTGCCATGCGATGTCCGCGAACACGTAATCCAGCCGGATCAAGCGGAACGGCACGCGCATATAGCCTTTGGTGGGCAGTGCTTGTGGATGGCTGAGATCAGGGAACGACAAACCCCATCCATAGCCTACACTGCGGAAGCAGTCCTGATAGCGCTGCGTGATGCGCTCATAATCGCGTGACTCTTCCGTCATGTTGAAATCGCCCGCCCACACCACGGGTACTTTTTCCTGTGCCGCTTTCGCCAGCGAAATCTCGATCTCTTCTCCGCGTGGCACTTCATCGTAAATCTTGCCTTCAATCATGCGCGGGTGGATCGGATGCAGGTTGTAAAGGGCGATTGGCGTCTCGTGCCACGCGATCAATGCCCGCTGGTGTCCCAGTACGAACGACGCCACCGGATTTTGCCAGTAATCATCCTCTTGGATCGGAAAACGGCTGAGGATAGCCTGCCCATCAGTAGGCTGTGAGGCGTGATGTGCCTTCTGGTACGGGTAGGACGTCGCGAATTCGCTGGCGAGATAAGCAGCAGCATTAACCGTCACTTCTTGCAGCGCCACTACATCGGCGTCAGCCTCACGAATTACGGCGGCGATCTCGGCTAATCCCTCTTCCTCGGCATGAATGTTGTACGTGAATAGCGTGAGTACCTTTCCCGTCGGCATCGGTTGACGGCGCGGAATCCAACGCGGCCCATAGCGAATCAAGAAATAGCCCGCGCTCGGCAGCATAACTAGCGCCATCTTCCAGCGTTTGCGCCACAAACTGATGCCGAAAATCGCGGCGGCAGGCAGTGTCAACCAGTGCATGAAGTTACTCAGCAGCGCCAGCGGCCACCATGCCAGCCGGAACACTATGTACAGCGCGAGATACAGCGTAATACCCACCGCATACACTTGCAGTAGCCAGTTAATCAGAATCATTTACCTCATGTAGACTTGTGTCGAGATAATTCAATAAAACGTCCCTCAGGTGCTCGCTTAGGGACGTTCGAGTGGCAGTTTTCTATTTCACCGCGAACAGCTCGATCAACGTGGTGATGCCCCGCAGCTTTTGGCGTCCGAGCGAATTCAGCCGCGTATCCTTACCAACGGCACGTCCGCTCGTCTCATCCATCAAAATCTGCCCCGGTTCCGCCATATCCAGCAGTCGCCGCGCCAGTAGCGCCGTACTGCCCACCGCCGCCATACCACCGCCCAACGTGCCCATAATCACGTCACCCATCGCCATGCCGAGCGAAAACGCGGCGGTGATCCCATGCGCCGTGTTGAGCGACGCCGCGCCGTTTTGCAGGGCTTGTGCCGCCGTGATAGCCCGTAGCGGGTTTTCAAACATCGCCAACAGACCATCGCCATAGGTATACAGCACCTGCCCATCCCGCAGTTGGATGGCTTCCGTCGCCAGCGTCATATAGTCATTCAAAATATCCGCCGTCAGATCGGGATCATCAGGATGATACAGCCCGCTGCCGCGCAGTTCAGCGGCGATAATCGCGGCGACCTTGTGGCTAGGCTCGATTTCCGGCTCTTCAGTCTTCTTGCTGTTATCGGCCTGCTGCAAATTGCGCGCATTTTCGATGGCGATGGCGGCGTAGTCGCCCAATGCCGAGAGCAGCGCCCCGTCATGTTCCGTGAAGCTCTTGGCGGCGTCGCTGACGTTGCTGACGCCCAACGCGCCGATAGCCCGCCCACCGACCATCAACGGGATCACGGTCAGGGCGACGGGCAAATTAGGATTCTTCTGCCGTTTCGGAACCATCTCCTCGACGGTGAACCCGACTGGCTGTCCCGTCTGGATCGCGCGCTCTGCGATGGGGTCTTGCGTCACATCCGAACTAGGGCGGGCATGCTCATCGCCGACTCGCTTGACGGCGCGCAAGATCAACTGGTTATTTTCCAGCAGCAGCAACCGCCCTTCTTCGCCTGATGTGACCACAGTAGCGGCTTCCACGATGCGCGCCAGCAATTGCGGCATATTCATCAAGCCGGTCACGCTCTTACCAATGCTGTACAGCGCGTTCAATTCCTTGACACGGCTGTGTAGCTCGCGGTTAGCGTGTAACAGCCGCTGTGTGAGGGCATCTTTCTCTTTGCGTAGCCGTCGTTCGGTCAGGCAGGTTTCGATAGCCGCCAGCATCTCTTCTGGCGTGTACGGCTTCTTGACGTAATCGCGCACGCCCAACCGGAACATCTCGACCGCGATCTCTTCCGAGCCGTGGAACGTCATCAAAATCACAGGGATGCTCAGGTCTTCCCGCTGCAACGCTTCCAGCACCCCGCGCCCGCCCAACCGTGGCATTTGAAGATCAAGCAGGATCAAATCTGGAGACTGCCGCCGCACGATTTCCAGCGTCTCGATCCCGTCACGCGCCTCGATCACCTGAAAGTTATTCGGGTTAAGAATGTAATCAATGATAAATTCTCTATTTTCGCGGCTGTCGTCCGCCACGAGGATGCGTTCACCTGCCAACGTTCAGCCCTCATCTCACCATGCGGTTCAGGCGCAATGATCAAAGAGTATAGGCTAGTTACTGCTCAGACGCTATACGCGGGAGGTAACAATTTAGCCTGACGAGCCAGCTTATGGCGGATTGGTTAGAGCAATCAAACGGACGTGTTCCGCCAACCGTTGCATCTCTTGCCGGAGTTCAATCGGTTGGATCACGTGAACAGGGCATTCTAGTCCCATTAAGAAGTGCGCGATCCACGCCAACCGCTGGAAATTGCAGCGCAGCAGCACCCCGCGCGGCGTTTCTTCCAGCACGCCGAGCCAGCGTGGAATCAGTTGGTTAGCATTTTCTAATGTAGTCATCAACAACGCCTCGATCACGTACACGCCCGGTGTCTCCACCACCGATTTCATCAGCGCCGCGACAGCATCGAAGTTCGCCGGAGCCTCAAACCTGCGCTCTTCCAGCGTCAATTCTGTGATGCGGTCTAGGCGGAAAGTACGCACATCCTCGCGCAAATGGCAGTAGCCGATGGTGTACCAGTAACCGTCATGCAGCACGATGCCGTAGGGATCGAAGGCGCGTTCGGTGCCCTCCCCTTTCCATGACTGATACCGCAGTCGGACGCGGTGGTGATAATGCACCGCGTAGCTCAAGCTGATCACCACCGTCCCCGGCGGCGAAAACGCAGGCAGTGACAGATTGACGCTCAACGCTGCTTCCACTGCTTTCGCCCGATCTTGCAGCGCATGTGGTAGCACCCGTTGGATCTTCGCCAGTGCGCCGTCCGTTGCGCCCACATCCGCGCTCAAGCGTAGCTGCTTGGTCAACCGCAGCCCCAGCGTGACAGCCAACGCTTCATCATCGTTGAACATCAGCGGCGGCAGCTTGAAGCCCGGACTCAGATGGTACGCGCCGTATCGCCCGCGTTCCGCCTCCACCGGAATGCCGAGGTCTTGCAAGATCGTGATATAGCGCCGCACCGTGCGCACATCAACTTCGAGTCGCGCGGCGAGTTCGCGCCCGGTAATCTGCGGGTATGCTTGCAGCAGTTCAAGTACGGTTAGCACGCGGGTAGTCGGATGTTGCATCTTGGTGCGCCAAATAGGATCGAGATCGCCCTCTTATCAGTTTATGCTCAGATCATCGATAGGCAAAGGGCAAAAATGTCATGACAAATCAAGCTAAACAGGGTTTCGCGCCCATCAACGGAGTCGAGCTTTATTACGAAATCAGCGGACACGGTGAACCGCTGATCCTGATTCACTCGTTGGCACTGCACAGCGGCATGTGGGATGAGCAAGTCGCCGCCTTCAAAGATCGCTATCAGGTGATTCGCTATGATCTCAGCGGCTTCGGTCAGTCGAAGCAAGTGACGGCCTCCGACGCCGACGATCTCAACGCGCTGCTGGACTATCTCGGCATCCAGCAAGCGCATCTTTTGGGGCTGTCCATCGGCGCGGAACTCGCCTTGAACTTTACGCTCACCTTCCCCTCGCGTGTTAAATCGCTCACGCTTGTCTCGTCCGCGCTCGAAGGCTTCGAGTATTCTTCGCAAAGTGAGCACAACTGGCAGCGCTTCTACGAGTTCGTACAAGCGCGTGATTTCGCCAGCGCCCGCGAAGAATTTTTATATTGGGTAGTCGATGGCCCCGTTTCGCCCGCCGCGCCGCCAGTGCGTGAACGCGTCCGCCACATGCTGGAAACCTACACTTTTGTCAACTTCTTTCCGCCCGAAAATGTTGGCGACATGCCCGGACCAGCGTCCACCACCTCGGAACCCGCCGAACCTCCCCAACCCCAGATCGAGCGCTTGGGCGAGATCAAAGTCCCTACGCTGGTCATCGTAGGCGACCGTGACGATCCCGACATCGTGAAAGTCGGCTCAGTGCTGGCGGACAAAATCGCGGACGCACGGCTTATTACCGTACAGGGCGCTGCCCACCTCATCAATTTGGAACAGCCCGCCGTCTTCAACCAATCCGTACTGGCATTTCTGGCGGGCATACACTAACTGCTGTTACACACATAGCTCATCTCCCCTTCTCTCTCAGGGCGAAGGGGTTGGGGGATGAGGGTCTGCATACGATGAATGAAATAAGCCTACTCCGGCGGCGTCAGTGTCAGCGCATCACCGAGCGCCTGTCCTGTACTGTCGGTCAGCGGCAAGCGCAAGCCGTTCTCTTGCAGGTACATCCCCGCGCGTAGCTCATACGCGCCGTCTGGGATCGCCAACGTATACGTGACGACGCTCACTTCGTTGGCGATCCATTGGCTGGTCGGGCGTGGTGGCTGTTGATCGATCTGGGTGAAGTTCGTCCCATCGGGGCCGACGACATGTATGAACACGGTGTAATCACGATCGGGTGGCTGGCTGGCTTGCCATGCCAGCGTGACCGTGATGTGCGTCTCATCCGCCCGCGTCACCTCGTACCCGCGCAGCCAGATCGTGTTCCCCGCGCGAATCGACATCGGATTAGCCAGCGTCGGCACGTCAAAGTGCCGCTCGACGGCCTCGACTTGCAGCGGTTCCGCGAACACGGGCTGGATCGCGCCTCGCGCCGTCATACTCACCGTGTACTCGCCAGCGGGGAAATCGGGCGGAATACGGATCGAATAGCGGTCTATCACGCCTTCACCCGCTCGCCACTGGTTGATCGGATACGTGTTGTGGACAGGATCGCCACTCCACAACGTGATCGGTTCACCGCTGCTTGGCTGCGCGGTCAGCGTGAGAGGAGCCGCCCTCAGTTGGCTTTCTTGCGCGTACCACTCCACCGCGAAATTCAACGGCATCCCCTGCCCGATTGACGTTGGCAATGTTGGCGCTTGCATCACAAACAACCCCGGCATCACCTCTCGCGCCGACGCATCAACCGTGATCACAGTTGGCGCACCCATATTCACCGTCAACCCTCGCAGCGTCAGCCACACGCCCGCGAATCGCCGTTCGGTATCCAGCACGGGCAAATAATCATTCGCCTTGGCTTTGCCGATCCACGTCACCTTCACCTGATATTCTCCCGGCGGGTTGCCAGCCGGAATCGGCACACTAAGCCGCTGGACAAGCCGTTCGCCCGTTTTCCACGTCCCGCTGTACTCAAAATATGGCTGCACCCGCGTGATCTCGTTATCCCACGCATCCGTGACCGTCACCACCGGCGCGAGGTCATCCCGTCCCATCTCGCGCAAAATACGCCACACTAGCGTGATTTGCGTCTTCTCGCCCGCGCTAGCTGGTGTCGCGTCGAAATGCTGCAACTCTAGCATCCCGCCAATATTCGCGATTGGTCGCTCATCAATCGCCAACTGCGCATCCGTCGGGAAGTGATAAGCTGTGAACGCGGGCTGTCCATCCGGCCCCAACGGCACATTTTTCACCTGCCACGCGGGTTCAAGGATGTCCACCCATGACGGCGGCTGCACCGAGCGCGGGATGATCAGCAGCGCGTCCTGATCGGGCGGCGGCACGAAAAGGTGATCCGCTTGCAGCCACCGCAGCCGTGCCGGATCGAGCTTCGACGCCAGTATTGTCGGATGCTGATAATATACCGATGCGATATAAATCGTCGGCACGCTGCCCGCGTTATGTTCCAACCAATCCGCCGCCAGCGCCAGATCGCCGTCGCTGTCATAAAAAAGATCGGCGCGGCCTCCCCATGCCTCATAATCGCGCCATGTCCACGCGCCCAGTCCTATTATCAGCACCACCGCGATCACGCCCACCACCCGCTCGGCATATCTCCATTGCCACCGCTGCGTCAACCACACAAATCCCAGTGCAGGCGCGAAGAAAATCAGCGGCACCATCGCCACCGACCGCATATGACTCGGCGGCAAACCATTGACCGCGATCACGCTGGGGATCACCAGCAGCGGCGACAGCAGCACCGCGCCCATCGTCGCCCGATCAACAGCCGGTAGCCGCGTGAACAGCCACCATCCACTGATAATCAGCCCGACCACCAGCAAAATCCCGCTGATCGGGTCGAAAAACGGGCGTCCCGGATACAGGTTGTAGCGCAGTAGCGGATCGCCCTGAATGAAGAACATGCCGAGGTGCAGCCACACGCTTTGCAGCAGCGTCGGCGTATTGCCATTCGGCGCGAGCTGACTCAACCGATCCGTCAGCACATCGAGGTTCGTCAGGTAAAACATCGCGATTGGCAGCGCGGTGATCGCCAGCGCCAGCAAAAACACAAAGGCTTGCCGCACCCGCAACCACCGCCGTTGTCCATCCGAAACGAGCAGGATCACCAGCGGGATCGCCAACCAGATCGGGAAGATGCGCGCCGCCATGTACACGTACAGCGCCAACCCGCCAAACACGCCCGCCAGCCCCAGCGGCAGCAGCCACCGCTGTTGACGCCGCAGCGCCACCCACAGCAGCCACAGCGCCAGCGCTTCCAGCAGAGGTTGTGGACTGGTGCGGAAGCCCTGCCGCGTCAGCCAGATCTGTGCCCCGTTCACCGCCAGCCATGCCCCCGCCAGCAGCGCGATTCCCCTATGCTTGAACATCGCCTTGCCGAGCGCGATCGTCGCCGCCACCGTCAAGATGCCTAGAAACGCGCTGGTCAGCCGTGTCGCCATCACGTCTGTACCGAAAATGCGCAGCATCGGCGCGGCGATGTAATAAAACAACGCTTCCCGCCCGGAATATGCCGTTACCACCGGGAACGGGCGATACCCGAACCACGCCACATCGCGGCTCAGTAACATATCGGCGGCTTCGTCGTAATGCAAAGCAGGCGGGTAACGGTGAAGGTCGGCAAGGCGGAGGAAACTTGCGCCCAACAATATCAACGTGGCAACTAGCACAAATACGCGTGGTTTCATATAGGTTATTTTAACAAGCCTACCGCCACTTTGTTTGAACGCGGCGGAAAAGCGTTAGAATAGTTCGGTATCGACCAAAACGATTTGATCCCCGCTACTTAGTTTTTTGGGGAGGGTTTATGCCGCTCTCGGCTGAACAGCGTCAAAAGATGGCGCTGTACGTTCGGAGTTACATTCTTCGCTCGGCGGAAAATTTCGGGCACCATCACGCGGATTCGCGTGCTTCGGCGCGTTGGACGCATACCCTGAATGTGGTCAAAAACGCTGATCTGATCATGAATGGTGAGGTTGTCGGGGACGATCTGCGCACCGCTGTCGAGGTGGCAGCGCTGTTCCACGACATCGATCACTACACCGTGCAGTTGATGTACCACGCAGCGCGTGGCGCGGAGACAGCGCGGCACTGGCTGAATAAAGAAGGCTACGATCCGGATTTCGTCAAGCGCGTCGAAGTGATGATCCGCAACCATCATACCGATCTGGATGATGACATTCCCGTTGAGGAACAGATCGCTGAGATCGTCAGTACCCTGAATTACGAAACCCGCGTCCTGATGGATGCTGACACGCTCGATAAAATCGGCGTCAACAACATCTTGCAATCGGTCATGACCATGACCCAGAACGGGCAGCGCTTGGCGGACATCGCGCAAGAGCTGGCTTCGGGTTGGCCGCTGCAACGCGCCAGTCTGTGGCGTCAATTGCTGACCACCAAAACAGGACAAGCCTTGGGCGAAGAGCGCTACCAATTTTATGAGGCATTCTTGCAACAGATTTCGACAGAAATCGCCTTTGTCGATCCCTATCCGTCGCTCACCATGACGCAAGAATTTGCCCAAGTGGCACAATCCATACCGAAAAAGGCTTAACCGACGCTCCACGCTGCCTATCGATGGCGAAGCATTGGCTCGCCGTCGATTTTGCCCTGCCTGTTCATCGTAGAATCAGATCGTATTCGCCGAGCACGAAGAAATCAGAAAGTGGCTAGTGCCTATGCCTACCCGGAACACTTGCTGCCAACACGATGCTGCGAGATCGGGCAGTCTAGTCTCCACAAGGGTATCTACCCTGATTTCAGCGCGCCGAATTTATCCCCGTGCTGCCAATCAGCGTTTTCAATCACCTTTTCAGCACTTAGCACGATTTTCTAGAGCGCTTTCCGTGCTTTGCCACCACCAGACACCGAAATTGTATGTACTTAGCACTCAGCACTTAGCACCCAGTACTTCCCATCTGCATCGGCACGCAGCGCTTATCTTTGTTGCCACGCTGCTAGGGCTGGCATCGGCGGCGTGCAATTTGTATCCCGGTGTGCCCGCTACGCCCACGCTGATCCCGACCTACGAAACGCCGACTCCCACCGCCCAGATCGCCACACAAGTGTTGCTCTTGCCTAGTCCTAGCCTTACGCCCTCCGCCACCCGCACGCCGACTGACCTGCCACCCGCAACGCCGACGACGACCACCGCGCCGAGTCTCACCCTGACCGCCACACCGACGCTGCCGCCCTCGCTCACAGTGACACCGTCTGCCACCTTGACTGCTACCATCACGCCCGTAATCGCCACGGCGACCCTCACCGCACCGCCGCCGACTCTGACCGTTACGCCGCGCCCAACCGACACACCAACGGCGACTTCCACAGCCACCCAACCGCCGAGCGCGACCGCCAGCTTTACCCTAGTTCCTTCGCTGACGCTCCCGCCGCCCACTGCCACCACGACGGCGACACCGCCTGCCTCCCGCACCGCGCAGCAAGTCGCCATCACGGTCACCAACCCGCCGACCATCGCCAGCGTCCCGACTTCCGCGCCTCAGCCCGTGACGTTTACACCGCTGCCCGTCGCCATCGTGGCCTCGCAGACATTGCGTCCCACCGCCAGCCAGCCACCCGCTACGCTCGAACGTCCAGTCATTGTGATCACCTCCACGCCGCGCCCGCAGCTCACCGCCACCAGCGGCACGCCTATCGCGGTTCCCGGCGTAACGCCGACACCTATTTCCGTCGCCGTTGTCCCGACTTTTGAAACACTCCCCAACGGACAAACGCGTATCGCGGATAGCGTGCTGCAACCGCCGCCTCGCGATGCGCAGGGGCAGGTCGTGCTAGATTACGACATCAAAGATGGACTGCAAGTGATCATCAATGCGGCGGGGCAAGCCATCATCAACGGCTCTCCCTACGTGGGCGACGACAAACACACGCGTCAGCGCTTCATCATGGCACGTTGGTCGCCGGATGGTCGCTATCTGGCTTATATCGTCCAGCGGGAAGGCGCGCAATCCGGCAATCTCGACTTCCTGACCACCATTGATGATGGCGTCTGGGTGGTCGATTCCGCGCTAGGATCGAAGCCGCGCCATATCTTCCTCAATACCTACATACGCGACTCCAACGATTACCCTTATCGTGTAGCGGTTGGGCTGTCATGGGCGAACGACAACGGCACACTGCTGATCACTGTCGATACAGTGGCAGGACTCTCCACCGTCCTCGCGGGCATCTACGATCCACCCGAAAAGGCGCAAACCTTCCCCACCGCGCCCGGCACATGGCTTCTCGACAGCAGCGGATGGGTCGCCACGCGCGCCGAAAACGGTACGGTCACGCTTGGCGTAAATGATCGTAACGGCCCCTTCACACTACTGCTCAACAGTCTGCAAGCGGGCGTCTGGATACAAAATCCCGCCCAGATCGCGGATGGTCAGTACGCGTTCCTCGGCAAACCGAGCCTCAGCGGGCGACTCGACGGTGGCGCGACTGATCTGCGGCTCTATCTTTACATCTCCGGTCAGCCACCCTATCCGGTATCTGAACCCTTGAGTGGCGAAGTCCTCACGGCGGAATGGAGTCCCAACCGCCAAGCGCTGCTCGTCCATCTGCGCACAGCGGACGGCGGCATCGCGGTCAAGGTGATCACGCTCAACGGTGCCATTGCGGATTACACCACCGCCGCCAATGGCAACTCAGGCACACACTGGCTGCGCTAATGGCTTGCTATTTGTCACCCCGCGTTACCGTGTCAGATCCAGTCGCATGAATACCTCATGCGCCATCATTTCTTCTGGGCCATCGAAATACGGTGCGGTTAGCACAAACCCCAACGACTGATACAACGACTGCGCTTCTTTCAAAATATCGACGGTGCTCAACAGCATGGTGCTGTAACCAACCTTACGCGACTCCACCAGCAGCGCTTCTACCAGCGCCCTACCGATCTTCTTGCCTCGGAACTGTGGACGTGTCCACAGCCGCTTCAACTCGCACACGCCGTCATCAAACTTGTAGAACGCCACGCAGCCAGCCGCCTCGCCTTCATAGTGCGCCAGCAGCAAGCGTCCGTCCGGCGGCGCATATCGCCCCGGCAGCCCCGCCATTTCCTCGTCATAACCCGCCAGCGGCACTATATCGTCATAATTGGTCAGATAATTGTCAACATCCTTGCGCAAGAACTCGAAATATTCCACCATCAGGCTCCGCACCTGATCGAGCTGTTCTTCGCTCGCTGCCTGCACAATTGTGATCATCTTCGCGCTCCCGTCGGCTGCTAGTCCTAAACTACTATACCTGTCTTGTCTCGCGCCGACACGTTGATCTACGCATACGGACGGCATATAATTCCCCGCATTCGTCTACCAATTCCTCAAAGGCTTCATCATGAGTGCCATCTCCACGCTCGAACAGGCCCGCAGTCTAGAAGACATGACCATCAGCCTGCGCCGCGATTTTCATATGCATCCTGAACTCAGCTTCAAAGAAATCCGCACCTCCAAACGCGTTGTCGAAGAACTCACCAAGATGGGCATCGAAGCCCAAGCCGGTGTCGGCGTGACGGGCGTCGTCGCGCGCATCGGGGAAGGCCGTCCGGCGGTCGGCATTCGTGGCGACATGGATGCGCTGCCCATCCTCGAAGCCAACGATGTTGCCTACAAGTCACAAAACCCCGGCGTCATGCACGCTTGTGGTCACGACGCCCACACCGCTATCCTGCTTACCGTCGCCAAGATGCTCAACGAGATGCCCGACCGTCCCAAGGGTGAATTCCGCCTCTTGTTCCAACCCTCCGAAGAAGACTTTGGTGCCGATGGCAAAAGCGGCGCGGTGCGTATGATCGAAGATGGCGCGCTGGAAAACCTCGATAACGTCATCGCCCTGCACGTCAACAGCGAGAAACCAGCCGGTAAAATCGGCATCGTAGATGGCTACGCGTGTGCGGCAGTGGACTCATTCAAGGCCAAGATCATCGGGGAAGGCTGTCACGGTGCCTATCCGCACACGGGCATCGACCCTATCTACATCGCCGCGCAGGTGATCAACGCCATTCATGGTGTCCGCGCCCGTCGCATCAACCCCGTGCAGCCCGCTCTGATCTCGATCGGCGCGATCCACGCTGGCAACGCCGATAACGTGATTCCGGCGGAAGTGGAACTGCGCGGCACCATTCGCAGCTATGATGACGGGGTGCGCCATCAGCTCTGGACAGAACTCGAACGTGCCTTCAGTGTGGCGCGGGCGCTTGGCGGCGATTACAAATTGGACATCACCAAGGGCTATCCCTCGCTCTACAACGCACCCGAAGTCGCGGGGCTAATCCGCACCGTGACCAGCGAAATGATCGGGGACGATGGTTTTTATGCGGATGAAGCAGGTATGGGTGCGGAAGATTTTAGCTACATGGCGCAAAAAGCCCCCGGCGCGATGTTCATGCTCGGCGCGAAGTTTGACGACACCAACCGCCCGCATCACAGCCCCATCTTCAACATTGATGAATCGCCTTTCGCGATTGGCGCTGCCATCCTGACCGAAACCGCCATCCGGCTGGCGAAGGCCGCAAAATAAAGGGAATCGCCCATGTTGATCATCGATGCTCATCTCGATCTAGCGTGGAATGCGCTGCAATGGAACCGCAACCTCGCTGAGTCGGTCTACACCATCCGCACGCGAGAGTCCAGCGTTGCGGGCAAAGGCCGTGCGTTGGGCACGGTCGCCCTGCCAGACATGCGGCAGGGTCGGATCGCGGTGAGCATCGTGACCTTATTGGCACGTTCGACGGGTCAGCCTGCGCCCAACATCGACTACGGATCGACGGCGCAGGCCTATGCCGTCGCGCACGGGCAGCTTGCCTATTATCGCGCCTTGGAGCAGCAGGGCTTGGTGCGTGTGCTGACGGAGAGCGCCGCGCTCAACCAGCACGTTGCGGAATGGCAGCAGTGGGAAGCGGCGGGCGCGGTCAGTGCCGATGCCCCGCCGCTCGGTTTTGTCATCAGCATGGAAGGCGCAGACCCCATCCACGACCCTGCCCAGTTAGAATCATGGCACCAAGCCGGATTACGCCTGATCGGGATCACGCATTACGGCTATGGGCGCTATGCAGGCGGCACGGCGACCGAACACGGCCTCACCGACATCGGGCGCGAACTGCTCAAAGAAATGAGGCGTCTGCGCATCCCCTTGGACGTAACCCACTGCTCGGATCAAGCCTTCTGGCAAGCGCTTGAAGTCTACGATGGCAGCATCCTTACCAGTCATCAAAACTGCCGCGCCCTCGTCCCGCACCAACGTCAGTTCAGCGATGCGCAGTTGAAAGCCGTCATCGAGCGCGATGGCGTGATCGGCGCTGCCTTCGACACATGGATGCTTCAAACGGGCTGGAAGATCGACCACACCACCAACGAGCGTGTTAGCCTCGCCACCGTCGTTGATCACATCGATCACGTTTGCCAGCTTGCGGGCAACGCCAATCATGCCGCCCTCGGCACCGATCTGGATGGCGGTTTCGGGCGCGAACAATCCCCGCGTGATCTGGATACGATTGCCGATCTCCAACAAATCGCGGTTATTCTCGCCCAGCGTGGCTACGTGGACGGCGACATAAAGGCCATCATGCACGGCAATTGGTTGCGCTTCCTGACTCGCGCATTAGGTGGCTGACCCACGCGGACAATTGGTCAAAACTTAGCCCTTGACTCCACTCAAATGTTCGTGTATACTTTTCCGTGCTGATGAAAAACGAGTCGCGGACGCTCAACTATTAACCGCCATCGATCAAATGATCCGAATCGGAAAAACTGCTGAATTCGTAGCAGAAATGATCTGAATTGAGCAGAGAAATCAGATCATAATCAGATCATTTGACCCATCCCGGCCTAATAAACCCATTCTTAAATGATCTGAATCCCAAGCACAAACAGATCATTGGATGATCTGAATCATGATCGAATCGATCATTTCTAGCCAATCGTTTGTTCTTATTTTCAGCCGCCGACTGCATGTCGCGTTATTCGCTGTAGCCCTATCAATTTGCTGTTAGTGATCACGAACGAATCGGACACTTGCCGTGCATTTTACCTTGTACTAAGCCCTAAGGACTAAGCACTCAGCACTTCTTTACTGCCACGTCTTCGGCAGCAAGGATCGCTGGAATACCTTGTTGTTC
The DNA here is from genome assembly GCA_019637615.1 of Anaerolineae bacterium. Taxonomy (GTDB): domain Bacteria; phylum Chloroflexota; class Anaerolineae; order Aggregatilineales; family UBA2796; genus JAHBVK01. The sequence continues at coordinate 84,477 of JAHBVJ010000001.1, read as the reverse complement.
GCGCCCACCTGCTCCGCCCACGACGGCAGCAGCGGGAAGACCAGTTCAGCAAACCGGAACGACTCTTCAAGGTGCGGGTAGCCGGACAGGATGAACGTATCGACGCCAAGCGCCTCATACGCGCGTAACCGTTCGGCTACCTGTTGCGGGTTGCCCACCAACGCCGTTCCCACGCCGATGTTGACGAGGCCGATTCCCGCCCACAGATTCGGCGCGATCTCCAGCGAAGCGCGGTCACCCTTGTGCAGGTTCGCCATCCGTCCTTGTCCCACCGAGTCGAACTTGGCGAGTTTCTGCATATGTCGCTCGATGGCAGCCTCATCGACATACTTGATCAGGCTGTTCGCCGCTGCCCACGCTTCCTCCTCCGTCTCCCGCACGATCACGTGCAGACGGACGCCGAAGCGCATCGTGCGGCCTGCTTCCGCCGTCTTCTGCCGCACGTTGTCGAACTTGACCTTCAGGTCAGCCACCGGCTCACCAAGCGTCAGATAAGTGTCGATGTGCTTGGCGGCGACGGCGATGCCAGCGGGCGACGACCCGCCGAAGAACAGCGGCGGATATGGCTGTTGATATGGCAGCAAGGAGACTTTGCCACCTTCAATATGGACGTAGCGCCCATTGTGGGACACGTCTTCGCCCACCATCAGCCTGCGCCACACGTCGAGGAATTCGTCCGTGATCGCATAGCGCTCATCGTGGCTCTCGAAGGTACCATCGCCCGCCAGTTCCGCCGGATCGCCGCCCGTGATCACGTTGATCAGCAAGCGCCCCTCGGACAGGCGGTCAAACGTCGCTGCCATCCGCGCCGCCAGCGTGGGCGACATGCTGCCCGGTCGCATCGCGATCAAGAACTTCATGCGCCGTGTCATCGGGATCAACGACGATGCCACCAACCACGAGTCCTCGCAGCCGCGTCCTGTCGGCAGCAGCGCGCCCGTGAAGCCGAGGTTGTCGATGGCCTGTGCGACTTGCGACAGATAACCAAAGCTCGTCAGACGACGGCTGTCTTGCGTACCTAAATAACGGGTGTCACCCATGCCGGGAATAAACCATAAAATGTCCATGCGACCTCTTCCCTTGAAACTATTTTTGTGTAAGTCCAGCGATGTACGCGGCGAATGCATCTAACGACGCGCGGAATTTCGCCTCGGCCTCTTGATCCTTGAAGTTAAGTTCTGTCCCGTTGACGACTTCGATCTGGCTGTCCATGAAATACTGCCCATTGACGATCAACCCCGCGCCCAGTGCCGCGAGGACGGGCTTCAACCCGTATTCCAGCGCCAACGAATGTGAGGCTGATCCGCCCGTCACCAACGGCATCACCACCTTGCCAGCCAGCGCTCCCGCCGGACACAGGTCGAGGAAGGTTTTCAGCACGCCTGTATAAGTGGCCTTGTAAACGGGCGTTGCCACGATCACCCCACGCGCCGCTGTAATGCCGGCGGTTGCCGCTTGGATCGTCTGATCATCATAGCGACCATGAATCAGTGCCTCAGCAGGCAGATCGCGCACGATGATCGGCTGCACATGAAGTCCGGCTTGCTCAAGTTGCTGTGCTGCGTAGTTCAGCAGCCCCGCCGATCTGCTAGGGTGCGTCGGACTGCCCGCAATCGTAACCACAGAAGGCATACGCAAATCTCATTGAAGGAAATAACCGTGATACCTACCAATGATAGCACGCTCACCGTGATCGAAAACTAGCGCACTGCAAGACCATGTACCAAATAGCCACGAAGTTCGCGTACTTCATCCCAATCCAGTCGATCCTGATGCCACTGTTTTCGGAAAACTGTACTATGCTAGTGACAACTTGAGTTCTTAACAACGGGTTAAAGTTGAGCATGAGCAAGTCAAAAGATAAGAAGAAGCATAAATCAGGCGAATCAACAGTAGTGATGCCCATGAATGGCACTGGTGCAAAGGACACCCTGCCCGCTGCCGAGAAACTCTCGCGCAAATTCTATGACAAAGAACTGGACAAGCTCCAATTCGAGATGGTTCGGCTGCAATATTGGGTGAAGGAAACGGGTCAGCGGCTAGTGCTGATCTTTGAAGGGCGCGATGCGGCAGGTAAGGGCGGCACGATCAAGAGCTTGGTCGAGCCGTTGAATCCGCGCGGTGTCCGCCTAATTGCACTCGGCAAACCCTCCGACGTAGAACGCACGCAGTGGTATTTTCAGCGCTACGTCAACTATTTGCCAGCGGCGGGCGAAATCGTGATCTTCGACCGTAGCTGGTATAACCGCGCTGGCGTCGAGCATGTCATGGGGTTTTGCACGGACGAAGAATATCGAGATTTCCTAAAATCCTGTCCAGCGTTTGAACGGCTGCTAGTGTCTTCAGGCATCAAACTGATCAAGTTCTGGCTATCTGTCAGTGACGACGAGCAAGAGCGCCGCTTTCAGGATCGCGCTGGCAATCCCGCCAAGTTGTGGAAGCTCAGTCCGATGGACTTGGTCTCGCGCGAACGTTGGGTAGATTACTCCAAAGCCAAAGATCGTATGATGAAATATACGGACATCACAGAAGCGCCGTGGGCGCAGATCGAGGCGAACGACAAGCGCCGCGCACATCTCAACTGCATCCACTACCTGTTATCCTTGTTCCCCGAATACACGTCTATCGTGCCCAAACCTGCCAAACTGAATAAGCGCCCGCCTGAGGATGAAGGCTATATACGCCCGCCGCACGACGCCCACTACATCGTGCCAGATCGCTACGCAGATTATCGTCGCGACGAGTAAGCACACCGCGTACAGCGGGTTACAGACGGCTGTTTAGCAATAGACAGCCGCTGTAGTTGATACTAGCCAATAGGCTTAATTCTGCTGCGCCATCAGATGGAAGTGCTTCAATCCGACCCACACTTCGTGTCCGATCTCCAGCGCGTTCGAATTCGCCTTTTCGGCGTCGAGCAGCACTTGCAGGTTGACGCCGTTCTGCTCCTTCAGCCGCACCGCCAGCTTTTCCGCCGATCCCGCGAATGTCCGCCCCTCGATTACGCCACGTCCGAGCACTTGCCCGCGCAGGGCATCACGTTGCGGGGCAAGGTCAACTTCTTCCGGGCGCGAAAGGATCAGCACATCTTGGTTCGACAAATGCTCGGTAGCAGGCGGAGCCTCTAACTTGACATCGCCCCAGTACACCTGATGGCTGTTGCGCACCGCGTTGAACAGGTTCGCCGTGCCGAGGAACGTCGCCGTGAAGCGGTGCTGCGGACGGCGGTATAACTCGTCCGGCGTCCCAACTTCCAACAGGGTTCCTTGCTCGATGATGCCGATGCGGTCAGCCAACTCGAAAGCCTCGTCCTGATCATGCGTGACCATGATGGTCGTCACGCCGAGTTGCCGCTGAATCTCGCGTAGATTTTGCCGCAGTTGTCCGCGAATTTTGGCGTCCAACGCGCCGAATGGCTCGTCCAGCAACAAGACTTCCGGCTGATGTGCCAGCGCCCGTGCCAACGCCGCCCGCTGCTGCTGCCCGCCCGAAATCTGCGACGGCTTGCGGCTGCCGAGTCCGTCCATCCCGATCAAATGCAGCAGTTCCTGAACGCGCTGCTCACGTTCCTTGCGCGGTGCGTGTCGGATGCTCAATGCAAATTCGATATTCTCCGCGAGACTCATATGCTGGAACAGTGAATAATTCTGGAACACGAAGCCCGTATTCCGCTGCTGTGGCGGCAGTGTAGTCACATCGCGGTCATGCAGCCAGATTCGCCCGCTGTCGGTCGGCATCAACCCCGCGATCAAGCGCAGTAGTGTACTCTTGCCGCTGCCACTCGCACCCAGCAGCACGAACAACTCGCCCGCTTTGATTTCTAGCGACAAGTCCTTCACCACGACTTGCTTCCCATACGCTTTGGTCACGTTATCAAGTACGATGGACATGCAAACTTTCTCCCAAATTAACGCGCCGCGCGCCGTCTAAGTAAGCTCATCACTGTCAGAATGCCAACAGAAAGCAGGCACAACACAATCGATACGCTGTACGCGCCGATAGGATTACGATCCAAACTGGCGCGGAATACGAACACCGTGGCGCTCTCGGTCAAACGCTCAATCGCGCCGCCCGCCACCGCCACTGCACCGAATTCGCCCAAGGCGCGGGCGATGGTCAGCACGATCCCGTACAGCAGTCCGCGCCAGATTTGCGGCAGCACGATCCGCCTGAAGGTCGTCCACGGGCTAGAGCCGAGCGTATACGCTGCTTCTTCTTGCTCCAGCGCCAGCGACGCCAGCACGGGTTGCACCTCGCGGATCACGAACGGCAGCGACACGAACACCGTACCGAGCAGCATCGCGGGCCACGCGAATACGATCTGGAAGTGCTGCGGCTCGAACCACCCGCCGCGCCCGAACAGCACGATCAGCACATACCCCGCGATCACGGGCGAAAATACGAACGGTGCATCCACCAACGCATCTACGATTCGCTTGCCGGGGAAACGGTGCCGCACCAGCACCCACGCCACGATCAACCCGAACACCGTATTGATCACCACTGCGCCGAACGTCAGCGAGAATGTCACCTGAAACGCATGAATCACATCAGGTTGCGTCAGTGCATTGAGAAACGGCGTGATGCCTTTCGCGAACGCCCCTTGCAGGATCGCGACCAGCGGCGAGATCAGCAGTAATCCCGCGTAGCCGAGCATAATGACAATCAGGGCAATGCCCACTGGCGAACGAGGGGTAATCTCACGCATGGTTCCATCCTCGTTTCAACGCCAGATCGACGACCAGCGTGATCCCGAACGCGATGAATAGCAGCACCACCGATACCGCGCTGGCAGCTTGCATATTGCCCGACTCGACCTGTCCGTAAATGTACACGGCGGCGGTCTGCGACTTCATCGGCACGTTGCCCGCCACCACGATGATCGAGCCGAATTCACCGAGCGCTCTGGCAAAACTCAGCAGCGTCCCCGTGATCAATGCGGGACGAATCGCTGGGAAGATCACGCGCCGGAACGTCGTCCATTCGGACGCGCCGAGCGTGTAGGCGGCTTCCTGCTGGTTGAAATCCAGTTCAACGAGGACGGGCTGCACCGTGCGAATCACGAACGGAAAGCTGATGAACAGCAGCGCCAGCACGATTCCCGGCGGTGCGAATAGCACGCGGAAATGAAAAGTTTTGTCGAGAAAACTGCCGACGGCGGTCTGCGGGCCGTACAACAGCACCAGCATCACGCCCGTCACCAGCGCGGGGATCGCGAATGGCAGATCCACCAGTGTATTAAATAGTGCTTTGCCGGGGAATTTGTAATAAACCAGTACATACGCGGTCAGCACGCCCATCACGGCGTTAACCACCGCCATCACCGCCGCCGTCCACACCGACAAGCCAATCGCGCTTAAGGCAACGGGACGCGTCACGTCACCCCAGAAGGTAGCGATCCCGTTGCGGAAGCCTTCTATGTTCACCACGAAGATCGGCACGAGGATGAACGCCGCCAGATAACTCAGCGCTGCAATCCTCAATCCCCACCTTCCCCACGGTGCTTGCAGTGAGGTGCGCGGCTTGGTGGTTTGTGGTTGTGATACTGGCCTCGAGAGTGACAATTCGGTCATGCACAATCCTTCAACATCGGGTTTATCAAGGTAGGGATGTGTCAGCACATCCCTACAGGATCAACAAGGGAGTGTGTTACTTGCCCTTGATGTCCGCGATCAGTTTGGTGATCTTGCCTTCTTCACCAAACAAGTTCTTGCGCACGGCACCCCAACCATCGAACTCCGCGATCGTGAACAAGTCCTTGATCTCAGGGAACTTGCCCGTGAACGCTTCATCCTTCAGCACATCCGCGACCACGGGGCGGAAGCCCTTCTTGGCGAATACGGCTTGCGCGTCCGGCGAGTACAGGAAGTTGACGAACGCATTCGCGACTTCCAACGTGCCGTGCTTCTCGGCATACACGTCCACCACCGCGACGGGGTTCTCGATCAAGATTGTGGAGGCCGGATAGATCACCTCGAACTCGCCACCAGCATCCAGACCAGCATAAGCTTCATTCTCGTAGGTGATCGCCGCGTCACCGATCCCGCGCTCGAAGGTCAAGAAGCTTTCGCGTCCGTCCTTGTCGAACACGCTCACGTTGGCGATCACCTTGCCGAGGAATTCCAGCGCTGGCTCCTCGCCCTTCTCCACGCCTTCCACCTGACCGCGCTTGGCTGCGCCGTACGCCGCCAGCAGATTCCACTGTGCGCCGCCGCTGGTCGCCGGATCGGGCGTGATCACTTCGACGCCTTCTTTGGCGATGTCCGCCCAATCCTTGACGGCCTTCGGGTTGTCCTTCCGCACGGTGATCACTGCCACCGAATCCGTCACGAAACCCTTGTACGCGTTGCCTTTCCAATCCTTCGTGATCAGCTTGGCGTCCGCGATGCGCGTTACGTCGCTCTCAATCGAGAGCGCCACCACATCCGCCTCAAAACCACCCACCACCGCGCGTGATTGAGCGCCGGAAGCAATGTACGACTCTTGGAAGGTGACTTTCTGCCCCTTTTCCTTTTCCCAGTAGGCTTGGAACAGGGGGATGATCTCGGCATATGCTTCACGCGGGACGGCATAACCAGCTAGGGTGAGCGTAACTTCGCTAGACTGTGCGTTGACCTGCGGGGCAATCGTTGTGGCAATCGTACCGGCGACCAGCAAAATCGCGATGATGGTCTGTATGACGCGTGATTGTTGTTGCTTGCGAACCATGATTTTCTCCAATGATGAGTTTTGCTATCGAGTTAGTCTGGAATGTGAGCAAAATAAAACGGTTAGGTCAGCGACAACAGCACTGACCGTACGCTAAGGTGCTACATAAGCAGTCTCGAGCAATTCTCAACATGGGGTTGAATAGCATGGTCATGTCCTTCTAGTTATCTAGGACGCGCTGCTGAATGCCGCGCATAAGGATAGCCCCAACTTCGGGGCGGGTGAATTCGGTGGGCAGTGCCTCACCGCGAGAAAGCATTTCGCGGACTTGCGTCCCACTGAGGACAACATGCGCAGTGCTGTCATGCGGGCAGGTCTTGGCGCTGACGACTCCGCCACACTTCTTGCAGTAAAAGGTGTGTTCGAAGAACAACGGCATGATCCCGATTTCGTCCGGCGCGAAGTTGTCGAAGATGTGATGTGCATCGTAAGAGCCATAATATTTGCCCACGCCAGCATGGTCACGCCCGACGATGAAGTGCGTGCAGCCATAATTCTTGCGGGCAATGGCGTGGAAGATCGCTTCACGCGGGCCAGCATAGCGCATCGCGGCAGGGAACGCGCCGAGCAGCACACGCGAGGCCGGATAGTACGCGTTCACGATGGCCTTGTAGCTTTCTACACGCACCGCCGCCGAAATGTCGTCAGATTTCGTCTCGCCTACCAGCGGATGCAAGAGCAAACCATCCACGATTTCCAGCGCTGTCTTCTGAATGTATTCATGCGCGCGGTGGATTGGGTTGCGGGTCTGGAAGCCGACCACGCGCCGCCATTGACGCTCAAGGAAGATTTCGCGAGTCTGCGCGGGGGTATACCGCAGATCAGCAAATTCTGTAGTCACGCGCTGAGGCCACTCCACCAGCCACACCGATCCTCCGAGCAGCACCTCGCCCTGACGGTACAACCGCGCCACGCCCGGATGCGCCGTCTCTGTGGTGCGGAACACTTCCTTCGCCTCAGTCTCTTTGTCGTAGCTGAACTTGTCGCTCACGTGCAGCGTCGCGAGGATGTGTTCGCCATCGGCGCGTTGCTCGACCAGCGCCACCTTCTGCCCGATCTGGATGCGCTCCGCTTGCTCGGCGCTCACCGCCAGCGTCACAGGGATCGTCAACGGCAGCCCGTTAGTGAGGCGCATATCATGTACCACGCTGGTGTAATCGGCTTGCGTCATGTATCCCGTCAGCGGACTCAACGCACCATTCGCGATCATCTCAAGGTCAGCCAGATTGAGTTCGCTCAGGACGATACGTTCCAACCCGCCGGCGCGCCCCAATTCCTCAGCCCGCGCCTCACCCGCCAACACGCGGTTGATCAGGGTACCGCCGTGAGCGCGGATTAGTTGAAAAGTGGTTGCGTAGGTCATTAGCGAACTTCTCCGAGGCTAACAGCGGCGGGCTGGATCAACCCACGCGCTTCAAGGTAATTCAATACTTTGGCGACGCTTTCTTCGACAGGTTCAGCATCGGTGGTTAGGGTCAGTTCAGGGTTTTCCGGCGCTTCATACGGGTCGCTGATGCCTGTGAAGTTCTTGATCTCGCCCGCGATAGCCTTGGCGTACATGCCCTTAACATCGCGCTGGATGCAGGTATCCAGCGAAGCGTTGACGTACACTTCGATGAAATTGGTTGTCTCGCGGCGGGCAAGGTCGCGGGCGGTTTGGTACGGCGAGATAAACGAGGCGATCACGCCGACGCCGTTGCGCGAAAGCAGTTTGGCGACGAACGTTACGCGTTCGATGTTTTTGTCGCGGTCTTCCTTGCTGAAGCCAAGATCACGCGTCAAGCCTTCGCGGACGACATCACCGTCCAGCCGTTCGACACGCGCACCGCGTTCCTTCAGTTTGGCCTCTAGTGCCAGCGCGATGGTCGTCTTGCCCGCGCCAGAAAGACCCGTGAGCCATAAAGTGTAGCCGTCGTTGCCATAATTCCCGTTGATTGACACTGTCTAGTCCCTCTTCCCTTAGCTGAGTTAATTGCTTTGAACGTGAATTCCGCATTCGGTCTTGTTATGACCTACCCATCGACCTGCGCGTTTGTCGCCATCAGCGGCGACGGCACGGGTGCAGGGGTAGCAGCCGATGCTGGGATAATTCTGGTCATGAAGTGCATTGTAGGGTAGTTCGTAGGCGTGGATGTACGTCCACACCATACTTTCTGTCCAAGTTGCCAGTGGAGCCAACTTTATATTACCATGCTTGCGATCCCAACTGATGATAGGCGTCGTGCCGCGTCCTTCGGATTGATCTCGCCGCAAGCCTGTGATCCACGCCGGATACTGCCCCAACACGGCGTCAAGTGGCGCGGTTTTGCGCATCGCGCAGCACAAATTCGGCTCGCGTTCCCATAGCGCCGCGCCGTACTGTTCGGCCTGCCGCTCCACGGTCAATTCAGGTTGCAAACGGGTCAGCCGCAGGTCGAAGCGCGCTTCCAGATCATCGATCAGCGCGTAGGTTTCTGGGAACAGCAGTCCCGTGTCCAGCGTCAACACGGGCGTTTCCGGCGCGATCTCGCGCAGCATATGCAAGATCACGATGCCCGTCGGCTGGAAGCTCGTCACCGAGGCAAGCCCAGTGCCATACGTCTCGACTGCCCAGCGCAGGATGTCTTGTGGTGCTTGCTTCTCGAATGCCGCGTTCAAATCAGTTATCTGCTCTGCTGTCACAGTGGACACCTTCGCGCTCCTTCACTTGGCGAATACAACAAAAAACCCCGCTGCAAGCCGGGGTTCAGAAAGGTCTAATCATGTCTGGACATACACAGTCTCACTACACGACCATTCCGCCGCCGGCCTCCATGCGTGGCATACACATACAACAAGCACAACAACAGCCGTTGTTGGTTGGTATAAAAGCGGATGGGACGGAAATCAACGTTGCCATTCAAGACTCTTGTGTTTGCGTCATCTGCGCACTGTCAACTGACATCCATCATCAAATCACTGTGATTTAGATGATAGATTTTGTCGCCATTGAATTGAGCATACACTACCTTCCTGCAAAATGGCAAGCCCTAATTCCAACATTAACTTTTGGGATTCTGCACAAAGCCCATTAAATCGATTTGGTTTGTTGTAAAATCAACATCGTTGTGCTAGGATAGCCGCTATGATGAATTCACCTGTTCGCCCCATGTGTACCGTTCTTAATGCAGTTGTGACCTGTATGTGTTGTACGCCATGCTGCTTAATGCCGGGTCATCAGGGCTTGCGGGAACATTTGTAATCATCGCTGTCACACTTCATCCACGCAAACGCATAAGCTGACCACCCGGTCAGCTTTTTTTATGTCTGGGGAGAGAAAAAAGTGTACTATGAGTAAAGCAAACGTAGAGGCGGTTAAGCTCGCCAGCAACGGGTTGCGCGGGCCGTTGGATCAAGAATTAGAGAATAGTGATGCATTTCTCAGCGATGCGGGGCAAGTGCTGATCAAGTTTCACGGCTCCTATCAGCAAGAAGATCGCGACATCCGCAAGCAGGGCGAAAAACACTATCAGTTCATGATTCGTTCGAAGCTGCCAGCGGGACAGTTGAGCGCCGACCAATATTTGACGCACGACGACATCGCCTCGCAGTTCGGCAACGAAACGCTGCGCATCACCACGCGGCAGGGCATCCAGTTCCACGGCGTCATCAAAGGCGATCTGCGCGACACCATCCGTGCGCTGAACCTTGCCTTCGTGACCACCTTTGGCGCGTGCGGGGATGTCGTGCGCAACGTCATGGCTTGTCCCGCGCCGACGGGCGATCCGCAGCGCACCGCCGTACAGGACTTCGCCACCCAACTGAGCAACGAACTGCTGCCTCGCACCAGAGCCTATCACCAGATTTGGATCGATGGCGAACCGATTGTGGATGACGAAGAAGACCCCGTCTACGGCAAAACCTATCTGCCGCGCAAATTCAAGATCGCCATCGCTTTCCCCGGCGACAACTGCGTGGACATTTACTCGAACGATCTCGGTCTCGTGGCGCTCTTCGATGACGACAAGCAGTTGATCGGGTTCAACCTGCTGGCGGGCGGCGGGATGGGCATGACTCACAACAACGAAGAAACTTTCCCGCGCCTCGCGGACGAGATTGGCTTCATCGCGCCTGATCAAGCCATCGAAACCGTCAAGGCCATCGTCGGAATCCACCGCGATCACGGCGACCGCAGCAACCGCAAACATGCCCGCCTCAAGTACATTTTACATGAGTGGGGCGTCGAGAAGTTCCACCAAGAGCTGCAATCCCGCCTGCCATTCCCGCTGCAACCCGTCCAGCCCATGCCGCCCTTCGAAGTGCTCGATCATCTCGGCTGGCAAGAGCAGGGTGACGGCAAACTGTATCTTGGCGTCTACGTCGAGAACGGGCGCATTCTGGATCAAGGCGACCTGCGTCTCCGCACGGGGCTGCGCACCATCATCGAGCGCTACCAACTGCCCGTGCGCCTGACCGCGCAGCAAAATATCCTGCTCGTGGACATCCGCCCCGAAGACCGTGAGGCGATCAACGCGCTCTTAGCCGAACATCATATCCGCACGCTCGAAGAATTGACGGGCGTCCGTCGCTACGGGTTAGCTTGCCCCGCCCTGCCTACCTGTGGCCTCGCCCTCACCGAAGCCGAACGCGCCCTCCCGCATGTGCTCGATGAGATCGAGGTGCAGTTAGCGGAGATCGGCCTTCCCAACGAACCAATCATGATCCGCATGACGGGTTGCCCCAATGGTTGTGCGCGCCCCTATGTAGCGGAACTCGCCTTCGTCGGGCGTTCGCTGAACAAATACACAGTATTCATCGGTGGCAATCCCAACGGCACGCGGCTCGCGGCGGAATTCCTCGATCTGATGCCTGTCTCGCAGTTAGCGCCCACCATGCGCCCCGTCTTCACCTACTTCCGTGATGAACGCGCGACGGGCGAATCGTTCGGTGATTTTTGCTACCGTGTCGGGCTAGAAAAATTGCGGTCAATCGTCCAAGAAGCCGAAAGTCAAGCCAAGTGAAATTGACGACCCGCCGGACGCGCGGCTATCCGATTCTGTTGGATGTGGCGGAGAAATCCTGCGTGATCGTGGGCGGTGGTTCGGTTGCCGAACGCAAAGTGACCGGACTGCTCGAAGCGGGTGCGCACATCATCGTCATCAGTCCGGCGTTAACCGATGCCTTGTCTCGGCGGGCGATGCGCGGTGAGATCGCCGTCCACCGCCAAGCCTATGCCGCAGGTTTGCTGACCGAATTACGCCCGCTGCTCGTTTTCGCCGCCACCAATGATCCCGCCGTGAATCGGCAGGTGGTGATCGAAGCGCACAAGATCGGCGCGTTGGCGGATGCAGTAGAGGCGAACGGTGATCGCGATTTCAGCACCATGTCAGCCATCCAACGCGGCGTGATCACCGTCGGTGTCAGCACCGATGGTGCGTCCCCCGCCCTGAGCAAGCATCTGCGCACCAAGTTAGAAACCCTGATCGGCGCTGAATACGCTACGCTGGCGGCGTGGTTGGATCAAGCGCGACGGCAAGTAACCGACAAAATTAGCGAAGAAACGGATCGGCGTGACATGTGGAGAGCCGTGCTGGAGTCGCCCATCCTCGATCTGCTGCGCGGGGGTGATGAACCCGCCGCCCGCGCCATGTTCGACGCCATGCTAGAGAAAGCACTGCCCTGATGCGTACCGCGCTCGTATTGGCAGGGCATGGTTCACACCTCAGCCCGCAAACAGCAGGTCTGATCTGGTCGCATGTCGATGCGCTGCGTCGGCTGCAAGTTGCGGATGAAGTTACCGCCGCTTTCTGGAAGGAATTACCCTCCTTTGCGCGTGCACTAGCCACTCTCACGGCGGACGACATCACCATCATCCCTATCTTCACCGCGCAGGGCTTTTTTACCCGTGCCGTCATCCCCGCCGAAATGAGGTTAGCTGGCGCGTTCACATCAGCCGCAGGCCGCACCATGCGCTATGCCCGCACCCTGAGCGAGCATCCCCGCTTGGCGCAAGTGGTACGGGAACGTGTGATCGCGGGGTTGCGTGCCGCCAACGTCAGCGGCGAACATGCGGCGGTCGCGCTGATCGGGCACAGCACCAAGCGCAACCCCGATAGCCGCCAAGCCACCGAAACGCAGGCCGAACTGCTCCGTCAGGCGGGGATCGCGGCGGAAGTAGCCGCCCTCTATCTAGATGACACGCCGGAGATCGAAGCCATCTTCACGCTCACCGATGCGCCGATCATCGTTGCCGTGCCCTTCTTTGTCGCGCTCGGTTCGCACGTTACGCAGGATGTGCCCGCCCGCTTGGGACTGCCAATCAGCGCAACGCGCGGTCATATTCAGGGCCGAGACGTGATTTACACCGATCCCGTTGGTGTCGATGATTCGCTCGGTCAGGTAATCCTCGATCTCGCGCTCGAAGCGGGCGCGCCCATCCACTCACCCGTCCCGACCGAGGCGGCATGGATCGGCTTCCCGACGGCGGGGCACGCCGAATTCCTGCGCTTTGCAGCCTCGATCTTCGCCAAGCGTGACTCATTCAGCCTTGGCGAACTCCACATCACGCCAACAAACGTTTGCCACGTCGATGATTCCGGCACAGCGAACTTACTGCCGCTTACCACGCCGCATCAATTGCGCCAGCATATGCGTGAAACACCGCACTTTCGTCCGTTGGCGACTTCGCGTGATCTGGCACGGGGGTGGCGTGTACCGCTCCGCGACTTGGAGGTGCTGCCAGCGGTGACCGAGACGATTTATCCCGGCCTCACCGCGGACTGGGCCGCGGCGCGTAATGGCACGCTGCGCATCGCTGATCTGGCTCAGGTGACGGCGCGGCAGGTCGGCATGTTCCGGCAGCTTGCCCACCTCACCAGCACTACACAACATGAACTGATCGAGCAAACCTGTGGTGACTGTGTGCTGCATCCGTCTTGGTTCGACGGTACGACTGACGACCTCCCTTGCCCCGAACCCTGCAACCTATGGATGAGCGAAGCCCTAACGCAGTTGGTCGGTGTGGAGGTGCAGGAATGACGGGCACCGTCTATCTCATTGGCGCTGGCCCCGGCGATCCCGACCTGATCACGGTCAAGGGCTTGAAGGCGCTGCAATCGGCGGATGTCGTGCTGTATGATCGCCTGATCGCGCCGGAACTGCTGACCGAAGCCCGCGCCGATGCCGACATGATCGACGTTGGCAAGCTGCCCACCAAACACCGCCTTGATCAAGACGCGATCAACGCGCTTATCGTGGACAAGGCCAAACAGGGCTTGTGTGTAGCGCGGCTCAAAGGGGGCGATCCGTTTGTGTTCGGGCGTGGTGGCGAAGAAGCGCTGGCTTGTCACGCGGCGGGCATTTCGTTTGTGGTGATCCCCGGCGTCTCCAGCGCAGTCGCCGCGCCAGCCTACGCGGGCATCCCCGTCACGCATCGCCATCTCGCAACGGCTTTTACTGTGTTCGCGGGTCACGAAGATTCCACCAAACCGGAGAGCAGCCTCAATTACGCCGCCCTTGCGCAAATCGCCAAAATGGGCACGCTGGTGCTGCTGATGGGTGTCGGACATTTGGAATCGATCACGGCGCATCTGATCGCGCACGGCCTCGATCCTCTCACTCCCGCCGTTTGTATCGAGTGGGGCACCACTCACCATCAGCGCGTGGTCGAAGCTACCTTAGCCACTCTGCCGTTACAGGTCGCGCAAGCCAATCTGCAACCGCCCGCCACCACTGTGATCGGCGCGGTATCCGCTTTGCGTAGTGCTGGTCTGCGCTGGTTCGAAGGGGAAACCCGATGATCAGCGAACGCTACCTGTCGATTGGCACACGCGGCAGTAAACTCGCGCTCTGGCAAGCCGAATTTGTCGCCGCCAGATTACGCGAAGTGCTGCCCTCGATGCCCGTCGTCATCACGCCCATCACCACCAGCGGCGACCGCAATCTCAGCATTACCTTGCCCGAACTTGGCGGCAAGGGTGCCTTCACCGACGAACTAGAAGCGGCCTTGCGTCGTGGCGACATCGATCTCGCCGTCCACAGCCTGAAGGACATGCCCACGCTCATGCCCGCTGAGTTCGTGATCGGTGCCGTCCCGCAGCGCGCTTCGCCCTACGACGCGCTGATCAGCCGCCAGCGCCAGAAACTGCATGAACTCCCGCTCGGTGCCAAAATCGGCACGGGCAGTTTGCGCCGTTCTGCCCAACTAAAAGCGCTCCGTCCCGATGTCGAGATTCTGCCGCTGCGGGGCAATGTTCCGACGCGCTTGGAAAAACTGCTCGCGGCAGACAGTCCCTATGATGCCATTGTCCTCGCCGTCGCAGGTCTAGATCGATTAGGGCTAACTGGACACATCACCGAGATCATGACGCCGGACGTCATGCTGCCCGCGCCGGGGCAAGGAGCCTTGGCGGTGCAGTGCCGCGCCGATGACACCGCCTTGCGACGGGTGCTCACGCGCATCGATGACTTGGTGACGCGCATCGAGGTCGAGGCCGAACGCGCCTTGCTCACCGTGCTGGATGCGGGCTGTCATCTGCCCGTCGCGGCTTTAGCGCGCTTCAACCACCGATCTGCTACTCTTGCCCTGACCGGGCGCGTCCTGAGCGTGTCGGGCACGACCAGCATCACCGTCCACAGCGAGATCGATCTGATCGATAGCGATGTGACGGCGCATAACGAAGTCTTGTTCCAGCATATTCTCGCTACGGCACGCCACTTGGGCGAGGCGCTGGCGGAACAGGCTATCCGGCGCGGCGCGGGCGATCTGCTGCGCGTGGGAGAATAAATCATGCCTCATCCCTTAGCCGGAAAACGCATCGTAATCACGCGCGCGGATGCGCAGGCCGACGGCTTCGTCGCCGCCTTACATGCCTGTGGCGCATCTCCGATCCTGTTCCCCACCATCCAGATCGTTCCCATTACCCCGAACCCCGCCCTCGAAAAGGTCATACGCAAGCTAGGCCAGTTTGATTGGGTTGTGTTCACCAGCGCCAACGGGGTGCGGATCGTGTGTGACCATCTCGCCTCGCATGATCTATCGCCAGCTTTGCTCAATCAGGTCAAAGTCGCCGCCATCGGATCAGCGACCGCGCAGGTGCTGGCGGAAAATAGGGTACAGGTTGCCCTCGTGCCCGCTGACTACGTTGCCGAATCCCTAGCCGACGCGCTGCTTGCCAGCGGCTCACTGGCGGGTCAATGTTGCCTGCTGCTCCGCGCCGAAACTGTCCGCCCCACCCTTGTCGATCAGTTGATCGCACATGGCGCACAGGTCGAGTCGGTGCCCGTATATCAGACGCAGTTAGGCCAGCCCTCTCCCTCCGCCTATGCCGAACTACGGTCAGGCGTTGATATGTTGACCTTCACCAGTGCATCGACCGTACACCATTTCGTCCAGTTGTTGGGTGCGGAAGCCTACCCGCTTGCCAACCGTGCCCTAGTAGCTTGCATCGGCCCGATCACCGCGCAAGCCGCCCGCTCACTCGGTCTGCGTGTCGATGTGATCGCCTCAACCTATACGATAGCGGGGCTGCTGCAAGCCCTTGAGGAGTTTCAACCGTTATGAGCTTCCCGATCACCCGTTTGCGCCGTTTACGTACCAGCAGTTCGCTCCGCCGCATGGTGCGCGAAACATCATTATCGCCATCCGATTTTGTCTACCCGTTGTTTGTGGTGCATGGGCGTGATGTGCGCGAAGAAATCAGCGCCATGCCCGGTGTCTATCATCTGTCCATCGATCAGGTTGTGACGGAAGCCCGCGCAGTTGCCGCTTTAGGGGTGCCTTCGGTGCTCTTGTTCGGCCTGCCCGCCGTTAAAGATGCCGTCGGCAGCGAAAACTTCTCGGACTCCGGCATTATCCAGCAGGCTATCCGCGCCATCAAAAATGCTGTGCCAGAAATGGTCGTCATCACCGATGTCTGCATGTGCGAATACACCGATCACGGACATTGCGGCATCGTGCGCGACGGCAAAGTGATCAACGACGAGACTCTGGATTACTTGGGACGTGTGGTCGTCTCTCACGCGCGGGCGGGCGCGGATGTCGTCGCGCCGAGCGGCATGATGGATGGCATGGTCAGCGCCATTCGCACCGCCTTGGACACGACGGGTTATCAGGATACTGGCATTCTATCCTACGCCGTCAAGTACGCCAGCGGGTTCTATGGCCCCTTCCGCGAAGCCGCCGAGAGTGCGCCGCGTTTCGGAGATCGCCACAGCTATCAGATGGATCCCGCCAACATCCGGGAAGCCCTTCGGGAAGCGCAGCTTGACGTGGAGGAAGGCGCGGACATGTTGATGGTGAAACCAGCCTTGGCCTATCTGGATGTCGTGCGCCGCGTGCGCGAGATGTTCGATCTACCCCTCGCCGCCTACAACGTCAGTGGCGAGTACAGCATGGTCAAAGCCGCTGCTGCCAATGGCTGGATTGATGAGCGTCGTATCGTGTTGGAAAGCTTGACGGGCATCAAGCGGGCGGGTGCGGACATCATTCTGACCTATCACGCCAAGGACGCGGCGCGTTGGCTGCGCGACGAGCAGCGCTCAGGTGGCTAAATCAGCGATGGTCGTGTGCTCCAAAATGCCGAGGATGCAGTCGCGCACCTGTGTAAACACGCCGACCAATTTTTGTTCTTTCTCGATAGGCGTAGAGCGGTAATAATGCAAGCTCACGGATTCAGTCGGCGCGAGTGGCCCATCCACTAGGCGTAGCACTTCCGCCAGCGTGATCGCGTTGGAAGGCTTTGCCAGCCGATAACCGCCGTGCTGCCCTTTCAGGCTGCTCAAAAATTGGTTACGTTTTAGCGTCAGTAAAATCTGCTCTAAGAACTTCGCCGGAATATCTTGCGCCGCTGCGATTGTTTCGACGCGCACATAACTGTCGGCGGGTTGTCTGGCGAGATAAACAAGGGCTAAAAGTGCATATTCACCACGGGATGTGAGTCTCATTGTTGGCGTCCGTAGATATTTAATTCAACTAAACCTGTCACCATTGTAACATTAATCTGTTGACATTTGACGACGCGTCGGGTGCTCATATAACGTATGGTTATCGCCGTCCGAATCTCCATCGTTGGCAAACCGACCACCAACGGCCTCTTGCCCGAACGCCCGCGACCCGTTACGATACGCCGAACGCTCTTACAACGATAGATTCACGATGCACAGTCAATCAGTAGTATCCCGACGTACCTCTCTATTCTTGACACTTGCCCTATTGGTGGCCTTGGTGAGCTACTATCTGCCTTGGCTCAACAATGCGGCGGCGGGTCTGAGCGCCAACGCCTTTGACTTGGCGGAATGGATCAGTCTATCGCCATTGGTGCGCGGGGCGAACCCACCCATGCTCGCGCCGTTTTTATTGCGCCTGAGCCTGAGTTTGCTGGCGCTCCTGTTCGCTTTGAACATCAGCTATACGAGTGGTTGGCTGCGCTGGCTGAGTGCTGGCTTGTGTCTTCTACTGATCATCACGCTCTTTCCGCCCATCGAATTCATCCGCGCACCCGGCGGGATGGATGACCCCAATTACCGTCAGTTGTTCGGTCTCTTTCTATTCACGCTGTTGATGGCGGGTGCCGTACTCATCGTTCCCCGTCTACGGCTGTGGCGGAAACCTCTCAGCGGACTGTTTGCCTTGCTCCTGATGGTGAGCAGCTTATGGGGAACCGCCTTGGCCTTTTCCATCCTCGCCAGCGATCCCATCCGCCTCACGACTCCGCTCGGTCTTGGCCTCGTCGGGTTGATCATCGCCCTGATCGCCCATCAAATCGTGTCATGGCGCATTCCAAACGTGTAAATCTCATCTGATTCTGATCATCCCCACCGTCAAAAATCAACTACAATGGGCTGTTATCCAAATCACGAAGGATCATCCATGCGTGCCAGTCGTTCCCTCACGGTTGTGTGTATTTGTGTCGTCCTGTGTTCATTGGTCGTCGGCCTCTTCAGCAGCGTTCCATCCTCTATCGTCTCTGCTGCGGGCAAAATGCAGATCCTGTCTACCTCGACCGAAAGCAACTTCCGCCAGAACTTCATTTTCCGCGCGAAGGCCAAAAGCGAGGGCAGCAAGATCGTCTCGGCGGCGGTCATCGTGCGCGAACGGGGCTTGCGCCACGGCGAACGCTTGCGTGTGGAGAAGTTCGAGCCAGCCGAAGAACTCGATCTTGAGTACGTGATGGAAACCCAGAATCTGACGACACCACCGTGGCAGGTACTCTATTATCAATGGGAACTCACCGACGAGGCAGGCAACAAATTCGTTAGCGATGAGCAGGAATCGGAGTATGCCGATAACACGCGCGATTGGCAGCATATCGACGGCGACGGCGTCTCTTTCTACTGGTACGATCAGCCCGAATCGTTCGCCAAGGAAATGCTGCATTCAGCCGAACTCGGCTATCAACATGTCTCAGCGGCAACGGGCTATGAACCGCCCTACACCATCCGCGTAGTGCTGATGAACAGCCAGGCCGACTACTGCACCTTCTGGGCGATCTACGAATGCAAAGACTGGTACGCGGCGAACACCTTCAACACCATCACCGTGCAATATCTGATCAAAGGCCAGCTCGATTTCGTGCAGTACGAGGTGATTCCGCACGAATTGGCGCACGCTTTCCTGCACGCACGCCTTCAAGGGCGCGTATTCGGCATCCCCAACTGGTTCAACGAAGGCCAAGCCGTGAATAACGAACTCGCCCCGATCGACCGCTACTTGGCACGCGTGCGCGAATTGGCGCAGTCGGGAGAGCTAGAACGCTTGCAGTTCATGGAAGCGCAAGCCACCATCACGCAAGATCGGCTGGATCGAGTCGATGATTGGTACGCCACCTCAACCTCGTTAGTCGCCTTCCTTTATGAGCGCTTCGGGACGGACATCCTTGGCAAGATCGTGGACGGCATCGACGGCGACAAAAACTTTGAGGAAGCCTTCGAAGCCGCGACGGGGTGGACGCTCGATGAATACGAGCTTGAATGGCGCAAATGGCTCGGCCTGACCGACCCGCCGCCAACCTTGCTGCCGACGGAGACGATGCCCGCCTTCTTTGCGTCGCCCACCTTCGCGCCGACGAAAACACCGAAACCATAAAGGCTAGGGCAAGTCAAAATCAGACCGTAGTAAAATGTAGATGAGCCTAAAAGCTGCATATCGACCATGAATACCTTGCTAACAGTAGACCAATTGCCAATCGCCATCGACATGGAGCATCTCCGTCAATTTTGTCGTCGTTGGCACATCACCGAGCTGTCATTGTTTGGCTCCGTATTACGCCCCGATTTTCAGTCCGCAAGCGATGTGGATGTGTTGGCGAGCTTTGATCCGCAAGTGCATCATAGTCTAGCGGACTTAGTGACAATGCAAGAGGAAATAGAAACTCTATTTCACCGACCTGTGGATCTGATAAGCAAAACAGGGCTTGAACGCAGTCGCAATTACATCCGTCGTCAAGCGATCCTCGAATCAGCAAGGCCGATCTATGTCGCGTGATCCAGCTTATTTGCTTGATATTCTACAGGAATCTCGTTTGGTGTTAACGTTTGTGGAAGGGATCGATCAACCTACCTTTGATGCCGATCTCTTGAGGCAGCACGACGTGATTCGAAGCATCGAAATTATCGGTGAAGCCGCCAGACGCCTATCGGACGAATTTCGATTAGCACATCCCGAAATACCGTGGAAGTTAATCATTGGTATGCGTAATATACTGGTTCATCAATATGATGACATCAAACTGGATGTGGTTTGGTCAGTGCTTCATAACGAGATTCCAATTCTGATTGAGCAAATTGCGCCATGGTTAGCGGATCAGTGATGAGCGCAATGTTACGGTGTGTTCAGCGAATGTCATACTGAGGTTTCTCATTGATATGCAAAATTTTCTGCGGGTTGCTTCAAGAACTCTCGTCGGGGTGATTGCGTTCATTGCTGTCATCGCGCTCGGCCTCGCCATGAATACAGGCACCGCCGCCACCGCCCAAGACAGCCTCCCCGCCACCATCACGCCGCGTCCCAGCCCGACTGGCAACGGCGGCACCGCCACGTGGACGGTCAAATCGATGACGTTCAAGAGCGAATATCCCAACGGCGGTACCTTTACCATTGAGGCCAATAGCAGCGCTGGCGACATCAACAGTGCGACGGTCTTTATCCAGCATCAGCCGTTCAAGCGCACCCGCGTGATCGCTAAATATGACGCCGCCTCAGGCACATGGATCGCGAAGTGGCTCGGTCAGGCCACGCCGCAGTGGGTCGCCGTGAATTACTACTGGAGCCTGAGCGACGCGCAGAAGAATGTCTACCAAACGGATACCGTAGGCGACATTTACGCCGATAACACGCGCGAATGGAAAGTGCGTGACTCCGAAGACATCACGGTGTACTGGCAAGCTACGCTCACTGATGACTACGCCGACGAGATCATCGCGGCGATGGCGGCACAGCGCGAATTCTATCGCAGCCATTGGGGCACGTTGCTCAAATACAAACCCCGCGCGGTGATCTACGATGACTACGCGGCGATGGCGGAATGGGATCAGGGCGCGGGTCTGCGCAACCCCGGCACGGGTGGCGTAGGCAGCACCATCGTCGTAGGGCGTGCCTATGATGCGTTCGGCACCTTCATCGGGGTCGCCCGCAAGGGTCGCAGTAGCCCCCATTGGATGGCCTACGATATTGTGCTGCATGAAATCGGTCATCTCTATCAGGCGCAAAATGGCGGCATCATCACGTCGGGGCAAATCTGGTTCTATGAAGGCAACGCCGAATATTTCAACAAAGATGAAGCCAGTCTGGAAGAATCTCTCAACAACGCCAAGAATCTAGCCGCCAGTGGCAATCTGCCGCCGTTGCTCGCCATCGGGCGCAACGGCCTGATCGCCTATGAAGTCGGCTATGCCTTCTGGAAGTGGCTGGAAGTCCGTTTCGGGGATGATATTCATCTCAGCATCGTGCAGTTGTGCGCCAAGGGCATCAATTGGCAAAAAGCCTTGGAACAGGCCACGGGGATGAGCTTTCTCGCACTGGAAACCGAATTCCGGGCGTGGTTGGGTGCGCCCAACGCCGTTCCACCGACGACGCTGCCGGAACCGACGCTGGCCTTTGCCTTCCCGTCGCCTACCTTCGCGCCGACGAAAACGCCGAAGCCCTAGTAGGATGCTTGAGAACCACTCAAGCCTTAGTATTGTTATATGCTCTGGTCTCTACGAAGGAAGTAATCATGTCTCAACCACGCCTAAAAGCTCCATTGTGGATCGCGTGTGCGCTGCTCATCGCGCTCCTGATCGGCCTGAATGCGCTCGGAAACACAGCGACAGCGCAGGATGTCTTCCCGCAAACATCGACTCCGCGCCCTAGTCCGACTGGCAACGGCGGCAGCGCCACATGGACGATCAACGAAATGACGTTCGCCAGCGAATATCCCAACGGCGGCACTTTTACGCTTGACGCCGCCAGCAGCGCGGGCAAAATCACCAGCGCCTTACTGTTTTTCCAGCACAATCCCTCCGCGCGCAACCGTGCCATCGCCAAGCTGGACGAGACGACTGGCAAGTGGATCGCGCACGGCATTTCCGGCGACACGCCGCAGTGGGTTGCCGTCGATTACTGGTGGCAGTTGACCGATGATGCGGGCAACACCTACCAGACCGAGACGAAGAATGACGTGTACTCGGATACCCGCCGCGAATGGAACCACGCCGAATCGGAAGACATCGAAGTGTACTGGGAAAAGCAGTTGCCAGCCGAAATGGGCGATACCATCATCCAGGCCATGCGTGATCGTCGTGAGTGGTATTACCAGAATTGGGGTCAGCTCCTCAAGTATCGACCACGCGCCATTGTCTATGATGGCGAAGACGATACCGTCATCAACGAATGGAGTCCCGGTTCAACTGGCGTCAATCCCGGCTTCGGTGACCGTGTGGCGACGATTACGGGTGGCTTCACCACGCAGAAATTCGGTGCCTTTGTCGGCATTTATCGTTCCTCACGTCAAGACCCCATCGAGTTTGCCTATGCCATCGTCCTGCACGAAGTCGGGCACCTCTACCAGTATCAAAATGGCGGCAGTTGGGGTAGTGAATTCTGGATTCAAGAAGGCGATGCGGAGTTCAACGCCAATTACAAATCTGCCAGCAATTTTGCGTTAAATCGTGCCTCACAAATTGCGCAGAGTGGCAAGTTGCCAGCGATGGCGGAACTCGGCGGGCTGGATGCCTATAACGTGGGCTATTCCTTCTTCTACTGGTTCACGGGCAAATTTGGCGAAGATTCGCATCTCAAATTTGCGCAGCTCATCGGTCGTGGCGTGAGGCCGCGTGATGCCTTCCAGCAAATCTCTGGTCAAGCCTTCCCCGAATTGGAAGGGACGTTCCGGCTGTGGCTCGGCGCGTCCAGCGGCGACATCCCGACCAAAGTTCCGGAACCGACGATGATGATGTTCCCGTCACCTACCTTCCCGCCGACCAAGACGCCAAAACCGTAATCTGCCTTATCATCACATGGGCGGGGTCAACACCTCGCCCTTTTTCTGCCTTTTTTCGTTCTGAATCGTGCAAACCGCCCATACTAAATCAGCTTCTGTCGCCAAGCCTCGTTATAATCATCATAATTTCACCCCAAACTAAGTTTAGGTACGCATCATGGATAGTCAGCCAAGCCAGCCGATCATCGAAGTCACCGACGTTCACAAATACTATCGTACGTCCAGAGGCACGGTTCACGCGCTTAAGGGCATCGATATGACCATTAACAAAGGTGAAGTCGTCACAGTGATCGGCCCCAGTGGTTCCGGCAAATCGACGCTCTTGCGTTGCCTCAACCGTCTGGAAAACTTCGACAGCGGGCGCATCGTGGTCGATGGTACGCCGCTGGATAGCGCACGGAACATCAACAAGGTACGTGCCGAAGTCGGCATGGTCTTCCAGAGCTTCAATTTGTTTCCCGACCGCAGTGCGCTGGATAACATCGTCTTGGCGCAGCGTGTTGTGCGCAAACGCACGAAAAAAGAGGCTATCAAAATCGGGCGCGAACTGCTAGAGCGTGTTGGACTGCCCGACAAACCCGACGCTTATCCGAGCCAGCTTTCCGGCGGGCAGCAGCAGCGTGTCGCCATCGCCCGCGCCCTCGCCATGAATCCCAAGATCATGTTGTTTGACGAGCCTACCTCCGCCCTCGATCCAGAGATGATCAAAGAAGTGCTGGATGTGATGCTCGATCTGGCGGAACAGGGCATCACGATGGTGGTCGTCTCGCACGAGATGGGTTTCGCGCGGGCAGCCGCCAACCGCGTCGTGTTCATGGATCAAGGCGAAGTGGTCGAGGAAGGCTCTCCCGCCGAGATTTTCGTCAACCCAGAATCCGACCGCATGAAGTTGTTCCTCAGCAAAATTCTCAAGCACTGATCCGCTGTTACCCGATTGTTATGCCCGACTAGGTCGCCGTTTCACAGGTGTTCACTCTGCTGTGAGCGGCGTCGTCTACTCATGGACAGCCCTTCAAGCCCTGCTATCCCCTCGTTTACGCCGATGTATCTATGTCATTACCAGCGTTGACGCGTCAATACTAAAGTCATACACTGTCGCTAACAGCAAAATACATTACTGATTGGACGCAACCTTGAAAAGGATGTCTTTCCTCGTATTGGTGATGCTGGGGAGCCTCTTGCTGAACGCGCCTCAAACCATCAACGCCATCACCTCCCCGCCCGCCGAATCTTCATCGCTAAACGCCGAACCGCCCGACGCATGGGGGATAAGGGTAATCGCTACGGACACTATTCCCTCAGGAGCAACCTTGCCCACCACTTGGGTGAAGTCCGTACCGCTCGGCTGGATCAACGAAAAAACGCCCAAATACCGCATCAGTTTCTCGACACGCGAAGTCACCTTACAAAAATGTCCCTACAGCACCGATGGCACCTCGCGTAACTTGCACTATTTGTATCGGGATCGGCTCTCCGTCACCATCGACGTGATGGACGCCACCAAGAATAATTACGAGATCGCCTCGCGGACATTTGTCGGGCCAGAGCCAGAGCGCTGTCCGGAATCTACCGAATTCTACGACGACGAGAAAATTAGACGGGTATTGGGCGAGTGGCCTGCCATTGCCCCCTTCCAGACATGGTTAGCGACCACCATGCAGGGCAAATTGGTGACGGCGCATCCACTCCAACCGAAGCTCAAGCTGACGGCTCACAAAATGCCGATCATTGATGTTGCCTACAGTGCGGATGCCAAACTCATGGTGACGACGAGTCAGGATCAACTCGTCTACATCTGGAATGCTGCCAGCGGCAGAGTATCGCGTTCGCTGAAAACAGGCCACACGGGCAAAGTCACGGTCGCCCGCTTCAGCCCCGATGCCAAATTCTTAGCGACGGGCAGCGCCGATAAATCGCTGCGCATGTGGACTCTCTCCAATGGCAAGCAAGTATTCACCACCGATCAACTTGCCGCTCCGATAGATGAGATCGTGTTCAGTCCCGACGGCACCTTGCTCGCCACCATCAGCAACAAACGCATTGTCTCGCTGCTGGACGCCGCTACGGGGGAACTCAAATTCAAACTGTACGCGCATACTGGCCCCATGCTGCTCATCAAATTCTCTGACGATGGTCAACAACTCATCGGTATCAGCAGCGATAACTACCGCTTTACGTGGTCTGTCGCCAGCGGCAAAGAACTCAGTAAGGTCGCCGTCAAGGTGAAAGGAGCCAGCAACGTCATCGCGCTCAGTCCGAATGGTCACTGGTTTGTGACCGTAGGCAGCCTCAATCGCTTCTTGCCTACCATCGTGAATGTCGAGTCCGGCGAAGTCATCCGCCAGCTCATCGGGCATAAGGATCAGGTCGTCAGCGTGCAGTTCAGCGCCGATGGCAAGTACATCCTCACGGGCAGCAAAGATGGCACGGCGCGGCTCTGGGATGCTGCTACGGGCGAAGATTTACTACAACTTCCCTATCATGTTGGTGGTGTGACCGATGCCGCCTTCAGCCCCGATGGAAAATTCATCGTCACTATCAGTCCGGAGATCATCGGGCGGGTCTGGCAACTGCCGAAGGAATTTGTGCCAGTACCGCCGAAAAAATGACGACTGGCTTGCAATGAATGAGGATGGTTCACCTCGCGAATATGCGATCCGCGAGGTGAACCCGGACTAGGCTATACCACGATATTCACGATTCCACGTCCCTTGACATAGATCACCTGCTTCGGCTGGTTCCCGTTGAAGAATTTGGACACCTCGGCGTTGGAAGTTGCCAGTTGCTTGGCGGCCTCGTCGCTGATGTCGGCGGGCGCTTGCAGACGGGCGCGCACCTTACCGTTGACCTGCACCACCAGCGTGATCTCCTCTTCCTTCGCGATTTCCGCATCATACACAGGCCATGCTTGGCTGTGGACGCTGTAGCCGCAGCCGATCCGCGTCCACAGTTCCTCGGTGATGTGCGGCGTGAACGGCGACATCAACAGCAGCATCGTCTCGATGGCTTCGCGCCATGCGGGCGAGTTGACGACGGCGGTTTTCTTGGCTTGCAGCATCGTGTTCTTCAGCTCCATCAAGCCCGCTACCGACGTATTGAAGGTGAATCCTTCGATGCCTTCGCTCACGCGCTGGATGGTCTGATGCACTTTGCGGCGCAGTGCCCGCACGTCAGCGTCATTCGCTTCGCCTATGACTTTAGGTTCATCCAGCACCAGCGACCACACATCGTTCAGCCACCGCACCACGCCCTGAATACCCTGACTATCCCACGGCCCGCCTTGTTCCCAGCGGAACGCGAACATCAAGTAACCGCGCACCGTGTCCGAGCCATATTTGGCGACCAGTTCATCCGGCGCGACCACGTTGCCCTTGCTCTTGGACATCTTCTCCACGCCCAGCCGATAGCGCAGCGCGTTGATAGTCAGCGCGTTTCCGGCGTGGTCAGTGATCTCGGTGCCGTCCACCACTTCAATCGAAGTCTCGGTGCCGTCCAACTGCTCAACGTTGAACAGGGTCTCCGCCCGTTTGACGATCCACCGACGATCTGGGTACCGTCCACTGCCACCTTGAAACTAGCCAGTTGATCCTTCGGCACGATCACGATCTTCTTCGCGTTCAACTTCTCCACATCCTTTCATTTTCCTTCCGTCGCTACGATGTAACAAACCTTCCGTGGATGGTTCGCCCAAGATCATGCCTTGGTTGTACAGCATGATCGCGGGTTCGTCATCCATGGACACCTCGCCCCAACCGCGTTCCTTGCGGATGCGCTCGGCGTCATCAAACACGCCGCAATCCCGCAGCGCCTTGCTGAAGAAGCGGAAGTACATCAGGTGCATCGTCGCGTGCTCGATGCCGCCTGTATACACATCGGCGGGCAGCCAGTAGGCCGCTTCGACTGGATCGAACGGCGCTTTGTCGTAGTGCGGACTCAGATACCGCAGTTGGTACCACGACGAGCACATGAACGTGTCCATCGTATCCGTCTCGCGCAGTGATGGCTTACCGCAGATCGGGCAGGTCGTGTGCAGGAAGCCTTCATGGAACTTCAGCGGACTCTCGCCAGTCGGCTTGAATTCCACATCATCGGGCAAAATCACGGGCAGTTGATCATCTGGTACAGGCACCGCGCCGTGTTCAGGGCAGTAGATGATCGGAATCGGCGTACCCCAGTACCGTTGACGGCTGATCAGCCAGTCGCGCAGACGGTAATTCACCGCGCCCTTGCCGACGCCTTTCTCCTCCAACCAATCGATCACCTTGCGGATCGCCGCGCCATTGTCGGCGGGCGTGCCGTCGAACTGACCGCTGTTGACCATCGTGCCGTCATGCGGGAACGCTTCGGTCATCTCGTCCGAATTCAGCGACGCGCCTTCCGGCTGGATCACGATACGGATCGGCAGCTTAAACTTGCGGGCGAACTCGAAGTCGCGTTGATCGTGCGCGGGCACACCCATAATCGCGCCTGTGCCGTAACCCATCAGCACATAATCGGAAACCCAGATCGGCACTTTCTCGTTGTTGACGGGATTGATCGCGTAGCCGCCCGTGAACACGCCGGTTTTCTCTTTGTCCGTCGCCGTCCGTTCGATCTCGGTACGACGTGTCACCTCATCGATATACGCGTCCACCTCGGCCTTGCGATCCGCCGTTGTGACTTTCTCCACCAGCGGATGTTCCGCCGCCAGCACCATGAACGTCACGCCCCACAGCGTATCAGGCCGCGTGGTGAAGATCACGAACGGGTCGCCGCCCTCGGTGTGGAAGGTGACGTGCGCGCCTTCGCTCTTGCCCACCCAGTTCTTCTGCATCGTCTCGACCTTCTCAGGCCAGTTGATCGTGCTGTGATCCGCCAGTTCGTCGGCGTATTTGGTAGTGCGGAAGAACCACTGCTCCAAATCCTTCTTGATCACAGGTGTACCGCAGCGTTCGCAGTGTCTGTCTTCGCCCCACACCTGTTCACGCGCCAATGTGGTGTTGCAGTTCGGGCAAAAATCGACGGCGGACATCTGACGATACGCCAGCCCGTTCTTGTAGAATTGCAGGAAGAACCACTGTGACCAGCGGTAGTATTCGGGATCACAGCTCACCATCTCGCGTTCCCAATCGAAGATCGCGCCCATCGACCGCATCTGTTTGCGCATTCGGTCAATGTTGGCATACGTCCACACCTTCGGGTGGATGTTGCGCTTGATGGCGGCGTTCTCGGCGGGCAGCCCGAAGGCGTCAAAGCCCATCGGGAACAGCACGTTATAGCCTTTCATGCGCATGTACCGTGCCCGCGCATCTGACGGCGACATAGCGTACCAGTGCCCGATGTGCAGGTCGCCACTTGGGTACGGCAGCATCGTGAAAGCGTAGTGCTTCTTGCGGTTGGGATCGATGACGGAGCGATACAGCCCGTCAGCTTCCCACTTCTGCTGCCACTTTGTCTCAATATCTTGTGGGGTGTACTTCTCAGCCATTTGCGCTCCTGTCAGTTATCGTTTGCAGAGCCGAACGCCGCTCATGCAGCGTCGGCGCGAATAGACAAAAAAACAGAGGTCAGAACTTGGTGATCCTGACCTCTGTGAACTGCTCGTGATATAACGAACGATTAACGCCGCCGATTGTTATTCCGTGCTGGTACGGGCACTGGAATGGGACGGGGCGGGTTCAACAGACGGTCAAGCGTCTCAAGAAGGTCACGAAGTCGTCTAGCGAGTTTTTGCTTAGTGGACTTATTTCCCATGATAGGTGAATCCCTTTCGTCCCGGCGTTTCTACTGACATTACGATACATCATACACACATTACCTAGAAATCGCCCTATGAATTTAATAAAAATTCATGAAAATCTTATAACAAAAAAACCTTCGTCCCATACGACCTCAAAAAGGTCGGGAACGAAGGTTTCTCCGCGGTACCATCCCGGTTACTGCGACGTGTGGACCTAATCGGGCTCGAACCGATGACCTCTTGCATGCCATGCAAGCGCTCTCCCAACTGAGCTATAGGCCCATGTAACAGTCACTTCATTATGCGTAACGCTGCATTGCGTCCCACGATTACTTTGTGTTCATCGGGGAAACTCACGGACGAGTTCGGTCTTATGGTACTCACCGGGGGAACCTTCGTAGGCTTTCACCTATCCCTACTCGCTGCGGTGATGACGTACTGCTTCCGATCAGAGTTTATGTCTATGTGATTGTGAAAGACATTCTATCAAGCGCCGCTCAGAAGTCAAGGGCGAAAACTGGTGAATATCTACGCAGTATGGATGCAACCAGCCAAGCCATTCTTACTCATGCTTACCAGTGGTCTCATCGTGGCCCTCTATCTTCGTCTATCATCTCATCAAGCGATTTGGGCAAGATTACATCCTTAGTGAGTTCTTGTATTTCTTCATCAGTAAGGCGCACAGCACCTTCAGGCAGTTCATACTGATGGATACTCAACGCACCACCCGCCAGCAGCTTGGCGCGGGCAGCCTCCCATGTCAACGGCGCTTTGTCGGTTGGCGGCACGACGGGCGTGATTGTAATCTCCGCCGCGCCCAACGGCACATCATCAGGAATATCGATGACAACGCGCCGATGTTCATCAATAATGATCGGGATCGTGATCGAATTCATACTGCATTCCTCCGCCGCCTATATGGTTAATATAATCCTATTCTTCCTCGGCCTCCCCGATCTCCGGCCCCGCCACACCGAGCGCGTACGCATCCCCGCGCATATACCGTTGAGCAGTACTCAACAAGTCTTCCCGCGTCACGGCGTTGATTACGTCTGCATAGCGGTGCAGGTAATCGAGTCCGAGGTTGTACGTCTCAATATTCAGGATCGAGCCAGCCACGCCCTCGTTATTCTCCAGCGACAGCGGCAGACGTCCGATGAAATTGGCCTTATTCTCCGCCAGTTCATCCTCAGTCACCAACTCTGAGGTCAGGCGGTTGATCTCCACCACGATGCTCTCAATCGCCCGCTGCACATTCGCCGGATTCACGCCCGCCGAGATCGTCCACGGCGCTGGTCCGTGCCCGCCGCCCAACCGACTCGACGCGTAGTACGCCAAGCCCTGATCCTCGCGCACGGTCTTGCCGAGCCGTCCCATCATGCCGAAATTGCCGAGGATATTGTTGGCGAGGTTAGCAGGATGAAAATCCGCCGACAGCCGCGATGGTCCCGGCCAGCCGAGGATAATGTCCGACTGCGTTTTGCCCGCCAGCACCTTGAATTCCTGCCGAATCTCTGGAATCAACGCCAGATCGGGCAGCGACTGTTTTGGTGGTTGCATCGGATTCTGCCAATCACCGAGCGCATTCTGCACGGCGTTCACCGCCGCCTCCGCCTTGACCGCCCCCACAATCACGATGATCATCCCGTCGGGGCCGT
Source organism: Anaerolineae bacterium (assembly GCA_019637615.1). Classification (GTDB taxonomy): domain Bacteria; phylum Chloroflexota; class Anaerolineae; order Aggregatilineales; family UBA2796; genus JAHBVK01. The sequence continues at coordinate 53,956 of JAHBVJ010000001.1, read as the reverse complement.
AATTGACACGGTGAAATTCTCGCACCTCGTCCAGCGTCATCGCCGTCAAGCTCTCCATATTGCCGTTCATGTTGCGGCGATATGGGTGCCCGTTCGGATACGCCAGATCGCGGAAGCTGTCGCCCGCCACGGCGCGTGTATCTTGCATCCGAATCCGCAGTCCGGTTAGCGCTTCCCCGCGCAGCCGTTCAGTCTGGTCTACCGGAAAACTCGGATACCGCAGCACGTCAGACAGCAGCGTCAGCAGCGTCGGCAGGTCTTCTGCTAGCGCCTTTCCGCTGAAGCTGCTCGTATGCACCCCGCCGCCAATGCCCAGACTCGCGCCGAGTCCTTCCAATTCGCCGTGCAGCGTATCGAAATCACGGTTCAGTGTGCCGCGCATCAACGCCGACGCGGTAAACGATGCCAGCCCCGGACGCAGACTCCCCTCATTGATGCTCCCCACTGCCAGCGATCCCGTGATCACCACTGACTTCGCGGCGAAATTTTCCCGCGCCAGCACGACGATCCCGTTGGGGAGCACCTCGCGCCGAATATCGTCCGGCCCGGGCAGCGAATTACGCCTCGACATCGGTGTCATCACGGTCATCGTCTTCAATCTCCTCGTCAGTTTCGGTAGGGATGAACCACCCGACAGTGCGCTGCGAGGGGTGGAGGTAAGTCTGTGCAACATGCTGTAAATCTTGCAGCGTGACCATGCGTAGCCGATCCTCAAGCTGGTTCAGCCAATCGTGATCGCCTGCCACATGCTCGAAATACGCCAGCCAGAACGCCTGATTCGTCACCGTCTCGCTGGCGTATGCCAGCAGGGCGCGGGCTTGCTTCAGCGCCTTATCCAATTCGGCTTGGGTAATCTCGCCGTTCGCCGCCTTATCGATCTCCGCCAGAATCGCGGCTTCGACGGTTTCCAGACTGCTTTCTTCGCGCAGCACGCCGTCAATCGAATACAAAAACGGATCGACGGACTCGTTCAATCCAGAACTGAGCGACGCCACCAATTCCGTTTTCACCAACGCCTGATAAAACCGCGAGGTACGGTTGCCCACGCCACCACCGCCGAATCCGCTTGCGCCGCCTAGCACATTATCCAGCATGTACAACTTGATCCAGTCCTCATGCGTGATCGCGGGCGCTTTGTAGGCAATCGAGATGTAGCGTTCCGGGCCGGGGCGCTCCACGCGGACGCGGCGCTCACCCGTCTGGCGCGGTTCTGGGCGCACGAATAACGGCGGCGTTTCACGGGCGGGGATCGCACCAAACAGCGCCTCCAACCGTTCGATCATCGACTGCGTATCGAAATCGCCCACCAGCGCGCCAATCGCGTTGCTCGGCGCGTAATGCGTCTTATAGTGGTTGTATAGGTCGTCCCGCGTCATCGTTTCGAGATCGGTCATATCACCGATGATCTGGTGATGATAGCCATGCACGCGGAACGCGGCGGCTTGCACCTCTTCACCTAACCACGTCAGCGGATAATTTTCGCTCCCCTGTCGTTCGGAGATGATCACGGTGCGTTCGGTGGCGACTTCTTCGAGGTCAAATTTGGCGTTCGCCATCCGGTCGGCCTCGGCCCGCAGCGCGAGGTCGATCTTATCAGCGGGCATCGTCTCGAAATAGGCCGTGTAATCGAACGAGGTCTGCGCGTTCCAGTACCCGCCGTCGCGCTCAATCGCCCGATCCAGATAACCTGCTGGAAACTGATCGGTGCCTTTGAACACCATATGCTCCACCCAGTGGGAAGCGCCCGTCAATCCAGTCGGCTCGTTACGGCTGCCCACACGATACACCACCCACCAGCTTATGATCGGTGCCGTCCGCACTTCCTTGAGCAGCACGGTCATGCCGTTGCTCAAGACGTGCTTGATTACCCCATTTGTAGAGTTACTCATGCTGATGACGCTAACCTATTTGCTACGCTTCCACCCATTACATCCCGAAGCGTTACTCAGCGGCAACCCGTCAGCCCCTCACCAGAACGGTGAGGGGAGACAGATGAAAATTCTTGCTGCTTGTAACCTGCTCAGGGGAAAGAGTTTACCGCACTTGGAGCATCACCACTATGCTAGGGTATCTGCGCCGTGCTATTTGCCGTTGCTTTCGAGCATCGCGCCCTTAAAACCGCGTCCGACGCCGCGATATTTGAAGCCGAGCGAGGTCAAGCGGGTTGGCTCATACAGGTTGCGCCCGTCCACGATGATCGGTTGCTTCATCAGGCTGCGGATCTTGTCGAAGTCCAGCGACTTGAACTCATTCCACGGCGTCGCGATCACCAGTGCATCGCTGCCCTGCGCCAGTTCGTACGGATCTTCCGACAGGTTAATGTATTTCGTTGTCCGCTGGACGTTTTCCATTGCCACCGGATCGTAGCCGCGCACCACCGCCCCGCGATCATGCAGCATCTTGGCGATGTCCAGCGCGGGCGATTCGCGGATGTCGTCGGTATTTTCCTTGAACGCCAACCCCACCATGCCGATGACCTTATCCTTCAGCGTGCCGAGCATATCTTCCAGCTTCAACACGATCTGGCGGCGTTGCGTGAGGTTGATCTCCATCACGGATTGCAGTAACTGTGGCTCCGTGCCATGAATCTGCGCCATGTAAGCCAGCGCCTTCACGTCCTTCGGAAAACAACTCCCACCGTACCCCACGCCGGATTCGAGGAAATGATGCCCGATGCGCTTATCATAGCCCATCCCCTGCGCCACTTCTTTCACATCCGCGCCGAGCGCTTCGCAAATGTTAGCGATCTCGTTGATGAAGCTGATGCGCGTCGCGAGGAACGCGTTGGACGCGTACTTGATCATCTCCGCCGTGCGCAGGTCGGTCACGACGATGGGCGCACGCAGTGCGAGGTGCAACTGCGCCACCTTGTTCGCGGCGGTCTTATCCGTCGATCCGAGCACCGTGCGGTCGGGGTTGAAGAAATCCCGCAGCGCCGAGCCTTCCCGCAAGAATTCGGGGCAGCTCACCACCGCGAAAGGAATATCCTGCGCTTGCTTCTCACGGATGATGCTGGCGACCCAATCGCCCGTGCCGACGGGAACCGTCGATTTGTTGATCACGATCATTTCGTGATCCATGTTCTCCGCGATGGCCTCGGCAGCCATGCGGACGTACTGCAAATCCGCTTCGCCGTCCACGCCTTCGGGCGTACCGACGCAGATGAACACAAACTCAACATCTTTCAGCGCCTCTTTATAGCTGCTGGTGAAGCTCAACCGCTCCGCCCGCACATTGCGCTCAACGACTTCCTTGAGGCCGGGTTCATAAATCGGCAGGATGCCTTTTTTGAGGTTTTCAACGCGCTTTTCCACAATATCCAGCGCGACCACCTTGTTACCCAGATCGGCAAAACAAGTGCCGGTCACAAGGCCGACATACCCGACGCCGACCACACAAATGTTAGCCATTACCATTGACTCCTTGACCAATATGTCGCAAGTGTACCTTACCCGCTGAGGGGGCTAAAGTCTTAACAAAAAGCGCGACGATTGCACTACGCGCGCTTATCGTTCATCACGCGCTGCGCGACTTGCCGTCCGATCATCACCGCGTAATTCGTACCACGATCCCAAGGGTATATCTGGCTCATGCTGGCAAGATACAACCCCGGAATCGGTGTAGCGAGGTCGGGGATGTTGCGTGAATGATTCACGGTCGGGATCGGTTGTGCGTACGGTGCGCGGAACAGCCAGTATTTCCGTATCCAATCGGGCGAGAAATTCGGATTGAAGGTCTTGAGCGCCTTCACGAAGCGATCAACCAGCGCGTCTTCGCTCATCTGCATGTATTCATGATCCGGCGCAACATAATCACCGCAGTAGACGATGTGGTCGCCGCCGTAATGCTTGGCATCTAGATAATTCGTGTGTTCCACCAGCGCGAGGAAGGGAAACTCGCTCTTGCTCTTATCAGGGCTACTAGCGGGCAAATTCAGCCAATATGTACCGTCCGTCAACAAGGTCTGTTTCAGCGCCAGCACCAGCACCACCGCGCTCATATTCCGCAAGGTGCCAAGTTGATCTGCATAGGATTTCTGCGCCGCCAGATCAGGCGCGATCTTGAGCATCGCGGCGGGCGAAGTCGTGCTGATCACCGCGTCAAAATCAAATGGCTCCTCATTAGCGGTCAGCTTGAGTCCGCCATCTTCCCGCCGGACGTTTTTGGCGGGCGCGTTGAACCTGATCGTCACGCCCATCTGCTGGAGCTTCTGTGCGAAGGTATCGAGGAACTTCTGGAAGCCGCCCTGATACGTCCCCAATTTCACCGTCCGCGTGTAGATGCGCGCCCAGAACCACGCCATCGTCACCTCGCGGTACAAATCGCCAAATTTGCCGATCAGCATCGGACGCCACAACGCCTCGTACGCCTCTTTGCCCATGTACTTGATCAGCCATTCTTCGGCGGTGTATTTCTCCATCGGTTGCCACTGCTTGGTCAGCCGCAAATACAAGCCCACCAGCCCGAACCGGAACTTGGGAATCCACGGCATGTTAGGGAACAGCAGCATCGAAACGGGGTTATCGAAGAGATACGCCTTGCCGCGTGACCACATCGAGGTTTTCGGGCGCGGGAAGATCACCTGATCGCTGAGTCCAAGTTCGTTGATCAAGCCAAGAATGTCATGGTCAGACTGGAACCAGTGATGATAAAACTTTTCCAGTTCCCAATCCCATCCCTCATCTTTGAAGCCAGCCGCTAACCCGCCAACGCGATCCGTCGCCTCGAAAATAGTTACTGCGTGTCCGGCCTTCACCAGATCGTAGGCCGCCGCTAGACCAGCCGGGCCAGCCCCAATAATGCCAATGCGCATCAATTCGTCCTTTACTTATCCGCTTTATCGGTGGTCTGTACTTCCTGAACCCTGCTTCACTCACCGACATTTGTTGTGCCTTCTCAATCGAGAGCATTTTATCGGTGCGCTCCTCCATATCAACAGGGTGTGAGTCCCGCAGGGACTTCGTTCTCTAAGCCTGACGTTTATGGCCTTTCAAAAAATAAGGCAGGAATACGATGCGCACGTCAACGCATTTTCTTGAGTCCCTTTAGTGGACTTCTTGGGATTGTAGCCGGGAGTTTTAACCCTCGGCGTGCGTTGCCGACAACCTTGCGTTTCCTTGTCTAATTTCTTAAACACCATTAACGTCGGGCGACGTGACGACGAACCCACGTTTCCTTGACTAATTACTTAAACATCAACGTCGGACGGCGCTATCGTCCCGATCCCCCATCTCCTGTCATCGCTTTACCTATCCTGCCACCCTGATCTCAGCGCATCCAACTGATCGGCGGGCTGTTTGCTCGCCCCTCGCCTTGCGGGAGAGGGGGCGGGGGTGAGGGCAACTGCTAACTTACGCTACTTACAAAACTAGTCCGCGCTCACCGTGGCTGGATCAGCAGTATGGCGTTCAGCTTCCACGATCTTCTCGGCCTCACCGAACGACCGCCACGATAATCCTTGCTGCGCCAGATAGAAAAAGCCAAGCAGCGTGATCGGGAGCCACAGCGCCGCGTGCAGCACCAGCGTATAGCTCGACGCGATAGCTCGCTGCACGCCGAACCGTTCCAGCACCAGAATGCCGGGGCCGTCGAACGTACCCACATATCCCGGCGAACTCGGCAGCGTCGTCGCGAGGTTGACCACGCCTGTCATCAGCATCAGCGCGAAGAAACTGACCTCGAAGTTGAAGGCGTGCATCACGAACCAATATTTCGTCGTCTCGGTCAGCCAGATAAACACCGATGTCACGAACGTCATCAGCAGGTCGCGCGGACTGCGCAGGCTTTCCAACCCTTCCATGAAGTGGTCAGCGATGCGCAAAATCGGCTCTTGCAAGCCGTGTGGCAGCAGCTTAGTGATCAGCAGATGGTACAGATTGCGTGCTTGGACGGGGCGCGTCGCCATCACGAGGAACACGCCGAGCGCTGCCAGAAATACAATCGTCCCGATGATCACCACATTACGCAGCCACTCATCCTGAAAATTTGCGAATGGCAGTGCCACGAACACGAATAGCAGCATCACCAACCCGTCGAAGATGCGCTCTACGATGATCGTCGCCAGACTAGCGCTGACTTTCACGCCCTCGTTCCGCTGCAACACATACGCGCGGATCACCTCACCAGCGCGGAACGGGTACACGTTGTTACCCATGTAGCCGATCACCACAATCGGGAACAGTTTGCCCAGACTGACGGGTTTCAGCGGGCGCAGTAGATAATGCCACCGCCATGTGCGTCCCCACACCGCCGCGAAGTAGATGATGATGCCGGGGATCAACCACAGCAAATTCACCTTCTGGATTTCCGCCCACACTTCATCGAGCTTTTGACCGCTGAGGCCAATATACAGGAAGAACACACTGATTAACACGCTTACCGCGAGGATGATCCAACGTCTCATGCACGAACCGTTCTCTGACTACCGCCAGCGCAGCTTGATTAGTAAATTCGGGTTATCCCCAAACGCTCTCATTTTATAACAACTGATCACCATTACCAATGGCTTATTACACGCTTGCGATGCAAAACCCGCACTGCTCCCGCAAACCACAGGTCAAACATCGTCTTATCGAACAACTGTTGGTCCCCAAATACGTACTAGGAATATAAACGTTAGTCGTGCCGCTGCTTCAGAACGCGCTGCCTCACCCCAAATCCTCACGCCTCACCCGTCAGGTCGAAAGGCTGCTATGCCCAACCTATCTCACCGCTCCAAACGCCATTTGTCTTTACTAAGCACTAAGCACTACAGATCAACGCGACCTTGATAGGCAAGACCATCCAGCGCGGTCAGCTCGGCAATTCTCCGCACAAATTTGTCTGGTACAACCGCAGCGCGCCCGAATTTGAAGCCTTGACTCACGAACGAACCATCGGTGAAGCCACCGTCAAAGGGCGTTGGCTGTTCATTCCCCTCGAACCTGACTATGTGCTGGTCTTCGGGGAATGCGGTGGCAAAATGCTGTATCACCCCGCCGGAACTGCCGTGCCCGCCAAGTACCACCTCTATCTCAGTTTCGCGGACGGTTCCTTCTTCACGATGATGACCGACATGTGGGGCGCGATGGAACTCTACACGAAGGGTGCCGAGCAAGAACGGAACTACATCAAGGGGATGCGCCCCACGCCCATCGATTCTGCGTTCACCGCTGACTACTTTCAAACGCTCGTCCACGAAGCAGCGGGCGGCAAAAAGCGCTCTGTGAAAGCGCTCCTGACTCAGGATCAACTGATCCCCGGTCTCGGCAATGCGATTGCGCAGGACATCATGTTCCGTGCCCGCCTTCATCCCAAGCGCCCCCTAAGCGAACTCACCGCGCCCAACATCCACACCTTATACGATGCCATCCTCACCACGCTTCAAGAGGCCATCGCCAAAGGGGGACGCTACGACGAGTATGATCTCTTCAACCAGCGCGGCGGCTACATCCGCCTTATGGACAAGAACGCGGTGGGTTGCCCCTGCCCGAACTGCGGTAGCACCGTCCAGAAAATTCAATATCTAGGCGGCGCGTGCTATCTATGCCGGAATTGCCAGCAGTAAGGCAGCGCCATCGCTTGAGTTGAGCAAAAAGTGAGCACTTGTTGGGCTGGCAGTTAGGCACAATCACATCGTACAGTGGCTGCACTTATCTTTATGGAGAGTGTAGCCATGTTGCGTAACAAGAATCTAAATGAAATCCTCAGCCTCGACCCCATGAAGGATCATCATCGCATCCTGTTCATCACCAGCGAACTCGAATTCCCGATTGATCATCTGCGGGCATTGGAATTCGCTCTGTTCCGCACCTACGCCATTCCGAGCATCTCGGCGCTGCTGGCGCAAACGGGCGAGTTCGCCAAGCATGGGCAAAAGCGCTACGACGACACCTCACTGATCATGGCGGAGATTGTCGAGCAAGGCTATGACAGCGAACGTGGGCACGAAGCCATCCGCCGCATGAACAACATCCATCGCCACTTCCCGATCTCTAATGAGGACAAATTGTACGTGCTGTCCACCTTCATCTTCGAGCCGATCCGCTGGAACAAGATGCTCGGTTGGCGTCTCTATACCGAACACGAACGTCAAGCTACCTTCTATTTCTGGCGTGAAGTCGGCAAGCGCATGAACATTCAGGACATCCCCGAATCGTTCGAGGATTACGAGCGCTTCAACCATGACTACGAGGCCAAGTACTACACCTACACCGACACCAACCGCCACATTGCCGACGCCACGGTAGACATCTTCTGCCGCTGGTATCCGGCGGTGTTCAGCCCGCTCGTCAAGATCGGCATCTACGCGCTGTTGGATGAACCGCTGCGCAAGGCCTTCGGCTTCCCCGCGCAGCCCGCATGGCTCCGCTGGACTCTGGAACGCGTGATGCGCCTACGTGCCTTCGCCATCCAATTTCTACCTGTTCGCCGTCGCCCCTTCCTGTTCACCAAACAAAAAAACCGCACCTATCCACGCGGCTATCAAATCGAAACCTTGGGGCCAACCGAAACCACCTGAGCTAGGCACGAATTCGTCTCATTCATCAACAGGGTGTCAAATGCTCTCCGCATCGCCACCCTGATCTCAGCCCGTCTGATTTATTGGCGGGCTGTAAGAAGGAGCTAATCTCACGACATCTCCGCCACCACCAGCTTCGACCAGTTTGCCTCTTTATCGTTCAGATCGATCACGTTGGTGAACCCGTGCTTGCGCAGCCAACTCGTCGCCAACAACGAACGGTAGCCGCTGGCGCAGTGCAGTACCAGCGGCCCCGTTTTCGGCAGTTGCCCCAATCGCTGCGGCAGCAGCCCGAACGGGATATTCACCGCGCCGGGGAGGTGCATCGACTTGAATTCGGACGCGCTGCGCACATCGATGATCGTGATCGGCTCCGTCTTCATGCGTTGCGCCAATTCCTCGGCCTTCATCGTGGGCACATGATCTGTAAGCACGTCCTGCAAATCATCCACGGTTGCATACCCCGCCACGTGATCGACGCCAATATCCCGCAGTGCTTCCACCATCGACGCGACCGACGCCTCCGCCTCCACGATCAGGTATAGCGGCGCGTTGTAATCCACGAACCAGCCGACGTAAGTCGAAAAACTATTGCTCGTTGCCGGAATGCTGATCGTCCCCGCCACATGTGCCTTGATGAACGCCTTCTCCCGCCGCGCATCGATCACCAACTCGCCCGTCACCAGCGCCCGTTGCAAATCCGCCTGCTCCAACCGCATCGGCGCTGGCACATCCTTTAACAGCGTCGGGCCTTGTTTGTTGACCTTCTTCATCTGCGCGAAATAGCGCGGTGCCTCCGGCTGATCCGCCAGCAGCCAATCCACGAACGCATCCTCCTCCTCGATCTGGAACGCCGGATTGAACAGCTTCTCGTAACCGAGTGTGGTCGAAGGGATCGCGCCCAACGCCTTCCCGCACGCGCTGCCCGCCCCGTGACCGGGCCACAATTGCAGGTAATCTGGCAGCTTCTTCGCCCGCTGCACGCTGTGGAACTGCTGCCGCGCCCCGATCTCCTTCGTCCCGACGAATCCCGCCGCCATCTCCAGCAGGTCAGGCCGTCCGACATCGCCCACGAAGATGAAATCGCCCGTGAAAATGCCCATCGGACGATCCGCGCCCGCCGTATCCGTGATCACGAAGCAGATGTGTTCCGGCGTATGTCCCGGTGTATGCATCACCTCGACCTTGATGTTCCCGACCATCCACTGATCGCCATCGCGCACCAGTGTCGCCCCGTCTTCCTTTGCGAACTGATATTTCCAGTCGGCGTCGCCCATATCGCTCAGGTACATAGTGCCGCCCGTCGCCGTCGCCAATTCGCGTGTACCGCTGGTGAAATCGGCATGAATATGCGTCTCGGTGATATGCGTGATCCGCAGTCCGTGTTCAGCCGACGCTTTTAGGTACGGCGCAATCGTGCGGATCGGGTCAACGATCATCGCCTGTCCCGTCTCGGAACAGCCGATCAAATACGATGCCTGTGCCAACCGCTTATCGTAGAAATACTTCAGTAACATCTGCTCAATCCCTTACCTCGATACAATACATGGCGTCGATGGAAATTTCTGTTGTACATCACAACACTGAGGATGCGGCGGAGTTCTCGGCGTGACTCGGCAGGGCAGCCGCGACCACGCACAGCCGCCCATCACAAACGCATTCGGGATCACGAATCTGCTCACTCAAGCAGCAAATTTCGGAGTCGCGCAATCGTCTCGGCATCGATTCCCGCTTGCTGCGCCAGATAATTCTCGTATGAACCATAGCTCTCGCGCAGATGCACCAGCGTCCCGCGCATCGTATCAGGGTGCGCCAGCAGCAGCGGCATCAAATCATCTTGCGTCAGCCGCAAAATGCGCAGCCCGCGCGAATTCCGTTTGAGCGCCGAACGAATCACGCCGTGATAGAAATTGGTCAGCGAATAATCCGCCACGATGATGTCGTCAGGCACACCGAGCGCCGCGAACAGCAGCGCAATCGTCACGCCCGTCCGATCCTTCCCCGCCGTGCAGTGGATCGCCATCGGCAGTTGACTCTCATCCGCGCACCGCTGCAAAATCGCGCCGAACATCGCCCCCTTGCGGTCAAGCATATCCAGCGTGTACGACTGCAACAGCGCGTTGTTGATCTTCTGTACATCGTTCACGCTCAACAGGAACCGCCGCACGCCATCCTGCGACTCTCGCTGCGTGAACAACGCCTGCCGCCAGTACGTTACATTCGGTTCTGGCAGTTCGTCGGGCGAATGCTCTACCTCGCTGTCCGTCCGCAGATCGCACACCAATTTCAAACCCAATTGCGTCAAATACTGCTTGTCGAACTCGCTGAAGCCGGAAAAACTGCCCGTGCGGAAGATGCGCCCCCACCGCGTATGGTTCCCTTCCGCCGTCGGATAGCCACCAATGTCGCGGAAATTCGATCCGTTCTCCAGCGGCAAGATGCGCTCGGCAACTTTGCGTTCGGAAGTCTGCCCCGCGTGCGTGATCTTGAGCGTAAAATAGTAACGTACAGGGCGATCCAATCCCGTGACGGTGAACTCTTTCGCGCTCGTGACCGTACCTTGCAGTGTTCCCATCGCATCCGGCGTTGCGCTGGCGAAAACCTCTACCTGTTCCGCCGGAAACGTCCACGTCAGATGCAAGTCATCGTTCGGGTACCGCGTCACCTTGAGGTCAACCGTCGGCTGGATCACCAGCGACAGCGGATCAGGCGCTTCGATCCGCGCGCGGCGGGAAAAGAATACTTTCAAAATGGTGGAGAAATTGACCAGTGCCGCCATGATTTCCTACTCTCTCCCGTTCAAACTGCGATAAAGTTCCTGACTTCGTTGTTCAGTGCTTTGCGTCTCGACTATATCCACGCCTCAACCTCTACCTGAATCCTCAAGAAACCGCGTGAGTCCCGCAGGACTTCGTAGGGTAAGCCCGACAATCAATTGTCGGGGTGCGATTGTCGGGTTAATTTCTTCAACTTCATCATCGGCGGGCGACACTCGGATTTTAACCTCGCCCGACCCGCCCACTAAGTAATACGTGCATCTTCAAAAAATGGATTGAGCCTTGTTCATATATAATCAAAAACTAATCAACGTCAGCTTCACCAATGCGCACTTTCTGTATAGTAGCTTGCTACAGGATGCGTTGCCATTAACTGTCGCTAACAATTTCATATGATTAATTGTCAAGTTTGCTTACCAGACACCCTTGCGGAGAGGCAACCTTTGACAGTCAGGCCAAATTCCGCCAAAATGTCCCCCCATGAAATTTGCCAACTACATTGATAACGCGATTCAGGAAAGAAAGGCGTCCATCCGTGACCGCAACACCCGCCGAAGACAAGCGCGCATCTGAGCCAGTCGAGCAAGCCGAACCAACTGCCAGCGTCGGCAAAAATACCCTGTCGGTACATGGTGGAGATGATCGCCCGCGTGCCCATCAATCGATTCCCATGCCGATCATCCAGACGGCGACCTACGCCTTTGCCGATACCGCCGATCTGATCAACTTCCAGCACGCCAGAACGTGGGGTGATGGCATCGTCGGGCGCGAAGAATACGGACGCTACGGCAACCCCACCGTGCAAGCCGTCGAAACCAAAGTCGCGGCATTGGAAAACGCGGCGGATGCGGTGTTGTTCTCCTCCGGCATGGCGGCGACCACCTCGCTGCTGCTGGCGAGTTTGCCCACTGGTGCCCATCTCGTCATGACGGGTGATTGCTACCGTCGTACCATGCAGTTTTGCATGACCTTTTTGACGCGTCTCGGCATCGAAACCACCATCGTCCAAACGGGCGATTACGAAGCGCTTGAAAACGCCATCCAGCCCAAGCGGACGCGCTTCATCATGTCCGAAAGTCCCACCAATCCCTACCTGCGCTGCGTAGATTTGGAACGTCTTGCCGGCCTCGCCAAGAAGCACCGCATCCAGACCATCATCGACAGTACCTTCGGCACGCCCATCAACCAGCGTCCCTTGGATTACGGCATCGATTACGTCACGCACAGCGCCACCAAATACCTCGGCGGGCATCATGACTTGCTGGCGGGCGTCGTCGTCGGGCGCAAAGAGCGCATTGCGGCGCTGCGGGATGCGCGCGGCATCCTCGGCGGGATTGTCGATCCCCAAAATGCCTATCTCTTGGAGCGCGGCCTAAAGACTCTCGGCTTGCGCGTCAAGCAGTCCAACGAAACCTCCATGCGGATGGCAGAATTTCTCGAAGCGCATCCCAAGATCGAGCGCGTTTTCTATCCCGGTTTGCCGTCGCACCCCGATCACGAGATCGCCAAAAAGCAGATGACTGGCTTCGGTGGCGTGGTCAGCTTTCAGGTACGCGGCACGCTGGAAGAAACCAGCAAATTCATCGATGCGCTCGAACTTCCCTACATCGCGCCGAGCTTGGGTGGTGTCGATAGCCTGATCGAGCAGCCTGCGCTGATGTCTTACTTTGAAAAGACGCCGGAAGAACGGCTGGCTTTCGGGATCACGGGCAATCTTGTGCGCTACGCCGTCGGCGTCGAAGATGCGGACGATCTCATCGCGGATCTAGATCAAGCGCTCAAAGTATTGGGGTGAATCGATGCCACGTCTCGTTGAAATTTACGCGCCCGCCACCACTGCCAATCTTGGCCCCGGTTTCGACATCCTTGGTATGGCGCTGGAAGAACCCTTCGATACCATCTGCGCGGAAAAAACCGACTCTCCCGGCGTCATCATCGACGGCATCACGGGTGACGAGGGGCGTCTATCGCTCGATCCTGCCAAAAATACGGCGGGGATTTCGGCGGCCTATGCGCTCAAGCAGCTAGGCATCACAGATCAGGGCATCAGGATGACCATCCACAAAGGCTTACCGCTGGCGAGTGGTCTGGGCAGCAGCGCGGCGAGTGCGGCGGGTGGCGCGGTTGCCGTCAATGCCCTCTTTGGCGACCCGCTCCGTCGTCCCCAACTGCTGGATGCCGCGCTAGAAGGCGAAGCAGCGGTCAGTGGTCGCCACGCCGATAATGTCGCGCCCGCCCTGCTCGGTGGCATCATCTTCGTCGGTGGCCTGACGCCCGAATTGCTCGAACCGCTGCCCGTCCCGCTTGGCTTGGTGCTGGCCTTGGTCACGCCCAATGTCGCCGTGCCCACCGCCGAGGCGCGTGCCGTGCTGCCGCAGCAAATTCCAATGCGTGACATGGTCAAACAAACCGCTAGTGTCGCCCGCCTCATTTCCGCGCTCTATCGCAACGATATCGAGGCGCTTGGGAAAGCGGTCGAAGCCGATGGTATCATTGAGCCAGCCCGTCAACATCTCATGCCGGGGTTGCACGAGGTGCGGGCGGCGGCGCGGGAGCGTGGCGCGTTCGGGACGACCATCAGCGGCGCGGGGCCAACCCTGTGCGCCATCTGCGATTCCGAATCCATCGCGCGGCGCGTCACGGATGGCATGGAACTGGTCTATGCGCGTTTGGGGTTAGCCTGTCAAACGCGTGTTACCCGTCCCGCTAGTCAGGGTTGCCGTGTCAAAATCATCGAATGAACAATTCATGAGAATGTCCGGTAAATGCTACCGAACGCGACCTCTGAAAGGGCGAGTCCCGAAAGGACTTTGTAAGGTAAGGCCGACGTTTCAACGTCGGGCGGCGTTGCCGATGATGACAGGTGATCTATGGGAAATAAAGTTAGATGGTGATGCTCGGTGGGTTTGTAGCCGACGGGATTTACCCCTCGGCGTTCCTGAGTCCCGAAGGGACTTCGTAGGGTAAGCCCGACAATTCATTGTCGGGGATCGATTGCCTGACTAATTTCTTAAACACCATCATTGTCGGGAATTCTCTGGAGGAACTGGAGGGAACAGCACGGCACATGAACTTAGCACGTAGCACTCAGCACGTAGCACTATCCCTTGGGGGTTACGCTTGAAGACAACCACACCCGAAGTCTGTGATTACACGGGTTCCACTTATCGCGTTGATTTTTGGGAAGGCAAAGGCCGCGAATATGAAGACGCCGTTGAGCGCATCGCCCTGCGGGAACTGCTGCCCGCCGAAGGTCGCCGCTACATCGATTTTGGCGCGGGCTTCGGTCGGCTGATCAACGAAGCCGCCCGCTACGATGAGATCGTCGTCATGGACTATTCTGCGACCATGTTGCAAGATGCCAAACAATATCTTGCCAAGCAGCCCAACGCGCAGCGCTTCATCTATGTCGCTGCCGATCTCTACAAATTGCCCTTCGCCGCCAACACCTTCGATGTCGGGATGATGTGCCGCGTCATCCATCACCTCGCGGATGCGCCCGCCGCGCTCAAGCAAATTCATGCCTGCCTGACGCCCGGATCAACCTTCGTGCTGGAATTCGCCAACAAGCGCAATCTCAAAGCCATCCTGCGCTATCTGCTGAAACAGCAAGACTGGAATCCTTACGATCTCGCGCCAGTGGAATTCGTCAAACTCAACTTCGACTTCCATCCACAGTATATTTATACGGCCTTGAAGGAAGCTGGCTTCACCACCATCCGCCAGATTCCGATCTCGTGGCTGCGGTTGGGTTTGTTCAAGCGAGTGTTGCCCCTACCCTTGATGGTGGGCTTGGATCGCGTCTTGCAATTTGTTGGGCGGATGGTGCCAGCTTCACCGAGCATCTTCACGCAAAATCGCATTCCGGGCGATAGACCCCCTGTCGTGTCACAAGACGCCATGTTCAAGTGTCCGATCACGGGGGCGGCGCTCCACCGCGAAGGCGATACAATGGTGAGCACAGTCGGCAACCCGCGTTGGGCGATCCGGGATGGCATTTATGATTTCAAGGAACCGATCCAGTAGATTGTGACGACCATTAACAGCGACTCGACTTCGGTAGGGATAAATTTACGGCGTGTGGTGCTGGTAGCGTTACTGATGCTAGCGGCCCTCATCGTCGTCTTCACGGCGCTTATCATTGCGCGGCCTGTGCTCTGGCAGGCTATGCAGCAGCAAGCCAACTTGCCAACGCTGTTCCCGACGCCCATCCCGCGCACGATCATCCCGACCGTGACGCTCAAACCGCCCACACTGACACCGAGCGCGACGCAGTTCCCGACGCTAACACCTAACTACACGGCGACCTTCACGCCAAGCGCGACCCAGTTTCCGACGCTGACGCCCAACTACACAGCGACCTTCACGCCGTCGCCACTGCCGCCCACGGCTGTGCCCGTGCTTGCACCAGCCTGCGTCTCGGTGGCGGGTGACTCGGCAGCTTATGGCGATGTCGTCTACGAATTAGCGGGCGTCGGTTACGTTAACGCCCATCTCACGCCTGTCAGCACCTTCATCGCGGCGCAGTTCCAGCAGCGCGGGTTGCAAGTACCCGTCTACAATCGTAGCGTGCCCGCCGTCGGCATCAGTTCCGCTAACCATCCTTCCTACTTTGGGACGCTCGAATACGCCATGCTGCTGCAAGATCACTGCCCCTATGTTGTGGTCATGCCGTGGGTAAACGACCTCACCTCGTGGCATCCCCCCGGCGAGTCTGCGCCGCAGCACGCCGCAGCTCTTAGCCGCTTGGTGCAAGAAATCCTCGCCCAGAATCCTACCACCAAGATTCTCGTACTGAACTTCTATCAAGGTGCGCCGCAGCCCTACGCCGCCCGCAGTTTCGCCTCTGGTTTCACGCCCGAAGCTGTCGGCGCGTTCAACGCGCAGATCGCTGCTGCGTGCAGTGGTGGCGGCCTTGCCCATCCCAACGTCGTCTGCATCGATACCAGCGCGGCGGTGGCGGGTGTCTCCTATCTCGCGGGCAATGTCACGTGGCAAGACCTGACCGCCGCCTTAGCTTCGCCGCTCTCAGCAGAAGAAGAAAACTTCATGCACGCCTTTTTCAACAACGGGGGAGCCTTAGCGACGGGCGATGGCGTCCATCTCAGCGGCGCGGGCAAAACCGCCATCGCTGCCTATGTCGTCCAATTCATGCATTGATGACCCATCATGTCGGTAAGATTTCGGGTCTTTTTCCCCTCTAACTGAATGTGCTAACTCAGCATTTTGCAATCGCTACATAAATAAACGCTGAGTAGCAGGATTAGGGTTATTGATCCTCGATCCTTAGTTCTGTATAATTCATTTCAAATGTCACGATAACCAATGGGCAATTCTGAGCAGTTCAGAAACACGGAAGGCGTCATCGGACGCCTCAATTAATGTTAGCGCTGTCTCCAAACTTGCTCCCGTAAATACACCTTCATCGAGGATATCAATGGATGGATTCCTACAGGCAGTCATCGCTTTTATTGTGGTATTGGGGCCGTTAGTCCTCATCCACGAACTGGGGCACTTCGTAGCTGCCCGCATGATCGGCGTCACGGTCTTGGAGTTCGGCTTGGGCTTCCCGCCGCGCGCCCTGAAGTTGTTTGAGCAAAAAGGGACTGAATTCACGCTAAACTGGATTCCCATCGGCGGGTTCGTCCGTCCCTTGGGCGAAGATTTTGTCAAGCCTGTAGGCGAAGCTGCCACCGAAAAAGACCGCCAGATGTTCGAGAAATATCAAGAAGAAATGGCGGCGCTCGGCAAAAAGGTAGGCAAAACCAAAAGCCTGATGGAAGCTGGCCCGTGGCAGCGTATGTGGTTCATGTCCGCAGGCGCAATCTTCAACTTCGTCGCGGCGTTCATCATTCTTGCCGTTAGCGCCATGATCGGGCAGCCGGGGCCAGCACTGGTCATCGTTTCGAACATCCCGAACTCGCCAGCCACGACGGCGGATCTGAAAGAAAACGATGTCATCCTCGCCGTGAATGGAAAATCGATCAGCACCTTGGACGAGGCTAAACGTGAGTTTGCTGTGGTGAACCGTCAAGCACCAGCGACGACCTTGACCATTAAGCGCGGCAACGAAACCTTCGATGTCAGCATCCCGCAGTCCACGCCCGCCTGCGTTCGCACTTACGACGAGGATGGTGTGCTGACCTCTGCTCCGTGCGGTCAGGGCATCTATGTCTTGGCAACTTCGCCCGATTCGCCCGCTGCTGCCGTGCTCAAAGAAGGCGACGTGATCTGGTCAGCGGATGGTCAGCCAGCCGCCACCACCGACGATTTCAAGAAGTACATCGACTCGCAGGCGGGTAAGACGGTCAAGCTGACCATCACGCGCGACCTCAAGGAAATGACGGTTGATATTATCCCGCGCGAAAATCCGCCTTCCGGTCAGGGCAAGCTCGGTGTGCAGATCGCGCAGTTGGCCTATAACGACGCTTACGGCTTCGCGTTGGCGGTCGGCAATCTTGGTCCCGTCGTGCGCGAATCGCTTGGTGACGCCATCTCGCAAGCCACCAACCAGACAGTGACTATGTTCACGTCCTTGGTCGAAACGCCCATCCGTCTGCTGCGTCGCGAAATTAGCGCGGATCAAGGGCGGCTGATCAGCCCTGTCGGCATTGCGCAGATCAGCAGCGAAGTGCTGCAAGTCGGCTCGACCGATCCGACGCCTTACCGCATCCTACAATTTATTGCGACAATCAGCATTGCGCTCGGCTTCACCAACCTGCTGCCCATTCCGGGCTTGGATGGTGGGCGCATCCTGTTCGTGATCATCGAACTCGTGCGTGGCAAGCCAATGAACCCTGAGCACGAAGGCTTGGTACATACCATCGGGCTGGTGCTTCTACTGGGGCTTGTCGCACTCGTGGTTGTCAACGACATCGTGAATCCGATTGGGCCGCTGTTGAGTCGGTAGCCATCTAGCGATCTCTCCAGCTCGCCTATCTCAATCTATCAGTAACCGAACCACGCTCGTCAGGTAAAAACCTACCTGACGAGGGTGGCTTTGTACATTGCATCTGTTGTATCCGGGGGGTCTATGTCCGAAAAAATCGAACTCGCGTTAGAAATCTTGCGTAACCCTGACGCCCCACTGAGCGCCAAAGCGCTCTACAATCTCTCCGATCTCGAAGGGGAAGATAGAGAGCGTCTGTATCAGGAATGGGGCACAATTCCGTTGGAACGCCGCCGCAAGCTCATGCACCGCGTCGCGGAAGTCTCCGAAACCAACTTCGATATGGATTTCAGCGCCGTCACACGTCTCGCCATGACCGATCTCGATGCCGAACTGCGCGAGGCAGCTGTCGAAGCCGCGTGGACGGATGAATCGCCGGAGATGCTCAATCGGCTCCTGCCGATGGCCTCCATCGATTTCTCGCCGTCTGTGCGCGCCGCTGCCATCAGTGCCTTGGGTCGCTTCATCGAACTGGGCGAAGACGGCAAATTCGACAAGCAGTTAGCGCGTCAGGCCGAAAATCTCGCGATCCGCATCTACAAAAACGAGGATCTCGATACCGAGATTCGCCGCCGCGCTTTGGAAGCCATCTCGAATTGCAGTCGTCCCGAAGTGCAAGACATGATCGAAGATGGCTACAAGCACCGCGATCTGCGGATGCGTGCCAGTGCCGTCTACGCGATGGGGCGTACCTGCGATGAGCAGTGGGAAAATATTGTGCTCAAGGAGCTGCAAAACCGCGATGCCTTGATGCGCTATGAAGCCGTCCGCGCGGCGGGCGAACTTTCCATCGAAAGCGCGCTACCCTTGTTGGCACGGCTTATCGAGGAAGCTGACCGCGAAGTCATGGAAATGACGGTTTGGTCGCTCGGTGAGATCGGCGGTGCGGAAGCACAGCGCTTGCTCCGCGAGAAGGCCGACGAAGCCGAACGTGATGGCGACGACGACCTCAGCGAGGCTATCGAAGAAGCGTTGGCGACGGCGAGCTTGGCGGGGGGCGATTTCGCCTTCTAGCCCATGACCAAGGCCACGCGACGAAGTTTCCTCAAAGGGTTAGGACTGATGGGGACGGGGCTAGTGCTCCGTCCATCTTCGTCGCTGGCTGAACCCTTCTTGGCGGAGACGGTTGGGCGGACGTTCGCGTTGACGCCCATCCGCCGCCAACCCGCTCTAGCCGCGCCGATCATGTCCCATCTGCCGCCCCACACCACGACTCCGATCACTGCGCTCACCGCCGATGGACACTGGTATCAACTTCCCGACGGTTATGTACAACGCGCCGCCCTACAGCCCATCGCGCCCTATCAACAGCCCACCATCGAGTCCGATCTTGGCTTTTATGCCGGGATGATCGCGCCTGTGAGCAGCCTCCGTGCATGGTGCGCCGCCCGCGCGCCGATCATTGCCACGCTCGGTTACGGTGCCATTCTCTACGTCGCGGATCGCCTGACCGATGATCGCGGTGCAGTCTGGTACGGGCTTGCCGCGCATCCGCAAGGAGAGACACTCGGCTGGTCGCCCGCGCTGCATTTCGCCCGTTGGCAACCTGTTTCCGTCGCGCAGCGTCCCACGCGCCTCCATCTTGATATGAAATCAAGCCATTTGGTCGCCTACCACGCTGATCGGCCTATCGTGCGCCTTCCCATCGCCATGCATGGCACGCCGCCACCACGCTGCACCGTTCAAGCAGTTAGCCTGACTGCGTCCGGCGATCTCCCGCTAGGTGCGCCTTATCAGTTCCGTATGGGCGCTGAAGGTCGCATCGTTGGCTCCTATTGGCATAACCATTTTGTAAGAGAACCGCAAGAATTTGCTTCAAATATTCAAATTGAAGATAAAGTAACGGCTGAACTACCGATCTACGCTGCCCGCTGGCTCTACTCAGCGCTTGGCAGTGATGAGACGGTCATGACGATTGAGTGAGAACCAAAAACTATGGCAGGTCAAAACGTCACTATCGGATTAGCAATGTTCGCAGGGCTGCTGTCCTTCATTTCTCCCTGCGTACTCCCACTGATCCCCGCCTACATCAGCTATCTGACCGCCCGTGCTGCACAGCAAACCGGTGCGGAAGCAGCAGTTGCCAGCGTCGGCAATCGCGGAGCGGCCTTAACCCTGCCCAAAAATCGCATCGGCATTCTCCTGCACGGCGTTTTCTTCGTGCTCGGCTTCACAGTCGTCTTTGTCGTCTTCGGGCTGATCACCAATACGGGCGCGTTGGCGGTACGGCGCGCCTCCATCGATGCGCAGCGCTTCCTCGCCCAAGCGGGTGGCGTGCTGGTCATCTTTTTCGGCCTGCACATCCTCGGCGTCTGGGGCTGGGTACTGCGTAGGCTGAGTCAGCTTGCATGGGATAAGCTCGGCAGCGTCGGCACGAGCATCCTCAAGGGCATCAACTGGATTTTGCTCGTCCTCTACGGCGACACACGCCAGCAGATGAATCCCCGTTCGCCTTACGGTTATCTCGGTTCCTCGTTGATGGGCGTCGTCTTCGCAGCGGGATGGTCGCCTTGCATCGGCCCCATCCTCGGCTCGATCCTTACCATTCTGACCGTCAATTCGAGTCTCGGTACGTCCACCACCGAATCCTACACGCAAGCCACCACCCTCTTGCTTGCCTATTCGCTCGGTTTGGGCATCCCCTTCCTGCTGGCGGCGGTAGCGCTCGATAGTGTGCGCGGCTTTATGAAGCGGATACAGCGTCAGATGCGTGCGGTCGAAGTTGTCAGCGGTATTTTCCTGATCATCCTCGGCTTCATGCTCTTGACGGGCACGCTCACCGCCATTTCGCAGTCGGGCAGCGGTCTAGCTACCATTTCCGCCAACCTCGAAGCCTGCGGGATCGGGATCGTAGAAGGCAAGATGTCGCTCGGAGACTTCGGAGATTGCCTCCCGCTCGGCACCAAATACGCCAAACTCATCCCGGATACGTCCAAACCGCCTACCACCAACTCGCTGATCGCCACGCCCGCGCCTTCCAACACCAGTGCGCTCGAAACGGGCTTGGATCGGGGTCAAATCCCGCCCGATTTCAAGCTCAAAACCTTGAACGGCAAGACTGTCTCGCTGAGTGCGCTCAAAGGCCGCGTTGTCGTGGTCAATTTCTGGGCGACATGGTGCGTCCCTTGTGCCAAAGAAATGCCCGATTTTGAGCAGTTGACCCAAAAATACACGCCCGATCAATTTACCATCGTGGCGGTCAATTACATGCAAGAGCCGGATGTGATCAGCGAGTTCATGAAGGAATACAAACTCACCTTTGACATCGCCCTCGATCCCGATGGCAAGATTAATCGTCAATATCAGGTGCTTGGCTATCCTACCAGCCTCATTCTGAACCGTGATGGGGTGATCGTCGGCAAACAAACGGGCGCGTTCGATCCCGTCCAGCTCGTCGCCGCCATCAACGAACTCGTCACGCAGGAAAACTGACTCGCGCTTGGTTATGTTGGGTCGCGTCATCGCCGGAATTTTGTAGTAAGAAATGATGTTGGAGTGCGAAACCGTTTTCTTGGGTTCGAGTCCCGCAGGGATTTCGTTCTTTAAGTCTGACGTTGTAACGTCGGACGGCGCTCACTGCCCTTGAACAAACTCGTTCGTCTCACCGCGTCAGCCGCCAGCCTGATCGCCGCGCTGGTGATCCTGCTGTCAGCCGGACTCCCGCCGCGCTCAGGTATCCTCGTGCGCCCCGGCGAAACACCTATCGCGGCGGAAGTCGGAGCCATCGCGCCCCCCTTCGACAAGATCGACATCCGCAACCGCCGCCTTTCGCTCTCCGCGCTGCGTGGCGCTCCCGTCGTGATCAATTTCTGGGCGACATGGTGTGCGCCCTGTGTCAGCGAAATGCCGCGCCTGCAAGACAGCTATGACCGCTACAAACCGGCTGGACTGCGCATGATCGGCATCAACGTCAACGAACCCGTCACCGATGTGCTTACATGGGCGCAGCATTTCCACATCACCTACGATCTAGTAGTGGATAACGATGGTCGCCTGAGCTATCAATACATGGTGCGCAATTTGCCCATGACCCTCTTCATCGGGCGAGACGGCCTCATCCGACAGATCGTCTATGGCGAAGTCTCCGACTCCCGCCTCACCGCCGAACTCACCGCCCTCCTTAATGACTAACCCATTATGAAGAAGTCTCCGCGTCCCACTTCGGCAGTTCATCCTGCGTCACGATCCACGGATCGTTCAGCAGTTGCTTGATATTCTTATTCTCCGATAGCGCCCAGTGCCATTCCCACGCTTGGAAGAACACCGTGCGCGGATACCGATTCTTGATGTCGCGGATCAAGCGCGTGTAGTCGTAGCGCGGCGAATCCGGCTGCGCATCGGCGGGCGTCGGGCCAAATTCGAAGATTCCGAACGGCTTGCACTTGGCGATCAGCAGCTTGTAATCGCCCCACTGATCCAGTGACAGCGGATTTTCGTTGAGCGCCATGTACTTATCGACGCCGACCACGTCCACGTACTCATCACCGGGCCAATAATAATCGGTGCGCCGCGAATCCTTGCCGCCGTTCAAATTGGGGGAGAATCCCCACAAGATGTTATTCAACCCGCGTTCATTGGTGAAATAGTTGTACATGTGCTGCCACAACGCGCTGAAGTCAGCTTGAGTTTGGCGGCTCCACCAGAACCACTCGCCGTTCATCTCATGGAACGGACGCCAGATCACCACCACGCCTTTGTCCTGCAATTCCTTCAAACCGTCCGCGATGTTCCCGATGATCTGCATCCATCGTGCGTTGACGGCAGTTCCCGGCGTGATCAACTCGCGCACCACAGGCGTATTGATCGAGCCTTTCGGATACTCCCAATCGTTCGACTCGCCGCTTGTCCACGGGTTGATCGCGTGCCAGCTTACCGTCACCAGACTGCCCGACTGCCACTGCTCGATCAAGTACGCATTCGGCATCGCCAGATTGTTGTAGTGGTTGATGTCCCACGTGTGATAATCCATCCCCGTCAGCCCGACCCATTTGCCCGTCTCGTCAAAAATCTTTTGCAAGCGGGCGCTCGACGTGGCGGCATCAGCGCCATCCCCATACGCGCCGAATTGCCCCGCGATCACACGGTTGGTGGAATGCGTGGGCAGTTCCCACAAATAGGTCAGCACCTGTTTCGCTGCCGGACTCGCGTTTGGGTTAGAAGTACTAATCGTGGTGGGACAGTTCGCGGGCGGGTTAGTTGCCTGCGCCGCGGGGATTGGCGTTACCACACTGAGTAAACAGATACACAGCCCGACAAAAACCACACGGCGTACGTTATTACGAAACCTCATCGGCCTACCTTCACTATGCCTTGGCATCTAAACGATTGGTCGCAGTTTACGCGTTGTCACCTTACATTTACCCAACAAAACGGGTCGCGCTTAGTAAATATTCATGTGCTACTTAACTTATTTCAATCAATCTTACTCCCAAAACATCACACACAACTATCGCTGCTCTGCTTGGTTAGCCAGTAATCGATGTTACATTCGCAACGTTACACTAGCGTTACAGTAACATATTTGGTAACGTAGACGGCGTAGGGATCTAGTTCTTTTGTCGAGGTAAACTTATGTTAGGTCGATTTCTTATTTTCTTCCTCATCACCGCGCTCATGGTGAATTCCGTCGCATCGGCGCAAGGTCGGCAACCGCCTCAACCCTCCAAACAAGGAGCTTTCGCCACTGGCAAATATCGCAACGTCTTGGCGGAATATGGCCTCACGCAAGAGGAAATTCAGAAGCGCATTGACGCTACGTGGCAGCAGCTTTTCTATGGCAACGACAGCACGGAGCGCATCTACTATCCTGTGGGCGACGACATGGCCTATATCATCGATGTCAACAACAACGACATCCGCAGCGAAGGCATGTCTTACGGGATGATGATCGCCGTCCAGCTTGATAAGCAGGAAGAATTCAATCGTCTCTGGAAGTGGGTCAAAACCTACATGTACCAGCATTCAGGGGTGTACGAAGGCTACTTTGCATGGCACAACCGCCCCGACGGCACCGCCATCGACCGCAATCCCGCCTCCGATGGCGAAACATGGTTTGTGATGACCCTTTTCTTCGCCGCGAACCGTTGGGGCAATGGCGAAGGCATCTTCAACTATCAGGCCGAAGCCAACAGCATCTTACACACCATGCTGCATCGTAGCGAACGCGGCGGCAGCGCCACCAGCATGTTCGATCCTGAGCATAAAATGGTGGTCTTCGTCCCCACGCGTGGAGATGTCAGCGAATTCACCGATCCCTCCTACCACACACCGCACTTCTATGAACTGTGGGCGCGGTGGGCGGATCAAGATAAAGACTTCTGGGCTGAAGCCGCCAAAATCAGCCGTGATTTCTGGCACACCACTGCGCATCCCGAAACTGGCCTGATGCCCGATTATGCCGATTTCGACGGCAAACCGCGCGAATTCACCGACTACGGCCCCGTCTTCTACGCCGATGCGTGGCGCTGTGCCATGCTCATCGCGCTCGACTATGAGTGGTTCGCCGCCGATCCGTGGCAAATCGAGCAAACCGATCGCTTGCAAGCCTTCTTTCACAAACTCGGCATCGGGCGCTATAACACACGCTTCCAGATCGATGGTACGCCGTCGAACCCGCAGCATCGTTCTACGGCCTTGGTAGCCGCCAATGCCGCCGCCAGCCTCGCTGCCAGTGATGTGCAAGCGTGGGATTTCATCAAGGAATTCTGGAATACTTCGCTGACGACGGGGCAGTATCGTTACTATGATGGGCTGTTGTACATGTGGGCACTGCTGCAACTCAGCGGCAATTTCCGCATCTACGCGCCGCAGTAAACGCACTAGTCACGAGCAGCGACTCGCCGTATGATACGCGAGTCGCTGCCAAACTCGAGTTTAGGGTAACAAGCTTGTACCTGTACGCATTTGTAGAGTGTGAGTCCCGCAGGGACTTCGTAAGGTAAGCCCGACGTTTCAACGTCGGGTATTAGCATCGGGTGACCGCCACGTCATCGGACAATCCATCCCAAACTCACGTAGATCAACACCCCAATTGTTGCAGCAAGACGCGGTATTGCTCCGTGTCTTCCGGCCCCAACTGGATGATCTGCTTGATCGTGGTGCAAGCGTCCTGATACATGCCCGCTTCAAGCTGCAATTCGCCCAACGCGTCGAACTGCGCGATTGCCTCTGCCTTCCGTCCGAGCTGCCGATACACCGACCCCAAACGGTTGCGGATCGCCATATCATTCGGGCGTTGCGTGACGAGTGATTCCAGCAGTTGCAGGATCAGATCGCCCTGCCGTTTTTGCGCGTACATTCGCAGCAGTAGATCGAGCTGCTTGGTGGCATCCATCGTATTGTTCAGCCGATAGTAGATGTCCATCAACGTCAGCGAGACTTTCTCGTTGTTAGGGTCAAGGCTGCGAATTTGCTCGAAAGTACGTTGCGCTTGCCGCAGATCGAGGCGGCTCATATCCAGCTCACCAATGCTGCTGAGGATTTCGATCCGTTTGGGCAGCGGTGCTTCGATGCGCTGTGCCAACCGATTCGCCTCATTGTAGGTAGCGCGTGCCTGCTCCATATCCGCCAGCTCGTAATACGCCCTGCCGAGGCCGATATACTCGTCAAGCACCTGATCCCACTTCTCTTGCCGCTCCAACAGCTCGATCAAGCTGGTGCGCAGCCCGACGTCGGCGGGCGCGACCTTGATCACCTCATACAGGATGCTAGAGGCACTCGCCATATCGTCGCGGGCGAGGAAGCTGCCAGCCACGAGGTTATATTTGGTGATGGCTTCCTGCGTCTTGCCTTCTTCCATCAAAATTTGCGCCATGCGCTGATGGATCGGCAGCGCTTGCGGCGAACGCTCCAACGCGTAATACGCTTCTTCCATCGCCAGTGTGTACATACGCTGCTTGATGTACTTGTCGATCTTCGCGATAGCTTCGATGATTTCCGGATTTTCGTCCAGCTCATCGAGTTCATCGCCGCCCTCGCCAATGCGGGAGGCCAGCATCCGCCGCGTCTCTTGCACGCGGATCTTCCAATCCACGCCGCTCAACCGCTTCAAATATTGTGCGTTGCGCTTGACCAGATCGGCCTCTTGCTTATCTTTCATCCGTTCGCGCAGCTTGGCGTACACCAGCTTGATCTGCTCGGCTTCTTCTGCGTGCAGGGCCATGCTCGTGTCAGCCATCTCCAGCGCCGTCAGTAGATAATCGAGCGCCTTGCGGGTCTGTTTCAGCCCGACCATCACCTGCCCAAGGCCGTGATTAGCGCCCGCAGCATATTCCTCATCTTTGGTCATCCGCTCAAGGAATTTCTGCGCTTCTTGCCACCGCTCAAGTTTGACGTACAGTCCGCCGATGCAAATATTCACGGGTGGGAAGTTGAACCCTTGCGACTCCGCACGCTGATACGAGGCGATAGCCTCCTCGTAATCTTTCACTTTGTGCATTTCGATGCCTTGGATCGCGTGCGTCGTGGCGGCGCTCAAGTCGCCATCCAGCGCGAATTCCGCCATCCGTCCCAACGCCAGATCAATGGCTTCACCGAGCGGGCCGTCCGGCGACTCTGGCGAGACATCCGCCACCTCTTCCTCGCGTTGCGGCTTGATATTGTCTTCAAGCGGCTTGGGCACCGCCATCAGTTGCCCCGCTTCGATGGCACGTCGGGCATTCAATACCAGTTCGTTACTTGGTTCTAACCGCAGCGCGCGGTCGCAGGCTTGTATGGCGCGTGTGTTGTCGCCCGAACGCTGGAAGTTGAACGCCATGATCAAATACTGCATCACAGCGGCGCGTTTATTGCCGATGCGTTCGTACGCTTGTGCCAACTTAAAGTGGATTTGCTGCAAACCCGGCGTACACACCGTCGCGCGTTCCCAGTTGGCAATCGCTTTGTCGAGGTCGCCTTGGGCGATGTACATCTCAGCCACGGCGATATATTGATCGGCGGCTTCTTTCAACCGTCCGAGGCGATCTAACACATCGGCGCTTTTCTCAACGGGCAGCGGATCGTTCTGATCGAGTTGGTGAGCGCGCATATAAACGCGCAGCGCATCCGAATACCGTTTGGCTTGCAGCAGTGCAAAGCCCAAACTGTTATGTGAGCGTGTATCTTCAGGATACTCTTGGAGCGCACGCGCATAGGCCGCAGTCGCTTTTTCCCACTGCTGATCCCATGCAAATCCATCGCCAAGCACCATCGCCTGTTCGTAGAGTTGTTGATTCCCCGGCATAGCTATCTCATCCGCTGACTTGAGGGTTAAGTTTGGTGGCCTACTATCATTATAGCGTTATATTTCCGCACAACCGAACGTTGCCAACGCGAATCTTTCCACCGCCGCCGATTTTGATACAAAGCTGCGAAGACGTGCCGCCCTCACTTCTGCTCACCACGCCCCTACCGATGACCTAAAAGTGAAGTTGATTCTCGCTCATCAAGTGGACTAAGATCGCTTTTTGGGCGTGCAGTCGGTTAGCAGCTTGCTGGAACAACAGCGATTGTTCGCCATCTGCCACCGCGTCCGTGATTTCCTCGCCACGATGCGCGGGTAGGCAGTGCAGCACCACCGCATGACGATTCGCTTTTGCCAACAGAGCATCATTCACTTGGTAGGGTGGGAACACCTTGCGCCGTTCTTCCGCCTCGGCTTCCTGTCCCATGCTTGTCCACGTGTCGGTGTAGATCACATCCGCGTCCTGCACAGCCGCGACCGCATTTTCCGTCACACTCAGATCAAGTCCCATAGCGTACAGGGACTCGTGCGCGTCCTCGCTGAACTGATACCCCGCCGGACTCGCCACGCTCATCGTGCAGCCAAACCGCGCCGCCGCTTGTGCCAACGACAGCACCACATTGTTAGTATCCCCGACATAGGCGATCCGCAGCCCGCGTAAATGCCCGAAGTGCTCATGCAGCGTCAGCATATCCGCCATCGCTTGGCACGGATGGCTGGCGTCGCTCAAGCCGTTGATCACGGGCACGCTGCTCCACTTGGCTAAATCGAGGATGTGTTTATGGCTGAATACCCGCGCCATGATTCCCTGCACGTAGCCGCTCAACACGCGGGCAATATCGGCGGTGCTTTCACGCTTGCCTAGTCCGATCTCGGCAGGGCTAAGGTACAGCGCATGTCCGCCGAGGTGCAGCATACCCACATCGAAACTGACGCGGGTACGTAACGAAGGTTTCTCGAAGATCATGCCCAGCACTTTGCCGCCCAATGCCGGACGGTTGCCGCCGCTTTGCCATTCTTGTTTCAGTTGGATTGCCAGTCGGATTAAGTGCTCTAGTTCAGCGGTCGAATAGTCCGCAATATCCAAAAAGTGTCGCATGGGCTGTCAGTAGTCTCACTAGGACGAGAGGAGGATGAAATTGTTTGCGCAGTATAGCAAAACTAGCCACTTTGCGATAGATCAGTGCGCATCCTGCCTACCTATTTTGATAAGGAACTGTGATCCATGACGGCGAATTCCGGCCTGCCCAATTTCCGCCTTGAACCTGCCACCGAAAACGATGTCCCGTTGATTCTCAGCTTTATTCGTGGTCTAGCCGAATACGAACGCTTGCTGGATCAAGCGGTGGCGACGGAAGAAAGTCTCCGTCAAACCCTCTTTGGGGAACGCCGCTACGCCGAAGTCCTGATCGGCTACTATGAGAATGAGCCTGTCGCCTTCGCCCTCTACTTCCATAACTATTCCACCTTCCTCGGCAAACCCGGCCTCTATCTGGAAGACCTTTTCGTCAAGCCTCATATGCGTGGCAAAGGCATCGGCAAGATCATCTTGCGTCACCTCGCGCGGATCGCCAAAGAGCGCGGCTGTGGACGCTTCGAGTGGTGGGTGCTGGACTGGAACGAGCCGTCCATCGCCTTCTACAAGTCGCTCGGCGCGGTTCCTATGGACGAATGGACAGTTTTCCGTGTCACGGGCGACGCGCTGGACAAACTCGCAGGTGATGCCTGATCAACGAGTATTGCTCAATGCAATTTAATACTACAATAATATATGAGCGTAGCGAACTGACCTATATACTAAGGACATAGCACCAAGCACTCTTTGAATGGAGATCGCATGAACGCCAAGCCTAGCAAATTGTGGATATTCGGTGTCACTGGCATAATGATCATGCTATCGTTGCTCCTCGCGCCGATGCTTGGCGGTCTATTCAACCCATCTGCTGGATGTAGCCTCGGCAAAGTCGGCGCGCAGGATAACCCTTGTTTGCAGCAAGAAGCCAGTCTTTCCGCCTTGGGCTTTCAAGCCACGCTGCTCGCCGTCGATTCTCAGGGCACGATCTCCGCGTTGGAAGCACAGATCGCCACGTTGCAATCAGGCAATTCCGTCGCCTTAGCCTCCCCCACCGCCGCGCCGTCGCTTCCCGCCGCTGCGACGGATGTCGCCGCCTCCGATAACACGCCCACGCCGCCCCGCACCCTGATCGATGCCGTCTTACCCGATGGCGTCCTCACCGCTTATCAGTCGCTCGATGAAGCAGGTGTCAAGGGCGGCAAACTCAAGAACGGGCTGTACTACCTCGGTAGCGCCACCGCGCCAGTCACGGTAGAGCAGTTCTCCTCATATTCCTGCCCGCATTGCCGCGACTATCATTACGATGTGATCGTCAACCTGTTCGACAAGATCGCGGCGGGACAAATGAAATTCGTCTTCGTACCGCTGACCTTCATTGGCGAATTCGACTCAACCAACATGTCGCGTGCCACCATCTGCGCGGGCGAACAAGACCGCTACTGGGAAATGCACGATGTCATGTTCGACTGGCTGGATCGCTACGGTAGTCGCGCCAACGAAGTCGATCGCTTGACGGCGGCAGCGGTGCAGCTCGGTCTCCGCCCCGAACTCTTCCGCGCGTGTATGAGTAACATCGATACCCAAACGGTTCTTGACCGTGATGAGCAAGAAGCCGCCGCGCGCGGGCTAGAAAGCACACCGTCCATCTACATCGACGGCAAACTAGCCTTGTCTAGTGCGGGCGGGCCACCCTCTCTCAACGAACTTCGCCGTCTGATCGAGGTCAAAATCGCCACCCGCCCATGACGCATCTGACGGCGTGTCATCAAGCTTTTCGCCTCTGTGCCGTAGCCCGTCCGATCATTGGTCTTTCAAAAAATAAGGCGGGACTACGACACGTGCGTCAACGCTTTTTCTTGAGTCCCTTCAGTGGACTTCTTGAAC
This sequence comes from Anaerolineae bacterium, assembly GCA_019637615.1. Classification (GTDB taxonomy): domain Bacteria; phylum Chloroflexota; class Anaerolineae; order Aggregatilineales; family UBA2796; genus JAHBVK01. Next base: position 23,551 of record JAHBVJ010000001.1, on the reverse strand, counting down.
TTGTAGCCGGAGGTTTCAACCCTCGGCGTGCGTTGACGACGAATCCTCGTTTGCCTGCCTAATTTCTTAAACACCATTATCGGCGGGCTTCAGCGTCTTGCTCTCTCACCAACTGCTTTTGATGCGACTCCCGATAATGCGCGATCTTCCGGCTGATGATTCCCAGATGTTCCTGTAATTCCGCGATATGCTGCTCCACCGCGTGCTGATGTGCCTCCAGAATCGCCAACCGCTCCCCATACGTTTCCTCACCCAGACTCGCCAACTCCACGTAGCGTTTGATCTCCGCAATGGGCATACCCGCTGCCCGCAAATGCGTCACGAACCGGATGCGGTACACGTCATCTTCAGAATAGTCACGATGACCGTTATCTTCCCGCGAAATTGGTGTCACCAACCCGATCTGTTCGTAGTACCGCAGCGCGTGAATACTCAATCCGGTCTGTGCCGCCACCTCTTGGATCTTCATTTGCTCGATGCTTGACCTTTCGTTTCCGCCGCGTCCTCACCCTGCAAAATCTCGCTGATTTGTTCCATCTGCTCCGACGTCAGCGCCCCGAATTCCATCGCGCGTGCATTATCTTCCGCCTGTGCCGTCCCTTTGAACCCCGGAATCGGGATCGTGTTCGGGCTGCGTCCCCACAGCCACGCCAGCGCACCTTGTGCCATTGTGCGTCCGCCGCTGGTCAGCACCTCGCGCACCGCTGCGATGCGTCTCAACATCTCCCGGTTTGGCATACCATCTGGGAAGAATCTCACCCATGCATGTCCCGCGCCGCGCACATCTTCAGTAGACAGTGTAGTTCCCTGATTATACTTGCCCGTTAGCAGTCCCATTGCCAGCGGCGCACGGTTGATGCTCGCCAGATCGCGTTCCTCGCAAAGCCGTAGCAGTTCCTCGTTGCCGTCGAACAGATTTAAGCTCTGTTGGATCGCGGTGCAGTGTTCCCCTGCCTCAAACAAGCGCGCATTTTCGATCCGGTCAGTGCTCCATCCATAAGCCCGAATTTTCCCTTCTATCACCACTTTCTCTAATTCCTCCCGCACCGTCAACGCTTCCTCCGCTGGACAGTCCCATGCGTGGAGTTGATACAGATCAATATAATCTGTCTTCAATCGGCGTAAACTGCCTTCCAGAGATCGCCGCATTGCTGTTGGCGTCACCTCGTTCGCGCCGATGTCATGCCGTTCGCGGTCATATTGCCGACCAAACTTCGTCGCGATCACCACCTTCTCCCGTCGACCTTCGAAGGCACGCCCCAAAATATCCTCGGATCGTCCGTATACCTCTGCTGTGTCGAAAAACGTCACGCCGAGGTCAATCGCCCGCTGCACCGCGCGAATCGATGCCTCATCGTCTACCGTGCCCCATCCCACCGGCTTCCCGAATTCCAGAATATCGCCGCCGATAGGCCAGCACCCGAACCCGACTGCGCTCACTTCGATCCCGCTCCGTCCCAATTTTCTCGTGAACATCGTTTTTCGGTCTCCTTGGCATAGCTCATATGTTAAGTTGATATGGCAAGCCTACAACCTAGAGTGAACTCTAGGTCAAGCCCCCAAATTCACATTTTTACGCCGACCGACAACCTGATCTCCTAACCAATTTCTACCTATATCCAGACCACTCTATATCTTCCCTTACCACTATTTTCCTTTAAAATGTTCATACTCGAACCCACGTTCAATGAGGTTTGCTCATGCCCCGCTATTCCGACGATTTCCGCGCAAAAGCCGTCGCCGCTCTCAAGCTGGCTGGCTTCCCCGACAAACACGGTGCTCTCATTACTGTTGCTGACACGTACAATGTCCCTGTTTTCACCTTGCGTCGCTGGTTTCGTGGTGAATTCAACCCGCCACCGGATAACTTGGTGAGTGAACAGCTTCGCGATATGCGAACTCTACTGCTTGATGAGATGTATACCGTGATCCGTGCTCTGCCCGAAAAACGCCACGACGCGTCCTATCGTCAATTGGCGCTTTCCCTTAGTACCTATCTTGATAAGATGCCCATGCTCAACGAAATGCCGCCCAAATTGATGGATGTGCTTCCCCTTATTCGTGACATTCTCACTGAAGTGGAAAGCCTAAAATGGGATCCCGAAGAATTCTTCGAGAGTATGGTTGACGAACTTCACCGCGAGGCGGAACGCAGGGCAACTTCTCAGTCAGTTCACGCCAACATCGATCCAAATGATCTGATTCGGGATTCCGCTTGATTTGCTAGCAGAAATGATCTGAATTGAGCAGCCAAATCAGATCATTTTCAGATCATTTGACCCCTCCTGACCCGATCTAAATGATCTGATTCCCGCGCTCAAATGCTAGATTCGATCATTCGCAATGATCTGATTCACAAAGCAATCTGATTCTGTAGCATGTTCAACTGAAATCGTCCGTTTCCAGTCCCGAAGGGACTTCGTAAGGTAAGCCCGACAATTCATTGTCGGGGATCGTTTGCCTGACTAATTCCTTAAACACCATCATTGTCGGGTGTCCCCGCACAATCGTTCGCTTTTCCGGCGAAAGTGTGGTAAAATTACCTATTCTCATACGGTCAGCAGGAGCATCTTCCTATGCCACGTTTTGAGCTTGTCGCGCCCTATGAACCCACTGGTGATCAGCCCCAAGCCATCGAAAAACTGGTGGAGGGGGTCAACAGCAACCTCAAACATCAAGTGTTGTTAGGGGTAACCGGATCAGGCAAGACCTTCTCAATGGCCTCCGTCGTCCAAGCCGTACAGAAGCCCACCATCGTTATCGCCCACAACAAGACCTTGGCGGCGCAGCTCTACGCAGAGTTCAAGGAATTCTTCCCGCGTAACGCTGTCGAATACTTCGTCAGCTACTACGATTACTATCAACCAGAAGCCTACGTCCCCCGCCTCGATCTCTTTATCGAGAAAGAGTCGGACATCAACGAGGAAATCGAGCGTCTCCGGTTAGCGGCCTCAGCCGCCTTATTCACGCGCAAGGACGTGCTGATCGTGGCCTCCGTCTCCTGCATCTACGGTGTGGTCAGCCCGCAAACGTGGGAGAAGGCCGTGCTGCGTCTGCATGTTGGTCAGGTCATCCGTCGAGATGGCATGTTGCGCCATCTCGTTGCCATCCTCTATGACCGCAACGATCTTGAACTTAAGCGCGGCACCTTCCGCGTTCGTGGCGACACGCTTGAACTCGTCCCCGGTTATGCCGAGTATGCTTACCGCATCTATTTCTTTGGCGACGAGATCGAACGCATCGTCATGTACGATCCGCTGACGGGCGAACTGCTCGATGAACCTGCCGACATCGTCATCATGCCCGCCAAGCAGTACGTGGCGGAAGGCGATACGCTACATCTCGCGATTCAGGACATTGAGGCCGAGTTGGAAGAACGGCTTACTGAGTTCCGGCGTGAAGGCAAACTGCTGGAAGCGCAGCGGCTAGAGCAGCGCACCCGCTACGATCTGGAGATGCTCCGCGAAGTCGGGCATTGCAACGGCATCGAGAACTACTCGCGCCATATGGATCGCCGCGCGCCCGGTACGCCGCCCTTTACCCTGCTCGACTACTTCCCGCACGACGACTATCTCATGATCATCGATGAGAGTCACATGACCGTCCCGCAGATTCGCGGCATGTACAACGGCGACCGCAAGCGTAAAGAGGTCTTGGTCGAGTACGGTTTCCGTCTCCCCTGTGCGATGGATAACCGTCCCCTCAACTTCGAAGAATTCAAAGAGCATACCAATCAGATCGTCTACGTCAGCGCCACGCCGGGGCCATACGAGCTAGGCATCACGGAGCAGACAGTGCAGCAGGTCATCCGTCCGACGGGGCTAGTCGATCCGGAGATCAGCCTCCGTCCCGTGCTCGGTCAGGTCGATGATCTGCTCAAAGAAGCCAACATTCGCATCAAGCGCGGCGAACGTGTGCTCGTCACCACGCTCACCAAGCGCATGGCGGAAGACCTCTCCACCTACCTTACCGAGATGGGCATTCGTGTCCACTATCTGCACTCCGAGATCGACACCTTGCAGCGCGTCGAAATCCTGCGCGATCTGCGTCTTGGCGTCTACGATGTGGTCGTCGGCATCAACCTCCTGCGTGAAGGTCTCGACCTGCCTGAAGTCTCGCTCGTTGCCATCCTTGATGCAGATAAAGAAGGCTTCCTACGTTCCGAGCAAGCCCTCATCCAAACCATTGGACGTGCCGCGCGTCACCTCAACGGTCAGGTCATCATGTACGCCGATAAGATGACCGACTCGATGAAGCGCGCCATCGATGAGACCAACCGTCGTCGTGCCATTCAGGTGCAGTACAATATCGATCACAACATCAAGCCAGCCACCATCATCAAGCAGATTCGCGATCTCACCGACCGCGTCAAGGCGCAAGTTGCCGAGCGTCAGGAAGAGACCAAGCGTGAGGTTGCCCCCGAAGATTTGTCGGTGGCTGAACTGAACCAGATGGTCAAGGAGATCGAAAAGAGCATGAAGGCCGCCGCCAAGAACCTCGAATTCGAGAAGGCTGCCGCCCTCCGCGACCAGATCACCGAACTGCGCAAGATCATGGTCATCAAAGAGGAACCCGTCCGCATTGGCACCAGCAAGAGTGGCGTGCCGCTAGACGACGAGATGGAAGGTGAATACTCGTAACCTTCTCCATGCCTCTCCCCTCTCTACGACAGTGGAGAGGGGCCGGGGGTGAGGCTGGACTCGCTCACCGCCTCTACGCGCGGTGCTTCGGCGGCGATCACGTCTACCGTATAATTGGCGGTCTGCAACCGGAAATGCTTATAGCCACAGGTGCCGCAATCGTCCATCAGCATCAGATAGCTGGAATTCAGCACTTCCTTGAGGATTTCTCGTTCATGGTCGTAACATTCCAGCCCGACGCATTCCTCGCGGATCACTTGATAGGACACCATGTACGGAAACATCACGAGGAATCGCCTCTCCTCGCAGTCGTCCCGTCGCCGCTTATCTAGCAGATACGCGGACAAAGTGTCGCCACGACGCGTCAATTTTTCCAAAGACCAAGCGGTTGAGTGGGTCAAATCAAGTATCATGTAGGTGTTGCGCTCAAATCGCTGACTTTAAAAACCTAAACAACTATAGCAGAATCTAGGCCAAACGTGCCCAACCTGCAAAATGGTATAATACGCCTCGCATTATTCGTAGGTGCTGCCCATACTTGCCGCGCAGAGTGAGAGGATGTCGCCTTTTACTCAGCACTTAGCACTCAGCACTTAGCACATCAAGGGGAGTACCACCCGAACTCATGCGGATCAGAATTCAAGGTCGTCAACCCTTACGCGGCGTCTATCACGTCTCTGGCAGCACCAACGCGGCGATGGCGCTGATTGCCGCTTCCATGCTCACCGACGCGCCCATCAAGCTCACCAATGTGCCGGATACGGTCAGTGTCGGCGTCATGCTCGAAGTCGGACAGTCACTTGGCCTCATTGTAGATGAAGGCGCGGACGGTCGCGGGGGTGATGTCATGCTGGACGCCAGCAAAGTGTTCGGACGCGCCTTGGAGCGTGAGCACACCGACGCCCTCAGTAGCACCTTGCTCTTTCTCGCCGCCATCCTTGTTCGCCGCCGCCATGCCCGTATGACCATCGATTACGCCATCAGCCGCCTTCATCCTCAGCTGACCGCCCTTCGCGATCTCGGCCTCACGGTCAAGGTCGATAACGGCGTCATCGATCTCGAAGCCCGCATATGGAACACCGCCGAGATCGTGCTAACGCAGACCAGCGTCACCACCACCGCTCTAGTCGCCATGTTAGCAGCGGCGCTCGGCAAGCAGACCACCATCATCAATGCCGCTTCCGAGCCGCACATCGTTGATCTGCTCAATCTCCTCATGCAAATGGGTGCGAAAGTCGAAGGCATCGGCTCCAACCTGCTGACCATCTACGGGCGCGAAAAGCTGTCAGGCGGCAGCTTCGCCGTCTCGCCGGATTACGTCGAAGCTGCCAGCATCGCCGCGATGGCAGCCATCACGGGCGGACGCCTGACTATCGAGGGCATCCACCGTCGCGATCTGCGCCTGATCGCCAAAGTCTACGAACGTCTCGGCTTGCATTGCAGTCTGGACGACGAAGCGCTGGTTGTGCCCGTTCACGAGCGCTTCGACATCTCCAACCGCGAAGAAGATGTCGATGTCTCGATTGATTCGTCGCCGTGGCCCGGTTTTCCGTCCGATCTCATCCCGATGGCAACCGTCATCGCCACTCAAGCACGCGGTACTGTCCTAATCCACGAGAAATTATTCAGCAACCGTCTGCTGCTGGTAGATCGTCTGAACGGCATGGGCGCGCAAATCATTCACTGCGATCCGCACCGTGCCATCGTGTTAGGGCCGACGCCGCTGCAAGGCGTCTACATCGATAATCCCGATGTCCGCACCGGACTAGCCATGCTCGGCGCGGCGCTGTGTGCCGACGGTGAAACGCTGATCGACTCGGCGCAGACCTTTGATCGCTATTTCGATCACGTACTCGATAAGCTCACCACCATCGGAGCCAAGATCAAGCGGAGTGAAGCATGACCATAGCCGAAAAATGGACGACGCAGATCAACGGCCTGACCATCACCAGTGAGGTCAGCGGCTCGCCCGATGCAACCACGACGGTGATTACGCTGCATGGTTGGGGTGGCGGGCTGCGCAGTATGCACGGAGTTGCGTCTGGTCTTGCCGCGCGTGGTTACTGCGTCCACAACCTCGATCTCCCCGGTTTTGGCGACAGCACCTTGCCGCCCGAACCGTGGGGCGTGCCGGACTATGCCCGCCTCGTTTCTCACTATTTAACTCATCATCAGTTGTCGAAGGTCAACCTCGTCGGGCATTCCTTCGGCGGACGCATCAGCCTCGTCATGGGTGCCGATCACGCCGCGTTCATCGGCAAAATCGTGCTTACTTCCAGCGCGGGCGTGCTGCCGCCCAAAACCATGCGCGACTCTATCGTCGGGTTCGGGAAGCAAGCCCTCAAGCTCCCCGGTCTCAATGCCTTTGAATCCCAACTTCGCAATTGGGCGAAGAACCAGCTCGGTTCAGAAGATTACAAGAATGCCGGTGCGCTCGAACCCACCTTCCGCAAGGTCATCGCGGAAGACCTGCTGCCCTATGCCGCCCGCATCACCGCGCCTACCTTGCTCATCTGGGGCGACGCTGATCAGGATACGCCGCTCTGGCAAGCCCAAACGCTCGAAAAGACCATCCCCGATGCAGGGCTAGTCGTCTTCAACGGCGCGACACACTTCGCCTATCAGGAGCGCCTGCCCGATTTCCTAAAAATCGTGGACACTTTCTTCGCGGGGCAATAGCAAGTTACAGATATTCAACACGGGGTAGCCGTCAAGCGCTCTTACTAAGGACTAAGCACCCAGCATTACGCACTACAACACTATCGGCTCGACTTTACCCGCGCTCAGATCGCGGATCGCCACCGTAAACGCCGCCATGTTATCGACGGGCAGCGTCAAATACAGCGTAATCTCGCCCGCGAACTCCTCGCCCGTGATCTCGGCCTGATGCGCCGCCGCGATCAGTTTGACTCGCTCGTACAGCGAATACGAGATCGTCAGTCCAAGTTGCGCCATCTCGATCTTTTCGCGAATGGTCATCGCGGCGAAGGCGGCCCGTGCCGCGTCACCATACGCCCGCACGAGGCCACCGGTGCCGAGCTTGATCCCGCCGAAGTAGCGCGTGACGACGAGCACCACATCACCTACGACGGAGCCGCGCACCACCGCAAGGATCGGCGGGCCAGCCGTGCCAGTCGGCTCGCCATCATCAGACACGCCTTCATTAATGCTGCTGCCGTAGCCCACCTTGAACGCATACACATGATGTGAGGCTTCGGGCATCTCGGCACGTATCGAAGCGATGAATTCACGCGCCGCCGCCACGCTGTCCGCCATACTGAGCGTCGCGATAAACTTCGACTTGCTGACCTCGGTTTCTACGCGTACCGTGGCGGCTGGAATAGGATATTTGCCCATCAGAACAATTCCACAGGATGTGCCGGATCAACACACGGTGAGGAGCCAGCATCATGAAAGGTGCCGCCCTCCACCGGAATGAACTCCCATGAATAGCTGCCCTCGTGCAGCGTCAGCTTGATCACGCCGTGCGTCGAGTTATCGCGCACTTCGCTGGTCGGCAAGCCGCGTTCGCCAATCGTTTTTGCCAACGTCGCGCCGCCCGTCCCTACGATGAATTCACGGATGCCGTGTTCCGCGTCGGGCAGACCTGTTGGCGTTTGCGGCATGAATCGCTCGTAGTAATGCACGTCGCCGTTGACGATCACATCTACGCCATAACGGTACAGCACATCCCAGAACTGCTTCATCCGCACGGTGCCGCCTTCCCCGCGCGAGACAAACAGAGGATGATGAAAGTAGACCAGCGTACACTTGCCCGGATGCGTGCGGAGATCATTTCGCAGCCATTCGCCTTGAGAGCCTTCCGCCCGCGCATCAATGTTGCTGTTCAGCGCGATGATATGCCATGTGCCAAGGTCGTAGCTGTAGTAACTCAACCCATCGGGGCGCGCCCGCTTGCCAAAGTATTCATAATAGCCCGCTGCGCCCTTCGTGTTGTAGTCATGATTGCCAAGTGTTGGGCGTGTGCGCTTTTTGTGCCGTCCCCACGAGGGATCGTAACACTTTTCGAACTGCTCTAACGATCCATCAGGATAAACATTATCGCCCGCCGTGAACACCGTCCCGTCGATATGATCGAGCAGGTCGGCGGTGCGCTCATCGTCGCCCAAACTGCACGCCGCGATGTCGCCCGCGCCCACCAGCACCGGATCATCGTTCTGCGCCGCGCTCGTACTGCCGATTAAACTAACCAGCAGCACAGCAATCAGGAAGAATCCGCTTCGTCGCATCATTTGCCCGTCAATATGCCCAGAAAGTCTACGTCACTCCACGAATCATCCGCGCGCCCGAACCGCACCACGACCAGATTCAGATCGCGGATCAAATACAGTCTCTGTTTGCCTTCGCCCGCCATGATCACGTAGTTCGGCACGGTTTCGCCCAGCGTCACGCCTTCCACTTCCTGACCGGGTGCGGGCAGGGCGGCGGCAATCGATTCCAGTGGCACCCATGCCCTTAGGTCATATTGCAGCCATAGCGACAGCCCATAATACGGATTCTGGCTGGTGCCTACTTCGCACTGTTTGAGCAAATCAGCGTCCAGCACTTGTTTGCCCTCCCATGCGCCACGTTGCAACAGCAGTTCTCCAAATTTCGCCCATGCTTCCGCCGTCAGCAACCCACCCGCCGCTAGATTCGGCAGCCCTAGATCGTCGCGCCGAATATCGAAGCCCGTCACGCCAATCGGGTCGAACACGCGGCGCTGCAAATACGCGATCACGTCTTCATCGCCCGTTTTGGCGGCCTGTACCTTGCGCGTCATTAATGCGGCGAACGCGTAGAAATTGGCGGGCGCATACTGGAACTGTTCTCCCGGTGGGAAGGTCAGCGGCAGCAAGAACAGCACTTTCAAGCGATCCTTCGCCTGTCCCAGAATTCCCTGATCCGACGGCAGTCCGCTCGTCTGGCTCAATAACTCAAACACCGTGATGTCATCATAGGGGAACTTCTTGCTGCCCTTCCATTCGGTTAGCGTATCCGTCACCTTCTCATCCAGCGTGAGCAGCTTATCCTCGACCGCCGCCGCTGCAATCGCGCACGCGAAGCTCTTGGTGCCACTTGCCAGCAAATGCGGCTCATTCGGATTGTAGCCATTCTGGTAGTCTTGGAAGATCACTTTCTCATCTTGCATTACCAGCACCGCGTCGCCTTGGTGAAACGAACTGTATTGCGCTGCAAGGATAAAATTCTCGCTGAGGTCTGTCTGCGCCTTGATGCGCTGCGTCCAACTGCCCATCAGCGTCCCAACCACGATCAATCCGATTACCACCTGACGGGCATGTTTGCTTGCCAACTTCATGACTCTCTCCCCCATTGCTCGATAACTTACAACTATAGCGCCGAACCAATCAGACGCTATGCATACACGCAGAACACTTTACTTGGTAATATTTAATATTGCCGCTTGATCAACGCTTACCCTTCGCGCCCTCCGTCAGATTGAACCCTATCGCCCTGTGTGTTAACATCCCGCTCCGTCACTTCACGAAGTTATGCGAATGATAGCCATGATGCGCAAAATCACCTTCAGATCGTTACTTTGTCTCGCCGTGCTGCTCCTCTCGCTTCTCGGACTCCAAACGCACGCCACTGCTCAATCACAAATAGTCATCACCAAAGAGTTCGACTACATCGAACAGGGCACGGTCGGCATCATCAAGGTGGTCGGCACTGATCTAGCGGGTGGTGTCGCGGTCATCTTTGATCGCCAATACCCTTTCTTCCCCACCTCGCAGGGCTTGGCTTGCCTGATCAGTGTAGATATGTCGCAGCGCATTAAAGAATATCCCATCAAAGTCACGCTCTATCAGGTCGATGGCAACGCTATCAATTGGGAAGATACCGTCAAGGTCAATGCTGGCGGCTTTATTGCCGAACCTAGCTTTATCCTGCCGTCGAACAAGCTGAATCTGCTCAATCCCGTCGTTCAAGAAAACGAAGATTTGCGGTTGCATTCAGTCTATGGCCTTGTCACCCCGCAGCGTTTTTGGGATGGCCCTGTCATTTATCCGCTCAATGGCCGGATCGGTTCACCTTATGGCAGCGTGCGCACCTATAACGATGGTCAGTCGCGTCGTCATACGGGGGTCGATCTCAGCGCAGGCATGGGGACGCCAGTCGCCGCCGTCGCCAATGGGCGTGTGGTCTTCGCGCGCGATCTCGATATTCATGGCAATGTCGTGGTGATCGATCACGGGTGGGGCGTCTACAGCTCCTATTCGCACATGTCCGCCTTCTACGTTGTACCCGGTCAAATGGTACTGCAAGGCGACATCGTTGGTCTGAGCGGCACGACAGGGCGCAGCACCGGCCCTCATCTACATTGGGAGATCGCGGTCAACGGCATCTGGCTCGACCCGATCCGCTTCGCAAGGGTCAAGCTACCGAACTGATCCGCTATCGTGAATGTTGTTCAAGATAGGCTTTCATTTCAGCAATCCATCCTTGTGGACGTTTCAGCGGCGGCAAACTCCACTGGTTGAGCGCACTCTCGAATGCTTCAATCGCGTTTGCTGTATGCCCAGAATGCTCGAATGACTTGCCGAGTTGATAATGAATGACGCCCATATTGAACGCGTGCCCAACAGGATTCAGCAGGAGCACTCGCCGATAGTGTTGCACAGCATTTGCGTAGTCATTTTTGTGATATGCGATTTCAGCCATCCCCAGCGCATATATTGCCTCATTACGTGATAGTTGGAATGCTGATTCAATATCGGCTTCGGCCTTAGCAAACTCATGCTGTTGCGCATAGATACTCGCGCGACTATAGTGAGCGAGGTTGTCGTCTGGGGCGATCTTGACTAACGTGTCACAATCCTTTAACGCCAAATCTAGCTTGCCTTCCAACTCATAGACGACAAGGCGCGCCAAGTAGTTGCTGATTTGTGTAGGGTTACGTTCAATCGCTTTCGTTAAATCCCCGACACTGTCCTCATAGTGACCAAGCCATAAATGCGCGATACCACGTTTATGATATAAAGTGGCAGCGGACGGATGATCAGGCAGATTGTCCAGCAGTGAAGTAATACTAATGATGTCAGCTTCAAGTAGAGAATTAGGCTGCGCCGCTTTGGGGATAGTTTTGTCAGTCGAAGGAGCCTCGACTGGCATTGGTCTGATTGCTATTAACTCCATTAGGCGTGCCGTGAATCTAAACCACCAGTCACTTTTGGGACTGGACAACTTGGCGCTTCGATAGGTCTCGCGTTCGCTCGTGTTAGGTTGCGAATCTTCGACATCTAGTTCTTCGATATTTGAGTTGCTTTGCAGCACAGCGATGACCTGTTGTCGCACCACATTCGGGCGTAGGTGTTTGCTATCAAATACAGCCTTAGTAGCGAGATCGGGCGCTCTAACAAGCCCTAATAAGAGATGTTCACTGCCGATAAGAGGATGCTCCATTCGCCGTGCTTCATCTACGCAGTTCTCAAGGACACGCTTGGTTTCCTGCGCTAATTCAGGATGTTCAATAGCTGATGGTGATCTCGGATAGACAGCCTGAATTTGCTCGATCACATCTTTCACGCTGATTCCCAAATCTGCCATCACACGATAGGACACTGTATCGCGGTCTTGCACTAAAGCTAACAGCATATGGCAGGGCATGATCTGGGTTGGCCCGACGATTTCTGCGTTGGTTTGCGCGTAAGATAGGATACGCCGTGTGCGCTTAGTGAAACGCTCCCGTTCTCCACCCATTTACCACGCCTTCACATAAATGCTCCCCAACTTGAGCAGCGTATCATTCGTCACCCCCGGTGCACTGATTCGCGTATTATCCCACCACTGGTACACGGACAGCATGATATCGTAGTCGCCCGTAGTCAGCGGATACGGCAGTTTCAACGTCCGCTCCTCGATGTACACCTTGCCCACCTGCCATTTGCTCGTCTCTTGCGGCCCATTCAGGATCAACGGTGCGCTGTCGGTTTGCGCTTGCACGCCCTTCTCCCGATCCCAGAAGTAGGTTCCTTCGCTGTAATCCGCCGTCAACTGCGTATCCGCCGACCACCACAACCGCAGGTACAGTGTATCGCCCTCGCGCCATACCAGCGGCAGTTTGGCGTCATTCAGCAGTTCCACCCCGCGCAGCCGCATCCCATTCTCAAACGCGATTCCCTTCGCGTCCGGCGGCGCTTCGTACATGCGAAACAGGAATGCATCCTCGCCAAAGGTTTTGCTTAAGGCGCGTGTATTCTCTAGCGTCTGGAGCAGATCAGGCGTTTCTTTGCCTCTGGTTGCCACATACCATACGCGCTGATATTGCTTTGGCGGGTTCTGTTTCAACTGGTCAGCCGTGATGAATGTCAATCCATTCGGAAAATAGGCGCGTGTGAAGTAATCCCATTCTTCGGCATCAATCGGCGTGCAGTTCGCGCAGATCAAGTCCATCAAGATCACGTCGCCGTTGCGCAGTTCCTTACGCAGCGTCTCGAACGAGTTGACGAACGGCAGACGCGGGATCGTTTCGTAGCGTTCCAACGGCATCCGATCACACGACACCAGCGCCAATACCAACCCCGCCGCGATCAACGCCGGACGCGGCAGCAGCGCCAGTCCCCACCCGATCCAGAAGGCAATTCCCAGCATCACCCACACCAGATGCCGCACATTGAACGCATCGATCCCATTGATGAACGGATACAGCGCCAACGGCACCAGCAGCCAGATGATGAGCACAAGCGTCCGCCGCTGCATCCGCCACCGATCCAGCAGCAGCGCACCCGCGATCAGGAACAACGCGCCCCACAAGGCCGGTTCTTGCCCCAGATAATCGAGGTAATGGTTGATTAACTTTGTCTCGGTCGGGATATACGGGAAATATTTCTCTACAATTTCTGTTTTCACGCGCAGTACATCCAATTTCCACAGCAAGTACGGGCCACACAGCGCCGCCACGATCACGCCCGGAATAATCCACAGCCGGAACCAGCGCCCTACATCCCGATACATGATCAGGCTGAACAAAACCAGCATTCCCATCCCGAATACCGCCGTCGTATGGATGTAAAACATGCTAGTAAACGACAAACCGAGCCACACGCCGCGCCACCATGATGGTCGCTCGAAATAGCGCATTGTCAGCCACATCGACAGCAAAAACAACGTCAACACCAGCATGTAGCCGCGAATCAGAGTGCTGATAAACAGCGAATAGCCTAGCCCGCTGAACGCCAATGTTGCTATGATCGCTGCTGGCGTACCGAATAGCCGCCGTGCCACCACGAACATCAGCGACGCCGCGATCAACATCGTGAGGACGGTGGAGATGCGCAGCGCGAACGGGCTGATTCCTGTCAGCGTGTGCCATCCTTGCAACAGGATGAAATGCCCCGGAGGCCAATCATAGCCCGTCCAATCGATGGTTTGTTGCAGTGTTCCCAGCGTGATCCATGTTGACCACACCTCGTCTTTTTCGAGATTGAGCGTTGGCAACCGCACAATTCTGCTGACTGCAATCATGAGCAAGATTGCCACCATCACCGCGAGGACGCTGTTACTAGTGCGGCGTGGCGGCGGCACAATCAACGCATATTCGGGCATTTGCCGCAGCGCCAGATCGCTGCCCAAATTCGGCAGCCGGATCGCAGGCATCTTGCGCTTGCGCAGTTGATCTAAGGTGGATTGATTAGGTGATGACATCTGCATCCGAATACAGTTATTTTCGAGATGATATTTGATTTACAGGCTTGCTTGATCAGTATATCCAATCAGCACTTTATTTTTGTGCGTCCGAAATACCGTCGATAGATCATAGGCTTTAGCGAGATGAACACACATCGGGAATATACATACGTTGGTTCGCAGAAGATTAGCCAACTCCTGTTCGAAACCTCACGCCGTTGCCTAATCGCACACGCTGATGATATCTTGCAATGGGTGCGCCAAACACAGCAACAAATAGAGGGCGACCACACAATCACAGCGACTTTTATCATCAATACCGATCAGCAGCTATGGATCGCGGATCGCCGTTCCGAACATGTCGTTTGTGCGATAGGACAAAAGGTATTGAGTGCGGGTGAGATCACGTTCGATCTGGTAGCAAGTCCCTTATCAGTCGTGGAAATAACGAACCAATCGACTGGCTACTGCCCTGAACCTGAATCATGGTGTGCAGTGGCAGACACTTTGGATCGTCTTGGCATACCGCATTCTAACGGTTTTACCACAGAGTTTCTATTTCGTCGCTGCGAGGTGTGTGGCTGCACTAACATCATCAAAGATAGCTGGTTTGAGTGCGCGGTGTGCGGGTCGCCGTTGAGCAGCCAATGGAATTATGATTAGCTGCTCGTCTATGATGTTGGTTCCTGCTCACCGTACAAATGCCGCACCTGAGGCCACACGATCCCGACGGATTCCTGCACCAGCGGATCAGATGGCTCAATGGCGCGGGCTTGCTGGACGTAGCTCCATGCTTCCAGCGGCGTGGTCGCGATGTTGGCAAGGTATAGCCACGCCCCGATATGACGCGGATCGAGCTGAGTCGCCTGCACGAAATAGTAGCGGCCTTCTTCCAGCCGATTGCCGAGCACTGCCGCCACCCCCATGTTGTATGCGGTGTTGACATCTAACTGATTCGGCCCTTCTTTGCGCGGTTTGACCAACAGCCACAACGGGATTAGCAGCAGCAAGTTGCCTATCGCGCCCACCAGCACGCCCGCGAAGAATCCGCTCGACGGTTTCCGACCCTTAGCCCAAAACACGAGCGGTGTGAGCAGTGCCCCACCGATCAGCGCAGCGGCTCCATTCGCCAGCAGCAGCACTTGTAAGCGAAAATCCATGTCAGCCCCTTTCGCACGGTCGCTTTCATTATAGCCATAGATGCGAACCCCTGTGTGGTGAGTTTTACGATCAATCACCTTGCAGTGTCTAACCGTGCATCAACCGTCAGCGAGTCATCAACCGTTAATCCGCCGATCAGGTGCAAGCTGCTGCGAACGGTGCTAATATTGCGGCTGGGGTCTTCAAACGAAGTTAGTGTTGTGGGCGAGAGTCGTATGGCTACCAAGGTTCCTACCAACCAGAAATTTGATATTCAACGTGCGCCACGCCGTCAGCCATCAGCATCACCACTGCTGCCGTGGTTGATTCGTCTGCCATTATTAGGCGCAACCGCGATCATCATGTTCTTGTTCATCATCGCGATATTTCTAGCGATGCATCAGTTGCAATATGACAAGCTGATCTATCCCGGCGTCTCGGCCTACGGTGTCGATCTATCGGGCATGACCAAAGATCAAGCGCTTGCCGCGCTCTCGTCGCGCTATACCTATGGCACAGATGCCGTCTTCACCTTCCGTGATGGCGATAAAGTCTGGCAAAAGACGGCAGCCGAGCTAGGCGTCAGTTTCGATCCTCAACAAACGGTAGAGACGGCTTTCAAAATGGGTCGCAGCGGCGGCTTGTTTGCCAATTTGAGTGATCAAAGCAACGCGTGGATGAATGGTGAGTCGATCCAGCCTACCATCGTCTTCGATCAATCCAAAGCCAACGCGATCTTGCAGCAAATCGCTGCTGAAGTGAACCAACCTGTTAAAGATGCCACCATTTTGTTGAATGGCACACAGGTCGTCACGACCGGCAGCCAGATCGGGCGTGAACTCGACATTGCCGCGACTGTTGGCACGGTGCGTCAAGTCGTGCTGAATCTCACCACTGGCGCGGAAGTCCCCCTGATCATCAAGGAAACGCAGCCCGCCATTGCCGAGGCTGAAACCGTCGGTAATCAACTGCGTCAAGCCTTGACCGGCCCCGTTCAGATTTACGTTGATAACCCTCAAGCGGGTGATCCCGGCCCGTGGGAAGCCAGCCCCGAATTCATCGCGGGCATGTTCACCATCGTTCGCACTGATAACGGTGATGGGACAGCGAAGTATGAGCTGCATACCAATACCGAGCCGCTAAAGAATTTCTTGCAGGGCTTGGCGCAACCGCTCGAAGTCCAACCTGTCAATGCGCGTTTCTTATTCAACGACGCGACCGGACAACTTGACTTGATTCAGGAGAGTGTCGATGGTCGCATCCTCAACGTGGATTCGACCGTTAGTCAGTTTGAGCAGGTTATGTTGCGCCCAACCGATCGACGCACGCCGCTTGTATTCAATCAGGCTATCCCCACCGTCAGTAGCAAGGCGACGGCAGCACAGCTAGGCATCACCGAGCAAATCGTCTCTGCTACGACCTTTTTCTACGGTTCGACGCTTGAGCGCCGTACCAATATTCAGGTTGCCGCCTCACGCTTCCACGGCCTCGTCATCGAACCGGGTGAGGAATTCTCGTTCAACAAGTATCTCGGTGATGTCAGCCCTGAATCAGGCTACGAAACAGGCTTGGTGATCTTTGGGGATCGCACCATTGCAGGCGTCGGTGGTGGCGTTTGTCAGGTCTCCTCGACGGTCTTTCAAGCGGCGTTCTACGCGGGCTTGCCGATCAAAGAGCGTTATGCGCACGGCTACCGCGTCGGGTACTACGAGTCGGGTACCGCCATCGCCAATGGACAGAAGTACACCAGCGGTGTCGGGATGGATGCGACAGTTTATTCACCCATCATCGATCTCAAGTTTGTCAACGACACGCCCTATTATCTGCTGATGGAAAGCTACTATTCGCCCGATAAGCAATCGCTCACCTTCAAATTCTACAGCACAGGCATGGGACGCGTCGTCAGCAAGGACGGCCCCACCCTCAGCAACGTCGTGGCACACGGCCCGCCCAAATACAGCGAGAGCAAAGATGTCCGCCCCGGCGAAACCCGTCAGGTGGACTATGCGGTAGATGGTGTTGATGTGCGTGTCTATCGCAGCATCACCCAGAACGGTACCGCCATCGTCAGCCGCGAGGAATTCTACAGCCACTATTTGCCGTGGTCATCGCAGTTCTTAGTCGCCCCCGGCTACGCGCCGAGGTAAGTGTTACTGCTCAAGGAATATCACTAGGCGGGCTAATTGGCTCGCCTTTTTCATGTCGCCATAGGGATTGGGGAGAGCATGAGCCGACTAAGCAATCGAACCGAACGTCTTGCCGAAATCGAGCGTATGCTGTTCCGCAGCCAACACGGCATGACCGTCATCGAGATTGCCGAAACCGTCGGCGTGGATCGACGCACTATCTACCGCGATCTCGATATGCTCAGTACCATCGGCGTTCCGCTGTGGCAAGAAGATGGCAAGTTTGGCATCATACGCGACCAATATCTTGCCACCGTTCGCCTCAATTTCAACGAAGCGATCTCCTTGTTCATTGCGGCTCGTTTGCTCTCTCGCCACGCCGATCATCAGAATCCACATATCGTTTCAGCGCTAACCAAGCTTAGTATGGCCTTCCCCGCACCCTTGGCTTCCCACATCGCCCTGACGGCGCAATCCGTCAGCCATTACCCGGTGGATAGCAATTTCGTAGCGGTGCTGGAAACGGTGACGACGGCATGGGCAGAAGGCCGTAAAGTACAAATCTGGTATTCCTCCCGCAGCAGCAGCGGTGAATCCAAACCCCGCGAGTTCTCGCCTTACTTCATCGAACCGACGCCCCAAGGTGGGCTATACACCATCGGCTATGATGGGCAGAGCAAGCAGACTCGCACCTTCAAATTTCAACGCATCAGCCGTGCGCAATTATTGGATGACCGTTATACCATTCCCGAAGAATTCAACGCGAATGAATATTTTTCAACGGCATGGGGCATTATGGGCGGCGGCGGCAAAGTGCGCGTCACCATGCATTTTCGCGGGGAAGCAACCTCCCTCATCAAAGAGCATAACTGGCATCTGTCGCAACAAGTAGTCGATCTGCCCGATGGGGACTGCCAGCTTTCAGTATGGGTCAAAGATTGGCGCGAGATGCAGCCTTGGATTCAGTCATGGGGTAGCCTTGTGACCGTCCTCGAACCTGTGGAACTTCGGCAAGCCTTGGTGGCGGAAGCTCACCGTATAGCAGCCACCTACAATGGCGCGAGCGGAGCTTAGTCGTCCCAACCGCGACTTTTCCTTGCGCGGTTTACACGCCCTTGACACAACTCAAATGTTCGTTTAGAATGATTGATGCTAGACGCTGCGCTAATGATAGCAGTTTCTTGCCGAACTGAACGGAACAAGTTGTCTGATTTGCTGCATGGCGTTCAAGACACCACTCCTAACCCAACTGCTGAATTCGTAATCGATCCTGTATGATCGGTTTGACTGCTCAATTTCTGATCATAAAACCGATCATACGTGGGTTTTGCGCTGGTTTTTCGATCATTCCCTGAGCAGAAAAACGATCAAACTGATCATGCTTATGAGCGTTTGTGATCGGTTTTATGATCGGAATCAGCCAGCCTGCTTGCCACTGCGTAAGGTGAGATATAAAGCGACTACAAACGTGAGTCGCTCATCCAGATAACCTCGCCATCATGCCATTCCGGCGGCGCGGCGAAGAACTGTGCCATTTTCATAAACTGCTCGTTTTGTTCGGGGCTTTCTGCATTTTTATAGTAGGCTTCTTTGCTCTCAAACATCACGACCATCCAGATTTCGTTAGGGTCGTCACCGCGTTGATACATATAGGTCGCGATATGTCCATTCTGGCGTAAGCGGCTGTCATCGGTAAGGTCGGCCCCAATGGCCTGTAGCTGTGGCAATGTGCCGGGTTTCACCTGAATACGTGCGATTGTGCCAAACATGTAGCGCTCCCTTCTGATTTAAGTGTTCTTGTTTTGGTTCACAAATGGCTCTACGGCATCCAGTTGTGAATCACCGATAATGTTGCGGATCGATGCGGATCCGGGGAAAGACACAGAAGATTTTTCCATCGGGCCAAGTACACCTTCCTGCCCATCTAGCAAGGGAGCGACAACGGACACAGCCTCCGAAACCTGACCGAATAACGTCTTGCCATACGCGATGTTATTGGCTAATTCTCCGCCGATGATACGCACTACAGCGAGATGTTGCCCTTCTACGACGGCAATTTGGGCGGCGGTAGTTGCCAAGCTCGCTTGCCCGAGTTCAGCAAAACGGTTGGTTGCTGCGAGATAGGCAGCAACGAAGACGGTCTCTGCGATGGCGGTCACTTGGCTGAAGTTGGTGGTGCTGGCGAAGGTATCAACGGGAAAATAGAATTTTTCTGCCAACAACTTCGCGCCGTTGGCTTGTAAGAATGCTAGGTGTTGAAATTCCGAGTCGAGTCCCGCTTTGAGGTAGGAGGTCTGGACATCATTGAACAATGCACTGGAAATGGCACGGGCATAGTGGGTACAGGCGAAAGCTTCGGCGGTTGCAGCCACATCGAGGATGGTCTGAATGTCATCTTCGGCGGCGCGTGCGGGTTTTAGGCCAAAGGCCGAGCTGAAAGTTAGCCCACTCAATGAGACCCCGGCAGCGATGAAGCTGTTTTTGAGGAAGGAGCGCCGCGAACGAACGACAGAAGTCATGATCTTATCCCCCGATTGTTTGATGCTAACACTCTAGCATAGAGGCTTCTGCCTCAACCAGTTCACATTGTGTTCAGTTTTTGCTCACTTTCCTATGCATCTCAAGGAGGGCTAGTTCTTCAATGGCAACCATTCTACGATCTGGCGCTGCTGGTAGCGGCAAAAATGTGTCAAGCCAGCGTTAGTGGCACACGCCACCGCCTCAGCGATCCCGCTCGCCAAACTGGCGGTGTGATGGGCATCACTGCCAATCGTCAACTGGCGTCCTCCCATCTCGACATACCATTCGAGCGCTATAGGAGTGGGGTGTAATTCTTGAACGCCCATGCGTAACGCTTTGGTATTGATTTCTGGCGTGATGCCCCGGTCAATGCAAACTTGCCAGATAGCGCGTATCTGGGGTTCAAATTCCGCAATATCGAAGCGTTTGTAAATTTCATAGCCAAGACGTTTGGGCAAATCGACATGTGCAAGAATGTCAAAATCCCCGGTTTGTACCATGTTAAGCAGTTCTTCAAAGTACTCAAGATACGCTTGGTGCGGGTATCGGGTGCGGAAGTACACGGGTTGGAACACATTCTCACGTCCCACCCAATGCAAACTGCCAAGGACAACATCATAGGGGTATCGAGCTAAGACAGGCTGCACTTTGCGTGCCCATCGATGCGGTTCCCCGACTTCAATGCCCGCTAAAATGGTCAAAGTTGGAAAGTCTTGGCGGCAAATCCGAACATCTTCAAAAAAACGATCAGGATTGTAATAACCCAGATCGATATCCAGAATGTGGTTGTTGAAATGGTCAGTGAAGGCCAGCTCAGTGATGCCTAGCTCGATTGCCCGCTGGCACATGCTGCGCATAGATGCTTTGCTATCAAAACTGTTATCGGTATGGATATGATAATCAATCAAAATTGCCATAAAATGGTGCTTTGCAAGTCGATATTACTTAGTATAAGATGTATCCATTATGCAATTGCACTATTCTAACAGGAAATGCACGTTATAATAAGCGTATAAATTTATTTATCCTTGTAAGTGTGTACGGTGCAAGGGTATAAGCACAACAATTTTAGACACTTGTTAGGATATTGTTGGGTATAATGCTGATGATATTCGCCAGCTTGCCGGGTGCCATGGTCAACATTGACGAGGTGGATTGACAGATGAAACTAAAAACGCTATTCAATTTCGCGGTTGTCGGGATGGTCGTGTTGCTACTGCTGGCATCAGGTTTGTTCAACCTAGACAGCATCTCGGCACAAAGCATTTCCGCTTCACTCAGCCCTACCGCTGGTCTAGTCCAGTTTCGCACACGTGGTAACACACAATGGACGACTGTTACGCAGGTTCAATCCATAGTTGCCGGAGATCAAATCCGGACTGGTAGTAATGGTCTCGCTGTGTTGACCACTCCAAACGGAATTGAGCTGACTATTTATCCATCCGTACTTATCCAGTTAACCAGCCTTGGAACTGCCGCGAATGGTGGTCAGCAGCTTGTCGTTTATCAGCTCGCCGGCACGATCTTTTCCAATGTGCCGAAAAAGGGATCACGTGATCGCGTCCAGATATTCCTTCCACCCGCTGGTATAACGGTGCGTGGCACGCAGTTCATCACACAGGTCGCGCCCGGTATCGGTGGTGGCATCATCGGACGCGAAAGCACGGTTGATGTGACTTCTGCTGATCTGAAGCGATACATTGTCGCTCCGTTAAGCCTCGCCTACGGACATATCAACGCGGATCAATTGGCAAATGTCGGGGTCAATCGCGATACCTTGCGGGCGAACGCAACATCGAGCTTTAACAGCATCACGGGCTTGCGCGGCTTCCTGAAAGACATGCTGATCATGTACGATGTGCCAGAAACGCACGCGTTCTTGACGGACTTGCTTGGGATACCTGCTACTTCGACAAATGATGAGATCAACGCCGCTATCGATGCCTCCAAGCTTACTAATCTCATCGGCGGAGAGCGTTTAGCTGGTCTATCACGCAGTGGCTTGAACCTGCGCACTACGCTGAGTCGGCTGCTTGATTTCTGGCTGAATACCTATAAAGCCACGCTCACTGCGCCAATCGCGGCTGCCACATGCGGCAACTTGACACAAGACGCAGGTGAAACTTTTGAAAATTGCCCGGATGATTTCGCGGATCTGTCTACCTGCGGTAACGGGTATTGCGAAGAATTTGTCAAAGGCGAATCAGTGATTACCTGTACAGCCGACTGCATCCCTCAGCCCAATGTTGCGTTGCAAGCTGCACAGCAGAATGATTTGAACAGTCAGGTTCCTGTGATACCTATCCGTACGCGGACACCAGTTGCGTCTGGCGTTGGTCGTTAACCCATCGCCAAGTTTTCTATTCGCTCTTGTTGTTTCAAATCCCCTTCTCATAGAGAAGGGGATTTTTCTTGTGAGTCTGTTAGGCGCGTCGATGTAGATAATCAAACGCTGGCACACGTCTAAACCTTCCCACTCACCCGTTTTTGCGCTTGAACGCGTTAGTAATAAGATCGGCGTCGAACGTATCGCTCACCTTGCCCTGTGCCGCGTATTCATATAATGCAGCAGTATAGATGCCCTGCAACGCTGAACTGTATAACCCGATTAGCACGATAGCGAGCACAATCGCCAAGACTCCTAGGACTCCAACTGCTACTGAGTTTAAGGCCGTAGCAAGACCGCCCACCAGCATCCCGCCAAGAATGATAATACCAACCATGAGCAAGCCAAATATCGATCCCATGCTGAACGAGCCAACCAGTTGCTCTCCCCATGTCTGGCGGAGTAAGGCAGCGCTTCGTTTGATGGCTTCCAGTGGGTCAGCTTTCTCAATGACGAGGATAGGCACGACGAGAAATGTCGCTACCGTCCACGCGAAGCCCAAAATGCCTGAAATAATTCTGCCGACGATACCGCTTCGTTCAGAGATTGCTCGCAATACCATTCCTACCGTTGCCGCAATCATGGCATAACCAACAATGGAACTAAGCCGCTCTCTAGCGATGCTAAAACCATCGCTGACGGTTGGATTACCACCGCGCAGCATCATGAGCGCCGAGCCTACAAGCGCGGTGTTGCAGAAGAAAATTACCGTATAGAGCACGACGTAGAATAGGAACGAAACACCGATGGCAATAACCGGCGCCCCTGATGATTTATCTAGCTTTTCTATTAGCCCACTCACCGCTAACGGCACGAAGAAACTGATTATCACGATGATGCTGGCGATAGCAGATACAAAGGGATAAATCAGAAGGCTTTTGTTGGTATTGAGAATGTTGGCACTCGCTTTGATCAACCGCCAACTATTGGAAAACGATCCGAACATGGCTCAACCTGCTTTCACACATGAGAAGGCTACGACGAATAAGTTTCTAATGGCATTATACAGCTATTCTGTAGGTGGGTCTGTTTAGAATTGGGGGTTGATCACGGGTATAGTAAACAGAAAGAGCGCGGAAGATGTACAAGGA